>NZ_DLFW01000006.1 GCF_002482385.1 Dysgonomonas sp. UBA7710 | reverse complement strand
GATCCCGACAACTGGAAGAACCGGCAAGAAAACAAACTCTCGGGTGAGGTTGGCATCAAGAGCAACCTAGAAAATCTATCAGACGAAGACTTACAAAATATTATAGATGGCAAAGCTGAGTGACAGAGACATACTCATAAGAAAAGCGGAAGCGGCCATCATACTGCGAAAGCGAGACTCAGGTCAGGGAACACCTAATGCAACTTTCCGTGCTTCAGACAATGAATTTGGAACAGTAAAAGCAACTGTTATGTATGATGGTGTAAGTTACCAAGTGGAAAACTCTCGAGTATGGGTAGGACCTCCTGGGTATTATGCCTCCACTGACGGAGAGACATGGTTTCCGAAGCCAATTTGTATTGACAAAGGCATTGGGCCGGACAATGATGTTTACCCTAAATTGGAAGGAATCGAAGGAAATAGCCCACTTGATTATAAATGGACTCA
Organism: Dysgonomonas sp. UBA7710; assembly: GCF_002482385.1. Taxonomy (GTDB): domain Bacteria; phylum Bacteroidota; class Bacteroidia; order Bacteroidales; family Dysgonomonadaceae; genus Dysgonomonas. The sequence goes on along the minus strand of NZ_DLFW01000006.1, from coordinate 54,581 downwards.
AAAGTCAAATAATTTTCAATTTTTTCATACTAGTGTAAACAGAGCAATAGTACAACCATTATCAAAAGGTGATATGCTATTTACTTATAGTGCTAAGAACCAATGTGGCTGGTCTGTTACTCCTCAAATATTCCAGATTCCGGCTATAAGCTGCAGTGGATCTGGAGGGGGACTCCCAGGTGAAGGAGTACCAACTGATGGACCATTAAAGAGTACCGCCACTGGCACTCCGACTTCAACCTCCATAAAAGTCTATTCTTTCCCTACAGGTTCGCTTGTTTACAAAGAAAATAAAGCGATCAATTTCGACATTCAGAATACAACCCTTAATGCAGGTATCTATATTCTGGAAAAAACTGACGAAGAAGGTAATGTGACGCGTGAGAAAGTGATGAAAATTAAATAGAAAAATAATTTCTTCTGATAAATGAACCGCCTTTTTTAGATTATAGGCGGTTCACTTTCTTTTCTCCTTTCTCCATTGCCACGGATCAATAGTATCCCCATCTTTCCAAAGTCCTTTTCTATCCGCTCTTGCTCTTTCCTGAAGCTTTATATAATATTTATCCTTTGAATATTTGTAGTTGCATGCATAACCGGATCGGATCATTTCTTTACACAATTTTTATGTTTTAAAACCTGTTATCAAATATTAAATATTAATTAAATTGTGTTATTTTTATATTTTATTTGTGAAATCTGAAGAAGACATTTATCTATATTATAAGAGAGAAGCATTTCTCTTTATACAAGTGCCTGAAATCGTAATTTAAATACTAATAATTAATATCTTAACTATGAAACCTGCCCAAATTCTCATTTTGCTGTTCCTATGGATGGCATTACCCGGTTTTAGCCAATTGAACAGTTCTCACAACCATCTTCGTCCTGGCGATGTGTTAATAAAACAACAAGTAGAATACAAAGATCCCGGAGGGGCAGGCAAAGACCAGCTTTGGGATTTCAGAGATATCAAGACACTGAATGATGCCTATACCCTGACATATTCATTACCACCTCTGGAAGGGGATAGTGTCTATATACTGGGTGCTACCCGCTATCCTAAAAAGGATATTTCGGATGATGAGTTAATTGTGGGCACGGAACATAATACGATGTATTATTACCGGATGATACATGACTCGCTATTACAGACAGGGCATGAAAACCCCGTTGTCGAACTGAAATATACCAACCCGATGGTACTAATGCAATATCCGCTGAATTACGGTCAGTCGATTACCTCGGATTATACCTCTAAAGGTTTGTATTCGGGTACAGTGGATATACATACCCATGGTACAATGGTTACCGTGGCTGACGCCTATGGTAAGATGATATTACCTTCGGGGGATACATTAAGTCCTATACTTCGGGTAAAGGCAATACAAACCATCCTGAATACCCCTGTAGAAGGTTCATCTGGCATAGAGACGGGCGATCAGGGCAAACAGCTCGAGACCTGCCGCTGGTACAGCAAAGGCTACCGTTATCCGGTATTCGAAACAGTACGCAATATTAATATAGCAGACAGCACAACTATTTTTTCGACAGCTTTTTTCTATCCTCCGCAGGAACATCTGTACCTGGATACCGACCCGGAAAACCAAGCCTTACTTGACGAACTGTGGAAAGGGACGGAAGAAAAGCAAGCCATCGACCCTACAGCCAAGACAGTTATGCTACAAGATATTATGGTCTGTAAGATATACCCTAATCCTATAGTATCGGTTATGAATATCGAATATGAATTGAAGCAGGATGCCAGAGTCTCATTTGAACTTTATTCTATTGAGGGTTTGCCAGTAAAGAAGATAGCGGCTGAAAGTAAGACGGCGGGTACTTATTACGAAACGGTAGACTGTTCCAATTTGTCACCGAAAAATTATGTACTTCGTATTATTGCTAACGGAATATTTGTAAATGAAGTTATTATTAAAAAGTGAAGATTATGAAAAAAATAATTATATTATTGATATTATCGGTGCCTCTAAACCTGATTGCACAAAATTTTCAATTTATTCCTACAAGTTTTAATAGTTATTATTTTACTCCTCAAAATCTTGGATTTGCCACACCTCAGACAGCAGAATTTGCTAAATATGGGAATTTAGATATCAATCACTATAATGGATTGTTAAATTTAGAAATTCCGATAATGGAATATAAAGATCATGACTTTAACATACCCGTATCAATTAAGTATATATCTGATGGTTTTATCCCGGGACGAAGGCCATCATTAGTAGGAATGAACTGGATTTTGAATGTTGGCGGGGTTATAACTCGTGAAGTTATCGGCAGTCCTGATGACAATATAGGTAATAATTCCAGTGCGGAAAAGAATATGAAGGACGGGTTATTAGTGGCAATACGTAATAATGCATATAATTATAGCCAAAATGATTTGTGGAATTTTAATGTTCAGAAAACTGGTTCCGTTAATGATAATATAAAACATGACCTAGCCCCTGATATTTTTACTTTCAATTTTGGAAACCATCACGGAAAATTTATAATAGGTAATAATGGCAATGCTGTATCGTTAAATGATGATGGGTATAAAATAGATATAAATGGAGTGAGTGTTCAGGCATATGGAACAGAAAGGACGCCTTCCGGATCAATGATAAAAATAACTACTCCAGACGGATATACATATGAATTCGGCGGTAACAGCTCTTATTTGGAATATACGTGGCCTAATAATCCGCAAGGAGCAATGTTCAGACCGGTAACTATATCTTCTTGGTATTTAAATTCAATAACGGCGCCAAATAAGAGAAAGGTTTATTTCTCATATTCTTCCATACGCCAGACGCAAAGGTATAAGTATTTTGTATTTAATGGCAGCTCGGGTTTTGTGACTACATGGTCTATGGGACCGCCGGACTATTCTGCTACAAATTCTTTAAATGCGCCGGAGAAAAAAGAATTTGATTTTCTGGACTTTGTTTATGTCCCAATGCTGGATAAAATAACAATTGACGAAACTGCAATAAATTTCACCAGAAACCGTTTCTCATACTCCTTTTATAATGATGGCTATCAAGATTTATTAAATCTCAGCCTTATAGATATAAGATATCAGAACAGATTAATAAAAAAAAGTTCTTTCACATATGAAATACAGGGTTCCTACTTTTTTCTTAAAAATTTAAAGAATAATTCACACACACAAGATCCAGAAGCTTACGGGTTTGAATACAATTATACCAGCCAGTGGCCTAATCCTCAAACAATAGCTACTGACCATTGGGGTTTTTGGAATGGGGGATACAATATATCAGAAGACGCCGGTGATTATCTGGCAAATATAGAAAGCCGTAAAGCTGTAAATACCACTGTATTTAAAGTAGGATTATTAAAAAAGGTCGTATATCCTACCGGTGGTATAACTGAAATAGAATATGAGTATAATCGATATAATAATTATAAGAAAAAAAATTCTCAGAGCCTCCATTATGACGATATATCAAGCGTGTCCGGCATTCCCTGTGGAGGAGCAAGAGTATATTCTATGAAAGATTCAGACCAAACAACAGATAAAGTTTATAATTACAGGACTTTCCAGTACAAGAATCCTCAGACAAATAATCTGAACGGAGCTATAAACTTATTACCTAAATACAAATCAACGGAAGTTTTGGCATATTATAATTTTTCATCGGCTTATATTTGGGATCCAAAAGAAAATAAGCAGGTATATACACAATTAAGAAATGATTATAGCAGAACTCTATCAATAATAAGTAGCAATACATTATCTAAGGAAAAAAATATGAGCGAATATCATATAGGTTATCCTGATGTAATAGAATATTTATCAGATGGAAGTCAAATACATTATAATTTTTCAACTTGGACCGATGTGCCTGATGATGAAAACATAAACACAATACTTTTGGACTATATGTACGGATACACCTTGGTCAGCCGATCTTTAACCCTGCCTGAACTTAAAGACAAATATAGTATTTATACAATGAATGATATGTCGGCATTCAGAGGGAAATTATTGAAGAAAACCATCTATTCCGGTAATAATACAGTCGTGTTAACCGAGAATTATACATATAATTTAAGTCAGGCTAAAGATAAATATGCTGTGAGTACTATGGGATTGCCTTATGGGAACATTGCAAATAAAGTGTTTCTGGTTCCTTGCAGGTTAGTACGGAAACAAACAATTGATCAAAATAGTGTCTCACATATTGAAAATTATAAATACAATAAAACAAACCTAGTATCTGAATTAGAAACTATTGATAGCAATGGTTTGTTTTATAACATTTTGTATAAATACCCTATAGATTATGATAATCTTCCTACTACCGATAATATTAAAATACTTACTGATAAAAATATTATTAATGAGCCTGTAGAGATAATAAAAGCAATAAAGACAAGTGAAACTGGAGAAAAAAAAGCTATAGATGGTATTAAATATGATTATAAAGATGTGAATGGAATGGTCTTGAGAAATAATCTTTATCAATTATATACAAGTACTCCGCTCAGTTTAACCTCTTCTACCTTAAGTTCCAGTTTTATAAAAAAGCAAACATATCAAACTTATAATAAGTATGGTGTTCCCACATCTATAGCCAACAATGATATGGAAGAAAATATTTATTTGTGGTCATATAAAGGACAATATCTTATTGCAGAGATAAAAAACACAAGATATTCTGATGTCGTTAATGCGCTTGGACAAGCATTAATAGACAGGATCGCGCCTGCAATAGAACCTTCTGAGGCCGATTTAAAGGCAATAAATAACTTACGAAGCACTTTGAGTGGCGCTCATGTTACGACCTATACATATAGCCCATTAGTAGGGATAATAAGTTCAACTGACCCGATGGGTATTTCTACCTTTTATGAATATGATGAAACTGGTAGGTTAAGAGCCGCTTTTGACAATAAGCGCAATATTGTAAATAAAAACACATATAAATATAAAAACAATCCCAGCTCGGCTGGATATCCAATGCAAATTGCATTCGAGTCAATTCCGGATAATCTGGACATGGCAGCAGCTGTATATTATACATTCAGGGTTTTGAAATCCGGAGGGCCAAACCAGTTTTATTATAGATGGAAAATACAAGATGACATAGGTCAAATCATTGCAAACCAAATTACGACAACGCCGGAGTATACCGTGAATCTGGGGGAAATTTGGAAAGGGCAGAAGACGGTAACATGTACCTTAACTGATGAACTGACCGAAGAAACGGTAAGCATAAGTAAAAGCTTTAATATCTATCATTCGACGCCAATATTTGAAAATATTCAGTGGAAGGAAGAGAATGGGGAATGTATAATTACAGCTAATCTTAATGTACCTACGAGCCAAAATACCTCTTTCAAATATTGTTTTTACGGCTCCAGTCAACTTACATTATCCATGTGGTGGTATCCGAGTAATAATTATCCGGCATCACCTAATGCCTCGATAACATTTACAAATCCATACAGTAGCATTGACTTCCCTGATGAATCATTGTTTAGCGTACTTCCCTATACAGCAATACCTGCCGGAGTAAGTAAAGTAGAGTTGCGCATGCCGAAAGGGAATAACACTAAAGCCAGGCTTTTCATAAACCCTAAATTCAAAGAACTGGAATCCCGTACTGTCAATGGACAAATAGAATGGTTCGGGTGTCAGGTAGAATATCCGCGCCCTATGAATTAATGATGTGGTAAAATCATGGAAGTTTAATATTCAGTATTAAGTCAAACATAAAATTATGAAAACATTCTATTTATATATTATCCCGCTGCTATTGTCAGCTGTCCAGGATGTATTCTCTCAATCTTCCAACCAGAATTACATCCAGACCCGTATCTATACCAATGAAGCGGGAACAGACTACCTGGACCAAGTCCAATACTTTGACGGGCTTGGACGTCCCGTTCAGACTGTACAGAAAAAGGTAACGCCTTCCTATGCCGACCTGGTCACTTTTCAGGAATACGACAGTTTCGGGAGGGAATCAAGCAACTGGCTGCCTGCTGTTGCTTTAGGCAATAACGGGGCTTATATGCCTTTTACTGCCTACAAAGCAAAAGCAATGACTACCTATAGCAATGATTCGGCTTACAGCAGGCCCGTATATGAAGCTTCACCTCTGAACCGGATTCTGGAACAATACGGTCCGGGGCAAGGCTGGTATAATAATAGTAAAAAAGTAAGTACAGCCTATAAAACAAACATATCGGGAAATGCTACCCTGAACTGTATTCTGTACCGGGCAGGGGGAACAAAACAAAGCCCGACTCTGAGCCAAAGCGGCAACTATGTCACCGGCCAGCTCTATGTCACCGAGATGAAAGACGAGGACGACAATACCTCCTATGAATTCAAGGATAAGCTCGGTCAGGTAGTATTGACCCGCCAGATGGACGGGACGACACCACATGACACCTACTATGTCTATAATGACTTCGGCAATAAATGCTTTGTCCTTCCTCCAAGGATTCAGGACGAAGGGGTAACACAGGCCAAACTTAACGAGCTGGCCTACCAGTACAAATATGATCACCGCAACCGCTGTATAGCCAAGAAGTTACCCGGATGCGAGTGGATATACTATGTCTTTGATAATGCCGACCGCCTGATCTTTTCACAGGATGGGGAGCAGCGCAGCAGAGGGGAATGGATGTTCACCATTCCGGATGCGCTGGGGCGTACTGTCCTGACCGGAATTACCTATAACCTGATAAGTGTGGACAGCGGCGCAGTTTGTGCCGAATTCGGAGGAAATTATGGCGGTTATAAAATAAAGCTTGGAAACACTTACCTGAATATTCCGGCATCCTATTTGAAAATCTTTACTGTCAATTATTATGATAACTATAATTTCAGGGGTATGGCTGAGATACCGGTAAGCGGAACGGAGTATAATGCCGAAGCAGGCTACGGCACATGGTACGGGACTGATTATACCGACGCTAATAAGTATAAGAACAAAGGGATGCTGACAGGAACCCTGACGGCACAGATAAAATCCGACGGGACGGCATCTTCTTACCTGTATTCGGTGATGTATTACGACGCCAAGGGGCGATTGGTACAAACCAAGGGTAATAACCACCTGGCCGGAGGTATCGAAAAGGAATATATTGCCTATAACTTCACAGGACAGCCGACACAGAGGAAACATGTGCATCAGGTTACAGGCAAGAATACCCAGACCGAATATTACATCTACAAATATGACCAAGCCGGACGGCTGGTACTGGAAGCACACCTGCTGAATAGTGGGACTACCGTAACCCTCGCCGAAAACACCTATGACGAACTGGGAAGATTGAAGACAAATAAGAAAGGCGGACAGGCAAACCTGAATACAACCTATGCCTACAATATAAGGTCGTGGACAAACAGCATAGCCAATACGAATTTTAACGAGGCCTTGACTTATAGCTATAACGGTAATATATCATCCATGCAGTGGGGACAGGCAGGCAAAACCAGGAAATACACTTTCACCTATGACGGCCTTTCCCGCCTGAAAGCAGCAACCTATACGGGAGAATCCCCTACTAACTTTGCAACATCATATTCCTATGATAAGCATGGAAACATCAAGACCTTGCAACGTTACGGCATGACGGCTGCCTCCACCTACGGGATAATAGATAACCTCGCGGCCGAGCATACCGGCAACCAGTTGAAATATATTACGGACGCAGGGCCTAATGTAACGCTGAATGCGTCTATGGACTTTAAGGATTATACCAAGGGGACAGGGGTAGAATATACTTACAATGCCAACGGGGCGATGGTCAAAGACCTGAACAAAGGTATATCGGCTATAACCTACAACTTCCTGAACCTTCCGCAAATAGTGGATATAAAGAATATGAATGCCGAAGGACGGAATGAATACACCTATTCTGCATCGGGACAGAAACTGAAAGCTGTTCAGAAATGGAACCCGAATTATTATTCAGCTCCGGTAATCGGCTCGGATATTAATGTAAGCTCACTGACAATGAGCAGTACTACTGATTATGTAGGCAATATCATTTACGAAAACGGGACACTGAAAAGAATTCTTGTCGATGGTGGTTATTATGAATCAGGAAATTATTACTTTTACATCAACGACCATCTGGGTAACAACCGGATAGTGGCCAATGCAGCGGCATTGGTGGTTCAGAGTACGCAGTATTATCCTTTCGGTATGCCGTTTGCGGATGCTACGGGGCAAGATGTTCAGCCGTACAAGTATAATAATAAGGAGTTGGATGGTAGGAATGGGCTGAACTGGTTTGATTACAGTGCCAGGTATTTGTCTCTTGATATTCCGGTTATGCCGACGGTGGATCCACTGGCAGAGAAGGCATACGGTTGGTCACCATATGTTTACGTAAAAAATAACCCATTGAAATACATTGATCCTACGGGAAAACGAGAATGGCCTGTTAATGAAAAATATAATGGACATAATAGAAGGCATGAAAATAATTATGGAGCTGATAGACCTAATAATCGAAAACATGCAGGAGTAGATATCAATTTTGGGGCGGGCAGTGATGATATAGGCGCACCTGTATTAGCTACACATTCTGGAGTAGTTACTCGAGTTGCACATTATGCAGATGATAAAGATGGCGGTGGCAATAGGGTTAAAATTGCATACAATAAAGATGGAAAAGAAGTAGTTGCGACTTATTATATGCATTTAGATGAAATAACCGAAGGATTGAAAGTTGGAGATAAGATATCGGAGGGATATCAGATTGGAACTATCGGTGGTTCGGGCAAAGGTAAATCGGACGCCTATACTTCTCATTTACATTATGAAATACATGAAGATGGCAAAAAAGTTGATCCAACCACATCTGCTACGGGATTAAAAGATCCTCAAAAAATGGTAAATGGCGTGGCGAGTAATAAAGACTCTATGACAACATTGATTAAAAATTTAGGAAAAGTCGCTAATTTTATTAAGGATATAGGTAGTATTTTTGTTCAAAAAAGTAATTGATTTTTTCATGAAAAAGTAAATTTTATGTCTAAAATGGGTTTATATAAACAAGCAAGCATATGTTTTCTTTTATTTTTTTTGTTTGTTACATGTAACGGACAAGGAAATAGGGAGGATGGTATAAAAAAAGAGAAGAATATATCTGAAAGCTCAGATACTATTCGTCAGAATGTCATACAGCATGTAGACACTCTAGTAGGGCTATTTCGAATTGATTATACTATAATTGAATCTTTGGATGATACAATTTTAAAAGATAATATTTTAGCTACGGGAGATAAGGTTAAATATGAGTATAGAAATAGAGAGATATGTTTGAATATAGACTACCGTAAAACAACAATATTAAAAAAGAAAGTTAATAAAAATGATTTCACTTCAATAATACCGAAAGATAAAGTTCAAAAGTATCAAATTTGGAGTTTTGATATCAATAATATATCTGATACATTAGCAATTTTTTCGTTAAACATATGTGTGCCTGATACAGATGATTGTTATTCAGTCCTATATTCTGTATCCAATACAGGTAAAATTACAATATCAGAGGAAGAGGTTATATGGGAAGACTAATCTACTTAGTTTCCGTTGTAAGATATTCACGCCCCCGCTCGCGCAGACGTCCCGTTTGAGTGTTGCGTAGCAATAATTATAATCCTGTCGGTATTATCATCGGCAGGATAATTTATCTATATACTTATTCATTTTTTTTATCCCAAACTCAATATACTCATTTCCTTTCTTTACAATTTCGGTTTCAACGATAGCCTTCTGTATAAGTTTGTCGTTGAAACCGTATTTCTTGCTTAAGATATCTTGAGTCGGTTTTACAGGATTATCCCAATCCGAAAGGGAGTTACTGAAGCCGAATTTGAAATGGATCTCATAAGGTGGCTCCGGTATCTTTATTTTAGGTAAAAGCCAGAGCAAGGTATTTTCGTACTGCTTATATTTTTCTGTTTTGAATCGTTTACCTTTCCATGCTTCATTTACAGATAAAGGCTTGATATTGATACGTACCATTTTATATTTAAAATATAATAACGTTCAACAAAAGCCTCTTTCTCTTACAAGCTATTAACAATAGCCTGTTTCAGATTCATATTTGCATCATGCCAATTGAATGACTTGGGCATCCATTCTCGGTACTCCTTTGGAATATCCTTGAAGCTTTCACCTTTATGCTTTCCGAATGGCATTGTTTCAAGAGGTTTGCCGATAGTAGAACTGCTTTCCTTCACTTCTTTTTCTGCATCGCCTTTCTTTACTTTACCAATCTCGTGTATAGGAATGCCGGAGAGAAGCCGTCCTCCAGTACCATACATCTTCCATATCCGTTCTTTCTCGAATGTTATATCTTCCACTTTTCCGAAACGATCAACATTGCCGGCTAGATCGGATATTAAGCAATTCTCTTTTTCATCATCAATACGAGTACCTCGTCCTAATATCTGATAATACAGTGCAATAGAAGCCGTTGAGATACCGAGAATAATACAATCGATCTTCGTATAGTCATATCTTTGGGGCTATAAAAACCAATATCCAATAGCAGAAATCAAAAATGCGACATATGATCAAGTGAAAGCAATCATAAATGAAGCCACATTGACATCCATTGCTTCCAAGGATGAGCCTTCGACCTCGGACTGGGTTCTAATAGACGGCTTGCGGGCATTGCCGAATACTCTTGTCACCACCTATACATATAAACCTCTTGTAGGCATGCTCACTTCAACTGATCCGTCAGGAATAACTGCTTATTATGATTACGATGATTTCGGACGGTTGAAAGAAACCTATATTTATAAGGATAACATTATCGCTCCTGCCAATAAGCAGACTCTCCAGAAATATGAATATCATTATCATAACCAATAAACGACCTTCATTATGAAAACAAGATATATAGTTATCCATCTCTTATCGGTTTTAGTGATAGCCAATCTTCACTCTCAAACAGCAGTTCAGAACTACATCCAGACACGTACTTATACCAATGCTGCAGGAACAGCTTACCAGGATCAGATCCAATACTTCGACGGTTTAGGGCGTCCCATGCAAACCGTACAGCGGGGCATCACCCCGGATGGCAAAGACCTGGTCTCTATACAGGAATACGACGCTTTCGGGCGTGAGAGCAACACTTGGCTTGCCGGTACGGTAAGCGCAAGCAACAACGGGGCGTTTGTTTCGGTAGAAACGGCGAAAGGATATATAAAAGCCACCAATGGCAACGACCAGAAGCCTTATACCTATCCCCTCTACGAAGCCTCACCATTGAACAGGGTATTGGAAGAATACAGCCCCGGACAGGACTGGCATAATAACGGTAAAAAAGTGAGTACGGCTTATCTGACCAATATAGCGGGTGATGCCAGACTCAATTGTAAGCTTTATTTAGCCGGGGGTAGCAACCAAAGTCCTACCCTGAGCCAAAGCACAAATTATGCGACAGGGCAGCTCTATGTCACAGAGGTAAAGGACGAGGACGGCAATACGTCCTATGAATTCAAGGACAAACTGGGGCAGATAGTCCTGACAAGACAGATGGACGGAACAACACCCCTCGACACTTATTATGTCTATAACGACTTCGGCAACCAATGCTTTGTGCTTCCCCCACGGATTCAGGATGAGGGGATAACGCAAGCTAAACTCAATGAGCTGGCTTACCTATATAAATACGACACGCGCAACCGCTGCATAGCCAAGAAAATACCGGGCAGCGAATGGATATATTATGTTTATGATAAGGCCGACAGACTGATATTTTCGCAGGATGGAGAACAAAGAGGAAAGAAACCGACAGCGGAATGGACGTTTAATAAATACGATGCATTTGGCAGGGTAATAATCTCCGGAATACACAAAACTACAGAATCACACGATGCGCTGATAGCAAAATGCAAAGATATCGTTGTTATCGAAAAGCCCGGCGGCTACTATGAATATACCTGGAACTCTCTTCCGGAGGTTTCATATACCGGGACACTCTGCCTGAATTACTATGATAACTATTATGATTATTTTAATGCAACCTTAAGGGAAAAGTTGAAATTTGTAAAGAAGGACGGTTTTCCAGACCGGTATATCCACCATTCCCTGGGAGAAGGAACTCCCAAAGGGTTGCTTATCGGCACCCGTATCAAGACCTTTCAGGCAGATGGCAGCCTGGGTGAAATAGCTTCCAAAATGTATTATGATAATCGCGGACGTATTATTCAGGTTAATTCGACGAATCATCTGGGCGGTATTGACGAAGAACACATCGCTTACAATTTCACTGGGCAACCGGTCAAGAAAATGCATGTACACACCAAGGATGCCAATGGTAGTGGAAAGCTGACTGAACTATATACTTATACCTACGACCATGCCGGCCGGTTGCTAACCACCACCCACCAGCTGACGGACGGAGCAACGGTAAAACCGCAGGTAACACTGGCGGAGAATACGTATGATGATTTGGGAAGGTTGAAGACAAATAAGAAAGGAGGACAGGCGAACCTGAACTCAACTTATGCCTATAATGTGCGTTCGTGGACGAAATCCATTACCAGCCCGTTGTTTACTGAAACGCTGTATTATAATGAATCCTATGGAGGCAGCGTAAAGCAATATAATGGCAATATCTCGGCAATGAGCTGGTTATGCCCAACCGAATCAACTGTTCTTCGGATGTACAATTATACCTACGACAATCTTTCACGGCTGACAAAGGCAGATTACGGTGAGAACAGCACAGTTACCGGACGTTTCAATGAGCAATTCACCTATGACAAGCACGGTAATATGCTCAGCATCGTCCGCCGTGGTAATGCCACGATAGCCGGCAGTCCTGTGGTAGACAACCTTACTATTGCCTACAATGGCAACCAACTGAAGAAAGTGACAGATGCCGCCACCGCCACAGGTGTTAACGGGTCAATGGATATAAAAGACTATATCAACACCGATACCGAATATACTTACAATGCTAATGGGGCGATGAATAAAGATTTGAATAAAGGCATAACCGATATTCAATATAATTCCTTAAATTTACCGAGGCTGCTGGATATTAAAAGCCCTGTAGCCGAAGGACGCAACGAATATACATATACAGCCTCAGGCGTGAAGCTGAAATCAGTGCAGAAATGGAATCCGAATTATTCTACGACTCCTGTCATCGGTTCGGCAGTCAACGTAAGCGCCTTGACAATGACAAAGACTACGGATTATGTGGGTAATATCATCTATGAAAATAATGCATTAAAACGGATATTGGTAGAGGGTGGTTATATCGAAGCAGGCGTGTATCATTATTACCTGACCGACCATTTGGGAAATAACCGGGTAGTAACTAATGCAAGCGGTACGGTAATCCAGATCAACCATTATTATCCTTTCGGGATGCACTTTGCTCCGGGGACAGGTGGTGAATTGCAGCCGTATAAGTACAATAATAAGGAACTGGATCAGATGCACGGGTTGAATATGTATGATTATAGTGCGAGGTATTATGAGAGTGCGTTAGGAAGGTTTACGAGTGTTGATCCATTGGCATAGAAATATTATAATATTAGTCCGTATGCGTATTCGGCTAATAATCCTATCAAATTTGTAGATAAAGATGGTAGAATGTTTGGTCCACCAGATAAACCAGGATTGTGGAAAAGTGCAAAAGCTCTATATGCAGCAACATATACAGTTGTGAGACAAACTATCGGTAATACTACAGGTATTAGCTCAGATGCTTCTAGTTTAGGTGGAGCAGTAGCAGCTTCCCTATCGCGTTATGATGAAGTAAATTTAAAAGGAGATCTTATCGATAAGATAAAAGCGGATCCGGCAATGCAAATAGCGGAACAGTCATTTGTCGGACAATTGGAAAGTAATGAAAAATTAGGGAAAGAAGATTTTACTTATGGAGGTATTTTACGCGTCCAATTTGGAGGAAGTAGGGGAGATGGTCAAGGAAGTTGGGAAGTTGGGAAAACATTAGATGTCGCCCTAAATTCATTAACCTGGCTTATAAGAAATACTGATGTAAACGCCAGCGCGACAGTCTCGAAAGATGGAAAAGTGAAAATAACGTATTCGTTAAGCCCAAACGAGAAATTGGATTTAAGGCCTAATGGCAGTGAGTTATCATATGATATAATAACCAGCGTGTTAGGTTTTCTATATCATGATATTGCGGGGGGAAGCGATCAAACGAAAACAAGAGCAACATGGACAACAGAAACAGAATTAAAATGAGAATAATTTTAGTATTAAGTATTATTATTAGCTTCTTTAATTGTATAGGAGGTGTTAAAGATCAACACCCGGATCCTTATTATCATGAAACTGGTGGTTGGGATTACAGAAGGATGCCTCTGACTAAGCCTTTAGAATTGATAAGTAATGATAAAATCACATGGGGTGTTATAGGATATAAAGCAAACATATATTCGATAACTAGTATTAACAAAATGAAATGTGTGGATAGTCTCCATTATTTATTTCGTTCCTTGGGAACAGTATATATAAAAGGGGTCGAATATAATCAGGCATGGTTTATCGCAGATATAAAAGATAAATCAATTGATGGCTATACAGATTATCAAATATTTACAGATTTATTGAATATGAAATATAATATACAGATTGATACAGCAACTTGGAAAAGTCCCGATGATTATTACAAGGAGTTTGTGAAAATAAGAAAGTTACCGTGGATTCCAGATTGGAAGGAAAACAGGTGAGTTTGTACAGGTTTGTAATGTATGTTGCAGCAATAATTAAAATCCTGCAGTATCATCATCGGCAGGATGATCTTCTATAATATATACAATTTGTTCAGCGGAGCAGAGAAGATACAGAATGAAAACTAATAAGAGGAGTTACCGAAAAAGTAGCTCCTTTTTATATTTTAGGGTAAAGCGCTTCTCCATCATGGCAAAATACAATAAGAAGATAGTTGAAAATATCTGCGAACTGATTCGTACAGATAGTTATACTATTGCCGAGATATGCCGGACGGTGGGTATTGCAAAAGACACATATTATCATTGGCTTAAAACAAAATCCGACTTTTCGGACGCTATAAAGAAAGCGGAAAATGAATTTAACGAATTGATTATAACCGAAGCCAAGAAATCTCTTGTCAAGATGATTCGCGGATATACGGTACAGGAAAAGCGCACCGTGACTGCCGATACGGGTAAGCGCGATGAGAACGATAAACCTATTGTAAAAGTAAAAGAGCATTCAGTTACAGATAAACACTATCAACCTGTGCCCGCTGCCGTGTTTTTCGCATTATCCAACCGTGACCCTAAAAACTGGCAAAATAACAGAACTTCTAACGATCAATTCAACGGTAGCAATGATACATCAGACGATGATAAACCCGCAACAATGAGACTACCCGATGGTACAGAAATCGAAGTTTAAAAAACCAGAACTGGAACGGTTCGGAAAAGAGCCGAATATCGATCTGACTAAGAATCCGAAACAAGCAGAGTTTTTCCTTACATTCATGGCAGCGGCTCAGCATAAGAACCCGTATAAAATACTTTCATACGGCGGGGCCATACGCGGAGGGAAAACATTTGTGTGTCTGGCTATATTCATGCGACTGGCTGAAGTATTCCCACAATCCCGCTGGCATGTTATCCGTAAGGATATGCCATCTTTGGAAGCTACATCTATACCGTCATTCGAGAAACTGATATCAGGCTCTAATAACTGGAATTTTTAATTATATCCCATTATTTGCATTGACGATTGTAGACGCTATGCAAATGACTGCTGTCGGTTATCTGAATGGATATCACGGATACTCTATTCCTGTTCTTCCTGTTCTAATTCTATTCGGTGCAATCGGTATCGGCATAATAAAAGTGAAGTCCATACTTGAAAAGGCTGAAGATAAGGCTAAATTTGAAAGGGTTGGCACATTGGCCAGTAGTATTATTAAAAATAGAGATGATGCAGCAGCTGTTATTGCAGAATTAGGTAAATACTTAAAAGAAGATAGTGATGGCAACACAAATAACTAAAAATTTCACGTTTGAGGAATTAAGCCATTCCAACACGGCCGTAGCAAGAGGTATAGAGAATGTACCTGATGTTCAACAACAGTTGAATTTAACAGCGTTAGCCAAAAGGTTATTGCAACCGCTAAGGGATATTTATACAATGAACCCTCTATAATAAATAGTGGGTTTAGAAGTCAGGAAACGAATAAAGCAGTCGGAGGCGTACCGAACTCACAGCACACAAAAGGGCAGGCGGCCGATGTCCAGGTTAAAGATCCGCGAAAGCTACTTGCAACCTTATTGAAAAGCAGTTTAGATTTTGACCAGGCTATTTTATATCAGGATGGTAGAAATAACTTCTTGCATAATAGGAAACAGGTATTATATTCTAAAGGGACTAAGCCATGAAAAAAGCATCACTCATTTTTTTAGCAATGTTAGTTTGTCTTGTAGTGGGCATTTTTATTGGCGGTTCAAGTATTGATACCGGACCAAAGTTAGAATATATAAAAGGAGCCACAATAACCGGATCAGTAAGTCCGACACAGTTTAAACCGATAAAAGAAGAAAAACCATACATTCATTACCGGGATACAGGAAGTATAAAGTATGTGAATCTTCCGGCTGATACGGCTACAATAATAGCAGATTGGGAGCTAAAGCGAACATATAAACTAACAGCCTTCGATAATAAGACACAAGGTAAGTTAGAATTTTCCCGGTTATTCAATATAACAGACTTGCAACCTTAGATTACAATTTTACTCCGATGATTGAGCGCCAGATAATATATAAAAGAAAAGTCTGGCAACCATTTATATCAGGCTCATATTCTACTCTTAACTACGTTAATTTGGGAGGCGGGATATTCTACCATAATTTAGGCTTTGAATATCAATATCAAAAGAGTTTAGGAAATCAAAATAACGGACATTTGTTCGGACTAAAATATAAATTCTAATCCAATTCATAGTTATTATTTATCGTTACAACCGTCTTGCTTGGAAAAACAGGAAGATTTCATTAAAGTGAATATCACATTAAAATGCTTATATTTATAATAAAAAAAATTACTATTGATGTTAATTTACGAAAATTGCATTATATTTGAAAGAGTAATCAACCTTAAAATAATGCCTATGGAATAAAATTACCCATTTTTCTATTTGTGATAAATATTGTATACAATAAGCTTCCCCAAAGTGATTATTGTTTAATTAATAATTTATGGTTATGAAGAAGATATTGTTGTTATTAAGTTTCGTTTTTATTTCATTGATAAATATAAACGCCCAACCAGCTCAATTATCAGGAATATATCCTAAATATAATTTAGGCTCTAGACCTTTAGAAGACCAGACGCATGAATACGATATATCCTTAATATATGGCTCAAGTGATACATATATACAATTAAGGTGTACTAATGGTGTTTTTACAGTTAATAACTCTTCCTCATATAGCATATCAGCAAGGAGTTCTTTTTCGGTTAAAGTTAAATGGGGAAAAGCTGGAGCAGGAGAAATTTACGGCTCAGATGGGGAAAATCACAGAGCAAGTTATGGAGTTATTATAGAGAAAGCTGCTGTATCCATTTCCGGACCGTCAACTGTCAAATATAATGAATATGCTGAATATACATTATCATTCAATCCTAATATAGGTATAAATAGTTTGACTTGGAATAATTCTCCAGAATTTGAATATGTCAGTGGACAAAATACCCTGAACTATAAAGTTCGACTTATTAAAAATGACTCTAAAACTATAAATAATGCAATAGTAGTTACTGCAAATACAGATTTTGGAAATTTGTCAGCGACAAAGTCTATTGATATAAAACCCGTATTATCAATCAATTCAAATAATACGGTAGTATGTAACGGAAATAATGTATCATATTCAATTAATTCGTTAATGAGTGGGGCCACTATCACTTGGCAAGCTGGAACGAATATGGCCCTCGTCTCCGGTCAAGGAACGGCAAATGCTACTTTCCGCGCATCGGGTAATGGATATGGAACAGTAAAAGCAATAGTAACATATAATGGGGAAAACTATTCCTTGGAAAACTCTCAAGTATGGGTAGGCCCGCCAAGATTTATATCCTCTCCTAATTATGAATCCACTCAGTATAGAGATATTTTAGAAACATTTTTCCTTACTGCAATTTTCAATGGTACCCCTACATCATACACATGGAAAGTTAATGGATCTCCATTATCAAGTAGATATCTAAATGATGATGCAGGAACAATATCTATCCCATTCAAATATCTACCTGCAGGTAACTATACTTACACAGTAGCAGCTAGTAACTCCTGCGGAACTGTTTCAGAACTATTTTTTGTAACAATTACAAACGAAGAACCCAATGAAGGGAAGGACTCCCCTGTAATAATTACAAAATCAGCCATTTACACCCCATCATCTACTCTTAGTAATATCAAGATCTACTCTTTTCCTACAGGTTCCCTTGTATACAAAGAGAATAAAGCTATCAATTTCGACATCCAGAATACAACCCTTAATGCAGGCATCTATATTCTGGAAAAAACAGATGAAGCGGGTAATGTGACTCGTGAGAAAGTGATGAAGATTAAATAGTAAAATAATTGCTTTCGATAGTTGAACCGCCTAAATTGTAAGAAAGGCGGTTCATTTTCTTTTCAGCTTTTGTTTTTTCCTGAAGCTTGATATAATATTTATCTTTTGAATATTTGTAGTTCCATGTATAACCAGCCCAGATCATTTCGGCGTTGATTATTGTCAATTATGCATCCTTATTTACACTGCTATTTCTACTATTTTTTTCTCTGAAAATATTAAAAGATTTAGCTGTTGATATCTATAATATAGGACATTTATCAATAAAACTGACTAATAAAGAATAAGTAATAAGGCGATTTAATATCTATTGCTCAAATGAATAATATTATAAAAGCAAAGTGCTTCCTTCATGCGCACGAAATAAAGAATCTCTTCAAACTTAATTGAAGAGATTCTTTATTTTAAGCCGTTATTCTATTTATCATTTAATTCAGTTTCAAGCTTCCAACCATATCCTCCGGACGAACCCATTTGTCAAACTCTTCGGCGGTAAGGAATCCTGATTTAATAGCCTCTTCTTTTAATGTTGTTCCGTTTTTATGCGCGGCTTTTGCTATTGCAGCAGCTTTTTCATAACCAATATGTGTATTAAGTGCGGTAACAAGCATCAGAGAATTATCTACCAATTCCTTTATTCGTTTGTGGTTAGGCTCTATGCCTGCAACACAATGGTCATTGAACGATTTACAAGCATCACCTAGTAATTGGGCTGATTGCAGAAAATTAGCCGCGATAACAGGCTTGAAAACATTGAGTTCATAATTACCCTGTGATCCTGCGATGGAGATTGTTGTATTATTCCCCATAACCTGTACGCAAACCATTGTGATGGCCTCGTTTTGAGTAGGGTTTACTTTTCCCGGCATAATTGACGATCCCGGTTCATTTTCGGGTAATATCAGTTCTCCGATACCAGAACGTGGCCCTGAACCCAGCAGACGAATATCCTGCGCTATTTTGAATAGTGCCACCGCCATTTGATTCAAGGCCCCATGGGTGCCGACAATGGCATCGTGCGAGGCCAGCGCTTCAAACTTATTAGGGGCGGTAATAAAAGGTAAACCTGTAAATTGGGCAATGTATTCTGCTACCTTCACGTCATATCCGTCAGGTGTATTCAAGCCAGTACCTACAGCTGTCCCTCCCAGTGCAAGCTGGGATAAATGCTTCAATGTAGCTTTAGTTGCATCGATAGCATATTGTAATTGAGCTGCATAACCGGAAAACTCCTGTCCTAAGGTTAGTGGTGTTGCATCTTGCAGATGTGTCCGGCCTATTTTTATAATGTCTTTAAAATCATTAGCCTTACTGCTTAAAGCCGTCTGTAGTTCCTGAGCTTTAGGTATCGTTTGCTCTATAATCTTTTTATATGCGGCAATATGTAATGCGGTAGGGTAGGTATCATTTGAAGACTGTGATTTGTTTACATCGTCATTCGGATGGATCGGACTCTTTTCTCCGAGTTTACCGCCACTTAATACCAATGCCCGGTTGGATATAACTTCGTTGACATTCATATTTGATTGTGTACCTGACCCGGTTTGCCATATTACGAGTGGAAACTGGTCATCGAGTTTACCTCCTAATATCTCATCACATACTTTGGCTATCAGGTCCCTTTTCGAAACCTCCAAAACCCCCAGATCGGCGTTGGCATATGCCGCTGCTTTTTTCAGGTAGGCAAATGCATAGATTATCTCTTTGGGCATAGACGCTTCCGGCCCTATTTTGAAGTTATTTCTTGAGCGTTCAGTTTGTGCTCCCCAGTATTTGTCAGCAGGGACTTTTACTTCCCCCATAGTGTCTTTTTCTATGCGATATTCCATATTTTTTGTATATTTAATTTATTGGTATGAAGTTCGGAATAATTATGATAAAAGTCAAAATCTATTGTATTAAATTTAGATACAAAGAATTATCAGGAGGCAGAGATTTAATATAACAGCTTTATATAGCTATGATTGTTGCAATACCTACCAATACTGCAATTATTCCCAGGGCATTCTGATATTGGAAAAACTTTTTATCAGAATCCTCATATCTTCTTATTTTCAGATATCTGTAAATAAATAATAAGCCAATTAGTATTTCTATTGCACTGCCGCAAATAAGAAAGAACCAGTAAATGGCATTTTCCTGAATAACACTGTATCGGATTGTACTTAGTATTACGATACCTGCAACACCCCAAATGATAATTAATGGCGCAATACAGGCCTGCCATAAAGCCATTTTTTTCACAATGGGATATTTGTTGAATAGGAAAGATATTAATCCGAAGATTATCAAAATAATAGCATATATCATATTGGATTTATTTAAAGTGAACCCAAATATACCTATACTTTTTCTGATTATCCAGTTTTATCTATAAAGAAAGGTCTTGTATCAAAATAATCTATTCGGTATAGACGGGTTTTACCAATACGTTGATAAAATATTTTATCAGATAATTCTTCGTCATATTTCTTCATTGATTCATGCTTTTTAATTAAAAGATAAGGACTCAATCAATAATTGAAGAAAAATGCTTGAGTTCTTTTTAACGAAACTATGTAACCCGAAGTAAAAAGTGTTATTTTGGCATTTTTTTACTCAATTTAGTTTGTTTATTCATTAATACTTTTTTCCTTTGTTCATGATTTAATATACTATCTGTTATTTATAGAATTAGTAATGCAAAACACAGTAAAAATTAAGGACGTAAAGGACATAGTCATACGTTTTTCAGGTGATTCGGGGGATGGCATGCAGTTAACCGGAACCATCTTCTCAAACCTTTCAGCAATCTTTGGGAATCAAATCTCCACCTTCCCTGATTTTCCGGCAGAAATCAGAGCTCCTCAAGGTACTCTTTCCGGGGTTTCCGGATTTCAGGTACATTTAGGAAACCAGATTTACAATTCCGGAGATAAGGCGGATGTATTAGTTGCGATGAATCCGGCAGCATTGAAAGTAAATGCCAATTTTCTGAAAAAAGATTCCGTTATTATTATTGATACGGACTCTTTCTCGAAAAGAGATATGGAGAAGGCACAGTTTGCCACAGAAGATCCTTTTGTAGAGTTGGGACTTACCACTCAGCAAATAATCTCAGTTCCTGTTACTTCATTGACTAAAAGTAGTCTGGAAGGAATGGAAATGGATATGAAATCGCGTATCCGTAGTAAAAATATGTTTGCCTTAGGTTTGGTTTGCTGGTTGTTTAACCGACCTCTCGATGTTGCTAACCATATGCTTTCGGCTAAATTTGCAAAGAAACCCGTATTGGTGGAAGCAAATCTGAAAGTATTGGCCGATGGTTTTAATTATGGACAGAATACTGACACTACCATATCATCATATCGTGTAGAAACTGTAAATGTGGATAAGGGTTATTATCTGGATGTAAATGGTAATACAGCTACTGCTTACGGGCTGATTGCCGCTTCAGAAAATTCAGGTAAGCCGCTTTTCTTAGGCTCATATCCGATTACACCCGCTACTGACATATTGCATGAGCTCGTTAAATTTAAACAGTTAGGAGTTAAGGCCATTCAGGTCGAAGATGAAATAGCAGGAGTGTGTACGGCTATCGGGGCAAGTTTTGCCGGAAGCCTTGCCGCTACCTCAACTTCCGGTCCCGGTCTGGCGCTGAAGGGAGAAGCTATAGGTCTTGCCGTAATGGCAGAATTGCCTCTTGTTGTTGTGGATGTTCAGCGCGGAGGCCCGTCGACAGGTTTGCCGACCAAAACAGAACAAACCGACCTTCGCCAGGCTCTGTATGGACGTAATGGCGAAAGCCCAATTGTTGTTATGGCGGCTGCCAGCCCGACAGACTGTTTCGATATGGCATACTGGGCATCTAAAATTGCATTGGAGCATATAACTCCGGTTATATTACTTACCGACGGTTATATCGCCAATGGTTCATCCGCATGGCGTATACCTGATTTGGATAAGTATCCGTCTATAGTGCCGCACGATGTAAGCCAATATAAGGGCAATGAATGGCGCAGCGCATTACGTGACGATGAAACAATGGTACGTTATTGGGCCGAGGCTGGTCTTGAAGGTTATACACACCGTATAGGAGGGCTCGAAAAAGATTATACCACGGGAGCCATATCTACAGATGCGGCTAATCATCAGAAAATGGTGAACGTGCGTCAGGCTAAAGTTGATAAGATTGCTGATTTTATCCCGCAGTTGGAATTAATCGGTGGAGAAGATGCCGACTTGCTCGTTGTGGGTTGGGGCGGTACATACGGACACCTTCGCGAAGCTGTGGAGAAAATGAATGACGCCGGGCAGAAAGTAGCTTTGGCTCATTTCCGTTTTATTAGCCCGTTGCCGAAAAATACAGCTGCAGTACTTAATAAGTTTAAGAAAATTATTGTTGCAGAACAAAATAATGGCCAGTTTGCCGGCTATTTGCAGGAAAAAATAGAGGGATTGCAAATATCCCGTTACAATAAGGTTGAAGGGCAGCCTTTTGCTGTATCCGACCTGATAGAAGCATTCACCAAGAAATTAGGAGAGTAAAACTATGGATGTAAATGTGAAAATGGCCTCATCTCATCAGGCCAAAGATTATAAAAGCGATCAGTATGTACGCTGGTGTCCGGGGTGCGGAGACCATGCTCTTCTCAACTGTTTATATAAAGCAATGGCCGAACTGGATATACTGCCGCATATGACGGCTGTGGTTTCAGGTATCGGTTGTTCTTCACGTCTGCCTTATTATATGAATACATATGGTTTCCATACTATTCATGGACGTGGGGCTGCCGTGGCTACAGGAGTGAAGACTGCAAAACCTGAATTATCTGTATGGCTGGCTACAGGCGACGGCGATTGCCTGGCAATCGGCGGTAACCATTTTATTCACGCGGTTCGCCGTAATGTGGATATAAATATTCTGTTATTGAACAATAAAATATACGGGTTAACGAAAGGGCAATTTTCCCCGACATCCGACCGGGGATTTGTTTCAAAATCTTCTCCGTATGGTACAGTCGAAGATCCGTTCCATCCTGTTGAGCTGGCTTTAGGCGCTCGCGGAACCTTTTTCGCCCGTTGTATCGACGTCGATCTGGCAAATACTACCGAGATTTTGACACATGCGGCACGGCATAAAGGTACGTCTGTTGTGGAAATCCTCCAGAATTGTGTGATATTTAACGACGCTATCCACGACAATATTGTAGATAAAGCATGGAGGGCCGAACGTACAATATTGCTTAAGCATGGGGAGAAAATGCTGTTCGGAGCCAATAAAGATAAAGGTCTTGTTATGGACGGATGGCAGATCAAAGATGTGATTATCGGACAAAACGGATTTACAATAGATGATGTCCTTGTTCATGATGCTACAATGCAGGATGATACTTTGCATATGAAATTGGGTCTGATGTCTCCTGAAAACGGACTGCCTTTGGCTTTAGGTGTTATCCGCGATGTAGAAGGGCCTACATACGATCAGGGAGTGGCAGATCAGATTAAGGATGTGCAAGCGAAGAATCCTGTGCGTAAGTTAAGGGATTACCTGATGGCTAAGGATGTGTGGGAAGTAAAATAAGTCTAAGATATTCGAGATAATTTTGAAAGCCGGAGTATTATTCTCCGGCTTTTTTATTTGTAGAGCAAACCAATTATCTCATATAATCCGGTTATGAACAAAAAAATAGCAGCAGGATTTTTCCTGCTGCTATTTTTATATTTCGAAAATCTGTTAATGCTTATCTTATCAACAGATTTTTCACATCGGAATTTGTAAGGAATTTAGCAAACTCGATATCATTAAGAACATCAGAAGTTGAGAATCCTTTATCTAATGCCGAGCGCAAGTTGCCAACAACACCTGATGTATTATTTGTTCTGGCTGCAACGATAGCCGACAGGTAATATGTTGTAGCATCTTTATTTGCTACAGCATCCAATGTCTGTTGAGCTTTGTTGTAGTTCTTGGTTAATACCTGAGCAAGAGCGGCATTGTTTGTTTTTGCATCGCCGAATGACTGTACAGCTCTGTTGTAATCACCTTTCTGTATGTATAACAATCCAAGCGCTTCACCCAAAGTATTAGCTCCGGATGCATTACCCAGCAGTTGTTCTGCTTTAGCGGTGTTGCCATCAGCCAGAGAAAGCAAAGCCTGATTCATATTAGCTTCAGGAGCTTTTGCCGATACCTGTGCCGCTTTGTTGAATGCCTGTACAGCTTTACTGTCCTGTCCGGTTGTATAGTAATAAGCACCTAAGTTATTCCATCCGCGGTAATCGTTCGGGAATTTCTGGGTAACATAAGTGTAGATTTTCTCTTTAGAAGTTCCGTTCAGATTGGCAGCGTATAGAAGCTCTTCTACAGAAAGGCCGGTAAGGTCGGAATTAGCAGCGTTCTTCAATTCTTCATCAGTCTTACCGATAACTTCTACATTTGCAATCAGACGCGAACGACGAAGTTTAGGTAGTATTGTTTCTGCTAAATCAGAATATACAGCCGAGATGTTTTTGATTTCTTTTTCCCTTGTTTCAGTATCAGGATACATGGAAAGAACTCTCAATACGATATCTTTATCCTGAAGACTTGATGCCTGAACCAATTTTTGGAAACCTTCCCAGTCCTGAGCGGTATATTTTGCATTGATTTCGGTATCTATGTTCTTTTTCTTAAATTCTTTAGACAGATAATCTGTCGTGTTTTTCTCACGTTTTTCAGCAAGTTTTTCGTTCAGTTCATATCCTCCGTCGGGGGAAGCATAAGCAGATACTTCTACATTTATGTTTTTCCGGTCATTAGAATCAGCCTCTTTAACCAAATCTTTCCATGCAGCAAGATTTGTGGAATTCAGTTCGCTTGAACGCAATTCGGCTTGTTGAATAAGGAACATGATATCTGCATCATATGCCTCTTTGATGATACGCTGGAAAGCGTCAGGTGCTACAGCCGGAGTAGTTGTCGCTGCACTGGCAAGGGCCTGAGTAGAAACTACGCCGTCAGCTATTTTTACATCAGGGAAACCTGCTACGGTTTTTCCGTTTCTGGTGAAGTCGAATCTTAAATATAATTCCGATTTCTTCATTGCCGGAGTGTAGTCAAATTCTGACCGTAGGGTTATGGCGCTCCCACTCTCGAAATTAACAACAGTTCCGTTTCCTGCAACTTTTTCGCCCTGATAAGTGTAAGAAGTGCCCAGAGCTTCGCCACCACTGTATTTCAATACAGGGGTAACAACTACAGAAGTACTTTTTTCGAACCATTTGGCAGGGAAACGTCCGTTGATTGTCACCGGTACTTTTGTGCCCACTAATTCGAGTGGAGAAGGGTTAGTAGTGAATAGAGAATTTGCTAACGGGGTCATTGTCTTTTTGCTACAAGATGTTCCTAATATCGCAACCAGAGCAATTAATGAAAATAATAGCTTTAATTTCTGCCTTTTCATAGCTTTTAAAAAATTATTGATTTATTATATAATATATAGACATTTCTTACCTGCTACAAAACTACCTCTTTTCTTCTTGAATAGAAAATGTCTATATGCTATTTATAGATATAAAGAAGAGTTTTAATATTTTTTAATCTTTGAGCATTTTGATGCTTGTAACAGCCGGACCATAAATGCTATTTTCACGGAATGCGGCATACACTTTTTCGTTCAGATCTACATTTACTGAAGCGTAATCTCCACTATCTACCCATACCCGTATTGTAACATCTAATGTTCCATTATTCAGCATTGTAACGCCAATGAATGGTTCGGGAGTATTTTTTATTGAAGGGTTATTCTTGATGACGGATTGGAGGATAGATTTCACATCATTTACATCCGCGCCATAGCCCAAGGTGAATGTAATATCTATACGCCTTTCCTTTTGAGCTGAGTAGTTGGTTATAGTACCTGTAGATAGAGGCCCGTTAGGTATATAAATGGTGCGGTTGTCTCCGGTCAGAAGTATAGTATAGAGAATACCTATGGCTTGTACCGAACCATCCATGCCTTGAGCTACAATCCGGTCTCCTACCTTAAACGGTTTGTTAATCAGTAGCATAACTCCTCCGGCAAAGTTAGACAGGTTGTCTTTCATGGCCATACCCACAGCTAAACCTACGGCAGCGAGAATGGCGGCAAAGGATGTCATAGAAAGTCCCAGTATATTCACTATCAGTAGGAACAGAATGAGCTGTAGTGTAATATTAGCAAGACTGTCAAGAAAACTTTTAACAGTGGCTTCAATCTGACGTCTTTCCAGAAAACGGTCAATAAATTTTCTCAGCCATTTAATCACCCATCGTCCGATGATAAATACAACTGCGGCAGCAATAAGTTTTAAACCTAAAGTTACGGCATGATCGAAAATTTTGTCAAGAAAATTGTCTATGGCAGATACTGATAATTCTGTATTTTTGAGCGTATCTGCGGGAATAATGTCTAGTAGCATATCTTTTTTTATTTTTGGTTCAAAATTAATTATTATTGGATGAATGAGCAGCTTTTTTGAGCGATTATTTTAACTGTATAAGGATGTAGATCGTTATTTTTTTTATTGTTTATGTAAATCAGCATCTGAATACGATTATTTTCAATAATATGCGATATTTCTGAAAAAACGTATCTTTGCACTCTTGATTTTAATGGAAAGAATAAGTGGAAGATATACATATACTTGATTTAAAAGAATTCTTGGATAAAAAAGTAGCGCAATACAATACTCCCGGATTTATAGTTAACGACCCTGTTTGCATTCCTCATAGCTTCACGTCGAAACAGGATAAGGAGATTATGGGATTTTTTGCATCCATATTTGCCTGGGGGCAACGCAAAACAATTATCAATAAATGCAGGGAGCTGGCTCAGCGAATGGATAACAGCCCCTATGAATTTATTATGCAACATAAAGATTCCGATCTGAAGAAAGTATTGGAGTTTAAGCACCGCACATTCAATGATACCGACTTGTTATATTGTATTCATTTTATGAAGCGGCATTATTCTGAATATAATAGCTTTGAAGATGCATTCTTTCCGGACGAAAATATGACCGTTGAAGCCGCGCTCAACTATTTCGAAACATATTTTTTCTCTCACCCCGATGCCCCTCAGCGTACTCGTAAGCATATACCTTCACCTGCCCGTAAGTCGGCATGTAAGCGTCTCAATATGTACTTGCGCTGGATGGTGCGTAGCGATAATAATGGAGTAGACTTCGGATTATGGAAAAAAGTTAAGCCCAAAGATTTGATTTGCCCGCTTGATCTGCATGTGGAACGTACTGCCCGCAAGTTGGGCTTGCTGCATCGCGAGAAGCCGGATTGGCAGGCTGCATCGGAGTTGACCGGCAATCTCAGGTTGCTGGATGCAACAGATCCTGTGAAATATGATTTTGCCCTTTTTGGTATTTCTATCGAAGAAAAATGTATTATCGAAAGGACTTAGAGCCTGTTTCAATTTTATATGAATACTTTGTTATAATACTATTTTCGTTCATTTTCAGTCTCTTTTTATCCGATTTTCCCCTTTTTTCAGCTTGAATAGTCCGCTATTCGCACTTCAAAAAAGAAAAAATCATTCTAAAAATAGTTCTGAAAATCTGAACGAATAAAATTTAGACAGACTCATAACAAATGCACATAATTTACGTTTTATATATGGTAGGTTATTTTTTTCGTATATTTGCAACGTGTAAGTTTGCATAGAAAGAAAGGAAATGGGAAAGTTATACATCATACCTACACCCGTAGGCAATCTTGAGGATATGACGTTCAGAGCCGTGCGACTACTGAAGGACGCTGCGCTTATACTGGCTGAAGATACACGTACTACAGGTATCCTCTTAAAGCATTTCGATATACAGAACAAAATGCAATCTTATCATAAATTCAACGAACATAAAGCGGTCTCACATATCGTGGACAGACTCAATGCAGGAGAAGATATTGCATTGGTATCCGACGCGGGTACGCCCGGTATATCCGATCCGGGGTTTCTGGTTGTGAGGGAATGTGTCAAGGCTGGTATAGATGTCGAATGTTTGCCGGGTGCCACGGCTTTCGTTCCGGCACTGGTATCTTCGGGCATCCCATGCGACAGATTCTGTTTCGAAGGATTTCTGCCACAAAAGAAAGGACGTATGACCCGTCTGAAAATTCTGGCAGAGGAAACCCGTACTATTGTGTTTTACGAGTCTCCCCACAGGGTATTAAAAACGCTGACCCAATTGGCCGAATACATGGGAGAAGACAGGTATGCCGCTACTTGCCGCGAGATATCGAAGGTATATGAGGAGACATGCCGTGGAACATTGGCGGAACTAATATCTCACTTTTCGGTGAACGAACCACGTGGTGAGTTTGTTATAGTCCTGTCCGGTAAAAATGGATGAATAAATTCGATAATAAAACTAACAAGTTAAATATTTGTATATGAAAAAATTATTTGTAGGATGCTTTTGTTTATTAGCTTTAGCGTCATGTAACGTAAAAAATTCGGATGAATATAAGGCTTTACAGGCCCAACGGGACTCCTTGTTGCAGGTTAGTGCTCAGGGAAATACTGAACTGGCTGAAATGAACAGCCTGATAAACGATGTGGAGGAAAATTTCAGACAGATAAGGGAAGCCGAAAAATATCTGACTATAGAATCCAAATCGAAAGGTGAAATGTCGAATGACACTAAAACCCGTGTCAAAGACAATTTTGAAATGATAAACGAAATTCTGAAAAAGAATAAAGCGGATATCGATAAGTTGAACCAACGTCTGAAGAGTAATTCGGGACAGATGTCAGGTTTGAAATCTACTATCGAGCGTCTGAATGCGGAATTGACTGAAAGAGCAAACACAATATCCGAGTTGCAATCGTCTCTTGCTACACGCGATGCTCAGATTGCTTCATTGCAGACTGATGTGAAGTCATTGACAGAAAATGTGGATAACTTATCTACCCAGACAGCGGAACAGGCTTCTAAGATCAAAGAGCAGGACAAGGAATTAAATACTGCTTATTATATGTTTGGTACTTCAAAAGAACTGAAAGAAGCTAAAGTTGTAACCGGAGGCTTCCTTGCATCAAACAAAATCCTGAACGAAGGTATTGAAAAAAGTAAGTTTATAAAGATTGATATACGTGATACTAAAAGTATCCCTGTATATGACAAGAAAGCTAAACTTTTGTCAGACCATCCGAAAGACAGCTATACACTGGATAAAGATGCAAGCGGTAAAGTGGTTATTAAAGTGACAGATTATAAGAGATTCTGGAGCCTGACTAAATTTCTCGTTGTTGAGGTAGGATAATATCAGAATTTATAGATATAGCATTAGGCCGGTACTTTATTCGTATCGGCTTTTTGTTTTTTAGAGGGATATATTTATCTATGTATTTAGCGGATAGCCTTTAGCTGTCAGCTGATAGTTCTTTGAAAAGTTTTAAGTAATAAGTAAAAAGTCGACAGGAGAAAAACAAGAAAAGTGTCAGGTTTGTCAAGTTTTGTACATAAGCTATTGGCTAACAGCTATCAGCTAATAGCTAAAAAGGTGTTACGTTTGTTACTTTTTTGAAATAGTTACAGGTTACTTCGCCCTTCGGGCAGTTACAGTTACGGGTTGGCTGGCGCCCTGTTTTGTTTCACGCAAAGACGCGAAGGCGCAAAGGTTTTACATTTTACGAGTTGTTGACTGATGACTGCTAACTGTAAAAGTTGTTACTTTCGTTACTTTTTAACTGTATATAGTTAATAGAAGTGAAAAACGAAAAGTAAAGACTTGAAAAATGAAAAATATTTTTTGCGCCTTAGCGTCTTTGCGAGAGTATATTGTTAACTGATAACTGTTGACTGATAACTGAAAAAACTCTTACCTTTGCCGCATGAAAACGATTCTCACAACTCTTAACGCTAAGTATATCCATACTTCATTGGCTCTTCGTTGGCTTTATGTGGCTAACAAAGACCGCTTTGATATTTCATTTAAAGAATATACCATTAAAGAGCAAGTGGAAAAGGTTGCGAGAGAACTATTAGATAGTGCCTGCGATATAATAGGTATAAGTGTTTATATCTGGAATGTAGAGCAGACGAGAGAATTGATTTCGTTACTAAAAACAGAAAAGCCGGAGCTAACTATTATTCTGGGAGGACCGGAAGTGATGTATGAGCCGGACTTTTTCCTTCACAACTGGGATATCGACTATGTGATAGGAGGTGAGGGAGAGTTTGTCCTGGGTGAATTATTAACTGCGATTGAGGAGGGATATGCCGTTGAAATAAAGGGTGTGTCAACCCGCGAATATATCAGTAAAGTAATTGTACAGGCCGATCTGGAAAAACTTGCATCTTTGCCTTCGCCATACATGCTGGAAGAGGATAGGGAAGATATGAAAAACAGGCTTGTGTATTTCGAAACATCCCGCGGATGCCCTTATCAGTGCCAGTATTGCCTGTCTTCTCTTGAGAAAGGTGTACGCTACTATCCTAAAGAATATATTCTGGAGAATCTGGGGTATATGATAGATAACGGTGCTAAGCAAATCAAGTTCCTCGACCGTACTTTCAATCTGAATATGGAACATACACATACTGTATTCGATTTCCTGATTAAGAATTACCGTCCGAATCTCAGTTGCCAGTTTGAGGTATATGCCGATTTACTAAAAGATGAAACGATTGACTATCTGAATACTAATCTGTCAAAGGATTTCTTCCGTTTCGAAATAGGTATTCAGTCCACATATGAGCCTACGAATATCGCTGTAAGGCGCAGGCAGGACTTTCCTCTGTTGGCAGGCAACGTAAAGAAAATAATGGATGGAGGTAAAATAGACCTGCATCTGGATCTGATAGCCGGACTGCCCTATGAAACATTGGAGTGTTTTATAAAATCGTTCAATGATGTATTTTCTTTAGGGGCAAAAGAAGTACAGCTCGGCTTTCTGAAAATGTTGCGGGGTACGAACCTGAGGAAACAGGCCTCGCAATATGGCTACGAATACGATATGCAGGCACCTTACGAAATAGAGTGCAATGCAGATATCTCAAGACAGGAACTTGACCGTATACATGAAGCAGAGCACGCATTGGAGAAATTCTGGAACAGCGGACGGTTTCCCCGTACGATGAATGAGTTGTTCAGGACTTATTATCAGGGGCGTTACTTTGAATTATTCGACGAAATAGGGCAGTACTACAAGGCGTGGAATCTGCCTCACCGTAGCTATCAGCTGGAGGACTTGTTCCGCTATCTGCACAGTTTCCTGTTATCGAAAGATATTGACTTGTTCGAATGTTTACGGACCGATTACTATAATAACTTTACCCGCAGGCCTCAGGGCTTTTGGACGGATGTGATGGATAAGAAACAGCGGAAGCAGCTATTGTATCAGATAGGGCAGGATAGGGGTTTCCTGTCGAAGTACAGGCTTAACCGTAAAATTATAGAAAAACAGACGGCGGTTGACTATATATCCGGCAATGAGTACCGGCTTACTGTATTTATTGATGATAAGCGTCTGTCTATACCATATTCTGTGCAAGGTGAGTAATAAAAAGCAACCCCTTCGGGGAATTGCGTTATGTTTATGATATGCAATTTATAATGCTTTATATATTGGGGTGCTTAAACTAAAAGATAAGATGTGATCGTGGCTGTTTCTCAAATATTTACTAAATTGGCAGACAATTGGACCTGGTAGTTACAGTAACTATTAAGTATGAAACATTTTATATACATATTAATTTTATCTCTTATGGCTGGATGCACAAGTGTTTCCTCTGACAAAGAGGATATTAAAGCTACAATCATAGCTTTGGAAAAACATGCATTAGAACTGTGGAATAATGGAAACCCTGATGGGTTTATAGAGTTGTCTTCTGATGATGTTGTTTATTTCGACCCGGCTTTCGAGAATAAACTTGAAGGAAAGAAAGCCCTCGAAGAATATTATAATACCATCAGGGGAAAGATTAAAATCGACTTGTATAAAATGATCGATCCGGTTGTACAGGTATCAGCAGATACTGCCGTCCTGACATATGATTATGAAGCTCATAGAGACGGTCAGGTATTCAGGATGCACTGTACGGAGGTCTATAAATCAGATTCGTCAGGTCAGTGGAAAATTATACATACTCATTGGTCTTTTGCCCAGCCCTTATAAGTAACGGATCAGCTCTCTTTCAATATCTTGTAATATGCAGACCAATTATTGTATAATGCCTCCATTGAAGGTAATACAATATTTGCTCCGGCATCAATCAATACTTCGTCGGGCATCGGGCCTGTATTGACGGCAATCGTAAAAATTCCGGCGGCAACAGCCGCTTCCACGCCGCGGGGCGCATTCTCAATGACTATGGCTTGGTTCGGGGTTAATGCGCCACCTTTTTTCAGCCCCATCAGGTAGGGTTCAGGATGCGGCTTACCGTGCTTCACGTCAAAGGCAGTTACCATCTTGTCTTTAGCAAACAGTCCGGGAAAGTTATGCTCCAGCTTATTGATAAGCGTAGGCTGTCCCGATCCGGTGACAAGGACAGGTGTAAGACCGTCTTCGTTTACTTTCTTAACAAAGTCGTAGGCAAAAGGAATAAGCGCGCCATCGTTATATTTTGTGAAGAGTTCCGTTTTGCGTTTATATATGCTATCTGTTTCTTGCTTAGTGGCATCCCTCCCTTTTTCCCTGTTCATCAGGTGATTAATGGTCTTGCCACCGACCATGCCTTCATACAGGTAAAATTCTTCGGGAGTACTGGGGATATTGAATTCATCCATTGTCTCCTTCCACGATTTGGCATGCCATTTCATGGAATCGTAAAGAACCCCGTCCATGTCGAATAGTACGGCTTTGAGATCGAAACGGGTATAATTGTGTTTGTTGAGATACTCTTTAAATATAGCTTTCATTATGAATGTTTGATTTTGAATCAATTATGTTAATGATATGAATGTAGAATTACCTGCGCATACGGCGGCAAATCTTCCTTTTCTTCCATTGTATATAGGGTACCAGCAGCCAGTTATGTTTGATGTCGTCAGCGCTGCGAACAATTTTCCAAGACTCTTTGTTGCCAGTCGTTTTAGACTTATAGTAACGTTGTTCGAGCAGGAAAGCCATTCTTTGATGAAGGCTCAGCGGAGGTTTTTCTCCTTTATTCTTGCAGAAGATGTTCATCCAGTTGAAAAAACTGACAAGGGCACGGAACATTTTTATATTTACCGGCTTTGAATCTGTTGCTGCAGATACGTTCTTGCCGCTATTCCGCCATTGTACATAAGTCTGTCCGATTGTATTAATACCTTTTTCATATGCACAGCTGATTACTGTAGCGTTATCGGAGCACATTGCGAGCTCGAAGGGTATAAAGCCACCCGTTTTTCTGAAATGAGATAATCGGAACACAAATTCCGGCATGCGTGCATCAATCTTATAAGTATATAAGAGTTTGAAAAAGTCTAATGCGGGCAGATGTTTTGGGTATGCAGCAGGGGTGCTTAATAAGTTGCCATCTGCATCTATTATGTTGAGATTGAAGTGGTGGACATCATAATTGGTACTTTGTATTTCTTGCCGGAGAAGCCTGATACAAT
The DNA here is from genome assembly GCF_002482385.1 of Dysgonomonas sp. UBA7710. Taxonomy (GTDB): domain Bacteria; phylum Bacteroidota; class Bacteroidia; order Bacteroidales; family Dysgonomonadaceae; genus Dysgonomonas. Next base: position 20,400 of record NZ_DLFW01000006.1, on the reverse strand, counting down.
CAGGGTCTAAAATATCATCGTCCGAAAAAAGAATAAACCAGTCTTCGTTTTCCGTCATATTCAGACACCTGTTCCAATGCGCGACAAGATCTTTTCCTCCAAGATTTTCATCGAATCTGTTATATACGAGATTTAATTTATCTATATATTGCCGGACGATTTCGAAAAGATTATCAGGACTGTTATCGTCTCCGATATAAACTTTGAAATTCTTATCTGTTTGCTTTACCAGCGAATCGAGGGTCGTCGGTAAATATTCAGATTTATATGCAGGTATTATTATTGCAATATTATATTGGGATTCGATCTCTTTCATTTAAGTTATATCTGAGGCAAATATTAGTTGCTGATTACTTCGGCTGATATTGCACCGGTTGCCGGAATACGCAAAATATATACAAATATACGCTTAATCTTTGATAAAACCCAAACTGTATAAATGTCACAAAATATCAAAAAAGGAATCTTTTTATTTGTATTTCCGAAAAAATGGAATAACTTTGTCAATCGAAAAATGAAACTTATGTTGATGCATAGTAATATTATTATTAGTTCACTCATTATCCTCTGGAGAAATTTAGGGTGAGCATTGCTATGTAGAAAATAATATAAAGAAAAAACAGGGCCTTTCTCACTCTTCAGTAGATGAGAAAGGCTTTTTTTATGTAAAACAAACAGTATACTAAATCAATTAGAAAAGTTATGGACAAGTTATTTATTTTTGACACCACATTGAGAGATGGAGAGCAAGTACCGGGTTGCCAGTTGAATACTATCGAGAAAATCGAAGTAGCCAGAGCCCTCGAGTCGCTCGGTGTTGATGTTATCGAAGCCGGATTTCCTGTATCCAGCCCAGGTGATTTCAATTCGGTAGTGGAAATATCTAAAGCCGTAACCTGGCCTACTATATGTGCTCTTACGCGTGCCGTGGAAAAAGATATTGAAGTAGCAGCCGAAGCTTTGAAGTATGCTAAGAAAAAGCGGATACATACAGGTATAGGTACATCGGAGTACCATATTAAATATAAATTCAACTCTACTCAGGACGATATACTTGAACGTGCAGCCGCATGTGTAAAATATGCGAAACGTTTTGTAGAAGACGTGGAGTTTTATGCCGAAGATGCGGGACGTACCGATAATGCTTATTTGGCAAGGGTAGTGCAGGCCGTAGTAAATGCAGGAGCTACGGTTGTAAATATTCCCGATACTACAGGTTATTGTCTGCCTACTGAATACGGGGCAAAAATCAAATACCTGATAGATCATGTGGATATGAAGAATGCAATTCTGTCTACACATTGCCATCAGGATTTAGGCATGGCTACAGCCAATTCCATAATGGGGGTGCTTAACGGAGCGCGTCAGGTAGAGGTGACAATCAATGGTATCGGAGAACGTGCCGGAAATACTTCACTTGAAGAAGTCGTGATGGCTATCAGAAGTCATAAAGAATTGAACATTGAAACGAATATCAATACTCAGAAGATATATCCTACAAGCCGTCTTATCTCTAACCTGATGAATATGCCTGTACAGCCGAATAAGGCGATTGTGGGGCGTAATGCTTTTGCTCACTCGTCGGGTATTCATCAGGATGGTGTGTTGAAACATCTTTCTACATATGAGATTATAGATCCTAAGGATGTGGGTATCGATGATAATGCAATCGTACTGACTGCGCGCAGCGGGCGTGCAGCTCTGAAAAACAGATTAAATTTGCTGGGTATTGAAGTCGATGACGATCAGTTGGCAGAACTGTACCAACGCTTTCTGGATCTGGCCGACCGAAAGAAAGACATAACCGATGAAGACGTATTGATTCTGGCCGGGAAAGAAACGGATAAGATGCGGCGTATCAAACTGGATTACCTGCAAGTATTATCAGGCCTTGGAGTGCGTAACGTGGCCAATGTAGGTCTGGATATCGCAGGTGAAAAATTTGAAGCATCAGCTTCAGGTAACGGTCCTGTAGATGCAGCTATCAAGGCTATAAAGCAAATAATCCGTCGTCAGACTGTAATTGAAGAATTCCTTATTCAGGCTATAAACCGGGGAAGCGATGATATAGGTAAAGTGCATATGCAGGTAGAGCACGAAGGTGTGAACTATTACGGATTCTCTGCAAATACTGATATTGTGGCTGCATCGGCAGAAGCCTTTATTAATGCAGTGAATAAATTTGTAAAATAATCAACATAATAGATTCAATAGAAAATATGAAAACTTTATTCGACAAAATCTGGGATGCGCACGTCGTATCTTCTGTAGAAAACGGGCCAACGCAGTTATATATCGACCGTCACTTCTGTCACGAAGTGACAAGTCCTCAGGCTTTCAATGGATTGCGTGCAAGAGGATTGTCTGTGTTTCGTCCAGATAAAACAACTATAACAGCCGACCATAATACGCCGACTATCGATCAGGATAAACCGGTAAAAGATCCTGTATCTAAGAACCAGTTGGATACGCTTTCTAAAAATGCAAAGGAATTCGGTATAGATATGTATTATCCTTTGGGGCACCAGAAAAACGGAGTTGTACACATCATCGGTCCTGAAAACGGATTTACTCAACCGGGTATGACTATCGTTTGTGGGGATAGCCACACATCTACTCACGGCGCTTTCGGTGCTATCGCCTTCGGTATAGGAACCAGCGAAGTGGAAATGGTATTGGCTTCACAGTGTGTATTGCAGACTCGTCCTAAAACAATGCGTATCACATTCAATGGGAAACTGGGCGAAGGCGTTATTGCAAAAGACTTAGCTCTTTACATGATTTCGAAACTGACAACAGGTGGCGCTACAGGCTATTTCGTTGAATATGCAGGTGAAGCTATCCGCAATATGTCGATGGAAGAACGCATGACCCTTTGCAACCTGAGTATAGAGATGGGTGCCCGTGGTGGACTTGTCGCTCCGGACGAAACGACTTTTGCTTACGTAAAAGGTCGCGAATTTGCGCCGAAAGGTGAGGATTGGGACAAGGCGCTGGCATACTGGAGAACATTGAAGACTGATGAAGGTGCCAAGTTCGACAAGGAACTTACATTCGACGCAGCCGATATTAAACCGATGATTACCTACGGAACAAATCCGGGCATGGGAATGGCTATCGACGGCACAATACCTACACTCGACCAGATAGATGAAGCCGGCCGTATCTCTTTCCAGAAATCAATGGATTATATGGGATTCAAACCGGGAGAGAGAGTGGAAGGCAAGTCTATCGATTATGTATTTCTCGGAAGCTGTACAAATGGACGCATTGAAGATTTTCGTACTTTCGCCAATTTTGTGAAAGGCAAGCAGAAAGCCGACAATGTTATCGCGTGGCTTGTACCGGGCAGTCACAAGGTAGCCGATCAGATAAAGACCGAAGGACTGGATAAAATACTTACAGATGCAGGTTTTGTTCTTCGTCAACCGGGCTGTTCTGCATGTCTTGCTATGAATGATGATAAAGTTCCTGCGGGGAAATATGCAGTATCTACATCGAACCGTAACTTCGAAGGCCGTCAGGGACCGGGTGCACGTACTATTCTTGCAGGGCCATTAGTAGCGGCAGCGGCTGCTATTACTGGTAAAATAACAGATCCGAGAACGTTTTAATGTGCCAATTTTCTAATATGCCAATGTGCCAATGAAAGAAACTGGAAATATAATCATAGATTTGTCTTTCAAATTTGCATTAGATATAATTGCTTTCTGCGAAACATTGGAGATTGGAAGGAAGTTTGTAATAGCCAATCAACTGTTAAGAAGCGGCACTTCAATCGGAGCGAATGTAAGAGAAGCTCAAAATTGTGAAAGTAAAGCTGATTTTATTCATAAAGTCAAAATAGCCGCTAAAGAAGCTGAAGACGTTGAGTATTGGTTAGAGTTATGTAAATATTCGGAGAATTACCCATTCAACGAAAAATTATTAGAAGACATTAAAACATTACAGAAAATAATTAACAAGATTATAAATACGTCCAAAAGCAGATAATTGGCACATCGGCACATTATCTCATTGGCACATTTGAAAATACAATGGAAAAATTTCAAACACTTACATCGACATACGTTCCACTACCTATCGAAAATGTGGACACTGACCAGATTATCCCTGCACGCTTTCTGAAAGCGACAGACAAAGAGGGATTCGGAAATAATCTGTTTGCAGACTGGCGTTATAACAAAGACGGAAGTCCGAAAACCGATTTCGTACTTAACAATCCTACTTATAGCGGGCAAATCCTTGTTGCCGGAAAAAACTTCGGTAGTGGTTCCAGCCGTGAACACGCTGCATGGGCAGTCGCCGGATATGGTTTCAGAGCAGTAGTATCGAGCTTTTTTGCCGATATTTTCAGGAATAACTCATTGAATAATGGTGTACTTCCCGTAGTGGTTACACCTGAGTTTCTGGCAGAAATATTCGCTAGCGTAAATGCTGATCCAAAAGCCACTTTGACTATTGATCTGGAAAAACAAACGATAATAAATAACGCGACCGGAAAATCGGAAAGTTTTGAGATCAATCCTTATAAAAAGGAATGTTTGCTGAAAGGACTGGACGATATAGACTATCTGCTCTCTAAAAAAGAGGTGACGGAGGAGTATGAGGAGCAATCAATGTTCTAATTAAATAATATGCCGATGTGCCAATATTTTCGATACTCATTGGCACATTGGCACATTATTCACATTGGCATATTACAGTTATGATAGAAATAATGGATACTACCCTGAGAGATGGGGAACAGACGTCTACCGTCTCGTTTTCGGCTCAGGAGAAGATGAGTATAGCACATTTGCTTCTTGTCGATCTGGGGGTTAACCGTATTGAAGTAGCCTCAGCACGGGTTTCGAATGGAGAATTTGAAACTGTAAAGAAGATTGCTTCATGGGCAAAAGCAACCGGGCATATCGATAAGATTGAAATACTCGGCTTTATAGATAAGGGCGCGTCTATCAACTGGATTAAAGACGCAGGTTGCCGGACTATCAATCTCTTGACAAAGGGATCGTACAAACACGTAACCGAGCAATTGAGAAAGACTCCGGAACAACATCTGGAGGATATCAGATACGAAGTCGGGCTTGCTGAGAAGATGGGTATAACCGTAAATGTTTATCTGGAAGACTGGTCGAACGGGATAATGAACTCTGAAGACTATGTGTATTTTATGATGGACGGAATGAAAGATTTACCCATCAGACGGTTTATGCTTCCCGATACCTTAGGTGTTCTCAACCCTCATAGTGTATGGCGTTGTTGCCGCCGGATGATAAACCGTTATCCGAATCTGCATTTCGATTTTCATGCGCACAACGATTATGATTTGGCCGTAGCTAATACAATGGTAGCGGCCGAAGTGGGAGTAAAAGGTGTGCATGTTACAATGAACGGGTTGGGCGAACGTGCCGGAAATGCATCGTTGTCCAGTGTGATTGCCGTATTCCATGACCAGTTGAAACTGGAAACTTCTATAAAAGAGGATAAGCTGAATAAGGTAAGCCGTGTAGTGGAAAGTTATTCGGGAATAAATATCGCAGCTAATCAGCCGATTGTAGGAGACAATGTATTTACACAATGTGCCGGGATACATGCCGATGGCGACAATAAGAATAACCTTTATTATAATGACCTGTTCCCGGAACGCTTCGGACGTGTACGGGAGTATGCATTAGGTAAGCTGTCTGGTAAGTCCAATATCCGTAAAAATATTGAGGCGCTTGGTATAGAGCTCGATGAGGAGGATATGATGAAGGTAACCAACCGTGTTATCGAATTGGGTGATAAGAAAGAAATCATAACACAGGACGACCTGCCATACATTATTTCTGATGTATTGAAGAACAATGAGAAGGAAAAACGGATAAAAATCCTTTCCTTTGCATTCCTTCTCACCAAAGGTTTGCGCCCGACTGCTACTGTACGTATCGAAATCGACGGACAGGAACATGAATGGACTGCACCCGGAGACGGACAGTATCATGCCTTCTCAAAAGCATTGTGGAAGATATATTCACGTCTGAATAAGCCGACTCCTACGTTGACTAACTATGCGGTATATATTCCGCCGGGAGGACGTACCGACGCATTGGTGCAAACTGTAATTACCTGGGAGTTTAACGGGAAGAGCTTCAAGACCAGGGGACTCGACGCCGACCAGACAGAGGCGGCTGTAAAAGCTACAGAGAAGATGTTGAACATGATAGAGGATATGTAACAAATATGAAAATTAATTAATGTGCTAATATGCGAATGTGCCAATAGTGCAAAGCGATAGATAAGCAGAGAGAGTAGTATATTAGTAACTTGTTATTTAGAAAAGAAAAAATATATAGAACAATAAAAAAATATATAATGAAATTAAACATCGCAGTACTTCCCGGCGACGGGATCGGACCCGAAATTATCGGGCAGGCTTTGAGAGTGACAGAAGCCATTTGTGAAAAATTCGGGCATGAGCTTAGTTATGAATATGGGGTAGTGGGCGCAACCGCTATCGATCAGGTTGGCAATCCTTATCCGGATGGAACTCATGAGTTGTGTATGTCGTCCGATGCCGTACTCTTCGGAGCTATAGGCGATCCTAAATATGACAATAACCCATCGGCCAAAGTACGTCCCGAACAAGGGCTACTGGCTATGCGCAAGAAACTGGGATTATATGCAAATATCCGTCCGGTTTCTACTTTTCCGTCTTTGATACACAAATCTCCGTTGCGCGCCGACTTAGTAGACGGAGCTGATTTTATGTGTATCCGCGAACTTACCGGAGGACTTTATTTCGGACGTCCGCAAGGCCGTAGCGAAGATGGGGATACTGCATACGATACATGTGTATATACGCGTGAGGAGGTAGAGCGCATTCTCCACCTTTCTTACAAATATGCCCGTATGCGCCGCAAGAAGGTGACTGTAGTAGACAAGGCGAATGTGCTTTGTACTTCCCGCTTGTGGAGACAGGTTGCGCAAGAGATAGAAAAACAATATCCGGATGTGGAAACCGAATATATGTTTGTGGACAATGCTGCTATGCAGATTATCCAATGGCCGAAACGCTTCGATGTACTTGTAACCGAAAATCTTTTCGGAGATATCCTTACCGACGAGGCATCTGTTATTACAGGCTCACTGGGTATGCTGCCGTCGGCATCTATAGGTATCCATACATCTGTATTCGAACCTATACACGGGTCGTATCCGCAGGCAGCAGGTAAGAATATAGCTAACCCGCTGGCAACAATATTATCGGCGGCACTGATGTTTGAATATGCTTTCGATTTGCATGAAGAAGGCGCGCTTATCCGTCAGGCTGTGGCCGCTTCGATGGATGCGGGTGTTGTTACTGAGGATATAGCTTCTAAAGACGGAGAAAAACATTCTACATCTGAAGTCGGTGACTGGATTGTGGATTATGTGAAGAAGTAAGTTGTTCATGAAATACAGAAAAGGTATCATTTCTTGATACCTTTTGTCATTGGCTCCGCTTCGCTCTGCCGAACGTTGTTTCTGAACGGAGTGAAGAATGCCGTCTTATTTGACAAGATTCTTCACTCCGTTGAGAATGACAAGTAATTATCCTTTTCTCTTTAAAGGTACGGGTTTAAGCCATGTCAGAATTCTCCATATCCATTCTACCGGACCATAATAGAAACGTTTTATCCACCAGTTGCTATAAAATATCTGGAATGCACAGACTGCTAATCCGGCCAGAGCGCATTGAAGGAAACTGCATGATACGGCCATATTCAGCCCGAAACCGTAGAATATAAAGACTCCCAAGAGAGACTGCATCATGTAATTGGTAACACTCATACGTCCGACAGGAGCCAATCTTTCTAATGCATTTTTACCCGCAACCGTTTTATAGTAGAGCAAAGTAAAGCCGCAGATATAAATTGTCATCATACCCAGATTTGCATATGTAGTGAACAGGCCTTTCCCTACAGCCAGAGCATAATCTTTAACTCCGAAAAGCGGCAGGAGCAATACTATAGCATAAAAGAATACAAACCACAGGAAAGCATAGGGTAGTACCTGTTTGCTATATTTTATCATTTTCTCTTCGCTCTTATGGATTCCGTAACGGCCAATCAGCAGACCGACAATAAACAGCCCTGCAAGTTGGAGATAGCGGTAAACATCTATAAACCACATCATCTTTGCTGTTTGCCCTTCCACTGCATTGAATTTTATCATATCCCGGAAAGAACCATTGATAAACATATCGGCACTTTTTTCGAATAGTCCGTTCATGCGGATATTAAATGCATCGGGAGTATTGGGTACATTATTACTCATCAGAGAAATGAATTGTATAACCTGCGGTATTTGTAGAAACAAGAGGAACGCGATGCCTGCCAGCCACTTTGCAGGTACTTTGTATAGAGGGATGAGTATCAGTCCCAATGTAGCGTATATAACGAAGAATTCGCCCATATATATCAACCCGTTGATATAACCCAGTGCAAATAATATTACCAGCCGCCATACGAATCTTAGCCGGAAATCATTGCCTTTCTCTGCCTGTGAATCCATTTGTATAAAGAAACTCAAGCCGAACAAAAGGGAAAATATAGCGTAAGATTTTCCCTGAAACAAAAAGTGGATGATATCGTTTACAGCAGTGTCTATCCATTGCCAGAATGGAGAATCCAGAATAGGGGTATATGTGAGGTCGAAGTGCTCCATACTATGCAGTAACATTATGCCCATTAGGGAGAAGCCCCTTAAGGCATCTATAGAACTGATACGTTTCTTTGGTGTGATTGCAATGTCTTGTTTCATGGTGTATTTAGTTTATGCTGCAAATATAGGCCTAGAGGGTTTCAATACCCTGTATATTTTGAGCATAAAAGGCAAAAATTCGGTCATTCTTATTTTATATACATTCTGTAAGTATCCCAAAAGCAGGAATACAGCTAAATCCAGGCAGGAAAAAGGAGGATTCTTAACACTATCGATTTGAATAAATATTTATTAGTCTGACTTATTTTTTATACTTTTGGAATTCAATAATTAAAAAATGAAATTTGATAAAATATACAATAACCTCCTTGTCTGGAAAGCCAAGAATGTCAAGGAAAAACAATTGGTCATATTCGTAAGTTTCCTTATCGGGATATTTACGGCTTTGGCCGCCTATATACTGAAAAGCCTGATACATCTGATACAACACTTCCTTACATCTCAGTTTTTGACCGAAGGAGCAAATTATATATATCTGATAACACCAGCTGTAGGTATTCTTATAGCTGGACTCTTCGTAAAATATGTTGTACGGGATGATATCAGTCACGGGGTAACAAAAATATTGTATGCTATTTCGCAGCGTAAAAGTTTTATCAAACTTCATAATGTTTATACTTCCATTATAGCCAGTTCCATCACTATCGGATTCGGGGGATCGGTAGGAGCGGAGGCTCCTATTGTACTGACCGGATCGGCTATCGGGTCCAATCTCGGGCGGCTATTTAAGGTTGAACAAAGATACCTGATGCTGCTTATCGGTTGCGGTGCGGCAGGTGCCATTGCGGGTATTTTCAAGGCTCCTATTGCCGGACTGGTGTTTGTCGTAGAAGTTTTATTGCTCGACCTTACTACTTTTACGGTATTGCCGCTTCTGGTAACGTCTGTGACTGCTGCTACACTTTCATATTTGACAATGGGAACCAAGGCCATGTTCAGTTATGCGCATACAGATGTGTTTATCTTGGAGCGTATCCCTATGGTTATCCTGCTCGGTATTTTCTGTGGTGTGGTGTCTCTCTATTTTACCCGTGCGATGAACTGGATAGAAGATATATTCCGGAAACTTAGCTATTGGCAGAAATACGGACTCGGTGCAACTGTGCTGAGTATACTCATATTCCTGATGCCTCCGCTTTATGGCGAAGGCTATGATACGATAAATGCATTGATTAGTGGCAGCAGGGAATACGGCGCATTGCTCGATAACAGTTTGTTCTTCCAGTTTAAAGATTTCCGCTGGACTATCATTATTTTCCTTGGCGGGGTTTTATTGATGAAGGTATTCGCTTCCAGTTCTACAAATGGTGCCGGAGGTACAGGGGGGATATTTGCTCCGTCGTTGTTCCTCGGTTGTATTGCCGGATTTATATTTGCATACGCAGCTAACCACTCTGAGTTCAGCCAGTATCTGCCTTTATTACCGGAAGAAAATTTTGCCTTGATGGGGATGGCCGGTGTGATGGCCGGAGTGATGCATGCGCCGTTGACAGGGACGTTCCTGATTGCAGAATTGACCGGAGGATATGAATTGTTATTACCTCTTATGATAGTTTCGATCTGTTCTTATGCTTTTATCAAGATATTTGAGCCGCACAGTATTTATTCGATGCGTCTGGCTAAAAAGGGAGAGTTACTTACTCACCATAAAGATAAAGCCGTATTGACTCTGATGAATATTAACCGGTTGATAGAAACTAACTTCCAAACTGTACATCCTGAGATGACATTGGGTGAGATGGTGAAAGTGATATCGAGTTCGTCCCGTAATGTTTTTCCTGTGGTGGACGACAGGAATCGCTTTTTGGGTATTGTACTGATAGATAATATAAGGAACATAATGTTCCGTCCCGAATTATATAACCGTTTCAAGATTTCGCGTGTTATGACATCTCCGCCTGCAATTATTGTAGTGGGTATGACAATGGAAAGGATAATGAAGCATTTTGATGAAACCAAAGCATGGAATCTGCCTGTAATAGATGAAAACGATGTATATCTCGGATTTATCTCCAAATCGAATATACTGGATGTTTACAGGGAAGTGCTTGTCGATAATTTTGCCGAAGATTAAAAGGATATCAGTAGTTGAATAAATTATTCTGAGTGCAGCATAATAATACATAGATGAGAAAGCCCGGATATTTAGTTTATCCGGACTTTTCTACTATTCAAAATAATATTACTTCAATTCTTTGATCTTCACATTCTTGAACCATACTTCGTCGCCATGATCCTGTAAAAGGATGTTACCTTCGGCAGCATTTCCAAAGTTAGGCCAATCACGGTACTTACTGTAATTAACCAAAGCCTTCCACATATCGTTATTGCGCTCATACTCCAGAATTTTCACACCATTCAGCCAGTGTTCCACTTTATTATCCTTAACCACGACCACGGCTGTATTGAAGTCCTTCTTATTGAAAGGCTTATTTTCCGGTGCCGGAATAAGGTCGTAAAGAGATCCAAGTTTGCGGTTCCCTCTAACTCCCAGTTTAGCATCAGGATGCTTATCATCATCAAGGATCTGGAATTCGCAGCCGATAGCAGACCCTTCGCCTTTATTCAGATCTGGATTCACAAAATACTTGACACCACTATTGGCTCCTTCGGTAATTTTGAAATCGACACTTAGTATGAAGTTTTTATATTTACGTGTGGTAACGATATCTCCACCGTTAGTAGATTCTCCACCACCACTTTTCAACACTTTCAATATACCGTTGTCTATTACCCAGCCTTTTTCCGGGAAATTACTGATTTTAGCTCCACGCCAGCCGTTTGTGGTTTTACCGTCCCATAAGAGAGCCCAACCCTCTTTCGCTTCTTTAGGCGAAATTGTATTTACTATACAATTGACCTGAGGTGCATCATTAGCATCCGAAGTCTTGTATTTTTCTACATCAGTAGTGCAAATTCGGATATCTTTCCAACTTACGGTTTTTCCTTCCTGAGCCTTATCTCCAATCGCATGAACCTGTAAGGCAATAAATCCCTCAAGCGTCATATCGTCCCAGATATTAGCGCAGGCGATACCATTTACCCATGTGCGGATAGAACTACCGATGGCCTCTATTCTCGCTTTATTCCATTGCCCGTTCTTAAAGGCTGTACGTGCCGACGGATTCACCGTCATCGGATAAAGCCAGTTACGGCGTGCTTCGTCATAGATACCTCCTGTCCATGCACGTTCGGCAGGATCTATTTCGAACTGGTAACCGTGTACCCGTCCATTCTGATAATCTTTAAGGCTCAGACTACGAAATTGCACACCGGAGTTTAACCCGTCATCCACTTTAAAGTCAAATTCAAGGATAAAATCCCCATAATTCTTCTCCGTAGCTAAAAAAGTATTGGGGGTATTCATCTTCGAGATACCGACAATAGTACCATCCACAACTTTATATTCGGCTTTCCCGTTGAGCTTTTTCCAGCCTTTCAGATTCTTGCCGTTAAATAATGGTTCCCATTTTTCCTGTGCAGATATTGCTGCTGTAAACAAAAGAAGAATGGCTAATAATATATTCTTATTCATCTTGATTTAATATAGTTGACAAGTTACGAGTCACAAATCGGCTGACGCACAAACGGCGTAAAGCGATTCATAACTCATAACCTATAATTTATAATTTATAAAAATCTTCCCAGCCCTTACGTGGAGGAATGCCCGTAAGCATCGCATTGGCAAAGGCATTGTTTGTTATCTGCTTGGTACGGCTGTCGAAATGGAACTTTGTATTCAGACGTTGTGCCATTACTCCAAGAGAGAATACCTGACTCAACGGGCCATGTATTTCGAAAGGAGAACGGGTCTTCTCAACCCCTGTACAAGCCAGCAAGAAATTAGCAAAATGGTTTGAAGGGCTTTTGGGAACTTCCGGAAGTTTCGATGCCATATCTTTAGCCTTCGACTCAGGGATAATAGAAAGTGTACTACCGTGAGATGCACCTTTAAAGGTCAATTCTTTACTATAAATAATCTTACCCGGATTAATCGTTGTTTTCTTGATTTCTCCTGCCCCGGAAGCCGGAATATTAGGATCTAAAGCCGATTCTCCGTATCCCTCCGGTATTGGAGGAAGATTATCTACTCCATCATACCACGTAATGTCACAAGGCGGCATTTCTCCTCTCGGACCAAATTTAAACTGAATAGTAGAGTCTGTAGGGAAGAAATAATCGTTATGTCCGGTCAGTTTTATAGGATTGATTTCATAAGGTAGGCCTAAATCGAGGAACTCATGTACGGTATCGAGAATGTGTGCGCCCCAGTCTCCCAGTGCTCCCATCCCGAAATCGTACCAAGAACGCCATTCTCCGTTATGATATTTATCACTGTATTCATGATATGGTACGGCACAATGCCATGTCATCCAGTCCAATGTACTTGGAATAGGTTGCGCTTCGGGATACTTATATATATTTACATCCCATCCATGCCATCTGCGAGGATTATTCATATGGGCAACTACGGAGGTCACATCTTTGATAATCCCTGCATCCTGCCAGGCTTTGAACTGAAAATAATTGGCTTCGGAGTGCCCCTGATTACCCACTTGTGTTACTACATTCGGGTATTTACGGGCTGCCTGCATCATCAGTTCAGCCTCAAGGAATGTACGCGCCATAGGTTTTTCCACATATACGTGCTTTCCATGCGCCATAGCCATCATCGTAACCGGAAAATGCGCGAAATCGGGTATAGCTATGGCAACTGCCTCAAACTCGTTGCCTATTTTATCGAACATTACTCTGAAATCCTTAAACTGTTTGGCCTTCGGATATTTAGCTATTACTTTCTGTGTCTGTTTTGCTCCCATATCCACGTCGCAAAGAGCAACAACATTTACAAGTCCTGTTTTTTCAAAATCTCCAATAATCTGTTCGCCCCTGTTACCAATACCTATATAGGCAATATTAACCTTTCTGTTCGCCCCTACAACCCGGTTGTAGCTCTCGGCGTTCATTGTACCAATGCCACCGACAGCTAGCCCGGCTGAGGCTACTGCGGCTCTTTTCAAAAAATTTCTGCGTGTTACCATGATTTAGTATTTTGAGTTTAAATTAGAGTTAAAATAGCATTATTATATAATCTGGGTATATACACCTGTTATTCTGGGATACAGCAAAAAACACCATATCCCTTATATTTATTTCAATTTGAACAGAATGATTGACATCCGGATGAATAGATATATACGAATTACTTAAATTAATAGGTTCTGTTGAGAAAACTTTAACAAAATAACTAATATATAACCTAACTTCAAAATATGTGTGCGAACACACACTGCTGTAAATAATACATAAAAATCTGAATAAAAATACTTTAACCACCAAAACAAATAACCCTGAATCAAAATATGTTTTACAACATGTTTTATATTATTCAAAACAATTGTTTTACAAAAAAAATGCATCTTTAAAATATCAAAAAAAATAATTTTATCAACAACACAAAATAAATATAATCATTTTGATACAATATAGATAATTTATATTTCAAAAAGTATTATTTTTGGAAACAAAATATATAAAAAAATATGAAACATCAGTTATTCCGAAAAAAAGATATAACGTCCTTGCTTCAGGATTCTTTTCAAGAGAAAGGTGGGTTGAAAAGAACCCTGACTACCGGACACCTTATAGCTTTGGGTATAGGAGCAATTATCGGAACAGGTATTTTTGTTCTCACGGGAACAGCTGCCGCTAATTATGCAGGACCGGCCCTTACCATATCTTTTATTATTTCTGCTTTAGGTTGTGCTATGGCCGGATTATGCTACGCCGAATTCGCCTCAATGATTCCCGTTGCAGGCAGCGCATATTCATACAGCTATTCTACATTGGGCGAATTCTTCGCGTGGTTTATAGGCTGGGATCTGATTTTGGAATATCTGTTTACAGCAGGAACTGTAGCTGTGGGTTGGTCAGGATATTTTGTCAGTTTCCTCGACGATTTCGGAATACACATACCCCAGAATATGCGAATGGCGCCTTTCGATCACACTAGTGCCGATGGATGGTTTACAACGGGTAGCGTAATTAACTTCCCTGCGATGTTTATTGTTGCCGTCATGTCGGTATTGCTCATAAGAGGCATAAGTCAGTCCGCTACATTAAACAATATCATAGTTGTGGTAAAGGTAGTCGTCATCCTGCTTTTCATTGGCTTCGGATTATCATATATAGACACAAGCAACTGGTCGCCATACATTCCTCAAAATACAGGTGAATTCGGACATTTCGGCTGGAGTGGTATTTTTCGCGGGGCGGCCGTCATATTTTTTGCATATATCGGATTCGATGCCGTATCTACAACTGCACAGGAAGCAAAGAATCCACAGAAGGATATGCCGAAGGGTATATTGATTTCCCTACTCATTTGTACAATCCTGTATATTGCAGTAACTGCCGTTTTAACAGGAATAGCACATTACTCCGAACTAAGCGTTCCAGCTCCTATCGCATTGGCAATAGATAAAGCAGGTGATGACCTGCATTGGTTGCGATTGCCTGTAAAGATAGGCGCAATAGCCGGTTTAAGCTCCGTAATATTAGTAATGATGCTTGCCCAGTCACGCATCTTCTATACAATATCGAGGGACGGGTTGCTACCGGAGTTCTTCTCTAAAGTGCATACAAGATTCAATACACCCCATAATTCGACCATTGTAACAAGTATAGCAGTAGGTCTTATTGCAGGTTTACTACCAATTAATATACTCGGAGAATTAGTCTCTATCGGAACATTGATGGCGTTTACGCTTGTATGTATTTCCATTGTGATACTGCGTAAAACCCGCCCGGATGTTAACCGTCCATTTAAAACACCATGGGTACCTCTGGTTCCAATATTGGGAGCTTTGATCTGCCTGTCTCAAATGGTGGCTTTGCCATTAGACACATGGTTAAGGTTAATCGTATGGATGCTGATAGGCTTTGTTATCTACTTTGCTTATGGAATAAAGCACAGTAAGCTGAATAAACCCAAAACTTAATCAAAACTTCAAATTGGCTGCCAGAACTAAATGACGAGTATATTGTTAAAAAAGGAAGCACCAATTATTTACCAGAAAGAAAATGAAGCTTACATACATCTACCATAGCGGGTATGCTATTGAGACGAAAGACTTTACTGTCATTATAGACTATTATAAAGATTCCGATGATAATCTCCGCGAAGGCATCGTACATAAAAAGCTCCTTAAAAATAAAGGCAGGCTTTATGTACTATCCACCCATTCACATGCAGACCATTTCAATTCCGACATACTGAAATGGAAGGACTTGAAGAAAGATATCATATACATCTTCTCGAAAGACATTCTGGACAACCGGATGGCCAATGAAGAAGACGCCATATACCTCGACAAATTAGACGTATATAAAGACCATAATATCATTATCCGCGCATTCGGCTCCACCGACTTAGGAGTGTCGTATCTCATTCATATTAAAGATAAGACCATATTTCATGCCGGAGACCTTAACAACTGGCACTGGAACGAAGAGTCTACCGAAGAAGAGATCCGGGAAGCCGAAGCCTTTTATCAGAATGAACTGGATCTGCTTGCCGCCAATGTAAAGCATATCGATATGGCGATGTTCCCTGTCGACCCTCGCCTGGGTAAAGACTATATGAAAGGGGTGGAACAATTTATAGATGCAATACAAACAACCGGCATTGCTCCCATGCATTTTGGCGAAGCGTATGACAAGGCCTCAGCTTTTGCTCCTTACGCAGCAGTAAAGGGAAGTAAGGCAGTCCAGTGGCAACAACGGGGCGAGGATATTGAATTTTGAACGGATAAAGCTAAGTATTCAGTTAGCAGTTAACAGTCATCAGTCATCAGTTAACAGTTAGCAGTAAACAACCCGTAACTGCCCGCAGAGCGAAGAAATAACATTCGCCGAAGCGAAGGCGAGGCAAACTTGTAACTGTTAAAAGGTAACAAAGGTAACACTTATTTCAGTTAATAGTAAACAGTCAGCAGTTAACAACTCGTATCTTGTTTACTCGTAACCTGTAACTGCCCGCAGGGCGAAGTAACTCGTAACTGTTAAAAAGTTACAAAAGTTACACTTTTTCCTCTATTTTTTATCTGTTACTTTTTTCCCTCTCTGTAAGTCCCCCTTGGGGGATTGAGGGGGCTGATTCATTTTTTCAAAGAACTACAAGCTAACAGCTAAAGGCTACCGGCTCCAATTATATAGATAATTTTTTTCAAAAAGATAAAATTGGGAGTTTGCCTTGGTTATAATCCGATAATATGCCATTAAATTCCATCTATTGCTTATTTTTGTAACTCACCATCAAAACAAGACTATTATGGAAATAAAAGGAAGATTCGACCATTTTAACATCAATGTGACCGACCTCGACAAGAGTATAGCTTTCTACCATAAAGCACTCGGCCTAAAAGAAATAAAGCGCAAGGAAGCCGGAGACGGTTCATTTATACTTGTATATCTGGGAGATAGTTTCAGCCCGTTCTCGCTTGAACTGACATGGCTTAGAGACCATCCTCAACCATACGAACTGGGAGACAACGAAAGCCACTTGTGCATCCGTGTAGAAGGAGATTACGACCAGGTGCGGGAATTCCACCGCGAAATGGGATGCGTCTGCTACGAAAATCATAATATGGGGCTGTACTTCATCAATGACCCTGATGATTACTGGATCGAAGTATTACCTGTTATCATCTGATAATCAGAGTCCCACACTTTCCCTTAAGAAATCAATCGAATCGAATATATCTTCTTTAGTTGCGGTTCGGTTGATTTCTATTTTACCCACATCCGACAGGAAGGTGAAATTCACCGTGTCCGATTCGTTCTTCTTGTCATGCTTCATATATTCGTATAGCTGCTCATAATGATCGCAGTCGAAAAAGAACCCCTCATAGTTATCTTTTATAAAATAGACGGTCTTGTATAGCTTATCCTTAGGGAAACCACAGTATTTCTGTGATAAGTATAGTTCACAAACAATTCCCCATGCTACGGCATAACCGTGTTGTATAGGTCTGCCAACTTCATATGAAAGGCTTTCGAATGCATGGCCGATGGTATGTCCCAGATTCAGTGCCTTACGGATGCCTTTTTCGAAAGGGTCTATTTCAACAATACGCTCCTTTACGGCAACCGAATCGACAACCAATTGTTTCAGTTTATCATAATCTATTTCTTCGGTATCGAAAGACAAAGTTGCCTTCCACTCTTTATCACTGTCTATAAGCCCGTGCTTGACCATTTCGGCATAGCCCGACAGGAAATTCTGATGGTCGAGGCTACGGAAAAACACGGAGTCGATTAAAACCGTCTCGGCCGGGGCAAAAGCTCCTATTTCATTTTTCAATCCGTTGAAGTTGATTCCGGTCTTTCCCCCTACTGCCGCATCCACAGCACCAAGCAGGGTGGTAGGTATATTAATGCACTTTATCCCGCGTTTGAAACTTGCCGCTGCGAATCCGCCTATATCGGTGAGCATACCTCCCCCCAGATTGATAAGCAGGGAGTGGCGTGTTGCTCCGTTCTCTGAAAGATACTTCCATATTGACGACAGGGACTCTATATTCTTGTTATTGTCTCCTGCCTTTATTATTATCTTGCCTGCCCGCGTTACCTGTTCATTATCCTTCACCAGCGGATAGCATAACTTTTCCGTGTTTTCGTCTGTCAGGATAAACAGCTTATCAAAAGCCAGCTGGCTAAGGATATGTGATAAATCTTTATTGAGGTTGTTTGATTTTATAACTTTCTGCATTGTTTTTATATTGTTAAAAGGTAACAAAGGTTACACATTTATATTCTTTCTCCCTATGTATTTAACAGTAGACTCTCTAAATCCCGTATTAAATTAATCTTCATTCACAATATATTGTTAAAAAGTAACAGATGTAACACATTTTCGATACTTTATCATCCTGTTACTTTTCTTATCCGGAAGTATTCTTTTAACCTGACATATAGATAAAATATCATATAAAATATGCATTCTCTCCAAACTTATATCCCCTAAGTAATTCATCTGTTTTCATAGCCCTCTTACCCGGAAATTGTATTTCTGTAACATTGATGTATCCATCGGGACAAGCAACATGGAGATATGACTTATTATCTGTCCGGAGATTGCCTGCCGGAGATTGCCCCTCACTTTTTATTTTTTCAGATACATATATTTTTACCGTCTGCACTTCTTTTCCTGCCTCGTGCAGCTCCGTCCATGCGGCAGGATAAGGAGATAATCCCCGTATAAGGTTATATATTTCATCCACAGGCTTATTCCAATCTATCCGGCAAGTCTCTTTGAATATCTTCGGGGCTGCTTTCAGTTCCTTTTCGTCTACAAATAACTGCTCTTGTGCCACTGCATCTGCTTTATCTTCGAGTATCAGGTCTACAGTACGGCGAACAAGTTCCGCGCCAATATGCATCAATTCGTCATGAATCTTTCCGGCATTGTCTTTTTCGCCTATTTCCTGTTTTTCGCTAAGGATTATTTTACCTGTATCTATTTCATGTGTGAGGAAGAAGGTAGTCACTCCGGTTTCCTTTTCGCCGTTGATAATCGCCCAGTTGATCGGCGCGGCACCCCGGTATTGCGGAAGTAGCGAACCATGCAGGTTGAAAGTGCCCAGACGCGGCATATCCCAGACCACTTCGGGTAGCATGCGAAAAGCAACCACAATTTGCAGATCGGCATTCCATGCCTTCAGATCGTTCAGAAAAACTTCATCTTTCAGCTTTTCGGGTTGAAGCAAAGGTAAATCATGTTCAAGGGCATATTTCTTTACCGCCGAATATTGTATCTTGTGTCCCCGTCCTCCCGGCTTATCGGGCATAGTGATTACACCCACTACATTATATCCGTTTTCTACAAGTTTCCGCAAGCTCTCCACCGCAAAGTCGGGAGTACCCATAAAAACGATTCGTAAGTCTTTCTTATTCATCTGTGATTTTGATTTCTTCACAACAAAAGTAGCTAAAAAACAAATCTCCCCCAAAGGTACGGGAACACAAAGTTATCCTTTGCGCTTAGAGCCTTAGCGGGAGTAATATATATTTTCTTTTATCCTTGATTTACCGGACAGGATTTAAAATAACAGATAGGATTTTATGATATATTATTGGGCATAACTTACCATTGCAGTTCTACCAGCCAAAGTTATAGATGGGTTTGCGATCTTATTTCCCTTTATTGCTGTTAAATAAATCTTTCTTGAAAAACAGGACGCGTATAAGCCAAAGCACAAAGCAAGTAACACATACGATGGCGATAGTTGCCCCCGAGCGTAAAATTATACTCAACGAAATAGGCTGAATATCCCACAGAGCCAATACGGTAAGGGTGGCTCCTGTAAGAATTATAACAGCAGATAATATACCGATAAAGATTTTCATAAATACTTACTGTTAAAAGGTTTATTCTTTCGCAAAGATAGAAAAGTATAGAATAGATATTTTTTATCTTTTCATAATTTTGATTAAAAAAGCATGTTAATAACCAAAAATGTTTTATTCGAATCAGTAGTTGGATTTTAATGTTCTATTTCATTAGTCATTTTCTCGCAATGGCATAATTCAAATAAATTTGATTCTGCCTTCATTGCTTAACGAAAACGTTCGTTTTTTTTATGCACATAA
>NZ_DLFW01000024.1:249437-290683 GCF_002482385.1 Dysgonomonas sp. UBA7710 | reverse complement strand
AGAAACGGTCACGGCCTTCCCACTGTGGGTTCTTGGGATCGTAAACCAGAAACCCGGTGAAAAGCACATTGATGAAGTCGGCGCCGCCCATGGCGCCACCCGGATGTCCCGATTTGGCTTTCTCTACCATCGAGGCCGATAAAATACGGATGTTGTCCGCGGATTTGTTTAATAGACTGATTGTGGTCATAAGTTATATAAGGTAATTAATTTACATGTGTACAAAAGTAGGAAATAAGCCTGTAATATTGAAACTAAAGTATATGAAATGTTATATAAATATAAGTTATACAGGCGTTTATATTATGCCTTGTCTACAATAAGATATCTAAATATCAAGGCTTGTTTTACATATAAGATGCTATTAATCAGTTTTTTTAGAGATATACCAAATCTCCGGTTCAGATATTTACTTACTCCAGATTTACAGCAAGACCGCCCGTAGAAGTTTCCTTGTAAAGACTTGGCAGATCATGCCCTGTCTGTTGCATTGTCCGCACAACCTTATCGAAACTGATAAGATGTTTTCCGTCCGATAGCATGGCAAATGAACAGGAATCCAAGGCCCGTGCCGCAGCAAAGGCATTACGTTCGATACAAGGTACCTGAACCAGTCCGCATATAGGATCGCAGGTAAGTCCGAGATGATGTTCCAGACCCATCTCAGCGGCATATTCGACTTGCTGCGGGGAGCCTCCGAATAGTTGGCAAGCTGCTCCTGCCGCCATGGCGCAAGCGACACCGACCTCTCCCTGACAACCGACTTCGGCTCCTGACACAGAGGCATTCGTTTTCACTATATTGCCTATCAATCCGGCTGTGGCTAGTGCCCTGATTATCTTTTGGTCACTGAAGTCGTGATTCATTTTCAGATGGTATAGAACAGAAGGGAGTACTCCACAGGAACCGCATGTGGGTGCTGTTACGATAATATTTCCACTGGCATTTTCTTCCGATACGGCAAGCGCATAGGAGTATATTAAGGCACGGCTTCTCATAGAGCCCTGATAACCTTTGGCTTTAATGCTGTACATGGATGACTTGCGTTGCAATCCGAGGCCACCCGGGAGAAGGCCTTCGGCATCCATCCCTCTATGTATAGCGGCTTCCATCGTTTTCCATACAGTCAGCAAATATTCGTAAATGTCTTTACCTTCGGTATCTTCCACATATTCCCAGAATGTTTTACCTGTTTGCTGGCACCATTCCAATATTGCTTTCATGGTGCTTTTATCGTACAAAATTTCTTTTTTTGTTTCGGAAGTACCATCCGATAAGTCTCCGCCACCTATGCTGTACACTATCCATTCCTTTACAGGTTGGCTTTTAACGATGGCTTCGAATTTCATGCCGTTCGTATGGTAGGGAAGGATGATTTCGGATTGCCAGACTATTTCTGTGGAAAATGGAAGAAGTGTATTTATTATGGCGGTATCTGTCATGTGCCCTTTACCTGTAGCGGCGAGACTGCCGTATAGTGTTACCCTGAATGAGTCGGCATACTGGTTTTCGTCTTTAAATTTCTGAGCCGCTTTTTGGGGAGCCATTGTGTGACTACTCGAAGGTCCATGACCGATTTTGTACAAATTGCGAATAGATTCCATTAGTTTACTTTATTTTGTATAATATATTTCAGTTGATCGTATCCATATTGTCAAAATGAATTCCCTATAGAGAAAGTATGATATTAAATATTGTTAAACATATTCCGGTTGATTTTCATATAGATAAAGTAATATCAATTTAATACGAACTATAATGAATTCTATGGCTTATTGTATTTTATATTTTTTATCTATAATTATTTAATGATGGAAATGTATTAATTCGTTAATATCCAAATGATTATTTTTTATTGATTTGGAATAATAAAAATAGTCAAATTTACCATAATAAAAAAAGAAAATCATTACTTATAAAAAGAAGTGATATTTAAATATAAATTTCTATGTTGTACAACACGTTTTTTGACAACAGAAGCTCAAAATGTATAAGTATTTTTACAACGTTTTTGCGAAAACAATCTTCACTTAGCCTTTTATAACCATGAATTGAGATACATTCCTAAATTGTATCTTGGAGTTAATCAGGGGGTAATTGATTTTTTATGATTTAATTACTCCCTGAGAACTCCTGAAGTGAAGTACTGAAACACTATGAAACGATTTAATAAAGAATAATTTAAATTAATAACTAAAGTAATATTATGAGTAGTACTGAGAAAAAGAATTATTTGTTACCTATTATTATGATGATCTTCCTGTTCGCGATGATCTCATTTGTAACGAATCTTGCAGCGCCGATGGGGGTTGTATTGAAAAACCAATTCGGAGTTTCCAATGCCATGGGTATGTTGGGTAACTTCGCAAACTTTATAGCATATGCTTTCATGGGTATTCCGGCCGGTATTTTGCTATCAAAAATCGGATATAAGAAAACTGCGCTGATTGCTGTTGCTGTTGGTTTTACAGGAGTAGGAATACAGTATCTTTCGGGTGGTGCCGGAAGTTTCGTTGTCTATCTGTTGGGCGCATTCGTTGCAGGATTTTCAATGTGTATGCTGAATACTGTTGTTAACCCGATGTTGAACACCTTAGGCGGCGGCGGAAAGAAAGGTAATCAGTTGATCCAGATCGGAGGAACATTCAATTCGTTAAGTGCTACATTGGTTCCTATATTAGTAGGTGCTTTAGTAGGTGAAGTGGCAAAAGCTAACATCACTGATGTATATCCGGTAATGTACATTGCCATGGGTATCTTCGCTGCGGTATTTATTGTATTGTCTATGGTTCAGATACCTGAACCTCACATGGCTAAACCTGCTGAAAAAGGAGTTAAAGATAAATACAGCGCTTTATCGTTCCGTCACTTTAAATTAGGAGCAATTGCAATTTTCGTATATGTAGGTATTGAAGTGGGTATACCGGGAACATTAAACTTATTCCTTGCAGATGCAACCAGAGGTGGTGGCCTTGATGGTACAACAGCCGGCTTTGTGACAGGTACTTACTGGTTCCTGATGCTGATAGGCCGTTTTACAGGAGCTTCTATCGGAGGCAAGGTGTCCAGTAAAGTAATGTTGACTGTTGCTTCGGTTGTAGGTCTTGTATTGGTATTATTGGCTATATTCCTGCCTACAACTCAAAATATTTCGATGCCTGTATTTATGACAGATCCTGCGACAGGTGCTCTTTCATTCGGTATGACTCAGGTTCCTATTAACGCTATGTTCTTAGTATTATGTGGATTGTGTACATCTGTAATGTGGGGAGGTATCTTTAATCTTGCAGTAGAAGGTCTTGGTAAGTATGTTGCGGCTGCATCTGGTATCTTTATGATGCTTGTTTGTGGTGGAGGTATCATGCCGCTTCTTCAGAACGCTATTGCCGACAGTGTAGGTTATATGGCAAGTTATTGGGTGGTATTTGCCGGATTGGCATATATGCTGTATTATTCAGCTATCGGAAGCAAGAATGTAAATACAGATATTCCTGTAGAATAATATTTCAGGAAAATTTAATTAAATATATATAGGTTGGCAGCAGGCAGAAATGTTTGCTGTCAATTTTTTTATGCGAGATTCTGCAAACTATATTCATACAATAAAGTACCGGTGGTACAGACGCTTTTTATTGCCGGTTGATATAATTCATAATTTAGAACTTATAACTCATCATTAAAAAATATACCTTTGTACACTCAAATTAATAAATGATTCATGCAAAAAGATATAGACTTACGCATTACGCCAGAACAGGCGTCAGATATAGGAAAAGTAAGACGCATTTTTTCAAGTCAATCCGGTATTCCACTTAAAGATATAAATTCGGTGCGTATTCTCCGCCGTTCGATAGATGCCCGGCAGCGGAATATCTTTGTAAACCTCAGAGTGAGGGGATACATGAATGAAGAGCAAAACGATCCTGCTTTTGTAAGTACCTATTATCCGAATGTAAAAGGCTGTTCGCGGGCCATTGTAGTAGGAGCGGGGCCGGCTGGATTATTTGCAGCATTGAGACTGATTGAATTAGGTATATGTCCTATTGTAATAGAAAGGGGAAAGAATGTCCGGGACCGGAAACGTGATACGGCATTGATGAACCGTGAACATGTGGTAAATCCTGAATCGAATTATTGTTTTGGAGAGGGCGGAGCCGGAGCATATTCTGATGGTAAACTATATACCCGTAGTAAAAAACGGGGTAATGTAGAAAAAATATTGAATGTCTTTTGTCAGCATGGGGCGGACCCATCTATCCTTGTAGATGCACATCCGCATATCGGAACAGACAGGCTGCCCGGTATTATAGAAAAAATGCGCGTACAGATTATATTATCGGGAGGCGAAGTCCATTTCGAAACCCGTATGGATAAACTGATAATTGAAAATAATACAGTAAAAGGGATAGAAACGAATAATGGAAAAACGTTTTTAGGACAGGTTATTCTCGCTACCGGCCATTCGGCACGCGATGTGTATTATATGCTGCATGACCAGAAAATAAAAATAGAGGCCAAAGGTTTGGCTGTAGGATTCCGTGTTGAACATTCATCGCACCTGATAGACCAGATACAATATCATTGCATAGAGGGCAGGGGCGAGTTTCTGCCGGCAGCCGAATATAGCTTTGTGGTCCAGGCCGGAGGCCGGGGGGTATATTCTTTCTGTATGTGCCCGGGGGGTACTGTTGTGCCGTCGGCGAGTGGCCCGAGACAAGTGGTCGTTAATGGGATGTCACCGTCGAACCGTGGCTCCCGCTGGTCTAATTCCGGAGTTGTGGTTGAAATTCATCCCGAAGATTTTCCGGAATATGCAAAATACGATGAATTGTCCCTGTTGAAATTTGTAGAAGATTTGGAAGAACTGGCATGGCTGCACGGAGGAGAAACACAGGTAGCTCCTGCGCAGAGGCTCTATGACTTTGTGAATGGTAAGAAAAGTGATTCTCTGCCGGATACATCTTATGCTCCCGGGGTAATATCGTCACCTATGCACGAGTGGATGCCAAGGTTTGTTTCTTCGCGCTTACAGGAAGCATTTAAGAAAGTGGGAAGCAGTTATAAAGGTTATCTGACGAATGAGGCTATACTTTTAGGTGTAGAGAGCCGGACTTCTTCACCTGTCCGTATTCTCCGCGACAGAGAAACAATGCAGCATATAGAGATAGAAGGCCTTTATCCTTGCGGCGAAGGAGCCGGTTATGCCGGGGGAATTGTTTCGGCGGCAATGGATGGAGAACGCTGTGCGGAGGCTTTGGCGGAGAAAATAAACGGAAGCAATAATCCTACCTGAAATAACTATACTATACAAATTTATAACTCGCAGCTATTTTTATGCTGCGAGTTATAAAATTTAAGTTAATTATGGGTATGTCTTTAAATTATGACATGCTTAATTTAGCCATTCATTAATGGACCGAATATCCAGCTGGCTATGGTCAGGTATATCATCAATCCCGTTACATCGACTATTGTGGCTACAAACGGAGCGGACGATGTCGCCGGATCTGCTCCTAAACGCCGGAGTATGAATGGCAGCATGGAACCTATTAATGATCCCCAAAGTACAATGCCTGTAAGGGCAAACGATACGGTGGAGCCTACCATAATCCAATGCTCACCATAAAGACTGGGGAATATGAGATGCCATACGTAGATACGAAAGAAGCCTATGACCCCCAGTATAATACCCAGGCTAAGCCCCGAAACTACTTCGCGGCGGAATACGCGCCACCAGTCCCGGAGTTTAACTTCTCCGGTAGCCATAGCCTGGATAACGAGAGTGGAAGCCTGTGAACCACTATTACCTCCACTCGAAATCATCAATGGAAGAAACAGTGCCAATACTATCATTTGTGCCAATTGTTCTTCATAATATTGCATTACCGAGGCTGTGAGTAGTTCTCCTATAAATAAGATAATCAGCCAGCCGGCTCGTTTCCATACCAGTTTGTGGACGGGTAAATCCAGATAAGGCTCGTCCAGAGCCGATGTACCCCCCATTCGTTGCATATCTTCCGAATATTCTTCATCGGCAACCCAGAGGATATCGTCTATGGTGACAATACCAAGTAAAATGCCGCCCGAATCTATTACCGGAAGAGCTACGCGGTTGTTCATCTTAAATATCTTTATGCCCTCTTCCACAGGGTCCGGGGCATTCAGAGAAATAAGCCGCCCGTCCATGAGATCGGTAATCGGTGTTTTGGGATCGCTGATAAGTAATTCTTTTATCCGTAAGTCATCTATCAATACACCTTTATCGTCGAGTATATATATTACATCGATCGTTTCAGAGTTTCTTCCATTCTTACGGATGTACTGCAATGCTTCTTCTACGGTATAATCTTTGGATATCGCAAGAAAGTCGGGTGTCATCAGACGCCCTATGCTGTCTTCCGGATATGAAAGGAGTGTAAATACTTCTTTTCTGTCTTCGGGTGTAAGCAACGATATAAGGCGATGCTGTAGTTCCTGATCCTTTAGCTCTCCAAAGAAAGCTGTGCGGTCATCGGGAGGTAATCCGTTAATAATTTCGGATATTTTTTGTCCCGGAAGTTTTATGATAATACGTTCCTGAGTGGGTACATCTAATATCCTGAATACATTTACTGCCCTGTGGAGAGTTAAAGTGGTAATAATCAGTGGGGCAAACTCGGGTAGTTCGTCAATCAGATCTTCTACATCCGAAATGTTCAGATCGTCAAGAAAGATGCGCAGCATGGCAACATCACCTGCTTCAATCAGAAGCTTGGTCTGTTCTGTCAGTTGTTCGATATTCTCCTTCATCCATAAGATAAATTATAAGGTGGATAATACAAAAACAGTTCAGTCAACGATTCTGTTTTTGGGATGAATTAGTTTTCACAAGCTGTGGTATTATTGATATTATCAGCAACGTCATTTTTCGCTTGTGAAATGCGGCTGCAAAGATAATGTTTTTTTGCAGTATCAAAGCCTGGGGGAGCTTTTTTTATAAGAAATTGTTTGTTTCCGTGAAATATCTTTATCTATATATATTAAATAGTTATTAATCCGGAATGAGATTTTTTAAATTTTTATCTATTCTTTCAGATGTTTTTTAATGAAGTGGTATTATATTTGCAACCATGTTTCATTTATTGTATTGTTGCAAATATGGATGTCGAACAAATATTAAAATATCACAACCTGAAAAGTACAGGTTGCCGTAAGTTTATAATCAGCAAGTTGCTTAATAATAATTCAGCTTTGTCCGAGAATGAAATTAAAAAGGCTTTACCGGATTTATTCGATAGGGTTACATTTTATCGTTCCCTGAAGACGCTGGAAGAGAAGAATATTATCCATCGTATTGTCTTGCATGATTCTACGGTTAAATATGCTCTTAATAATGAGGCTTTACCCAAAGGGGAGCATGCTCACTTTCATTGTATAAAATGTGATGTGGTAACATGTCTGGAAACAGAGGTTCAGGCACCGGTTGCCGTGCCTGAAGGATTCTCAGTAAATTCGGTAGAGGTCTTGCTTGAAGGTACATGCCCTGATTGCAAGAAATAAGCCTTTAGCCGGAAATATAATTATAAGTGAATCAAAAAATATTTACTCAGAAATAAAACAGTCGGATGACTCTTATGAAAAAGATATTATTTATACTATTCTTCTCTGTTGTTTATCTTCAGCTTTCAGCCCAATCAACCTGTGCAATATCAGGAAAAGTGACAAACTATAATACAGGAAGCCCTATAGAGGGGGCTGTCGTTTCGATAATAAATACGCCTGTAGGTGAGTTGACTGATAGTCTTGGCGTTTTTAGTTTTTGTCATTTAAGAGATGATGAATATACTCTTCTTGTAAATTACATAGGATATAAAACAGATACGGTATATGTGTCATTACATAATGATACGCTTCTCGATATTCATTTAAAGCCATTGGCTGTAGAACTTGGTGAGGTAGAAGTTTCGGCAGGATATATAGAACCCGTTATAAGGCATATAGACTATGATAAACCATCTACATCTTTCAATAAGATGTTAAGTATTTTACCGGGTGTGGCTACTATGAATATCGGAGGAGGTACGTCAAAACCTGTGATAAGAGGGCTGAGCGGCAACAGGGTAGCTGTAATAAACAGAGGCATTGGCCAGCAGAATCAGCAATGGGGAGCCGACCATGGCATAGATATAAATCAGTTGGATATATACGATGCAAATGTTTATAAGGGACCAAGCTCATTGTTATTAGGTTCGGGTAGTACAACGGCGATAGAGATACAGCCATATGGCTTTGAAAATAAGGATTTCTTCAAGGGTGAAGCGCAATTGTATGGAGCGTCGAATAATGATTTGTTCGGGGGCGGACTGGCTGTCAGATGGCAAAAAGGCAGTTGGTTTTTGCAAGGTGCTTACAATTATAAAGATTATGCCGATTACAGGTTGCCTGCCGAAAAAGCAGATTATGAGTCGCAGGAAATTGCTTTCCCTGACAAACGTTTACCCAATTCAGCGGGAAAGGAATATTCACTTTCGGGTACGGTCGGTTTCAGGAAAAAGAATGTGACTACATATATGAATGTAAGTAATAACTACCAAAAGAGCGGACTTTTTGAGTTGGAGGAAGAGCATTCCGGCCATGAACATGGAGATGCGGATGATGACCATGATGATCCCGATCACGATGCAGATAATTCACACCGGAATATAGCTATGCCATATGCTACTGCAAATCATTTTGCAGTAACGAATAATACAGAGTGGAAAACATCGGCGTTTCGTTTGTCTGTAAATACAGGTTATCAATATAATCATCGTCGTGAATATGAGCATTTTCACGAACATTATGAAGGACAGCCCGAGCCAGAGACGGACGATGATATTGCAGTAGATTTCAAATTGAGGACATATTCGTCCAATGCCCGGCTTTTCCTGGATGAAAAAGAGAATTGGACAAAAACGATCGGCGCAAGTGTAGAATATCAGCAAAACAGAGTAGGGGGCTTCGAGTATTTCCTGCCGCGTTACAATCAGATATCAGCTGGATTATCTTTCATAAATACATTCCGCTTTACAGATGAATGGCTGTTTTCTGCCGGAGCCAGATACGATTTCGGGAATATGGACGTCACAGGTTTTTATGATAATACCTTGGCTACCTACCTTGAAGAACAGGGATACGGAGAAGATATAGTGAAACAATATGCCCAACGTGCTTATGATGTAGACCGCAACTTCGGTAGCTGGTCGGCAAGTGTAGGGCTGGTATATACACCACGCTCATACAAAGGTTTTACATATAAGGCAAATGTATCTAAAACTTTCAGATTTCCTTCAGCGAATGAGCTTGCAGCAAACGGAGTACACCACGCTGCATTCCGTTACGAGATTGGTAATCCTGATTTGAAAGCAGAGAACGGTTATACTTTGGATTTAGGTTTAAGCTATGATAATAAGGAGGGGTTGTCCCTTGAATTAAGTCCGTTTGTGAATTATTACTCCAATTTTATTTTTTTACAGCCTGTGGAGGAAACACCTGTATCGCTTTATGATGATAAGCCTTACCAATATTCTCAGGCAAAAGCAATATTCACAGGAGCAGAATATAAGATTGCATGGCTATTGTTGAGGCAATTGGAGTTATCGTCTGCAGGCAGTTTTGTGCTGAATAAGAATCTGGATGACCATAATCCCCTGCCTTTCACTCCGCCATTTACGATGACTAATGAGATAAAATACTTAAAAGATACAGGTAAAAAGAAAGGTCTGATATATTATCAATTATCAGCTTCCCATCAGTGGTATGCGAAGCAAAGCCGGGTAGGTTTTGATGAAGCAAAAACAGAAGGTACCAGTTTATTCAATGCAGGCGCGGGATTCGATTATCGCTTTACTCCTAAGTTTGCGGTCAATTTCAATTTGCAGGTACAAAACATATTCAATACCCGCTATCTCAATCATATGAGCCTTTATCGCCGCTTGAATATACCCGAGCCGGGAAGGAACATACAAGTCTTTTTACGCATTCCGTTCAATGGCTAAGAAGTGCGGATTGTCAATAATCTAAAAAAACGGTTAGCGGTGACCTGTAACTCGTAACTTTATCGTATTTTCGTAGTTACAAATTCACTTAATATATAATGAGAAATTTTTGCTTGTTTATTGTTTCGTTAATTCTGTTGACCGGTCTGTATTTTTCATCATGTGCAAAGGTTGAGGATGATGAGACAGAACCACCTGTAATATCAGATGTAAGGATTAATAAGAATGATACGCTGATGTACGGTAATCTGGTCGTTAAGATAAATGATAGCCTGAATGATAATCCAAATAGAATGGATACGGTAATAGCGACTAAATGGATGTATATATATGCCCGGTTTACGGATAATGAGGGTTTATCGACATTTAAAGTGGAAATAAATCCTGAATATAGAGATAAGAGAGGACGGGAAAATGTGAAAGACTCCATAATGCCAGTAATTAAACTGGGGCAAATGATATTTAATCAAAAAGACATAACTGTATATCGTAACAGGTTGGTTCAGATACCCGACACCATTACCCGAACCCGTAAAGATGGAGATAAGTTGGTTATGGACACGCTGGTCTTAACACAAAAGATCTATGATATGAAAGTTGCAGTGATAGATAAAGCCGGAAATGGAGATTCTATTATGGATTACAAAGTTGTACTGATGAACCGGAAGGCATTATATGACGTAAGAGTAGGGCAGGAATAATACAGTATTAAATAACTGGAAGCATGAGTCTTATATGGATTCATGCTTTTTTTATGCATTTATGCTCGGTAACTTTATCTATAATCCGTATTTTTGCGGCGACAATTTATTTTATTAACAAATTCTAGAAAAATGAATCGAAAACATTTTAAGGAAAGACCGGTCTACCGTTTCAAACGCTTTGTACGGAAGGCCTACAGTGCATTCAACAGTATGCACAGAATTGTAAACATCGGAGTGGTAAGGGGATGTGCTATTTCATTCCTTACTGTATCTACAATTACTGCACAGACTACTACCGATGGTCAGCAGCAGCAAAAAGTATTGGAAAAGGAACTCGACGAAGTGATGGTCACGGCATCCCGGATAGAGACTCCGATCAATCAGACGGCAAAGCTTGTTACGGTAATCACGAAAGAACAAATTGAGCAGTCACCCGTCCGAAGTATTCAGGATCTGTTAGTTTACGCCGCTAACATAGACGTAGTTCAAAGAGGCGGACACGGTGTACAAGCCGACATTTCGATCCGTGGCGGATCATTCGACCAAAACGCAGTACTCCTCAACGGAGTAAACCTTTCAAACGCCCAGACAGGGCATTACAGTTTCGACATTCCCATCAACCTTTCCGATATCGAACGTATTGAGATCATTCATGGCCCGTCAGCTCTCATTTACGGTTCGAGTGCCTTCTCCGGAGGAATCAATATCATTACTAAAAAAAATGCAGATTATAAAGCTTATGCCAGTGTAGAATCCGGTATGCACGAACTTCGGGGAATGGAAGTGCGTGGTACGGCAAAAACGGGTATAGCGACCAGTAGCCTGTCGGTAGGCTATAATTCTTCGGATGGTTATATTCCAAACAGTGATTATGATATTTATAATGTATTGTGGCAAACACGTTTCAGCTTGAAAAATGATTCGAAACTGGATTTGCAGTTAGGATATAATGATAAACAATACGGGGCCAATACATTCTATTCTCCGAAGTTTCCAAATCAGTACGAACGCACCAGCACATATATGGGCTCGCTAAAAGGAGAGTTTGGCTCAGAGCTTAAAATAGTTCCGATTATTTACTGGAACAGGCATCACGATCAATACGATCTTGTGAAAGATACCGATTATGGACGTAACTACCACCGCAGCGATACTTACGGAGCTAACCTTATCTTCTCATACAGGTCGAAGTTTGGTAATACCAGCCTTGGAGGTGAAATACGCAGGGAGGATATTATGAGTTCTAACCTGGGGATGCTTATGGTTGAGCCTCACCGAAAGTATACGAAATATGATGACCGGACAAATGCCAGCGTATCACTGGAGCATACCTACATCATAGAACAGTTTGTATTATCCGCAGGAGCACTGATGAATCATAATACATTACAAGACAACCAATATAAGTTTTACCCATCGGTAAGCGCTACTTATCGTCCTTCGGATAAGATAAATGTATCGTCGTCGTGGAGTAAATCAACACGTGTGCCTACCTTTACCGATATGTATTATAAAGCACCTACACATATCGGCCGGAATGATCTGAAGCCGGAGAAATCGGAATCTCTGGAATTAGGCATAAAATATAAAGATAATCTTTTTAGTGCATATCTTACAGGGTTTATACAATGGGGTAGGGATATTATCGATTGGGTGAAAGAGAATCCGACAGATGAAGCATACACCGCATGGAATTTGAGCAAAATAGATACTAAAGGTGTGGAAATAGGAGCTAAACTCCGTATTGGAGATATCCTTCCCGCATTGGGAGAAGAATCGTCCCTTGCTTTGGATTACACCCGTATGCATCAGGACGGGGATACAAAAGGCCTCATATCCATCTATTCGCTGAACTATCTCCGGGATAAGTTTACGGCAAAGTTCAACCATCAAATTTATAAAGGGCTTTCGGCAGGCTGGTATTTCCGCTTCCAAAAGCGGATGGGTACTTACGAGAAATATGAAAATCTGGTAAAAGTGAACGATGAACATTATCCGGCATTTTCGACCCTCGACCTGAAATTGAACTATGAATATAAAGATGTGGTATTCAATCTGAATCTGAACAACCTTTATGATACGCATTACTTCGACAGGGGAAATGTACCTCAGGCCGGTTTTTGGTTAATGGGAGGTATTAGTTATACTTTCAGATAGTAATGTCAAAGAATAATCAGAACTATTTTTCAGTATAATTATATGAAAGCAATATTATTAATGACTCTCTTTTTATCAGGACTGACCATGCATGCCAATGATTTCAAGCTCCAAAACGGAGACCTGATTTTTCAGGAAGATTGTGCAAGCGGAACTGACAATACGATAAAGGCAGTTACAGCCAGTATCGGCGATTTCCGGTTTACACATGTAGGTATAGTTTATATCGACGATAATGACAGTATCTATGTAATCGAAGCTACTCGCCCTAAAGTAGCAAAGACACCTCTGAATGATTATCTGCATCCCGAGGGAAAAGATTGTTATCCCAAATCGGTCGTAGGCCGGCTGAAAGAAGAATACAGTGCCTGTATTCCCGCCGCGTTGAATGAGGGGTTAACCCTTATCGGCAAAGATTATGATGACGGATTTACCTTGGGTAATGATAAGTATTATTGTTCAGAGCTTATTTATGATATCTTGTTGAAAGCAAATAATGGCATTCCCGTATTCGCGTTAAATACGATGACTTTCAAATCGCCCGATACAGGCGAAATAACGAAAGGCTGGAAGGAGTATTTCGGAAAGTATAATTTACCGGTTCCCGAAGGTGAACCGGGTATAAATCCGGGAGCTATGTCAAGCTCAAATGTGATCGATATCGTTCATTACTATTAAAGAAAAAGGCTGTGGCAGAAATTCTGATCACAGCCTTTTTACAAACCTATATACATTTACTCTCCTATTTTTTTGTAATATTTCGGCGTATATCCCGGGAAGAGTTCCGGATGGAATACATACGCCATATCCTTCAATATATAATCCGGATGGATAGGCAAATCCTCATAGTAGCCTGAATATGCTGTATTGCATCCGTATATGTTTTTTTCTTTAAATGCCTTGAAATGGGAATATGGTTTATATTCTTTCTCCAGGCTCTGGTATGTCATATCTTTAGGCCAGTTGTATTTGATTATCCAGAAATCTGCTTCACCCGCCTTGTCTAATACCGATTCGAATGCCAGAGGCATATAAGTTGTCGAGTTATCATCAGACCAGCAATACGATGCTCCCGAATCGGATAGCATATTTGCCATAAAGCTTTTTCCTCCGGGCATGTTCCATTTGTTCTGATAACGCATATCTGTAAATACGGAAGGACGGTTTGTCGTTCCGGCCACAGCGTCTTTAACGGCATTATAATTCTTTTCGGTAATGGCAAACAGCGAATCAGCCAATTGCTCTTTTCCGATAAATAAAGAATAGTAGCGTATCCATTCGGCACGTCCAAGCGGATGTGATTCTGTATAGTCGGTTGTTTCCAGAATGGGGATTCCTGTTTTCTCGATGCTACCATATGTCCAGCCTTGTATCGGAGTGGCAAATATAGCATCAGGGCTGAGCATAATCAATTTCTCAGTGTCAGGTTTACTGGCCATTCCCAGATCGACTATTGCTCCGCTCTTTATTCCATCCTGTATATTGGATAGCTTTATATACTGAGGTTCACATACTCCCTTTATCAGATTCACAGCATTCAGTTCGTTCAGTGTAGAGCAATGGATAGTGGAGTATGTCGCTACTGTTTCCAAAGGTATTCTTACAATTGTGCCTTTAGGAAGATTTGCGGGTAAATCTTTATTCTTTGCTACAAGGACATATGTTTGCAGCAAGCGTGTGGTGTCCCAGGGGTCACGCACCGACACGGTGGTATATCCATCATACTTTTTTACCTGAAAGCCTTTGGCATAATAGACGGTGTATCCCGTTTGCGGCTTAATATTATCCTGTCCGGCAGGCTTAGGTTTATTGCAGCCTGCCAGGATGAGGATAATAGAAAAGAGTAGTGTGATATTTAAGAGTTTCATTTTCTATATTATCATTTTACACCTGTAACGAAGTATGATCCCATAGGGTTGATACCTCCGGTACCAAAGCTTGTTTTATAAGTTCCATCTGCAGAAAATATGTACATATTTCCATTGGTTGAATAATCACTCGTACCAATATATATATCCCCATTGATAGGGTCTACGTCCAAACTGTATGCTTTTGATATATCCATATTAGCAGGAACTGTTATAAATGATTTTTCATCCAGAGTATTTGTTGTCAAATTGAATGATTGAAGCTTTGTTGTTGGACTCCATGATTCATCATATGTTGAGCAGATGAGAAATAGCTTATCATTATCTTTACTCAGGGCCATTTTTGAAGCTATCTTTGTACCCAGTGTTGTAAGTTTACCTGTCGATGGGTCATATTTTTGAAGAACTGCCTGTGTATTTTGATAGTCGCCCCATGATATGATATAAACAAAATTGTTTTTATCGGTAAGAATTTTGTTCGGATTTTTAACCACATCAATTGTTTTAACAGTGAAACTACTCAAGTCTACTTCCGAAACCGTTGATCCTTGTCCATAGCCGGAGTTAGCAACATAGAGTTTGTTTTTGGCTACTGTCAGTTGTTCAGGATATGTGCCTACCTGTACCGTTTTTGTTATTGCCATACTTGTAGTGTCTATCTGTGCCACATATCCGTCAAATAGGCTTACATATACTTTGCCTTCATAGGCAACTCCTTCGCGCGGTTTTTGAGGCTGGTTGGAAGCATTTAACGGTTCGATGATCGCGTCATTACCATTGCTATACTTTAGCAATTTACCTTTAAGATCGGTAATATATATTTTATTAGAACCACTTGCCAGAATATACATTTTGTTACCATAGATAACCATATCATTTCCCGTATCACCTATAATCAGTCCATCGTTTTGATTCTGGAAGATCTTTCCGGTTAATACATTTGTCTCAGGATTGTAATAACTTAGTATAGCATTATTCTTTCCATCTTGTCCTGAGTTGAGAATATACACACCAGTTGTGATTACCTCAGGTTCCACCCATGGCTCTTCAAAATCATCAGAGTCACAAGAAACGAAGGCGAAAGCCAACATAGAGAATAACATTCCTTTTACTAAAAACTTTTTCATTTCTATTTTTTATTTAAATGTTTAAAATTTGAATCCGCCGGTTATTTTAAATGATCGTCCCGGCATGGGGTAATATGCGATTATATCATAATTTTCGTTCCAGATATTCAACAGGTTACCTTGCAGATAACAATCATAACCTTTTATTCTTAGCTTTTTATATAAGGAGATACTATGGTCGGAGTATCCGTTTATACGGTTATCCTTAATGTTCTGTATATTAAAATAACGCTTGTTTGCTGCAACAATAGAGTATGAAAAGTTTACCCATGGATTATTGAAGCCTACCGTTATCGCTCCCGAATGTTTCGGCGTATATTGTATCTGGTTCTTGTATGTCTTGCTGTTGCCCGGATCGGTCATGTCAAGTGCTTCCATATAACTGTATGAGCCATTGATATCCACATTCATTTTGTCGCCCAGTGAAATATTTGTCGCCAGTTTCAGATCCACACCTTTTATCCGTACTTTTCCCAGATTAGTGCTACTTGCCATAAAGGGATATGGTATTATGATAATTTTATCCCTCACATTATTATAATACACGTCTAAAGATGCATTCACGTAATTGAGAACGTCGGAAATGCTACCTACCCATGTTGCACCCATATTGAATTGGCGTGCCAGTTCGGGATTTAGCTTCTTCGATATAGAAGAATAATATAATTCGGTGAAAGTCGGTACACGAAACAATTCCTTATATGACACCCTGAAACGCAGATTTGTTACATCGAAAGGCTGATACGAAGCGCTGATTGTAGGTGTCAGTCTCTTATAAGTGTTATTGTCGCTATTGTTCTTCACCTTTTCTGATATATATGTTGCCAGCAGGCTTGCAGTGGCAGTAAATTGTTTAATGTCATATTTTGCTGCTATTCCGGTAAGTGAGTTATACCGCTTAGGGTAGGGAAGGTTGTCCGCAAAGGTAGCCATGTCGTTATTGAGCGTATTATAGCTCAGATCTTCTGCCAAAGAAGCCGAAAAGTTATTGTTTATCATATATAACAATGCATTGGAAAGGTATATTTCATGCTGCTTGTAACGATTCGTTTTCCTGTCGCTCAGTTCTTCTATTACATATCGTGTAAACGTATAGTCATATTTGGCTTGTGATCTGAATTTGAGCTTAGGGCTGAATGTGGTGTTGTACACCATCTGGGTAAAGAAATTCTTATCCCAGAGACGCTCGGCCGCATAATCGTTTGCTATAGTCACACTCCCGGGCAATCCACGTTCCGAATCGAAATAATAGATCTTTGCGCGCAGATCACCGGATTTACCGAAATTATTGAAGATATTTATTTCTGTTCTGAAGATATCCACATCGCTGTTCTTTCTTTTACGGTCAGGTAACAGTTTATCGTCTTCCTGTTTGAAAGGATAATTACCATCGGCACGTTGCCAGCTCCCGTTAGCTGATATGGCAAAAGAATTGCTTATTTTATGCGAATAATCGAGGACAGGATTGAATAACCCGAACGAGCCTGTTGTTATTCTTGCTTTACCCTCGTGGTTATGCTCATTAAACGAAGGAATAGCTGTTTGCAGATTAAGTACTCCGGCAGAACCCAGTACCCTTGCTGTTTGAAATATATCATCTGACTGACTTATGCTGAGCGATACGGCAGATATGTTATCCAAAGCAAATCGGCCTATATCCACCTGTCCGGATAGTACGTTACTGACAGTGATTCCATCATAACTGATCGCTGTATGTTCCGCTCCCATTCCCCGTATAGCAACTGTTTTTAGTCCGCCGATACCTCCATAATCTTTGAGTACGACACCATTAAAGCGGCGTACAACGTCAGATACCGATTGCAATCCTTGCTCTGTAATAGACTCTGTAGTAATGACTTGAAGCGGTGTCGTTGAGCGGGCAGCCGAGGGTTTTATATGTGCAGATACTTCTACCTCCGATAGCTTTTGTGTCTTGATACTATCATTTGTTTGTGCCGGTAAAGATGTACAAGCGAAAGAATAAAAAAATAAAAAGGTAGAAAATAAAATTCTCATCTATGCAAAATATATCTTTTAGTATAATTGCAGCATCCGATAAGAACAAAGAAAAAGAAGGGTGGTTGGATTCTTTTACGCATGTTTCTTAAGCCTTATTCCTCGAAAGCTGTCGAAAGTATTACTTTGCAGGTCTTCTGACTCGCTCTTGCTCATATCACCTTCCCATTTTGCAACAGTGGTATTTTGATATAAACATTCCCAGAGCTTACAGCAGCGGGTCTGTTCAGGATTTACACCTGATTCCCTTTTCATCCTTAATGGAACAAAGTAGCGCAAAGATACACAATAATATAGAAGTTTTACTTTTTTGCGATAATTATTTGTAATGAGTATCATCATGCTTACCAATTAATAAGGAAGAGCAGGGGTGAAAAATAAGTAAAGCGGGTAAATGAAGACGCTATAAATTCGTCGCGTATAACTTATAACTCATAAGTAAAATTCGTATATTTGCGCCTTGTTGAAAATAAAATATATATTAAAATAGCATTATGCCACATATTTCGCAGCGAGGAATAGAAATGCCGAATTCTCCCATCAGGAAATTGGCTCCATTGTCCGACTCGGCTAAAGCCAGGGGTTTGAAAGTATATCATCTGAATATCGGACAGCCTGATCTGCCTACTCCCGAAGAAGCGCTTGAGGCGATACGCAATATCGACCGCACTATACTGGAGTATAGTCCCAGCGATGGATACCGTTCTTATCGTGAGAAACTGGTTGGTTATTATGCAAAGTATAATATAAATGTATCGGCTGACGATATAATTATTACTACCGGAGGGTCGGAAGCTGTATTGTTCGCATTTCTGGCCTGCCTCAATCCGGGTGATGAAATAATAGTGCCGGAGCCTGCTTATGCCAACTATATGGCCTTTGCCGTATCGGCCGGAGCCATTATCCGCACAGTATCCTCTTCTATTGAAGAAGGGTTTGCTTTGCCCCCGGTTGAAAAGTTTGAAGAGCTGATAAATGAGCGAACAAAAGGAATTATGATATGTAATCCGAATAACCCGACAGGATATTTATATTCGCGTGCCGAGATGAATCAGATAAAGCATCTGGTGCAGAAGCATGATCTTTATTTATTTTCGGATGAGGTATACCGTGAGTTTATCTACACCAATTCGCCATATATTTCGGCTTGTCACCTTGTCGGTATCGAGGATAATGTGGTGCTGATAGATTCGGTCTCGAAAAGATATAGCGAGTGCGGTATCCGTATCGGCGCATTGATTACTAAAAATAAGGAATTACGCAAGACTCTGATGAAATTCTGTCAGGCGCGCCTTAGTCCTCCGCTTATCGGCCAGATTGCGGCAGAGGCTTCACTGGATGCAAGTCCTGATTATCTTCGTGATACCTACGATGAATATGTGGAAAGACGTAAGTTCCTTATCGACCGCCTGAACCGTATACCGGGGGTATATTCACCGATTCCTATGGGAGCATTTTATACGGTTGCACGTCTGCCGGTAGATGATGCCGATGAATTTTGCGCCTGGTGCCTGTCCGATTTTGAGTACGAAGGACAGACTGTGTTTATGGCTCCAGCTTCAGGCTTTTATACAACACCGGGACTGGGGAAAAATGAGGTTCGCATAGCCTATGTACTCAATAAAGATGATCTGGGAAATGCGCTTACAGTATTAGAAAAAGCATTGGAAACTTATAATGTGCAGAAAGAGAAATGAAAAGAAAACTTGTGTTCGCTACAAACAACACTCATAAACTGGAAGAGGTCAGGGAAGTTGTAAAAGATAAATTTGAAATACTAAGCCTTAAAGATATTGGTTGCGATGAAGATATAGCCGAACCGGGCGAGACCCTGGAAGAAAATGCTTTGATAAAAGCCCGCTATGTGAAAGAGAAATACGGTTACGACAGTTTCGGTGATGACACAGGGCTTGAAGTAGAAGCATTGAATGGCGCGCCGGGTGTGTATTCGGCCCGTTATGCCGGAGATGGACATGATGCTAAAGCCAATATGAGAAAACTTTTGGCTAATCTGGATGGCGTTACAAACCGTAAGGCCCGTTTCAGGTCTGTAATAGCGTTGATTCTGGATGGAAAGGAATATCTTTTTGACGGGAAAATTAACGGAAAAATAATCTCAGAAGAAAAAGGGACTGCCGGATTTGGTTATGATCCGGTATTTATGCCCGACGGATATACAGCGACATTTGCCGAATTAGGAAGTGATGTTAAAAATAATATAAGCCACCGTGCACTGGCTGTGAAAGCTTTGTGCAGTTTTTTGGAAGGTATCTGATTTTATAAGTACAGCCTGCAAGGACGATTTCCTTTTGTTTATGTATATTGTTTTCATTAGAAATGAAAGTCTTTATTTTTTTTGAATAACAGGACTAAATTGTAGTCTTCGAATTTTTAATGATTTAAAATAGCACATCAGATATTTATTTTGTACTTTTGCAGCGCGAAAGCGAAACACATATGAAAATCAACTTAATAACTTATATAAATCATACATTTTAAAAAACAATGGCTTTAAAATTTATGACTGCTGAAGAGGCAGCCGCACTTATCAACAACAACGACAATGTGGGATTTAGCGGTTTTACGCATGCAGGATGTCCCAAAGTAGTACCCGGATTTATCGCAAAACGCGCCGAAGAAGAACATGCAAAGGGTAATCCTTTCAAAATAAATGTGTTCACAGGAGCATCCACTGGAGATAAGTTAGACGGGGTCTTAACCAGGGCGAAAGCTATTAACTTCCGTGCACCTTATCAGACAAACAAAAGCATGCGCGATGCAATCAATAATGGAGAAATCAAATATTGCGATTTGCACCTCTCCACAATGGCACAGGATATCCGTTACGGGTATTATGGAAAAGTAGACTACGCTATCGTAGAAGCATGTGAAGTTACAGAGAATGGTGAAATAGTCCCTACATGTGGTGTCGGTATCTCTCCTACGGTAAGCCGTCTGGCAAAAAAAGTCATTGTAGAGCTAAATGAATGGAACCCGAAGGCAATGCGTGGAATACATGATATTCCGGAGCCGCAGGACCCGCCTACACGTGAAGACATTCCGGTATATGGTGTACATGACCGCGTAGGTAAAGACCACATAAAAGTAGACCCTGAAAAAATAATCGTTGTAAGAACCAACGAACCGAATGAAGGAAATGGTTTCGCTCCGGTAGATGAAGTAACTGCGAAAATCGGAGAAAATGTAGCTAATTTCTTTATTAAGGAAATGGCGGAAGGCCGTATGCCAAAAACATTTCTGCCTGTACAGTCAGGTGTGGGTAATATAGCAAATGCTGTGCTTGCAGCCATGGGTGAAAGTAAGGAAATTCCTGATTTTGACGTTTATACCGAGGTTATTCAGGACGCTGTTATAGGCCTTATGGAATCGGGACGTGTGAAATTCGCAAGTGGCTGTTCTTTAACTGTAAGTAATCCTTGTATCGAGCATATATATCAGAATCTGGACTTCTTCAAAGAAAGGATCGTATTGCGCCCTTCCGAATATTCAAACAATCCTGAAGTAGTTCGCCGTCTGGGTGTTATTGCCATCAATACAGCTATTGAAGCGGATATTTATGGTAATATTAACTCAACCCATGTGATGGGTACCAAGATGATGAATGGTATCGGAGGTTCGGGTGACTTTACCCGTAGTGCATATGTATCTATATTCGTTACGCCATCGGTGGCAAAAGACGGAAAGATAAGTTCTTTTGT
Organism: Dysgonomonas sp. UBA7710; assembly: GCF_002482385.1. GTDB lineage: Bacteria > Bacteroidota > Bacteroidia > Bacteroidales > Dysgonomonadaceae > Dysgonomonas. Next base: position 269,076 of record NZ_DLFW01000024.1, on the reverse strand, counting down.
GCCAATGGTTGCACATCAGGATCATAGTGAACATTCCGTGAAAGTAATCATATCGGAGTACGGTGTTGCCGATCTTCGTGGCAAATGTCCTGAAGACCGTGCGCAGGAAATCATCAATAACTGTGTGCATCCGGATTACCGTCCTCTATTGCAGGAATATATTAAGAATGCACCTAAGGGACAAACAAGGTTCGATATGTATAATGCCTTTGCTTTTCACGAAGCATTCCAGGAAACAGGCGACATGAAAAACGTTACCTGGAGAAAACCAAAGAACGCTTAACACATATATATTAAACATTATAACTGAGAAAACCTTTCGATTGTCAATCGAAAGGTTTTTCTTTGTAATAATTTTGGAATCTTTGAATTTGCAATCTTGAAATTTTCATAATGACTGTTCTCTACGAAGATAATCATATTATAATTGTCAATAAGACTGTATCGGAAATTGTACAGGGAGACAAGACCGGAGATAAACCGCTTTCGGAAATCGTGAAAGAATACCTGAAAGAGAAGTACAATAAGCCGGGAAATGTTTTTTGTGGCGTTACCCACCGCCTCGACCGTCCTACGAGCGGGATCGTGGTCTTTGCCAGGACAAGCAAGGCTTTGTCCCGCCTGAATGATATGTTTAAGAATAAGGAAATAAGCAAAACATACTGGGCTATTGTAAAGAATACGCCCAAGCAGCCGGAGGGAACGTTGAAGCATTATCTGGTGCGGAATGAAAAACAGAATAAATCGTATGCATATGATACGGAGAAGCCGAATTCTAAACAGGCTATACTGCATTATAAACTAATTGCCCGTTCAGATAAATATAGCTTACTCGAAATAGATCTGGAAACAGGCCGCCATCATCAGATACGTTGCCAGCTGGCAAAAATCGGCAGCCCGATAAAAGGGGATTTGAAGTACGGGGCTGAGCGTTCCAATCCCGATGGTGGCATCAGCCTGCATGCACGTAAGATATCCTTTATTCATCCGGTATCGAAAGAATTAATCGAAGTTACTGCACCTGTGCCGGAAGATAATTTGTGGCAGGCTTTTGGTGGAATATAAGTCTTTCGCAAATGTGCAAAATAAGGTATATAGGAAAAATGGAAAACAGAATAAGATTGGTAAGTAATGTGAATCAGTAATTAAATACAAAAGAAAAATCTCACGCAAAGATGCAAAGGCGCAAAGAAAGCTTTTGAATAAAAAAGTAAAAGTGTTATTCGCTTTTATTTGATTCCAACTCTATTCTTTGTTTTTCGAAAGTTATTTTCAATATTTTTCTTTGCGCCTTTGCGTCTTTGCGTGAGATAAAAAGTTTTAAGAACATGAGTGAAAATGAAATATCAAAACATATTGTAGATATTGCATATTGTATACATTCTGAATTAGGGCCGGGTTTGTTAGAGTCTGTTTATGAAGAAATAATGTATTATGAATTGAATATACTGGATTTGAAAGTAGAAAGACAGAAAACTATTCCTGTATTCTGGGACGAATTGAAAATGGATATTGGTTTCCGGGCAGATTTAATTATAGAAGATAAGGTTATCATTGAGTTGAAATCTGTTGAAAAAATATCATCTGTTCATCCCAAACAACTGTTTACATATTTAAAAATAACAGATATTAAGCTGGGACTACTAATCAATTTTAATGAACCCCTTATAAAAAACGGAATAACAAGAATTGTAAATAACCTATAAAAATATACTATACAAAGATAGTGAGCAATACCATTGAAGATACTATTTTTGTGTCTTCGTGCCTTTGTGAGAAATAAAATACTAAATATGAAAATTACAGACCTAATATCATCAGCATTAAGCATCAAAGCTTCACAAATCGAAAAAACAATAGGCTTGTTGGATTCGGGTGCAACCATCCCTTTTATCAGCCGCTACCGTAAAGAAGTAACCGGAGGACTGGACGAGGTTCAGATAGGAGCTATAAAAGAACAAAATGACAAGCTCAATGAACTCGTAAAGCGCCGCGAAACAATCCTGAAATCGATAGAAGAACAGGAGAAGCTGACACCTGAACTGAAAACGCGTATCGAAAACTGTTGGAACAGTTCGGAACTCGAAGATATCTACCTCCCTTATAAACCCAAACGCCAGACGCGTGCCGAAATAGCCCGTAAAAAGGGATTGGAGCCGCTTGCAAAATTGATTATGGCGCAACACCCGGTGGATGTGGAAGGGAAAGCCCTCTCATATGTAAAAGGCGATGTAAAAGATACGAAAGAAGCTATTGCCGGGGCATGTGATATCATAGCCGAATGGATAAATGAAGATGAGTATGCCCGTAATGCTATTCGCAACCTTTTTGAGAGGGAGGCCGTTATTACCGCTAAGGTAGTGAAGGGGAAAGAAGAGGAAGGTGACAAATATCGCGATTACTTCGATTTTTCCGAAAAACTGAGCAAGGCTTCATCTCACCGTATACTGGCAATACGTCGAGGGGAGTCGGAAGGTTTTCTTCGTGTAAACATTGCACCGGATGAAGATACGGCACTGGAAAGGCTGGACAAGCGCTTTATAAAGGGAGATAACGATAATGAAGCCACTAACTATGTGGCCGATGCCATAGAAGACTCATACAAACGATTGTTGAAGCCGTCGATAGAAACGGAGTTTTCAGCTTTATCGAAACAAAAGGCGGATGAGGAGGCCATACGTGTATTCATTGAAAATCTGCGTCAACTTCTGCTTGCTCCACCATTGGGCCAGAAAAGGGTATTGGGTATCGATCCGGGATACCGTACAGGATGCAAACTTGTGTGTCTCGATGCGGAAGGAAACCTGTTGCATAATGAGACAATTTATCCGCATCCACCGCAAAATGAAACATCCAAGGCCGGCAATAAAGTGGTGAAACTGGTGTCTACATATAATATAGATGCTATTGCTATCGGGAATGGTACTGCCAGCCGCGAAACGGAGCGTTTTATTACCAACCTCCGTTACGAAAAGGAAGTGAAAGTATTCGTTGTAAGTGAGAATGGGGCATCGATCTATTCTGCTTCCAAAATCGCCCGTGAAGAATTTCCGGATTATGATGTGACAGTCAGGGGGGCAGTGTCTATTGGTCGTCGTCTGATGGACCCCTTGGCCGAATTGGTGAAGATAGATCCGAAATCCATCGGAGTAGGGCAGTACCAGCATGATGTAGATCAGGCAAAATTGAAAAATTCCCTCGATCTGACCGTCGAAAGTTGTGTAAATCTCGTTGGTGTAAATGTAAATACCGCAAGTAAACACCTGTTGACTTACGTGTCAGGGTTAGGGCCTGTGTTAGCACAGAATATTGTTGATTATCGCGCGGCACATGGTGCTTTCAAGTCCCGTAAAGAACTTATGAAAGTAGCCCGCATGGGAGAAAAGGCTTTTGAACAGTGTGCAGGTTTCCTTCGTATTGCCGAAGCTGTGAACCCATTGGATAATTCTGCCGTACATCCCGAAAGTTATCATGTAGTGGAAAAGATGGCGAAAGATTTGCAGTGTACTGTTTCAGAATTGATTCAGAATAAAGAATTGAAAAAATCGCTCGACCTCAAGTCGTATATAACGCACACGGTCGGATTACCTACGCTGAACGATATAATAGAAGAACTGGATAAACCGGGACGTGACCCGCGTAAAGGCATTAAGATGTTTGAATTCGATCCTAATATCCGTACTATCGATGACTTACGTGAAGGTATGATTCTTCCCGGAATCGTTACTAATATTACAAACTTTGGTTGCTTTGTGGATGTGGGTATCAAAGAGAACGGGTTGGTGCATATTTCGGAAATAGCAGACCGCTTCGTTTCTGACCCTACAGAGGTGGTGTCTCTTCATCAGCATGTAGAAGTCAAAGTATTGTCCGTTGATTTGACACGGAAAAGGGTACAGCTATCGATGAAGAAATAGAAAAGAGCGGCTGTTAAGCCGCTCCTCTTATTACATACTCGCTCTTAATTATTTCAATTTGAATACAATCGGCATTGTAAAGTAAACCGGAACCGCAACCCCGTTATTCTTGCCCGGTATCCATCTAGGCATGTCTTTCAGTACTCTTATGGCTTCTTTGTCGCAGGTAGGACTGATTCCTTTCAGTAGTTGGATATCAGTGATATCTCCGGTTTTGCTTACTACGAATCTTACAGTAACTGTTCCTTGTATTCCCATTTCCTGATCCACAACCGGATATTTGATATTATCGTATATATATTTATACATGTCGGCTTGTCCACCAGGGAATTGAGGCATGAATTGAGCGCTTACGAATACTTCAGGTTCTTTAGGGGCGGCTCCACCTTGTCCGTCACCTACTACATTGGTTTCAAATTCTTTACGGGCAGCGTTTTTGTGGTCAGAACCGTCGTCTTCTACTTCAAAGCTACCGATCTCCCTTTTGTCTGTAGTCAGGTCGCTCATATTGGCCATCTCAGTCTCATCGGGGGCATCTTCGTTCTTTACAATTGTAGGCGGGGCAAATTTTTGCATCGGAAGGAATTTTGGAGGTTCCGGTATGCTAGGCTGAATAACTTCAGGTTCGGTCAACTTATTTTCTACTTCAATTACCGATGTCGTGTATATGTCATCTACACCACCTGTATGATTTTTTGCAGTGGCAGCATTAATCGTACTGATGATTGTCGGCAGACAAGAAACAAAAGCAGCGAATAATACCACTACGCCAAATGCGATCAAGTGCCTTTTGGTAGAGGATTGGCGTAATTCAAATGCACCATATGATTTATTCTTACCTTCAAAAATAATATCACACCATTCTGCGGAATTTAAGTTAACTAAGTTTTTCATAACAGTAAGTTTTATATGTTATTAATTATTTCCCTTTTGTACCTAATAGATATGTAAAAGCTTTAAATTCCATAAAAGGGCTTAAATTTTTTTGAAAATAGTTCCGGATAGATATTTATTTCTTGTATAGAGTGGTATAGCTGAAATTTTACATATATAATATTCTGAAAACTTTATCTCTGTATATAGCTGATAGCCTTTAGCTGTCAGCTTATAGGGCTCTTTGAAGTATTGGGATAAGTAAGTAATGAGTGATGAGTAATAAGTTGAAAGTTATATGAGATACGAGTAGACAAGATACGAGGTACGAGTTGTTAACTGTTTACTGAAATAAGTGTTACCTTTGTTACTTTTTAACCATGTGTAGTTAATAAATGTAAAAATAATGTAAGGGTAACCAAGTCTGTGCTTTGAGCCGCAAAACAGACGGCTGTTTTTACTATTTTTAGTCATTATTTTTTATTTATCAATTCTTAAAATGCTACATTTGTGGCTTTAATTAAAGGAACGTTTTAAATAGCGGGAGCAGAAGTAAAATTTATTTTGATTATGCCGAGTCACGCAAAACGACTATTGTAAATGAACGAAAAGTATATGTCCAATTCCCTAGTTATAATACCCACCTACAATGAGAAGGAGAATATAGAGGCTATAATCAGAACCGTGCTCGATTTGCCCCGGATGTTCGATCTTCTTATTATCGACGATGGCTCTCCCGATGGTACGGCAGGCATTGTGAAAAAGCTTCAATCCGAATTTCCGGAACGACTGAATATGATAGAGCGGGCCGGTAAATTAGGATTAGGTACGGCATATATCGCGGGTTTTCGCTGGACACTGGAACGTTCATATGAATATGTATTCGAAATGGATGCCGATTTTTCGCATAATCCGGACGATTTATTGCGCCTGTATGACGCGTGTGCGAATGATGGCGCGGATTTATCCGTAGGCTCGCGTTATTATAGCGGGGTGAATGTCGTGAACTGGCCGATGGGACGGGTGCTGATGTCTTATTTTGCGTCTAAGTATGTGCGCTTTATTACGGGAATGAAAGTACATGATGCTACAGCCGGATTCGTATGCTATAAGCGAAATGTATTGGAAACCATCGACTTGGATAATATACGTTTCAAGGGATATGCATTTCAGGTAGAAATGAAATATACGGCTTATTGTCTGGGATTTGATATAAAAGAAGTCTCTATCGTATTTGTAAACCGGATGCTGGGAACTTCCAAAATGAATTCGGGTATCTTTGCGGAGGGAGTCTTTGGTGTATTGACGATGAGATTCAGGCAATTGTTCGGAGGCATAAAGAAGAAACAATAAATCTTGTGTATTTTTGCTCTTTATTTAATTTTAGGTGATATAAATGAAAATTATCTGCGTAGGTCTTAACTATCAGACACATAATAAGGAAATGGGTCGTGCGTTGTCTGATAAAGACGATGATCCTGTTCTCTTTATGAAACCCGATACAGCCTTGTTGTCAGGCGATAAGAACCGTTTTTATATACCTGATTTTTCATCGGATATTCATTACGAAACCGAACTGGTAGTCCGTATCGATAAAATGGGTAAGAATATTGCAGAACGTTTTGCTTATCGCTATTATAATGAAATAACACTAGGCATAGACTTTACGGCACGTGACATACAAGCCGGATTAAAACAAAGAAGCCAGCCCTGGGAAATATCGAAGGCTTTTGACAATTCCGCGGCAGTAGGTAGTTTTGTCCCGAAAGAAAAGTATGGAAAAAGTATTCAGGAACTGGACTTCATGCTCAGAATAGATGATAAAGTTGTTCAGTTGGCGAATACAAGCGAGATGCTTCATTCGGTGGATAAGATTATAGCTTTTGCAAGCCGCTTCTTTACATTAAAGACCGGTGACCTCATATTTACCGGTACACCCGCAGGAGTGGGAAAAGTTGAAATAGGAAATAATCTGAAAGGTATTCTGGAGGAAGATGAACTATTGGAATTACATATTTGTTAGAATAGTATGTTAAAATTTGAAATAAAAATAATAAAATCGATAAAAGATAGTTATAACTATAACTGAAGAATGTACAAACTATAAACTTCCTTAACCAAATTAATTTAATTACGTAAAATAAATAGTGGAATAAATGAAGAATTTCTTAAAAAAAGTCTTGCTGGTAAATGCTTTTGCACTCACTACATTTAGCATGGTTGCTCAGGAAGATATCAATCCGATTTTGACTGCAATGCCGTCTTTATCTATTGCCCCTGACGCCCGTGGTGGCGGTATGGGAGATGCCGGAGTAGCTACTGCACCCGATGTGTATTCACAACACTGGAATCCTGCAAAATATGCATTTTCACCAAGTAAGGCGGGATTCGGATTATCATATACACCCTGGTTGAGAAAAATCATCAATGATATAGCGCTGGTTTATGGCGTAGGATATTATAAACTGGGTAATGAAAATAATCAGGCATTAAGTGCTTCGGTACGTTACTTCTCTGTAGGTAATGTCAATATTGCCAATGATGCGGGTTGGACGGGACAAACACTGAGCCCTCACGAACTGGCTGTCGATTTAGGCTATTCGCGTAAATTGACAGAAACATTTTCCGGCTCAGTAACAGTACGTTATATACGTGCCGATTATTCGGGCGCGGATGAAGAAACAACTCCGGGTAATGCATGGGCTGCCGATGTAGCAGGTTATAACGAGTCGTATATAAACATAGGACAATCGGAAAGCTTATTAAGCTTCGGTTTTAATATATCTAATATCGGTACTAAGATAGCAACAACAGGCGGAGACAGGGATCAGTTCCTGCCTACAAACCTGCGCTTAGGAGCTTCATTGATGTATCCGATGAACGATGTAAGTACATTGTCTTTCAGTATGGATATCAATAAGTTGCTGGTGCCTACACCTCCTGTACAGGAAGAAGATGAAAGTATCAACGATTATAGGAAACGGATTGAAGATTATCAGAATATCAGCCCTATATCCGGTATCTTTAAATCGTTTGGGGATGCGCCCGGCGGATTTTCGGAAGAGATGAAAGAAATAATGTGGTCGCTTGGTGCAGAATATGACTATGATAATAAGTTCCGCCTTCGTACCGGTTATTTCCATGAAAACAAAATGAAGGGTAACCGTCAGTACTTGTCGTTCGGGGCAGGGTTCAAGCTGACAGCTTTCCAGCTGGATGTAGCTTATATGCTTGCTACTGCACAACAAAACCCGTTAGACCAGACACTCCGTTTCTCTTTGGCGTTCGACATTGACGGAATGAAAAATTTATTCAGATAAAACTTAATTAGCATATTAGTAAATTCGGAAATCAGCAAATAGTGCAAGCGGCTAGCAGTACACATAGTTATTGAATTTACTGATATGCTAATGTGCTAATTCTCAAATTAAATAAAATGAAGATACGTGTAGGGTTTGGGTACGATGTACATTGTTTGGCAGACAATCGTGAATTGTGGCTTGGAGGTGTGAAGATCGACCATACTCAGGGACTTATGGGACACTCCGATGCTGATGTCCTGATACATGCGATTTGTGATGCTTTGTTAGGTGCGGCAAATCTGCGCGATATAGGTTTTCACTTTCCCGATACTGCGGGAGAATATAAAGATATAGATAGCAAGATTTTACTGGCCAGAACATTAGAGGTTATAACGGAAAAAGGGTACAGGATCGGCAATATTGATGCGACTATCTGTGCCGAGCGTCCTAAGATAAATCCGCATATACCTCAGATGCAAAAGATAATGGCAGGGATACTTGAAATCTCTGAAGAAGATATTTCTATTAAAGCTACCACATCCGAAAAAATGGGATTTGTAGGCCGTGAGGAAGGTTTTGCCGCATATGCCGTGGCTTTAATAGAAAAATAAGTGATAGTTAAACACAGTGCAAAATGAGTGTGAAACCTGTAATAGAGTTAACTGCTGACGGGTCTCACACTCTTTTTATACCCGGACTGAACGAGCATTATCATTCGGTAAACGGGGCTATACAAGAATCTACGCATGTCTTTATAGAAGCAGGATTAAAACATTGTCGCAGAGATACAATCCATATATTCGAAGTAGGTTTCGGTACAGGACTGAATGCTTTTCTTACATTACTTGAAAGTAGAAGGACAGGACGGATTATCCACTATACAAGCATAGAGGCTTATCCTTTATCCGATAATATTATTAAAGATTTGAATTATCCTGATAAATATTTATCTATAGAGCAGGATATGTATTATAGGCTGCATAGTGTGGACTGGGAAAAAGAATCGGAGATAACCGATAATTTTTTTCTTACCAAAATAAAGGCGGACTTTACAAGTCTCAATTTCTCGAAAATAAAAGAAAATGTAGATATTATCTATTTTGATGCCTTCGCTCCCGATAAACAGTCCGATATGTGGACTCAGGAAATCTTTGATAAATTGTGTGCTATATCAGGCGACGGATGTATTTTGGTTACCTATTGTGCCAAAGGAATAGTGCGCCGGATGATGCAGCAGGCCGGCTTTACAACGGAACGGTTACCCGGGCCTCCAGGAAAACGGGAGATGTTGCGGGCGACGAAGAATAGTTAAGTGCTTCTATGATTTTTTACTTCTGATAAAAGTTATCTATATTTGCACTTCCAAAATTTAGAGTCAAAATTTAATGAAAATAGGTAATATAAATTTTTCTGAAAACCCGGTGTTCCTTGCTCCTATGGAGGATGTTACCGATATGGGTTTCAGATTGATGTGTAAACGTTTTGGCGCGGATATGGTATATACCGAGTTTGTATCCAGCGACGCTCTTATACGTCATGTAAACAAAACACAGGCAAAACTAACTATCAGCGAAGAAGAACGTCCCGTAGCTATCCAGATATACGGGCGGGAGGTGGACGCGATGGTAGAGGCTGCAAAGATATGTGAAGAAGCCAGTCCCGACATACTGGATATAAATTTCGGTTGCCCTGTGAAGAAAGTGGCAGGAAAAGGTGCCGGTTCGGGCATGATGCGGACACCCGAACTGATGGTGGAAATCACTGCTGCCGTCGTAAAGGCTGTGAATATCCCCGTGACAGTGAAAACCCGCCTGGGATGGGATAACGATTCAAAGATAATTGTAGAACTGGCGGAGCAATTACAGGATACAGGTATACAGGCTTTAACATTGCATGGGCGTACTCGTGCCCAGATGTATTCAGGAGAAGCTGATTGGTCACTGATTGGTGCAGTAAAGAATAATTCACGCATGCATATCCCGATTATTGGCAATGGGGATGTAACCACACCCGAAATCTGCAAACGGCGTTTTGACGAAACAGGTGTGGATGCCGTAATGATCGGTCGTGGCAGCATCGGCGGTCCGTGGATATTCGAAGAGGTGAAACATTATCTGGCCACAGGAGAATCTATGCCAAAGAAGGAGTTTACATGGTATCTTGATGTTTTGAAAGATTTGGTACGGAAGAATATAGCCCATTCCGGCGAGAGAGGCGGGATCATACATAGCCGCCGTCATTTGGCGGGAAGTCCTGTATTTAAAGGTATTCCCGATTTTAAGAAAATACGGGTGTCTATGCTTCGAACCGAATCTGTGGATGACTTATTTACTATAATCGATAATATACCGGAGCAATTTGGCTTAGCTACAGATTAGCATTGGATAATATTTCTTTAACTATTGTCTTGAATTCAACCGGATATACGATTCTGGCAATATCGATATAAGATAGGTACCAACGGGCAAACCTGTCGAAAGAGAAGGTCATGAAGTGTAACTCGATCTTTCCATTGACTTCTTTTTCTGTGATGAGTCCTTGATAATACCTGTTTTCATCAATAAGAAGCATGTCTTTTTCGTTGACCTCGATAACAATTTTTTGCAGATGTTCGCGGTCTCCAAGTGTTTTAAGGAAAGAGTCGAGTGGTGGATGATTCAATTCAAAGCCTTTATTGGTTTGGGTGATATTTTGAATCCGGCTGATCCGGAAAGTCCGGTAATCTTTTACAGTATTGCAGAATGCGATTAAATACCAGTTAGACATAGAGAAGAATATACCAATCGGGTCTACTGTCCTGTCTGTCGTTTCGTTTCTGTTATAGGAATAGTAGGTTATATATACTTTTTTCCTTTTAGCTGCTCCGTCTATTAGTTCGTGCAGGATGTTTTGGGTGCTTTCCGAATTTTTCAGGTGATAATTGAGTGTGCCGATTTTATTGTTGAAGTCCTCTATTGTCTTTATTTCGGCTAGCCGCATTACAGCTTTGATCTTTTCAATCCCTGATTTGTAACTGGATTTAAATCCCTTGTCCGTAAACTTGTCGATTAGTTTTTCGGCCGCAATAAATGAGAAGGCCTCTTCCTGGGTAAACATCAGAGGAGGGAGTTTAAAGCCTTCTACTAACGAATAGCCTGTGCGCGAATCACCTGCTAATGGGATTCCGGAATCCTCCAAAGCCCGTAAATCTCTGTAAACAGTACGGGTACTGATATTGAAACGGTCTGTGATTTGCTTTATCTTTACGATAGATGATGATTGAAGCATTATCAGTATTGCCGATAATCTGTCTATACGGTTCATTTGTTTCCAGTTTGGGATTGCTTTGCAAAAATAAGATAAGATTGGCAGAACAACCAGAGTTTTCTACCAATCTTATTTTAAGGCTACGTCTTTAGGCCGAATAATCATCGTCAGACATCATAATAAGCCATCGGATACCATATTTGTCTATAATCTCGCCTATGGCTTCAGTAAAGAATGTCTTTTCCAGCGGGCTTACGATTGTGCCCTCTTTAGATAACAGGTTGAACACCCGGTGTAAATCGTCCGGATTGTAGAAGGATAACACCAGCTTGTTGTTGTTTCCGCTTTCCACGATTTCTCCGGAGTTGGCATCTTCTCCGGCTAATTCGAAATGCTGCGTATTGAGCACCATGTGAGAGATTTTCTCTTTGTCGGTTTCGGCTGCCTGAAAGGTTCTGTCTTCCTTTTTGCGGAAAGTGAATACTATTTCGCCGTTCAGAGCTTCTTTATAGAGATTGAACGCTTCTTCACATGTTCCCGGATAAACCAGATGTACTTTTAGTTTCATACTTTTTTGTTTTTAATTTATCTATACTGATATCGGGAGTAAAAGTAGGGGGTAGTAGTGACAACCCTATGTCGCACTTTTTTAGAAAAATCAAAAAGTGTTGATTCACTTACAATATCCCGCTGTCCTGTATTTTATACAAAACAAATTTCGTATTTTTGTACCTCTAAAAATTTAGAAGCAGATTATGGAACAAAAACTATCGGTTTACAACACTCTGACCCGTACAAAAGAAGTATTCGAACCGCTTCATGCACCTCACGTGGGGATGTATGTATGTGGTCCTACAGTATATAGTGACGCTCATCTCGGGCATGCCCGTCATGGCGTTACATTCGATTTGCTATTCAGATATTTGCAGCATATCGGCTATAAGGTGCGCTATGTGAGAAATATTACAGATGTGGGGCATCTGGAAAATGAAGAAGGGAGCGGAGAAGACCGTATTGCGAAAAAGGCACGTCTGGAACAGTTGGAGCCGATGGAGGTAGTTCAATATTACAGCAACCGTTACCACAAGGTAATGAATGATCTGAATACATTGCCGCCATCTATAGAGCCTCATGCATCGGGCCATATAATAGAGCAGATAGAATCTATAAAAGAAATAGTAAAAAACGGCTATGCATATGAAAGTAACGGTTCTATCTATTTCGATGTGGTAAAATATAACAAAGATTACGATTATGGTATTCTATCTCATAGGAATATAGAAGAAATGCTGAATACAACCCGTGAACTTGACGGGCAGGACGAGAAACGCAGTAAGGTGGACTTTGCCTTGTGGAAGAAAGCTGCGCCGGAACATATCATGCGCTGGCCTTCTCCGTGGAGTGATGGTTTCCCGGGATGGCATCTTGAATGTTCAACTATGAGTATCAAATATCTGGGAAAGGAATTCGATATACACGGTGGCGGTCTCGATCTGATGTTTCCTCACCATGAATGTGAAATAGCCCAGAATACAGCTATGGAAAAGCATCAGGTGGTAAAATACTGGATGCACAATAATATGATAACCATTGCAGGACAGAAGATGGCACGCTCGTTAGGTAATTTTATTACGCTCGAGCAACTGTTTGCCGGTAGCCACGACCTGTTGGAAAAGGCATATACTCCTATGACGGTACGGTTCTTTATCCTGCAGGCGCATTATCGCAGTACGGTAGACTTTAGTAATGAAGCATTGCAGGCTGCCGAGAAGAGCCTCGAACGTCTTTTGGATTCATATGGCAGACTGGATAAAATTGCTGTTTCGGATACATCTTCAGTGGATGTAAGAAGTATTCGTCAGAAATGTTATGATGCAATGAACGACGATATGAATTCAGCAGTAGTTATAGCTCATTTATGCGAAGCCAGTACAACAATAAACTCGGCTATAGCAGGGAATATAAAACTGACGAAGGAAGATATTGCCGAATTGAAGGATATATTTGATATATTTCTGTTCTCTGTGTTGGGTATTCGTAATGAGGCATCCTCTGCAAATAATAACGAGGCATTCGGAAAAGCTGTAGACTTACTACTCGATATTCGTCAAAAAGCAAAAGAAAACAAAGATTGGGCGACATCTGACCAGATCAGAAATGAATTGGCCAAAGCCGGCTTTGAAATAAAAGACGGTAAGGACGGCGCGGAATGGAAACTCAAATGAAATCTTAGTATTACAATATGATAATAACAATGTCTCCGGCGAAACTTCAGGATTTTGAATCCCCGGTTCCCGTAAAAGAAGCTACTACTCCGCTTTATACCAAAGAGGCGGACGAATTGTATAAGTCGATGGAAGGTATATCCGCGCAGGAGATAGCTTCATTGATGAGTATTAATCCGCAGCTGGCACATAATGTATATCAATATATTCATGCATTCCCATTGGCAAAAACCCCGCAGCGGCAGGCAATATTTGCATACAATGGCATTGCTTATAAGGGGCTGGATGCAGAAACTTTTTCAGACCAGGATTTTGATTTTGCGCAGAAGCATCTGATACATATATCCGGTTTGTACGGTGTCCTTCGTCCGCTCGATTTGATAAAGCCATACCGTTTGGAAATGCAAATTCCGCTGGCAAACAACAGAGGTAAAGATTTATATGCTTTCTGGTCGGAAACGATCAGTAAATATTTGGCTAAACAGATGAAAGCGGATGATAATGTGTGGATTAATCTTGCTTCAAAAGAATATGCAAAAGCTGTAAACCGTAAACTCTTGCCAAAAGGACATAAGGTAATAACCCCTGTCTTTAAACAGCAGACAGATAAAGGTTATAAGCAGATTGTGGTGTATGCTAAGAAAGCGCGGGGAATGATGACCCGTTTTATTATTCAGCACCAGATTAAAGAGATAGAACATCTGAAGGGATTCGACACCGAAGGCTATGTTTTTGCCCCACAATTATCGGATGATAAGGAATGGGTATTTGTAAGGTAAATGCATATCGAGATTTCAAGATGGCAAGAATTAGAAAGAATATTGAAATCTTTAAATTTTTAAATCTTGAAACTTCTTGTTAACTTTGTGTTGCGAGAAAAAACATAAATTAAATAGTAAATAAAGATGAAAAAAGTAGTATTGATTCGCCACGGGGAAAGCGTTTGGAACAAAGAAAACCGCTTTACGGGATGGACTAACGTAGACTTGTCGGAACAAGGAGTTCAGGAAGCAGTAAAAGCAGGACAATTGCTGAAGAAAGAAGGTTTCAACTTTACTCTGGCCTATACTTCATATCTGAAAAGAGCCGTTAAGACATTGAATAATATCCTCGATCAAATGGATCTGGACTGGATTCCGGTTGAAAAAACATGGCGTTTGAATGAGAAACATTACGGTATGCTTCAGGGTTTGAACAAAGCCGAGACTGCAGAAAAATATGGTGATGAGCAAGTACTGGTTTGGAGACGTAGTTATGACGTGCCGCCTGCTCCACTGGAATCTACAGATCCGCGCTCCGCTTCACAAGATCCACGTTATGCATGCGTACCTAAAGCATATATACCTGAAACTGAAGCATTGAAAGAAACCGTAGAGCGTATCCTTCCTTACTGGCTGGAAGTTATCTATCCGTCGTTGATGTGTCATGATGAAATTATCGTTGCTGCTCACGGAAACAGCCTTCGTGGTATTATTAAATATCTGAAAGGTATTTCTGATGAAGATATCGTAAGCCTGAACCTGCCTACAGCAGTTCCTTACGTTTTCGAATTTGATGATGATTTGAATCTTGTAAAAGATTATTTCCTTGGTGATCCTGAAGAAATCAAAAAACTGATGGATGCTGTTGCTAATCAGGGAAAGAAGAAGTAAATATTAAGAATTTGCATATGAAGAGCATATATTCGCAAAAATATATGCTCTTTCTTCTTGTGTAAGTTAGGATAATAGAAAGAAAACCACTATCTTTGCCCCGCTTTTATAAGCCCGTACGTGTGATGGGAATGAGGAAGCAAATCCTTGATTTGAGTAACACATTTAAAATTAAAAGATGAAAACATTTGAACTAAAAGGCGAAGTCAGAACAGACATTGGCAAAAAAGCAACTAAGGCTTTTCGTAAAGAAGACAAAATCCCTGCGGTTATCTATGGTGGCGAAAAAGCTGACAAAGCTATCCATTTCACGGTGACAAACAGCGATGTGCGCAAATTGATTTACACTCCTGAAATTTACCTTGTAGACCTTACGGTAGGGAAAGACAACTATAAAGCAATATTGAAAGATGTGCAGGTACACCCTGTTACAGATGAAATTCTGCACCTTGATTTCCTTCATGTATTCGAAAACAAACCGATTACAATTGATGTACCGGTAGTACTTGACGGACTGGCAGAAGGTGTTAAGGCCGGGGGTAAATTATCTCTTGACCTGCGCAAACTGAAAGTAAGAGCTCTTTATGATAAAGTACCGGAAAAAGTACATGTTGATGTTTCAGGCCTTGCATTAGGAAAATCTATTCAGGTTGGAGAACTTCATTTCGAAGGACTTGAATTGCTGAATGCGAAAAATGGCGTTGTTTGCCGTGTTCAGTTGACTCGTGCAGCCAGAGGTCTTGCGGCTAAAAACGGCTAATAGCGGATAACTATAGAAATATAACGAATGAAATATTTGATTGTCGGACTGGGCAATATTGGTCGAGAATACGAATATACCCGCCACAACATAGGATTCAGAGTATTGGACGCTTTAGCTAAAGCGTCCAATATTGTTTTTGCAGACAGGCGTTACGGCTTTGTGGCAGAGATGAAAGTGAAGGGACGCACGCTGATTTTGCTAAAGCCATCGACATACATGAATCTCAGTGGTAATGCCGTGCGCTATTGGATGAATCAGGAAAAAGTCTCTGTCGAAAATGTGCTGGTCGTAGTAGATGATCTGGCTTTGCCGTTCGGTTCTTTACGCCTCAAAGGAAAAGGCAGTGATGCCGGGCATAACGGATTGAAGCACATACAGTCGATTTTGAGCACGCAGGAATACGCGCGTTTACGTTTTGGCATTGGAAATGATTTCCCAAGAGGAGGACAGGTTGATTATGTTCTGGAAGACTTCTCTGATGAAGAGGAAAAAGAACTTCCTGCTAAACTGGAAATTTGCGGAGAAATAATAAAGAGTTTTTGTCTGGCAGGGATACAAAACACAATGAATCAGTATAATAATAAATAAGATATGGCTAAAGAAGTAAAGAACGAAGTGCGAATCGATAAATGGCTCTGGGCCGTGCGTCTGTTCAAAACGCGCTCTATAGCCATAGAGGCCTGCAAAAAAGGGCGTATAACAATCAAAGGCGTAACTATAAAGCCATCACGGATGATAAAAGCCGGAGACATAATAGAGGTTCGCCGCCCGCCTGTGACATATTCGTTCGAAGTGCTCGCTCTCTCCGAAAACAGGATGGGGGCAAAGCTCGTGCCTGAATTTATGCGCGATGTAACCCCTCCGTCGCAACTGGAAATATTGGAGATGTCCAAAATGACCGGATTTGTAGACCGTGCCCGTGGAACAGGACGTCCTACAAAAAAAGATCGCCGCGAATTGGAACAGTTTACAGACGACTACTCATTCTTTGACGATTGGGATCTGGAAACAGAGGATTAGTTATCAGATAAACTTTCAGAAAAACATTTCACTGCACATAGAAAAAAGCAATGCGCCCCATAAAAAAATCTGCGGATCATCCCGACCCACAGATTTCCAATAGTGAAGTATATTATTGAAGTGTCATCGGATCAATCTTTTTTGCATCTGACAGGAAACTGATAGTAACGATATGGCCTATAACGATGAACTCTGTTTTCATCCTTGTTAAAAATCCTTCCGGAGACGGCTGTGCCGTGAGAAATGCTGCTAGTCCAATATATACCGTCGGCACCATATCCACCGGCCTGCCCATTATCTACATATCCTGCAAGTAGAATGGCAAATCCATTATTTAGGGTAGATCTGCTTGTTCCCGTAAAGCTGGATTCGCAAATATCTTTCATAGCTTGGCCATGTGTAGTTCCGCGCCACAAATCCGTTGCATTCTCATCATTCTTATTTAATACTACTGTTGGTTGCTGGACATTACCTTGTGTAACAATATTATTCTGAACATCGGCAAAACTTGTAGTTAAACGTATAATTTCTTGTTCCAGTTGCGTCCACTCATAGTCGCTAGGTAAATGCCAGCCTTTAGGGCAAATGCCCTGCCTGCTTACCTGAGTCGTTGTACTTGCATCTCTTACACTCACCCCATCCCATTCCATCATTCCGGCTTCGGTTTGATCTCCTATCCAACCATCGTTCGGACCTCCGGCCTTGTCTCTATTATATCGACCATCAAATACTCTTTGATTCCCACCTGTAGATGTTTTTGCATTAATATACGGTATGCCATTCTGTACCCCATCCTGATATGGAATTGATCCCTTCCCGGCAGTAGCGGCATCCCATGTATATAAATAGCCTAAAAAAGAATTTTTCTTATATTCGGCATCACTGGTAACGCTCTGCCCGCTCACATTCGGGTAAGCCCAGTAGGCAGTATTATATGCATTACCGGAATTTGCATTACGCGTCAGCGTGCGGCCACCTTGATGAGCTATGTCATCATAAGCTTCCGCCGCAAGATTTGTAATCATCCATCTGCCGGCATTACCAAATTGCGCTGAATAAAATTCGGCATAAATTAATTTATTGGCAGCATCTCTCTTTTCCAAATGGCGGACTATATCTCCATTCCATGTATTATTTGCACTGCTAGTCTCGGAAGGTGTTGCATCATATTGTACTCCAGTCATATCAGGAGTTCCCTGACACTGTTTTACATTAATCACAAAATCTTTAGCGCGCTCCAATGGATCTTTAAATGTTACTGTGGCAGTGGTGTATCTTTTACCGATATCTGCATTTGCGCCTTTATAAACGAAATTATCATTTGAGCCTGTCGTACCATCAGCAGTTGTACTATCTTTCAAGTCTGTAGTATAACTTTGCAATATATCACGAACATTCCAGCTACTACCATCTGAAACAGCGTTGGCCTGCCAGGCTACATTCGATAATATTTCCAAATTAACAGAATTAGTATCTTTAATTATAATATGTTTAATAGGATTAGATACGGAACCTGCCAGTATAGAATAATTAGTCTGGTTCAGGATAATTGTCTCTATCCGAGGTATTGTTCCTCCACCGGGGCAGGACCCTGTACCCGGAAGTCCTGTTATTGTCAGCTTCGATTCACGGGTCAGGAAGGGGTTCGATGTCAGGTCAGTGACTGTCATTACATCCGGAAAAACGGAAATATCCGATATCGGGCTAGTTGACCATATAGCGGGAAATTGCGGGGCGAGCGGATTAGCTGTGAATACCAGACCCCCGCTAATGTTATTAGCCCAAGCACCCGTTACCTGATTCGTTTCACCAAAGGTTACGAACAGCGTATAGGCTGTCAAGGTACGCAAGTCCTGACCGCTGGGGATATGAATCATGTTATCTGCTGGCAGAGCGGGAGTAAAGATAAGGGTAGGATTGCCTGTCAGGATGAGGTTATTGGTCAGTTGCACCCACTCCATACCCGTCCATGTATATACACCCCGGGCGAACTTGCCGTCGCACTGGGTTAGATTATACACCCAAAGTCCCGTATGCTGCGCATCCTGTGTCCTCTTTTTCGCGTCGGTGTCGTAATCGCTGTTTGCCGTCCCTGATCCCGGTGTTTTCTCGAACATCGGGTATAGTTTATTCGGGTCGGTCAGGGTTATCCGTGGCAGCATCAAGCCTTTGGTGGAGGTCGTATTGTCCGCTTTCGGGTTATATTGTTTCAGGTCTAATAAAGATCCTTTGGCAGGTTCAAGGCCTGCGCCTATTGTCACCTGTGCCTGTAGTTGCAGGGCTATAAGGCTTACCAGACTTATGGCCGCTAATTGTTTGAAAGTTCTTTTTTTCATTGTTGTATTATCATAATCATGATTTTGCATAGTCTTTAATTTATGTTGTAAAATGTAGTTTCAAAAGGATTATACGGACCTTTCGCCCGCAGTACGGCATAGGAAAGTTAAGGAAGACACTTTTTACCGGAAAGCAAAAATATCCACATGTTGTAAAATAAGGGGGGATAAATATTTTCTATTTTCACGCACGTATATACGCATGCGAATATATTCTTGTGAAGGATTTATTATGTGAAATTTTCTGAGAAAATATTTATGGCAGGTTTTTCTTTCTTTCTTTTTCTCTCTCTCTCTCTCTCTCT
>NZ_DLFW01000024.1:0-249422 GCF_002482385.1 Dysgonomonas sp. UBA7710 | reverse complement strand
AAATATCCAGAGGGAAAATTAGAACAGGCAGATGTGTGTTTTACGAAAGAAGAACTCATTAAAATAGAATTATGTGTTCTGTTTTGTTGAAACAAATGTAAAGAATAGTTCTCAATATAGCATCTTTTTAAGATAAAAATGTGCATTTATCATAACATATATATTTTCTATCAAATTATTGTAAACTTTTTTATAAGTAAGTAATCAAAATTAAGCGACATAATGGGAGTATTTAATAAAGAGCTTTTTTCCAACCGCATGCAAAGCCCTGTTTGTTATATAGAAAAGCGTGTCGGTACTGATATAGTCCTGTGGCCTGATCCAGTTGCCTTCCGACCGGAAGCATTTCGTCCGGACATTCACAGATATTAAACTCATATCCGTCTGTTCCCCTGCTTTTACCGAAAACAGACTATCGGCTTTGAGGAGAATAGCACGGCAACACATCCGGAAATAGTGGCTCGTACTATTGCGGAAGCCATGATCCAGTTGCATATGTTGGGCTTCCGGTAAGCCCGGTTTCTTTATCTTGCCCATAAATTAGCTCTTCTTGTATATGAGATAGCAACGAAAATCTAAATATTTTATATAAACTAATTATAAACATCTACTTATTTAATAACCATAATAATTCTCATACCCGGATTTTCCGGTTTTTACGTTATTTCACGGTACAATATATTATATCAATTTTGTAGAAATTTTGAATTTTGAAAAATATGATGTGTTTTTTTGATAACTTTCCTTCAAAACACATTGCAATTCTTTTTTATTCTAATATCTTTGTTTCCGTATTGGTGTTACAAGTCCGCATTTGCCGGATAGTAATGAAAAGGGAATCAGGTGTAAGTCCTGAACAGTCCCGCTGCTGTAAGCTCTATTCAGTTAACAGTCATCAGTTAACAATGTTTCTGAGAAAAGTCTTTGAACAATACCAAATACCACTGTTTCACAGTAATCAGTGATACAGTAATCAGTAAACAGTCAAAAAACTGTTAACTGATAACTGCTAATTGTTTACTGAAAATGGGAAGGCCGTTCAAAGATGGAGTAAGTCAGAAGACCTGCCAAGACATATATTTTTCATCTTTCGCGGAAAAAGATAGAAAACAAGAGATTTATTTCAGTATTTCAGTATTTGTATATCGGGAAACGATTGTGTTTGATATCAATCTTATGTTCATTGTATCCGTATGGTAGCATAAGTCTGTATTGTTAGCACTTTATGTTCCGGTTATCATTATATTACAAATTTTCTAAAAACAAAAGCAATGAAAAAGATATGTAAAAGATGTTCGGCATCATTCGGTTGCAGAGAAGACAGAATAGAGCTGTGTAGTTGCCGTAAAGTGAGCCTTGTCACAGGTGTTCGTGATTACATAAAGGAAAATTACCGGGATTGCCTGTGCCCTAAATGTTTACAGGAAACAAATAGTTCCTTCTATGCATTCGATGTAAATCCTAAATTTTTGACAAAGAACAAAAATGAATGATTTATAAAGAACTATATTACAGTAAAATAGCAAAAACTTGTTTTAATTTTACAATTTATTATAAATTTAGTCATTAATTCGTTTAATTGTATAGGTAAGTTTCCTTAAATTTGAAGCTAGAAAGCATCTCAATCCTGATTATGTTCAGGTTGGAGTAATCGGTTTATGATCTTCTGTTCGTTTTAGTCATGTGACAGAAGATTATAAACTGAAAATTGTGCGGATAATCAAAAATTATAAACAATAAACAGTAAACAATATCAGACATGCTACAAGAATTCACTCTAGGCGAAGGTAAAGCAATAATCAACTTCACTCTGAAATTTTGCGACACGCGGCAGAAAATACTTAACAGTTATGGATTCCATAGAGTTATAGAAGTCTTTATTCAGAAACTGAAGAAAGATGAAATAATTATCTATGAATATTATATAAAAGAATTTAAGACTGATGAGGAGTTTGAGAAAACACTGATAGAGGCATTTAAGTTGCTTACAGTCTGTAATCCTGACGAAGTGCAGAATGTGCATGGAAAATATGCTATCTTCTTCAATGATAAAGACTTGTTTATTGAACTGATAGAATTACTTTATAGCTTTTGGCGCAGACTTGAACGATACACTATCGTTCACAACAGTTCGATCGGTAGTGGCTTGCAGAGTGTTCGCTTTATGCAGGCGAACGAGTTGTTCAATGAGCTTATTCTCTCCATATACCGCCGCATCGAAGAAACTGTTATCGGTTATCAATACCGTGTGTATCGTCAATTGACAGCAGGTGCAAATGCAGCCCTTACACTGAGCGATATCAACTGGAACAGCCCTGTGGAATACAATGGACTGGCCCCTATACCGTTCATTACAGCCGTGATGTTTAATCCTCCATTTATTTCATATACAAAAAGAAATACACGTGACGGCATTTTCCATGAGCATAATATAAACCCGATTGAGAATATAGTTCTCAACGAAGACGACTGGTTCCTGTATCCGGCTAAAGTAGGGAATATGCTGACATTTGTCTATTTCCATAAAGATTTTATGGTTCATGGTTTTGCTTTGGCAAATCTCTTCGAACTGGCAAAAGAAAGCGAATATATAGGTAAAAAACCGGACATTATCTATGTTTTCGGCTATCCTGACGGACATGAAGAAAAACGTACATTCTACTATAAAGATAAAAAGAACGATATCCTTATCGGTTATGCGAACCATTGCGACGATATAGATTACTTCGGATACATGAAGAAGATGTTGCTTACACTTCACAATGTGAAGCAAATGGAAAAGAACCGTTTGCCGATACATGGGGCGATGGTAAACATTGCGCTGAAGAACGGAAAAGAGTCGAATATCATTATCATGGGAGACAGTGGTGCAGGAAAATCAGAGAGCCTTGAGGCCTTCCGTACACTGAACGAAAAGTATATCCGTCATATGCGTATCATATTCGATGATATGGGATATCTGAAAAAAGAAGCGGATGGCACAATAAAAGGCTATGGAACGGAGATCGGAGCATTTGTCCGTATCGATGACCTGGACCCTATGTACGCTTTTGAGCAATTGGAACGGGGTATTTATACCAACCCTGATAAGGTTAATGCCCGTATAACCATACCGGCTGCCACTTATGACGTTATTATGAAAGGATATAAGGTAGATTATTTCCTTTATGCGAATAACTACACAGAGTCGGATACGAAGATTCAATTCTTTACTGATCTGAATGAGGCGATCAAGGTATTTGAGGCCGGAGCCCGTAAAGCAAAAGGTACTACAACGGAAAAAGGTTTGGTGACATCTTATTTTGCCAACCCGTTCGGACCAGTACAGGAGCAGAAACTTGCCGGCAAGCTTATCAAGGAGTATTTTACCGATATGGATAAAAACGGAGTCAAGATAGGTGAGATTTATACTTCTCTTGCCATAGAGGGTCATAGTAAAGACGGACCTCGTGAAGCTGCGGAGGAATTATTTACATTGATTAATGAATAAGATATTATTATGAGGCTGCCCCAAAAGTATTTTTTCGGATCATTTTGTCATGTTGAACGGAGTGAAACATCTCGTATCCGGAGGGTCGGGATTCTTCGTTACACTCAGAAACAACGTTCGGCAGAGCGAAGCGGAGCCAATGACAAAGAGGGTAACACTTTAATAGTGTAATATTACTTTTGGGACAGCCTCATGTATTGAATATTCTTTAATACTACAATTTTGCCCGAAAATCAGGCTGTATGTAAAACATTAGACTTTCTCTGATGTTTATAGATAAACACTGAATGGATACTAACTAAGGTCGCAGACCTTTTTATTTACTGTTTTGAGTATAGCGACGAATCATTGTTATATCTTTAATGCAGAACAAAAATACTTCATTTACATAATAAATAGTAGACTATGAGTAATTTGCAGCAATCTTTGATGCATAACAATATCAAACTGCTTGGTGATATGCTGGGTAAAACAATCGGCGAAGCTAAGGGAAAGGATATGGTGGATCTGATAGAAACGATTCGCAGACTCTCCAAAGCCTCGCATTCAGGAGATATTGAAGCACATAAATCGCTGGTGAAGACACTTCAGAATCTGAAAGATGAAGAGTTTCTTCCCGTAGCACGTTCGTTTAATCAGTTTCTGAATTTAACGAATACGGCTGAGCAGTATAATAGTGTATCGCCTCATGCTCAGGGGGCGGAAAATCCGGTTAATTTTCCAGATATATATAAAAAACTGAAAGACGCGAATCTTAGCGATGAAGCGATAATAAAAGCAATAGAGAATATCTCCATTGATCTGGTATTGACAGCTCATCCGACAGAGATAAACAGGCGTTCGCTTATAAATAATCTGAATCAGGTAGATCATTGCCTGGCATTACTGGATCACGACGATCTGGCTAATTACCAGAAGGTGCAGATTTTGCGCAGATTGAAACAACTTATCGCCCAATATTGGCATACCGACGAAATCCGCCAGAAACGGCCGACTCCGAACGAGGAGGCAAAATGGGGATACGAGGTAGTGGAAAACAGCCTGTGGAAAGCCGTCCCTGCATATATCCGTGAACTTGACGAACAGATAAGGAATACAATACCTTACCGCTTGCCGGTTGATGCGCGCCCGATACACTTTTCATCATGGATGGGAGGCGATCGCGACGGTAATCCGAATGTAACGGCTAAAATAACTCACGAAGTATTATTGGATAGCCGTAAAAGAGCAGCAAAGCTATTCCTCGAAGACATTGAAGTACTGGTGAAAGAACTCTCAATGGCCACATGCACTACTGAATTCAGGGATTATATAAAGGACTATGAAGTTCAGGAACCATACCGTGAGTTAATGAAAAGATTGCGTACCAGACTGAGAAATACTGTTGCTTATCTGGATGCGCGTATCGAGGGTAAGAATCCGGAACGCACAGAGGATATACTTATTCATAACGAACAATTGTGGGAACCACTTTATGAGTGCTATAAATCGCTCGTAGCCTGCAAGATGGAAATCATAGCCGACGATAAACTGCTCGATACCATGCGCCGGGTGCGTTGTTTCGGTTTAACTCTGACTCAGCTGGATATTCGTCAGGAGAGTACGATACATACGGAAGCCTTGTCCGAAATAACCCGCTACCTTGGATTAGGGGACTATGAGACTTGGTCGGAGGAAGATAAACAGGCATTCCTGATAAAAGAACTTAATTCGAAACGTCCGCTCATTCCCCGTAACTGGGAGCCAAGCCCTCAAACTAAAGAAGTACTGGATACCTGTAGGGTAATAGCAGAGACACCTGTCGGGTCAATTCCTACTTATGTCATTTCAATGACAAGAACTCCTTCGGATATTCTTGCAGTGTATTTGTTGCTCAAGGAAGCGGATTGTCCGTTTACTTTACCAGTGACTCCATTGTTTGAAACACTGAATGACTTGAATAATGCCAATGGTATTATGCAGCAATTGTTTGCTATCAATTGGTATAAAGGTATTATCAAGAATAAACAAATGATAATGATCGGTTATTCCGACTCGGCTAAAGATGCAGGTTCGCTTGCTGCCGGATGGGCACAATACCGTGCACAGGAAGCCTTGATCAAAACCTGTCAGGATGCAGGAATAGCTCTTACATTATTTCATGGCCGTGGCGGTACGGTTGGCCGTGGCGGAGGCCCTGCTAAGGTCGCTCTTTTCTCACAGCCTCCGGGTTCGTTGCAAGACGGGCTCCGTGTAACCGAACAGGGCGAAATGATCCGTTTTAAATTAGGTTTACCTGATCTGGCTATCAAGACATTATCGCTATATACCGATGCTATACTGGAGGCTAACCTTCTTCCTCCTCCGGCTCCTAAACAGGAGTGGAGGGACCTGATGGATGAACTTTCCGATATTTCATGCAATAGTTATCAGGGACTGGTTCGCAGAGACCCTGATTTTATTCCGTATTTCTATCAGGCTACACCTGAGGCGGAATTGGCTCGTTTGCCATTGGGGTCACGCCCGGCAAAACGCCGTCCGAATGGGGGAGTGGAAAGCCTTCGTGCAATCCCATGGATATTTGGCTGGACTCAAAACCGCCTGATGCTTCCGGCATGGCTGGGCGCGGGAGAAGCCTTGCAACAGGTCATTGATAATGGAAAGATGGATACATTGAAAGCGATGTATAAAGACTGGCCATTCTTCGGCACCCGTATCAGTATGCTCGAAATGGTATTTGCCAAAGCCGACCTGCGTATGTCGCAGTATTATGATGAAAGGCTTGTGGAGGATAAGTTGCAGATACTGGGGAAAAAACTGAGAAGTCAACTCGAAAGCGATATGAATACAATATTGAGGATATCTCAGGATGAGCATCTGATGGAAAGCCTGCCTGAAGTTGCAGAGAATATCGCCATGCGCAATATTTATACAAACCCTCTGAATCTCCTTCAGGTGGAATTGTTGTACCGGACGAGGAAAGACGAAGAGCATTCGTCGGAGCTGGAACTGGCTCTGATGATTACAATTTCTGGAATTGCCGCCGGTATGCGTAATACAGGATGATTTTTTTTAGTTACAAGTTACGAGTTACGAGTAAACAAGTTGGCTGAAATATCAGTAATCCCGTAACTTGTAACTGCCCGTAGGACGAAGTAACTCGTAACTGAAAATTATAATAAATACGATATGCAATATAAAATCACGGCGCCAAATGCCATTAATTCGATCATACCTCTTCCTGCTTCAAAAAGCATTAGTAACAGGGCTCTAATATTAAATGCATTGAGTCTTAGTGCTTCGGAAATAGCCAATCTTTCTGATTGCGATGATACTAATGTGATGGTCGAGGCCTTCACATCGGGTAGCAACCTGATAGATGTGAAAGCGGCGGGAACGTCCATGCGTTTTCTGACAGCTTTCTTAGCTATTACTCCCGGTGAATGGATTATAACGGGAACAGAACGTATGAAAGAACGCCCTATCCATCTTCTGGTAGATGCCTTAGTCTCTTTAGGGGCCCGCATCCAATATATAGGGAATGTGGGATATCCGCCGTTGAAGATTAAGGGAACAGCACTGGACGGGGGAGAAATCTATTTGTCGGGAGATGTCAGTTCTCAATTTATATCAGCTTTGCTGATGATAGCTCCTTCCATGAGCAAGGGATTGATAATACACCTGGAAGGGAATATTATATCAGTACCATATATTAAGCTGACATTGGGTATGATGGCCCAGTTCGGGGTGAAGACTCATTGGGACGGGCGGACAATTAAGATATATCCCGAAGAATATCGGGCAACACACTATACTGTGGAGTCGGACTGGTCCGCAGCTTCGTATTGGTACGAAATGGCTGCACTTGCCGAGGATGCCCGTATAGAATTGAAGGGACTGTTTAAAAACAGCATGCAGGGAGACTCTAAAGTTGCCGAGCTGTTTCTTGATCTGGGTGTGGCAACCGAATATACCAAAGATGGTGTGATACTGACCAAGACCGGAAAGGTAACCAAAAAGATGTTCCATAATTTTGTGAATGAGCCGGATCTGGCCCAAACTTTTGCTGTTACATGCTGTATGATGGGTATTCCATTTATGTTCACCGGCTTGCAGACGCTCAAGATAAAGGAGACCGACCGGATAGAGGCTTTGAAAAATGAAATGAAGAAATTAGGTTACTTATTATACGATAGCGAAAATAGCATCCTGGAATGGAACGGTGAAAGGTGTGAACCGGAGGCTGACCCGGTAATAAAAACTTATGAAGACCACCGCATGGCGATGGCCTTTGCTCCGGCAGCCATAAAACTGGATCATATCAATATTGCGCATCCTAAGGTGGTGACAAAGTCTTACCCGCGTTTTTGGGACGACCTCAAGTCGGTAGGATTTTCAATTGAAGAGTAAAAGTAAAATCAATCCAGGCGATATCCGTATTGGCGGAGTAGGTTATCCCTGCTTCGCCAATCTTTTTCTACCTTGACATATATTTCAAGGAATATCTTTTTATTGAAGAAGCGTTCCATGTCTTTGCGGGCCATCGTGGCCACCTTTTTCAGCGCCGCGCCTTTATGGCCTATGATGATACCTTTCTGGGTGTCTCGTTCGGCAATTATCAAAGCTCTTATGTTGATAATATCTTTTTCTTCTTTAAATTCTTCAACGATGACTTCCACTGCATAAGGAACTTCCTTCTGATAATAAAGGAGGATCTTTTCACGGATGATTTCCGTAACAAAGAAGCGGGCGGGACGGTCGGTCAGCGCATCTTTTTCGAAATAAGGAGGAGATTCGGGAATCAAATCCAATATTCTTTTCTTTACAGTATCTACATTGAATTTATTCAGGGCAGATATCGGATATATTTCGGCTTTTGGCAACAGTTCTTTCCATTGTGCCACCAGTTTTTCTAATTCCTGCTGATTGGTCTGGTCTATTTTATTGATTAGCAGTAGAACGGGAGCGTCTACATTTTGTACCTTTTGCAGAAATTCTTCGTTTTTATCTGTTTTTTCTATAACATCCGTCATATAGAGCAGTACATCGGCATCACTTAGAGCGGATACGGAGAAGTTAAGCATTGACTCCTGTAATTTATAATTAGGCCGTAACACCCCGGGAGTATCTGAATATACAATCTGATAGTCGTCAGTATTCACGATACCTAATATGCGATGGCGCGTAGTTTGAGCCTTTGAAGTGATGATGGAAACTTTTTCTCCCACAAGAAGGTTCATCAATGTTGATTTTCCTACATTGGGATTGCCTACTATATTTACGAATCCTGATCTATGCATCTGATATATGTTCTATTTATTTGAAGACAAAAGTAGTAAATAAAGATTTATAATACTGAATTCATAACAATTTTACTACTTTTGCATTTCAAAAAACAGAATAATGCAAAAACATGATCTTTGCTGTGTAGGGCACATCACTTTGGATAAAGTGGTGACGCCTAAAAAAACAGTACATATGCCCGGCGGTACAGCCTTCTATTTTTCTCATGCCATCCGTCATTTCGATGATATAGATTATTCATTGGTTACATCTCTGGCCGAGTCTGAAATGAGTGTCGTTGATGATCTGCGATCCAAAAATGTAGATGTACACGTTATCCCGAGCCAACATTCAGTATATTTTGAGAATATATACGAAGAAAATCAGAATAACCGCACACAGCGGGTTTTGGCAAAGGCCGATCCCTTTTCTGTAGACGGCTTTGAAAATTTAGATGCCAAAATATTCTTATTAGGTGCATTGCTTGCCGATGATTTTTCGCTCGAACTGGTAGAGTACCTTTCCCGCAAGGGGCTGATAGCAGTTGATTCTCAAGGGTATCTGCGGGAGGTGAGAGAACAGAATGTATATCCTATAGACTGGAAGGACAAGCTGGAAACACTGAAATATGTCCATATACTGAAAGTAAATGACCTGGAGATGGAAGTCCTCACAGGTATGAAAGATATAAAACAAGCATCCCGGCAATTATATGACTGGGGCGTGAAGGAAGTTCTGGTAACTCTCGGTAGCTTAGGTTCCGTAATCTATGACGGGAAAGAGTTTTATAAGATACCTGCTTATAAACCGTCAGAAGTAGTTGATGCAACAGGTTGTGGCGATACTTATGTTACAGGTTACCTGTATAAGCGGGCAAAAGGAGCGGGTATAGAAGAGGCGGGTAAGTTTGCCGCTGCAATGGCAACTATCAAAATTGAGAATTCTGGTCCGTTTAACGGTACAAAAGAAGATGTGGAAAATAGAATAAGGACAGCGGAGCAGATAATTCCTGTTGTTTAATTATGATTTATAAGTTATAAATCGTTTAATTCGAATTCATTCATAATTTATTAATTGATTATGAATCGGTAGTTAAATTTTAACGTTCGATTTTTTACTACGCGCAATCAGAGATTGCTTGTGTTCCTTTTGGCCAAATCCCCAAAAGGAACCAAAAATGCTTTAACGCCCGCTTTAAAGGCCGACCCATAACGGACTTAAAGGCTAAACGAAAAAACTCGCTCTGAATATTGCATAATACGAGCCAGAAAATAAGCTCAAACACGTTTTCGTTTTTCAGCCTTTTTCGCCCTATGGGCACCCCGTCCATAAAGCAAATGGCGTCCGCTGACGCACGACAAGGCTGGCGCATATTTGATTCAAAGGCTTTGCCCTCACTATGGCGTCCGCCCCTGCGCATTAGTGACGCAGGCGGGCACCCAATCCGTAAAGCGGAGGTGTAGAGCAAAATACGATAGCTGCTATACCCGGCTGATAGTCCGGCTATAGATGATTCCGTATTATTTTGCTCCACTGAAGCTACGGTTTTGGGTCGCCGGGGAACAAAGCGCTAGCCTTTTGGTTCGTTTTGGGCAATGCCAAAATGAACGATTAGACGAAACGAAGTGTAGTCAATAAAAATCGAACATTAAAAATCAACGACCGATTTGCACAACTCAGAACTACTTCCTCAACGTCTTGCTCAATGCTGCAATAACAACAATACATCCGCCTAATAATCCTACGGCAAGATAAGCCCATTCCATTCCATGACTGTCGGATATGGCTCCTACTAATAGCGGGGCAACCAATGGCCCTACAAAGCTGATGCTCGACATAATGGTAAGGGCTGTTCCGACCGGAGTTTTAGCTTTATCTCCGACAATACTGTATAAGGTAGGTACTACACAGGATATTCCCAGACCGATAAGCATAAAGCCGATCGAATTGATTATAACTTTTATAATAAGGGTATCCGCAGTATGAATAAACAGGGAAGATGTAACGAAGCCTATCAGAATAAGTGCTCCGGCAATCTGTAACACTGTTTTCTTTTGCCAGATACGGTATGCAAAATTGGTAAGCATACGTCCCGAAAACATCATAATCATAAATACAAGGAAACCTACCTGTAGAGATTCAGGCGCTTTTATAACCGATTGGAAATATACATCGCTCCATTCGAACATTGTATTTTCTACGATGAGAGCAAGCAGCCACACCAGACCTAACTGTATAAGTAATGTTTCGGGCATACGGAAGCCTTTCGATTTTATCTTCGGCTCTGTTTTCTTTTCAGCTTGTACCGCTTTTGGAGCTGCTTCCTGCAGGTATTTATAATTGATAAGTATAGCGATAAGCGCGGCTATTGTAATTATAGCAAAATGGACGAATGTTCCTACTTTCAGGTTAATCATGCTATAACCGATCAATGCACCGATACATGCCGCTAAACTCCAGCTTGCATGGAATGTGGCTATGATTGGTTTTCCGTAGATGCGCTCTACTTCAATAGCCTGCGTATTAAGTGAAATGTCAGTCATATTCCAAAAAATACCGAACAGAAACATGGCTATCCCCAATCCGGTAATATCAGGCATGAGGCTTACCATAAAGAGGGAAAGCGTGAATCCGGTAATACTTATAAGTACGGTTTTCTTACTTCCGATACGAGGCAGGAGGAATCCAACCAGTGGTATGGCTACGAATTTACCTATCGGTATGAGGAACATTAGCAAACCATAATGCAGATAACTTTCTACACTGAAATCCTTTTTAATGTCCGGTAAACGGCTTGCCCAACTGGCAAAGCATAATCCCTGAGCTATAAAAAGAGCCATTACGGCATAACGTATTCTTTGTTTGGAGTAAGAGGCCGGCTGTATTTCAGTCATTTTCCTGATGATTTTTTGATTAAAACGATGCAAAGATAAATTCTTTAGAGAAGAATCTTCATATGTAAGGCAATTATTTATCCTTACACCGTAAGTTTGAGATATAATTTGTATCTAAGTTTATCTATGTATATAGATGATGGCTCTTTGAAATATTGATAGGCCCCCTCAATCCTCCTTCGGGGCAGGGCTGTTAAGTTCTCTTCTTTGTTCTATTATTTTCTGCTGTCATCCTGAGTGGAACGAAGGATCCCGACCCTGAGAAACGAGATGTTTCACTCCGTTCAACATGACACAGAGGGTATAAAAAATCAGAACTTAACAGCCCTGCCCCGAAGGGGGACTTACAATGAGGGTAAAAAGTAATAATTAATTACTCATTCTTAATTTTTAATTGCTTTCCGTGTTACCTTTGTTACTTTTTAACAAGTAGTAAGCTGTGAGTAATAAGTTGAAAGTTAAATGAGATACGAGTTGTTAACTGATGACTGCTAACTGTTCACTGTAAAAACTGTTACTTCTGTTACTTTTTAACAATACAATGCAAATATAGGTTAAATTGATAAGGAGTTTAGGTGATATATGGTTAATTCGTAATTTAAAAAGAGGGAGAAAAGTGTTACTTTTTCGATTTATGTAACATTGTAAGACTGTTATCCCGTCGTATTTCTTATTTTTGTATAGTAAAAACTATTAATTGGTCTGTCTAACCATGAAAACCGGTATATCTTACCAGAGGAACTAATCCTTATATTTGATATATGTAGGTTTCCGTGTAATGATTAAATAAAACTATTCATATATGAAAAAGATTCTGTTAACAGGAGCCTTGTTATGTTCTTCGATACTCCTGTCCGCGCAAAGCATTACTGAAAAAGAATTGCAGGAAATACAATCGAGTTTTAAACAAGATGCTCCAACAAAAGCGATTCAAAACATCCTCACAACAAACGCCAACATTACGGCAAATGTCCTGAATCACGACCTTCAAGGGAAAATAGATCATTATTTCCGGTACAGAGTGAATGTAAAGGGGATTACAGATCAAAAAAGTTCGGGACGCTGCTGGATGTTTACATCGATGAACGTATTGCGTCCGTCCATCATGGAGAAATACAATATCAGCGAATTTGATTTCTCTCACAATTATCTGTACTTCTGGGATATTTTTGAGAAGGCCAACTTGTTTCTCGAAAATATTATAGGCACAAGTAAAGACCCGTTTGCAGACAGGGCAGTGGAATACCTGTTCAAATCTCCTGTCGGTGACGGTGGCGTTTGGAATCTGTATTATAATGCCGGAAAGAAATATGGAGTTGTACCTCAGGACGTGATGCCGGAAACTGCGCATTCGAACAATACAAGGCAAATGCTTGGTTTGCTGAATGAAAGGCTACGCTCCGGCGGATATAACCTTAGGGAACTGGCGGCTTCAGGCAAAAAAACTCAGGATTTAAGGTCGGAGAAAACAGTTATACTAAAAGATGTGTACCGCATTCTGGCTCTGTGTCTTGGCGAACCACCGAGAGAATTTACATGGAGATATAAGGATAAAAACGGTATTATAAAGGAATTGCGTAATTATACCCCGAAACAGTTTTATGAGGCGATCACTCCGGAAGATTATTCTCCCGATAATTATATTATGGTGATGAACGATCCTACCCGTGAGTATTATCAACTATATGAAATACAGAATTACAAAAATACGATTGAAGGTATCAACTGGATATATCTGAATCTGCCGAATGAAGATATAAAGAAAGCTGCTCTGGCTTCCATAAAGAATAACGAAGCCATGTATGCTTCTTGTGATGTGGGTAAGCAACTGAACAGGGAATCGGGGATACTGGATCCGGATATGTACGATTATCAGTCTTTGTTGGGCGTAAATTTGTCGATGGATAAGAAAGCACGTATCTTAACACGGCAGAGCGGTTCAAGTCATGCCATGACATTAATCGGTTGCGACACGGATGTGAGTGACACGCCTGTAAAATGGGAATTTGAGAATAGTTGGGGAGCTGCTTCTGGTAATAAAGGTTATCTGACCTTTACAGATAAATGGTTTAGCGAATATATGTTCCGTCTGGTAGTACATAAAAAATATCTGGATGCCAAAGCGGTCGATTGTCTTAAACAGAAGCCAGTACAATTGCCAATGTGGGATTATATGAATTGATCCGGCACGTATTTTCCTGTTTTACAGGATATACAGGATTGAATTATGTGTTGATAAATAAAGTTAACTAAAATTAGGGTGGTGTTAAAAGGGTTTAAAAAAGATTGGTTTCCGGCTTCAATATGTTAGCATTATTTATAAAAAATATGTTTTATAATATGTTTTTTTATTTGGTATGGTTTAATTTATGTCGTTCCTTTGTATCGATAACCAAACAATCTTTATTTACCTTAAAGCCTAATACCTAATTTAACTCACACATAAGAGGAGGTTTCGAATCAGAAGCCTCCTCTTATGTCTTTTATTCGGACAATTTTGTATATTTTACTGCCACCCAGTTGTCCTTTTCCGTATTATGGACAAAAGCCAGCTCATTTTTACTACACTCTTCTTCTATTGCCGGGACATCCTCCGCATAAAAACCACTCATGTATAAAACTCCGCCATTATTCAAGACCGAAGAATAAGAATGGATATCGTTTAGCAGGATATTGCGGTTTATGTTTGCCAGGACGATGTCGAATTTCTCACCTCCTAATAGATCTGCTCCGCCTATCTTTACATCCACATTGTTAACGTTATTCAAATTAAGATTCTCAATAGCGTTATCATATGCCCACTGATCTATATCGATGGCGGTTATAGGACTCGCACCGCGCATAGAAGCAAGGATAGCCAGTATAGCAGTGCCTGTACCCATATCGAGAACCGATTTGCCGTTGAAATCATCTTTCAGTATCTCCCGTATCATCAGTTCGGTAGTTTGATGGTGTCCTGTTCCGAAAGCCATCTTAGGATCGATGTATATATTGTAGTCGTATGTTGCAGGGACGTTGTGGAATGTACTTTGGATGATACACTTGTTGTCGATTATCAGCGGCTGGAAATAGTTCTTCTCCCATTCTTCGTTCCAGTTCCGGTCTTCTATGCTTTTGTATGTATAGATGATTTCGGCTTCTATAGGGAATGTATTCAGAGTCTTATCCAGTTCTTCAATGTTAAACAGATCGCTCTGGATATATGCTGTTGTTCCGAATTCGTTTTCAACGAAGCTTTCAAATCCTATTTCTGCGATTGTGGCTGACAGTACACTATTGATAATCTCATCATTCGGCGTACATATAAATTTTACTTCAATATAATTCATGACAATAATTAGTTTTGTGCAAAAGTACATTTTTATTCTTACTTCTTGTTTTTAAGATATAGTATATCTGTATTATAAAAATTTTAACATTCTCCTGTGTATGCCTCTTAACTTTTTTTATATCTTTGGGGGCTTGAAGAGTAGAAAACCTAGCACTTTATTAACTAAACCTAACAACTAAAAAAATGAGACTACTATTGCTGATTATCATCGCGTTATGCGTATTACCTTTGCACGCTCAAGAGACTATAACCCTTAGCTCAAGCCCTGTTTTGTTGATGGCTGATTCCGTTGCTGCTACACCTGTTGCCGGCTTTACGGAAAAAAAAGCAGACAAGCAGTTTCTGTCCCATCTCAGCATTGCCCTGAGGGCTTCAACCATGGGTATCGGTTTACAGGCGGCAACACCGATAAACGATTATTTCAAATTACGTGCCGGAATTGATTTTGTCGGATTCAAAACAAGTACATTCGATATTGGGCTGGATGATCCTGATGGAATGTTCAAAGAAGCATTTGGTTATACGCCTGATTATAAAATGAAAGGCGAGTTGAATTTTACCAATGGGAATATATTGGTAGATTTTCATCCTACAAAGGGTATATTCCATCTGACTGCGGGCGTGTTTATAGGAGCAAACAAGCTTAAGGCAAGCGGTTTCCTGGCTAATCCGAATACAGGAGAACGTGCAACCTTGAAACCCGGAGTCTCAGAATGGCCATATGTAGATTTCGACGGACACAGACTAACTTTGGATGACGCTAATCTGGATGCAACCCTTCAATTGGGAAAAATTATCAAACCGTATTTCGGATTGGGAGTTGGCCGCGCTATAGCGAACAAGCGTGTCGCTTTCAAATTCGAACTGGGTATGATTTATCAGGGAGATTACAGCCTTAAACAAAATGGGAAAAAATTAGATGTAGAGAGTAATGCATCTGAAAGCTTTGAAGATATAGATGATTACACCAAATGGCTGAAATGGTGGCCTATGCTTAATTTCCAGCTGTCATACAAAATATTCTAGTCTGAAATAATATAGATTTAAAAGAGCTGCTCAAGAGGAGTGGCTCTTTTTAGTTTTTTGTAAACGAAGCGGATCTATAGGGAATAAAATGTCAATATATTTTCTATTTTTGTAGAAAATCAAATCTATTTAAACACAATTGCTATATCTATGGTAGGAACACTGGTCAATACGGGGGCAATTATAGGGGGTAGTCTGATAGGATTAATAGTCCATTCCAGACTATCTTCCAAAATGACAGGTATTGTATTTCAGGGTATCGGGCTGCTCACTATTACAATCGGCATATCAATGTCGTTGCGTATAGAAAGCATGCTTCTTGTAGTGGTAAGTATTGTACTAGGTTCCGTAATCGGACAGGGTATCGATATAGATAAACATTTGCGGCGCTTTTCCAATTATCTGGAATCTAAAAGTTCGGGAATTAAAAAAGATGATATGGCAGCAAATAAGTTTACAGAAGGGTTCATTACGGCCTCTATGCTGTTTTGTGTCGGTTCCATGGCTATATTAGGGGCGATTGAAGATGGCATGGGAAAGTCCCCGGATTTATTGTTGACAAAGTCTATTATGGATGGGATTTCGTCCATAGCGCTGGCTTCCACATTTGGTATCTGTATTCTGTTTTCATCCGTTCCCGTTTTGGTTTATCAGGGAGGACTGACCCTGTTTGCAGCTTTTATTATGCGTTATATGAGCGATGATATGACGGCGAATATGACCGGGGTAGGAGGGATTCTGTTGATCGGGTTGGGAATCAGCATCCTTAAAATAAAGGATATCAATGTGACGAATATGCTTCCGGCCTTGGTTATTGTCGTGATTTTGTCATACTTCTTTAGATTATAGCATGGTGAGGCTGTAAAAATAAAAAGAAACTGCTTGATAAACAGCTTCTTTTCTTCTTTGGGTGAAAGACGGGTCTCGAACCCGCGACCTTCGGAACCACAATCCGACGCTCTAACCAACTGAGCTACAATCACCATTTTTGCATTCGCGGTGCAAATATATGTATTTTTATTATAATAACAAGGCTTGCGGAAGAAAAAAATCAAAGCTTTTTACAGATATACAGCGAAAATTAAGACTATCAATAGGATAGTTATTTCCTCCAGAAGATCAATTTTCGTAAATCTGTAATTATTTATAGATTACAAATGCTGTTTCTCCGATTGAAAGTGTAATTTTGCAGACTTATACAATTTGTTTGTTTCGATGAATATTTTAAGAAATTATGTATATACTATTCTTCTCCTTTGTGGAATATTGACAGGAGGTATATGCGGTATCATTTTCGGGGAAGATGCATCTGTCGTTAAACCGGTAGGGGATATTTTCCTTAACCTGATGTTTGTGTTGATAGTACCATTGGTGTTTTTCAGTGTATCGTCGTCTATCTGCAATATGAAGCAGTCGAATATGGTGGGAAAGGTTGTCGGTAATATTGCCCTTGTATTCCTGCTGACATCTGTTGTTGCAGCGATAGTAGCATATCTGTTCACTTTGTTTTATAACCCCCTGGGTGGTATTAACCAGTCGGATGTGTTGACAGGGCTTCCCGGACAAACAATCAGGCAGCTGACATCTGCTGAAATATTTGTAAATACATTTACGGTCTCCGATTTTCAGCAGCTGTTTACTAAATCAAATTTACTGCCCCTTATTATATTTTCCGCGTTCTTTGGCCTTGCGACCGCTCTTTCAAAGAGTAAAGGGAAGATGGTGGCGGAACTGCTTAATGCCGCCAATAGTATAATATTAAAAATGATGAGTATTATTATGATGGCCGCGCCTTTAGGTCTTGGTTGTTATTTCGCGGATACGGTAGGGAAGCTGGGAGGACAGATACTGAACGGATATTTACACGTATTCCTGCTTTATCTGATACTTACCGCTATTTCTTTCTTTATACTGAATTCGGTTTATATTTTCATAGCCGGAGGGAAAAAGGCTTTTGTCGCTTTCTGGCGCAATATGCCGACACCATCCCTGATGGCGATTGCCACATCTTCGAGTGCGGCTTGTATTCCTGTAAATATTGAGGCGTCGAAAAAAATGGGAGTTCCGGAGAATATTGCGGAAACGGTTATTCCTCTGGGTACAAATATACATAAGGATGGTTCGGTAATGGCCGGGGTGCTTAAAGTTATATTTCTGTTTACTATATTCGGGCAAGAACTTACATCCTCCTCCAATATGTTTATGATTATCGGAGTAGCCTTGCTTGTGGGAGCGGTAATGGGGGCGATACCGAGTGGAGGTATGACCGGAGAGCTGCTTATCTGTTCAGTTTTTGGATTCTCTCCTCAACTTGCAGGAACACTGATGATAATAAGTACAATTGTGGATATTCCGGCTACACTGCTCAATTCTACCGGGAATGTCGTCTGTGCGGTATTGGTTACCCGGCTGACAGATGGTAAAGACTGGGTAAAGAAACAACTGGTAGCCCCTCCTGACCTCCCCGAAAGGGAGGAAATAAAAAGATGATAATAAGTAATGGAAAGGTCAAAGCTTTTAATAATAAAGAGATGAAAAAAATAGTATCCATCATATTTTCTATCTGCTTGTCAGTAAGCGGAAGTATATACAGCCAGAAAACAGTTACTCCAAGCCTGCCGGAATTATATAAAACCATAGATTCGGAGTTTGTTGATTTACGCTCCAAGCCGGCTCCGCTTATCGGTTTATCAGCAGGCCGGACAGATAAAGGCAGTTCGGTAGTACAGGCGACATATATCAATGCCATACTAAAGGCCGGAGGTAAGCCTGTAATTATTCCTGTAATAACAGATGGCGTAATTTTGAGGGGTATTGTAAAAGACCTCGATGGGCTGGTGATGACCGGAGGAGAAGATATTAATCCTCCCTATTACAAGGAAACAGCAATCCCGGATATGAACGATATAGATTCCCTCCGTGATATCTACGATTTGGTGTTACTGAAGCTGGCTACCGACCGGAATGTTCCTATACTTGGAATTTGCCGGGGAATGCAACTGATAAATGTAGCTTTCGGTGGAACACTCTATCAGGATATCCCTACGCAGGTAAAAGATAAGAGTATCAATCATAAGCAAACAGAGCCGAGAGAACAAGGGACGCATACGATAGCTATAGAAAAAGATTCCAAACTAGCACAAGTATTAGGAGTTGATGAGTTCTCGGTGAATACGTTCCATCACCAGGCTGTAAAAGATCCTGCTCCGAATTTCCGTACGGTAGCAACTACACAGGATGGCATTGTAGAAGCTATCGAAGCATATCCCAACCGTTCAGTTTTAGGAGTGCAATGGCATCCCGAAGGACATGTTTATGGCGGGGATACGACAATGCTTCGGATATTTAAATTTATTGTGAACGAAGCCAATACTTTCCGTAAGGCAAAAGAACTGCATAAGCATATTTTGTCGGTTGATACGCATTGCGATACACCGACCGAATTCAAAAAAGCAGGGTTCGACATAGGAAGAAGGGAAGAAAATCAGGTGAATATCCCTAAAATGGAAGAGGGGATGCTGGATGCTATTTTCTTCGCTGCTTATATAGCGCAAGGGCCTCGGGATAAAGAGTCGACACAGAAAGCCGTGGATAAGATAGAAAACTATATAAAAGAAACGCATCAACAGGTAGAAAGAAACAAAGATATCTGCGGCATAGCCTATACGGCCGATGATCTTATACGCCTCAAAAATGAAGGTAAAAAGGCTGTATTTATCGGTATCGAAAACGGATATGGCATAGGCAAGGATATCTCCAATATTGCCCGTTTTCAAAAAATGGGAGTGAATTATATAACCCTTTGCCATACTAAAGATAATGATATATGCGATACGTCGAGTGATACAAAACATGAATGGAACGGCCTTAGTCCTTATGGAAAAGAGGTGGTAAAGGAAATGAACCGGCTGGGGGTTATGGTGGATATTTCGCACGTGGGAGAAAAAACATTCTGGGATGTAATAGAACTATCTACCAAACCTGTCATCGCATCGCATTCGTCTGTGCAGGCGCTGTGTTATCACGACCGCAACCTGACCGACAAGCAGATGCAGGCAATTGCAAAAAACGGAGGGGTAGTACAGATATGTCTCGTAGACCTGTTTATCAATAAAGATAAAAGCAAAGCCAGCCTGACTGATGCTATAGACCATATTGATTATGCTGTGAAAGTAGCGGGTATCGACCATGTGGGTATCGCGTCCGATTTTGATGGTGGCGGAGGGCTGATAGGATGTCAGGGTAGTAATGACATGATAAATATCACGGTGAAATTATTAGAGCGAGGTTATTCGGATAAAGATATAGAAAAGATATGGGGCGGCAATTTCCTTCGGGTAATGTCGGAAGTGCAAAAAGGTGAGAGGATATAAGCGATACAAACAGGCCTGAGTTCTGAATTTAGAAATATTACAAAAGCATAACACGAGCCATTGTTTTTTTAGAGCGAAATATATCTTACTTTTGTATAATTTTCAAAGCAAAACAAAATATCCAAATATGAAACAATATCACGATTTACTGAAACGTGTTCTGGCAGAAGGCACACATAAAAGTGACCGCACCGGGACAGGTACGATCAGTGTATTCGGACATCAGAGCCGTTACAATCTGGCAGACGGTTTCCCCGTGCTCACTACGAAGAAATTACATCTCAAATCCATCATATACGAACTACTCTGGTTTCTGGCAGGGGATACCAACGCGAAATATCTGCAGGACCACGGTGTGCGTATATGGAACGAATGGGCTGATGAAAACGGTGATCTGGGGCATATTTACGGTTATCAGTGGCGTTCCTGGCCCGATTATAACGGAGGCTTTATAGATCAGATTTCCAATGTGGTAGATACGATAAAAAACAATCCGGATTCGCGCCGTATTATCGTGAGTGCATGGAATGTGGCCGATCTGCCGAATATGAACCTTCCTCCGTGTCATGCTTTCTTCCAGTTTTATGTGGCTGACGGGAAGTTGAGTCTGCAACTGTATCAGCGCAGTGCCGACATATTTCTGGGCGTACCTTTCAATATCGCTTCATATGCCCTTTTGTTGCAGATGATGGCGCAGGTAACAGGTCTCGAAGCCGGAGATTTTGTGCATACATTAGGAGATGCGCACATATATACAAATCATCTGGAGCAGGTGAAATTACAATTGACACGCGATTTTCGCCCGCTGCCGCGTATGATAATAAACCCTGAAGTAAAAAGTATTTTCGATTTTAAATTCGAGGATTTCCGCTTGGAAGGCTATGATCCGCATCCGCATATAAAAGGGGAAGTAGCAATATAATAATTAGCAAATTTGAAAATGATTTTCTATTAATTTGCTAATTTGCTAATCAGCTAATTGAAAAATAATGCTTGCAAACTTTATAACATGGACAGTCATATTCTTTATCCTCTTTAGTTTCGGGGATATGCTGCTCGCGTTATATAATAAGATTTGCAAACGTGACGAAGAATACAACCTTGTAGATAAATTGTTGCTCGGGTTGTGTTTTCTTATTATACCCTTGTCGGTGTGGTCGTTGTGGTTGCCATCCAATCAGGTGTTTTTATTTATCGTCTTTCTGGTTTCGCTCAACTATTGGGTTATCTGTCGTAAAAGGCTCTTCTGTGTGTATGATTATATTGTAAAGTCAGCGAAGGGAGTTTTCTCGCCTTTCCAATCGGTACTTATAATTTTATTTCTCCTGTTCTCGCTCTATTTCTTTACATGGCAACAGGAAGTGTATGATTCTGCATTTT
The DNA here is from genome assembly GCF_002482385.1 of Dysgonomonas sp. UBA7710. Taxonomy (GTDB): domain Bacteria; phylum Bacteroidota; class Bacteroidia; order Bacteroidales; family Dysgonomonadaceae; genus Dysgonomonas. Next base: position 227,666 of record NZ_DLFW01000024.1, on the reverse strand, counting down.
ACCATTTTCAAAATATCCGGTGGAATGAAGAATATGCAGTTGTGCCGGGAGTCGCAAATCTGGACGACAGGTTCGGTTTCAACTCCAATTACTTCCTGCTAAGTGCTATTTTCTCATTCCGTTCTTTTCTGGGTGAGGCGATGTATCCGCTACAACCGCTGATAGTAACAGTAGTTGGATGCTGGGTTTGTATCGAACTGTTTATCTCCAAATACGAGGCAAAGCGCCTTATTATATTATTATCGTACATCTTACTCTTTTGGGTTTCTATTTACTTTCTCGGAAATACCTCTACGGATATATTACCTAATTTTATTGTATTTTATATCGTTGCCCGGATTGTATTATACCCTAAACTGTTGAAAACGAATTACCTGATTGGCTTTGTACTCCCGGTTTTTTTGCTTACATGTAAATTATCATTTTTCCCGATCGGACTGATAAGTATTTATTTGTTGTATAATCTTTTCAGAGAGAAGAAATATAAGGTTGTTTCGTTTGTCATTATTGCCGGGCTTTTCATATTGATTCCGTGGCTGATAAGGAATGTTGTGGTTTCCGGCTATCTTATCTATCCGTTCTATCAGATAGATTTGTTCTCTTTCGATTGGAAAGTTCCACGCGAAGTGGCTATAAGAGAAACGAATTATATATTCGATATCGGTTATTATTTTTTCAGGATTGCCCTGCGCTATCCGGGGGAGAGTGTCCGGGACCCATTGTTCATAAATATACTTACCGATGTAATATATTTACTGACCCTTTGCTCATTTATTCTCGCTCTTTATCTGATGCCAAAAAAGAGAAAAGAAATAAAGAGCCATATTTATTTACTCTATATTGTTTTCTTTGTCTCTATTGCGGTCTGGGCTTTTGGCGGGCCTGATATACGATTCGTACCCGGTGTTTTGTGTGCTGTCGTTTTTACAGGAGGGGCGCTGTTGTATAGAAATGGAAACCAAAAATTATATTTCCCGGTATTCAGTAAAATGTTAGTTTGTGCTTTTGTCCTTAGTATTGGTTTGTGGACAAGTCGCTGTTATTGGTGTTTTTATCCGCAAATTAAAGAATATGACATCCATCCGTTTTCGCATGCAATGCTTAAGCCTTATTCCATTGCCGATCAGCAAAAAGCGCGAGGTATAGATATTACAGATGAATTCTCTTCATATGCTATTAATAATGACCAAATTATATGGGTTAGCGAGGGCCTGCCTCACGATATGAAGCTTCCCGCCAGTATTACGAGCCATTATGCCAAATTTATTCCTTTGCAATGCATTGAAGCCAGAGGATATAAAATACAGGATGGATATAGAGTGAAAGGTGGCTGCAAATGATTGCTTTTTCTCCAATATTCTCATTTATTGGTATATCTGCATATTAACTCATTTGTGTATCAAAAAATTCCCCGTTTATTTTTGTTAATTCACTGAAAAAATGTAATCTTGCGAGCCGATTATTACGAAATAAAATATTTTGGACGCGTAAAGAGAAGCACTCGTCGAAAGCTTTGTAAATAAATGGCTTATGATCGCAACTATATTTTCATGGATAATAATTTTTTTTACCCTTCTTTCTTTTGGAGATATATTATTAACATTTTATAATAAAGTATGTAAACGAAAAGAGGAATATAACCTGTTAGAGAAAATGCTATTGGGCTTGTGTTTTATATCCATACCGTTATCGATATGGTCTTTGATATTACCGTCAAATCATGTTTTCTTATTTGTATGCATCATTGTGTCTACAATATACTGGCTATTCAACAAAAGACGTTTTAGGGACTTAATAAAAGATATTTACAATTCCGTAAAAGAACTAACACTATCCGGAAAACTTATTATATTACTGTTTGTTCTCATATTACTCACTGCCAACTCTTGGGAAGAGGGTTCTTTCGACTCTTTATTCTATCATCATCAGAACATCCGCTGGAACGAAGAGTTCGCTATTGTTCCCGGTTTAGCAAACCTAGACCATCGCATGGGGTTTAATTCAAATTACCTTCTCCTGAGTTCAATTTTTTCTTTCAGGTTCCTATTCGGGGAAATGATCCATTCCTTGGATTCATTATTTATATTAGCTTTTTTTTGTTGGATAGTTAATGAACTTTTCAAATCTGGTTTTCAATTTAAAAGAATACTTGTATTATTCGGATTCATCCTGTTTTATCTGCTAAGTATAAAATTAATGTTGAATACGACAACAGATTTACTACCGAATCTCATTATTTTATACTTGGTATCAAAATACATTTTCTACCCTAATCTGGAAAAGAAAGATATTCTGTTATTAACTATTGTACTTATATATATAGTTACCCTCAAACTATCATTTGCGGCTTTTGCCATATTAGCTGTATTATCCCTAGTTTATCTGGTAAGAAACAAAGAATACAAGACAATTATATTCATAGGAACTTTATGCTTTCTGATCGGAACCTTATGGCTGATAAGAAATATTATTTTAACAGGTTACTTGATATTCCCCTTAGCAGGATCAGACCTGCTTGATTTAGACTGGAAACTGCCTCTGAGTGTTGTTGTCAACGAAAAGAAGCTTATTTTATCCGAAGGTATAGCAGCATTTCTGGATAATTGGGATATTATGAAAAACGGAATACCATCATGGGACAAAAGTATTACGATTTTCATTTTTATATCCACATGTATATCATTCATTTTTTCGATTGTGCCCATTATCCGTAAGAAAATTAGTCCTATACAAATCTCGCTTTACCTAAGTTTGTTATGCGCTCTGACTATTTGGGCAATCAACGGTCCATCCTTCCGGTTTGTAAGTGGTATGATGCCCGCATTCTTTATTCTTTGTGTGGCTCTTTCTATCAATAACAATAAAGAACGCCATTCCCGCTTCACTGGTATCCTTGTTCTAAGTATATTCTTAACTTGCTGTACAATTTGGACATCATGGAGGGTCTTTGATAGATATAGAATGATTACCAACATAGAATCGGAGAAAGAAAGGAAACCGTTTGTCAAAATGTTTATAAGTCCATATTCATACTACGACTTTTACGAATCATTCACATTAGAAGATATTAATTCCCATTTTACCCCATATAAATTAAATAATGGTATCACGATTTACGTAGCGATAGCCAACTTCAGCTACGATAAACTACCTGTTGTGAAAAGTGGATACTACCATTTTGTCAATTACGAATGTATTGAAGCCAGAGGATATTCTCTCCAAGATGGTTTCAGAGTAAAAGTAGGATGTGAATAATCGAGTATTTACGAATGAATTAATTGTTAATCAAAGTATAACTTTCAAATCGGCTTTAAAAACCCTTCAATTATTTTTGTCAATTCACTGATAATTTGTAATTTTGCGAGCCGATTATTACGAAATAAAACGTAAAAATTTGATTTGCAAACGATTATCGCTTATTATATCTTAGCTCGATAAGCGGATGAAAGTATTGTGAATTGAAGAAAAAGTAATTAACCAAATTAATTTTTAAGTAAGTGGATACTTTAAGTTATAAGACCATTTCAGCGAACAAAGCAACCGTACAAAAAGAATGGGTTGTGATTGACGCTACAGGCCAGACACTTGGACGCATGGCTTCCAAAGTGGCAAAACTTCTGAGAGGGAAGTATAAACCAAGTTTTACTCCGCATGTAGATTGTGGTGATAATGTAATTATTATCAATGCAGAAAAAGTGGTGTTGACGGGTAATAAATGGAACGACCGTGTATATTTAAGATATACAGGATATCCGGGAGGACAAAGAGAAGCTACTCCTGCCGTATTGATGGAAAAAGGAGCTGACCGCTTGGTACATAAGGTAGTAAAAGGTATGTTGCCTAAGAATCGTCTTGGTGCTGCTCTTTTGAAAAACCTTTATGTATATGCAGGTACTGAGCACAACCATGAAGCTCAACAACCGAAAACAATAGATATTAACGCTCTTAAATAATAATTAATGGAAGTAGTAAATGCAATAGGAAGACGTAAAGCTGCTATAGCTCGCGTATTCGTAAGCGAAGGAACCGGAAAAATAGTGATCAACAAACGTGAACTAGACAATTACTTCCCTTCAACTATTCTTCAATATGTTGTAAAACAACCGCTAAATAAACTGGCAGTTGCTGAAAAATACGACATCAAGATCAACCTGAACGGTGGAGGATACAAAGGACAGGCAGAAGCTGCACGTCTTGGTATCGCCCGCGCTTTGGTGAAGATCAACCCAGAAGATAAGTCTGCTCTCAGAGCTGAAGGATTTATGACTCGCGACCCACGTGTTGTAGAACGTAAAAAACCGGGACAACCAAAAGCAAGAAAAAGATTTCAGTTCTCAAAACGTTAATTTGGATATTATTTTACCCAATTACGCTTTCACGGCTTCGGCCGCTTAAAAGTTACAAGTTGGTTAATATATGATGAGTCGGCCTCATCTCTTAAATTACGTTTAGTATCTAAATTGCCGGGACTTCTGAAAATGAGCTACCCGACAATTCGCTAACAGAAAAAGAAAGTAAACGATCAAAAAACTAAAAATGGCAAAATTAGAATTCGACCAATTATTAGACGCTGGTGTACACTTCGGTCACTTGAAAAGAAAGTGGAACCCGGCAATGGCTCCTTATATTTTTATGGAGCGCAATGGTATCCACATCATTGACCTATATAAAACAATAGCTAAGACCGAAGATGCTGCTGCTGCTATGAAGCAAATAGCTAAATCGGGCAAGAAAATATTGTTTGTTGCTACAAAGAAACAAGCAAAACAAGTTGTTACAGACTTGGCCCTGTCAATAAACATGCCATATGTGGTAGAGCGTTGGCCGGGTGGTATGTTGACAAACTTCCCTACAATCCGTAAGGCTGTGAAGAAGATGTCGACTATCGACAAAATGGTGAAAGACGGAACTTTCGATACTCTATCGAAAAGAGAAAGACTTCAGGTTACACGTCAACGTGCAAAACTTGAAAAGACATTAGGTTCTATTCAGGATCTTACCCGTCTTCCATCTGCACTATTCGTAGTGGACGTGATGAAAGAACACATCGCCGTAAGAGAAGCAAACCGTCTCGGAATACCTGTATTTGCAATGGTAGATACAAACTCTAATCCGGATGATATCGACTTCGTAATCCCTGCAAACGATGATGCTGCCAAATCTATCGAACTTATCCTTGGAAGCCTTTGCGATGCAATCAAAGAAGGTCTTGAGGAAAGAAAGATTGAGAAAGCAGATAGCGCAGCTGCTGAAGCTCAGGATGAAGAAGGTGCTCCAAGAAGAGAGCGCAAAGCGAAAGCCGGCGCAAAGAAACCTGTGGTTGAAAAAGAAGACCAGGAGGCTATCAATGCAGCTGTAGCAAGTAAATTTGCTAAAGGAGACGAAGAGTAAATAAAGTTTAATAGACTAAGAATTAGCCTCTAAGAGCATTCTTAGAGCCTATTTCTTGGTCTTTTCTTATTAAAAAAGTAAACGAGTAGACAAGATACATGTTCACAAGTTAATTCATATAGCGAAAAACTCGTATCTCGTACCTTGTTTACTTGTCAACTACTCGAAATAATTATAAACCAAAAATAAAAGGAGAAAAACATGGCAATTTCTATGGCAGATATCCAACACTTGCGCAAAATGACAGGTGCAGGTATGATGGATTGTAAAAATGCTTTGACTGAAGCAGAAGGAGATTTTGATAAAGCAATCGAAATAATTCGTAAAAAGGGACAGGCTTTTGCTGCAAAACGTGAAGACCGTGATGCAACGGAAGGTTGTGTGTTGGCTGCAACAAACGGCGATTTCGCTGCAATAGTAGCAGTAAACTGCGAAACTGACTTTGTGGCAATGAACGGCGATTTCGTAGGCATGACTAAGTCGATACTTGATGCTGCATTGTCTGACAAACCTGCTGATATAGATACACTAAAAGGTATTAAGGTAGGAGACCGTACAATAGCAGAACTTGTAACTGACAGAATGGGTGTTACAGGTGAAAAAATGGAACTGAACGTATATAAGCAAATCACTGCTCCTACAGTAGTGGCATATGTTCACCCGGGCAATAAGCTGGCTGCTATCGTTGGTTTTAACAAACCTAATGTTGACGAGCAGGTAGCTAAAGATATAGCTATGCAAATCGCTGCGATGAGCCCTGTTGCTCTTGTAGCAGAAGAAGTTTCGGAAGAAATTAAAGAAAGAGAACTTAAGATTGCCAGAGAAAAAGCGATTGAAGCAGGCAAACCTGAGAATCTGATCGACAGAATTGCTGAAGGTGCATTGCAGAAATTCTATAAAGAATTTACACTTCTTCAACAGGAATTTGTAAAAAATCCTAAGCAAACAATTGCCCAATATCTTGCAGAACATGATAAAGAGCTTGCTGTTACAGGTTTCCAACGTTTTACGTTGAATGCTGAATAAGCAGGTTTAAGTAGTAGATATAAAAAAAGTGCAACCGGTAACGGTTGCACTTTTTTATTGAAAGATATTTATCTATATAAGTAGATTCAATCAATTATTACCGAAAGAGTTCTTTGAAAAATTTAGTAAAAGGAAACAATGAGATACACTGAAAAATGTGTTACATCTGTTACCTTTTTTAATAGTTACGAGTTACTGCACTCTGCGGGTAGTTACAAGTAAACGAGATACAAGATAGTTGTTAACTACTCATTGTTGACTGTTGACTGAAATAACTGTAACCTTTGTTACTTTTTAGCTGGTAGTAAGTTTTAAGTAATAAGCAGTAAGTCCTTGCTCTCTGTTAATTGATAAAGATTAATTTTTCATTCTTCATTATTCATTCTTTTCTGTTACCTTTGTTACCTTTTCTATAAACAATGACTGCAAAAGATATACAAAAAGAGCTTGAATCATATTCCACACCTGAGAAGAAAGAATTTCTCCCTTACTTTTTCAAGACAGGAAAAGGACAATACGGTGAAGGTGACAGATTTATCGGGGTTGTAGTACCTGATACCCGCAAAGCAGCAAAAAAATATAAGGATATTCCATTTGCAGAAGTTACCAAATTGCTGGAAAGCGAATACCATGAATGCCGTCTTTGTGCATTATTAATTCTTGTAGAACGGTTCAAGAAGGCCAAAGGAGCGGAACGCAAAGAAATTTGTGATTATTATCTGTCGAAAACCAAATATATCAATAATTGGGATTTGGTAGATTTAAGTGCAAAAGATATAGTAGGAGAGTATCTTGTGGACAAAGACCGTTCGGTGCTTTACTGCTTGGCGGAGAGTTCTTTACTCTGGGATCAGCGTATTTCTATCCTGGCTACTTTCGCTTTTATCAGGCGTGGTGATCTGGATGATATATTTGCTTTATCTGAAAAATTACTGTGCCATAAACATGATCTGATGCATAAAGCTATTGGCTGGATGCTGCGTGAAGCCGGAAAAAAAGACAAAGATAAATTGTGTTTATTTCTCGACCGTTATCATAAGGTAATGCCACGGACGATGTTACGCTATTCTATAGAGAAATTTTTGCCGGAAGAAAGGGCACATTATATGAAGAAATGATTAACTACCATTCGCATACATTATCTAACGGTCTCCGCATCGTACATAAACCAATGGAAGGAACCGTTTCTTATTGCGGTTTTATCGTGAATACGGGAACGCGGGACGAGAAGCCGGACGAGTACGGCATGGCTCATTTTGTGGAGCATATGTTGTTTAAGGGTACAGAGCGACGCCGTTCTCATCATATTATCAATCGTATGGAGCATGTGGGAGGAGAACTGAATGCTTATACAAATAAGGAAGAGACCGTAGTTTATGCCATATTTCTGGAACAGCATTTCGATCGTGCGTTTGAACTGTTATCCGATATGACTTTCCACTCCCGGTTTCCTCAGCAGGAGATCGATAAGGAGGTTGAAGTAATTATTGATGAAATACATTCATATGAAGATAATCCTTCGGAACTGATATTTGACGAGTTTGAGAATCTGGTTTTCAAGGGATCGCAAATGGGACATAATATTCTGGGAGAGCCGGATACGCTGCTAAATTTTGATACACAGAAAGCAAGGACCTTTGTTGACAGGTTTTATGTACCGTCCAATACGGTTTTCTTTTCGTTAGGCAACACAAACTTTAAGAAAGTGGTGTACCTTGCAGAAAAGTATTTGTCTGATCTATCCGGTCCTGTATGTCCCAATGGGCGTATTGTCCCTGCCGGAATAACGCTGGAAAACAGAACTGAAAATAAAGAGACGTCACAGGTGCATGCCCTGATAGGTTGTCGTTCGTATTCGTTGTTTGATCCCAAAAGGAAAGTATTGAGCCTGTTGAACAATATATTAGGAGGGCCGGGAATGAACAGCCGCCTGAATATTTCGCTTCGTGAGAAAAAAGGGTATGTATACAGTGTTGATTCTACTGCAACGGCTTATACCGATACGGGAATCCTATCTATTTACTTTGGATGCGATAAACGTAATGCCGGCAAATGTATAGATCTGGTGCATAAAGAACTGAAGAAGATAAAGGAAGAGAAGTTAAGTACATCGCAATTGTCGATAGCCCAGAAGCAGCTGATAGGACAGATCGGTGTAATGAGCGACAATCATGAAAATATGGCGCTGTCGCTGGGGAAGAGCTTTTTTCATTACAATCATTATAATACACTTGAAGAAACATTTCGTAAGATTGAATCTATAACAGCGGAGCAGATACAGGCTGTGGCAAATGAAATTTTTGAGGAAAATAGGCTCTTTAGTTTATTATATAATTAATTCTTTTAACTTTGTGGAACGATATAAGCTTTATGAAAACAGTATCTAGAATATTTTTACTTGTCGGTTTGTTAGTTTTGGTATCTTCCGTTGCGAATGCTCAGACTATAAGAAAACGTTTGACCACGGATCTTATGTTTGGTTTCAACTTTGCTTCTATGGATATCAAAGGTGCTAACATGTACAAAGAACCTAAAGTTGGTTTCACAATCGGAACTAATGTGAATTTTAAGATATTGCATAATATTCAGATACAATCAGGCCTTTATGTAACAAAGAGGGGACTCAGGCAGCATATCCGGAGAAGTGAGTATAATATAGTCGCAGATGTTGAATATTATGGTGATACTCTTCGTAATACAGCTGCAGATTATCTGCAGGTACCCTTATGTCTTGGATATGAAGTGTATCTCACAAAACATTTTGCAGTAAATTTCAACGCCGGAGGTTATGCCGCATACGGCTTTAAAGGTAAGAATAGGGGGGAGGCTTATGCTACAACTATTAAGAATGGAGTTGTGCAAGGTACACAAATTACAATACCCTCATATGAAGAAGAAACATTTGCCTTGAGAAAGTGGAACCGATGGGATTATGGTGTCTTGGGCCGGGTCGGATTGATATATGATATATGGACTATAAACTTAACCTATGAATATGGGTTTCATAATGTTGCCGATGATGGGCGGGATTTGAAAAATCGTAATATGTCAGTGACACTGGGCTTCCGCTTTTAAAAAACTGATAGTATAGCTATACCGGAGGAACTGAGATCCGGTTCTTTCCTTGTTTTATCAGAACCTTATAATTCTGCAAATCAGAACTTTTGTCCGGCTATTTTGTTTTATATTTACAGAATAAACAATAAATAAGTTGCGGTATGGAAGATTTGGTAAAGAGGCTTCAGTATGAAGTCGGACTCACAGAGGATGAGGCTATTAAGTCTATATCTGTAGTAAAAGACTATATGGATAAAGAAGGTCTTGATATAGATTGGGAAAAATTCTTTAAGGGAAAGAGCGAAGATTTTATAGAGAAGGCGAGGGAGTTATTCACAAATGTATCAAAGCAAACTCAGAGCTATACGGATAAAATAGTGGATAAAGTAGATAGCTTTGCTGATAAAGCGAAAAAGAGTGCTCATGACCTGAGCCAGAAAGCCGCAGACTTTTTTGATGAAAAGTGAACCCTGATTTTCAATGAAATCTCGAAATGAGATTATATAAGGCAAGAGGAGAATCTATTTACTCTCCTTTTTTCTTTTCTGTGATTTGATTGGGGTTCAGAGCATCTAATATTAGCTTATCGTAATCATAAATATCATCGGCATAATACAGGGCCTCGTCGTCAGGATACATAAATACAGTATAATAATCAATGAATAAGGATATCTTATTGTCTTTATCGATATTGATAATGTCGGGTAGTTTCTTTAACTTCTGTTCTTTAAGCAGCTTTTTACCTTCATCGGATACTGGCGGCTTATTTATACTATAGTAGAACCGATCCTTATAAATATCAGTTACAGGTGATACACAGAAAAATGCAAGATCAAACGGTTTCTGTACTCTTACGCACCCATGACTAACCGCCCTGTTTTTTCTGTTGAATGCCTGTTTACTTGGTGTGTCGTGAAGATATACAGAGAATGCATTATTGAACATGAACTTCACTAAGCCAAGTGAATTACCCCCTCCCGGATCTTGTTTGATGGTATAAGAGAACTTATCAGGATTGACATCCTTCCAATTTATTGACGATACATCTACTTCTTTGCCGCCTTTATACAGTTTCATGTTATGCCGTTCAATATATGTAGGATCTTTCTTTTGCAATACCGCAACTTCTTTTTGAGCTATACTTGTTGGCACATTCCATATGGGATTTAGGTTCATATAGCTGATATCGCTCTGCAGAAGAGGTGTCTTGTTTATTACAGAGCCGACACATACTCTTGATATCAAAGGGAGACTGTCACTCTTTGTATTACTCGCAACTAACATGGCAGAAGCCACATTTACCTCTATGTGCTTGTTATGTTTTGCTTTGGTCCGTTTCCAACGATACCTTTCCATGTTTGCACGTATCTTAGCTTGGTAATACTCGAAAGGCCTGTTTAGTGCGCTGATTGTCAGTTTGCCAACTTCTGCTTCTTCCGGATATGAATTTCGTCGTCTGAAAGTATTTATTGCAGCAAGTAATTCCTTATCCAGCTTCATGAGAAGACTGTCGCTATTGATCGAATCCGGTTCATATTCCCCGGTCAGTATAAGCCTGTCTGCAATAGCTCTAATGTGCTTACTCTTATCACCTAGTTTATAAGTAGCATCACCTGATACTATCTCTTTAAATCCTGTTTCTTGCCTGTTTTTTAAAAATTTGTATTCATCTATCAATTTTAGATAGATATCTTCTGAGGGTTGTGAATTGAGTACAGCTAAAATAGGGTCCTTTTTTATTTCAGTATATAGGCTATTATAGAATAAAGAATCGGGAGTGGAGGTGACAATATCATAGTCTTTCTTGTATAGACTTTTGGGATCGACAAAGCCGTATTTCATCCCCGTAATATATTTAATCGCAGACTTTGTTGATGTTTCCTCCAAAGCGATCATTATCTTATACACAGTATCCAGATTACTAACAAACGCACCAGAGTCTATTGCATCTGTCAATATTTTTATTTTTGACGAAGAAAATAATTCGGGTGACAATCCGTGCTCTTCAGCCTGATTCAAAATATCAATGAATGTATATAATCTTTTTGTATCGAGCGTGTCATGTATCCATACGGGATTGAACTCTGTCACAGTATATATTGATTTTAGTACGGAATCATTCGTACTACGGGCTTTTAGCGATTCTTGTAATATGTTGAGATCGAACTCCGGATAATTTCTTGCAAATTTGGATTGGAGGACCTCTTTTTTGTCAGATTCGCTGACTTTTGTATGTTCTTTCTTTTTACAGCTAACTATAAAAAATGAGAATATGAGAAAAGAGAACCAAAGGAAATACTTCATGGAGTAATAATGTGTCAAGTATGTAATTCGCTCGATTATTTTGACACAAAAATAATAAAACTTTATAAAATGACAATATACAAAATCGGCTTAACAAAGCAAAGTTGTAATCAAATCTTGAAATATTTATCTATATGTAAACAATCAGTAAATAAGGGTTGTCGATCAGGAGTTCTTTGAAAAATTTATGTGATATCGTTTATAGTAAATAGTAATTAATTTTTATAAAATCCATTTAGTTGGATAAAAGTAAAAAGGCTATTCGACTGAAAGAGTAGCCTTTTTATAAAAGGTAATATTTGTTATTTTTTCACACCGTTGCGAATCAACAATGCATCCACAGACGGTTCTTGTCCCCTGAATTTGACATACAGGCCCATAGGTTCCTCTGTGTTTCCTCTTTCGAGGATATTTTTACGGAACGATTCTGCTGTTTCTTTGTTAAAAATTCCGGTTTCTTTGAATAGGGCAAAAGCATCTGCATCAAGTACTTCAGCCCATTTATAACCGTAATATCCGGCCGCGTATCCGCCCGAGAATATATGACCGAATGAAGGAGACATGGCACTGCCATCTACCAGAGGCAGGAGAGCGGTCTTAGCCATCGCTTTACGTTCAAAGCCGATCACATCGCCCGTATATGGCTGGGTAAGTGTATGCCAGGCCATATCCAGGTATCCGAACGATAATTGGCGATAGCAGAGGTAACCAGCATTATAGTTCGCTGCATCCACAAGTTTCTTTACCAGTTCGGCAGGAATTTTCTCCCCTGTTTTGTAATGTACGGCAAACTTATCCAGATATTCTTTTTCTGTCAGCCAGTTTTCCATTATCTGAGAAGGAAGTTCCACGAAGTCATGTAAGACATTAGTTCCGGATAAAGATTCGTAAGTACACTTTGTAAGCATACCGTGCAATGCGTGCCCGAATTCATGCAGGAATGTTTCCACTTCATCAAATGTAAGCAGAGCAGGGTCTGTACCCGCCGGACGGGTAAAGTTCATTACAATAAGCACCTGCGGGCGAGAATCTTTACCTTTCTCTATATATTGTCCTTTAAATTCTGTCATCCATGCACCCTGCCTTTTTCCTTCACGCGGATGGAAATCCGTATAAAGCACGGAAAGAAAGTTACCTTTTTCGTCCAATACATCAAACGCTTCTACTTCACGATGATAAACAGGAATTTTAGTATTCTTTCTGAAAGTGATGCCATACAAATCGGTAGCCAGTCCGAATACGCCTTTCTTTACATTTTCCAGTTCGAAGTATGGACGTACCAGTTCGTCACTTACACTATATTTTGCATCTTTCAGTTTTTCGGAATAGTACGACCAGTCCCAAGGCTGAAGATCGATATCCTTACCTTCCATGCCTACAGCGAAACCTTCGACCATTTTCACGTCTTCGCGGGCAGCTTTGGTATAGGCATCGAACAGGTTATCGAGCAGTTCATATACATGCTTCTTGTCCTTAGCCATTTTGTTGCGTAATACATAAGTTGCGTAATCGGAATAACCCAGCAGATTAGCTATTTCCATACGGGTTTTGGCTATCTCTCTGACATTTTCCTGATTGTCGAATTCTCCGCCTGCGGCACATTGGCTGGTGTAAGCCTTATATAGCTTCTCCCTAAGGTCGCGGCGAGAAGAATATTTCATGAATGCAATATAGCTTGGAGCCGACAGATCGAATAGCCATCCTTCCTTGTTTTTAGACTTGGCTTTGGCTTCAGCAGCATCCAAAGCTATTTTAGGAAGCCCGGCAAGATCGGCTTTGTCTGTCAGCAACATTTCAAATTTGTTATTCTCTTTCAAGGCATTTTGTCCGAAAGTCAGGGTTAATTGACTCAATTTAGAAGATAATTCCTTATAAGTATCCCTGTCTTTGCCTGTGAGTGTGGCTCCTCTGTTTTCGAATCCCTGATATGTTTTTTCCACCAGACGGATTTGTTCCGGATTAAGGTTGGATTCGAACCGTTTATCATATACGGCTTTCACTTTCTGAAACAGCCCTTCGTTCAGGTTAATTTCATTCGAGTGTGCCGAAAGCTTCGGTTGTACCCGTTGTGCTATTTGCAGCATTTCGTCATTGCTTTCTGCACTCAGCAGATTGAAGAACACTGATGTAACACGCGACAGAAGTTTTCCTGATTCATCCAGCGGTACTATTGTATTCTCAAACGTAGGGACAGCCCTGATCATTACTATCTTGTTTATCTCCGTAGTATGGTCTTTAATACCTTTCTCTATGGCAGGTTCGTAATGTTCGTTTTTTATCTTATCGAACGGGGGGGTATCGTAAGGCGTTTTATACGCCGAAAAGAACGGGTTTTGAGCTTGAATTGTTGTCATCGCTATTATTAATAATAAAATAGATAATATGAGTTTTTTCATATAAATCAGGGTTTTTAAAGTTAATAAGTAATAGATAGAATTTGATAATATATTTTCGGTACAATTTAAACTGTTACTAAACCGGTCTGTGACTTTAGCCGTGTTGTAAACTGTTGTACCTTATAGATTGTTCACAGCGCAAATTATTTCCATTGAGTAACTTCATCTACAGAGAAACGTACCGTGTCTTTACCTTCTTCGGCAGCTTTCCCTATAGATAAAAGTAATATGGGAATATATCGCTTGGAATCAAGATTTAGGGCTTCGGTCAGTTCTTTACGCATAAATCCACCTATAGGATTGGTGTCATATCCGTAATTTTTAGCGGCAAGCATCAGCTGCATTGTCACAAAGCCACAGTCGAGCAGAATGGAATTTCTTAGTCTTTCCTCTGTATAACCTGCACCATAACCGGTAATGATTTCCAGCATTTTATTTTTGTGTTCCTGTGTCATTAAGTCATATTCCACATCGCCCGACAGTATTTTATCGGCAGAGGAATAATTGTCCATGTCACCATAGATGGCTATAATGGCGGATGAGGTTTCCCATTGCAATTGGTTGAACATCATATATGGCTTTATTAACTCTTTGCCTTTTTCGCTGTCGAAAATGAAAAAACGCCATGGTTGCAGGTTGAATGACGAGGGTGCAGTCATTGCATCTTGCAGAATATCGGACATTTCCTCTTTGCTGATTTTTATCGACGGATCATATTTTCTGATTGAAGTGCGTTCTGTAAACAGATTGTTGGCCTGATTCTTAACTTTCTTTAATTGCATAGTTCTCTTTTGGGATTAATAGACTCAGACAAAGGTATAAAAACTAATCTAAAAACTTTATCTTTGCCCATTAAATAAGATATTTGCGGAGATAGAATAGTCTGAAAAAGTTCTCTTGAGGAATATACTTTTTTTAATGTTTTTTCGTTATTAATTAACCAGTGTAATATAATAGAGTTATGATTGACTATATAAAAGGTGAAATCACGGAATTAACCCCGGCCTCAGTCACCCTTGAAACCTATGGCGTAGGATATTTTATAAGTATATCGTTGAATACATATTCGAGCCTGACCGGCAGGAAAAGTGCACAACTTTTCATTTACGAAGCTATAAGAGAAGATGCTCACCAGTTATTTGGATTTTTTGATAAACAGGAACGCGAGTTGTTTATGCTGCTAATCAGTGTTTCGGGTATCGGAGCCAGTACCGGGCGTATGATATTATCTTCGATGAACACACAGGAACTTGCTAATGTTATTGCCTCGGGAAATTCAGATATGTTGAAGACAGTGAAAGGTATTGGATTAAAGACGGCTCAGCGTGTAATCGTAGACCTGAAAGATAAGATAAAAGTAAGCGGAATAGAACAGGTCGATATGTTTGCGTCGGGGCATCCGTCGGGAGAAGAAGCTGTAGCTGCATTGGTAATGCTCGGGTTTACCCAGCAGGCATCACAAAAAGTTGTGGCTAAAATATTAAAGGATAAGGCTGATAGCACAGTTGAGCAGATTATAAAGACAGCGTTGAAGATGCTCTAAGTATGTAGTGTATTTTAACTTAGCAAGGCAATAGATAGGTTTGTGACCTTATTATCGGTTATTTTTTAGAGTTGAAAAGATATATCAAATATTCATTTGTAGTTACGCTCCTCATAAGTTCTGTAAGCCTGTTTTCCGGTATCACCGGTAAAGCAGATTCCTTTTTTGCTTATGCTGAAGAACTACAATCTCAGGATACAGTACCCCGTTATCCTGTAAAGAAAACACAGATAACTACATATGAGGATTTGAGAAATAACCCTCCTGCCGATCTGAAAACACCGTCTAATATTGAGACGTCGGTAGAATATGACCCCAATACAAAACTATACATCTTTCGCACCAAAGTAGGAGATCAGGAAATATCAACACCTTTTTCGCTTACCCCTAAAGAATATATGGACTATACGCTGAAACGTTCTATGTCCGACTACTTTAAGGGAAAGAATGTGGAAACCTACAACAATAAGGACGAAAAAGATGAATTCTCATTGAAGGATATAAAGCTGGATATAGGTCCGGCCGAGAAGCTCTTTGGTGCCGGAGGGGTAAAGGTGAGAACGCAGGGATATGTAGAGGCTACGATGGGAGTCAAGCATACAAGTACGGATAATCCGACTCTATCGGAGCGCAACAGAAGTAAAACAGCCTTTGAGTTTAATGAAGATATACAGATGAATGTAACGGCATCTGTCGGCGATAAGATTAATTTTGATATGAATTATGACACAAAGGCATTATTCGATTTTGATTCTAAAAAACTAAAATTGGCATATGAGGGAAAAGAAGATGAGATAATAAAACATATCGAAGCCGGAAATGTAAGCATGGCAACGACTAACTCCCTCATCAACGGAGGAACATCTCTTTTCGGGATCAATACAGAATTACAGTTTGGCAAATTACGTGTCAATATGGTTGTATCGCAACAAGAGTCCGAATCTCAAACTACAAGTTCGAAGGGAGGTATCCAAACCAATGAGTACGAATTCAAAGCCGACCAATACGATGCCAACAGGCATTTCTTCATATCCAACTATTTCAGGGACAACTATGATAAGGCGATGTCTAAACTGCCTTTTATTCAGTCGCCTGTCAATATTACAAATATTGAAGTATGGGTGACGAACAAGAGGGGGGATTACACGCAATCCCGTAATATAGTCGCATTTGCCGATATAGGAGAACATACAAAAATCAAGAATAGTAAGTGGACTGCCGCCATAGGTAAACCGGACAATCCTGATAATGATGCAAATAATCTATACGCTACCATTAAATCGGAAAAACCCGGAGCCAGGGATATATCCCAGATCACGGGCCTGTTTAGCGGATATATAGAAAGCGGCCTCGATTATGAAAAAATAGAGAGCGCCCGGTTGCTGACTCAGGCTGAATATACTTTTAATCCTCAATTGGGTTATATATCGTTAACTTCGGCTCTGCAAGCCGATGAAGTGCTTGCAGTAGCCTATACTTATACGGCTAATGGCAAGGACTATCAGGTGGGTGAATTGGCGACTGATATTGTAGATAAATATGATCCCGGCAATCCAAAATCCGGAGCTTTGTTTATAAAGCTGATAAAGCCCGTCTCTCTTTCTCCTCGTTCCTACACTTGGGATATGATGATGAAGAACGTATATAAGGTAAGTGATAATGCTGTTCAACAAGACCATTTCAGGTTGAATATATCTTATCAGTCAGACACTATAGGCACGTATATAAATTACATTCCGGAAGGTAATATCAGGAATGAATTGCTGTTGAGAGTCATGAATCTCGACAGGCTCGATTCCCGTAACAATGAAGTAACGAATAAAGAAGGTACTAAGGGTGACGGTATCTTTGACTTCGTTGAAGGATATACCGTTAAGTCACAGAACGGACGTGTTTTCTTTCCTGTGGTCGAGCCTTTTGGCTCTCATTTGAGGCAGAAGATAGGGAACAATACCATTGCGGATAAATATGTCTATCAGGAGTTATATGATTCCACGTTGACTGTTGCCCAGCAAATAGCAGAGAAGAATAAATTCAAAATATCAGGTTCATATCGCGGGTCAGGTTCCAGTAATGCCGAGATAGACCTTAACGCCACCAATATACCTCAGGGTTCCGTGAAATTAACAGCCGCCGGAGCTACATTGGTCGAAGGTGTGGACTATATAGTCGATTATATAGCGGGAAGAGTTACGATTATCAATCAGAATTTGCTGGATTCCAATACACCGATACAGGTTTCTTCAGAGGGGAGGACATTCAATATGCAGCGAAAAACCTTATTGGGGCTTAATCTGAGTTACGATATTTCAAAAAATTTCAATATTGGCGGTACTATTATGCACTACTATGAGAAGCCGCTGACGATGAAAACACAGATTGGTGACGAGTCTGTGAAAAATACTTTGTGGGGACTGAACACATCCTACAAAACAGAATCGATGTGGCTGACAAATCTTGTAGATAAATTGCCATTTGTAGAAGCGACCCAGCCATCTCAGATTTCGTTCAATGCCGAGTTTGCCCAGATGATACCCGGACATTATCAGAGTAAAGAAGCGGGAGGATATTCTTATCTGGATGATTTCGAATCATCACAATCGCGGATAGATGTGAAAAATCCTTATGCGTGGACTTTGGCTTCAACACCTTTTGGTGCTAAAGGTAAGGATAATAAGATATTATTCGAAGAAGCTAAATTGAGTAATCAAATTGAGTACGGTATGAACCGGGCCATGCTCTCATGGTTCATGATAGACAATCTTTTTACCCGTAAAGGTTCGTCTCTGACACCGAATCATATAAAGAATGATCCGGACCAATTATCCAATCACTTTGTACGGGAAATTAATATGTATGAGATTTATCCGAATAAGGATGTTCCCTATAATGAATCAGCGACTCTCCCGGCTTTGAATCTTTCCTTCTATCCCAATGAGAGAGGCCCTTACAACCTGGATGCAACAAATATAGATTCGGATGGAAAACTGAAGAATCCTGAAGCCCGTTGGGGAGGAATTACCCGCCGGATGGATGTACGTGATTTTGAAGCGTCGAATGTAGAGTATATAGAATTCTGGCTGATGGACCCGTTTGTTTATGACCGGACAGTTAAAGGGGGAGAGTTATATATAAATCTGGGGGAAATATCGGAAGATATTCTCAAAGACGGTAAGAAATTCTTTGAAAACGGGCTTCCTGTCAATGATGATCCCGATGCTGTAGAAACCACGGTATGGGGTAAAGTGCCAAAACGTCAGTCGACTGTCTATGCTTTTGACGATAATGCCGGAAGCGATGCCCGGAGAAAGCAGGATGTGGGGCTGAACGGGTTGAGCACAGAAGAAGAATTTATATTTGGTACATATAGTAAATATTTACAGGATTATGATGCCAAACTATCGGCGGCAGCAAGAGAAAAATTAAAAGCTGATCCGTTTTCACCATTGAACGACCCTGCCGGAGATACATATCATTTCTATCGTGGTGCCGATTATGACCGCGATGAGGTAAGTATTCTCGACCGCTATAAATACTATAACAATACCGAAGGAAATTCCCCTGATACGAAACAGACTTCTGAGAGTTACTCAACGGCTGCCCGGCCTGTGCCCGATGTGGAGGATATAGATCAGGATAATACACTGAATGAGACGGAAGCCTACTTTCAGTACAGGATAGAGCTTGATCCGAAAAAAATGAATGTCGGCGAAAATTACATAGCCGATAGCCGTAAAGTGGAAGTTCCGCTTCGTAACGGCACGCCTGGAGAAGTGACGTGGTATCAGTTTAAAGTACCTGTACGCCAAGGCGAAAAAATCGGGAATATTTCAGACTTTAAGAGCATCCGCTTTATGCGTATGTTCCTGACCGGTTTTAATCAGACAACATTTCTGCGTTTTGGTACATTACAACTAGTCCGTGGCGACTGGCGTACATACGAACAAACACTAAATAAAAATAACGAGCCGTCAGGAAATGGTACTCTTGATGTTGCAACAGTAAACATAGAAGAAAATTCGGATCGTAAGCCTGTAAATTATGTACTTCCTCCGGGACTTAGCCGCGTCACCGATCCCGATCAGGCGCAGATGACAAAGGAGAATGAACAATCGTTGTCTATGCGTATACACGACCTGAGTGCAGGGGATGCGCGCGCGATTTATAAAAATACATATTACGACCTCAGACGGTATAAACGCCTGCAAATGTTTACTCATGCCGAAGAACTTATTGATGGAGAGAAATTGGTTAGGGGCGACTTCTCTATATTTATTCGTCTGGGTTCTGATTATAAGAATAACTATTATGAATACGAGATACCATTAGTAATAACGCCGGAGGGTTCAACCGACAGGAATGTAGTATGGCCTAACGAGAATATGTTCGACTTTCCGTTAGAATTATTGAAAGATGTGAAACTGCACCGTAACAGGGAAAAGCGAAAAGCAGGTTCTACAGTTTCATATACAACACTCTATTACGAGTATGACCCTGATAAGCAAAACAACAGGGTAAGTGTAATTGGTAATCCTTCCTTATCCGAGATTAATGTGATAATGGTTGGCGTAAGGAATAACAGTACGGTGGTCAAATCGGGAGAAGTGTGGATAAATGAACTTCGCCTTACCGATTTTGATGAAGAAGGCGGGTGGGCTGCACAGGGAAATCTGAATGTGGCACTATCCGATTTAGGGACAATTAATTTATCGGGCCGGAAGGAAACAGTAGGATTCGGAGCCTTAGATCAGAAATTGATGGAAAGACGTTCCGATGATTATCATACATATAGTATTGCTGCTAACATAGAATTAGGTAAGTTCTTCCCGGAGAAAGCGAAAGTAAGTCTGCCTTTATATTATTCATATTCTAATCAGACGACTACGCCTAAATATGATCCGTTCGATCAGGATGTTACGCTAAAGGAAGCTTTGAGCATAGTGGAAACTAAAGCCGAAAAAGATTCGATAAAGAGTCTGGCTCAGGAGAAAACTACAACAAAGAGTGTGAGTGTAAATAATGTCAAAGTGAATATTCAGAGTAAGACCCCGATGCCCTACGACCCGGCAAACTTTAGTTTCGGCTATTCATTTAGCCAGAGTGAGACAAAGAATCCAACCACGGTATATGATGTTAGTAAAAATTATCGGGCGACATTCAATTATACATATAGTCCGATGGTAAAGACCTGGGAACCATTCAAAAATGCTAAAAGTAAGTCCGGGGCTGCGAAGTTTGCCCGGTCTTTAGGCTTTAATTATCTGCCGTCCAATATTGCCTTTAATTCAAATATTGTAAGGTACTATACCGAAACAGCCTTACGAGATATAGAAAGTTACAGGCTTGGAGGGGAAACTGCCAGCCAGTTCTTATCATGGAGCCAGTCTTTCTTATGGGACAGAGACTTTAATATCGATTGGGATTTTACCCGCAATCTGAAATTTTCTTTTCAGTCGGGAACCAGAGCCGAAATAGAAGAACCATATCTGCAAGTGAATAAAAAACTGAACAGGGATGACTATGACACATGGAAAGATGCCGTTATCCGTAGTCTGAAAAGTCTCGGGGACCCGCTTTCGTATCGCCAGACAGTAAAAGTTACCTATCAGCTTCCGTTCAAGAATATACCGGCTATGGACTGGGTTACATCTAATGCCGGTTATACGAGTGGTTATCAGTGGGAGCGTGGAGCGAAGATAGATAGTGTGGAGATTGGTAATACCATAAGTAATACAATGACGTTGGATCTGACAAACAGATTCAGTATGACCGCACTATATAATAAATCATCGTTTTTGAAAAGAATAAACGACCGTTTTGATGCAAAGAGGAGGCCGCAATCGCCCGGCCAGCGTCAACGGGAAAAGCGTGAACCTGAAAGACGTCGGTTTACTCAGGATATAATGCTGCACAGGGATACCACTACTACGGTTACTCATGGCCTCAATACAAAGAATATACAGGTAATTGCAAGAAAAGAAGGGAAGGTATATGCAGTGAAATTTAAGAAAATAGATGAGAATACAATACTGATAAACAATAAAGATTCTACTAATATACAACTGAGCATTGAGGGCAGATACAAGGAAGCCGGAACATCGAAACTATTACAGGATATAGTAGAATATTCAGCGCGTGGACTAATGTCGGTGCGCACATTAGGATTTAATTACTCAAGGCATAATGAAACGTATATTTCAGGCTTCAAACCGGGTATAGGTGATGCATTCGGTCAGAAAGGTTCCGATTATGGAATGGTTCCCGGACTTGGTTTTGCTTTTGGTTTTGAGGGAGGTGATGACTTTATACAAAAGTCGATAGACAGGGACTGGCTTGTCGGAAATACCATGAATGTATCGCCATCAGTATTTAACACGGCCGAAACATTCGAGTTCAGAGCGCAGATAGAACCTTTTAAGGACTTCAAGATAGAGCTGAATGCCAAGCATGAGAATAATAAGCGGACAGAAGTTCAGTATACTGTTTTAGAAGATGGGACCCCGAATACATCGAGAACATTCGGCGGGAACTTCTCTATGACTACTGTGGCTTTGTCTTCAGCCCTTAAAAGCAGTAATGCCGGAAATGGCTATTATTCAGCAGCTTTCGAAAAATTCCTTGTAAACAGGTATCGTATAAAAAACAGACTGGAGGCTAAATATAGGAATACATCTTATCCCGGTGGTGGCTTTATTAGCGAAAATACTCCGGGACTTATTGGTCAGCCTTATTCACCTGCCACTGGCGAGGTTGATATCAATTCTGCAGACGTGCTTATTCCGGCATTTATATCTGCTTATACAGGGCGTAGTGCAAATAATATTGCGCTTACAGCATTTCCGTCCTTATTATCTATATTACCTAACTGGACAGTGGCGTATGACGGACTAACCAGCATTCCCCTTATAAAAGAGAAATTTAAGAATTTACGGCTGAATCACGCGTATACCTGTTACTATCAGGTGAGTAATTATAATTCTTTCTCAAATTGGGTGCAGGCAGATGACGAACTGGGATATATACGTGATATACTCAGCGGGAATCCGGTGCCATCCTCACCATACAATATATCATCGGTTGGCATATCCGAAGTGTTTAATCCTCTGTTTGGAGTTGAAGGTACACTGAATAATAATATGACTATCAATACACGTTATAATAATGCACGTACTTTAACCTTAAATATGTCATCCTATCAGATCATAGAGTCGTTACAGAAAGAATTTGTAGTCGGATTCGGATATCGCATCAATGAGTTTAACCGCCTGATAGGATTAAGTCAGAAATCGACAGGACAATTCAATAACGATTTGAATATAAAAGCTGATTTATCTCATAAAACAGTTGAAGCCTTGCTTCGTAAGATACAGGAAGATTTTACTCAGGCAACAAGTGGCACGACTATTGTAACGTTAAAAATATCGGCGGATTATGCAATGAGCAGGTCTTTGACTTTGAGGGCTTTCTATGATCGTATTCTCAACAGACCATTAATTTCATCGTCGTCATATCCGACAACAAATAGTAATTTTGGAATAAGCTTAAAATTTATTTTGCTACAATAAAAAATATTTATAAGCTTGCATAGAAAAAATATTTCCTTTATGTTTATTTTTTCAAATGTTAAACAATATCTTTGTCTTAATTGTTAAATAGTAAAATCGAGACCTATAAAATTTATTTAATTAAAGTAAGCAAGTCTTGGTAGAATAGAGAGGCTAAAATGAAAAAATCGACAATATGGATACTCGCCGGAATAATGGCATTTGCGTTCTTTGGCCTATTGTACTTACAAATAACCTACCTTAGAGAATCAATAAGGATAAGGAGTGATCAGTTTAATGAAATTATTAACAGAAGCCTTTTGCAGGTCTCTCGCAGTTTGGAACTCGATCAGACACAAAAGTATCTGAATGAGGCTTTTCTTGAGAATCAGAAAAAACAGGCGGCCGCTTATAACAGATCATTATCTTTGCAGAATCAGATGCAGGAAGAAACTGTAACGCATCAGCAAAGAGTGAAGATGACAGCTCCCGATATGGAGATAAATATGGAGTTGAATATGTCGACCACTACCCAAACTCCGAAGAGTCAGATTTTCCAGTCGCCGAGCAAAGGTGGAACGAATGCCATATCGAAAACTATATTCGGTATGCAGGATGAACAAAAAAAGAAATATCTTTACGAGAGCGATATAATGAACGAGGTGCTGAACCGTATTATAAATACGGCAAGTAGTATACCTATAGCCGAACGGGTGAATCTGAAATCGCTTGAAGTTCTTATCAGAAACGAGATAAAAGGGAATGGGATAGAGTTGCCGTTCCAGTACGAAGTGGTGGACAAAAACGACAAGCCAATATATCAGCAGCCGTTTTTTACGATGCAAAACAGAAAGGACTATTACCTGCAATCGTTGTTTCCCAACGATCCGCAGGATAAGGTTACATACCTGAAAGTATATTTCCCTGATAAGGATAAATACTTGTTTAGTGAAGTAAAATTTCTATATCCGTCAATTTTGTTTACCTTTATATTGTTGGTAACATTTATTATAATCATTTATATCACGTTCCGCCAAAAGCGTTTGTCGGAAATGAAGAGTGATTTCATGAATAATATGACACATGAACTGAAGACGCCTGTGTCAACAATCTCATTAGCAGCACAAATGCTTAAAGATGGCTCCATTACAAAGTCTCCGGAAGTTTTCAAACATATATCAGGGGTGATAAATGATGAAACCGAACGGCTAAGTTTTCAGGTAGAAAAAGTTTTGCAGATATCTCTTTTCGAGAAACAAAAGGCAACACTGAAAATGAAAGAACTGGATGCCAATGATGTGGTTGTAAGTGTAGCTAACACTTTCCAGATAAAAGTTGAAAAATTCGGAGGTAATCTGGATATCGATTTAGAAGCCACAGAATCAGCTATTGAAGCAGATAAAATGCATTTTACCAATGTGTTATTTAACTTATTGGATAATGCGGTGAAGTACAGAAGAGAGGATGTACCTCTGGAATTGATGATACGCACCTGGAATAGCAATAATAAACTATATATCTCAGTAGAAGATAATGGCATAGGTATAAAGAAAGAATTTGTAAAGAAGATATTTGAACGTTTCTATCGCGTATCTACAGGCAATCGGCACGATGTAAAAGGTTTTGGTCTGGGATTGGCATATGTGAGGAAAATAGTTGAAGATCATAAAGGAACTATAAAAGCTGAGAGTGAATTAGGTAAAGGCACTAAATTTATAATTTGTCTGCCTATAATGAAGAATAATGAACAACTCAAATAAATTGTATGTAAATAAGTAAGTTATGGAAGAAAAATTGAAATTATTTTTATGTGAAGATGATGAGAATCTTGGTATGCTGCTAAGAGAGTATCTTCAGGCAAAAGGTTACGACACTGACCTTTACATTGATGGAGAAGTTGGATACAAAGGATTTGTAAAAGAAAAGTACGATCTGTGTATTCTGGATGTGATGATGCCTAAAAAAGACGGTATCACTCTGGTAAAAGAAATCAGAGCAATCAATACAGAAATTCCGATCATATTCTTAACAGCTAAGAATATGAAGGATGATATCCTTGAAGGCTTTAAGGCCGGAGCTGACGACTATATTACAAAACCGTTCAGCATGGAAGAACTTGTTCTTCGTATCGAGGCTATCTTCCGTCGTGTAAAAGGAAAGAGGAGCAAAGAACAACAGGTTTACCAATTCGGTAATATGAACTTTGATACTCAAAAGCAAATTCTGACTATCAATGGTGAAAGTACTAAACTGACCACTAAAGAAGCAGAACTATTAGCTCTGTTGTGTGCTCATGCTAACGACATATTGGAAAGAAATCATGCCCTGAAACAAATCTGGGTTGATGATAACTATTTCAATGCCCGTAGCATGGACGTGTATATCACAAAGTTGCGTAAACTGTTGAAACCTGATCCAAGTATTGAGATTATCAATATCCACGGTAAAGGTTATAAACTGATTGCCCCGGTGAATGAAGAAGAAGGTGCTGAATAATATCAGTCCGAATATAGTGTAAAAAGCCGGTTGATTCCGGCTTTTTTTATTTAGTCAATAGCCTTTTACGTAAATACTTTGTCAGGTATTCATTGAATATGATACCAAATACAATCAGAAATAATCCCAGATATGTAGTCACGTATATTTGCTCCCCTAATATCAGATGAATCAGGAAAAGGGAAATAAACGGCGATAAATAGCACATCTGATTCACCAGAGCCGGGTTATTCGTTTTCCTGATAGCCAGCCCGAAAAAGATGAACGGTATCCCCATCTCAAAAGCACCTACATAAATGCTGGATAATATTCCGGGCACAGAATTCAGACTGACTCCTGCAAACAAAGCTCCTATCAGTAAATATAACGAGCCAAACAGGAAGCTGAGGAATAATGCAACTATTCCATCCACTTTTTTGTTCTGATTGTTTACTATCCAATAAGTTGCCCATAAAAATGCACTAAGAAAGGCAAGTAGCAATCCTGTAATAGGTAAACTCTGCCCGCTTATACCACCCGAACCTAACGATATAAGAGCTACTCCTCCGAGAGATAGTGCCATACCGATATACTTCATCTTAGGTATTGGCTGGCGGGCAATTATAGCCAGCAAAACGAGTAATACAATCGGCCAGGCATAGTTTATCGGTTGTGCTACCTGCGCTGGCAATAAGGCATACGATTTGAAAAGAACCAGATAGTATGCTACAGGATTCAATAAGCCGACCAATGCAAACCATCCCCACTGTCTGGCAGGGAGAGTTTGCAGGTCTGTCCATTTTTTCAGAATAGTCATTGCTATGCTGAATATAAGTAGCGCGGTAAAACTGGCAACCAAAAGCATCTCGAAATGAGAGAAATACTTCAGCGCCATTTTAAACATCGTAGCTACTGTAGACCAGCTTAATACGGCAATGCCGCCATAAATAAGCGCTTTATTGCTGTCCTGCATCGTTATCTTAAAGCTTCTACTTCTTCGGTAGTCAATGGTATCTTTTTACCTAATCTGCGGGAACCTGTTTCTGTAATAAGAAAGTCTTCTTCGTTACGCAATCCGCCAAAATCGCGGTATGCCTCCAGCTTGTCGTAATTGATGAATTCTTCGAATTTCTTTTCACCTTTCCATAAATCTATAAGTTCGGGAATAAAATAGATACCCGGCTCGATAGTAAGAACAAAACCAGGTTCCAGTTTCCGTCCCAAACGTAACGATTTCCGTCCGAATTGCGTACTTTTGGGCTCTCCGTTGTATCCGACCCAAACTTCACCCAGATTCTCCATATCATGTACATCCAGTCCCATCATATGTCCCAGTCCGCACTGGAAAAACATCGCATGAGCACCGGCCTGTACAGCTTCGTCCATATCGCCTTTCATCAGGCCCAGCGATTTCATCCCTTCGCATATGACCTTCGCCGAAAGTTCATATACTTCCCTGAACGGGATACCCGGCCGTAATGCTTCTACCGATGCAATATGTGAAGCTACCTGAATATCATATACATCTTTCTGGCGGGATGAGAATTTCTTTCCGGCAGGTATAGTAGACGACATATCGCCTGCATAGCCCATTTCGGTCTCCGCACCGGCATCAATGAGGAACATATCTCCTTCTTTTACCGTATTTCCGTGATAATGATTGTGTAATGTTTGCCCGTTTACTGTGGCGATAGTAGGGAAGGAGAGTCTTCCTCCGGCAGCATAGGCTACTTCTTCCAGAGCAGCCATTACCTCATATTCTTTCATCCCTACACGGACTTTCTTTATCGCGGTAATGTGCATATCGGCTGTAATATCACAGGCTTTTTCTATTTCAGCGATTTCTTCTTCCGATTTATAGATGCGTTGATTTACTACACCCTGAATAAATGGGAGAGAGGCCTCTTGTTGTGCAGGTTTAAGACCCGTCCAGTCCATTAGCCTGAGTTTATGTTCTGCTCTGTAAGTTGGCAGGTAATGCACTTTCTGTCCTTTAGTTGCCGCTTTTGACAGATAATCGCCTAGAGAAGAATAAGGCCGGGTATTAGCAACCCCGACTCTCTCGCTCTTTTCCTTTAAGGTAGGCTGTGTACCCATCCATACTATCTGGTCGATAGTAAGCTCATCTCCGAAGATAATCTCCTTATCTTCATCTATATTGATAACTGCGGCCAATCCGGCATATGGAAGCCCGAAGAAATAGAGGAATGTGGAATCCTGACGGAAAGGGTAGGTGTTATCTTCATAATTCATTCCGGACTCGTCG
This sequence comes from Dysgonomonas sp. UBA7710, assembly GCF_002482385.1. Taxonomy (GTDB): domain Bacteria; phylum Bacteroidota; class Bacteroidia; order Bacteroidales; family Dysgonomonadaceae; genus Dysgonomonas. Next base: position 199,664 of record NZ_DLFW01000024.1, on the reverse strand, counting down.
TTTCCGAGAAATAATAGAATACCGGAACCTATTGTTTTTTTCAATTGGTTGCGGCGGTTGATGTAGGTTTCTTTTGAAAACATAGTATTATTATTTTATATTGATATACCAACTTATCATTTTCTCACCGTGTTTTACAAGGTGTGAGTTAATAAAAACTTGACAAACTTTACACATTTTACACTATTTTTTTATTGTCATTATTTCCTGCTATTAGCCAATCGCTTTTAGCCTTTAGCAATGCGGGCTGATAAAAATTTGTAGCTCGTTGCTGCTTGCAGGGAGAAGTAACACATAATTCTTTACTTATTTACTTAAAACTTATACTTGTTAAAATCTGACAAACTTGACACTTTTTTCATGTTTTTTATTCTTATGTACTTAGGGGATAAATTTTTCTTTACCACAAGTGTACAAAAATTTACAGAAGGACACTATATAAAAACTTGACAAACTTGACACATTTTGCACTATTTTTATTCCTTTATTTTTTATCCTCTGATAAACCAGGATACTAAAAACTTATACATTAAAGTCGTCAGGACTTTTTATTTTAGTATTATTTTGTCATTGGCTCCGCTTCGCTCTGCCGAACGTTGTTTCTGAGGTACGAAGAATCTCGTTTCAGGGGATGTTTGCCTTGTCTCGCTTCAACGATTTTGACTCCGTCGATTTTCAATTCACTACCGTTCAACATGACAAAGAGAATAAAAACAGATAAAAAGAAACTTTTTTTGAAAAGTCTGGACGGCTTCATTTAAAAGTATCAAAGAACTATCAACTATCAGCTAAATATATAGATAAAGTTTTCAAATACTGATCGGCATAATACATGGAATTTATATTTTCTTCTCTTGGTTCGGCATAGGCGCTGCCTGCATTGTGTTCAAACAAAAGTTCCTACTTTTGATGTTCTCGTACATGCCGGTTCCAGCAATGATTTTATATTTATCTATACTGTGAAACAAAGTTTTACTTTTAACTATGAGCCTATGCCAAACGATTATTCTATAAACGATTTAAATCTTTCAGGACTATTGTCTGAAAGATTTAAATCGTTATTAATTAGGTTGTTATTTGAATAAACAAAAAGGCTCTGGTACGAATACAGGACTCTTATTTCAATGCAGATTCGCTGAATTTCAGTACTTCGCGTACCGAGTGAGCCCAGAAATTGCGAAGGCCGAATCCCTGCGCCTTACCATCAGATTTCCAGCTATCAATGATATTACGGGTTTTTATATCAAAAAATACGACATCGAAGTATCCTCTGTTTTTTGCCTTACTTAATCTTTCTGCTATGATGATTACCCCCGTGCCATCAGTCTCTTTTATCGAAAGGGATTTTATGATGTCTTTTATTGTGTTGTCCTCTAGCTGATATGCAGCGTCAGTAGTAAATATATTGTCCGCTTTAAGATCTGATATACGTGCTTTAACATCATCAACATAAATACCCAGAACCCTTTTTCTCAAATACTTAGCAATGTCATATTTTTTTGCTTCTGTAATGAATAGATTGTTTATATCCTGAAAAGCATATTTAAAATGTTCACCGGATTCTTTTGCACCATATACCTTCGCATGCGAAAAATCAACTCCGTAGAAATTAATAGCTTCAATGTCTTTTAAAACCTCTTTTTTTTGTGCAAAACCGCATACGCTGGCCAATAGGGCGATAAGTAAAACTAATTTTTTCATATAAATAAGATTTTATTAGTGATTTTATACCAAATGTAAGAAAAAGCCTCTTCTTATCAAAAGAATTACCGTAAATCTATAAATTTAACAGCTTTCCGGCTCATAGGCGGAGTCTGAATCTGCGCAATATATTCAGGGGATTCGAAAGTTATGTTTGGAGCAACTCTAACCTTTGATCTGAACAAGTCCTTGATTTCTTTTATAAAAGCTTCGCTCCTGTTTTCATCACAGCCTACCCGCACTAGTATTTCGTCTGTTCCCAGATCGTTGGTAAATACTTCAACTACATAGTTCTTGATATGAGGTATATTGTCCAGTATATCGAATAAGGCCGGTGGATAAAGTGTGGTTCCCTTATATTTTATCATTTGGCCTCTGCGTCCCAATACGCTGCTCAGGCGTGTGGTATTCCTGCCACAGCTGCAAGGTTCGGTATAGTGATAGCATACATCCCCTGTCTTGAAACGCAGGAGGGGCATACCTTCCACTCCCAGAGTAGTAATCGTGACTTCTCCGGACTCGCCTTCTCCGACAGGATTGTCGTTATCGTCCAGAAATTCCACTATAATCAGTTCCGGCTGTAGGTGGCCGCCGCAAAAGCCGTCGCATTCCGTGAATGATGCCTGCATTTCGGTAGAGGCATACGTGGAGTATAATTGCATGGAACTCCATTTTTCCTGGATGCGTCTACCCAAAGTATTTAGTTCGAAGTTCTCTTTGCGTAAAGATTCTCCTATGCAAAGGCATTTCTTTACAGAGCTGTTGTTATAATCGATCTTATTTTTTTCGGCAAAATCTATCAGCTTTATAAGGAATGAGGGGACTGCTATCCCGCATGTGGGCTGTATCCGTTCTATTGTATCCCATTGAAGTTCGGGTATTCCGTTTCCCACACGGGCAACACCCATGCCCAGTTCGCGCGCTCCGAGGAAATAAGCCAGCCCGGCCATGAAACGGCGGTCTATAGTTGTCATCAATTGCATGATGTCATCTTTGGTAAATCCTGCGGTGGTAAAAGACAGGTATTCGTTATAGGCGAGGCGGTCGAGATCTTTGCTGGTGAGAACAAATGTGATGGGATCGCCCAGAGTCCCCGATGTAGTTACATAATCGATAATCCGGGACTTCTCTACACAAATAAAATCTTCACTGTATTTTTGCAGGTCATTCTTCGTGGTGACGGGCAATTGCCGTAGATCTTCAATTGTCTTGATCCCGTTTATGTCAATATTCTGTTCTTCGAACATCCTTTGATAAAAAGCAGAGTGTTCTTTTAGGTATTGCAGAGCAGCTTGTAATTTCGTTTCCTGATATTCTTTGATTTTGATAGCAGGCTGAAATTGTATGTCGGGGTGCTTTTTCATTGGGTTGTCATTTTAAGCAAAAGAAAGTATTTAATGATATATAACTTCAATCTAAGTGCTTGTTGTATTTAATCTAAACAAAGTAATAAATAGGTCTATGACCTGATTTTTTTCAATATCCGTTCCTTTTCGGAGACTTTCGGTATCTCTTTTGTCAATGCTTTTTGCCAGTAATCCTTCGCCTTCTTTATTTCTCCTTGCGACAGGTAATAATCCCCGATTATTTCGTACATATGATAATATTCGGGATTAGAAGCCTCATATTTATTTAATATTCCGGAAGATACGGAACTCTTCTCTTTTGTCTTAGCTTTTATATCTTTCGTCAGCTCCTTATATACCATAAGGTTATTGAACATATCGCCATATAGTAATGAATCTTCGGGAATAGTGTATTCCGGGGAATATACCTCTCTCCTGAAATCCGTATCTTCCCCGAATATCTTATTCAGGTCATAGGCTACATATTTACCCATTTGCCAGGGGTGGGTAGATACCCATATTATTCGCTGTTCGGGCTTAAATATGACCGAGTGGTGTGCGATAAACTGATTGATTGCCATTTCGTTTGTCAGGCCTATTTCCTTATCTCCCGATCCTTTTGTGTTGCGAAGGATAGAGGCCGCTTTTTTCGCATCTAAAGGTTTGTTTTTATCAAGGAGCTCTGTCAATCGCCGGAAACGGTATTGGCTGTCTGTTGTACGGATATTTTCGAGATTTCGCTCGTCCTTAGCGAATATTTCGGATTGGAAATGATTGGTACATATAATTTGTTCTTCATCGGTAGTGAATAAACCTATTTTATCAGGCGATTTTTCTATAATGGCCGCTTTCTTGTCTTTCGCTGAACCTATAAGGATGGATTCGGATACAAAAGTCTCTCTTTTTTTCGCAATCTCATACGCTTCCTCAATTGTTGACGCATATTGCAATATCTCTCTTGTAAGGATGGATATTGGCGTTTTAGCGGACGCAGGCATGGTTGATTTTGCGGCATTAATTGTTACAGTCAGCCCTTCCTCATTCATTCCCGATAATACGCCGGTCATCCCCGGCCAGGCTACAGATACGAATTTATAACCTTTTTCGGGCGCATAGAACTGTACTTCTTTATTTTTTGCAAAATCATCCCCTGCATAAAAATCGAAATTGCGGCCGATTACCAATGTTGAATCGGCGCTTGCCGTACCCCATGTAGCAAAGGAACTGCATCCTACGAGCATATAGTCTTGCATGGCATGTCCTAAATCATGTGCGGCGTGGTAGTTTAACTGTCTTTCGTAGGGAGTGCCGATATAATGGAATTCATCGGAACAGGAATGGGATATCCCGTAAATTTCGCGTCTGTATTCTTCAGGTATATTCTTTCCCAGATTACGGTTGTATAGGATGGTAAAGAAGCCAAGGAACCGCAGGTAATTTTCGGATGGGACAAGTATCTTTATCTGGTCTACAAATACTTTTTCCTGGTAATATAGCAGGTCTTTCGACATCTCTCCTATGGCGATGCCCCGTTCATAATCGCTACCGGAGACTTTCAGTTCCCACAATCCGCTTTCACTCTTGCGGAGATAATTATCACCCCATTGACGGTAATCAGGTTCTTCTGTCAGTTTGTAGCGGGGGACTTCTTCCTCTATTTCTGGTACACACATATCCGCTGAAAAATACATGTAGCCGATAATTCCGCCAAAAGCGAGAATGAATATCAGCAGCACATATAATCCGGTCTTCAGGCCTTTTTTCAACAATTTATGCATTTCCTACTTTTTTAGCTAAATATTCCTGACCTACAAAGTCGGCGCAAGTGAACATGGATGTGAGCGTTACCCCCAGAGCACCATGTACATTCATATTCTGGCCTGTAAAGTAAAGGTTTTTCAGTTTCGTTTTTGTGGAAATAAAACCTAATTCGGGAAACTTACAATCTTTTACTATACCGTATGCCGAGCCATAAGGCGTTCCCGTATAGTCACGGTAACTTAACGGTGTGGTGCTATATATACTTTCTATCTTACCGGAGAAATCGAATCCTTTGCCTTTCAGAAACTCAAGTACTTTGTTTGAATAGGCTTTCTTGAAAGCGATGTAATCATCCCCCCGCTTGCCCACAGTGGTATTTTCCCATTCTTTCAGTTCCGACATATACATTGGCGTCAATATCGAGATTATATCCGTATAGTCACTATTGCTGTTGCATTGGAAGCAGAGCAGGGCGTTGTTGATCTTATCTCTGGACGAATCGTCATTATACCATACATTATCAGTTCCATGCACATAATAATTACTGTTGATATAAGGCTGAGAATCCGGCTTCATCACCAGATACGTTGTGAAGACTCCGAATGAATTAGGCAAAGCATTGATGCGGGATATATAAGCGTTTTTTATATAGCGGCTCTTTTCCAGTATCTCCAATGTGCGTTTGGGGTGGATATTGGAGATAAAATGATCGGCCTCGAATATTTCTTCATTGTTTACTTCTGCGGCCGTTACCTGATTGTCCGTTACTATCAGGCGGGTAACTTCCTTATTGTTCAATACGGTACCTCCATTCGCCCGGATAACGTCTATCAGCCGTTCGGCTATCTGCATGGTTCCGTCTACAAAACGGTACGGACTTTCGATATACGAGTTATTGGTCATCGCATGATGATAGAAAGTCGAACTATTCTTTATCCCTCCATACAGCATGGATGTAGCGGCTAAAACGCTTCTCAGTGTTTCATCCTTGACCGTATCAGCTATCATCTGAGTAGCCGAAGTATAAAAATATTTCATGCCGTTTTGTGCTATATTTCCTTTTTTCAGGTTATCCACATCTATGAGCCTGCTCACATCTTTAAGGATAGAGGTATATGTTTTCAGGTTTTCCCGTTCATGGGGAAAAGATTGGGCCAGCGTATCTGCAAAATGGTCGTGGCCAACAGCGTAATTATATATTTTGTCTTTATAGAATATGGTGTCGAAAGAATCGGTGTCGAGACGTTTTATGTTCAGCTTATCCATTATACCGAAGTATTTGAAATACTGGTTCATTATCTGTCCCTCATCCAGACTACCGATATAATGAATCCCTGTATCGAATTGATGTCCTTTCCGGATGTATGTTTGCAGGCATCCACCGAATAGCACGTTCTTTTCAAGCACGCATACATTGTATCCCTCCTTGCTCAGAATGGCAGCGCATTCGAGACCGCCCAATCCGCTTCCGGCTATAATGATATCGTATTTACCCATTTGTTTTCTCTTCTTTCTTCTTAAATATAAAAATAGTATTAGACGTATATTTATCGTTTTTGAAGCTCTCTATTGCCATATTACAGCTTTCTGCTATTTCATACAGCTTTTCAGCCGAAGTAAAACAAAGTTCTTCTTTTGTTTTATTAAAACCAAATATACGGGTAGAGAATATCTCCGATAACTTTGTCAGTTTTTGTTTTTGCTTATCCCGGCTATCTCCGTCACGAACGATAATCAAACCGTTGTCATTAAGATTCTGCACGCATCTTTTTAATAACGATTCCTGTTTCTGGTTATCCATATAGTGCAACATGTCATTCAGTATAAACACATCGCTTTCGGGTAGCGGATATTCCAATGCGTCGGCATGTACAAAAGCGGTATTCTCTTTATGTAAATATCCGTATCGGGCGACTCCGGCTTTATCTTCATCATAATCTATGCCTAATACCTGCCTGTCAGGTGATAGCATGGCAAGCATATATCCTAAAGTGCCATATCCGCAACCGATGTCTGTGATTTGCCCCCTCTCAGGTATCAGTTCATCGAATATTTTATAGCTTTTTTCCATTTTCACCTTTATGCGTACATACCATTCCATCACCGGCCCTTTATAGATGTAATTCTTTACCAGCATATGATAGAAATACGGATTGATGGCCGTATTATATTCTGTGCAAACTTTTGCATATTCGGATGCGAAGTAAGCCGCCGTGTTTTTTGTCCTTTCTTTATAAGTGTTTCCGAACGAGCGGTCTTCATAAGTAATGCGGGGCAGGATTTTAGTTGCTATTATTCCCCGTTTCAGATAGAATGGCTGTGATTTTGAAATAACCATCCCCGTGCCATATAATATGATGGGGATTATATCCAGTTTCAGTGCCTCAGATAGATAGAACGCACCTTTGTGGAAGCGCTTCAATCTTCCATCGTATGAACGTGTACCTTCAGGGAATATGACAACGGAGTATCCTTCATCGATACGTTCTTTGATATGCGATACCGAATTTTCATATCCTTCGCCTGTATAAAAATAGCCTGCATACCTGATTACTGCGCCAAAGAACGGAGATCTCCATACCCATTCGTTTGTAACCATTACCATTTTAGGATGGAGCGTAAGCAACAGGAGTATATCGAGGAAAGACTGATGGTTGGCTATGATAATGGCGGGTTTCTTAAATGTTTCGCCACCGGTATTTACTTTCTTTTTCTTCAGTATAAATCCTGCAAAGCAGATGAACCGGCAGTTGAGCATTATCAGGTAGCAAATGAATTGCCGCTTTTTACTTCTCTTTACAGGAACAAGATACAATAACAAAATGGTTATGCGGAGAAATAGACATCCGGCAAGGAATAGCCCGTATATAAAGGCGGTTATCAAAATAGAGGCCAGTGTATATGGCGGCAGCCCTTTTGTTGTCTGTGAAGACATAAAGATGCGGAAGATGACAGGAGGAATAGTATATGAAACCAGAACCACAACTATCATTCCGAGGATAGACATCAATGAAATAGATTGCAAAGCGGGGTGCTGTGCGAAAATCAAGGCTCCCATTCCTACAATAATGGTGAAAGCCGAAAAGAAGATGGCTGTTTTATGTCCGTTCAGCGCAGGCTTATTTGTCCGGTATTTATTCTGTAAACCGTCCATAATAAATATACTGAAATCGTCCCCGATACCAAATATGAAAGTGGACAGGATGATATTGATGATATTGAATTCCATCCCGGATATTCCCATGATACCGATAATGATAATCCAGCTGATAAACATTGGGGAGAAACTAATCAGTGTTAATTCGATACGTCCGTAAGATATAAGTAAAGTGATGAAAATGAGGAATGATGAAATGAATAAAATCAGATAAAAATCATCATTGATAGCAGATACCCACTTCTTTGTAAAGAAGGAACGGTCTAAAATCACAACTTCATTACCATTATTGAAATGTTGATATACTTCTTCCTTATTTTTATCATCGAGCTGCACTTGTGAAATGAGCAGGGTAAGGCCCGGCACATTAGTTTGCCAGTCGTTTAATATCCGGTTTGTCTCTGTAATATCTTTATGCAGGGTAAAGTCAGAATCTATCCATTTGTAGAATGGGGCAAAAGCGTCCTGACGAAAATTAAATGTTGCAGACTCGCTTTTCAGCGTTGTTTTCAAAAATTCTTTCTTCCCGGCAGTCCAGTAATTATTCCATTTTTGTAAACGTTCTTGCCGGATATCTTCGGGGATAAGGAAGTAATCGGCGGAAGCGAAGTTGTTAATCAGGCCTTGTCCTTTTAGTACTGATAATTTTTTATTGGTCGCATTATAGTTTTGTATTGCTTCATCTGTATTTTTACCTACACTTACAAACAGGATATTTTTCTTATCGTTATCTACGATTTCAGCCAATTTCTGTTCAGCTTCTTTCAAATGTTCCGGTTCATAATTCATATGCATCATGTCGGTATCGAAACCCACATTGCGTGAAGTAAATATACAGATGACCGTTAATATTAAGATACCGCCTACAAGCCATTTATTTTTATCGAAGCGGTAAGCATTGAAGCGCTCTATAAAGCGGAGCAATGCGCTTCTTTTCTGATGAACCCTCCCGTCGAGGAAGTGAGGCAGGTATATGAGGCAGAAGATAATTGTACCTATCAGCGTCATAGACGCAAAAAGCCCGAAGTCACGTAATAATTCCGAACTGGTGAAAAGTAATCCTAAGAATGCGCCGATTGTTGTAAAACTACCGACAGTGAGAGGGTAGGTGAGTTCCTTTATCAGTTGCGTCACAGACGCGACATGGCTCTGGTGTACGACCATGTGTATGGAATAACTCAGCGCGACGCCCATGATTATGGAGCCGGAACCGACGGCGATAGACGAAATACTACCTTTCAAGAGTGAAATCATAAAGAGGGCGAACAAGCCCCCGAAGATAGTCGGTGTGATGATCTGGAAGATAGTTCTCTTTTGTCTAAAGGCCAGCAGGATGAAAACAATGATTATAACCAGTGCCAGAGTGATTGTCAGTATGGAGTCTTCTTTTATCTGACGGGCATTATATACACCGACAGAAGGGCCTCCGTAGTATTCGGCTTTTACCGAAGGGTAGTCTTTGTTAATAGCGGCTATTTCCTTTTCGATAGCTGAAATCAGTTTATCGTTTTGCCCCGTACTTCCCATGCTGTATGTAGGAGTAATGAACAGCAGCAACATGGAGCCGTCTTTGGAGAAGATGTATCCGTCTTGTTGCTCGAAATTACTATCCAGTTGGAAGTCTTGCAGGCGTTTCAGTGCATTTCCTCCAAGACTGAGAGGGTCTCTCATAATGTATTCTTTGAGAAAGCCTCCGGCCGGAGACAACAGATTGGAATAATTTCGGTGCATAACTGATGCGACTTTTTCTTTTGAAAACAAGGAATCTATACGCTGATAATCGCTGTCGCTGAGTAAGATCGGAAGATTGTCATAGACGAAATTCTGCATCTCGGTTTTCAGACTGTCGTCTATGCGGAGGAGTATATTGTTTACATATGTTCCTTGTGTCCGGGCCAACAGGCTATCTGCGAATAAGGTCGCGCTTTCTGTCAATACTGCGGTATCGTTGTCCTGTTCCTTATCTGATGACGAGAACGAGAACATGACAATAATCTTGTCCTTGATACGCAGGTTGTCGAAAACAGTATTCAGGTTTTGTTCGTTTTTGGTATCAGGAAAGAACTGGGTGATATTTTCCTCGAATTTGAGTTGCAGGGCAAAATAACCCATAATGGCTATACTTGCAACCAGCGATAAATAGAGGATTATCTTATGCCGTGCGAAATAATTATATAGGTTGACGAAAAAGTTACTCATTTACACTCTATGTTAAGTATTGTACATTTATTTATACGTTTAAATGTTCTATTATTTAATGTATAGTCACCATCTTAATTTTAGATTGGAGGCTTTAGCTCATTACTGCCGCGCCCTCCCGGGCTTGTCCTTCCTTTTGGCATTGCCCAAAAGGAAGCAAAAAGCTAGCGCTTCGTTCCTCGGCGACCCACAATCGGTTTGCCTGCTGAAAGTGACGAACGGGCTATCGCCCCGTCTCTTTCTACGCCGCCTGTACCGTGTGGGTTTCCCCGCCTGCGTCACTAATGCGTAGAGGCTGACGCCATAGTGAGGGCAAAGTCCCTAAGCTCAATATGCGCTAGCCTTATCGTGCGTCAGCCTGCGCCGTTAGCTTCATGGACGGGATACCCGTAGGATGAAAAGACGAAAAAAACGGAAACGTGTTTGAGCTTAATCGCTGATTCGGATTATACAATCTTTAGAGCGAGTTTTTCCGTTTCGTCTTTTAGTCCGTTACGGGTCGGCCTTTGAAGCGGGCGCTAAAGAGTTTTTGGTTCCTTTTGGGGCTTTGGCCAAAAGGAACACAAGCAATCTCTGATTGTGCGTAGTAAAAATTACATTAAATAATAGAACGTTTAAATATGTCATTAATTTGTTTGATTACTTAAATATCTACTGCCTGTTTCCTTTTTCTGAATATCAGCAGTAAACTTGCCGATATAATACCTGCCAGCATGCTGCAAACCAAAGCGAAAACTATACTGCCGGTCAGATACTGGAACAAGACCGTTTTCATCCTTTCCAATGAAACATCGGTGATATCGAACGATACCGGGCTATTTGTAAGAAAGCAGCCTGTGGCATAGCTTCCATACAAAAGGAACGGCATTACCGGGGGAATACTGATATTGGAAGCAACCAGCGAAATTACTTTGTTCAGTTTCAGAAAATGGGCAAGGAAAACCGTCACAATCATCTGATAACCCCATATGGGAACAATCCCCATGAAAATCCCCAACATAATGGATAGTGTCATGGTTCTGTTCGAATCTTTCGACTTTAGTATTTCCTTATCTATAAAAGCGCGGATATTTGTCCATGTCAGTTTCCTGAAAAATTTCAAGGGTAATATCCACAAGAAGGTGACTATAACAAGTATTGTATTCAGTATGCTGATGCGTGTAAAATCCCTTAACGGTCGGAAGTGCGATATCCGTTCGCCCTGTGGCGGGTAATATACATTTACAGGGATATTTTTTACATTCACACCTTTCCATGCCAGAAATACGATCATTTCCAGTTCGAATTCGTATTTGGCTGTGCAATACTTCATTTTTCCTATATGATGGAGCGGATAAAGGCGATAGCCGGATTGTGTGTCTTCCAGTTTTATACCTGTTTCCAGCTGAAACCAGAAGTTCGAGAATTTATTGGCAAATGTATTTTTACCCGGCATATTATTAGCTGTCAGATTTCTTGCCCCCACAAGCATAGAATCAGGATGTATTTCTATTTCATTAGCGAAAGCAGGTATATCGGCTGGGTAATGCTGTCCGTCGGAGTCTATCGTTATCGCATATCTGAATCCCTGTTCTTTTGCTGCTGATAATCCATTTTTGAGAGCATAGCCTTTTCCTTTATTTTTTGTGTGGGTAATGATCTGAATGCCGCGGATGGATTTCAGTATTCCGGATGTTGTGTCTGTAGAGCCATCGTTGACCACTATAATATGTTTGCTGTATTGTTTTACCCCTTCGATAACGGATAGGAGAGTCCTGTCGTTATTGTATGTAGGGATAATAACAACGATACCGAGATTATTTAATTTCTCCTGCCATATTATAGTATCTACGGATTCATTCATTTTCAATCTCTTTCAAAGTTGCTTTTACTTTGATGAATACGGTATCTGTGTTTTGATATTTTCCTTCTGCGGACAGGGAGATACGGTTATCGTCTGTATCTTTTAACGAAATATTAAACTCTATCAGGCCGTTAACCATGGGGTCGACCAATGACAGGAACTTTGAGGAGGATATGTATGCGTACATATACTCTTTACCGGATAGTTTTTCGGCGCAGTCTTTTATGATTTGTAATGTGCATACTCCCGGAACTATCGGTTGTCCCGCGAAATGTCCTTCATATATGCGATGCGAAGGATTCAGCTTCACTCTTAAACGATGAGCGGGCTCACCTTTCATTACATCGGTTATTTCGTAAAAATCATTCAATAACATTGTTTTCTCCCATTTTCTCCAGTCCGATAGTTAATCGTAGCCAGGAGTGCTTTATTTGTATTTTCTCAGAATCGTTTTCTGTCTCAGGTGTGGCATAAATCACCCCCTTGGAGATACCTCCTCCTGTTACAAATTTAGTATATTCTTTTGTTTTTTCTATTTTTTTAACGTTCCTGCCGGATAAAAATAACAGTTTGAAGTCAGTTTCAAAGATTTTCAGTATACGGTCTTTCCGCATAGGCTCTATACAACTGTAAACATTCCAGTTTTCACCTTTCATTCCGAAATCGAACAGACTAAGCCCGAACATGGTAGATGCGACAATGCGTATTTCACCATCTTCCATTGTTTTTGCGATAAGCATACCGTTAAAATGTTTGCCTCCGAAATCCAGCGTCATATTATACTTCTGCGCTTTATTCCCAACGGATATAATAGGAGCAGGCCCTGTTTTCAGCGGATATGTATTCTTAGAACAGGAGACGAAAGTAAGGCATACCAACAGGATACTAATTAACTGAAAACTTTTTGTCATCTGTCAGTGTATTAAACTTTTTGTTCTGAAACAGGTAATCGGTATAATCGGTGGCATTCTCCGATATACGCAATTTGGATACCGACATATCTTTTTTGTCCATATAAATATCGAAGCCTGAGATATATGCCTGTACAGATTTATTGGTTGGTTTTATTTTTATCAGATAGGAGTTGCTATCTTCAAAGTATTCCATGTTATAGCCTGATATTTGCGAAATATTGCCCGACATACACGCGGCGAGCATACTTCTCATTTCGCTCATGACTTTATTCGATTTCAGGTTCACAACATTTTTTTTACCATCCGAAACTATCTTTAGTTTATCGGCATTTATAACAATCAGGTATTTTGTAGGGGAACTATAATCGAGACTTATTTTATCATTGTGCCTGTAATAGAATTTACCTTTTGAAGTTATATCTTCATTAAACAGGTCGAGATGCTTTATTTGAGTAAAATCACTTTCTATACTTTTTACAGATACAGCCTCCCGGAGAACCCGTTCATTAAAGGCTTTCACATCTTCCATCTTTTTCATCTGCGCGTTTATCTGCGTTATACAAATGAAAATAAGTAAATAACAAATATATATGCGTTTCATTTCGTTGTTTTAGGTATATCAAATAATTTATCTATCCTCTCTATGATGTAATCGTTTTCTTTCAGAAGATCGAGCACTTTTCGTAACAGGCTGTCACTCTGCGGCAATGGATCGTGTAAGAGAATGACTGCTCCCGCCTTTAGTCCTCGCTTTATTCGCTTCAATACCGTGTTTTCTTTCTTACATGTATCTAAAGAGCGGATACTCCAGCCAATAGTCAGATAACCCATTGTCCTGACCACCTTTGCTATGGTCGGATTGGTGATTCCGAAAGGCGGACGAAACAATATCGTTCTTTCTCCTGTTACCTCCTCAATAGCCTTTTCGCAATCGCTTAGCTCCATTCTCATTCGTTGCGACGCATACAAAGGAAACGAAAAAAAGTGATTAAAAGTATGGTTACCGATTAAATGGCCTTCCTCTTTCATCCTTGACAGGATACTCTCATTACCTTTAATCTTGCTGCCTATACAAAAAAAAGTAGCTTTGACATCATATTCTTTCAGAATATCAAGCACTTTGGGCGTCTGCTCTTTGTCGGGCCCGTCGTCAAATGTGAGTGCTACTACTTTTCCTTTCTTTTCATTCCGGCATAATGCTTTTAAGTATATTCCCGACCGGATGCTGTAAGAGGCATAGATGAGGAATATAAGCAGTATAGCGGCTATGGATGAAATGAAAATCAGCATTTTTTCAATAATATCAATGAATGATTTACAGTGTAATAATGGTTGTAGATAAGCAGGTATTGTATATCACCGGATTCTTTCAATCGACTTAATCCTTTCCACATACCGAAAGCCGAAGCGGTCGGGTATTCCCCGCAAATGTCTTTGAATGTCGAGTATGAGGTGGATGGGAATAATTGCTCCACAACATTATATACCAGGTCATCGGTTGTGTTTCCATTTTTACCTGTGATAAGATGTTGTATATCAATCGATTCTATATTGTTTTCTGTCAGGAATATCTTTATCCTGTGCAGCATCTCCTCCGAAGACAGCTTTCCTGTAAATGTCCTGACAGCTGCCAGTTCTGCAACAGTATATAATTCTTTTTCAGCCGCTAATGTAAAAAACTGGGAGCCTTCGCCCAATATAATATTATCGAGCATACCCAGCCTTTTCAAGATAGTATGCCCGGCGGGTAACACTTCATCGGCAGCACCGATCAGGACCTGATTGTCACCTTCCCATATCCTCATCATGCCGTCGATCAGGGCGCTTTCGAAGCTGAGGCCGCGGTGCACATAGGTATTGTTATAAGAATGGCAGCCTGTAATCAGGGCGATCTGAGCGCCTATGACATTGAATGTAGATTGTATAAAAGCCGAAGGATTCAGCAATTGCTCCTCATTTTCTATGAGATTATCCAGAAATTTTTCTGTATCGGTCAGGCATCCAAGTCCGGTGGCTGTAATAATGGCATCTATATTTTTGTTTCCACTTTGTTCCAGACAAATCAATCCGCACGCAACACCCATCCTTACAATGTGGCTCATACGGCGGCGCATATTCGCGTTGGTTATGATGTGCTTGTAATCAGGCTCCACCGCATGCAGCATCCCGCTTTCTCCGGTAATACCATCGGGGTGGATAGATGCGAATGAGTTTATATAACAAGGTCTTTTCATAACTAAGAGTCTATTCTATTGCCGAAAAAAGTAAAGAAGAATCATTCCCTCCGAATCCGAAAGAGTTGGATAAGACATGTTTGATCGGTAAGCCTTCGTCACATTCTGTAACAGGAATAAGATTCGTATCTTCTATCGGTTTTTTAAAGTTGAGGTTCGGATAAACGATTCCTTCAGATATGGATAATACGGATAAGGCCGCCTCTATCCCTTCCGAAGCTCCTAATGTATGCCCTATAAACGGTTTCAATGAACTGAATTTAGGTGTACCCTCACCGAAAAGATGTATGATCGCTTTCCCTTCCGACAGGTCGTTGTTAGGCGTTCCCGTACCATGCACGTTGATATAGTCCACATCACCGGGAAGTACATTTGCCATTTCAACAGCTTCTTTCATACACAGGTACGGCCCGTCTCCATCGGGAGAAGTGGCTGTCTGGTGATAAGCGTCATTTGCATTGGAATAGCCGGAGAGGATACAATATGGTTTTCTTTTTAATGTTTTTTCTAATTGTAATACTAGATAACCAGCACCTTCGCCCAGATTCAGGCCCTCACGGGATTTGTCAAATGGTTTGCATAGTTCTTTATCCAGAATCATCAGCGAGTTAAAGCCATTCAAGGTAAACTTACATAAAGCATCGGTTCCTCCGACGATAACAGCATCCAGCAATCCGTTTTTAATCATCCTTGCCCCCAGCATTATCGCGTTTCCTGCGGAAGAACAGGCTGTACTTATTGTTGTTACATAATCGGTTATACCCAGATAGGACGCAATTTTTTGAGTGCTGTCGCCGCAATCATGCGAAACAATATCCCTTAAACGGCCCTTTTCCTCATCTTTCCGGAAATCGACGTAAAAGTTTTCACTTAAATCCATACCGCCCACCGAGGTGGAAGATATAAGTCCGGTACGTTGAGCCTTTACATCTATATTTGAATCCGATAAGGCCTCCTTCGCCGCCAGTATTCCAAGCAAAGCAGTTCGGGAGTATGTTTTACCGGAAGGTAGAGCTAATAACTCTTTAAGCTGCTCATTTGTATATTTCACCTCACTTACAGGAACATCGAGGCTGGTAGGGAAAAGAGTGACTTTGCCCATACCATGACTTTTGTGCCGGATAGCATACAGGTTTTCTTCTGTATTTATGCCTATACCCGATACAATACCTGTTCCTGTAATGTAAATCTTCATTATTTCTGATGTGTAGAAATAAATTCGGCTAATGATCTTACCGACCTGAATATTTCGCGTCCTTCGCCTTCTCCAGGCTTTTTGATTTTGATACCGTAATTACGTTCGAGGATAAGGATAATTTCGAGAGCGTCGATGGAATCCAGACCCAAGCCGTCTCCGAATAACGGGGCATCGGCATCTATATCTTCGGGAGTCATTTCTTCAAGATTTAATTCCTGTATCAGTTCTTTTTTCAGTTTTTCTATCAATTCTTCCATATTTTATCTTTCTTTATGAGTCTGAATTCAGCTTTGTATTTATTTGCAAAATATTCGCACCGACCGGTGATGCAAAATTGTAATTTACTCTTGTTCATGGCGAGTTTTACATATTTTTCCTGTCTTTCCGAACTATCGGGATATTCGATAAAGAAGGTATTTTCACCTTGTATTTTATGACGGATACATATTTCACCGGCAACAATGTTGGGCAGTGTATAAACGAATACAGCCGGACTGGCAGCATCGTCTCCACCTTCATCTATTATCCGCTGATGCTTTAAATCCGTATCTGATGACGAAGAGTAATTGGATAAGATAATTCCCATTTCATCGGAATTAAAAGTGATTCCATCTAGTAAATGCAGCGCTGCTATATATCCCAGTTTGCAGAGGTCATCCATCTTATAGAACTTCTGGTTGCTGTCGCCTGCATTTTTGTATGCTTCGCGGATGAAAACAGCAAAATTACCGGATGTGGACTTAAATATGACTTCATCATTTACTTTTATAGAACTATTCTCTATAATACAGCTCTTTATTTCGTTGAATAAAAATGTTCCCTGCTCGATTGACTTATGCGAAGGTATTTTGGATAATATAATAGCAGCATTACAACCGCCAAAGCCGGAAGCCGTTTTAAAACAGGTGTTTATCGTCTTTCTACAGATGTGATTATTACTTACATTCAGGGATTGTGAAACACCATTTGTCTGATAACCTGATGTACCGTATATGACGTTCTCTTTTAATTGGTGTGCGCAAATAATTGTTTCAATAATTCCCGATGCGCCCAATGTATGCCCGAAATACGGCTTTAGGCTATTGACCGGGACTTTTTCCAATTGAGCCAGATGAACAGCTTTCGCCTCCATTTCATCGTTGAAAACGGTTGCAGTGCCATGCAGGTTTATGCAGTCGATGTCATTGGCTGTTACCCCGGCTTCATCCATTGCGTCCCTCATTGCATAGTACAGGCCGTCACCAGTGCGTGAAGGGCCTGATATATGATTGGCGTCGTTGCTTATTGCCCCGCCTCTGATAATTATATTGTTCGTTTCGGATTCTGCGGACAGGAGGATGCTTCCACAGGCTTCTCCCAGATTTAACCCGTCCCTTTCACTATCGTAAGGTCTGCAACGATTTTCACTCAGGGAACGAAACGACCGGAAACCACTGGTAATAAAATGAGAAAGGACATCTACCCCCGTAACGATTATATGCTTATAGTCACCATTCAGGAGTAAGCGACGGGCGATAATAAGAGCTGATACTCCCGATATGCAGGCATTGGAGACAACCATAGCCTTATCGTCCATTCCGAAGTAATCTGTAATCTTAGACGCACTTTCCCTGAGAAAAACGTTCCTGTCAATGTTTTCTGTATGATGTTGCAGTAAGTCTACATTCCCTTTTGTTGTAGAAAGAATGAAACCACACTGCTTCAGATCTATATCTTTTTGCGATAATAAGTCCTTAATTGATAATATGGAGAGTTGTTCGGCCTTGCTGAATTCTTGCAGGCTATGCTTTTCTGTCAGTTCGTTCAGGATATCGGAATTAATTAACCCGGCAAGAATTGGTGCATCGGAGATTTTTCCTGCTTTGACAGGGGCAATCCCGGATTTATTCAGGCTAATGGCACGGACATTTTCTTTAGTCGTAAATCCTAAAGAACTGATAATGTTATCGGCGGTAATGTATATGTCATTCAGATATTCCATTTCTTCTTCCATTCCTGATAAAAATCGGGATTTGTCCACTCCAGTTCATTATTAGAATTTAAGAATACCTGAACTGTACTTCCTGTGGCGACAACTGTCTCACCATCACTTTTATAAACAGTATATTCAAATATTATTTTCGCAGCGTCCGAAGCTATATAGTTTGTTTCCACAATAGCCTCTTCCCCGAATGATAAGGATTGCTTATACTGACAGGTGAGGTCGACAATGGGTGCAGTGTATCCGTTTTCGTAAATGTCGCAATAACCGATTCCATATCGTTTGCCAAAGGTTTCCCGGCCATCCTCAAAATACTTGATGTACTGGCCATGCCATACAATACGCATGGAATCTACTTCACTGAAACGGACTTTTATAGTAGTTCTGTCTGTTAGCGCGGGTTCTTTAGCTCTGTATTTATGTTTTTTCATTCCTTTTTCAAAAATATTTTCATACGGCATTCGGCGACAAGGTTATCTCCGATTTTTACTGTCGCACCTATCAGGGTGATTTCGGCGACTTCCTGTATTATTTTTATCTCGGTATGCAGTTCATTACCTACCTTTGGTAAGATGTGAATTGTCATCTTGTCTACAGATCCGATAAAGCCGAGTGGTACGGCGACATTATTTTGCCTACAGATATATCCCACACGTGCTGCGGCCGATTGCGCGATATGTTCTATAATACCGGGTTCCTTGAAATAATTGTTTTCAATGAAAATATTACCGGGGCTGATTGTCAGTCCCGTATATGAACAGTCACCTTCAATTCCGTAAAACTTATCGACCATCACTATTGGCGGACGTTGCGGAATTAAGTCCAATATACCTCCTTCTTCTGTTATTACCAGCTTACTCATATTCGTTTGCAAACCATAATGCTATGCCCCAATCCCAATCCGTCGTGTATTTCGTTAACTTCCAGTCCGGCTGCTTTTACACAGCGTATCATATCATCCGAATGATACATCTTGCTGTTGCCGTTTGCCAGTGCCGTAAAATACAGGCTGGTCAGAGTGAGGCAATAAGCTGCTGTTTCAAATTTCTGACGGTCCCAGAATGTTTCCATAATGTAAAGGAACGAAGATTTTTCCATAGATGCTGCGGCACGGGACAAAATACTTGTAGCTTCTTCTTCCGAAAAACAATCGAGGAACTGACTCATCCATATAGCATCGAAGCCTTTTGGAAAGGGCACTTCTTTATCCAGCAGATTACAGCCATGCCCGTGTATGCGGTCGGAGCCTGTCCGGCCGGAAGTTTGTTCCTTCATCAGTTCTAGTTGCTGGGGTAAATCCATGATAGTAACATCTACTCCGGTGTCGAATTCAACGCACTTCATGGCCCAGCGGCCTGTATTACCTCCCACATCGAGCAATGTACGGGGACTGTTTGCAAAGACGATTTCCAATGCTTGTGAAAAAGAATTATCGGAATAGAAATGGTCGAAATCGAACCAGCTTTTTTGTACATTCTCAGGCAACTTTGACAGGCCTTCATATATTGTCGGCCATTCGCCAAAAACTTTCAGTCCTTCAGGTTTTCCATTCAGAAGTGCTTCTTCCAGATTGAATAGCCCTGAATAGTTTACATCATGATTAAAGTTCATATTGATACGTGCCATTTCATCGTTCAATAAGAACCACCCGACCTTAGACAGAGTATATTTATCATCCTTTATCAATACAGTACCAATCGAAAGCGAAGCCTCCAGCAATACTTGTGCTGCATAACGGGATAGCTTTTTATGTTCCGATATTTCATTTAGTGTTAGTCCCTCCCGGCTCTCTGATAATAATTCGAAAATACCAAACTTGAGCATAAGCCGTGATACCTGAAAAACAATAGGGCCAAAGGCTATTTCCTGCGCCATCCGTTGTGCTTTGGCCGCTGAAAACTGCTCTTCGGAATATCTTTTTTGTAAGGAAGGAAACAAGTTCATGATTGATTATATGTTAGTCGGATTGTAATGCTTTATTTTTCGTTCCAGAAATTGTAGTAGTTGAACCACTGTTCCGGATATTTTTTCAGAATATTTTCGAGTGCCGGAATGTATTGGTCGAGTAATTGTTGTTCAGGCTTTGCTTTTTCATTTTTAGAAACAGGTACAGCCACGATGAAATGGAACCGGTACGATTTTTTAGGTTCGCGCATGGCAAAATAAAATACTACGGGGACCTTCATCTTTGCCGCTAATAGAAAAGGCCCGGATGGAAAGCTGGTTTCTTTTCCCATGAATATACCCTTCAGGCGTCTCTCTTCATTGATATACCGGTCGCCCTGAAAACAGATATACTCTTTATTATCCAAAGCTTCCTTTATAGCAAATACATGGTTCAGATCAGTGTCATTTACAGGAATTACTTTAAAACCGGCCGGAACGGAATTTTTTTGAAGTAATTCTTTTATCCTCTTATATTCAGCGTCATATAAAAGGATGTTGATTTTTTTACCATATTCCTCAAAGAACGGTGTACCCATTTCCCAATTGCCGACATGTGCCCCGATTATAATTGCTCCCGTGTCGGCATTCAGTATATCAAGGAAACTTTTATAATTTTCGAAACAGAAATTATATTTATTTTTCATTCCGTTGCCGATAGCAACTTTATCTATCAGCGTTTGCCCAAACCTGTAATAGCTACAAAAGAGCATTCCGATAGAGGAAAAAATGCTTTTGTTTAGTACCTTACGGGAATAGTACCAGATACTTCCGGTAGCTTTTGGCGCGAAGGGGATAAAGTATAAGACGATAGTGCTTAAAAATATATAAGCCGCAGTAATTCCGATTTTCTTTATCAGGAAGATAAAGAAAAGGTATCCGAATACTCCTCCTCTGGTTTTACCCTTCCATTCCGTCATTTGGCTTGTCGAGATGTTCTATGATAAAATCATAGAAATCCTGAAAAGTTTTTATATTTACAAAGTCATTACCATTTACGGTGAATCCGAAATTCTGTTCTATCAGTACGACCATATCTACAAAGTCGAGGCTATCCATTTCCAATGTCTCGATCAAAGGCGCATCCGGTTGGATAGTTTCTACATCTACTTCGAATTCTTCGGCTAAAGTAGTTCTTATTTTCTCTATTATCTCCTCGTTCGTCATTTCCATAAAAGACTAGTTACTCTTTGAATTTTTTAATTATCAGGGTTGAATTTGTCCCTCCAAAACCGAATGAGTTGGAAAGGAACATGTCAAATGATGTATCGATACGTTTATTAGGTATATTAAGCAAAGCCGAGGCTTCGTCTGCTTCTTCAAAATTAAGATTCGGGGCTATGAAATTATTATTCATCATCAATATCGAATAGATTGCTTCGCTGGCTCCCGCCATCCACATTTCGTGTCCTGTCATCGACTTTGTGGATGTTACAAACGGTTTATGCTCCCCGAGTACTATGCTGATCGCTTTAGCCTCATTCATGTCGCCGATAGGAGTAGATGTGGCATGCGCATTTATATATCCGATTTTCTCTGGTTTTACATTCGCGTCTTTCAGGCACATTTCCAAAGAACGGATGGGCCCGTCTATATTCGGAGTAGATATATGGTCCCCGTTTGAAGAGAATCCATATCCGATTACTTCTGCCAGAATATTAGCTCCGCGTCTCACCGCAGATTCGTAGCTTTCCACTACCAGACTGGCGGCACCGCCACTGGGAATAAGCCCGTCCCTGTTCTTGTCGAATGGGCGGGATGCTCTGGCAGGTTCATTTGTCAATTTGGAAAATGTTCCCAATCCATCGAAGCTACCTACCGAATATGGGTTTACTTCTTGTGCGCCTCCGCAAAGGATACAATCCTGTAAACCGTTTTTGATGAGGAAGTATGCTAATCCGATAGCATGTGAACCACTGGCACATGCGCCTGAAACAGTGAGATTGATTCCTCTCAGCTTGAAAATAACCGAGAGATTCATTGTTACGGTCGAGTTCATCGACTGGAAGATTGATCCTGAGCCAACGAGCACCGTATTCTTCTTGTTACGGATAATATCGGCAGCTTCTATAACAGGGAGTGCACTGCTATCATTTCCATAAAGTACACCTACTTCATTCGCCTCGAGGAATGCATCGTCTATTCCTGCATTCCGGAAGGCTTCGAGAGTAGCAACATATGCATATTCGCCTTGTTCGGCTAAGAAGTTACGCTTTTTACGATCGAGAAGTTTTTTCATGTCAGGCCTTTCTATTATGCCTGTCAGCGGGGAAAGGAAACCGAAGTCCAGCCTTTCGGGGTCGATGCCTATACCCGATTTGCCATGATATAGCGAGTCTTTTACCTCATCAAGATTTTTTCCGATGCAGGAATAAATTCCCATGCCTGTTATAACAACTCTCCTCATTTATGTATTTATAGTATTATCAGGTATATATACCGCCATTAATGGAAATCACTTCGCCTGTAATGTAAGACGCCTCTTTCGAAGCCAGAAAACCGACTAACGACGCTACTTCTTCCGCTGTACCGAAACGCCCTGCGGGTATCAGCTTTTTCAACTCTTCTTCCGGCAGGTCTTTTACCATATCCGTTTGTATGAATCCCGGAGCTACGGCATTTACGGTTACATTTCTGGGGCCGACTTCAGCTGCAAGCGCTTTGGTTGCCGCTATAAGGCCGCCTTTGGCTGCCGAATAGTTCGCCTGTCCCTTCATTCCTTTAATGCCGGACAAAGATACAATATTTATAATTCGGCCGAATCTCTTTACCAGCATATTTTTCAACATATACTGGGTCACATGGAAGAATCCGTTGAGGCTGGTGTTTAATACACTTGTCCAGTCTTCTTCGGGCATCCATATCATCAGGTTATCTTTTCTGATACCTGCGTTATTTACCAGAACTTCTATATATTCGTTTTTATGTTGCGCTGTCCAGGTATCAAGTACCGACTTTGTTTCGGCGGCATCCGATACATCAAATTTCAACAGTTCCCCGTCAGAGCCTTTTTCCTTAACCAACTCTAATGTCTTTTCCGCGTCTTCACGGCTCGAATTATAGTTGATAAGGATAAAATATCCCATTTCGGCAAGTTTGAGGCTCGTTGCTCTGCCGATTCCTTTGCTGGCTCCTGTTACTAAAGCATATTTCATAATGAAATTTTTTCTATCTCTTTATTCGTTAGGTAATTCGTCAGCTTACCGATCTCTTTGTATTTCGGTGCATCTTCTACAAATTTAGGGAAGATATCCCTTATTTCATCATAGATTACTTTTGTATTCTTTGATAAATCATTTTGTATAGCCAGGCAGTCTATCGCCTGTGTTATTGCCATAAACAAAACAGACATAACCTGATATCCGTTGTCTATAACCGTTCTGGCAAGTAGGGCTGAATTTGTTCCCATACTTACAATGTCCTGATTATCATTGTTGTTCGGTATGCTGTGTACATACATAGGATAAGAGAGTGTCTGGCACTCTGCCGTGGTAGAGGTTGCTGTAAATTGCGCAGCCTGTAACCCGTAGTTCAATCCCAGTACACCCATATTTACAAAGGGAGGAAGTATATCGTTTATCCGGTCGTGAAACAGGTAATTGAGCTGCCTCTCGGAAAGCATAACCATTTTTGTTACAGCGATTTTCAGTTTATCCATTTCAAAGGACACATAATCGCCGTGGAAATTTCCGCCATGATATACATTTCCGCTTTCTTTGTCTACAATTGGGTTATCGCAGGCCGAATTGGTTTCGTTAACCAATACCTCCTCGGTATTTACCAAAGTATCGTGTACAGGGCCTAATATCTGAGGAACACAGCGTAATGAATAATATGGCTGGACTTTATGTTTAAGTATTTTTTCTTTATTCTCTTTGTTATACAGGTAATTCTCACGCTTGCGTAAACTGGCGCTTCCGTTGCTCCATTTACGCATCATTCCGGCTATCTCTTTCTGACCTTTATGGTGTTTTGTTGCATTCAGTTCTTCGGACATAAAGTCATCATACGAAGAGGCTATCTCATTTATCATCACTGATGCCGCAACAGCCCAGTGTAGCAATCTCTTTGCATATATGAGGTTTACAATGCCGATTCCTGTCATAACTGAAGTTCCGTTGGTAACCGAAAGGCCCTCACGTATATGCATGGAGATTGGCTTCAATCGGTTTTCTTTCAATACCCCGGCCGTATCTCTCAATTCATCCTTGTAAAACACTTCACCCTCACCTATTAAAGCTAATGCGATGTGTGCCAATTGTACAAGGTCGCCACTTGCTCCTACGCTGCCATGCTCGGGTACAAACGGACAGATGCCGCGGTTGATAAATTCCGCTAATAAATGAATTAATTCGGGATGAATCCCTGATTTTCCCTGCAACAGATTATTCAGGCGTACTATCATCGCCGATTTCACATAGAGGGCGTCCAGAGGTTTGCCCGCTCCTGTGGAATGGCTACGGATAATATTGTATTGAAGATTGTTCAGGAAGTCATCATCGACACGGTATTGGGCCATAGGGCCAAATCCGGTATTGATGCCATATATGATTTTATCCTCCGAAAATTTTTTCAGAAAGTCGTAGCCTTGTTGTACTTGGTCAATGTTATCTTTATCAACAACCAGTTTCTTTTCCTTAAATAAAAGTGTGTATATAGAATCAATGTCAAGGGCTTTTCCCATTTTTCTTTATAATCAGATTAAAGATTTGCAAAAGTATTACTTTTTGACATCTCCTGCAATGCGCTAAAGAAAAAAAAGTTAATATATAAATATAAAAGACTGAGATTAAAATCAGGACATTTTATTTGATAAAGCTAAAAAAAGGTTGTATCAACACAAGTATTTCATCATGTATCACAGTATTGTTTGATGCTACAATATGGTGGTTATTAAAAAGGAGTTCCTTTCCTTCAAAGTTTGTTATCCGTCCGCCGGCTTCTTCTACTATGAGTGCGCCTGCCATAAAGTCCCAGGGTTTGATGAAGGCTTCACACCAGATATCGAACCGTCCGGCAGCTACATAACACAAGGACATGGCGGCGGAACCATTGACGCGGATACTCGATGCTTTGCCGTATAACTGATCCATAAAGCGGTTCATCAGTGGTTTGTACTCTTTGTCGTTATATGGTAAATCAAGCCCGACCAAAGCCTTGTTTATATCGTTTGTGGCAGATACCGATATCTGTTTTCCATTCAGGTACGCGTTACCGCCTTTCCATGCATAAAAGCATTCATCACGGCATACTTCATATACAACGCCTACTAATGGCTTCGATTTGTAGGTAAGGGCTATGCTTACGCAGTACGGAGCGTTGTCGTGAATAAAGTTGGTTGTTCCGTCGAGTGGATCGATAACCCAGCAATAGTCTTTTTCTTCGGTTTTTATAGTTTCTTCTTCGGTGACAAATCCGGCTTCCGGTAACAAGGCCGATAATTTTTTTACCAGAAGTTTTTCGGTTTCCTTGTCTACATACGATACATAGTCGTGTGCGTTCTTTTCTTCTACTCTGTTTCTTTGAAAAACTTTTCTCTCCTTTGCGAGAAAGTGCCCGCCTTCGGTAGCTATTTTGCAGACTTCGGATGTGATATGCTCTAAATTCATAAGTTTATATTAAAAACGATTCAAATTTAATGAAATAAAAAAGAGTTGTAACTTTATATCGCTATTATTGTTTAATATTATCTGTTAAAGTATCCGTTGCTCACTATTCTGTGATTACATGGTATACTTTTTGCGGGTTTATAATATATAGATAAATTTATGGAAGTATTATATATAAAAAATATGGTTTGCAACCGTTGCATTATGGTTGTGGAAGCGGAACTCGAAAAACTGAATATACAAACGCTTTCAGTTGAGTTGGGAGAAGTCCGTCTCGATAAAAAATTAACCACAGAGCAAAAAAATAAGTTGAGCGGGAGACTCGAATCTCTGGGCTTTTCATTGATAGACGATAAAAAAGGCCGTTTGATAGAACAGGTAAAGAACCTTATTATAGAGTTAGTACATTATAATAACAATAATCTGAAAATCAATCTGTCCGATTATATCAGTGATAAACTTCGTCACGATTATAATTATATCAGCAATCTGTTTTCGGAAGTAGAGGGCACTACGATAGAAAAGTATTTTATCGCCCAGAAGATAGAAAAGGTAAAGGAATTGCTGGTATATGACGAGTTAACGCTGAATGAAATAGCTTTCAATCTGAATTATTCCAGTGTTGCTCATCTTAGCGCCCAGTTTAAAAAAGTAACGGGACTGACCCCGAGCCACTTCAGGCAAATAAGAACAAACAAGCGAAAACCATTGGATGAGGTGTAAATCTCATAAACTTTCCAAAGAATAGTATAACAACTTCCGGCTATTTTGTTGCCATCTTTGTATAATCAAAAGATGAAGATTATGAAAGCAACAGATAATACAGTAAAGAAGACGTTTCCCGTACTCCAGATGTCATGCGCGTCGTGTGCTATAAGCGCGGAGAGTATCGTTAAGGAACTGAAAGGAGTGGTAAATGCATCAGTTAACTTTGCTACTGCAACATTGGCTGTAGAATATTTGCCGAATGATATATCTCCCGAAAATATGCGTGATGCAATTCAGGACGGGGGATATGACCTGCTTATTGAAGAAGACGAGAATACAACCGCTGAAACTTTGGAAGAAATTCACCGGAAGAAATTCGGTGATCTGAAACGGAAAACGATATTAGCCATCGTCCTTTCTATACCGGTAGTTGCAATAGGGATGTTCTTTATGCATATGCCTTATGCCAACGAAATAATGTGGGCGCTTTCCACTCCTGTTATTTTCTGGTTGGGTAAAGGCTTCTTTATCAATGCATGGAAGCAGGCAAAACACAAATCTGCCAATATGGATACGCTTGTGGCATTGAGTACAAGTGTGGCTTATTTGTTCAGTGTGTTCAATACGCTGTTTCCTGATTTCTGGATAGTAAGAGGAGTAGAACCCCATGTCTATTTCGAGGCTGCCAGCGTTATCATTGCATTTATTCTATTAGGACGGTTGCTGGAGGAAAAGGCAAAAGGGAATACTTCGTCTGCCATAAAAAAGCTGATGGGCTTGCAACCGAAGACTGTTACGATTATACAAGAAGATGGTAGTCACAATCAAATACCAATTGAAAATGTAAGCATAGGCGACCTGATTCTGGTTAAGCCCGGAGAAAAGATTGCAGTCGACGGACGGGTTAAGGAGGGGACATCATATGTGGACGAAAGCATGTTGAGCGGAGAGCCTGTCCCCGTATTGAAAGAAGCAGATGAAAAAGTATTTGCCGGAACAATAAACCAGAAGGGAAGTTTCCGCTTCAAGGCTGAGAAAGTAGGCTCCGAAACCATGCTTGCTCAAATTATAAAGATGGTGCAGGAAGCGCAGGGCAGCAAAGCTCCAGTGCAAAAACTGGTTGATAAAATAGCCGGAATCTTTGTCCCCGTGGTAATAAGCATTGCTATTGTGTCTTTCATTGTCTGGCTCATACTAGGTGGTAGCGGAGGTTTTACACATGGCTTACTGGCATTGGTAACGGTGCTGATTATTGCCTGTCCTTGTGCTTTGGGACTTGCAACGCCTACAGCGATAATGGTCGGGGTAGGGAAAGGCGCTGAAAAAGGCATCCTGATAAAAGATGCCGAAAGCCTCGAACTGGCGAAGAAGATAAATGCAGTTGTGCTGGACAAGACCGGAACCATAACAGAAGGTAAACCTCAGGTAACCGATATTCTCTGGTTGGATAATGATGACAGCCGCAAAGCTGCTTTACTAAGTCTGGAGAAGCAGTCGGAGCATCCGCTGGCAGAGGCTGTGGTACGATATTTCGATGCAGAGGCGTCTATTCCCGTTTCCGGTTTCGAAAGTATTACGGGAAAAGGAGCTAAAGGCTTTGTTGGCGGGCAGTTATACTTTTCCGGAAATTATAAATTGCTGAATGAGAACAATATTACTATAAATGAAGTATTAAACAATAAGGCAAAAGAACTTAGCTCCCAGTCTAAAACCGTAATCTGGTTTACCGATGATAAACAGGCGATTGCAGTCGTTGCCATTGCCGATGAGATAAAGACGACTTCACAAACCGCTGTCCGGCAATTGCAATCATCCGGAATAGAGGTGTATATGCTCACCGGAGACAATGGCTCCACAGCAAAGGAGATAGCTGCACGAGTCGGTATAAAACACTATAAAGCCGAAGTATTGCCTCAACAAAAGGCTGAATTTATAAAGCAATTGCAAGCAGAAGGTAAAATAGTAGCAATGGTCGGAGACGGGATTAATGACAGTACGGCGCTGGCTCAGTCCGATTTGAGCATAGCGATGGGTAAAGGCAGCGATATAGCTATGGATGTGGCAAAGATGACAATTATATCGTCGGACCTCACCAAGATACCCGAAGCTATTAAGCTGTCGCGGCAAACTGTGACTACTATACGGCAAAACCTGTTCTGGGCATTTATATATAACCTGATAGGAATCCCTATTGCCGCGGGCATCCTTTTCCCAATCAACGGCTTTTTACTTAATCCGATGATAGCAGGCGCGGCCATGGCGTTGAGTAGTGTCAGTGTGGTTAGCAATAGCTTACGCTTGAAATGGAAGAAATAAAGATTTATAACCCTCATAATTGCCCGTAGGGCAAAGTAACTCATAACTTATAACTCATTAAACATATGGAAACAAAGATATTCACATTTAAGACCAATATCAATTGTGGCGGATGTATCACCAAAGTTACCCCGTTCCTCGATGAAGTAAAAGGTATTTCAAACTGGAATGTTGATACCGCCAATAAGAATAAAATACTTACAGTAGTATCGGACGGCATCAGCGAAAGCGAAGTAATAGATACTGTGCAAAAAGCCGGATTTAAAATAGAAATGATATAGAGTATTATTTAACGGTTGTCTGATTATATAATTAGTCGCCCGTTTTTTTGAGTAGATTCATCTTTGTTGCTAAATATCTAAATACTTTTTATTATTTATATCTCTAGTTATATTGAAGTTTTATAAATGCCTCAAAGAACGATTGTTTTTTACATATAGATAAAGTTTCTCTGAAAATATTCAGATAGTTACTATGATTTTCATCCGTGCAATATTGGCGCATTCGTTTTTATTGTCTTACCTTTGTCGCAGCATTTCTAACGTTGTGTAATGTCATGGATTGGTTAATGGAGACCATTTTTGAACCCTCGTCGGTTCAATCTATTATAATTATTTCGGTCGTTTCGGCCATTGGGTTGCAACTGGGTAAGTTACAGCTGTTTAATATTTCACTGGGTATCACCTTTGTTTTCTTTGTCGGCATTATTCTGGGGCATTTCAATCTTGACCTGAATAAAGATATGCTTAATTTTGCTCAAAATTTTGGGCTTATACTCTTTATCTATGCTTTAGGATTGCAGGTGGGTCCCGGCTTCTTTTCATCTCTGCGGAAAGGTGGCCTCCGTTTAAATCTGCTGGCTTTGGGCGTCGTATTCCTCGGATTGGCAATGGCGCTTATATTCAGTATTGTCAGCGATATTTCTTTACCTAATATGGTCGGTATCCTTTGTGGAGCCACAACGAATACCCCGGCTCTGGGGGCGGCACAACAAGCATTGAAGCAAATAACCGGCGGAGATGTGAAAGCCATAGCCGATATGGCATTGGCTACAGCCGTTGCATATCCGTTGGGAGTAGTAGGTGTAATACTGGCTATCATATTCCTGAAGAAAGTATTCGTGGCCAAAGGGGCTTATGCCGTTCCCAGCGAGAAGAAAGACCATAATACATATGTAGGGGAGTTTCACGTGACCAATCCTGCCATAGAAGGAAAGACGATCCGTGATATCATGAAACTGTCCTCAAAGCGTTTTGTGATATCACGCATCTGGCGCGACGGCAAAGTGACCATACCTACTTCCGAGAGTGTGATGCAACATGACGACCATCTGCTGATTATCTCCATCAAGTCGGATGTGGAACATATCAAGGTTTTGTTCGGTGAGCAGGAAAACGTAGACTGGAACAAGGAAGATATAGACTGGAACCATATAGATAACAGCCAACTCGTATCGCGCCGTATTATCGTAACCCGCAGCAAGGTTAATGGTGTGAAGTTAGGTACATTGAGGCTCAGAAACAATTACGGGATCAATATTACCCGTATCAATCGCGCGGGTATAGACCTGCTTGCTTCACCGGACTTGTCGTTACAGATAGGCGATAAGCTCACAGTTGTAGGAGAGAAGGCATCGATAGACAATGTTGCTAAAATACTCGGTGACGAAGAGAAACGTCTCGACCGTCCCAATCTCATTGCTATCTTTGCCGGTATTGCATTAGGTCTTATACTGGGAGCATTACCCCTGCCTTTCCCGGGTATGACATTCCCTGTGAAGCTGGGTATAGCCGGAGGACCTATCATTGTAGGGATACTGATGGGCGCATTTGGCCCGCGCTTTCGCTTTACCACATATACAACTCAAAGTGCAAACTTACTGATGCGCCAGTTCGGGCTCACGGTTTATCTGGCATGCTTAGGAATCAGCGCCGGAGAGCATTTCTTCGAGACGGTATTCCAGACAGAAGGGCTTTTATGGATAGGCTTCGGTTTTATACTAACTGTTGTCCCTGTCATTATTGTAGCCCTGTTTGCCATGAAGATGTTCAGACTCAACTATGCCAAATGTGTTGGAATGCTATGCGGCAGTATGGCGAATCCAATGGCGCTCAACTATGTAAACTCGATAATAGAAGACGATGAACCATCAGTAGCATATGCTACTGTTTATCCCGTATCCATGTTTGCCCGGATAATCTTTACGCAACTATTGCTGATGTTCTTTATTTAGTTACGGGTTGTTGAAAGTGAAGGACAAAAAAACGAAAAATATTTTTCACTCTTCATTTTTAGTTTTTCACTTATTGTTTATTCTTCTTCCGGCTTGGCACCATTATAGCAATATGTACAAACGCATTCTTTAGGCAGTCCGATTGATGCGATCAGATCCTCTACCGTAATAAACTTCAGTGTTGTTATATTCAGTTTTTTACGGATGCAGTCTATCATATTCTTATATTGCTGCGAATCGGTAGTAGCGTACTTATCCAGATCTTTTGCGTGATCTCCTTCCAGTTCCTCCACCGTACGGCGGGCAATCAGTTCCAATGGTGAACGTGATGCCGAAAAACCCAGGTAAGGGCATGAAAACAAAATCGGCGGGCTACCTAAGCGAATATGTACTTCTTTAGCTCCGTATCCGTAGAGTATATTCACATTATCGTTGAGCTGCGTGCCCCGCACAATAGAATCGTCACAGAATATTACGCGCTTGTCTCTTAACAGTTCCCGGTTGGGGATTAGTTTCATCTTAGCTACCAGGTCACGCACTTTCTGATTGGCCGGCGTAAAACTTCGCGGCCACGTAGGGGTATATTTGATAATGGCGCGGCGATAAGGGATTCCTTTTCCTTCGGCATATCCCAAGCCCATACCGATACCCGAGTCGGGGATAGCGGCAACATAATCAGCTTCCGTATCGTCTCTCTTAGCCATGGCCTGCCCACTGGCATAGCGCACAGCATCGACATTTATTCCTTCATAGTCGGATACCGGATAACCATAGTACACCCAGAGAAAAGAGCAGGCCTGCATCTTTTTGTTTGGTTTGCGCAGTTGAGTCATACTGTCGGCAGTAAGCATAACTACTTCTCCGGGACCGACATTATATTCCAATTCGTACTCCAGATTAGGAAAACTGCAAGGTTCGCTTGTTGCTGCGTATGCTCCGTCTTTCTTTCCTATAAGGACAGGAGTACGCCCCCATTTATCACGTGCCGCGATAATCCCTTCTTCGGTAAGGATAAGCATGGAACAAGAGCCTTTTATCTTTTCCTGAACAAGCTCTATTCCTTCTACAAAGGTATTGGCCTGTGATATAAGGAGAGCGATCAGTTCCGTTTGATTAATTTGTCCTGCATTAAATTCCGAAAAATGACATCCTTTATCGAGCAATTCCTTTTCCAGTTCATCTATATTATTCACTTTGGCGACCGTTACCACGGCATATTTGCCCAGATGGGAACTGATAAATATAGGCTGAGGGTCGGTATCGCTGATAATACCGATACCCGAGTTACCCTGAAATTTGTCCAGGTCGGCTTCGAAGCGCAGGCGAAAATATGAATTCTCAAGATTATGAATTGCCCGTTTAAAGATTCCGTCATGGAGTGTAACCATCCCTCCTCTGCGGGTTCCCAGATGCGAGTTGTAATCCGTTCCGTAAAAAAGGTCTGTAGCACAGGCTGTTTTAGATATTGTTCCAAAGAAACCACCCATTTTCTATTGTGTTTTTAATTAGTTGCAAAAAGTAATTTTATACCGTGTCTTAAAGTCATAACAGCCAATCATTGTTATACTTATATGGATAACATAAGGTGTGATACCTTATTTTTTAGATTGGGATATAAAAGTACAGATTTCGGGGAATAACCACCCTATAAGTAACAGATTAATTTAAAATTAATACACATGTTTCAGTTTTCAGTTAATAATACTCTCGCAAAGACGCCAAGGCACAAAAGGTAACAAAAGTAACACATATACCAGTTATCAGTTAACAGTCATCAGTTAACAACTTGTATCTCGTGTCTTGTCTACTCGTATCTCATATAACTTTCAACTTACGACTTGCTAAAAGGTAACAAAAGTAACAGTTTTTTAGCTTTCTTATCTTTTTATATTTTCTAATAAATTCAGTTTTCCAAAGAACGATATTCCAGTGAATACTATATAGATAAACTCTTAAAAAAATCATACATGTCTGAAGATCAAGATTCAATTTGTATAAAGATAAAAGCATGGAAAATATCCCATGCTTTTATCTTTTGACTATATATAATATTGTTTCCTATTT
Source organism: Dysgonomonas sp. UBA7710 (assembly GCF_002482385.1). GTDB lineage: Bacteria > Bacteroidota > Bacteroidia > Bacteroidales > Dysgonomonadaceae > Dysgonomonas. Next base: position 166,456 of record NZ_DLFW01000024.1, on the reverse strand, counting down.
TTTCAATGTAAAGAAGAATTCCAATCCTCCTCCGGCGCGGTTTTTAACCTCTATCTCTCCTTTGTGGAACAGAACGGCATTCTTTACAATGGATAGACCTAAGCCAGAACCGCCCGTATCACGAGTACGCCCTTCGTTAACACGGTAGAAACGTTCGAAAAGCCTAGCCAGATATTGTTCGTCAACACCCCGGCCCGTATCGCAGAAACTAAAATACAGATATTCATTATCCTCCATATAGTTTTTGATATTGATTTCTATATGTTGTCCTGCATAACTGATTGAATTATCTATCAGGTTTCGGAAGATAGAATAGAGTAGGGTATAATTCCCGTCTATAGTCAGGTCATCTTTGATGGATACATTTAGTTTTATATCATTAGCTGCCAGTCCGTCGGTTAAATCTATCCTGACTTCATCCACGAGCTGTGCCAGATTCACTTTCTCCAGTTTAAACTGGGCAGGAGCTTCTTCTATTTTACTTATGAGGCTTACATCATCTATCAGGTTCGACAGGCGGATGGTCTGTTGGTGAGCCCTGTGAATAAACTGTGCTTGTTTATAGGCTTCGAGTTTTTGAGAATCCAGCGTCTCAAGATATCCACGCAGGCTTGTAACAGGAGTTCTCAGTTCATGGGCGATATTGTTTGTCATCTCCTGTTTCAGCAGACGTGTTTTCTCAGTACGTGTAATGTCTTTTATTGTAATCTCGAAGCTGTCGTCTTCGAAAACAATTGTCTGAATAGAGAAGGTCTTTCCGTTCTTTTTCAGTTGGAACGTATGGAAATTCTCATCCTTTGTCCGTTTACTGATAAACGCTATAGCAGGATCGAATACTTCTTCTTTGATAATGGCTTCCAGATTGAAAACAGGCTGGTCTACAATAAAATTGAAATACTGGAAAAAATGTGTGTTGGCATATATTTTCTTAAACTCTTTGTCGAAGATACAAATGCCTTCATGTGAAAACTGGAAGTGTTGTATCAGTTTTTCCCGCTCCACTTCTATTTCGCGCTTACTGTTTTCTTTCTGTTTGAGTATGGTTACCAACTGCCTGCCGATTTCGCCCAACTCATCGTCAGGGAATTCTATCCTTTCGGTCAACGGCTTGTCATCTTTTATTTTAGTCGTCAGTGTTTTTAGCTGCGAGATAGACTTTCCGAATCTGCCTGCTGCATAATTCAGAAGAATCAGTACTATAACAAATATCCCGATGACAATATATATAAAGAAATTATCTGCTTTAAGCATACCTTTTGTCTCGATGGTATATGGCAGGGCTACCCGTACATAGTATCTTTTATAGTGCTTGGCATAATATAAATATTCGTGTTTGGTAGATGCTGACATCCGGATATTGGAACCTGTATTCTGATACAAAGCATTGCGTATTTCCGGACGGTCGAGGTGATTATCCAGTGTACTTATATCCTTAACATCTTTGTCGAAAGTAACCTTTCCTTCCGTATTTATAATGCTGATACGGATATCTTCGGGTAATATATAGGCAAGTGTATCTACATGTACCATGTCGCTATCCGTAAGCTGACGCATTTGTATATATGTATGTATCATCTCGGCATAGCTGTCGAGCCTGTCTTCCAATGCTCTTGTCCGTTGTGCCTTTTCCTCCTTCTGTTCGAATATAATAATAGACACCGTAAAAAGTGCAAATATGATAAAGAAGTAGGAAAATATTCGTTGCTTGTAAGTTAATTTCATAATCTTTTCAGTTACAAGTTACAAGTTACGAGTTACAAGAACAGAAACTCGTAACTTGTAACTACTTATTTTGTAAATTGAATGTATATCCATAACCTGTACGGTTTACGATATAATCGCCATATGTACCAATCTTTTTTCTGAGACGCGCGATGTGTACGTCCACAGTTCTTTCCAGAACAATTCCGTCATCTTTCCAAGCCTTATCCAGTATGTCGGTGCGTGAAAATATGCGGCCGGTGTTCTGTACAAGCAATACCAATATATTGAATTCGGTTTTGGTAAGCTCTACAACTTCTTTATCTACGGTAACGGTTTTTGTATCGAAATCTATCTCCAGATTGTTCACTGTCAGCAGATTCTTATGTGCCGCGTTACTTTGGTTTTCCGCCCTTTTCAACACGCTTCTTACACGGGCTACTACTTCCTTTATAGAGAAAGGCTTGGATATATAATCGTCTCCTCCAATGGAGAAGCCTGTCAGCATATCATTTTCGGTATCCTTTGCCGTAAGAAAAATGATAGGAATATTGTTTCCGTCTTTTCTTAACTGGTCGGCGAATTTGAATCCTGAAATCCCTCCCATCATCACATCCAGTAATATCAACCGATGCTTGGGTGTCAGCATTTTCGCAGCCTGTTCGGACGATTCGGCGAGGTCTATATCATAACCCTCATTTTGCAGGTTGAATTGCAGAATTTCGCGGATATCCGGCTCATCGTCTACTATCAAAATGGATATATTCTTATTGTTTGTTTCCATGTCTGATGTCTTTTCCTTCTGTTAAATAAATAGTGGCTTCAGCGATATTGGTAGCGCTGTCGCCGATGCGTTCCAGATTGTGAGATATGGAGTTTACATTTATCATATTCTGTATTTCTTTTTTGCTCAACTTCTTATCGGCAAAAGTCTCTTGTAAAGATAAGCCTATTTGATGATATAATTCATCAACTTTGTCATCATCTTCTATTACCTGATAAGCAATATGGCTATCTTCATTGGAGAAAGAGAAAATTGCGTTCCGGAGCATTTCGCTGGTATACTGTACCATCTTGCTGATAATCTTTTTTATATCTTCGAAATATGGAGTGGATAGATCCACTTTTTTCAAGAAATGGATGATGTTCAGCAGCATATCGCCAATGCGTTCCAGATTTGTGGTCAAATCCTGATAAGTTATTATCTTACGCAGGTCGGCGGCAATAGGGTTGAACTGGAAAATGGTAAATACCACCTCTTCACGTACTTTTATTTCCAGCCTGTCCATGATTATTTCGTTCGATTCGGCTTCTTCATAAAGCGATTCGATTGTATTGTCATTGAGCAGTTTTGTGGTTATCTGCATCTGTATCATGGCTGTCCGTGACAATAGTTCGAAGTCGTGGAGAAGAAGTTCGAGTTGCTTAGCTTTTATATTTGTTGTCATGTCTTTTAGCTTTTAGCCATTAGCTTTTAGCCAATAGCTTTTTGTTTTACATTATAATATTTTGGGCTAACAGCTAACAGCTATCAGCTAAAGGCTATATTAACTAAATACCCCTGTCAGGTAATCCTCCGTACGCTTGTCTTTCGGCTTGGTAAACATCTGTTTGGTAGTACCATATTCCACCAGTTCGCCCAGATACATAAACATCGAATTGTCTGATAAACGGGCTGCCTGTGACATATTGTGCGTAACGATTACTATTGTATATTCCTTTTTCAGTTCAAATATCAACTCCTCTACTCTGTTGGTCGATATAGGGTCGAGGGCCGAGGTTGGCTCATCCATCAATAGTAATTCGGGTTTCAGAGCCAGTGCGCGTGCTATGCACAAACGTTGTTGCTGTCCTCCCGAAAGGAATGTGCCTTTCTTATTCATAGAGTCCTTTACTTCGTCCCAGAGGGCGACACTGCGTAAACTGCTTTCCACAACTTCGTCCCGTTCCGTTTTACTTAGCTTAATATTATTCAGTTTATATCCTGCAATGACATTATCATAAATACTCATTGTAGGGAACGGGTTAGGCCGCTGAAATACCATGCCTGCAAGGCGTCGAACCTTCATTGGGTTCATATCAAAGATATTTTTCCCTTTTAGCAGGATTTCTCCTGTTGTTTCAATCTCAGGATACAATTCATGCATGCGGTTTATAGCGCGCAGAAGTGTACTCTTACCACAACCCGATGGTCCCATGATGGCTGTAACCGTATTCTCCCTGATATTGGCATTCACCATATTCACAGCATTCTTGCCGGGAGTATATGAAACAGATACATCCTTGAGTTCCAGTATATATTGTTCGTTCAAATTTACTGTATTTTCCATTTTTTTGCTATACTTTTTGCGAAAAGATTTATACCCAATACAAATAAGAGAAGCAGCAGGGAAGAAGACCATACCAGATTCGCCAGATTGGGATCGTTATAAAATTCCCATATCAGTAAGGATATGGCGCTTGTTGGGTTGGTTGCATCCCAGTTTACAGTAGATGCACCCAATGCTGTAACCAACAGAGGGGCAGTTTCGCCCATCACTCGGGATATGGCCAGTAGCGATCCGGTAAACAATCCGCTGAATGCCGAAGGTAATAATACCCGCAATACAACGGTTGTGTATGAACCGCCCAATGCCAGTCCGGCTTCCTTAAGGGATGTCGGCAGCATCTTTATACTTTCTTCGGTGGAACGTATTATCATCGGCAGCATCATTATGGCGAGAGCAATACTACCTGCCAGAGCTGAATAGCCCGACATAGGGATAACTATCCAGATGTAAACCACAACCCCGATGACTATCGACGGTATTCCCTGTAAGAGGTCACTAAGGCTGCGTACAAAACCCGCCATACGTTTTTTGGGGTTTTCGGCAAGGTAAACGCCCACCATTATCCCGACAGGGATAGCTATTACTATAGCAATGGCGAGGATAAGCAATGTACCGGTGATACCATTCAGTATCCCCCCCGGTATAGGGCTGTCGCTGATACGGGCGAGCATGGCTTCCATAGAGGTAGGCGCTACTTCCGTAAACAAGTTTAGATTGAATTGTTTGTATCCTTTTTTTACTAGTTCCCAAAGGATAAGAAAAAGAGGAATCATAGTGATAGCCGACAAGGTGCAAACAGCGAAGAAGAATATTTTACTCTTCGTCAGCCTGTATTTGGCTGTGGATGTCAGTCTCTTTTTCTTTTTCATTTATTTACCATTTTCATGATGTACTTGGCTACAAAATTGATACATGCCGTTATCAGGAACAGTAATAATCCGATGGCCATTAATGAACTTAGTTTTACTCCGCTGGCTTCTCCAAACTGGTTGGCGATAATACTTGCCATTGAATTTCCTGTATCTGATATACTGGTAGGTATGTTATTGGTGTTTCCTATCAGCATGGTCACGGCCATTGTTTCTCCCAGGGCACGCCCGAATGCCAATACATAGGATGCGAATATACCCGAACCTGCAACAGGCAGGTTTATGGAGGTTATTACTTCCAGGTTGGTGGCTCCGAGGCTGTATGCTCCTTCTTTAAGATCGTTAGGCACCATAGCGATGAACTCGGCACTGAGAGATGAAGCATAAGGGATAATCATAATTGCCAGAACGATAGATGATAACAATATACCGAATCCCTGATCGCTCACACCCATATCAATCAATATAGGGCGCAGGGTATAAAACCCCCACAACCCGTATACTATCGACGGTATCCCTGCAAGCAGGTCTACGACAGAGCTTACTATTGTCGATATCTTTTTATTTCTGAAGTATTCTCCGTTAAACAATGCTACGGAGAGAGAGAATGGGATACAGAAAAGCAGGGCTAAGATAGATGTCATCATTGTGCCTGCAATGAAAGGCAATGCACCGTATACATTGTTTCGTGAATCCCATTCGGTAGAGGTGATAAAGCCTAATCCAAATTCGGAGAATGCTCCGATGCTTTTGCTTACCAGCCCGTATATGACTCCTGCTGTGAGTAATATTATCAGGCAGGCTGCGATGAATAATGTGGCTTTAAATATTTTATCTTTGAGCCCGTCCGAACCTCCCCGAGGGGAGGCTTTGGTAAACCCTGATGAATTTTTAGTCTTCAAATAAAACATGTTGTATCGTTTTATAAACCTTCCCTAAAGGGAGGAATGTCGGAGCCTTAGTGGGCGGCTCCTTTTGCTACAGATAATTGATATGTTTCTATTTTCTTTCCATCATAAGTCATCGACTCAATAATAGCTTTTGTTTTTTCAACAGCTACCGGAGGAAGTGGTGCATAGTGTGTCTTAGTGGCTATGGCCTGTCCTTCTTCACTGATGATATAGTTGAGTAATCCGGCAAGTGCCTTGGCCTGAACCTCAGACTTTGCGTTATAATTCTGCTCTTTATATGCGATAATCCATGTAAATGTGCTGATTGGATATGCTTCAGGATTTGGAGAGTTAGTGATAACTACACGCGTATCGTTTGGTATATCTACATTGGCAGAAGCCGAGATACTTTTGCTATCGGCCGCTATAAAGTTGCCTGCGCTGTTTTGTAGTAATGCTGCGGACATATTTAATGCCAGTGCGTATTCGGAGCCGATATATCCTATTGCTCCTTCTGTTTCGGCAATAATTCCTGCTACGCCCGGATTGCCTTTAGCTGCAATACCTACCGGGAATTTCAATGATTTGCCTTCGCCTATCTCTGCTTTCCATGCTTCGTTTACCTTCGACATATATTCGGAGAATACAGATGTGGTTCCACTGCCATCCGAACGATAAACAGCTGTGATGCCTTTATCCGGTAAGTTTAAGTCAGGATTTATTTCCTTGATCTTAGCATCATTCCAGTTTGTTATTTTACCTCTGTAAATATCTGAGATAATATCTGCTGTCAGTTTGAGCCCTTTTACATCTTTCAGATTATATGATAATACAACAGCTCCCAGACAGGTCGGGATGTGTACTATGTCCGCACCCATATCTTTCAGTTCAGTATCCGATAAGAATACATCGGTTGCACCGAAATCCACTGTCTGGTCTTTGAGGCTGCGGATACCTCCGCCGCTACCGATAGCTCCATAGGTAACAGGACTACCTATTTTTGCATATTCTTTAAACACTATGTTATAGAATGGTGCGGGGAATGTAGCTCCAGCTCCGGATAATGCTGATTCTTTCTTTCCGCACGAGCTTAGTGCGATAGCTAATGTGATTGCTGTAAATAATAAAACTTTTTTCATTTCCTTTTACTTTTAAATTCTGATGCAATATTATTATGTTATTATAACAAACGGACTAAGGATTTGTTACGAAACGGTTAAGATTAAAGGCGTGTCGTTGTCGTGAGTTCTGGAAATGATTTAGTCTGGTTAGTTATCGTCAGAAGGTGTAGTATTAGTCATTGTTGCTTCCTTATCGGCAATGCGGGGAATTCCATATACAGGAAAGAAAAAAGAAGGTGTGCCAAAAGTATTTTTCACTTTCTATTTACATACGCTACGCTCCTGTGACCGTTGGTTGTCATGTTGAACGGAGTGAAACATCTCGTTCCTCAGGGTCGAGATCCTTCGTTACACTCAGAAACAACGTTCGGCAGAGCGAAGCGGAGCCAATGACAAAGAGGGTAGCACATTGATCGTGTTGTTCTCCTTTTGACACACCCTCCCTCAAGATTATTTTGTGTATCAGAAAACTTACAAATTAATCTCCAGGTTGATAAAGAAATACTGTTCAGCTTTACCTCTGTCTGCGTTTATGTTGCGAAAGTTGGGAGCGATTTTCAATTGTTTCAATGGCTGGAATTCCGCACCTATCATCATAAGTTGGCCATCCAGGCTGTTCCATGGTGATGTAAAATTATCGGGATTGGACGAATCCATCAAATCGTAACGTGCAAATGTCCTCCATTTGGGGGCTACCTTGGCCGATGCATAAACGGAATAGCCATAATAGTCTTTTTTGTCTATAAAGCCTTTGTTATAAACTCTGTTATATTCCACACCTCCCGATATTTTCTTATCCTGATAGCCCGCAAAGAGCGATAATGAGTACTGGTCTTTGTATTTAGCATCTGTTATTCCTGTTGGCAGGGCATCCCGTTGAGTTTCATCGTCGTTGTATACGTCTGCATAAACCCTGAATATTGTGTTTTTTATCGGGTGCAGGCTTAGTCCGGCAGCATAACGCATGCTATTGTCTTTTTTCACTTTTTTGTATCCTTCTCCATTGGTAAGGCTAATGTCGGCAGAAATATAGTCATTGAAAGTGTATTCTGCCGTAACGCCTAAGTCTACGCTAGGAGCCATTTTATTCAGATCCTGAAAAGATTTCATTACATAGCGGTGCATCCAGTATTTTTCCTGAATGCTGAATTGCATCAGATTGGTTTGCCCGAGATTTACATTAAAGCCTTTGTCGTTCCAGTTTACAAAAGCATTGCGTAGATATACCTCAAGCCCGTCGGATGATGTTTTTCCTGCTGCACCGTCAATAATGACCTGTGCCTGTATCGTACGGGTAAATTTATAGTTATATCCGAGAAATGCCCGCGTAATATCAAATCCTTTTTCTTTATTCACGTGTCCAAAACCTGTACTGTAATCTAAAAATCCTCTGGCAATAACATTACCTGATGGTTTGAAAGAAACGGAGTCCTTTTCCTGAGCAAAGCAAGGGTTGATGGCCTGTAAAATTATGAGGCTGAAAATAAAATAAAGTTGTTTCATATCAATTTCCTATTTTTTTCTGCAAAGTAAAGCGTAAAGATTTGAAAACAGCTTTGTATTATCATTAAGGTTTCGTTAAGATAACGTTACAAAAAATGCAGACTCAGACTGTGCAATGATTACCATGTTTTTATATACTTAGATTTCTGCAAAAATAGTGATTTATTTATATTGTTGAATGATAAAATAAAAAGCTGTTTGGGCATCTGCCCAAACAGCTTTTTCTATCGAAAGAATTATAATAGAATTATTTCTTAGGATTCATTATCACTTCAATAAAGTTACTCTGTGATATCAGTTGTTTTGTAATATCTTTGATGTCGTCTTTAGTCAAAGCATTTACGATTGACAGATAATTTGAGTAATTATCCTCTCCATAGAAATGGTATGCACTCAGTACACTCACCCAGTAACCATTTTGCTTTTCATCTTCCTGGAATTTCTTCACCATATATTCTTTTACTTTCTGGAAATCTGCATCTTCAGGTCCTTTTTCCGCTATGTTTTTCACTTCACGGTCAACAATAGGAGCTATTGACATGGCTCTTTCAGGATCGGTGTCGAATGTCATTTGCAGAGTGGTCTGCCCTTCCGGTATTCGACTGATTCCGGCTTGAGCACGTACTCCATATGTTCCGCCTGCTTCTTCTCTGATGGTGCGTACATATACGATATCCAGGATTTGTTTCAATGCAGATAATGCGATTTGGGCCTTCTGATCGCGTTTCAATGTTCCGCTATATAATTCGAATACAGAAGTCTTAGGTGTTTTCATTTCCTGCTCGAATACATCTTCAAACTTGCCTTTGCGTATATCTGCCTTTACATTTTTATATTTAGCATCTTTGTTCCCTGATGGTAGAGATGCCAGATACTGTTCTACCAGCGGTTTTAAAGTAGCTTCGTCTATACTTCCCACAAATGTGAAAGTGAATGAACCGGGATTAGCGAATACTTCTTTGTAGATTTCGATGATACGGTCATAATTCAGTTTCTCCGCATCTTCCAGGGTCATTTCTTTCATACGTGGATTGTTCTCGTATTTAGCTTCATTGGTGCGCAGCCCCATAACATAAGATGGCTCTGAACTCAGGTTTTTCAACTGGTTCTTTATTGCATCCATCAATGTTGTGTATGCCCCCTCATCTTTACGAGGCGCGGTAAAGTACAGATATGTAAGCTGCAACAGAGTTTCCTGGTTTTTGATATTTGATGAACCATTCAATCCTTGTGTCCAGCCTGATATGTATGCATTTACATTTGCCGATTTACCAGCTAATGCCTTTTTCAGGTCAGTAGAACTGAAGTTTCCGATACCGCCTACATATGGCACCATAGATGCCATGTTTGCATTGTTTATATCTGCATCGGCTATAATGGATGTGCCTCCATAGGCATGAGATGCCATAATGATTTCATCATCTTTAAAATCAGTCTTTTTGATAACGACTTTCATTCCGTTCGACAAAGTCCAGACTGTAGCTCCCAGTTTCTCGTCTGTTGTCGTACTAACAACCTTACCGGCTTGTGGCATCTGGCTAATAAGCGGTTCATCCGAAACAGTTTCCGCATATGGAGTAATATCTTCGGCTTCCACAGCTTTGAATACATTAAGTAATTCATCTGTGGTAGGATATACCAGACCTTCTTTTTCCGGGCCTGTAACGGTAATGATAATGTTTTTGTTATTTATAAGCCCTTGCGACATAGCATTGACCATCTGGGCGTTAATCATAGGAGCGATTTGTTTCAGGAAATTGTATTCATATTCTATCCCGGGAATGCCCTCATTGTCAGAGAAGCTGCGGACATATTCCTGCACATATCTTCTGTTCAGCTCTTTATTTCTGTTATTATACATATCCTCATATCTTTGCAGAAGGGTTGCTTTCGCCCTTTCTACTTCTGCTTCGGTGAATCCGAATTTGCGGATACGTTCGTTTTCCCTTATCATACTTGCTAATGTTTCATCCACTTTACCCTCTTTGCTCAAAGCCATTGTGGTCCAAGCATCTTTGGTTTTGGATACAAAGAAATTACCATCGTAAGCATATGATGCTGCAAATGGAGCGTCGGCTTTTTGAGATATTTCATTTAATCTGTCAGATAACATGCTGGAAGCCATGCTTTTTACGATGCCGGTCATTAGTTCGGCTTGTGTTTTCTTCAGATTTTCGGGCAGAATATCATGCTTTATATATAAGCTGACAACGGTTTGTACAGCTTCCGGATCTGTTATTACCGATACGATAGGCTCTTCATTGTCCGGTACAGGGAAATATACCCTTTCGGCAGGGTTGACAGGTTTAGGTATATCGGCGAACATGGTTTTCACCTGTGCCTCTACTTCATCTACATTTATATCTCCTACAACAATAATAGCCTGCAAGTCGGGCCTATACCATTTGTGATAATAATCTTTTAGCGTCTGATATGGAAAATTTTCAACGATTTCCATTTTTCCGATAGGCATACGGTCTGCATATTTACTACCTTGGAAAATAACGGGCAGTTGTTTATCCCAAATGCGGGATTGCGCCCCGCTACGCGTACGCCATTCCTCTTTTATAACCAGGCGTTCTTCGTCTATTTGTTCATCCTTGAGTGCGATAAAACCCGACCAGTCGTGCAATACAAGCAAACAAGAATCGATGATGGTCTGACGTACAACCGGTACATCAGAAAGGTTATATACTGTTTCGTCAAAAGATGTGTATGCATTAACGTTTGCTCCAAACTTAACACCGATACTCTCCAGATAATTGAGCATTGTCTTTTTACCCGGGAAATTCTTTGAACCGTTAAAGGCCATATGCTCAAGGAAGTGGGCCAGCCCTGCCTGATCGTCTTCTTCCTGCATCGAACCTACTTTCTGAGCGATATAAAAATCGGCTCTTTTTTCAGGATATGCATTGTGTCTGATATAGTATGTCAGACCATTCTCCAGAGTGCCGAATCTTACCTGTGGGTCTACCGGTAACGGTTGAGGTGCTTGTGCTTTTATCAGGCCTGTTATGGCTAATAAAGCAAATAAAATAATTGATTTCCTCATACTTAAATGTTTTAGATTAGTGAACATGTTTGTAATGATGTGGTTAATTGTATTTTTAGTTCAAGCCTAAATATTTATATTTGATAACATTTATTATTAGTCTGATTTTTATGTAAAAAAATCACAAATCTTAGGTAAGAAAATAATTATACCGCAAGCAACGGATATCATGGCCGCCAGGAAAACGGCTGCAGCAGCGAGATCTTTTATTTTTCTTATCTTCTTATGCCATTCGGGTGATATATAGTCACATATATTTTCTATAGAAGTATTAATAATTTCGAGAGACAAAACCAGCCCTATCAGTACCAGGATAACTAACCATTCGGTAAGAGATATATTGAGTAAGGCACTTAAAGCTATGACAATAACCGATGTAATAATATGGATGCGGGCATTGTGTTCTTCAGCCCATAATACTTTGAACCCATAAAATACATGCTTAAATGTTAATAACCTTTCTTTTACAGAAAATTTTTTTTCACTTTTCTCCATATTTATCAGCCGGTTCATCTATCCTAAGGATGTGCTAATGTATGAAAAATATGTTGTGATTTTTTATATTGAGGCCACATTTAAATCAAAATTATTTATTATTCGACATCCAATTATGTTGATTCGGGCTTGTATCGGCGATTTTTAATTCTTAATTTTGGGAGACTTCGGAAAATTAAGGTCGCAGGTCTATAAGTTGGCTTATTGAATGTGTATGTTGTTTCAAAAAAATATAAATAGTATGGATATAGAAGATTTACAATCTGATTATGAGTCTATGACTGTCTCGATAGCCAGATGGATGCAAGAAACATTATCTCATTTGGGGGTTCCTGAACAATGGATAGAATATGTCAAATTAATAGTATTGCTGGCAATTGTAACAGTAACAGTGTATGTGTTGCAGCTGGTGGTTAGAAAGATCCTGACATTTGTTTTTCATCGTGTCGAAAAGATAACCACACTTTCTTTTTTCGGATACACCATAAATAATAAGCTACCTCATTATCTGGCTTTGGTTGTACCGTATTCATTTGTCAGGGGAGCCATACCAATTGTATTTTACGACTTCAAAGGCCTGGTAAGTCCGCTGATAAAGCTGACTGATATTTATTTAGTCTTCATGGTGATATGGACTGTAATGGCATTGGTAAGATCGTTTGGAGATGTCTTACAGGAAAAGCCTGCATTCAAGAATAAGCCGATGAGGAGTTATTTTCAGGTAATACAGATCATTCTTTTCATATTTGGAGCAGTAGTTATATATGCCATTCTTACGGGACGCTCTGCCACGGCGTTTTTTGCTGCGATGGGGGCAGCTTCTGCTGTGCTGTTACTGATGTTTAAAGATTCTATCATGGGGTTTGTAGGTAGTATACAGATTACGACAAACGACATGGTACAGATAGGAGACTGGATAACAATGAACAAATACGGAGCGGATGGCAATGTGGAAGAAATAACACTGACAACAGTAAAAGTCCGCAATTTCGATAAAACAATTACTACAATTCCTACTTATGCTCTTATATCCGATTCGTTCCAGAATTGGCGTGGTATGCAGGAATCAGGCGGCCGGCGGTTCCGGCGGGCATTGAATATTAAATATGATAGTATCCGCTTTTTGACCGAAGAAGAGATTGAAAAGTTCAAAAAAGTAGATGGTATTGCCGGTTATATAAAGGAAAAGCAAGGGATATATGCGAAGTTGAACAAACAGACGGCTAGTGATCTGCCGTTGAATAAGCATGCTATTACCAATTGTGACCTGTTTATGCAATATGGAATCCATTACCTGCGTAATCATCCGAATATAAATAAAGATATGACCCTTCTGGTAAGGCAACTGGCGTCAACGACACAAGGCTTGCCGATAGAACTATATACATTTACCAGTACAACCATATGGGCAGAGTATGAGACCATATTGGCCGAGATAATGAATCACCTGATCAGTGTGGTGCAATATTTCGGGTTGACAATACATGAGGAATCATCGGGAAGTGATGATTATAATGTATATATGAAACGGATGGAGCAATAAGATTTCGAGTAGATAAAGTAGATAATTTGAGTATTAGCAGATTTGAAAATTCGAAAATGAGATTGCCGCTTCGCGCCATTTGCTAATCTGCTAATTTTCGAATTCGCTAATTATTTTTTATAAAACAAATATGAAAAAGTATATATTTTCCGTAATCGTCCTTTTTTGCACCTTTTCCTTAATTTCTTGTCAAAGCGATTTGGACAAAATGGGACAGGCTGTGAAGAGTCATTTTAAATACAGGGATACTGACAACGGGACTATCACAAAGATAGAAGAAGTAAAAGCTCTGTCGTATGATAAGATCCCGGAAGATAAACGTGAAAATCCTGATGAAATTTATCTCTGTAAAGTATATGTAAGAGGTACATGGAGCTATGCAAACAGTTTTCGTATCTATAATATAGATGATACGCTTGATTGTTTTTTTAGCAAGAACAAGACTTTTCTAAGATTGGGAGCGAATAAAACCGAGTGATGTGCTGTGAGATAAGGTTGTACGATGAATATTGTACAACCCTACCGGATTAGCGTAATCTCTATAATTTCAGGAGGGGCAAAGAATCGGAAAGGTACAGCTCCCATGCCGATTCCCGAAGTAACATATAATTTGATGCCGTCTTTTTCTTTCCAGCCATAGCGGTATCTCTGTCCGGTATTCAGATAGCCTAGATCTTTCCTTCGCGCTTCTGTACTGGGCATAGCCGGTGCATATATACCGAAAAGTGTAATTTGTCCGGCATGCGTATGGCCGGAGAGCATGAGGTCTACCTTGTTGGTATTCAGTAGTTCCAGATAATCAGGGTTATGAGACAAAAGAATACAGAAATCGGATTTTTTGACATCATTAACCGTATTCCCAATCAATTGCTTGTCTTCCCAGAAATCGCCGACACCTCCTATTTTTATACTGTCGTTTCCTTCTTTTATCCAGTAAGACTGGTTGTCACAAATATAGAATCCGCAATCCGCCAATCCTTTCTGAATGAGACTGGCATCTTCCCAGTGATCGTGATTTCCCAAAACGGAATAAACTCCGTAGGTGCTTTTAAGGTTCTTTATTTCTTTAAAGAACGGATTTGTATATGTTGTATCCTTGAGGATATAATCTCCCCCAAGCATGATAATATCCGGATTCCTCTCGTTTATTTGTTGCACGAGTTCCTTTACATCCGCAGGAGTAAAATAACGGTTGCAATGAATATCAGATACAAAAATGATCTTCTTACCTATGAAAGATGCCGGAATATCTTCGCCGGAGAAAGTCATTTCCCGTATCTCTATATTTCGTGCCTCCCAGTATCCGTATGCAAGACAAAGGATGCATGCCAATAAAACAGCAGATACAATAATCAGGAATCTTTTCCTCTTACTTCTCATTTCTGTACTCGTTGTCGTAATCTTCAATAGACCTTCGGATGACTTCGTGTGCTGTTTTTACGTCATATATATCAGTTAAAATACAGCGTGGAGATTTATCTCCGGGCAAATCCTTATAAGTGGTGAAGTAATGTTTCAGCCTGTCTATTACCATAACAGGGACATCGCATATATCACGGAACGAACCGTATATGGCATCATTCTCAAGTACTGCTATCAGTTTATCGTCGGCCTTGTTATGATCCAGCAATCGAAATCCGCCTATGGGACGAGCTTTGACGATAATATCCCCATGGGTAATATCTTTTTCTGTCAGTACACATATATCTACAGGGTCATTATCGCCTTCTATATCCGTCCGGTTCAACTGCATATTAGTAACTTCAGCTACCCGGTCGGCGCTATATGTCTGAGGAATAAAACCATAAAGCGCAGGAATGATATTCGAATATTTTTGAGGACGATCTATGCTCAGATACCCGGTTTCTTTATCTACTTCGTATTTCACGGTATCAGTCGGTACTATCTCTATAAAGCAAGTTACGACTTCGGGGGCATTATCGCCAATAGCGATACCGTGCCATGGATGAGCTTTGAATTTCTGTCTGTTCATTTCAATATTTTATCTTTCTGTAAGTGTTGTATTTCGTTTTGCGGGTGCAAATTTACATCAATATTTCTGTATCTCCATATCGATTGATAAAACATCTCTAGCAGGACTGGGGCATTTAGTTTGAACTCCTTACAGTACTTAAAAGTGTTTTTTTACAGAATTAGCTACGAAATCTATTGTTGTTTTGCATGGATTAATAGTTAAAAAGTAACAAATGTAACAGTTTTTCTGTATTTTCAGTTTTTTTCAATTTTGTTGTCTAATTGCAAAATAAACTTGTATGATACTATTTCAAAGAACTCTTTTTCTCAGGTAACATATAGATAAAAAGGATTTGATTTCACATGATTAAAATTTTACTTTGGTATAGAATGTGAATATATAAAGTGTTACGATATAGAGAACATTTAACAGGTTAAACTCGTCATAGAATTATTAAATGTCATTCTTTTTTTATTCCTTTGTTGTGGAAACGATTTTGAAAAAATAAGCATGCACAATAAATGAGATATGTATATATAATATTAGGGTTTATATCTCTGGGTCTTGGTTTATTGGGTATAATTACACCCGGTCTCCCTACGACTCCTTTTATTCTTCTTACGGGTGTCTTATTTGCCAAAAGCTCACCGCGCCTACATCAGAAACTAATGGACCATAAGCTGACGGGTAAATATATTCGCCGGGTCAACGATGGGTTTAGCTGGAAAGGGTTAGCTCTTTCTATCGGGATTATGTGGTGTATGATCTTCTTCACAGCATTTGTCGTATTTGGCCATGGTACCATGCGCTTTGTAATGCTGGGTTTAGGATTGATCGGTACTGTTGCCCAGATAATAGTCCTGAGTAAAAAGAAAAGAAAAAAAGCGTTATTGATGCCGATAGATTTACCTGATAATAACGAAGTAGGAGAGGATAAACTTAAGGTATCCTGAGAGCTTTAAAATATGTATATTTGTGTTATAAAATATATATACTTTCCTTTGATTTTATGCGATATTTCTGTTCCTTTGTAGGAAGGGCTATCAGAAAAGGGATTTTATATAGTTTACAATGGATGATTTCATAAAAGATATCTGTATAGTATTGATATACAAAATTCTGAGTTGAATCAACAATCACCGGTGCGAATGTTGGTAAAGTCGGCGGAGCCAAATCTTGAATTGAAAAATCGACGTAAGTCAAACAGAACATATATAATAGAAAAGTTATGGAAAACAGAAATGAACAGGACAATCAAATACAGATAGAGCTGCCGGAAGACGTAGCCCAGGGTACATACTCAAATTTGGCTATTATAGCCCATTCTTCATCCGAATTTGTTATTGACTTTGTTCGTATTTTGCCCGGACTACCGAAAGCAAAAGTAAAATCACGTATTATATTAACACCCGAACATGCCAAGCGATTGCTATATGCATTAAATGAAAATATCAACAGGTTCGAAGCCCAAAACGGACCCGTATCTGCCGATAATTCGGCCGGATTTCTTCCGCCGATAACAGGACCAATAGGAGAAGCATAAAGTTATATTTTTAACTAATAAATAAAAGATTCTTATGAAAATCGGAATTCCTAAAGAGCTGAAAGCTTTTGAAAATCGGGTAGCAGTTACACCGGCAGGTGTGTATGAGTTTGTTATTGAGGGACATGAAGTATTTGTACAAACCGGAGCCGGGGTTAGTAGCGGTTTTACCGATTTGGACTATACGGAGGCCGGAGCTACCATTCTTTCCAGCATCGAAGAGGTTTATGCTATCGCAGACATGATTGTGAAAGTAAAAGAGCCGATAAAAGAGGAATATGACTTGGTAAGGGAAAATCAGATTGTATTCACTTACTTTCATTTTGCATCCAGCCTTGAACTGACTAAGGCAATGATAAAGAGTAAGGCAATCTGTATAGCTTATGAAACAGTTGAATTGCCGGACCGTTCATTGCCCCTGCTTGTGCCAATGAGCGAGGTTGCCGGTCGTATGGCTATTCAGGAGGGTGCACGTTTTCTCGAAAAACCGCATCTGGGGAAAGGAGTTCTCTTAGGGGGAGTGCCGGGAGTAAAACCGGCGCACGTGATTGTTATCGGAGGTGGAATTGTTGGTGCGCAATCAGCTAAGATCGCAGCAGGAATCGGAGCCAGAGTGACTATTCTGGACAAGAGTCTGCCTCGTTTGCGTTACCTGAGCGATATTATGCCTGCAAATGTGACTACCCGCTACTCGGATGCCCATACAATTAAGGAATTGTGTAGAGACGCCGACCTGATTGTCGGAGCAGTCCTCATTGCCGGAGATAAAGCTCCGCAGGTGATATCGAAAGATATGCTGAAGATCATGCAGGCAGGAACAGTATTGGTCGATGTGGCGATAGATCAGGGCGGATGTTTCGAAACATCAAGACCGACTACGCATCTTGACCCTGTATTTGTTATTGATGATGTAGTACACTACTGTGTCGCAAATATACCGGGAGCTGTACCTATGACTTCTACTTTGGCTCTTACAAACGCAACATTCCCTTATGCCCTCAGTATTGCTAACCTGGGTTGGGAAGAAGCTTGCCGTCAGCATAAAGATTTACGGAAAGGACTGAACATTCTGAAAGGTGATATTGTTTACAAAGCCGTAGCCCATACATTCGGCCTTGAATATAAAGAATATTGATATCGGTAATGCAAAGTGAAAAACGGAGAATGATAGATGAAACATGAAAAGTGTTTTTCACTTTTCGTTTTTCACTTCTACTAATAAATAATAGAAATCCTCATATATTTACTAATATAAAACTAATATTTATGGAACTACTAAGTACATCGTTAATAGACTGGTCAAGAGCCCAGTTTGCTATGACAGCAATGTATCACTGGTTGTTTGTACCTCTTACCCTCGGGTTAGGGATCATAATGGCAATCATGGAGACAATGTATGTGCGTACAGGTAACGAGCAGTGGAAGAAAACCGCTAAATTCTGGATGGTCATTTTTGGTATCAACTTCGCTATAGGGGTTGCTACAGGGATTATCATGGAATTTCAGTTTGGTACCAACTGGTCTAATTACAGCTGGTTTGTTGGCGATATTTTTGGTGCGCCATTGGCTATTGAGGCCACGTTGGCATTTTTTCTTGAAGCCACCTTTATTTCTATTATGTTTTTCGGATGGAAGCGGGTTGGCAAAAAAGTTCACTTGACCGCTACATGGCTGACAGTTACCGGTGCAACACTTTCGGCTTTATGGATACTTATTGCAAATGCATGGATGCAATATCCTGTAGGAATGGAGTTCAATCCGGATACTACCCGTAACGAGATGATTAACTTCTGGGATATTGCCTTATCTCCTGTAGCTATTAACAAATTCTTCCATACGGTGCTTTCGGGCTGGATACTGGGTGCAGTATTCGTAGCCGGAGTAGCTGCGTGGTATCTGCTGAAAAAGAGAGATACTGAATTTGCTAAACAGAGTATGAAAGTTGCAGCAGGATTTGGACTGGCATCGTCACTTCTTATTGCATGGACAGGACATGGTTCGGCTCAGCAGGTAGCAGATAAGCAACCTATGAAATTAGCTGTAATGGAAGGCCTGTATGAAGGTGGAGAAGGTGTGGGACTTATTGCCTTTGCTATACCTAATCCGGCAAAAGAGTCGTACAATGACGGAGTAGACCCGTATTTAATTAATATAAGCATACCAAAAGGCTTATCATGGCTTAGCTTTGGCGAATTAGACGCCTATGTTCCTGGAATAAAGGATATTATTGAAGGCGGATATAAAGAGCCGGATGGTTCTACGGCACTTTCGTTTGCCGAAAAGCAGATCAAAGGAAAAACGGCGATTCAGGCATTGGCAGATTATAAAAAGGCTAAAAAAGAAGGAAATGAAACTGCCGCCAATGAATATAAAGAAGTGTTGAAGGCTAATTATTCGTATTTCGGATACGGTTATCTGGATACTCCCGATCAGTTGATACCGAATATACCGTTGGTATACTGGCCTTTCCATATCATGGTCTATCTTGGAGGCTGGTTCGTATTATTGTTTGTTGTGCTTTCCTTCTTTGTGTATAGGAATAAAGATATTGAAAACAAGAAATGGCTTCTATGGGCATGTCTGTGGACTATTCCTTTGGCCTATATTGCAGGTCAGGCCGGCTGGATGGTTGCCGAAATCGGGCGTCAGCCTTGGACTATACAGGATGTATTACCATTACAGGCAGCGGTCTCGGCTATTTCTGTAAAATCGGTAATGATATCATTCTTCTTGTTTCTGGCTCTGTTTACAGCTTTGCTTATCGCGGAGATTCGTATTATGCTCAATCAGATTAAAAAAGGTCCGGAGGACCACTAATAACAGTTTCAAAATTTAATAATTTCAAGATTTCAAGATTGAATATGAAGTTCCTGATTTATAAGATTTAGAATCTTGAAATTATGAAACCTGAAATCTTGAAATACAATATAAAATATAATAATTATGGATTATTCATTTTTACAACATTATTGGTGGTTCCTCATATGCCTGATCGGAGGTCTTTTCGCATTCCTTCTATTCGTTCAGGGCGGGCAATCGATGCTCTTCTCTTTAGCTAAAGACGAAAAAGAGCGCATGATACTTGTTAATGCTTTAGGGCGCAAGTGGGAATATACATTTACTACTCTTGTAACTTTTGGCGGGGCTTTATTCGCATCTTTTCCATTGTTCTATTCTACCAGTTTCGGCGGGGCATATTGGGTATGGATGGCAATCCTGTTCTGCTTCGTGTTGCAGGCTGTTTCATACGAGTTCCAGTCCAAGCCGGGTAATTTATTCGGACGTAACACATATCGTTGGTTTTTATTTACCAATGGCTTACTCGGTACGTTCCTCGTAGGTGCAGCTTTGGCTACTTTCTTTACTGGTTCGGATTTCACAGTGAATAAAGAGAATATGGCCGATGTGATAAATCCGGTTATCAGCCGTTGGGGAAGTGAATGGCATGGCTTGGAAGCTTTGGCCAATCCCCGTAACTGGCTGCTAGGGCTGACAGTCTTCTTCCTTGCACGCACGCAGGCATGTTTGTTCTTTATCAATCGCCTTCAGGACGAAAAACTGGTGGACCGTTCACGCAAGTTCTTATTATATAACTGTGTACCATTTGTAATATTTTTCTTAGCATTTGTTATCTGGGCATTTATTGCTGATGGATTTGCTGTAAATCCTGATACAAAAGAAGTATTCATGGAACCGCATAAATACTTTAATAACCTGATAGAAATGCCAGTGGCGGGTATTGTATTCGTCGTGGGAGTTCTGCTTGTACTGTTCGGTATCGGAAAAACGTTATTGACGAAAGGTTATAACAGTGGTATTTGGTTTACAGGATTAGGTACCGTATTGACTGTATGTATGTTGCTACTTATCACCGGGTTTAACAATACAGCCTATTATCCTTCTGCAACCGATCTTCAGAGTTCGCTGACACTGGAGAATTCTTCATCGAGTGAATTCACTTTGACGGTGATGAGCGTTGTTTCTATCCTTGTTCCGTTTGTTCTAGCATACATCATCTATGCATGGAATTCTCTGGAAAAGAAACGCTTCGATATAAAAGATTTTAAAGATGACGGACATGTATATTAATCTGTAGCACTAAATAAAAAAGCGGGAATACTTTATCAGTATTCCCGCTTTTTTATAATGTTATTGATTTGTCCTGTTAGTCTCAATGTACTTTTGGAAAAACAAAAAAGGAAGCTTATTCTAGCTTCCTCTGTATTTTATACTCCTGATAATATTATGCAGGGTGAATTGCTTCAGTTGGACATGCATCAGCACAAGTTCCACAATCTGTGCAAGTATCTGGATCGATCTTATAGATGTCGCCTTCTGAAATTGCGTTTACCGGACACTCGTCAATACAAGTACCGCAAGCAATACAATCTTCGTTAATTACGTAAGCCATGATTTTCGATTTTTAATATTATTACTAACTTTGATGTAGCAAATATAAAGAGTTTTTTCGGTCAGCCAAAATAGATAATGTTAGATATTATAAATAAATCATCACTTTTATCTATCTTTAAATTTGTGCCATTAGATAATTGACTGTTTTAAAGTATATTATATTGATATCAATCGTTTAGAGGGCTATTTAACGATTCGCTTATTTTTACTCTTTCTAAGTAATGATTAATATCGTTTTTTAGTATAATAACGGTTGTAGATCTACGTTTTATAAAAAAAAAGAATCTAAATTGAAAACGAAAACATATATATTTATTTTAATAACCTTGGGTTTTGTTTCGGTAGTTACTACTCAGGCTCAGACACGCAAGGCATTAAATCAGCCGTTTGCCGATCAGAAGATGTATCATCTGGGCTTTTCGATAGGGATCAATGCTCCCGATCTGATATTTTCCCATACAGGCTTTGTGGGGGAAAACGGCGATGCATGGTTTGCCGAAATACCCTCTTACTCTGTCGGATTTAGTGTAGGTATGATTGGAGACAGATACCTGAATGAATATTTCAACCTCCGTTTATCCCCCAGCATGCATTTGGGCGAAAGGCGTTTTGTATTCAGAGAACAGTCTTCGGGAGAGGAATATACAACATCATTGAAGGCCAGTTATCTCACGGTGCCATTACATCTTAAATTCAGCGCTCCCCGTATGGGGAACTACCGTCCTTATGTGTTGGGCGGGGCTTATGCGGCTTTGGATATCGGCTCTAAAAATGATCAGGCATTACGTTTTAAGAAGATGGACTACGGATTGGAATTCGGTGTGGGATGTAACATCTATCTGCCAATGTTTAAACTATGTCCGGAATTGCGCTTTTCTTTCGGATTAGCCGATTTAATAGATAAAGACAGGTCAGACATAACGGATAAGGAAATGTTGAAATACAGGGACGCAATATCTTCCGGGAAATCACGTATGATTTCACTTATTTTCAACTTTGAATAATTAGCTATTACATATATGGATTTAATATACCAAACTGATTGCCGGGATATATCCTGGGAAAGAGTCCGTAATTTGCTGGATATTGTAGGTATGTCTACAGTTGATCCGGAGAAGCACCGGATTTCTTTTGAGGCCAGTCATTCTGTTATTTTTGTTTATGATGATACTACGCTGATTGGATTTGGACGTATGATATCCGATGGAGTGCGGCAATCGGCGCTCTATGACATTGCTGTCGCCCCTTCTTATCAGGGCCATAGAATAGGACAGGAGATAGTGACACGGTTAATGGCTGTTACTCCCGGTTGTAATTTTATTCTATACGCCTCTCCGGGAAAAGAAGGCTTTTATAAAAAGCTGAACTTTAAGAGAATGAAGACGGGAATGGCTTATTTTATAAATCCGGAAAGGATGGTTGACGGAGGTTTTGTCGAAGATGAATAATACAGAAAAAAAGACGGTGACAAAGATGATAAAGATATACTGTGCCGCCAGGCATGGTACATCAAAAAACTTGTGTGCCGACTGTTCGCAGCTTAATGAATATGCGATGAACAGGCTGGAACGCTGTACTTTTGGTGAAGATAAACCCACGTGCCAGAAATGTCCTATCCATTGCTATAAGCCTGATATGAAATTGCGTATGCAGGAAGTCATGCGTTATTCCGGGCCGCGTATGATGTTCCATAGCCCCATGCTGGCTATCGCTCATCTTGTTAAAGGTATGAAGGCCTCAAAGAAGAAGACACCCTCTAAATAAAAAAAGCTGCCGGAATCTAATCCGACAGCTTTTCTTTAGTAGTATAAAAAAGTGTGTATATCTTATTTCACTTCCTCAAAATCCACATCAGTTACATCATTATCACCGCTTTTCGGCTGCTCTCCGGCATTGCCTCCGGCTTGTTGGCCCGGATTTGCTCCGGCCTGATTGTACATTTCCTGACTTAGATTCTGGAACAATGTGTTCAGTTCATTCATTGCAGTATCTATACCTGCCAGATCCTGCGCCTTGTGAGCATCTCTCAGCTTGTTTAAGGCTCCCTCGATAGGGGCTTTCTTGTCAGCAGGGATTTTATCACCAAGTTCACTCAATTGCTTCTCTGTTTGGAAAATCATAGAGTCGGCCTGATTCAGCTTATCTATTTTTTCCTTTTCTTTCTTATCAGACTCCGCATTAGCGGCAGCTTCGTCTTTCATCTTCTGGATTTCAGCATCGCTAAGGCCCGATGAAGCTTCGATACGGATTGATTGCTCTTTTCCTGTAGCTTTATCTTTTGCCGATACGCTCAGGATACCATTGGCATCGATATCGAATGTCACTTCTATCTGAGGTTCGCCACGACGTGCAGGCATAATGCCATCCAGATTGAATACGCCGATTTGTTTGTTATCCCTGGCCAACGGACGTTCTCCCTGTAATACATTTATCTGTACTGAAGGCTGGTTGTCGGCCGCAGTCGAGAATGTTTCACTCTTCTTGGTCGGGATGGTTGTGTTAGACTCGATTAATTTTGTCATCACGCCACCCATGGTTTCAATACCTAAAGAAAGCGGAGTCACATCCAATAATAACACATCTTTCACTTCACCAGTCAGTACACCTCCTTGTATAGCAGCACCTACAGCAACCACTTCGTCAGGATTTACACCCTTGGACGGAGTTTTACCGAAGAATTTTTCAACTTCGGCCTGTACGGCAGGGATACGGGTAGAACCCCCTACAAGAATAACTTCATCTACATCGGACGCTGAATAGCCTGCGTCGCTCAATGCCTGGCGGCAAGGATCGATACATTTGCGTATCAGGGTATCGGCCAGTTGTTCGAATTTAGCACGTGTCAATGTTTTTACCAAGTGTTTTGGAATACCATTTACTGGCATTATATATGGTAAGTTGATTTCAGTAGATGTTGTGCTCGAAAGTTCGATTTTTGCTTTTTCAGCGGCTTCTTTCAGGCGTTGAAGAGCCATCGGGTCTTTGCGAAGGTCGAGTCCTTCATCTTTCAGAAATTCTTCTGCCAGCCAGTTTATAATCACCTGGTCGAAGTCATCACCACCGAGGTGGGTATCTCCGTTAGTCGATTTCACTTCGAATACACCGTCACCCAGTTCGAGGATAGAAATATCGAATGTACCACCACCAAGGTCGAATACGGCGATTTTCATATCTTTATGAGCCTTGTCAAGACCGTAAGCAAGGGCTGCGGCAGTAGGCTCATTGACGATACGTTGTACTTTTAGTCCTGCAATTTCTCCGGCTTCTTTTGTAGCCTGACGTTGCGAATCGCTAAAATATGCAGGTACGGTGATAACAGCATCTGTAACTTCCTGTCCAAGATAGTCTTCTGCTGTTTTCTTCATTTTCTGAAGAATCATGGCCGAAATTTCCTGTGGAGTGTAAAGACGTCCGTCGATGTCTACACGTGGAGTATTGTTGTCTCCCTTAACTACTTTGTAAGGTACACGTGTAACTTCTGTCTGAACCTGATCCCAGGTTTCTCCCATAAATCTCTTTATGGAGTATATTGTTTTTTCAGGATTTGTAATAGCCTGACGTTTAGCAGGGTCTCCCACTTTACGCTCGTTCCCTTCAATAAATGCCACAACAGAAGGGGTTGTTCTTTTCCCTTCGTTGTTAGCGATAACGATAGGTTCGTTACCTTCCAACACGGCAACACAAGAGTTTGTGGTACCTAAGTCAATTCCAATTATTTTTCCCATTTTAGTTTATTATATTTATTTGTTTTTAATTCTGATTGATCATGTTTACGCTTTGTAGCGACACTATCTGTTATTCAAATGCTGTGCCAAAGTAATAATTTTTTTAAGAAAATGTGAAATATGACGATTTGTCAGAATTTTTTATTAGGTAAAAAGTGTGGATTTATGCGGTAAGAGACGGGGTGTTTTCGTGGTTTCAGCCATGTCAGGGTGAACGTGTGAAATTTAATCTTTTCTAAAAACTTTATCTATATAGTAAGCTGATAGCCTTTAGCTGTTAGCTTGTAGTTCTTTGAAAAAATAATTAGCAGATTTGTAAATTAGCATATTAGCAAATGAGTGATAAGTGTAACCTTTGTTACCTTTTTATAAAAAGATACGGGTAGAAAAGAACCGAGATGCAAGTTGTTTACTGATGACTAACGAGATGCTTCGCTCTGCTCAGCATGTCAATCAAATTATTGATTTTTCATCCTTAATTATTAGTTGATTTTTCTGTTACTTCTGTTACTTTTTAACTGTATATGGTTAACAGATGCAAAAATAATAAGATAAAAACAATGAAGAAAGTGTCAGATGTGTCAGGTTTTAACAAAGTATAGTTAATAAATGTAAATATAGTAATGAGCTATGGATTATGAGTTATACGTGATGAGTTAGACTTTGCGGCTTAGGGTTCTTGCAAGAGAATTCATTATTCTATTTCGGACTAATGGAAACTTTTTGTAAATTTGGGTTACGATAATCTCAATAAATATATGAGCCAGCCATTAGCAGAACGTTTGCGTCCACGTACCCTGGACGAATATATAGGACAAAAGCATCTTGTGGGTGAAGGTGCTATCCTGCGCAAGATGATAGAATCGGGACGAATACCTTCTTTTCTTCTTTGGGGCCCTCCCGGAGTAGGGAAGACGACATTGGCCCAGATTATTGCCAATACGCTGGATACTCCTTTCTATACATTGAGTGCGATAAACTCGGGTGTAAAGGATGTACGTGAGGTGATAGAACAGGCTAAAAAGAGTCAGTTCTTCAATACGAAAAGCCCTATTTTGTTTATTGATGAAATCCACCGCTTTTCAAAATCACAACAGGATTCGTTGCTCAATGCAGTGGAAACAGGTGTGATTACATTGATAGGCGCTACAACGGAAAATCCTTCGTTTGAAGTTATACGGCCATTGTTGTCACGTTGTCAGGTGTACGTTTTGCAATCCTTGGATAAGGATGACCTGATCGAACTGGCTCATCGTGCCGTGACGCAGGATATTATACTTAAAGAACGGAATATCGAATTACAGGAAACCAATGCATTGCTTCGCTTTTCGGGAGGTGATGCCCGTAAACTGTTGAATATACTCGATCTGGTAACAGGCGCGGATGTGAGTGACAAAATTGTCATAACGGATAAGCTTGTGACAGAACGCTTACAGGAAAATCCGGCGGCATACGATAAAGGAGGTGAGATGCATTATGACATTATTTCAGCCTTTATCAAGTCTATCCGGGGTAGTGACCCCGATGCGGCTATTTATTGGCTGGCGCGGATGGTGGCTGGGGGGGAAGATCCGAAATTTATTGCCCGGCGGTTGGTTATCTCGGCGGCGGAAGATATAGGGTTGGCAAATCCTAATGCCCTCTTACTGGCGAATGCATGCTTTGATACTTTGCAGAAGATTGGCTGGCCGGAAGGCCGGATTGTCTTAGCCGAAGCCACCGTGTATTTGGCAACTTCACCAAAAAGTAATTCTGCATATATGGCTATAGATGAGGCTATCGCATTGGTGAATGAAACGGGTAACCTGCCGGTTCCGTTGCATTTGCGTAATGCACCGACCAAGCTTATGAAAGAACTGGATTATGGCAAAAACTACAAGTATGCCCACAGTTTCGAGAATAACTTTGTACAGCAGGATTATGTGCCTAAAGAAATAAAAGGACGCCAATTCTGGAAGCCGCAGCAAAACGCATCGGAGAGCAAAATTGTAGAATGGCTGAAAAAATTGTGGAAAGACAGATATTGAAAGATGCGCCAATGAAGTATAAGACGCTGAAAGAACTTTATAAATGATGAAAAAAGCAGTAGTCAGAATCCTTGTGGTTTTATTGTCACTCTATATATTACTATGTGGATTCTTCTACTTTTTTCAGGAAAGACTGATTTTTTACCCTGCAAAACTTGATAATAATTATACTTTCCGGTTTAAGCAGGATTTTGAGGAAATATATTTAAAAGCGGATGATGGGACATCATTGAATAGCCTTCTGTTCAAAACAGAAAATCCCAAAGGATTGATTTTCTATCTGCATGGCAATGCCGGGGCTCTTGATTCATGGGGACACTTGGCTTCTGTGTATACGGATTTAGGCTATGATGTATTCTTTCTCGATTACAGGGGATTCGGCAAAAGTAGGGGCGAGATTAACAGCCAGAATCAATTATTCAGCGATATTCAGCTCGCTTATAATGAAATGAAGAAGCGATACGATGAAGACCGGTTAATTGTACTGGGTTTTTCTATCGGAACGGGGCCGGCCGCAAAGATTGCATCGGTAAATAACCCCCATATGTTGATTTTGCAGGCTCCTTATTATAGTCTTACGAATGTGATTCAGGATATTTGCCCTGTTATCCCCGGTTTTCTGGTCAAATATAAGTTGGAAACATATAAATATGTAAGTGAATGTAAAATGCCTGTTGTCATCTTTCATGGAAATAAAGATAAGGTGATAAACTATAATAATTCCATGAAATTGAAGCCTATATTGAAAGATTCGGATTTGCTTATTACATTAGAAAACGAAGAGCACAATGGTATAACCGAAAATGAAGTGTACAGGGAGGAAATAAAGAGGCTACTTACAAAATGACGTAGAATTTTATAGAATTCTTAATCATCTTTACAACATTCACAACCCTCATGTTTGTCCAATACCCGATGTGGAAAATCGCCGTGTCCGACAATTTCGATAGGGCAGGAGGAGTATGATTCTTCGAGCCATTCGGTCGTGATATTGGTACCTGAATGATAGTGGAGTCCTTCGTTTACACAGGCTATATTTTTAACCAGCGATATTACGGTACCTACATCATGTGAGACAAGAATAATGGCGGTGTCTTTATTTATATCTTCGAGTATCTTATAAAAATCAGTCTCGAATCGTTTGTCCACATATGAATTAGGTTCGTCGAGCACCAGCAGGTCTGGTCCGTCTATAATAGCACGCCCAAGCAAAGTGCGTTGGAGCTGGCCTCCGGATAATGCGCCTATAGGCCTGTCGATAAGTTTATCCAGTCCCATCTGATGCGCTATTACGCCCACCCTTTCTTTTTGCTCTTTGGTATAAGGTGAAAATACGCTGTGTTTGATTGTCAGCCCCGACAGTATAACATCATGGACGGATATGGGGAATTTTTTATCTATCTGGTTTATTTGCGGCAGATAACCGATGTTTATCTTATCCGTTTTCACGTCATTCCTGAAAAAAGATATACTGCCGTCCGTCGGTTTTACAAGTCCGAGGATCGTTTTCAATAAAGTGGTTTTCCCACCGCCATTGGGGCCGATAATACCGAGGAAATCGTCCTGAAAAATATTCAGGTTCACGTTTTTCAGTACATAAGGATTGTCATCATATCCTACCGAAAGGTCACTTATTTCGAGTATTTTGCTCATTCGTTTTCCTGTGCCAATGCTTTGGCTATTTTTATCATTTCTTCGTCCCAGTTATACGATAACAGGCTTATCCGGATTGTTTTTCCATTTATCGCTTCTGCTACGGTTTCTGCATTTTTCGTATCGAACTCCTGCTGGATGAAAACAACTTTTATACCTTCAGCTTTTGCTTTATCTATAAGATCCTTTAGCTGCGACGGCGACGGGTTTTTCCCTTCATGCTCGATTGAGTATTGGGTCAATCCGTATTCATCGGCAAAATAACTGAGTGCGGGATGATATATTATAAATGCTTTGCTCGGAGCTTTGTCCAAATACGATTTGATGATGCTGTCGATACTGTTCATCTCAGCAATCAGCTTGTCGTAATTGGCTGTATAGTCTGCTTCATTATCAGCATCCAATTCTAATACAGCCTTGTACATGTTTTCGACTATAATTTTAGCCGACCTTACCGAACTCCATGTATGCGGGTCACCTGCTGCATGGGAATGGGTATGATTATCGTCTTCACAGTGTATATGGGCGTCACCTATAAGCTGAATACCTTGCGAACAGTTTACTACTTTTAGTTCCGGGTTACTCCGGGATATTTTATCTATCAATGTATTTTCTATCCCCAGATAACCGATTTTGAAGTAGGCCACACTTTTATCCAGAGCCATCATCTGCGATGGGGTGAAGTCTGCACTTTCGGGATTGGAACCCGATGGCACGATGCAATTTATTTGATAGTGATCCCCTGCAATTTTACTTAGAAAATATTTTTGTGGTTCTATAGTTACCGACAGAGTCCGGATTTTATCTGCTTTAGATGGTTTACAACCACTAAGAGATAGAATACCCAGTAATATCATGGTAACAACTAATTTATAACTCATAACTTATAATTTATAACTTGCGTCAGACCTATTCTCCTTTTGTTAGATCGTATATCTTGCGGATACGGTTCAGTTCTTTTTCAAAGTCTATTTCCAGATCGTGAAGTATACCGTCGTTCAGATCGTAGACCCAGCCGGCTACACGGGGATAACCTTTTGCCAGATACGATTTCTGTACTTCCGCTGTCTTTATTATATTCAGGCATTGTTCGTATACATTTATTTCTACCAGACGGTTATATCTGGCTTGCGGATCGGAAATGGTATCCAGTTCTTTCTCGTGCAGGCGGTACACATCGCGTATGTTACGCAGCCACGGATTGAGTATTCCTAAATCTTTAGGTTCCATTGCGGCTTTTATCCCTCCGCAATTGTAATGTCCGCATACAATGATATACTTTACATTCAAATACTCCACCGCATAGTTTATTACCGACAATACGTTGAGGTCGTTATTGACCACCATATTAGCGATATTACGGTGTACAAATACTTCTCCGGGTTGCAAGCCCATTATCTCATTGGCATGAACGCGGCTATCGGAGCATCCTATATAGAGATAATCAGGATTCTGTTCGTTTGCCAGATGGGAAAAAAAGTCCGGATTTTCCTCACTCATTTTCCCGACCCATTTTTTATTTGCTTCGAATATAGCTTTATATGATTTTTGTATTTCCATTATGTTTTATAAGTCTTTTACCTGTTTCAGAATGTCGAGCACTTGTTCAATCAGTGAATGTGCACCATCATTAACAATTACAAAATCAGAAAGTTTAGCTTTCTCTTCATCCGGCATCTGGTTTTGTATGCGTTCCAATACTTTTTCGCGGGTAGTATTATCCCGTTTTATCGTGCGTTCCAGCCTTATTTCCAAAGGTGTATATACCATCACTATTTTATCCACCAGTTTATTGAATCCGGATTCGAAAAGAATCGCTGCTTCGTGTGCTATTAACGGATAATGTGCATGGTTAATCACCCATTCTTTAAAATCTTTTTCTACTTCGGGATGTATTATTGCGTTTACCTGCTCCAATTTGGCTTTATCATTGAATATATGGGAAGCCAGTAATGCTTTGTTTAGCACGCCGCCTTCGAATAATCCTTCCCCATAGATATTAATCAACTTTTCTTTTATGATTGGGGAAGTTGCCACGAGCCTTTTACTTTCCGTATCCGCAATGTAAACGGGAACATTACAAAGGGTGAATATCTCCGAAACGGTAGATTTGCCACTTCCTATTCCTCCTGTTATACCTAATTTAATCATTCTAAGAGATTGTTATTAAGTAAAAGAATGTATTGAGTATCTATTTCTGTTCCAGTACAAATTCCACTTCGGAAGGAACGGGGCCTTTAGTCTGTATATAATCCGGGCTTTCTGTTATTCGCACGGGGATCGAAGCCTCTTTCAGGTCTTTGAGATCATTATAGTCTATAATTACCTGAAAGTCGTGAGACGAAATGTCATTATATCTTTTGATGCCGACAAAGAATGGTATCTTGATCGACGACGGGAAGAACTTGATTGTCAGATTTTCCGGTAGATTGATACATTCAACGGGAACTTCCACTTCCTTTGTACTGAATTTATCTACCGATACATTTAGTTCTACAGTGTTGGGTACAAAACGAATGCCTTTGGTTTGCTTCATTGCCACCAGCATTTTTTTATCCTCCGTTACTTCTCTAAGTGTATCATTCACTGTGTGAGCGTAATGCAATGTATCCAATGCGGCTCGGCTGCCATATACAAGCACCGAATCGGGTTTGATTGTCAGTTCCCCGTCGATCAGATAACCTGATGCCAGACTTATATAACCGTCATATATAACGGGTAGTTTCTTTTGGTGCAATACGGCATAGGCATAAGATACGCGGGTGGGGGAGTAGCTTATTAATTCTGACGAAGCGAAAAGTTTTCCCCGGACCAATTGTTCGAAGTTCCTACCCTGTATAACCTTCTCCTGTGTTCCTTTTACTATATCCCTCACATCTACTTCCAAAGAGTCGTATCTATGGGTGAAATAGTATTTGAACATGGCTGCCCCGTCGTCTTTGATGCGTACATATATTTTCGATGGTAGTTCGTTTTCGAAAACGATGCTATCGGGAACATTTACATATTTAACAGGTATAGTGAGGGTAGACTCAAATTTTTGACGATAGACCTGCATCATCCAAAAAACTGAGGACAGCAATACAAAAAACAAAAAAGTCAGCATCTTTTTCCATGATATATTTGTGAAAAACGATCTGACTTCTTGTATGATGATATTTTTAGTATCGCTCATATAGCTATACCTGACTTTTATGTTTCATTCAAACGAATTATCTGTTGTTAGCCTGAGTATCAGCCGCTGAAACGTAAACAGAAGATTTTTCGATTGTGATTTTTACTCCGTCGGCAATTTCCAGTACAAATGTAGAATCGTTTACCTCTTTCACTTTTCCGTGAATACCTCCGGCTGTAACTACTTTGTCACCCACTTTGATTGCATTCCGTGCTTCCTGCAATGCTTTTTGTTTCTTTTGTTGCGGACGTATCATAAAGAAATACATGATGGCAAATAATAGCACCATCATTACAATCATGCTACCGCTGCTGCCTAATCCCAGAAAACCTCCGCCGGCAGGTGCACCACCTTCGGTTGCTTGCAATAATACATTTAATAAAGTCATAAATTCTTTAATATTTGGTTTATATTATTCTTTATTTATCTCCTTCCCTGAAAAAGCTTTACAAATATAAGCGATTATTTTGAATTAGAGTGAAGGTGAAAATATGATAAATATTATTATTTCTTAATTATCTTCTTTTCTTCCTTTAGTTCTTTTACAATTGCATCCAGAATACCGTTTATAAAAGAAGCACTTTTGGCTGTGCTGTATGATTTTGCTATATCGATATATTCGTTCAGAGTTACGCTTACCGGTATGGATGGAAAACTTACGATTTCACCTATTGCTATCTGCATTATTACCATATCCATGAGGGCTATACGTTCCGATTCCCAGTTTTTGGTATATTTATCTATGAGTTCGCGGTATTCCTTACCATTCCAGAGGGATTCACGTAGCAATTTTACTGCGAATTCTCTGTCGGAATCATCTTTGAACATAGGAAGTAATTCCTGGGCTGCTCCCTTGTTTTCCTCAAATCTTTTAATCGTTTTCAGGACAAAAGACTCAATGATTTCAATGTCGTCATTCCAGTAAAGGCTTTCATCCTCCAGCAAGGTGTATAATTCTTCATCGGTACAGATGATATGCTTGAATGTTTTGCGCCAAAACTCTCGGTCGTCGTCATAGCTATGGGAATCACCGTCCATATATTCTTGGTAAATATCCGAATTGAGGATGTTTTCAAGCATCTTACGAACAAAAGTATCGTGGTCGTACCAAGAAAAAGGCCTGTCTTTAAGATATTTATTCAATTCGAGGTTTTCTCTCAATTGAAGAATAAATTTGTTCTTTAATAACCTGGTGTTTGGTTTTATATCTTCTTCTGTGGGCAAAAGCTTCGACTTGCGGTTATCGACTTTCTGGGCATAAGAGTCGGTAAGTTCAACCAAAAGTGATAGTAGATAGAAGTATAAATCGTATGATTTTTGTAGACTGAAAAGAAGCTCGTTTTCGGCTTTTCTCATGTCTGTAGTTTCACCCTGACTGTATGAAAACAGTATTTGGACAACTCTGATACGGATAAGAACGCGGTTTATCATTTTTACATTAAAATGTTTCAGGCTGCAAAATTAAACATTTTTTTCAATAAAGTGAATAGAGTTAGGGCAAACCACGAAATTTATTTTTTTGAAATACTTTATCTATATGAATTAGCCTTTAGCTGTTAGCTTATAGCTCTTTGATATATTGGGAAAAAATTACGATACTTCACCCCGCCGGCAGTTACGAGCTACAAGTCTAAAAGGCTGGCGGCTAAAAGCTATTGGCTAGTAGCTAGATACTGTTACCTTTTAACTATGTATGGTTTATATATATAGTTAATGTATGTGAAAATCAGAGATGGGGAATAGAATTCTTTTTTTAGTTTTATATTTTGTTCATCTATCAATGATAGTATAAATAGATGACTTTTTAACCCTTACTATTTTCATGGGAAACATTCTAAGGCTTATCTTTGTTTTATATTATCTAAAATCATAATTCACAATATAGATGGAACATGTAAAAAAACCGGACTGGTTGAAAATAAAACTGGGAGGTAGCGATCATTTCTCCGAAACTTTAAATATAGTAGAATCACATGGATTACATACAATTTGCACCAGCGGACGTTGCCCGAATATGGGTGAATGCTGGGGGAGGGGAACTGCCACATTTATGATTGGCGGAGATATATGCACCCGTTCATGCAAGTTCTGTAATACAAAGACCGGACGTCCACTGGCTTTGAATCCTTTCGAACCGGCAAATGTTGCCAAATCGATACAATTGATGGGACTTAAACATGCTGTGATAACTTCGGTAGACAGGGACGACCTGCCGGACCAGGGGGCCCAGCATTGGGTGGATACCATCAATAAAGTACGTCAGGTAAACCCTTCTACTACTATTGAAGTGTTGATACCTGACTTTCAGGGAAAATTTGAACTGGTAGATATGGTATGCAAAGCTGCTCCGAATGTTATTTCACATAATATGGAAACAGTAAGAAGCCTTACCCCGAAAGTGCGCAGCGCGGCAAAATATGATGTAAGCCTGTCAGTATTGAAACGTATTGCAGATAATGGGCTGAAAGCCAAATCAGGAATGATGGTCGGTCTGGGAGAAACTACCGACGAGATATTTCAGTTAATGGATGATCTCCGGGCATCGAACTGTTCGGTGTTGACAATCGGCCAATATTTGCAACCATCCCGTAAGCATCTGCCTGTGGTTTCATACATTCATCCGGATGAGTTTAAACGTTTTAAGGAAGTTGCCTTGAGTAAAGGATTCGACTATGTAGAGAGCGGTCCGTTAGTGCGATCGTCTTATCATGCTGAAAATTGCTTGTAATCATGGTCAATCAAGTAGAATTCTCTTTACAACCACGAAACAAAGGCTTTCATCTGGTAACAGAAGAAATAATGCAAAACCTGCCTGCTTTACCTCAGGCAGGTTTGCTGCATCTGTTCATAAAGCATACCTCTGCAGCTCTTACCGTCAATGAGAATGCCGATCCCGATGTGCGGGAAGATATGGAATCTATATTCAATCGTCTGATACGCGAACGTGAGCCTTATTATGTGCATACAATGGAAGGTGACGACGATATGCCTGCGCATGCAAAGACGACTCTTGCTGGGGTTAGTCTTACTATACCGATTACAAAGAGCCGCCTTAATATGGGTATCTGGCAGGGAATCTATTTGTGCGAGTTCCGCAACCATGGAGGCAGCCGTCATATTGTGGCTACCGTTATCGGCTGATTACTTGCTGAAGTATAAATAGTATTCACCCGGATTCAGTGTTATCTCTTGTGTCGATTCATTTACAACCAAAGTCTTGCCGGTGAAATAATCCTGCCATGTTCCTGTCTTGCTGAAATTTACGGTTGCAGTTGCAGGTACAATAGCGAAGTTTGCTATAGCACACACATATCCCTCAGCCGACTTTAGCAGTATTTGTTTGAAGTTATCACCAATACCGATGGTATAATCAGTTGTAGAAAAAATAGGATTAGTCGTATGCAATTTGTTCATCCTGGCATATACATCATGCAAGGCTTTTCTCGTGGCAACATCGTAATAGTCCCATTTGATTGGTTTCTTAGCAGTGCGATAACGCCCGTCCTGATAGTCGCTTGTCCAGTAGCCGTCTTCACGGGCATTGATAGAATAATCATATCCAAATTCGCCAAACTGCCAGATCATCTTCGGACCGGGAAGCGACATCAGGATAACAGCGGCAGCTTCTGTACGTGCCAGTCCGACAGGTAACTCCTGCACATTGTAAGACGGGTTGTTCGTATTGCCATAACTATTGTTTTTGAACATGATGCGTTCTTCGTCGTGGCTTTCCATATAAGCCACAAGGTTTGGTTTTGTCCAGCCCCGTTCCTTGTATGAAGCCCAACTGATATCTCCTTTCAGTTTTTCATAGTCTCCCATCTCATGTCCCCATCCCATAGTTACTTCATTGAAGTTGTAGTTGATATTACCCCATAGATAGATTCCGTCATCGGACAATATCTTCTCTTCTCTATTATCTGCGAGATGTTCAAAGATGATAATTGCATCGGGATTACGTTTGCGAATCTCATTCACCATCCTTTTCAGTATATCGATACGGGACTGGTCAAATGCATTGCCATCTCCTTTAGTATTGGTAAAACCTTTTGTGAAGTCGAAGCGGAAGCCATCGACCTTATACTCTTTCATCCAGTATGAGCAAACACTGTCTACAAAAGCTTGTGTATATTTGCTTTCATGGTTGAAGTCATATCCCCAGAAATAATCAGGATTTGGAGACTCCTTATTATACCAAGGATTATCCCCGATATTATCATTGTTATCGTTCTTATACATGGTGACCATAGGACTTTGGCTGTAACTGTGATTCAGTACCATATCCATAATTACCGCTATGCCCTTTTCGTGGCAGACGTCGATGAAAGCTTTATAATCGTTTGAGGTACCATATGCTTTATCCGTCGCAAAATAGAAAGATGGGTTATAGCCCCAACTGTCATTCCCTTCAAACTCATTGAACGGCATCAGTTCAATAGCATTTACTCCCAGATTCTTTATATAGTCGAGCTTCTCCTGCACTCCTTTTATACTTCGTGTCTCTGTAAAATCCCGGATAAGTACTTCATAAACAACCATGTTATCGGGATTCTGAAGCCTAAAATCCGATATATTCCAGGAATATTTGGCAGGAGAGGTATTTACTACCATAGACAGGCCGGTAGTTTTTGTCGTCGGTGTAATCAAGCCCGGATATATCTCATATTCCATATTTATGTACAGGTCATTTTTCGGATCAGATATCTTAGATGCATAAGGGTCTGCCACTCTTATTTTATTATCGATCAGATATTGGCATATGTACTCTTTGCCTTTTTCCAAACCACCGATCTTTATCCAGAAGCGGTCATCCTCCTGATTCATTTTGTATGCCTCAGACACTTTCCAGTCATTGAAATCGCCGATAAGATATACTGATTGCTTATCGGGTGCGAATAATACAAAGGCCAGAGAATCGTCGCTGAGAATAGTTATACCATCTCTTAAATTTCCGATAGATGAACCAGATGTCGGAGGTTCCGGAACCTCCGGTATAATAGGATCGTCATTGTTGTCGCTGCAAGCTACAAATATTAATAAGAACAAGACTAAAAAATGGAACTTTTTCATGATTAAAATTAGATTGAATTATCAATAGGTAGAACCGAATGTAAAACTAGCTCAATTTATTTATGCTGGTTTTTGTTTAACTGTTTAATCGATAAATTTAACCTGCAAACGGTTGCAGGTTAAATGATTGAACGTGCAAATAAATATGCATAATTTGAGCTATAACGATAAGTCAGTATAATAATACGTTTTGAAATATCTGTTAATGATAGTTGAAGAGAATGATTTATTGGATAGTAGATGTACTAAATTAGGAGTGCTTTATCTATTTAAGGTAGTACTGATGTGGTAACTATTATGAACCTTCATAAAAACAAAACACAGAGTCTGTCAAACAGGCTCTGTATTTCTTATTTTGATACTCGATATACTTTTTCTATTATATAGAAAGTATCTTCAATGTATTTAAAAGATCTTGTTGCAACGGCTTATTCTTCTTAATCGCTTTTGAAAAAGGCACATTTACTATTTCATCATTTTGTATGCCAATCATCACATTACGCTGTCCGTCCAATAACGCATCAATTGCCGCTGCACCCATTCTGCTTGCCAGAATTCGGTCGTTGGCCGTAGGAGAGCCTCCTCGTTGCACATGTCCCAGAATGGTTACACGTACATCGTATTGCGGATATTCTGTTTTCACACGTTCAGCCATGGCCATTGCGCCTCCGGTAATATCGCCTTCGGTTACAAGGACTAAGCTACTGTTTTTGCTTTTGCGGAAACCATTGGAAATCAGGTCTCCCAACTGGTCTTGTTGCAGCATCATCTCGGGGATAATGGCGGCTTCGGCGCCCGACGCAATAGCTCCGTTCAGGGCAAGGAAACCACATTCACGCCCCATCACCTCTATAAAGAACAAGCGTTCGTGTGAACTCGCTGTGTCACGTATTTTATCTACCGCCTGCATAATGGTGTTCAGAGCCGTATCATACCCAATGGTAAGGTCAGTACCTTGCAAGTCGTTATCAATCGTTCCGGGTAAGCCAACAATCGGATAGTTGAACTCCTGCGCAAATATACGCGCTCCGGTAAGGGAACCGTCTCCTCCGATAACTACCAATGCGTCAATTCCTTCTCTTTGCAGTGCTTCAAAAGCGATCTTACGACCTTCCGGCGTTTGGAATTCTTTACTACGGGCGGTTTTCAGAATTGTACCGCCTTGTTGTATTATATTACTTACACTATTGGTTCTGAAAGGTTCGATTTCGTCGAATATCAGTCCCTTATAACCACGCATAATACCTTTTACTTCCAGCCCGTTATAAATAGCAGCACGAGTGACAGCACGAATTGCAGCATTCATACCGGGAGCGTCGCCTCCGGATGTCAAAATACCGATACACTTGATTGTAGACATAGTTTTACTAATATTTTATTCTCTTTTTTGCACGTTAAAAAATCAGGTACAAAAGTAAGAATAAAATGGCTGATTCGGTAATTTTTTAAAGCAATTTGGCTAAACTAATACCGATCTTATTTCATTTATCTTGGCTTCAACCTCTTCCATTTGCCATTTTGGTGTGGAGGTCGCACCACAGATTCCGATGGATGCAGTCTTACTTACAACATCGGGATCAATATCTGAAGGCGTTGTGATAAAATAAGAGTTAGGATTATATTTCTTACATTCCGCAAACAGTACCTTTCCGTTCGAACTCTTTTCTCCTGCAACAAAGAAGATGATATCATTCTTAGAGGCAAATTCTTTGATATTCGGAATGCGGTTCGATACCTGACGGCAGATAGTATCAAAGAATTCAAACTTGGCATCGCCTATCATACGGCTCTGCATAATATCAATGATCTCCTGGAACCCATCGAGAGGTTTGGTTGTCTGTGAGAATAAGCATATATTTTTTGAAAAGTCGAGCTTTTCCAAATCCTCTTTCTTCTCAATAACAATTGCAGTGGACTCTGTCTGGCCTAACAGTCCGTTTACTTCCGCATGCCCATTCTTTCCGTAGATAACGATTTGTGTATTATTGTCTTTCTCATTATCATATTTGTCGTGTATCTTTTTCTGCAGGCGAAGCACGACCGGGCATGAAGCATCAATAATTTCAATATTATTATCCTTTGCAATCTGGTATGTTGATGGCGGCTCGCCATGTGCCCTCAATAAAACCCGGGCATCTTTCAATTGTGCAAATTCTTCGTGATTGATTGTTTTTAATCCAAGTTTTTCGAGTCTGTCAACTTCCAGATTATTGTGAACTATGTCACCAAGGCAATACAATGTACCACCTTTTGCGAGTTCCTCTTCCGCTTTTTTTATGGCATTGACCACTCCAAAACAGAAACCTGATTTTGCGTCTATCTCTATATTACTCATTTAGTTTGTTGTTATTTGTTTGAACTTCTCCAGCAACCATTGCATCTGTTCATCAATGGTCATATGTGAATTGTCCAGAAGGATGGCGTCATCCGCTTTTATCAGAGGGCTTTCAGCCCGCGTCTGATCCATATGGTCTCTGGACTTTAAATTTTCTAATACTTCATCAAAAGTTGTTTCCGTATTACCTTTCGAGCGTAATTCATCGAAGCGTCGTTGTGCCCTTATCGTTGCGTCAGCCGTAACAAAGACTTTCATTTCAGCATTAGGAAATACGACTGTACCGATATCCCTCCCGTCCATTACTATGCCTTTAGCCTCACCCATTTGCTGCTGTAAGGCAACCATTGCATGACGCACAAATGGAATAGCACTAACAATACTTACTTTTGAGGAAACCTCCATACTACGAATGGCGGATTCAACCTTTTCTCCGTTAAGATATGTATCAGGCGCCCCTGTATCTTTATTTAGATGAAATTCTATTTTTATATTTTTTATATCGTCATGCAATCTATTTTCGTTTAGTTTACCATCTTCAAATAAATTCTGTTGTATGCAGTAAAGTGTAACCGCCCTGTACATGGCCCCGCTGTCGATGTAGATGTATCCGATTTGTTTTGCCAGGCTTTTAGCCATTGTGCTTTTACCGTTCGATGAAAAACCGTCGATTGCAATAACTATTTTCTTCATATTTAATTTTAAAACATTCTATCAGAATAAATGTTTAGTCTATCCCTTATAAATTTATTTAATAACAGAGAGCAAAGATAGCTATTTTTGGCTATTGGCAGACACCTTTATTATTCTTGTCACTAACAGGTAATAATTCGATTCTGATGACAATTCTCTATAGGTTTGATTCTCTGTTGCAAAGAAATTCATTTAACTGTTACATGCTTTTTGTTATTAACATTATTGTTGTATGTAAATCAAAAACTGAAAATGAACACTCTATTTTTTTATATTTTGATAGGGAAAATAAATTTTGTAATTTTGCAGCACCAACCCGTATATGGTATTTCTATCTGATATTATATACGAACGATAAAACAAATGGAGGGGGTATCCGCAAAAGGGTACTCCCTTTTTGTGTGTCTTCTTCTGAAAAAAGTATGTCAGAATGGCAATAAATAACTTAAATTATGAATGAAAGAATAAAAGGTGGATTGCTGGTATTCACTGGAGCAGCCAGTTTTGGTCTGTTATCTACAATTGTAAAATTTGCTTATGCTAATGGTTATACTCTGGGCGAAATTACAGGTACTCAGTCTTTTTCGGGAATGGTTATCTTGTGGTTGCTATACATGGTCTCCAAATCATTTAAGAGAAAACATAAACCCGAAGATCCGGTTGTAATAAAATCTGTGACCAGTTGGTGGAAAATTGCCTTATCAGGAATCTTTACCGGTCTGGTGGGAATATTCTATTATCAGTGTGTCAGATTGCTGCCTGCATCAGTGGCTATTATCTTACTGATGCAATATTTGTGGATAAGTATATTGATTGAAACTATCGTATTTAAGAAAAAGCCAAGCAGGAAGCAACTGTTACTGCTTAGTGTTGTACTATTAGGTACGCTTTTGGCCGGTGGAATATTCAGTCAGGAAATAATTCTTAATCTGAAAGGTATTATTTTCGGTTTACTGGCGGCGACTTGTTATGCTATATTCCTGATGACTAGCGGACGTGTAGGTAATGACCTTCCTGTGTTGAAAAAGAGCGCGTTGATGATTACGGGTTCCTGTGCTATCACCTGGATTATTTTCCCTCCTATATTTTTCTTCAATGGTATATACTGGGAAGGATTGGTCTTTTGGGGATTAATCCTGGCTTTACTCGGCACTGTCATCCCTCCGCTTCTGTTTTCAATGGGGATACCGCGTGTCGGTGTTTCTATCGGAGCCATACTTAGTGCAGTAGAATTACCGGTAGCAATTTTTTCTTCGGCATTCATTCTTCACGAATCTGTAGACTATATACGATGGGTCGGAGTAATTCTTATATTAATAGCTATTATAGCTACAAATCTTAAAACAAAAGAAACTATCGGTCAATCAAAAATAAAAGATGATTGCATTCAATAGATTATCTGTAAGCAAGAGTGTGGATGACTTGGGCTATATATAACAATAAGATTATAAAGACTGTATATTTTCCGAACCCGGATTGTCAAATAGATTATTATCATCAATTACCGGTTTAACTTTCTTTTTTCGGAATATGATAATCAGATAAACCACCGACAGAATTGAAGTGGCACAGAGCAGATACACCCCGCTTCCATACTTCGGAAGCTTATAGAAAAGATTGAGAGATACAACGAAAGCCAATATACCCGCTATCATAAGGAGTACGCGCGCTGATTTCTTTTTGAGGGACAGCCATGACACCGCGCTGAAGATACTGAGTAGAGGAACGAGATAAACAACATATGTAGTATAAACCGACTCTTTATTACGGGAGAAAAAATTAGTCACTTTTGTTACCTTTTTCTGTATGTCGGGTATATCCCAACCTACGATTTTCACCAAACCCATATCGAGCCACGGCAACGAAAACGCGATAATAAACAACAGGGCAAAAAGTAATTCGAAAGATATGTAACGGTTTAGCTTATCCATAATATTATAGTTCTATTTCGTCGGCGGTTATATATCCGTTTGTCATGCAATAGAATATCAATCCCGATACTGTTTTTATCCCCAGCTTGGCTGTGATATTCTTTCGGTGCGACAACACGGTGTTCAGGCTTATATTGAGTTTATCGGCCACCTCTTTGTTTAACAGTCCCAAGGCCACAAGGCGAAGTACATCCAACTCTCGCTGCGACAAGGCCTGTGTTTTTGTTGCTTTAATAGCATGGCTAACCGATATCAATTCCTGCAGGTCTTCTATCCCTGATTCGGACAAATCCGCAATCATGGGTTTTAAGATTTTCTCCCTTATACGGTTATGCTTCTCCAAATCCCGTTGAAAACTGTCTATCGTAAATATAGTGGCATAGCACATGTTTTCATTAAAGTTTCCGGATATATGTTTAATTATAATGCTCTTAAGATCGGTAAGGAGGGCTAGGGGGGCATCCCCTTTCATCATTCCCTGCTCAATCTGTCCGATCAGTTCATTCTTAAACTCTGTGAACAGGCGGCTTATGAGTTTCAGCTGGGGGTTATTGGGGTCGCTCATAGATATGAAAGCGTTCAGATGCTTTTCCAGATTGTGGAGTTGCCCGTGTATCAGGTATGCATCGGTCTGCTTTATGTATGTGACCACCAACTCAATATCAAATTTTTGCAGTTTGCGTTCCGGGAAGTAATCCTCGTTAAGGAAAGTATTGAGTATGGCGAGAAAAAACTCTGTATTGATACCCGCTTTCCGGCAAATATCGGCGATGGTTTTATCTCCCAGTCCCAGTTTTATCCCGAAACGGTTGATAACAGGGATTAACTGATGATTTTCTTCTATGATTTCCGATAAAATAAAGGACGAATCTACAAAGAGCATATACTTGATAATTTTGATAACAAAAGTACATATTTATTCTGATATCTTTTTCTAAAATCTTTATCTATATAATTAAAAAAATCATAGTCTGTATTTATATCACAATCAATACTTATAGATTTTAGCGATAATCCCTTAAAAACAATTTATGATAATTATCAGCCAATTGTTAAACAAATATTGGATTAAGATTGTTAAATTTGCATACACACTAAAAAACAGAAGTTTATGAAAGGAATATTTTTTACGTGTCTAACGCTCTCTGTATTACTTATAAGTAATGCAAAAGCACAAAATATAAACAACGATAATAATAACAATCAAAAAACAAAAGCTATGAAATTTGAATTGCCAAAGTTGCCATATGCGACAAATGCTTTAGAGCCGGTTATAAGCCAACAGACTA
This sequence comes from Dysgonomonas sp. UBA7710, assembly GCF_002482385.1. GTDB lineage: Bacteria > Bacteroidota > Bacteroidia > Bacteroidales > Dysgonomonadaceae > Dysgonomonas. Next base: position 123,123 of record NZ_DLFW01000024.1, on the reverse strand, counting down.
TCGAGTTACACTATGGTAAGCACCTTCAGACTTATATAACAAACCTGAATAATCTTGTTCCCGGAACCAAATTTGAGAATGCCGACCTTGAAACAATCGTAAAGGAAAGTGACGGAGCTATTTTCAACAATGCAGGACAGACATTGAACCACAATATATATTTCCTTTCTTTCAGCCCTAACGGTGGCGGAGAACCTAAGGGAAAACTCGCCGAAGCCATTAACAAAAAATGGGGTTCGTTCGAAAACTTCAAAAAAGAATTCGTTACAGCAGGTACAGCAGTATTCGGCTCGGGTTGGGTATGGCTGGCTAAAGATAACGCAGGCAACCTGGAAATTACAAAAGAGCCTAATGCCGGTAACCCTATTACAAAGGGCCTGACTCCGCTTTTGGGATTCGACGTATGGGAACATGCTTATTATCTTGATTACCAAAACCGTCGTGCAGACCATCTTGCCGAATTATGGAAGATAATTGACTGGAGCGCTGTAGAAGCTCGTTATTGATAAAGTAGTGTTTATTATATTAGAAAAGCAACCTTTCGAGGTTGCTTTTTTTGCTTATATTTGTATCAGAATGTAATACTTAAGCGATGAAAAAAACAGCCATACTAGCTATAGACCTGCAAAACGACTTCACCTCTCCTACAGGCTCCCTGTTTGTGAAGGATGCAGATATAGACGTAGTCCGTATCGCAGACTTTATCCGGAAAAACCAGGCTAAGATAGATTATGTGGCTCTTACGCTCGACTCACATCAGCCTATACATATAGCTCATCAAATCTATTGGAAGAATAAGGATGGAAATCATCCGCTGTTGTTTTCCATTATCAGCGCGGCAGATGTTAAGTCGGGATTATGGCAGGCGCAATATAACAAGGAATTAGCCATTCCATATCTGGAACAGCTTGAAGCCAAAGGCGAAGTATGTACTATATGGCCGATGCACTGTATATTAGGGACAAACGGGTGGTCTATAGACAAAGCTGTTACCGACAGCCTTACTGAATGGACCGTGAATAATAATAAGTCGTATGAACTATTCTATAAGGGATATTCGCAATCGACCGAACATTACAGTATCTTCAGAGCGGCTGTAGAATGGGATTTCCTGCCGGAGACTCAATTGAATAGCAGGTTGCTGTCTATTCTAAATTCATATGATGAAGTATTGCTTATAGGGGAAGCTGCAGATTATTGTGTGGCCAACTCTCTTAATGACATTCTTGATACTTCCAGCGAACTGGCGAAGAAGACTGTGGTTCTCACGGATTCCATGTCGTGGATCGATCCGGAGAATGTAAGGGCAAAAGCGATATTCGATAAAGCAAAAAAAATGGGAGTCCGCTTCGAAACAGCCGTGAACTATAAATTCTGAAACCAACTGATACTTATATATAACATATAGCATGAAAAACCAACTGATTTTATCCGTACTGTCGGGGTGTGCATTTATTCCCGTACAGGCGCAGGTACACACTAATTTTATCGTTATCAATCTGGATGATGCGGGGTATGGAGACTTTTCTTATAAAGGTGCACTGGGATACAAGACCCCCAACATTGACAAAATGGCGGCGGAAGGGATGCAATTTACACATTTTCTTGCTGCCCAGCCCGTGAGTGGGGCGTCACGTGCCGCGTTGCTTACAGGATGTTATCCAAACAGGATCGGATTTTCCGGAGCGCCGGGCCCTGACTCCAAAACGGGAATAGATGCCGGGGAAGAAACGATTGCAGAAGTGCTGAAGAAGAAGGGTTATGCCACTGCCATTTACGGTAAATGGCATTTGGGGCATCTCGAACCATTCCTTCCGCTTCAAAACGGATTTGACGAATACTACGGACTACCTTATTCGAACGATATGTGGCCGTATCATCCTCAAAACGGCATATGGTTCAATTTTCCAGATTTGCCGACCATCGAGAACAATAAGATTATAGGATATAATACAGACCAGTCGAAATTTACGAATGACTATACAGACCGCACCATCAACTTCATACGAAAGAATAAGGATGTACCCTTCTTTATCTATCTGGCGCATTCCATGCCCCATGTGCCGCTGGCGGTATCCGACAAGTTTAAAGGTAAAAGCGAACAGGGACTATACGGAGATGTAATGATGGACCTGGACTGGAGTGTAGGAGAGGTATTGCAAACGCTGAAAGACCTGAACCTTGAAGAAAATACTCTGGTCATACTCACTTCTGATAACGGGCCGTGGATAAATTATGGCAATCACGCAGGTTCGACCGGCGGACTAAGAGAAGCAAAAGGAACTACCTTCGAGGGTGGAAACCGTGTTCCCTTCATCGCATACTGGAAAGGCAAAATAGAAGCGGGGACGGTATGTAACAGGATGGCGTCCAATATAGACATACTACCCACATTGGCAGATATAAGCAATGCGCCGCTGTCCCAGAACAAGATCGACGGGGTCAGCCTGTTGCCCCTGATGAAAGGTGATATGGAAATGATTCCCCACCAATATTTCTTCTATTATTACAGGGTGAATGATCTGGAAGCCGTAACCGACGGAACTTATAAACTTATATTTCCGCACAAGCACAGGACCTACAGCCTGTTTCCTCCGGGCAATGACGGAAAACCGGGAGATGTAAAAGAAGATTTTGAATTGAAAGAACCACAATTGTTCGATCTGCGCCGCGATGCGGGTGAATGCTACAATATCATAAACGAATATCCCGAAATAGCCGACAGGCTGGAAAAGGCAGCCATGACAGCAAGAGAGGATATCGGAGATAATCTTACGAATATGAAAGGAGCAAACCGCAGGCCAATAGGCAGGGTGGATAAATAAGCCTTTCGTACTACTCTTTTGCCGGGATGTTTTCGTCGAAACTGTCGATAAAAATCTTTTTGGCTACCTTGCCCACGACCCTTGTGGATATGGCATCATATGAGCCGCCGACTATGCCGCCGACTATAGGTATGGCTTTCCCTATGGAGGTTACTCCTTTTTCGCCTGCTTTTGCTGCCAGCTTGGCACTGACTTTTTCGATGGTTTTGGTTATAAGCTTTTCGCTGGCCTTGATACTTACATCTTTCAGTAGTTCCTTTGCTCCATTGCCTACCATGCAAATATAGACAAGGGATTTGACTCTATCGTCTCTGATATCGTGCCCACCCATATAGGCTATAGCCGTAATCATACGTATCTGTACATAAATCACGCTGGCAATATTAGCAGGAACAGTCAGAGGCATAATCATAACGCCGCCAAGGCCGGTGACGAAACCACTCGTAGCAGCTTTTGCTACCTGCCATTTGATTAGCGAGTCTACTTGCTGGCTCAGTGTACCATCCTGATGGAGATAGCTATTACCCAGATCATAGGCTGAATCAACACCTGTAAGTCCGACTACAGCTTTTGAATATGCCCAGTCGAGTGTTTTGGCCATTAGCCCTTTGTTTGGCTTTGTATTTTGTTTGTTATCAGTCATTATTCTAAATTCCTAATCTTTTATTTACTAGAACAATAACTATGCCAAGTTAGACAAAAAGAATAAAGCGTCTCATTTTCAGGAAATGAAACGCTTTAATAAAAAGTAAAATAATTTAATTCTCATTCAACAGTCTGCCCAGATCGTTAGGCGTAAGGTTCATTGCCACGATTACCCCGTTTTCATCAATCAGGTAATTCTTAAACCCACGTTCCAACTGATAGCGATCATACAGCTCGGAGGAAACATCCCCTTTGGCCAAAAACTGATATTTCGTATCAATTTTATCCATGACCAACGTCCTCTCATACACTGACTCGCTCTTGTCAAAAGAAACTGAAACCATCTGCACCGGATACCGCTTATTCTCGATAATATGAGACAGCAGCACATTGTCCTTGTGCGAATAGGCGTCGTAAGCCGCCCAGAAGTTTATCAATACTTTTTGACCCCTAAGGTCAGACAAATTAATTTTTGTTCCTGATTCATTTACCAAATTTTTAATATCAGGCAACAGGTTTCCCGGATAAATACCTTCCGAAAGACTAGAAGTTCTTGACATATTGGATGATAAACTTATAAAAGTTATACCCGCAATCAAGAAGTACTTCAAATACTTCATAAAATAATCATTAGGTTACCACTAAAGTCTTTATCCCTCACTTTCCTCACAGAAAAGGAAAAAAGACCCTCCCAACTTTTGGGAACAGAATCAATTATCTACGCTTAGATAATTTATAATCCTGTATTTCGGGTTCAAAGATAATACAATTTCGCGAAATGTGAATAATCTATTCAGGCTAATTATTAACAGTTGCAATTTTTACAATGTATGCTTGTTGTGTATATATATGATAATCAATTGATAACAAAGTATTATTTGTGGTTCTTTTTACTTTTGCAACATACTTTAAATTAGTGCCTGAAGATAAATAAACCCCGGTTTCTGCTATGAAACCGGGGTTTATTTTTAATATTTATATATTATTTACTTTGTAATGCGCTCAAGCCATTTCAACATAAAGAGCATTGTAAACATTGATATACAACATGCTGCAACAAATACACACCATGTGGCCCAAATAGGAATATTTTCATACAGAATAGCACCAATAAACAACAATTGATTACCTAATGCCGTAGCACCAAGCCAGCATCCTTGCATAATTCCCTGATATTGTGGAGGTGCCACTTTAGACACAAATGATATCCCCAGAGGACTGATAAATAATTCCGCTATTGTCAATATCAGATAAGTTCCTATCAATAAGAATGGTGTTACACGAGCAGAATCCGCTAATCCACCCACTGCTTTTACTTCATTAGCTGATGGCAAACCTAAGGAACCCAAAGACATTACAACATAGGCCAAAGCTGCAATACCCATACCAATGGCAATTTTTTTAGGAGCCGAAGGCTCTTTGCCTTTTGCCCGTAACCAGCCAAATACAGCCAGAATTATCGGCGTTAATAAAACAACAAACAGCGGATTAAATGACTGAAATAGTTCTGCGCCTTCCAGTGTAACTAAACCAAACAGATCAAGCTTCATACTACTCAAATCGGTGTAATCGTTTGCAAAGAATGTTAAAGTTAATCCGTTTTGATGGAATGAAAACCAGAAGAAAATCACAACAGCAAATACAGCAAATAAAGCGTATAAGCGCTGTTTCACTTCGTTCGCATCCATAGCAGGCGCTTCTTGTATTGCTGAGTGATCTTTCTTTACAGCTTTCTTCAATGCCGGATCTGGAAAACGCTTCTTATTTATAGTATAAATAGTAAGAGAGATCAGCATGGCAAAGATTGCTATACCGAAGGCATAATGGAATCCTGTATTAAATACACCAAGATATTCATTGGCAAACAAAGTCAGATCAGCAGGGGCACCATTCAGACTAACTTCGGGAGCTAACTTTGTAAAACGTTCAGCGGCTTCACCTGTAAGAGTTCCACCGATTTGCTGGTGACAAAGAGCCGGAAGATCGGAATTATATATAAAACCGTTTGTTTTAAGCCACCAGTTTCTGATACCTACTGCAATAAGCGGTGCAAAAATAGCACCTATATTAATAAACATATAAAACAATGAGAAACCGGAGTCACGCATTTTTCCATACTCTTCATTATCATACATTTGACCCACCAGGGCCTGCAAATTACCTTTAAATAAACCATTCCCAAAGGCGATAACAAATAGGCCAAAACAAGTAAGAGTTAGATATAAAGCTAAATTAGGAACCGGGGTAGGGGTCGGAATCGCTATAAGTAAATACCCTACGGCCATTAATATAATACCTACTTGAATTGTACCTTTATATTTCTTCGTTTTATCTGCAATAAGACCCCCGACAAGAGCCAAAGCATAAATAGAAAAGTAAAATACAGAGTAAATAATACCTGCATTTGATTTATCCAAACCAAATTTTGACATTAAGAAGAGGGACAGAATAGCCATCATAATATAGAAGCCGAAACGCTCTCCCATATTTGACAATGAGGCCGCTAATAAACCTTTAGGATGATTTTTAAACATAAAATTATATTTAAGATTAATATTATAAGTTATTTCATTCCTCTGTATGGTATTAAACTTTACAAAAGTAAGAAAACATACCAGATAATCGTTTTATCCAAACATATTAAAGAACATAAAACCCTGCTAACGGCATTTTTATGCAAATAAGATAGTTTTGTTCTTATATACCAATACCCTTCTCGTAAGATGATATTCGATGGCATGGGATAATACTATCTTCTCCAGATCCTGCCCTTTACGCACCAGATTTTCCACACTATCGCGATGCGTAATGCGGGTAATATCCTGTTCTATAATCGGTCCTGCATCAAGCTCGGCTGTTACATAGTGACTTGTAGCGCCGATAATTTTCACCCCTCTCTCATAGGCCGCATGGTAGGGTTTTGCTCCCACAAAAGCCGGAAGGAAAGAATGGTGGATATTTATTATCTTATTAGGATATGTTTCGATGAATTTATCCGTCAATATCTGCATATAACGTGCAAGAACAATAAAATCGATTTCCTTATCTTTTAACAAAGCCAACTGTTGTGCTTCTATTTCATCCTTATTATCCTTGTCGAGCTTTAATACATAGTATTCAATACCGAAGCGTTCGGCAACCCACCGCATATCTTCGTGATTACTTATGATAAGGGGAATCTCCACATTCCATTCTCCTGCTGTGTAGCGAGCCAGTATATCGAACAGGCAATGTGACATCTTAGAAACAAAAACGGCCATACGTGGCGTATAGTCGTTGAAATAGAGCCGGAATGTCATATCGTACTTCTTAGCATACATCGTCTGGAAGTAATCGCTGATCTTCTCACGGGGAATAATAAAATTGGTTAAATCCCATTCGATACGCATAAAGAACGTATTCTCCTGCTTATCCACATGTTGTTCCAGATTGATGATATTACCTCCATTCACATTGATAAAATCGGTAACGGCAGCTACCAGCCCCGGCTGGTCGGGTGAAGATATAAGTATAATTGCGTGAGCGTTGTTCATTTTAATTTATTTAGTCTTCTTCTATCACCAGATTATCAATAATAAACTCTTGTCTCTCAGGGGTATTCTTACCCATGTAGAAATTGAGCATATTATTCACTAAATCTTCTTTCTTCATTGTCACCCGGTCGAGGCGCATATCTTTTCCTATGAAATGCACAAATTCGTCCGGTGATATTTCACCCAGACCTTTAAAGCGGGTTATTTCAGGATTTGCACCCAACTTACTGATGGCAGCAATTCGTTCTTCCTCGGTATAGCAATAGAATGTCTCTTTCTTGTTGCGAACGCGGAAAAGCGGTGTTTGCAATATATATACATGATTCTTCTTTATCAAATCCGGAAAGAATTGCAAAAAGAAAGTCAGTATCAGCAAACGGATGTGCATACCATCCGTATCAGCATCGGTAGCAACTATTATCTTATTGTAGCGTAGCCCGTCCAGTCCGTCTTCGATATTCAAAGCTGCCTGCAACAAGTTGAATTCTTCATTCTCATATACAATCTTCTTTGTCAACCCGAAACTGTTCAATGGCTTTCCACGAAGGCTAAATACCGCTTGCAGATTCGGATTACGACTCTTTGTGATAGACCCGCTGGCGGAATCCCCTTCGGTAATAAAAATACTGGTTTCATCCAGATTATCGCCCTTGGTATCGTTATAATGAATGCGGCAGTCGCGCAATTTTTTATTATGCAGATTGGCTTTTTTTGCACGTTCACGGGCCAGCTTCGTTACTCCTGCGATAGCCTTACGTTCTTTCTCCGAGTCAAGAATCTTTTTAAGTAACGTCTCCGATACATCGGTATGTTTATGCAGATAGTTATCCAACTCCTTTTTGAGGAAGTCCCCGATAAATTTCTGTACAGAAGGCCCCCCCGGTCCCATATCTTTTGATCCCAGCTTCGTTTTGGTCTGGGATTCGAATACGGGTTCTTCAACCTTTATACTGATAGCTGCCACAATACCGCTACGGATATCGGCATAATCGAAATTCTTATTATAGTATTCTTTGACTACACGGGATAATGATTCACGAAATGCAGACTGATGCGTCCCTCCCTGTGTGGTATGTTGTCCGTTCACAAACGAATAATATTCTTCCCCGTACTGGTCGGTATGCGTAATAACGACTTCTATATCTTCATCTTTCAGGTGAATGATCGGATACAACGCTTCGGAGGTCATATTCTCATTCAGGAGATCTACAAGTCCGTTTTTGGAGAAGAATTTCTTACCATTATAAATAATCGTAAGTCCGGTATTAAGGAATACATAGTTTTTAAGAAGGCTCTCTACATAATCGTCCCTGAAATTATAATTTGTAAAAATCGTATTATCAGGAATAAATTCAATTAGTGTACCGTTTTCTTCTGTTGTTTCGTGTATTTTATCCTCTTTGGTTACAATAGCTTTGCTGTATTCTACAGAAGTTGTCTGTCCGTCGCGAAAGCTTTGAATCTGGAAAAATGAAGAAAGTGCATTTACAGCTTTTATACCTACCCCATTCAGTCCTACCGACTTCTTGAAAGCCTTTGAATCATATTTGGCTCCGGTATTCATTTTTGATGATACATCTTTCACTTTACCCAATGGTACCCCACGTCCGTGGTCACGCACTCTGACAACGCCTTCTTCGATAGCGACATCGATAGTCTTGCCATAGCCCATCATGTATTCATCAATAGAGTTATCCAGCACTTCCTTCAAAAGTACATAGACACCATCATCGGCAGATGAGCCGTCGCCCAACTTACCAATATACATCCCCGGACGGCGACGGATATGTTCTTGCCAGTCGAGGGTTTTTATATCATCATCGGAATAATTAACTTCGGGTAATTCGATCTTCTCTTCTTCCATAAACTTTTTAAAAATCTCTAGTAATGAAAAACGCAGCGTAAAATTATAAAAAAATCTTCGGAAGAAAAAGTTAAAGTGATACCCCTCATCCTCAATTTAGATGTTTTATATACGCCCGTCGCATCTTATGATTCTCAGCATTAAAGCCATCCCATAATGATGCCACTTTATTATTCATTTCCAGTTCGGGATTGGATTCGGCGAACTGAAAACCACATTTGTATGCCGACGGTATAAAGTCATTAAATATAATCGCGTTTACCCCTTTCCCCTGATATTCAGGCGCAATACCTATTAAGAGTAGGTCTATAACCGGATTCTTTTTGCTCTTCAGATCTTTCAACAGGTGATACCATCCGAAAGGGAATAGTTTTCCACGCGACTTAATCAGCCCCCGCGATAAACTTGGCATTCCGATACCAAAACCGACAACTTCATCCGTCTCTTCTTTTATAATGATAGATACAATATCCCAACGTAAAAGAGGTACATACATTTTTACATAATGATCTATCTGCTTCTGGGTTAAAGGGGCAAAGCCATAAAGGGGCTTATAGGCTTCGTTCATCAACTTGAACAGTCTGTCTACATATGGGGCAATCTGTTTCAAATTTTTAAACTTCAATACTTTCAAACCATACCGGGTGGCTACCATATTGGCGATGCGCTGATGCCTTTCAGGCACTGCATCAGGCACAGGAATCCGGTATTCATTCCAGTCGGCTTCCTTCTCAAAGCCTAAACGCTCAAGTTGTGTCACATAATATGGATAACTATATTTAGTGGCCATAGTACTCACCTGATCGAACCCTTTTATAAGCATACCTTCGGGATCGAGATCCGTAAAACCCATAGGTCCTACTATAGCATCCATACCTTTATCTTTTACCCATTTTATCGCTGCGGCGAATAAAGCATCTACAACCTCGTTATCATCTATAAAATCGACCAGACTGAAACGCGCATGTTTTTCGTTCCATACTTCATTGGCTTTATGATTGATGATCGCGGCAATCCTGCCTACAATCTGATTCTCCTTATAGGCCAGGAACATTTGCATTTCGCAAAAGTCAAATGCAGGATTTTTCTTTGTATTCAGGGTATCCAACTCGTCCAATATCAGGGAAGGCACATAATACGGACAATCTTTATATAATTTTATAGGGAATTTCACAAAGGCCTTCTTTAAAGCCTTATCGTCTTCTTTTACTTCTCTAATTACTACAGACATACTTCAATTTCTGATTCTATTTTGGGCGTAAAGATAATATTTTATATGATGAGTTATAAATTATAAATAATGAATTAGCTTCTGTTAACTGGTACCTCACCAAATCAATTCATTCTCTGATACAATATAATCCATTTTTACATCATTTCTATCAGCAGGTATTTCGTCGAATAGTTGGAACTCGAAACATATCCCCAGCTTAGGTACTTTTACTTTGGGCAAAAAACGATCATAATAAGCCTTACCTCGACCCATCCGGTTCATTTTCCGGTCAAATGCCACTCCGGGAATTATTATCAGGTCAACCTTTTTATAATCAGTGTAATTTTCACCCACAGGCTCCATAATGCCAAATGCCGATTGTTGGAAACATGTATTGGAAGTGCATCTCCTGAAAACCATTTCGTCTTTTTCAATCACCGGGAGATAAAAGTTTTTCCCGGAGCTCCACTTACGGATAAAGTCGAAGGTCTGCACCTCGTCTTCAAGACTATTATATATAAATATTGTCTTCGATTCCTGGAATATCCCTGTCAATTCAAGAACAGATAGTACTTCCTGGGAACGATTATATAATTCATCAGAAGTAAATTTCTTTTTAAGTGCAGAAATCTCTTTTCGTAATTTATCTTTCGCTTGTTGTATATTACTCATTTTTTTGAACTATTGAGGCTAAAAAAATATACCATAATCCAGCCTGATATAGAAATATCAGACAAAAATACATTTCTTCAGTAATATTATCCTATTTTTGATGCTGAAAATAAGAAATATCCTAAAAAACAACGAATAATAGTCATGAATTCCTTTTCCAAGTTCTTTCAGAGAGCGGTTTTCTATGATAAGCGCCTGATATTTGTCTTATGGATTGGTGCTGCTTTGGTTGCAGGGCTGGGACATCTGAACAAGGCCAATAATTACCAGATATTCAAACATGTATTCTACCATACCATCGAGCAGGTGAACCTGTATGCCGAATACCCGGACCAGTATTTTGACTCGAATCATTACGGACCGCTATTCAGTATTATCATAGCCCCTTTTGCCCTTTTACCTGATTTCCTTGGAATACCTTTATGGGAAATGGTAATTGCCTCTACATTACTGATTGCGATCTATAAACTTCCGATGTCGTGGAAAGGCAAAGTTATCATCTATTGGATCGCCATACTTGAAGTATATCTGAATGCGACTAACAGCCAGACAAATACACTTATAGCAGCATTAATAATAGGAACTTTCATTTGCATCAAGTCGGAAAAGGATTTCTGGGCGGCTTGTTTTATTATGCTGGGACTATTTATAAAACTGTATGGTATTGTAGGGCTGGCATTCTTCTTTTTCTCAAAACATAAACCAAAACTTATTGGCTACTTATTCTTATGGGGGATTATTTTCTTTGTATTACCTATGATTATCTCTTCGCCTCAGTTTATCGTACAAAGCTATGCGGACTGGTACGAATCGCTGATGTTGAAAAATACATTGAATGCAGATTCGGTCTATCAGAATATATCCGCAATAGGTCTGGTGCAAAGGGTTTCGGGGCTAACATTCTCAAATCTGATTATTCTGATTCCCGCCGTCCTTTTGTTTGCTTTACAATATATACCGGTAAAGGAATACAGAAATCCGGTTTATCAATATGGCCTTTTGGCTTCTACCCTTATCTTTATCGTCCTCTTCAGTACCGGCTCCGAAAACAGCACTTACATCATAGCCGTAACCGGGGTTGCTATATGGTTTCTGATACAGAAGAAGCCCCTGAACAGATATCTGCTTATCTTATTTGTATTCACCCTGTTTTTAACTCTTTTCGCTAACTCGGACATAATTCCGGCCTTTATCAGGAGAGAGATTATAAGGCCATACTCGCTAAAAGCACTTCCGAGCCTGCTGGTATGGTTTGTCTTGGTTTATCAGCTTGTAACATTCCGGAAAGCATCCGGGAAAGAATTATCAAGCCGGTATCTGATAGTAAATGAAACGGAGAAATGATGAGCCCATAAAAAAAGCATGAGTTAATATCTCATGCTTCTCTTTTTATTCTATTTATATTGTTCGCTCTTTATTGCTTCGGGAGTTGCCTTATTAGCTTTGAGTAGTTTAACCGCCTCTTTCATTATCAGATCGTCTTTCTGTGCTACCGGATAATATGCGTCTTCTCCGAAGATGTTCCGCAGGATGATTGCCTCCATTTGTGCTTGTAACAGTTTTCTGGATTCTTCGATCAGGTATGGCTGGCGGCGTATTCCTTTGTTGTATGCATACTCTACCAGATAATCTACGATCGGTTGAGCAGCCAGGTATTTATGAGCCTCCTGCCATGTCTTATACCCTTTCAGTTTATCCCTGTTCTTGGCCGAATAGACAAAAGAGTATTCACGCATCATACCACTGTTAGCTACTTTCAGGTAATAAGAGTTGATTCCTACCGTATCGCGAGGTACGAATACATCGGCCAATATACCGTCATCACCGTATACGGGACGTCCCGCTAAAGTATGGAACAATGGGAGGTTGTCCAGTTTTATACTGTCCCTGTTCGAGAATTCCCCTCTGTTATACCTGTTTAGTATATCCATATCGTAATCGGTGCGGTCACCTTTTTTATATGCTTTTTGGATACATCTTCCCGAAGGAGTATGATAACGGGCGATAGTCAATTGTAAAGCCGACCCGTCTTTGAACATAAAGCGGTTTTGTACAAGACCTTTTCCAAACGAACGGCGGCCGACAATCAGTCCTCTGTCATTATCCTGCATGGCTCCTGCAAAGATCTCACTGGCTGAAGCACTTCCTTCGTCAATAAGCACGATCAGCTGGTTGTCTTTACATGTGCCCGAACCATCGGCGAATACATTTTCGCGGGGATAAGCACGGCCTTCGGTATAGACAATCATATTTCCGTTTGCAAGGAATTCATTTGTCATCATTATTGCCGCACCCATATAACCACCCGTATTCTGTTGGAGGTCTACGATAAATGATTCACATCCCAGGCTTTTCAGTTTTGCAATAGCCGTAATGAATTCATTATAAGTTGTACTGCCGAATTTCGTAACTTTGATATATCCTATCTTATCATCTATCATATATGATACCGGAACTGTTTTTACAGGTACATCGGCACGGGTAACCTCAAATTCGATCAGGTCGGGGCTTGTATCCCTTTTTATTTTTATCTTAACTTTGGTATCTTTCTTACCCCGTAGTGTCTTGAAAACCTTCTCTTCACTAAGTCCTTTCCCTACAAAAAGGCTATCGTTTACATATACCAGCCTGTCGCCGGGAATGATACCTACTGCCTCAGATGGTCCTCCTGGTATAACGTTCACGATATTCACCGTATCGTTCTTGATAAGAAATTCTACTCCGACTCCGCTGAAGTGACCTTCCAGTTCATCGCCGCTATATGCCATATTTTCTGCCGAAATGTATACAGAGTGGGGGTCTAGTCCGGCCAAAATCGTAGGAATAGCATCTTCCACCAATTCATTTACGTTGACAGTGTCTACGTACGACTTATTTACATATTCAAATATAGTCTCCAGTTTATTGCTACCTCCGAATATTTTCCGTACAGGGGTAAACACAGAAAATAAATTACCAATGAGAATCCCTACAGCGATACTCAATGCGATGCACAAGGGCAGCCAAATATATATCCTTTTACTTTTCATTTATTCTTTGACTCTATTATTATTTTCAGTTTCGTCCATTTCGATAAGAACAACTTCAATTCCGGCACGTTCCAATAATGCCGCGCCGTCGCTGCGCCGGTATTTCTGGTTGTAAACAACCCGTTTAATACCTGCCTGGATAATCAATTTAGCGCATTCGATACAAGGAGATGTCGTTACATACATTGTCGCACCCATACTACTATTGTGAGAGCATGCTACTTTTGTTATGGCATTGGCTTCGGCATGTAGAACGTACGGCTTGGTCTCATTGTTCTCATCTTCGCAGATATTTTCAAAACCGGCCGGAGTGCCATTATATCCATCCGATATAATCATTTTATCCTTTACAATTAATGCTCCTACTTTCCTGCGTACACAGTATGAATTTTCAGCCCAGATAGCTGCCATTCTCATATAACGTTCATCCAGCAGCTGTTGCTTATTTTTAGTCATATACTTCACCTCTTTTTCGAAGCACAAAGATAATGAAAAGTTCGCGATATGTTATTATAAGCGTGTTTTTTATCAGAAATTGATATTCGGTAAGACAGTAGTCCCTGATTATTCATTTTCCCATATTAAGACATGTAAATTATGGTACGGCATGTAGCTAAGAATATGTTTTATATTAATCAGGAATTAAAATAATTTTGTTGGTATATAAAATGTTCGGTCTTAACTAATCTGTTATGAGTAAACAAAAAAGCAGGAGTCTTATTAAACTCCTGCCTTTATACTTTCTTAAAAAGTTATTTTTACATATTTGTTTTTAAAAACTTAATTACTTTCTCATACAGATAAGTACGGTTAGCCGCACCCCGTATCGAATGGTCTTTGTCTGTGAATACAAACATATCGAATTGCTTGTTTGCTTTAACCAGAGCTGCCGCATAGTCCATTGTATTCTGGAAATGTACATTATCATCTGCCGAGCCGTGTATCAATAGCAGATTTCCTTCCAGCTTATTTGCAAAATTGACAGGCGAACCGGCTTCATATCCGGCATTGTTTTGCTGAGGTGTACGCATAAAACGTTCAGTATAAACCGAATCATAGAAGCGCCAGTCGGTTACGGGTGCAATTGCCACTCCGGCTTTAAATGTGCCGTTACCGCGGCTCATGCTCATCAGTACATTATATCCTCCGTAGCTCCATCCCCAGATTGCCATTTTGCTGCCGTCGATATATGGAAGTGTGGCAAAGTATTTAGCGGCAGCTACCTGGTCGTCCGATTCATAGATACCCAGATTCATATAGGTACATTTGCGGAATTCTTCACCTCTGGCTCCTGTGCCGCGTCCGTCTACACAAGCCACAATAAAGCCCTGAGTAGTCAGGTAATCTGTCCAGTCCATACCGTAACGATCCTGTACCTGCTGAGAGTCCGGTCCACTGTATTGTACCATAACGAGCGGGTATTTATGAGACGGATTAAAGTCGGCAGGCTTCATTATATATGCATTCAGATCCCTGCCATCAGCCGATTTTACGGTAATAAACTCTTTCTTGGGAAGAGTCATCGATGCCAGTGTTTTACTTAGTGCGGCATTATCCTCCAGTACCCGCAGTTCTTTGCCTGTAGCGTCGTGCACTGTGGTTATCTTTGGGGTAGAGGCGTTGGAGTAGCTGTTGATATAATATTTACCGTTTTGACTGAATGCCGCTTCATTTGTGCCTTGTTTAGCCGATAGCTTTGTTTTGATGCCTTTCACCATATCTACTTTATAAATGGCGCGTTGCAAGGGACTTTCTTCTGCAGCCTCGTAGAATACCGTTTTTGTAACAGGGTCTACTGCAAGCAGGCCGGTTACATCGTAATTGCCCGAAGTCAGTTGTTTCTGCATTACACCTGTATTGTCGTACAGGTAGATATGCGCATAGCCGCTTCTCTCGCTCACATATGTAAACTGATTTCCAAAGAACCGGATTGTATTCAGCGATTGGGAATCCACATAGCGGCTATTCACCTCGTTCAATACTGAGCGGGGAACGGCAGAACGGGCGTTAGTGAAGAACATCTCAAATTTATTCTGATCACGGTTTAGTGTCATAATAGCCAGTTCGTCACCTGTGGGAAGAAATTCTATACGCGGGATGTACTCCGTACTTTCAGGAATATTCATTTTGCGGATAGTCTTGGCATCTATATCGAACACATTACATGTTACTCTCGAGTTTTGTTCGCCTGCTTTCGGGTATTTGAATGTAAACAGCGATGGATACAACTGATTGTTATACATCTGCATCGAATATTGCGGTACTGCGGTTTCGTCGAAACGGACAAATGCCAATAAGCTTCCGTCGGCTGAAAAATCCATCAGTCTGGTCGTTCCGAATTCTTCTTCGTATACCCAATCGGTACCTCCGTTGATAATCTTATTTATTTCACCGTCTTTGGTTACCTGCGATTCTGTATCATAATCGAATTTAGCCAGCCATATATTATTGTCTATCACATAAGCAAGCATACGCCCGTCGCGGGAGAATACAGGTACAGACTGCTTCCCTTTGTTTTCGGTTAGTTTACGCACCAGGTTGCGGCGCACATCATAGTAATAATAATTTGCTTTGAAAGAGTGGCGGTATATAGATTCGGAATCATTGTATACGACCAATCGTTTTTCGTCGGGACTTATCAGAAAGCCCTGGAATGAGTCGAATGTACAATCGCGTGCTTTCTTTACATTAAAAATCGTATCGGTAGGCAAGCCTGTTTTATACGAATATTTGATAATCATTTTATTGTCTCTGTCGGCCTGAAAATATGATTCTCCGTCAACTGACGATGTTACAGGCTGTACGCCACGGGCGTAATATTTCCCGGAATTGATATCCCTGAGGTCTAAACGTTGCGCGTTAGCTGTTGTAAAGAACAGGCTAATAATCAACAATCCAAAAATGTCCTTCATGCTTTTATATGATTTTTATTTCTTGCAAATATACCGATTTTTAACAGGTGATGTATAGATTATAATGTGATTATTAGGGCAAACGCACGAAATTTACTCTTTTTAAAAAAGTTTATCTATGTATTAGTGAATAGCCTTTAGCTCTTTGATGTATTGATTGGCCCCTCCAAGCTCCCCTTGGGGCAGGGCTGTTAAGTTCTTCACTTTGTTCTGTTATTCTCTGCTGTCATCCTGAGTGGAACGAAGGATCTCATTCGATTTAAGAGATGTTTCACTTCGTTCAACATGACAAAGAGTATATAAGAAATCAGAACTTAACAGCCCTGCCCCAAGGGGCTACAGAGAGGGCAAAAAGTAATTATTAATTATTCATTCTTAATTACTTTCCGTGTAACTTTTGTAACTTTTTTTGAGATACGAGTAAACAAGATACGAGTTGTTAACTGATGACTGTTTACTGTTAACTGAAAAGTGTCAAGTTTGTCAAGTTTTAACAATATATTGCAATTATAAGTTAATTTGACGATGTATAGGGAAAATTATTCGTTAATTTAATAAAGCGAATCAGCAGTTGAATTTTAACGTTGGATTTTTCTAATCCTAGTAAGTGTTCTTTGTAAAAACTTTTATCTTTCGGTTCAAACCTGCCGCACCCTCCTGGGCTTGTCCTCACTTTTGGCATTGCCCAAAAGTAAGCAAAAGGCTAGCGCTCCGTTCCTCGGCGACCCACAACCGATTTGCCGGCTGAAAGTGACAAACGGGCTATCGCCCAATCCCTTTCTACGCCGGCTGCACCGTGTGGGTGCCCCGCCTGCGGAACTAATGCGCAGAGGCTAACGCCATAGTGAAGGCAAAGCCCTTAGATCAAATATGCGCCAGCCTTGTCGTGCGTCAGCGGACGCCATATGCTTTATGGACGGGGTACCCATAGGGCGAAAAAGACTAAAAAACGAAAACGTGTCTGAGCTTATCGGTCGATTCGTATCAGACAATATTCGGAGCGAGTTTTTTCGTTTAGTCTTTGAGTCCGTTATGGGTCGGCCTATAAAGTGGGCGTCAAAGCGTTTTTGGTTCCTTTTGCGGCTTTGGGCAAAAGGAACACAAGCAATCTTTGATTGCGCGTAGTTGAAAATAATAGAACAATTTTATTCTACAATAATCGCTTCAACTACTGATTAACATTAATAAACAGTTTTGGAATGCTGCTTATTAAGCATCCGGCAACGAGTTCTTTTTTTATGCTATTATGTATGATGAACGAAAACTCTCAAAATATTTCTATCTTTGAACTTCTATTTTGAGTAATATTTATGAATCAAAAATATCCTTCCGTGCTGCTGGAGAATGCAGTAAATGAATTTGCCCGCCTGCCCGGCATAGGTCGTAAAACGGCCTTACGCCTAATCCTTCATCTGCTAAGGCAGGATGATGCGATGGTAGACGGTTTTGCCCAATCGCTGGTAGCCTTGAAGCATGAAGTAAAATACTGCAAGGTATGCCACAATATAAGTGATGCCGAGGTTTGTCCTATTTGCCAGGATAAGTCACGGGACGCCGCAACAATCTGTGTGGTGGAAAACATAAAGGAGGTAATGGCTATAGAAAACACCATGCAGTTCAGAGGACAATATCATGTACTTGGCGGCATTATTTCCCCGATAGACGGGATAGGTCCTGCCGACCTTGAGATAGAAAGCCTCGTGAAACGTGTGTCGCAGGGAAATATCAACGAAATCATTCTTGCCTTGAGCACAACAATGGAGGGTGATACCACTAACTTCTACATCTATAAAAAGCTGGCGCCTTACAATATAAAGGTATCTATGATAGCCAGGGGAATTTCCATTGGAGATGAAATAGAATACGCCGATGAAGTCACTCTCGGACGTTCGATACTGAACCGGACGCTATTCAATGAATCGTACAGGATGTGAAAGTGAAGAATGAAAGTGAGATGTGAAGAATTATCTTGTAACTCGCAACCGTAATTTATTCTTATATTTGTATCATTCTTAACAACAATGCAATTTAAAATTTGTAACCAATCAAACATATGGTAATCGCAGTAGATTTTGACGGAACAATCGTAGAACACCAATACCCTAAAATAGGCAAGGCAATACCTTTTGCTATCGAGACATTACTCCAGCTACAGAAAGACGGGCACATTCTCCTTATGTGGACAGTACGCGACGGCGACTTACTTCATGAGGCAGTGAACTATTGCGAAAAGAAAGGGCTGAAATTCTATGCAGCCAACAAGAACCATCCCGATGAAGATGTTTATTCTGCCTCGCGCAAGTTGAATGCCGATATGTTTATCGACGACCGAAATTTGGGAGGTTTACCCGACTGGGGTGTTATCTACCATGCAATAAAAGCAATGGAAAGAGGTGAAACTTCGTTTGAAAGGATAATGATGTCGTCAGGCGAAAACCAACGTATACGGCGCAGAAAGAAGAATTTCTTTATCCGTTTGGGGGAAATGTTTGAGAACAACAGATACTGAAATAATTAAGGATGAATAATAAAGAATGGCGCAGGCGATTCTTAATTCATAAATTATAACTAGTTTACCCGTAACTAAGAAAAATCATGTTGCTAAAGAATACGCATATATCGTTAAGGGCCGTGGAACCGGAGGATTTAGACCAACTCTATGGCTGGGAAAATTCCACTGCACTGTGGGTTCACGGTAATACGCTTGCCCCGTATTCAAAGCTGATATTGCGGCAGTATATAAATGATGCATTGGAAATGGATATTTTCCAGAGCAGGCAATTGCGTCTGATGATAGACCTTACGGATGAAAAAGTCACCATAGGTACAATCGACCTGTATGAGATAGATGCGCATAACCGTCGGGCAGGCATTGGAATACTGATAGACGAAACATATCGCAAGAAAGGTTATGCTTCGCAAGCTCTAAGTCTGATGGCCGATTACGCCTTCAATTTTCTATACCTTCATCAGTTGTATGCATACATATCTGTCAGCAATATAAACAGTATCGGACTTTTCGCAAAAGCCGGATACAAAGAAGTCGGCATACTAAAAGAATGGATACAAAGAGGCAATAAGTTTGAAGATGTACAATTATCTCAATTAATTAACAACAAGTAGTTTAAACGATTATAATGAACGAAGATATAAAAAAGGCTTTCGATGTATTGGTGGCAGGAGGCCTAATCCTTTACCCAACTGATACTATCTGGGGTATCGGCTGTGACGCGACTAATGAAAATGCTGTAAGGAAGGTATATGAATTGAAGAAGCGCATAGATAGTAAAGCGCTTATCACATTGATAGACAATCCGGTGAAACTGGACTTCTATATCGACGGGGTACCTGAAATCGCGTGGGATCTGATAGAACTGGCAGATAAGCCTCTTACCATAATATATGATAATGCCCGGAATGTGGCACCCAATCTGATAGCGGAAGACGGCAGCCTTGCTATCCGCATTACAAAGGAAGGCTTTTCACAGGAACTTTGTAAACGTTTCCGCAAGGCACTTGTTTCCACTTCCGCCAATATTAGCGGGGAACTATCCCCGGCAAATTTCAGTGAGATAAGTGATGAAATCAAAAACGGAGTGGATTATATTGTCCAATACCGACAAGACGATATCTCCAAATCAAAAGCGTCGAGCATCATTAAGCTTGGTAAATCGGGAGAAGTAAAAGTAATAAGAGAATGACAGTTATACATGAAGATAAGCTATTGGAGAGCATATCCTATACCAATGGGATAAGTAAAGAAACATTCGACCAGTGTACATTCTCTAAATGCGATTTCTCCAATGCCAGGGTTACAGGTTGCAGTTTTACTGATTGTATCTTTACCGACTGTAATTTCTCCATGACCGATTTATCACAAACCACGTTGAATAATACAGAGTTCAGCAACTGTAAAATGCTGGGAGTGAAATTTAACCACTGTCACGCCTTTATATTTCAGGTTGACTTTGATAAATGCATACTGGATTATAGTTCGTTCGAGAGACGGAAGATGGTCAAGACACATTTCAAAGATTCATCGCTAAAAGGTGTGGACTTCGCAGGAGCTGATCTCAAACAATCCAAATTCATCAACTGCGACCTGAACGAAGCTATTTTCTACAACTCTAATATACAAGAGGTAAATTTCGCCTCTGCGTTCAACTATATAATAGATCTTAGTCAAAACCAGATAAAAAAAGCCCGTTTTTCGAAAGACGGACTGGCCGGATTACTCAGCCAGTTTGATATTGTGATTGAATAGGAATAACAAGGCCGACGAATAAGGTTTTATTTTTTTGTAAAAGTTTATCTATGTAGTAAGACAGCTGTTAGCTTATGGTTCTTTGAAGAAATTACAGAGGGCATGATAGATATGAAAAGCGACAGGGAAAAATGTGAAAAAGTAAGGTCTATAAAGTTACAATAAGAGATAAGTTTTAAGTTACTTATGCGATAATCGGAACTAAAAGCGATCAGTTAATTTCACATTAAGGTTATTCTGCCCCATCTTTTTTATACTTTTGTGCTCGGAATGATAAATTGAAGCCTGTATTCATGAAAAAGTATTTGTTTTTTGTTTCCTTATCGTATTCATATACTATCCTTCGTCCTTTACAAAACGAAATATGGAGAAGAGGTGACGACGTAGCATGGTATATTGAAGATTCTGCTCCCGTATGCCTGCGTGATAATGAGAAACAATTGAATACAATTAAAGAAGTTATGGAATACAACCCCATCGCAGTATTCGTACCCGGAGTACGTGTTTATGATTTTTTCCCCGGATTGAAAGTTGAAGTATTCCATGGACTATACTACAAACGGGGTGACTATGGAGACCATTACAAAATCAGAGGATTCTTCGATATTTATTGTACCACCAGTCCGATGTTCACACCCCGCTTTAAAGAATTGGAACAAAAATACGGATTCTTTAAAGTATATGAAACCGGATGGAGTAAGTTTGACGGGTGGCTTCCCACTCCTGAAAGCAAAATCTCAAATACCAGACCGAGTATTGTATTTGCTCCGACTTTTACTAAAAATATGGAATCAGCATCGGTCCTCCACGATAAGATAGAAGAACTCCTGAATAAGCAAGACTGGATATGGTTGTTTTCTTTTCATCCAAAGATGGATAAAGAAACTGTTGACCGTTACAGAGCTCTGGCTCAACGATATGACAATGCTGTTTTTTGTGAAACAGATGATAAAGCAGATCTGTTCCGGCAATCGGATGTAATGTTAAGTGATACCTCATCAGTCATTTATGAGTATCTATGGTTCAATAAACCAGCTGTAACATACAAAAATACTTTTCCGGCTAATCATCTTATAAACATAGACAGCCCTGCTCTTCTTGAAGAAGCTTTGGAAAAAGCATTGAAACGCCCGACTGAGTTGATGGAAAATATAAGGCTATTTATGGAAGAAGTACATCCTTTTCGTGATGGTAAATCGTCGGCCCGTATTCTTGACTCCGTCGACGACTTTATCGCTAATTATAAAGGTAAGATAAAGAAGAAGCCGTTGAACCTGTATCGCAAATACAAACTTCGCAAGAAAGCCGGATATTTTCCTTTTGGTCCCCGCTATAAAAAGCTATCTGAATAACCTGACTATATAAAAAGGTATTTTGTATGCCGAGAGGAAATATTCTTTGTTGGGAACCATTAGATACCATGACCTCTTTATGCTTTCCCCCGTTAATTATTCTGGTTAATTAACCTGTGTGCCTTTTTGACAACGTTGAACGTTTGGAAAGTTCATATTTTGACCAGGTGACTTGCGTTGTGATATCTATGGATCAGAAATAGACATGTATGTATGGGTTGTGTGTCATTGTGGGGTATGGGTAGTTGAAAAAAAACATATATTGCTTATGTAATAAGTAAATACACCCAAATATCTCCTTTTTATAAATTATGATAAATTATTTTTACTGTCGAAGATTTAATAAAGACAAAAGACTCAAATTCAAATGATTTGATTTTGGCGGCAAATAAATGAAGCCAACAAAAAGCTATCACATGTGATTTGCTACTGTCTGTTTTTTAGGAAGCAGTAACAGCTAGTGGGTTAGTTACAATATGCAGGTAATAATAAATAAAAGTATTTACACATCTGAGGAATTCGTCTCCACTTTATCTTCTTAATTATTTAATTCGCTATTTAATAGAATTATGCATTGAATACTTAATCATGGAATTTACAATATCGCCATACCAGACTTAACATATTGTTATACTATATTGAACAGACATTAAGATAAAAAGACATAAGACAAATTCATAATAAAAACGTTAATAAATTCTGACATGAAACTACAAACACACAGATTTTTGTACCTGTTGCTATTGGTAATAATTATTTCGGTGCGAGTTGATGCACAAGTCACTGTTGGCTCAAATCTGACACCTTTAGATGGGGCTTTGCTCGATTTGAAGCAAAACGATAATATTAATTCAAATTCAACCAAAGGGCTCCTTAATGCACGCGTATATCTGATTGGTCTGGATAAAATGGACCCATGTATTAAAACAGAGGATCTCCAGCCTGGCGATAAAGAAGCGCATATCGGTTTATTGGTTTACAATATTACGGATTCTCTGGAAGTAGGGTTGTGTCCGGGCCTGCATGTATGGGATGGTATTCAATGGGTAAGGCTACCTGAACCATGCTATAATCCGCTTGATCCTGAATTGATAAATTCTCCGAATTGTTACATTGTTCCTCCTAATGGTGGTGTGTCTGAAGAAATACCTGTAGGTAAACCCTATCTGGTGTGGGAACAACGCTCCGATTTGGGTACTTTCGATGACAAAGCAAAAGTTTTTGTGGATCTGATTTGGCAGGATAAAAAAGACCTTATAGAAAAGGTAGAACTGTCGACTGGGGACAAAGGTGGCTTTTCTAAATTTAAAGTTACGACTAAAGCCGGAAGCACGGAAGGCAATGCTTTGGTTGGTATTCATATAGGCCCTAACGGAGACGCCACAGATCCGATATATTGGTCTTGGCATATATGGGTAACGGGTTTTGATCCTGATGCTACATCTTATACACATGATAATGGTGAGGCTACCTATATTTTTATGGATCGTAATCTGGGAGCCGTAAAAATGGATTCGGGCGCAGCCCCTTCCGAACCTTATTTCGAAGATGCCATGGGATTGCTATATCAGTGGGGAAGAAAAGATCCTTTCACCGCTTCCGCATCATTTTACAATGATCCTGATATACGTGAGTTGTATGATATAAACAATAATGTGTTGACAGAGCAGAACGAATTTGATTTCTCAGGAGTTTCGGGAAGTGGAATAGGACATGTGGAAGTTGCAGCAAATACAACATCCAACCTGAAAAATTCGATACAGGATCCGACGACTTACTACTATGGAGAATATAAATCTTCATTTC
Organism: Dysgonomonas sp. UBA7710; assembly: GCF_002482385.1. GTDB lineage: Bacteria > Bacteroidota > Bacteroidia > Bacteroidales > Dysgonomonadaceae > Dysgonomonas. The sequence continues at coordinate 99,008 of NZ_DLFW01000024.1, read as the reverse complement.
CTCCATTCGACTGGTTTACATCGGACGATACGGGAGCCGGAGGAGACAACTCCTTATGGGCTGAATCCGGTAAAAAATCAATGTTCGATCCTTGTCCTGCGGGATGGCGCGTCCCGGCATATAGCAGTGCAAGTAAATCGCCTTGGGTCAAGTTCGAATCGGTCGGATGGAACCCTGCCCCAAATGTTACTAAAGCCGGAACAGGAGGTGGATATGGAATCGGGCTTATGCTCAATGCTTATCCTTCTTCCAGCAGAACGGAGCTGGGTTTTTATCCATATGGTTTCGAACGTATAGCCAGACAATTCTATAAACCAGGGAGTGTCGGTAGCCAGACAGGTGCTGTTGCAGGCGGGCTTTTCACCTATTCCATAGAAGTATCTAACCCAACAGGATATTATTGGACTGCAACACCAAAAACCGGAGAATCTTCAGCCAGAGCAGAAGTAATTAACTATTCACCATTTGAAGGGCCTGTTGTATCTGCAACAACGGCTTCCAGATCGATGGGTGCATCTGTAAGATGTGTTAAGGATCAATAAAACACAACTTTTATATATTATTGTATTATATCCGAAAGTTTTTGAGTTCCTCTATCAGAGACTTTCGGATATAATCGTAAATGAAACATGATATCAAGGGTAAACTTTATCCTTTGTATTAGTAAGGCTTTCAAATTAGTTCCAGTTTTTGGACTTATCATTTTACTCTGTTCGGATTGATATGAGGGTAAAGATTTCAGAGCCTGATTGCCATGTCATTCGCTGTAAGAGTTTTTCCGTATATTTGTCATTACAAAAAAACATCTTTATATGCGTAAATATAAACATAGACTATCCGACCTGACCGAAAATGACGTTTGGAGAGAGCCTATTATTCCTTCCTACGGAAATATGGGGCAACCGGAAACCGTACAGGATTTAGAAAACCGGAAAGCATATATTGAAAAGATAAAAGAAATACGGGAAGATATAAGGCATGGCACTCTGGCGATAACTTCAGATGGAAAAATCATTGCTATAAAAGGTGAACCTGTGGAAATAACATTCATCCTGCCATTCAAGCCGCGACGTCCGGCCGGAGGATTCAGAGTGATGTATGAATATGCTAACCGCCTGGCAAAACGGGGATTTAAAATACATCTCATATATCCGATAAGAACCCGGTATATGAAGTATCGCCTACCTTACTCCATCCGTTGTATACTATCCAAAATAGAAGGATTCAAAAGGGATATATGGTTCGACTTTGAATCATCCATTACTATGTCATATGTTCCTCGGGTAGAAGATAAGTATATACCAGATGCCGATATTGTAATAGCTACGTGGTGGTCCACTGTCCTGGAGATGGGTAGTCTGAACGTTAACAAAGGCAAGAAGATAAATCTGATACAGGGATTTGAGAACTGGGAAGGGCACGAAGACTTGCTGTTTGCGTCTTATAACCTAAACGATACCGTAAATGTGGTGGTTGCATCGTATCTGAAAAATATTGTAAGTAAGTACACTAAAAACAGAATAGAACTTATTGAAAACGGGATAGATAACACGAGATACTTTGTAAAAGACAAGATCGAGGGACGAAATCCGGCATCTGTAGCCATGACCTATTCTATACAGGAAATCAAAGGATCGAAATACGGACTCGAAGCATTGATGCTCGTGAAAGAAGTAATACCCGAACTACAAGTCGAATTGTTTGGCATTTCACCTTGCCCGGATGGCCTGCCGGAATGGATACAGTATTTTCGCGAACCAGGTGATCTTTGCGACCTTTATAATCGCAATGCTATTTTTATTTCCAATAGTTTTACGGAAGGCTTTGGACTGGTATCTGTCGAGTCCATGTTTTGTGGGTGCGCGCTGGTGTGCACTGATATAGAAGGCCATCAGGAATATGCCTTCGACGCTAAGACTGCGTTACTCGTAGAAGTGAGGAATGTGAAGCAGATGGCCGACCGGATTATCTACCTGATAAGGAATAATGAGTATCGTATAGCGATGGCTAAAAATGGTAATGAGTATGTCCAACGTTTCAGATGGGACAATGCGATAGAGAAGATGAGGAAGGTGATACAGAGTGTGTTGTAAGAGAGGGGTATAGCTGCCGTCATATGGCTATCGAAGTCTCAAACCGGCTGGTATAAAATAAAAAAGCAACCGATATTTCGATTGCTTTTTATTCCTTATAAAAAGGACTTATTTACCTGACTCAACAAATAATAATCCAGAATAGTCATCGCAGCCATAGCCTCTACAATAGGCACAGCCCGGGGAAGAACACAGGCATCGTGGCGCCCGCGCGCTTTAAGGTCTGTATGCTTACCCTCTTTGGTTATAGTTTCCTGATGCATCAATATAGTCGCTACGGGTTTGAACGCCACACGGAAATAAATATCCTGCCCGTTGGATATCCCACCCTGTATGCCACCTGAGTGGTTTGTATGCGTTTTTATCTGTCCATTGTCGTTATAGAATACATCATTGACTTCGGAGCCACGATGGTTGACATCGAAACCGTCGCCGTATTCAAATCCTTTTACAGCATTGATTCCAAGCATGGCACTACCTAATGCTGCATGCAATTTTCCGAAGACCGGTTCACCCAAGCCTACAGGGGTTCCTGTAACAACACAGGTTATAACACCACCAATTGTATCTCCTTTCGATTTTACTTCTTCTATCAGAGAAATCATTTCTGCAGCCTTTCCCGTGTCGGGGCAACGTACCGGTGTAGATTCTATTTGTGAAAAGTCATATTCATTATATGCTTTTTCAAGTTTGATATGCCCTACCTGTGACGTATAAGCCGTAATTTCAATATCAAGTTGTTTCAAAGCCAGCTTGGCCAATGCTCCACCTACACAGCGGGCAATAGTTTCGCGGGCAGATGAACGTCCCCCGCCGCGGTGGTCACGGATGCCATACTTTTGGGTATAGGTGTAATCGGCATGGGACGGGCGGTAAATATCTTTCAGATTGTCATAATCGGATGAATGCTGGTTGTTGTTACGGATAATAAAACCAATTGGAGTTCCCGTCGTCTTGCTATCGTATATTCCTGATAAAAATTCTACTTCGTCGGATTCTTTGCGAGGTGTAGTTATTTTTGATTGTCCGGGACGCCGGCGATTCAGTTCATTTTGGATAAAATTCATATCTACTTCGATTCCCGCAGGACATCCGTCTATAACTCCGCCAATAGCTGCACCATGTGATTCACCATATGATGTAAGTCTGAAAATATTGCCAAATGTATTCATATCCGATTGTTTCTCTAATATTTTACAAATTTACATCAAAATATTCAAACGACATGCAAATCGATATATTTCGCATTATTATTACATTTTTTGTTTATCTATACGATCTGAATAGGGACAACTCATTTAATATAAATTAAAATGAAAATTAAGATTAAATTACTAAATTTGCAACTTAGTAAATAGACGGATGTATTTGTTACCCTATTTCTATGAATAATAATTATTTATATGGGACAATAACAAATGGATCTGAAACTCCGGAAAGCAGTCGAATGTCCTTTTATAGAAAAAAGATAAATGAAATGAGAGTATTCAAGTTCTTTTTCAGTTTTATTATATTTTTTATTGTGTTCGTATCGGTAAGTGCCCAACATACGAATAATACGAAAATCAATAAAGACAGCCTGTTAAATAAAATAACAGATATTGATACCAGGCTGAAAGAAATTTCAAGCAAAGATACAACCAAAGGATTTTCAGCTCCCCTGAAGATAGATACTGCATATATTAATCAAATTCATGAAGCCAATTTACAACCGCTTCGGGACAAAAATGGTTTATTGATAGCAGAACCGGATTGGACCCCTTTCGATAATTATATATCATTCAGGGATACGGTTATTTTCGAACCGGCTTTTCTTCCTGTTGTATTTGATGGTAAGATACTTCCTCCACGCTTAGATTTTATTCCGAAAGATACAGTCTCTACTCAGCCGGAACCATTTTATCTGATATCACCGGATAGTACATTTGCTCCCATGCTCAAACGCTCAGAAGAGATAGGGGCCATGAGACGGAGGTATTATATGAATAACCCGCAACAGATAAGATTAAATGCCATGACATTTGAGGGCGCTTCGGTTATAAAAGAAAAGGTCGTAGAACAAAGGAATCCATGGAAAGAGTTGATAACTGCCGACAATCCTGTGGAATTGAGTACTCCTGAGATAGAAAAGATAAGAATTAAGCCTGTATATTGGCTCAAAAATGGTTCTCACAAATTAGACTTAAGTCAGAATAGCTTTTCCGACAACTGGTCGGGGGAAAACAACTTTAATATATATAGTGAGCATAAAGTGAATTTGAATTATAAGAAAGATAAGATATATTTCAACAATCTGCTGGAATGGAGGCTTAGTATGCAGCAAATGAAGGCAGATACAGTCAATAAAGTAAATATACTGGACGACTTATTCAGGACATATAGCTCTTTTGGTGTAAACGCATTTAAGAACTGGTCTTATTCTTCGAATCTGGAAATGAAGACGCCATTGTTTAACAGATATAATGTAAATGATGCGAATAAAGTAAGACAGAGAGCCTTTCTTTCCCCGTTTGAACTAAATCTCGGGGTCGGTATGAGATATGCCAAAGAAATAGTTTCTAAAGCTGACAAATACAGGAAATTTAATATAACCGCGGATATCTCGGTATTGTCTCTTAACTACAAATATGTGAGGAGTGATAAGGTTAACGAGACATGGTTTGGCATAGATGAGGGAGATAAAGCTAAAACTGAATACGGTTCTACATACAACCTGAATGTTAGCTATAGTCGCAACAGATATACGAATTTCACTTCCCGTCTGAAATATTTTACAAATTATGAGAGGGTCTATGTCGAGTTTGAAAACTCCTTAAATTTCAAGCTTAACAGTTATTTCAGTACTTCCCTTTACCTGTATGTAAAATATGACGATAATATTCCATACGACAGAAAAGATACAAAATGGGGATATTTCTCCTACTATCAGAGAGTCGGATTTGGTTTATATTATAGTTGGTGAAAAATGTCTATCGCTAATCTATTCCTAATCAGATAGTAGCATTAATCGCAAAAGTTTTTTATTTATTAATGCCATTTTTATTTGGAGTGTTATAATAAAATGCATACTTTTGCACTCACAATATCGCGGGGTGGAGCAGTGGTAGCTCGCCAGGCTCATAACCTGGAGGTCATCGGTTCGAATCCGGTCTCCGCAACTAGAATAAGCGGAAAGCCTTTATAATAAAGGCTTTTCTTTATTTTATACCCTCCACACATGGGCAGTAGCGCGTCAGAGTCAATAAAATGTCGAACCATTTTAAAAACTCAAAAAAAATGACATCATTGCAAGATTCAAATACAAAGGATCCGCTACGGAAAATCAAGCAATTTACATATCCGAAGTTAGTAACAGGTAAAGACTGGTATGTAGTATTCTATGCTTACAATCCGGCTAAGGATAGCATGTGCAGGAAACGGATTCGCATAAACCATGTAGAAAAAATCGTACAAAGACGGAAATATGCAGACGGACTCATAAAACGTCTGATCGAAAAACTTGAAAAAGGATGGAATCCATGGATAGAATCTGAAAATGGTAAATCATACACTACTTTCGAAGATGCCTGTACCCATTACAGAAGGTATATACAAAAATTATTGAATGATGGAGTACTTAGGGAAGATACACACAGATCATATTGTTCCCAGTTACGTAATATTGAGAACTGGAATAAACAAAGGTCATCCCCTATTACTTATATATACCAATTCGACAGAAATCTAATAACGGACTTCCTCGATTATGTATATGAAGACTTGAAACGGTCTGTAGTAACACGCAATAACTATCTGGTTTTTGCCAGTAATTTCAGTCAGTTTCTGGTTAATCACCAGTATTGCAAAGTAAAACCTTCGGAAGGAATAACTTCAATAAACAAAAGCAGAGCCAAGAAGATAAGGAAAACCATAGACGAAAAAGATATTATCCGTTTATATAATTATTTATATGAAACCAACAAACATTTTCTTTTGGCTTGTTATATTATGCACTATGGCTTTGTCCGGCGAAAAGAAATGAGTTTTATCAGGATATCAGATATATCTGTATCCAGGCAAACACTATATATAACAGGAGACCATTCTAAAAACAGGAAAGGTGAGATCGTTACATTACCGGAGAAAATAATACACCTGATGATCGAATTGAAAATTTTTGATTATCCCGGCAAATTTTATTTGTTCTCTGATAGATTCAAACCGGGAGCCGAAAGGAAATATGAGAAGCAGTTTACAGACTATTGGGCATTACAGGTTAGGAAGAAACTAAAGTTCCCTGTAAGCTATCAGTTTTATTCACTAAAAGACACGGGTATTACAAGTATGTTGAGAGACAGGGTGAATGTTCTGGCCGTAAGAGACCAGGCCAGACATTCAAGTATAGAGATTACGAACAAATACACTCCTAAAGAAATATTGGAAGCAAATCAGACAATAAAGAAACATGAAGGAATATTTTAAATGACAGCAATGTAAATTAATTATTTTATCAATAATTCCGGCACATCTACAAATACCCTGTCCGCCATTTCTTCCATACCGATAGGATTAGGATGTACACGCCAATCAGGATCATCAATCACAAACTTATCAGGGTTTACATCTAAGCCGTCATAATTAAGGGATGTAGGTATATCAAACAAACATCCTTTTATCTTGTATTCATTTCTTATCTGTGCTAACAATGGGTTATGTGTGGTTTGATTTACAGCAAAATTATTGCACGGTATATTATTTAAAATAGGTATTGCACCCTGTGCTATAATATAATCAACCAATTGCCTTAACTTTTCGGCTGTATTTCCTTGATTTGTTCCAATTGTAACCATTATATATTTAGGCTTCAGGAATGGCACTTCGTTTTCTATCCTGTCGAATATAGCATCTATTGTTGTGCCTCCGATACCGGAAGTCAAACCTTTGTCTCCTAACATTGAAATAATACGTTGCGCATAGCCGTTATAGACATTCAGTAAAGCTGGGTATTGAGCATCCGTAATCGAATCTCCATATATCATTATCAGAGGGTTTGACACGTTAGACAACACTTGTAACGACAATAAGTCTATATTGCCAGATTCTACTGATAGCGTATATAATCCGTGCTGTCTCCCAGTTTCTCTCCATGCATAATCGTAGACATTAGCTGATATTTCAGCCGATCGGCCGGTAAGGGCATCGCGTATTATCAGGCGGTTAATATCATTATCCTTTATTTGATAAATAATATACTGTCTGCCATTTACCAGCGAGAACCCCGCAGGCATATTGATTGTATTATAATTCGTGTAACCGCCTGATATATGCTTAAGCCCGATGGATAGTTGTGTCTGTGTTATTTTAAATATCGTTCCATTACCATACAGGAAGCGGGAACCAACATATATTACAGCATTATCCTTGTATGTGATTCGATAAGCTGCTGTACGTTTATTCAGTGCATATATTTTGTTGAACTCGACATAAGCCGTCGTAAATCCTACACCTGTGTTACTTAACACGCCATCTACAAGCTGCCAATTATGCAATCCATAGTCAGCTGATTGAAAGCCTAGTTTTGTAGAGTCATATAAATTAGTTGAATTAGTTATAACATTTGATTTTACCTGTACACTGTCTATCCTGTTAGAAAGCAGTTTAACATCGCCTAATCTTGCAACAGCACGTGAAATAAATTGATTAGCACTCGATGCAATGGTACTGACTGTACCTGATGTCTGATAGTACCAACCATGTTCATATACAGGTCTTCCGGCATATGCAGTTTTTACGTCCCTGCCTGATCCTATTTGCCCGAATGTCCCGTCAGCGTTAATAGCTGTAACTGCAAATAGATATATATAATCAGGGCTTGCGTTAATGGTATCGAAAGGGAAACTTAACCATGCTCCGGTTGTTTCTAAAAAATTATAACTCTTTGTAAACAGTAGTTTGTCGTTTCCAAAACTAGGATAATGGGTAGCTGCTGCATCGCTTATGGGACGTGTATATACATTCAGTACTATTCTTTGAGTTGCGCTGATAATAGAAAGGTACATATCTATTGATGAAATTCCCATTGTTTTATCAGGTAGATACCCGAAAGCCCATCCCTTGGTTGCTATTGACAGCCATGCATTATCAGTTGATGGTATTTTTAACTGTATATTACCTGCATATACCTGCCTTTGCGTTGCATTCTCTTTTTCAGCATTCTCTATTAAGCAGCTCCTTTTCAGTTTTCCGTTTTCAATGGTTATGTTGGCTATTTGGAGTGATCCATGTTCAGCTATATAACTTGTTAAGTTAAGTGCATCTAATCTGACATATACGTTACGTACTCCGTCCGTGCCTATCAACACATCGTCGGTAGCTGTATAATTATTTGATGAGATACTAACCATATCGGATTCATTAGCGGAATCACACACAACAAAAACAAAGTTATTTTCAGTGTAGTGATAGCCGAAAGCCAGTATCTTCCAAACCTTAGATGTGTCGAAACCTTCTAGAGTAATTGATCTGATGCAGGATGATAAGATACGGGTATACAGATTAAGGGTTGTTATATCTAACACTGTTGTTTTCAAAAGAGATTCGTCAGTTATAGAGTTAATACCTTTTTCAACCTTTGTAAAATTATCCCTCAGTATTCTGGCAGCCTCTTCTCCCACTGTAGCCGGGTTACCATCCGGATCGGTTGTTGAATATATTGGCTCAAGTTCCATAGAACTTTCAAATTCATTTGTTAATAGCATAATCTTTTATTTTTATTGTCCGTACAACATATTATCACCACCATGTATAAAACCGTCACCTCTCCATTGAGGAGCACCCGGTCTCGTTATATTTTCATAGAGGCCAGTACTCAAAGTCAAATCTATTTCCGGAGAAACAAATTTTTCTTCCGTTACAAACCTTATTTTTAACTGAATGGAATTAGGCTCTCTTATTACTTGTAGATACTCGTAATTTTCAACCGATACATGGCATCTATATAGCATTTGACTTACATCTTTCTTATATATCAGATATATTTCATTGCTTTTTACCATATCGAGGATGAAAGCATGTTCATCCTGTGATTTATAGCCTGTATGAACAGTAAGCCCCTCTTTAGATACAACCCTGTCTCGGTGTTCCTCAAAATAATTATCCTGATTTTGTGATTGCCACGTATTTTCCTCCGACATCTCATATGTGCGCAGGGCTTTTCCGGTCACTTCTATATCTTCATAGCCGCCAAGCGAATTTTTGAACCTGAGCGTATAAACTTCTTCTGAAAAACTACCGGGAAGCAATGTGATATCAAATACTGTCTCTCCATCTACCTGAACTGCAAAAAAAGACGGCAATTCACTATACAGGCTCTTGAATGTGGCTCTTAGTTCGTAGATATCCATAACACAAACTGTACCTTCAGGGAACACCTCAGGAATAATTACACGCCCATTAGAAGTCACGAAAGATACAGGTGTACCCGGATGGATAAAAATAAAAGGATACAATTCGGTTTCTCTCAACCTGAGATGAACCGAGTTTGTCCTGGTTGTAAACAAAAACTGCCGGGTGTAATTTTTCAGCCTGTATATAAACATATCCCATCCCCAGCGTTTTAGCCGGGAATAGTTAGTATTGTCAACACCACCCCAGAAAGCAGTTCCGGTAAACGATGCACCCGAATATCCGCCGACTTCCACCGTATAAGACACTGTAAAGTCTTCTATATCGGATATGATCGAGCCTTGAGGAATATAAATATCTTTAAATGCAGCCTCTAACAGACCTGACAAATAAAACGCCCCTTTATAAACACCGGACTGTGAATACGGAAAAAGAGAAAGCGTTACATCCGGTTGTCCGTTGATTTTGAGAGTCAGCGTAACTTCGTCGGCACTATTGGCGGTTATGCCTACAAGCATCGGATTGCCTATAAAGCAGTTCTCATTCGGATATGTGACAGCTGTAACCATTATTGAATTTTTGGCTTTATTTTCAGAACAACAGTAGACCCAGCCTTCACATAACTATAATCGCAATACTGCTCTAAAAAAGCAGACCTTTCGGCGGTATTATCTATTATAAATTTATAGAACGGGACAGGAGGATTACTTTCTCCTGCATAAATAGAATTATAGATTGCCTCCAGGGCTTCTATTCCGGCAATATCTTCACAACTTACTACGACACTCATTTTCTGAATTTTTTAAATAAAAAGAAAGCTAATGCGAGAAATACAGCAATGCCTGATATCACATAAAGCCACTCCACACCCTGTATCATCCGGGAATCCGTCTTCACAGCTTCCTTTATGGTATCGAACGTATTTTGTTTCATCTTTTTATGCGATGCCTCCTTACGGTCCGTCACATGTACCTCAGATGTTCGTCCCGATCGTACAGCCACCCCAGAAGACTCTGCGTTCCACCATTCTTCACGTACTGCTGATATTCTTCCTGAATCTCCGAAGAAGGTTGTTTTTGCATACAGGGATACGTTAGTGACTGTCGACGTAGAGTCGCGTTGCTCTGTTGTAGTTCTTGTACTGTCATTCTGAGAGACTGTATTTGTTTCCTCTGCAACCGATTTACTTTCAGTTGTACGATCCATAGTCCTGTTGCTGCGACAAGCAACAAAAACAGCAAGAAGTAATATGTATAGTCCATACTTCATTTCTTCACTTTTCGACTGACATAATTATTGCAATCCTCGATTGAATCTACGATCCAGTCTTCAACCTGTTTGCAGAACCGCGGATCTTCCAACCGGGCGACATCTTCTTTGTTATCCTGAAATCCGCACTCTATCAAGAGAGCGGGGTAATCGCCCATCAGCACGGTGAAGTCACTCTCAAAATCACGGTCCAGATATGCCGGGGAATATATCCGGCGGTTTACAGTTGACATCCATTCAGATATTCGCTGTATGAAGAAATCGGCGAATATGTCGGAAGTGGTCCGGCCTTTAGATGTCCATACGCTAACACCGTTTGCCTGTCTCCATTCAGGGGTAACGCCTGATGCGTCGTTATGAAGCGATATAAATAACGGCACAAGTCCGGGATGTTGTTTAGCAAGCTGCGTACCGATATTTTGACGTTTCGTCAAGCCTATTTCCCGATCCGTCGTATTTGTCCACACAACGGTATAGCCATGAACCTGCAATAAGTGCTCTATTACTCTCAGGCGTTCACGGCTCCACTTATATTCACGATGGCGTCCATCGGGAGAACGCTTTCCGGATATTTCTTCACCATGGGCAGGATCCAGTATAACAAGTAAATTTTTCATTTTATCCGGTCTTTTAATGTGTTAAGCATACCTTTCCATGTATCCTGTATAAATTCAATAAAATAGGTTTTGGGCTTTTCGTCTATTATTGCTTTATTTTCCAGTATAGAAGTCAGATGCTCCACCAGAAACATAGACATAGCACCAAGGAAGACGAGTTTAAAGAACAGGAAAGCAATCATATCGAATACATGGGTACGGCCCGCATATTCGTTTTCGAACTGATGGATAACGAAAAACAGTATCGCCCATAATGCCAACTTGAAAACGCATCGGGAAAAACGGAAGCTTTGGAAGTTTTGCCCCTGCTTACCCGAAGCTTTCAATCCTGTTATTATTTCCGTCAGCACAGCCAGAAACATAGCTATTCCCAATACAGGGCCAAAACCAAATAAATAACTAAGCAGACCCGACACACCGGACACTAACAATGACAGGTTTTGGAGGTGATACTTCCAACTGGGAAACATAGACTCAAATAACTCTTTGAGAGTTTTATAGTCATAACTGGACAATAGCTTCATTAAGAAATTCATGTTGTTTTTGTTTCAAAACTACATGCTTATAGTATGGGGAGAAAGGACAAAAAAAACACAGGAAAATAGCTATAGATACAACTTAATGGTACGGAACTGGGCTTCACTGACTGTGACTTTATTATTCCTATCGATAGAAAACGATAGCTTTTCCGGTAACAAAGGCTGGTTCTCTATCATATAAATGTTATCGAAGCGGAAGTTCTGTATATCGGTCAGATCAAAATGCAAAGGCAATTTCACTACATTGAATGAATCGCGTATTACTGCCGCATACTTTGCCCAGAATTTAGAATACAGTCCGTTAAGACCTCCGAAAACTAAATTGAACCCTCCGGAAAAGACAATACCTGAAGAATTGAATCTAAATATGTTCCCGTACACCTTCAATGGATTATCGCTTATAGTAGTGTTGGTATTTCGGCCACGATAAAAAGCCGTCATTATAGGACATTTATTAGTATCACTACTATTATCCAGATATATATCATTGCCACTGGCGTCCTTATTGCTGGTTTTTACAGATGTATTCAAATGTCTGCGCTTGCCAATAAAAGGCATTTGCAACTGAAGTCCAAAATTACCGGCTGAAGCAGCTCCTGTATAACGGGGATATGCTGTGATGTACGGGATTATATCCCGTTTACTATCGCGACTGTCATAATCATCATCTACGGAATCGGGTTTATCTATATAAAAGTCAAACAAATATTGCGAATGATATTTCCATGTCACATTTGATCCGTTTGAGCGTCGTTCCCATATCTGTCCGTAACTGCGGACAAAATAATATCCATCCATAGCCGCCTGTGAAAAGCTGGCTATTTCATATAAAACCTCCAGTCCGGATTGGAACTTATTCAGAGTATCAAAGTTGATATCAGAAAACTCTATCGAGCGGCTAGCGGTAAGTTTTATTAATTTTGAATCGGATAGATTAACTATAGGTATTCCGTCTAACTTCGAATCCAACAATTTATAATCCTTATTGTCCAGTATATCGTTCCAGAATCTTACTATCACAGATTTATGATCAGGAGATATAAAAAACTCACATCCATAGTCATCACGCACAGACTGCAAATAATCGCTGATTTTTACAGATGGCACCAAATGGGAATATCTGAGCTGCGATGCACATATAGCATCGGCGGTATTATTCAACACAGCTATCTTTTGCATTTCCGGATCCGTATCGAAAATAGATTCTTCCAGGTCGTAGCCGAAAAACGCAAATATACGACGCAGTACATATGACTGCTTTAGAAATGGGGTTATGCCATATCCTACGGGTACATTAATAAGCCTGTCGCCTTCGCGATATTGACGCGCATTGCGTCCGGCAAGCATATAATATTCTACATTATTCATATCGGTGTCGGTAATGCCCGCACTGGAAGTAGACGACATTTGTTCATTCAGCAACTGATGAAAAGTAAATTCCCTGTTTTCTCCTGATATGGTTACTGTTTGAGTATAGTAATCCGTAGCTACGGGAAACAGGCAAAAGTGGGGATGTTGAAGATTTCCTACCATCACCAGTTCCATATATTTGATCATCATATCCAGGTCGCTACCGAACGTGCCGGGGACATAAAAAGACGAGGCGGGAACCGTGATATCGAATGCCTGATCCATATCCATTTCTTTCATACGGGCATACATAGGAGATTCTTCCAGGTAAATGGTCGCCTCCATATCTTTGCTTCCGGAAGCCATGCGTAACAATGCCGGTTTCTGGAATATACCGGCCTCTAGTGTTATATCCCTATTCCGCTGATATTTATAGGCCGATTGCAGATTTATTGCTCCCAGATATCTTTTATTGTCCGCAGTGTTTGGCAAAGACAATGGAAGTGACATAGACCCCTGTTCTGTCAACATCGGATTATTCATCGTTATATTTAATGAGGCGTCGGGTTTCAGATCCAGTATACCGCCCCCCTCTCTTAATCGGATATGCATGTTATTTCAATATTTGGATATTAGCAAATCAGTGTTTATTTCCGAAATTTTGATAATCGGTCATTTTGGATTCTACATCTTTAAACTCCTGATAATTCACACTGGCCTGTATCTTATTAGCACTCAAATAAGCAAGAAGTGTGCGCACCTCTCCAAGAACGGAAGCCAACGCGTCCTGGCCGCCGGTATTTGCAGCATTGCTCTGACGCGTAGTATTTACTATCCCTGTCGGTTTTGCAATAAATCCGCCTGTTTCGAATCCTGCCATACGTGCACGTATCAATCTATTCATATCTATAGTGCTGGCATGTCCGGACGTTTGCGCCTTATCCATCAAATCGATAATAGGCCGCGCAGTCGGATTTTCCACCAGCGCATTGCCTGCTACCCATTCCCTATTCCTGCCGGCAGGGCCTTCTCCGACAATTACTGTGGGACTATCGACATATCCACGCTTTTCCGGATCATATAGTGCTGTAAACGGTTTGCCATCCTGCTCCCTTTCTACATCTATGTATCCGCCCGTTTCTTTACCCGGGGTAACCACGCGATCGTATTTTGCTGAACTGTCGGAGGACCCGCCAAGAGTAAGATTTTTAACTTTCTGGCGTTCGGCATTGGCGGCGATTAACTGTGCTGCGCCCGTAGCTCCCAACATTACAGCCGCTACAGTACCGGCAATAGGCCCCAGCTGGGCATATCCCGTCATTATAGCAACAGCGGTATTGGCTATTATTTCCGAAGCTTTTACGGCAAACTGCACATCGGCATATTTCTTTTCTATATCCAGCTTCTTCTGGGCCTTTTCTTTTTCGAGTCGCTCGGTTTCTTCTGTATTGCCTTCGGCGGCAGCTATACGCACATCATATTCGGCGTCTAGTTTGGCTGTTTCGGCTTCCATCAGGGCAGAGACAAGGTTAGAAGCTTTTTCCTGCCAGTGTTTCTGCTCTTCTACCCATTTGGCGCCATATTCCATCTTCAGCCGGAATTTGGCTTCCTCGAATTCTGCTTCAGAAAGTAAGCCTTGTTCATGTTGCAGCCTTAGATTCTCCAACTCCATGTTATACAGCTCACCAACAGTTGCTAGTCCATATTGCTCTTTTACCTGTAAACGTTCGTCTTCGTATTTTTTATTAAGTACGGAAAGCGCTTTCTGATAGGTTTCATAATCGATCACTCCGGCCATCAGTTCAGCCTGTAGTGCGCGTTTCTCACGATTCTTATTCTCTCCCTGCGATACCAGCCCATAAGATGAACGTATATCATAATTTCTTTCAGACCGGTTCAAGTTTAGAGCATTACGGTCCGAAACTGCTTTCTCTTCCTGCTTTATGATCTCTTCATTTGCTTTACGCAGAGCTTCGGCTTTGATACGTCCGTTTTGTATTTCTGCGGCTTCTACATTTACTCCATACTTTTTCAGTATAGCCAACACTGTTTCGGTACGTGCAAGTTCGAGAAGTTCATATTCGGCGTCATACTGGGTTTTCGTCAGGTTACGTTCAGCCAGTGCTTTCTTCTCTAATTCAAACCAGTTTTCAATTACCTGTATAGACTTATCCCGTTGGCGTTCCAATTCAGATAATGTATTGGCATCGAATTGCGGGAGAAGGTCGAACTGGGAGTTTCGGGTATCAGCCTGTATTTTTCCTATATCCGCTAAGAATTTTTTATCTTTTATCTTAAACTCTTCCAGAAAATCACCTACAAGCTGCATCCTGTCGGCATAATATTTATAATCACTTTTGAGGGTAGCATCTTTCAGTTCTTCTTCGGTCTGATTGTTTTCAAAAGCGTACTTCTTAAGGGCAAGCAGTTCATCCTTATGTGCATTTTCCAGATTCTCGAGGCGGGCAGCAAGTTCTTTTTTTTGTTTCTGCAAAGCTTTTTTATCTTCTTCCACAATAGGACCGCCGCCCGTATTATTTATTGTTTCACCGCTAACGGGTGTTATATAATCCAGCTTGCTGCCTTTTATTGACTTGGCAAAATCCTCGGTATCTTTTTTGACAGAAGCTAAATAGTCTTCATATGCTTTAAAATTACGTGTTGCATATTGTAACTGCGCCAAGGCTGCATCCTGTAAGCTGTCCAGACTTGGGTTTAGGGCAGCATTAAGAGATTTACCTAGCAATATGGCCTGATTTATACCAAAATCAAAAACCAGCTTCATGTTATTAAACAACAATTTAAATCCGTAGGCAATGCCATACACAGAGGCCCTGAGTAATTCAGACCCGTTATATGCAGTTACAAAATGATTGTACAGATTTATAAGTTTATTCATTATATCAGGCAATTGCCGTTCGGCGAAATCAGCTACCCATCCGGCTATTTTACCCGATAATTTACTCCACAATTTATCTATCCATAGAAATTGGTTTCCGACCTTAAGCTGCGCATTCTGCCATTTCACAGAAGCCTGCACAGCCATATCGGCAGCAGTAAGTGCACGCGGGCCTTGTTTTTCAAGTTCTTCATTCACCAGGGAGATCACACCTTTAGCAAATGAACCTTGTTTGGCAATAGCTTTATTTATCTCCACTGAAGAAAAGCCCAAATCATCCAGAATTAGCTTAGATTGTTTACCTATACCATTTATAATTCTCTTTTGAAAATCGTCAACGTCCTGCCCCATATCTATTGCCCTGCGGGAAGCAAATTCCAACAGATTCCCGACCTCGTCGACGGGTATTTTATATTTATCAGCTTTCACAGCTGCCTGCATCAGTTCAAAGTCACCTATCAGCCCCCGCGTTTGTTCGCGTAGATGGTCCAGCAGCTTAGGTTTATCGAGTGACTCAAAGGCCCGGGATACACCTTCAGCCTTTGCGGCCAGTTCTTTTGCTTCAGTAACCCATTCCCTTGTTTTAGCGGCCAGATCCTGAAAGAAACGCAACGCACTATAGGCAGCCATCAAGAGGAATACTTTACCTATCGTTTTACCCGCCTCTTGCGCCGCTTTCCCTAACTGGCTTAATCTATTCTTTACCTGTTCGCCTCCAATGGATACTTTCTTCATCTGATCCTCAGTCGCAATCAATTGGTCATTGAATTTTTTCCACTTCTCAGGTTCCGCCGACTTAGATATATTGCCAAGTCTGGCCCGCAGATATTCGGCGCGCCTCGAAAGTTGATTCATTGTCATGTCCTCAATTTTCATAGTGCGTATTAGGGCTTCGCTTGCATTCTGAAGAGTATTGATAGAAGCGTTATTTTTATCTATCTGGGTAGTATTATTATCGATATCCCGATTCAATTTCTGTACATTCTGCGACAATTGTTTGGCCCTGTTACTGGCACCCTGCCCCTGCTGTTGAAGTTGCTTAAGTTCAGTGCTAAACTGTTTTATCAATCTTACGTTCTCTTCGTTTTGCTCCTTCAGCGCTTTATTTTCATCTTTAAGCCCGCGAATACCCGCCTTAGCGTCCTTGGCTTCCAATTCGATCTCCTTAATACCTTTTGCCAGCTTATCCAGATCGATAGTGACTTTATCCACGCCCTCACTCTTTATCTGAAGAGTTATCAAATCTTTGGTTATCATATATTTCAGATTTCGATTGTTCTACTATTTAGTTTTTCGGCTACAAACCGGGCTATTCCGCCGCGGGTACGGCTGTAGATATATCCCATAAGGAAGCCCCAGAGATATTTATTGTAGATAGGAGTATGCTTTTTCTTGGGCTTTCTCCCACGAAGGCGCAAATCCAGATAACGCATATACATCGGATAGGTAATGGTAAGTGTAGTTTCATCGCTCCCGGAAGCAACATTATACGGCCCTGATCGCATATATGCAGACAAAGCGCCTGTTCGCTTAACATTATCACGTCCGGCAATAGTCGATTGTATACTCGTCATCTCCTTGGCCGCCTTATTAAAAATCTGCGGCACGTCGATCGTATATGTATTATCTGTAGTTATCATACGGCTAATTTAGCCGCATAGAAGAGGGTAGAAAAGGACAAAAAAAACGTTTATTAGAAATGATTCAGTGTGTTGATAATTCAACCATGTTTCATTCGGTTTACGATGGCTTATTAGGTACCTTTGCGGAAACTATCAACAAGTAAGCTATGAAATTTAGAGACGGCGTAGAACGTGATCCGGAAGATTACGGATATCTTATTCTGAGACAAAAGGATTTGGATTCTATATCCAAAAAGAGAAAAGAAAGGCCTGATTACAAAAAGAGCCTTGAATACATAAAAGAATTCTCTCAAACACCCCCTGTGTTCATGTATAAAATCAAACTGAAAGACTTAGAAGTGGGAGAAGGATTTCACGATGCAAATATTAATTATGTTTGTATGAGGGTGGAGTAAAAAAAAGCCCAGCCGGAGATGGCGGGGCTTTTTTATACTACAAAAAAATATATTTTACTTTTTGCTTTTCTTCTTATCACTGGGAGAATCTTCTTGATTCATCTTTTTATAGCCTTCTTTTAATTCCTTTTTTACATTGGGAAGTTCTTTTTGCTGAGTTAAATTCTCCGGAGCTTTCCCAACATTCTCTACAATGATATTACGAACTTCTCTACCTACATTATAATGAGTTTGTTCCAATGCTTTCTGTCCAGTAATATTCTTATTTTTTATTCGCTCTTCAGTCTGGGTAATACGGAATAAATTTGCAGCCAATTCAGTACGCCCCATATAATCAGCAAGCTTTCCCTTTTTTACGTTCCTCTTTTTTTCTAACTTCCACGATTCCATATTATACATGCCTAAATAGCCGGCATTTTGGAATTTAGCATAATCGGCAACATCATGTTGTTTCGCTACAGATGCCAATGATTTATTACCCTCTGTCAATTCTTCCCGAATAACAATTCGTTCTATTTCTTCATTATTTTGTAAATACAACTCAAATTTTCTTGTTTGTTGCGCAAAATACACCTGCGCTGCTGCAACTTCGGTCTTTTTCGAGTCTGCATTCATTACAGCCATATAACAAGCAAATCTTGTCATTTTAAAATTATAACCATCCTCTGTATTGACTGCAATTATATTTTCATAATGAGGTATATTTAAAGCTACAAATGCTTTAGTAGTCCTATCCAATACTTTCTGAAAGGATTTAAGGTCTTTATATCCTAACATAGTCATTAAATCGGTAGCCCACCAATATGTTATACCGTTTTGATTTTTAAAATCCTCAAACGATAAGCTTCCATTGTCATTATTTACTTTTGTAATATCTTCCATCGATTCATAAATTGAGATTCACGAAGATAGGATATTCCTTTCAAAATTGAATCAATCTGTTATAAATTTATTCTATCACAATTATAAAACACACAATATAAGAATACTCAAAAAACCGCCCTACTTATCACAAGCAAGGCGGCAACATAAACCTAAATTAAACACAAAATTAACCATGAAAAACGAAACAACACTATCAGAGTTATTTACCACGCAACAAATCAAAGCCCTGTCGATGGATGATAACAGTCCACCCGTAAGAAGAGGCCATATCATCCGACACCCACGGAGTAATAATATGGTCAGCCTGGAAGTTTTTCAGCCAGGGGATACATTTTTCTTCTTGTATAAGTATATGACGTAGGCGACACAGAAGGTCGAGCGCCCGATCCGATTTAATAGCCCTTTCTACCAGGTCATTATTACTATCGCGACTCGGATAGGCGATAGTAATTGCTATAATCCACGATTCACGGCGGTTGTTTACTCTATCTATTTCATTTTCTATCTGTCCGTAGTCAACAAATAAAAAGCAATCAGAGAATGTACTTATGCGTGACACCACATTTTCGGGATCCACCCCCATAACATAATGTTTTATATCCCCTAACAAAGGATTATCCGGTAGATTATTAACTTCCTGCATCCACTGGGTATATTCCGGCAGATCGGAACGGCCGTTTGTAAACATCTCCAACACACCCGCCTTTTGTGGAAAACGGGCAAAAAACATAAATATATCTTTAATCAATGTGACCATAATTTTAAGCTTATTAAAATTCTACATGGACTATCTCTTTCAGGCATATTGAACTTAGGGTTCCTTTTCATACACCTTCGACAATGCAATAACCCTCCGACAGAAGTGACCCAATACGAATGACCTAATATTTTACAAAGAACGCTCATTGTTACCTCAGATTATTTTGTTTATAGTTTCTATATCCAGCCCCGTCTTTTCGGCGATCTCGGTTAGTTTCATTTCGGCGCTATGCATCGAGCGTACAGCATCGATTTTCTTTTTCCGTAATATTTCCAGATATTCAATCAGTGGCATATCACCCACAGTGTTTATATCTCCGTATCCGTCTTCTGATAAGGCATAAATACCTTCTTTCAGGCCTACCGAAAGTTTATTCTTATTCGCCTTGCCTTTGTCTCCCTTTTGCCACAGGATGCTAAAGTGAGTTTTGGTAAACAACAACAATACGAAAGCCTGAAAGTTAAGCGCTACAGCTTCGAGTATGGACTGATCTACAGAACTTAATACTCTTGCATTATCGTGCGCCCACACTGAAGAGTACGCCCCCGGCTGATAAAGTGTAGCTGCCAGCAAAGGCATAAGATCGCGATTCTTATCTATACCGGCAAGGCATTCCGAAGCGTCGACATACTGACGAGCCGTAAGCGAAGAGGACAACTGCCCGCATGATGTGTTTACCGTATAGCCATTCAGCTCAATATCTCCGGCTTTGACAGATGGAAGCAACTGAGCGGCAAAGCATGCATCTACTACGTAGCTGTAATCTGATCGGCGGAGCAAACGCGCCTCCGGAGAATCGGGCAGATCCGTAGGCTCCGTCTTGCAGGCAATCTTTCTTAGCTCCGGAGAAATATTATTCCATACGGTATCCGGATATTTTATATTGAAAATAAACGTAACCTTCGAGAGTAATATATAAAGGTTCTGGGCAATAGTATCCCTGTGTTTTTTAGGAACATACCGCATATATATTTCCAGCACAAACACGACAAAGCGCAAGCGCACATCCGATACCGACAGCAACCCGGCAGCATACTGACGAAGTAATCCGGACAGGAATATAAATTGTGCGGGAGTCAGCTCTTCCCATGCATTCGGGATACTATAAGGCTTTCCTTTAATTTCAAGATCGATACGTTTTTCCATCGGTCAATAATATTTATGCTTTACCTTATCCCATGCCCCTTTTGATGCTCTGTGAGAGGCGTTAAACAGACTGTCAGCATTTATAAAACTTTTTGTAAACCTGTTTTCGTTTTCCAGATAACCAGATTTTGTATATCCAGATTTAGGCATATCCTTATTTTCTACGATATAAATATTATATGTTTTACACCCTGAAGCCATAATTAATAAAAACAGCAGAAACCATATAGGATGTTTACAAAACCGACAGAAACCTGCTATAATTCCATCTGAATCTTTTTCATGCAGATAACTATTCTTTTTACAATTTGTGCACTGATGCTTACTATAACCAAGTCGGAATGCTATTTTTTTTATAATTCTATTCATGTTTATATTATTTTTCATTAACCCATTAAATAATACTTGTTTGATTCGTCGTTCACATCGGTGCCTGTGTCTACATTTGTAGTACCGTCGGTAAGGGCCAGATCGATATTGCCAAGCAGAGAATCGGCATCAGACAGGAAACTATCTGCCATATTGTTTACTGCGTCGCGTTCGTCTTTGCCATTACGTGAAAGGGTATTGTCATCGAAATAGTTACGGATAGTCGGCGGCAGCTCTATAATGTCGAATTGCTGAAGTGTGCGGGCAATGATAGTATATACCAGTGCTGTGTTCAGGTTGGGAAGTAAATCTTCACGGTCTGTAATTTTATCATAGTAAGAGTTGAAAGTAAGCAGCAACTCCTTTTTCTGAATGGGAACCGTACGCGTGAAATACAGATAAGCTGTATCGATATGGTAATATTCTTCGAAATCGAGTACCGATTTTATCTTGAGCGAGGCCATTTGCTTTCCCATCCACGAAGACTCCCAGTCGTATGATGCATCATTACTCAATATCTGCAACAACGAGTCCATAGCATTATGGTAGTTATCGATATACTGACGCTTCATAGCCTCCAGTTCATATTTGTAGGTATCGCCTTTCTTTTCGAGACGGTTATTTACGGCCACAAATATTTTTTGGGCATACATGGTACGGTTAGCCCATGCCGAACGCAGATACATCAGGGCATCAGTATCCGTCTCGCTTTTGATCTTATTCCATATCGGTTCGGATATAACGCCTACAATCGTTTTGCGTGTAGAGATGGCCGTGGCATTCAATGCTTTGAAATCGGCCGTGCTTTCTACATTCGGTGCCGACTCCCTGAAATCGGCCAGGGTCGGAAATAGTTGATAGAGTATCGGTGTTGGCATGGGGTTACTGTTTTACGATTAATACCTTCTTTGGCGTTCCAATGCAGATATTATGTTTATCCTCAAACCGCATGAGTCATTAGGACAAACAACATAATCTCCATCACGTTGATCGATGTGTATATCTGAACTGTCATATACAAATTCGCATCCACAACGATTACATGTACATCTCTTACGGGATGCTTCTTTTAGATTTTTTCCTTTTTTGATGACTTCCACTTGTTTATTATTTAAGCTTGCAACGAATCCATTCTCTTATTCTCAGACACTTCGCTCTGACGGCTCGGTATTTCGCGATAGTAACCTATACGATAACCGGCTTCATATTTCTTCGGGAAGTTGACCTGAAGTGCATAGTTGAAGGCTTCGCTGCATATTTCATCATCAGAGGTAAGCGAAGCCAGATATACGATGTAATTGTAATACACATCGGCTCCCGATTTGGAAATAACGCCATCCTGAGATATACCCGTAATGGACGGATCTAAACCCATGGAAGATACGAGCACGCCATCGACACGTTTATCGTAGGCGATCATAGCCTCGATATACTCTTTGTACTTCATATCGATGGTTTCGAAGCGCCAGCGCTCTTCTTCTTTTGCTCCGGTCCGGAACGAATAGGACACAAAGCTTTTGCCCTGGTTATTCTTTCCGGACAGGAATTCGGTAGCCTTTTTTATTTCGGCATTCATATAGCGTACCAGGAACGATTCGCTATAGTCGGTACCTACCTCTATATTATTGTAAGTAAGCAGGGGCTTACTATCGGCCTTACGCTTCTTGTTTTCTTCGCAGATGGCTTTTATCTGGCTTCGCTTCGATACTATCCATGCATCGGGGATAATGATATGAATCTTGGCCGAAAGCGAGTTTTTTAGAAATGAATTAATATAATCGGGGCTATCGTTTGCTCCGCGGATCCACGGCTTAGTACCTTCGTAGGTTTCATTACAGCCGTAAAAGTCGCCTACGGTACTTTGTTTGTGATGCGAGATCGCAGCATACCGGTAGCGGTGAATCTCGGCGATATCGAAGCGCGGATATATCTTAAACTTAGTACTGGCCAGTCCCCAGTTACCGAAAGCTACGTAACGGAAATCACTGTAAACGGGTATCTCCATCAGCGCATCGAACGTTTTGGAAGTAGCCAGGCGGCAATATTTATTCTCTACCAGTTCGAGCCCGGTGATCGGATATCCGATGCCGAACTGGGCACCCATGGAGAAACGGTGTTTTGCAAAATAATCGTAGAAAGTATAGAAACGGCGGATAAGGGCTTTTGCAAAGTCGGTATAGGAAGCCTCTATCCCGTTCCTTTGCCACGATTCGAGCCAGCGGAACACTTCCGGGTCACGCTCCCATTTGCGCTGAAGCGTGCCTTCGCTATCTGTGGTGATATAGTATCCGTGAGGGCCTTTACCATACAGGAACTTAACCTGTTTATCTATAAGGCGGGGATGTAGGCGGTTACGCTTGATGTTATACTCCAGCTCTTCGCATTGCAGGTTATGTTCGCCCCGTGCATACACATTATATCCCTGCACATTGAGCCACTTAGGAATAACAGGATGCATGACGGACCGCTCAAAGCCCGGATCGTTCAGTACGGAGCTGTTCATGGGACGGTCGCCGATCTGAAAAGACGTCACAGTATCTTCGGCGATACAGAGACCATAGTTGCCAAGAGTGGATATTTCGCTCATACGGATTTAATTTTTCTCAGTTTATAGTTGTCGACGGCAAAACCGATGTAGCGCATCAGTACACGGTAACAGGCTTTCGGGCTACCATCGGCATCACTGTACAGGAAGAAATTGTCGGAGTCGACAGCAAACTTATCTTTAGGCAGCTGGGTACGAAAAGTACATTTCTCTTTAGTCACTAATCGGGCCGACGCATCACCCTTAGACCGCGAATAAGGAAAAAAGCAGATAGTAAATCTGCATTGAGGCTCGGGAAGCTGTGAAACTTCACGTGCCAGGCGGACGGCTTCGGATATGCTGATGGTTTCTTCCATGCAGCGAAAATAGGATACACGAAGATGTGCGGAAAGGACAAAAAACAAGGCCTGTTTTCACAAACAAGCCTTATCTATAAACATTAATTGAAATCATATTCATTCCTGAAAAGCAGGAATACAAATATAATATTTTTAAAATAAAACACACAAATATGTGCACACAAAAAAAATGACATCTCTTGCCATATATGCACACGGAGATAGAAGAAATATTTCTGCCGGAAAAATTTTTGCCCAGAAAAAAAATGATACTACTCGCCATATATGTATGCGGGAGACTTCTACACTTTGTACTCCGAGAAAAAATTCGAAAAAATTTGATCACTGTTTACTGCTTACTGCTTACTGTTAACTGAAAAAAGAAGCCCCGACCTTCACAGGCAGGGACTCCAACAAACTAAATATTTAATAAACGCTTTTTATTACTCTGTGATCAGGTTGTTTTCAGAGCCTCCAAATCTTTACGCAACATGTGATTTTCATGTAACATACCGAATATTTCATTTTTGGACTCTGAAGCTTCCATATCTCCACCCATCCGGAAAAGGATATCAGATACTTTGTCAAGATGGTTTATATACATCAACAAATTTTCATTATTGCCCGCCTGTAAATCTTCAATGACTGTTATCATTCTCTCAGAAAAAGATATACCGGTCTCCAATATTGCTTTTTTCGCCATGGCCTACGCTCCTTTCTCCGGCTCGTTTTGCCGGATAGTGATCAGTATTGTATATTTATCGCCCGTGAATACATGTGTATCGCACCCGGCCGACTTGGTACGCACCACACGGAAGCGGTCGCCGTGGCTCAGGCCGTTAGCCTTTGTTTGCAGTTCGCTGATGAACCGGAAATAGGAATGTATATAAGCGATCATACTGCGAAACCTGATGCCCTTACGCATGATAAGAGGCTTTTTTGTCGTGGTTCTAGTTATTGTTTCCATAGGTTATTTATTATTTGTTATCGATTATTTCGTAATTGTCGGGCCAGACTACACAGGTTTGTTTAAAGCCGTTGTAGTACTGATCAAAATATACGGCTCCGTTTTGGCTGGGTGTGGAGTGCTCTTTTATCACGTCGCCCGGTTCTAATCCCAAGCGGGTTAATTCCCAATCTAATGCACCTTTTAGTTTTATCATGATGGTACGGTTTTGTTATACATTGAATTAATAAGTAGATCCAGCAACGACACCGGGGTAAACATGCGTATATTTTCTACATACAACATAATGCCACCGGCATGTATACGGATATCTAATACACTCCCCGATGCTTTCTTGTATAAGTATGAATAGGCATGTAATACGGCGTTTCTTAGACTTGTGCCGGTGATATTTTGCGTTACCAGGCGGCCGCCTTTTGTATAGGCTATATCCAGTCCCTTTATATCAGGGAGGGACGGGGGAAAAATGCTTTTGCTTTCCATATATGCAGGCGCAGACGTATCAGGCGCTCCGGGCTCCGGAATTTTTTTTTCTTCCGGAGATATTTCATTTTCAATTACCAAGGGCAAAAGATCGCCGTTTTCGACAGACAGAGCCGATACGGTTATTATTTCGTCCTGATATGCGTTTTCTACCTTAAAGTCGTGCCAGTCGCCCCCGGGCATCGCCGGGAAAGGGCCTATGTAATTTACTTTAATAACGCCCCGATTGGTGTTATATATGTAGGTGTGTCCGATGGATAGGGTTATAGGGTTCATATGCGTTTATTTTCGGGTATATCCCATATTTAACATAAATTTTTCAGCGCCCGCAAAAGTCTTGAACGTACGGCTTTTTACCGCTCCTACTGCCAGATACTTAGGGCCTACAGTTGTATTTATTAGGCCTATTTTGCCTTCTAAAGAACCTTTTTTGTAGATTGTTGTGTTCATATTTTTTTTGAATGTAGGGGCGTAATGCTTACGCCTGGGTGATTATTTCAATAAATAGGCATTAGTTTGTACCAGTGCATCAGGATGTAGAGGATCTGCATTTTGGCGGCGGCGAATTAGGCTACTAACCCTGCCCACAGCTTTAAAAAATCTCCGGGGGCTTACCCCTGTGTTATGCGTATACGCCTGTATACGGATGATTTGGCTTTTTACGTCGGATGCTGTTTTGAATCTTGCTTTCATAGGGATAATATTTAGTTTGTTAATATCCTCTCTGTTCGTAATAATCGGGGCAAAGGTTCAGTTCTATTATACTATGTTCATTTACCCGCAAATAGCCTTTTTCCATCAAAGAATCCCTTGCAATATCAACACGTTTATTGCTCTTTATCGGGCTACCTGTTATCACTGCGTGTAATAAGGTTGCTTCTGTTTTGTTCAATGTCGTTTTCATAATCGTTTTTAGTTTGTTAATATTCAACCTCGTTTGTTTAATTGCAGCCCCGGGGCTGCAACCCATCACAATTTATTGCCGACTTTGGACGGCGGGGGGGGATTATCTTGGTAAAGGGAAAATAAATTCGTGCCTGTGTACCGGTTCGTGATCGGATCCGATGTAAAACAATCCGTTTGCGATGCCTTTCACTTGTTTTTTACAATTGTAGTATATGTCAAATACGTATTGTCCGATAGAAGGGGTTTGCGCTTGTTTGTTATTTTCGCACTCTATAGTTAAATTTTTAGGATCTACAGGGAACCAATAAGAATCTTTATCAAGGTATACACATCTTCCATTGTCAGGGGTGCAGAAGCCTAGAATAGTATAACCTTCGAACTTAACGCCGTAATCATTTGTATAGGTTACTTTTTGCCCTGCTTTCAGGTCAACTCCGGGAAGGCTGTTTAATACTTCTACATTTTTTTGTTTTGCCCAGTTATTAAAGTCTTTAGCATTACCGGCGTTTTTTTCGTTTCTGTTGTTTAATTCTGTTGCTTTCATAATCGTTTATTTTTAGTTTGTTTTTGTTTCTTGATACAAACATACAGTTATATCTGTATCATTGCAAATATAAATACAGATTTAACTTTATTTTAACATTAAAACATATAGGTCTAACTGTATATTCAATTATTTACTTATCTTTGTATTCAATAATAAAAAGTTAGTATGTTAAGAATCAATGAAATAAGAAAAGAAAAAGGGTTCACATTGAAAGAACTAGCTGATAAGATAGGCATTAGCTTATCCGGTATTAATCAACAAATATCAGGCAATCCAACATTAGAGACATTAGAAAAAATAGCCAGTGCCTTAAATGTAGAAGTATGGGAGCTATTTACTCCATCAGTTAGTAAAGAGGAATTAACGGCCCTGGTAGATCACCGGGGGCGATTATATAAGGCAAATAGTATAGAGGAGTTGCAAGGGATAATAGAGGAGATAAAAAAAGAACCGGTGTAAGCCGGTTCTTTTTTATCTATATCTTGAATTGTGGATATTATCTATTATTACGCACAGAATACTTAGTGTTGTTCGATTTTTCTTTATTGTTTTCAAGCCCTTTCTTTTCTTTATCAAAATCTTCCTTTGTTTTAAAGCCATCCTTTATATCTTCCTCTGAAAGAATTTCTTTTGAAAGAAGCCAGTGATAAACATTTTGATTACTGACTGTAACTACATAAGCTTGTTCAAACTCCCATCCTAAAGCCCCCATGTAATTCATCGCATCTACCATAGAATTAAATTCTATAGATTTCCCTTTTTCATCGACTAAGCCTTGGTTAGAGCTTCCATACCAGAAAGATGTACTTTGCCCAAAGTCTACCTTTACAGTAACCTTACTGCTCATAAACTTACCGGTTCCTACAAGCTCACAAAACACTTTTCTCTTTTTTTCCTGAGCAAAAGAAAGCAGTGGAATAATTAATAACAACACAAACAATAGTTTTCTCATAATATTTTATTTAGTTATATAACTTATAATAATACCTACAATAAGAATAACAGCAATAACGATCAAGATATACATACCAGTAGGTGTACTGTCTTCTTTGTATTTATATTTACTTTTAGATGCCGGTACATCTTCCGATGATGTAAAATGTTCTAAATTCGCATTTTCCTTTTTGTATTCCGTATTCAGATATTTATTCTTTATTTCCCCTATATCATTAGTCATTCCCCATAATTTAAAAAATAGCATTATTTGCAATATAGCAAACAGAACCCCTACGATAGTTAATAGAATACTCATATATTTATAAATTAAGTTATTTGAAATAATCCACTGCTAAACGTCCCTCTCTGGGAAACAACCGAATATATACTGTCGCGATATCATCAGGATCCGGAATAGTGAAATCAATGACAGCGAAATAAAACAAGCTGTCATTTTTCAAGTTATTTGATACCTCTTCAGAATTTTCAATAGGTACATAACCTATATGTATCCCATTATGCAACACCTTAACAGCATTAGAATCAAACTGATTACTCGGCTCTCTCTTCAATTCCAGAAAGTCACCAGCCTCAAGTTCATTTGCAATTTTCTTCGCTCGAACTGATCTGTAATATAATCCTGCTAATTCAAAAAACAAAATATCAAATTCATTATTGGTACTTTCTCTTAAAAGATCGAGCCTTAACCTTTTATTTTCAAGCCGTGATAGCTCTTTAGTATAAATATCCTCTAAATGTTTTTTATAGGATAGTTCATTTCTTTTTTTAGCCTCATAATAGTTATGTAGTTCTAATGTCCTCTTTGAATCTAATTTACCTTGATATACAACCAGATATATAAATCCAAATATTAAAGCAGAAAGAACTAGTATTACACCCAAGACAAAGATTACTGCTAACATTTTGTGCTTATTAATTTAGTTTTCACAAATGTATAAAATAATTTAACATTCAATACATAATATTATCAGCCGGTATGTTTATATGTATCACACCATGTGTACACAGCACCGCCCCACCTATAGCCCCAGAAAAAAAATGATACCGTACTCTATATATGTAAATACACATAACACACTGTATATCAACACCAAATACAGGATAATGTTAATATTTTGACCTAAATGTTAATTTTAACTTAAATCACATTTGCCGCGGGCAACCCCTTTTGAAATGCGTGTGAGAAAGTCAGCGTTCGCGGCTATCTCGAAAGATGTAAAAAGTTTTATTTTTTTTATTTTTCAAAATAAAGACTGAATGTGAATTGATTGACAAATCAGTCGATGTAAAACAGATATGACTATATACCTGAAAAGATAAATTTTAGAGGATAAAATACATCAAATAACAGTGTTTTCAGGTAAATTATCAGGTATTGTGCTGAATTCGTTAGGTAACAGATGCCCATAACGGCCAAAATAGAAGTAAATAAGGGCTGATGGAAGCTGCGTAGACCTTCCGGCCTGTAGCTTCATTGGTACTTTCTTCTCAGAAGTCTTATCGAGTTCTATCTTGCCGTCTGTAGTCTTTTTCATAGGGCTAAGCATAATAGACGAACAAAGGTTCGGGCATTGATTTTCGCAAATATAAGGCCGCGGAAAGGCTGCAAACTTATTGCTGAATATGTAATCCAGTAGTTTCTTTTGCTGCCAGTAGTAGATTGTAGGCTGCCCCTCGTTCATTAATTCTACATAGAATCCGTAACGCTCCAGTTCGGCCTTCAGGAGACGGGCATCTGTAGTTATTTGTTCGAGTTCCTCCTTTGTCTTATTGCCTGCACGGTCATAATACAGTTTCAGATGTTTGTTGCGTGCATCTTCTCCAAAAAAGTTATAAAAATCGAGTGCCAAATGTGTCTGATCAGCCGGAGAGTAGCATGTAAATTCTTTGATCGTGCGTACTTCTTCCCCGAACCGTTTTTCTTGGGACACCGTGAGGCTCTGGAATTTGCCGGGATCGTAACCCAAGAGTAATTCATCATCCGGATTGTAGTATTTAAGATATCCGGCGGTAATGCGAAAGCCACCCATAAGATCGACCTTCAGCAGCATGTCGTTCTTATAACTGTTACTAAACTGATGAACTTTAGGTACATAATTGGCAAAGAAACGATCGACAACGGCACGTATACGTATTGCGCAGATAGCAGTAAGAAATTCTTCCATATCGAGAGATTCGAGCTGTGTTTTGAAAAACTTTTGTCCGAGGAAGTCTTTATTTACAAAAGAAGAGGCACGCATGTAGTAAGAGGCCTGTGTCCGCATGGTACTAAGACGGCGTTCCCACAAATGAAGAGTTTTGAGAGCTTTTTCGTATTGCGGATAAAGAGGTGTTAACTCAAATATATCCCGATGTTTGGCTTTGACTTCTCTTTGCAACCAGTCGAAATGCGTTTTTATTACCATAGCGTCGTTTACAGGCTTGGCTACAGAAGCAATCTCATTGATCAGATCCATATCCATATTGGTTTCGTATTCTTCAAACCAGTTATCTTCCCCCAGATCGACCCGGGCGGTATCGGATACACCTGTTATACCCTGGTATAGATGGTGATTGCGAACATCGCGATTATCACTACCGCGAAGAGCAGGGAAAAGTCTTGTTTTTAATTTTTCACCTTTATTATGCTTCATTTCCTCAATGAAAGCATGCACACCTGATCGACCGGCTACGGAATCAGGCTGATCGGAAGAAACGAGCTGTATGTTGAAACCATTGCGCAATACAATAGAATGGCGCGGGTAATAGATCGGATAACGAGGACGTGAAAAATGTTTTGGTAATTTAGCTGTACCTATTACATAATCGAGCCCTTCCTCAAGCATACAGCGCTGACCATTAAGAATCGGTTTATTGAAATAGGAGATAAGATTGGGTACAATGTTAGACAATAGGGCGGCGTATGTTTTATGTACAAGAAAGGCCAATTCACGGGGCATAGCATCCGCGACACGCAGAATACGAGGACCCATAACACCTTCTGTCTTACCTCCGGCACGAGCTATTTCAGCTATCAGAACATTCGGATCAATCAATGTGGCCCGTATTTGCGCCATATTCATGTAATATTGCTGAGACCAGTCTAATTGTTCATCAAAAGCCATAATCAATCACTTTCTAGTTCTATGCATGGAGTTTCCGGAAGATTGGCGTCAATACGTAATCTTTTCTTTTCTGGTTCATCAATAGGCAGACTATTAATTTGCCGCACATAGTATCCTTCATTATCCTTTTTCGCTATTTCTTTTAAATTTTTAGGCTCGAAGCCAGCATCTATAATTGAAATATCACTAGAGATAAGGAATACAGGTATAAATTTTACATCGAGACTAGCTGCAACACTCGATTTTTCGCGGCATTCTTCAGCAGCTTTGCGAAACATGTATGCAGCTCGGAAATCTTCGGCCTGAATGGCTTTTTCGGCGTCTTCTTCGTATTTATTAGCAAAATCGATATACCATACCTTATCCGAAACAATATTGTCGACATGGAAGTATTCCAGAGCGGAATAAATACGTTCCTGGCATGTACGGACACTAATTTTATTCCGGAATTTCGCCGTAATCCGGACTTTAAGACTTTCGGCAGCTTTGGAAATATTCCTATTCTTATCGTATTCCTCATAGGCCATAGATATCTCCTGTAGCCATTGTTGGGTTTCGGGAGGAATACCTTCAGACTGGCCAGTTTCAAGAAAATGAGAAATTATAGCCGGATCCAGTTTAGATAATATTTCGAAATGCGTCATAGTCTATTGTTCAAATTCAGGATTACATCCGGTTGTTTCTTTTATGACAGAAAACATTTCCTCTAAAGTGTCAGTAACCAGAGATGGGTTAGCCCCAAATACTTTTATGAATACAAAATGTGAGGTACATTCATAGATATCCCCATAATTCCCGGATGAATTCCATTTACCCATTGAATCCTCACGTGTACCCAAAAAAAACAATCTTATACGATCATTCTTACAGTCATATCTGTATGTAATTTTGTCATATTTCATAACCTATTGTTCTCTATTACAGATTCAAATATTGATTTCGTTTCGGTATGCTTTTGAAGAAGGGCTTTATCCGTGTCTCGTTTGTCAATTCGTTTTTCGCTTCGCAGATAAGACTCATAGCGTGATATATTACAGCAACAGCGGTTGTATTCATCCATAAACCGGGTATGATCGAGCGCAAACAATTCTTCCAGGCGGGAATAAGCACTACGGTGAGTAATCAAAGGATGCTTCTGTATCCATTTACCGGAGTCATTGAATGATTGTAGTTCACGGAAACAAAGAAGGTTCCTGATGCGCAATTCTGCCATTTCCATCACAGCTTTCGCGGTAGGCTTAGTGTCGAGCAGTACATCAAGAACCTTCATTTGATTGTGCGTATTTATCCGGTCTGAATAAATAAGCGTAGCCGTTTTAACGTCATCATCGAGATAGTTTTTCCACTTTATTTGCGGGTACTCTTCTTCTTTGAGACGCTTTTTTTTTCAATGGCAGACTTATTCTTCAGGTCAGTTTCCTTAACTGCCAATTCAGCCTCTTTTTCATCCAACCGATCTTCTTTTTTGGATAGTTCAATTTCTTTATCCTCCAAATCAGATTCTTTGTTAAGTAATTCCTCTTCCTTCTCATCCAGTTCAGACTCTTTTTCCGCTAAAACATTTGCAGCAGATTCAGCCTCTAATCTTTTGCGTTCAGCTTCTCCCTGCTCTTTTTTGAGTTTGGCAGCAGCTTCACGAGCAATTACCGCTTCGGCGGTCAGGCGTATATCGAACTTTTCGTTGTCAATAGAAAATATCTCAATTTCGGCAGGGAAAATTTCTTCACCCACAGGCAATACCGGAGTTACAACCAATAGCAAGCCCTCTGATATTTTATCTATAAGAAGTTTTATATCGATTGCTTTCTCGACTTCCACCTTAGCTATATAATCGGCAAAGCGTTTTTTAAGGGTTTCTGTATGGGCCTTTTGGAGCTTTGCCTTGGCAAACTGACGACGAAATGAAACAATATCACAATCGTTGGTAAGAGAAAGAAGTGCGTAAAGCACGTCATCAGCATATTTCTGATCTTTACCGGATGGTTTTACGATCAGCGAATGGTTCGGATCTATCGACTTCAATAATGCAAGGTCTGCCTCCACATGGGAAGCAGCCCGCAATCTATTGAAGTGACCTCTTTTTTCTCTGTTAAGTGAAATCATAATTCAATAGTTTTTAAGTTTATATCCGGTTAACCTCTATCAGGGTATTAGCATCGAATACCTTCAGATGTAATTCCTTACCTTTGGATGCAGTCCATGTAGCACCATCTACCAAAAGGAACGGGTCGCCATCGGCCACGGTTGCGGCATTCGTAGTACCGTCACCTATAAGAGCAATTACACGCCCTACATCTGCGGCAGTAATACCGGATACAGCATCGACAGCATATGTAGCAGATGTACCGTTTGGTAAGATGTATCTGTTATTTCCTGCAACAATAGGCAAAGTTGTGGTACCGGCAGGTACAGTAACAGGATCCTGGGTAACGATGCCACCAATGTAAGTCCAAGGTTGCTGAATAGTAGTCTGAGTAAACGTAAATGTGACAGACCGGCTATCGGCGTCGTTTTTATTTTCGTAAGTACTTAAAACAACCGGTTTACAAGGATTTCCAATACCCTGCATTATATTACTCTCACATTCTTTGAATATTACGACAAACTTAGTCCCGGCATAATTTTCAATAAAATTTAACAGCTCGGCTCTATTACCTCCCATAATAACAGTAAATGTATTGGTCCCAGTGATAGTTACCGCATTTGCCTCTTTCGTTCCATTCGATATAAAGGTAGGTATTACATGCGCCTCGAAATAGTGCATATATTTTCCGGATTTCATTGGAATAGAGGAAACCTCTCTATTTACGTTTACCGTAGGAAACGGAACAGAATCATCGATATCGGATACAGGAATAAGCCATACCTTATATCCGATTGCATTACCGGATGTATCTCTGTCAGCCACATCATTTATTGATACCATGGCGCACATAGCCAGTGATCCGGTACCGGAAGTAACCAGGATATTCTCCAGGGCATTATGAGGTTCTATAATCGCTCCATAAACGGAGACGGCCATAAACACAAGCCCTATAAGCATCAGAGAGCGGAACAGTAGAGATTGGCGACGTGCCAGGGCTTTCTGATTTACATATTTCAAATGTTTGTCTAATTGTGTCATTGAAATGTATTTTTATATTTAAATAATCAATTATCTGAAAAGGGATTCGGGAGGCCGGAGCCTCCCTACCTTATTTATCGTACACCCGGCACGTTAGGCTGCAATGCAGCATTGATAGTGCGGACACCTCCGACCATACGTTCCAGTTCGAAAAATTTAGTTTTATCGGAATTTGGAACAAGCATTATATAGTCCCCTACCGCCGTAGGCGAAAAGGCAGCCGACAATTCAGAAAATTTGCCAGTCCTAGCGATCGTTGTGGCATTAGTCGTGCTGCCTATTTCGAGAATATAGGCCACACCTGGACGGATATTTGCAATATCGGTCAGAGCAGTAGCTGCAGTGTTTGCTTGTGTTACGAACCAGAAACCGTTTGCCCCGTTGATAGTTGTAGCGCCATCGGCCAGGTAAGAAGCGGGTTTGTTCATAAATACGCGCTGACGCAGGAAGTTGTTATTATCCATCGCGGCTTTCGTCGAGAACTTTTGCCCGATGAAAGATGCTGAAGTTCCTTCTTTCCATACACTCCAAGCCTTGTATACTTCCATCGCACGCTCAAACTGCAAAGCAAGCATTTCGCCAGGCAGATATTCTATGCATTGCAGGTTCCCGGGCTCCTGAACTAAGATAAACGGAAGATTGCCAAGGTTAGGAAGCCATATTATAGGCGTATCAATATCCGGAACCTTATTCATCATGCTGTCAGGGCCTGTAAAATCAAGATCCTTGCCGTATTTTGCGCGACAGTTCTTTTTCCACCAAAGCTTATGGTTCGTATTCAGGATAACAGAGAGCTTTTCGAAAGGAACAGTATAATCTTCTGTTATATCGAGTTTGATTTCCTCCAGCATATCCTGAACGGTTTCAAGGAATGTGCTATCAGTATAACCCATATAAGCAGAATCGTCATGAATCTTAAGTTTGAATTCATGTGCATAACGAATCAGGGTGTAAACAATACCTGTAGAAGAATTCAGATAATGTCCCGGTATACCGGTTTCAGGATGTACGTAAACACCCATAATACGACGGTGATTTTGCTCACTTATGGCCTGAGTCATAACATTAAGTATCTGCCACTCGATAAGAGACCATTTCATAGGATCAGAGCCTTCTGTATTCAGATAACCTATATACATACGCTCAATCTCTTTCATAGGCTTGAACTTCAACTTGATCATAGCGTCGTCTACATACGCCAGTTCCGGTTGAAGATCCATCTTACCTTTGAAGACTTCGCCTTCCTGCCATGCCTGGGATACAGTATCGAAGAATGCTGAGAACATCACTTCGCGGTCCTGCACACCATAACGACGCGGAAATACATCATAGATGTTATACATTGTGATCAGGCGTGCTATCAAAGCATCCTGACGGCGAATAAGATAGTAATCCGGCAAATTAGCAGGATCCAGTCCGGAATAATCATTCTCGAATGCCATCAAGCGCTTAGCATCGAGCATATTATTCTCTTTGAGATAAGCATAACGCTGCGACAGGCTTAACCCGAAAGCGCGATATTCTTTTGTAAATTCTTCGAAGTCTTCGGCTGTAGGCGTAGGATTCTGAGTGGCATAACTTGTGTTAGCCGCAATTTTGTTCCAGCGTTTATCCAATGAAAACATTGAATGTGCTATACCCAGGAAGTGAGTTTTGTTTGTACCCGGTCCATTGATATTGAATACCGGCTTGGTCTCGTCTTCCGCTTTATCGTGGTTAGCTCTCGCGGCCATACTTTCAATAGCGTCAGCCATTTTCTGTACAATCGCTACCGGATCCACATTATCTGAAGGTTTAGGTGAACCTTCATTTTCACTTTCACCTCCATTATTTTCAGATTCATTAGAAGCCGGTAAAACCCGGTTTGCAATAGCCAATATTTGAGAACGTTGTTGTTCGGCTAGCGCTTTGGCATCGTTCTCTTCTTTTAAAGCAGTAGCCAGATCCGTATCAAAATTACGCCCTGGATTTTGAGCTTCATACTCCTGGGCTATATTTTTCCATTCTTCTTCCGATAGCTGATCAGCCTGGGCCTTATCTATCAGATTAAGTTTCTGAAAAATACCTTTTAATGTTTGAAAAAATTTTTTCATTCAGATATAATTATATGTAAGACATAAGGGATTTGCGATTATTCTGATTTCTAGCCCATTCTTTTCCCATAGCAGCAGCTTCGGCCAGTGCGCTATCAAAAGAGGTAAGGCCGTCTATCAGTTTTTTGTCGATAGCGGGAGGGGATGCATAGAAAGATTCGCCACGGAAAACAGGATCATCATCGGGGATATCATTTAACTGCGGCCTGGCAGAGCGTATGGCAGACTCGAATTGCTGCTGTAAGGGATCTAATTCTTCTCGGATAAACTGCTCGGGTTTACCGTTTTTCAAATCTTCATACTTTTTGTTTTTGAGGTCGGAACGTGTGGCAGTCTCACGAATACGGACAATTCCCATTTTTTCGAAATAAGGCATAATATCAAGCCCGTCGACCATAGTTCCGATACTGCCAACGAGATCGTTTTGTGTTAAGGCTTTAATAACCTTACCGTGTACACCGATATAATATCCGGCACTGGCGGCAATTTTTTCGACCAGCGTATACACAGGTTTATTCAAGCCTGAAAGCGTTTTGGATACTTCATCGAGATACCAGGCTTCGCCTCCGCCAGATTTGACATGTAAAAAATGAGCATTAATAGAAGGGTTTGCTTCGGAGTCGAGCAGATCCAAAACAAATTGTTTGGAAGAAAACCACCAACGGGAGTCGGCCGTAATCATTCCTTTTATTGGATAGTACGCTAATGATCCGGGCTTTAATTCGTCTGAAGAGTAATCGGTAGTAACATAAATATCTTTATCCGGAAGTGAAGATAAAAGAGGTATAGTTTCCAATGCCATACGGGATTTGTAGACAGGAAAGTTATCTTCGGATACACTGAACTTATCTGAAAAATGAATTACAGACAGCAAAGCAGCAGACAATTCGGCTTCGGTACAATAGAATCGTGCGGAAGCCGAAGAAAATAAGGATATGAGCTGTAAATACGGATTCATGCGCTATTGTTTGACACAAAATTGTGCAAACAATAGCGCGACGGAAAGGACTATATTATAGGGCTAACGGTAGTTGTAAGGCTGAATTTGAGAGAGTCTTTTTGTTGCTCACGGGTAAGCAAAACCATAACCGGATATTGAGGTGATCCGTATATGGTGCGCGAGCCATCGGAATAGTAAACAATAAGAACAGAGGAACGTAAATATGAATACCTGATAGCTATATCATTAGTAACCTTATCTACACTAACGGTTTCACTTACAGACCAAGCATCTCCGGCTTCCGATGAATCAGAGGTAACATTTATATTTAGAGAATCGGCATAGAAACGGTCGTAAAGTTTATCGTTTAGCATACTAATATTATTACGATCGACGTACTCTACATTAGACAGAGGTATAATATCAAAATAAAGACATATTTCTTTCATAACTGTTAAATTTTAAAGGACACCCATGGATGAAAAATACATGATAAAAAAGAATATTATTGTTAAAAAGCGCAGGACATCTATGGATGAAAAATACACAACTTATTTTCCCTTACTTTCCGTTCCCGATAATATTTTTTTATTAAAGCGTCGGAATGCTGTGCATAATCTATTCCGTAGTTGTCACAAAAACTTTCAATTAATTTTTTAATCTGATCTTCGGTGTATTCCACTGTAATAGATACTACGGTGAAAAATAGTTCATCGAAAAACAATCGAATGCTTTTTTCAAACTCCTGTTGTTTAGATCGGGGAAAATAATAATGTGTATCGGGGCGTTTACGGGAATCTACAGCACGGCCGAGAGAATTGATATATAACGTAAGCTGTACTTTCCGAT
Source organism: Dysgonomonas sp. UBA7710 (assembly GCF_002482385.1). GTDB lineage: Bacteria > Bacteroidota > Bacteroidia > Bacteroidales > Dysgonomonadaceae > Dysgonomonas. Next base: position 60,807 of record NZ_DLFW01000024.1, on the reverse strand, counting down.
AATGAACCGAGGGTACAAAATGGCAGTCTTCAGGTACTTTTTCCAATAAATTATACAGGAGTGAACCAAAATAATGATCTCTGGGAACAATAGCTGAATTCCCTTTACCATGAAGGACACCAACCACGAAAGCGACCAGGTAAGCATCCATATTTACGACTATTGAATTAGATGTATCCATATTGAAATATATTTTAGGTTATAGATATGGCGTATTTTCATACCAACGTACCAACATACCAACAAAATAAAGTTTTTTACACCTAAGTTACTGAATTTTAATAATATCACAAAATAAAGACACACGATAATGTGTAAAATATCATACCAACACGGCCAACAAACATAAATTTAACAGAAAAACATACCAACAGACACGAAAAAGCATACCAACACATACCAACAAAATGCCAACGTACCAACAGAGGTATATTATATTAATATTTTTATCTAAATAATTAATATATAATATAATACGCTGCATTGTGTGTTGAAAAATAAAAATTTTGTTGGTATGTTGGTATGTTGGTACACTTCGGTGAAAAATATTTTTCAAATATGTGTGCATGTAATTTATCTTATTTACAGAGGGGGTACGGGGGAGATTTTGATAAAAACAGAAAAGACATATCCGGAGACATGTCTTTCTAAACTTTAAAATTGCTTTCAGGAGAGAGTCATAAGAGGTGTTCACTCCCGGTAATCCGTTTAATCGCTCCGGCATACGCCGTCGCTCTCGTAACGGATCACCTTCGTTCACGATTAGAAAGTCCGGCATTAAGCCGGCCGTGTAAACCATGAGTAATAAAAATGTTTCAGAGAGGGTCATTCTACTAATATTTAAAGTCTGTAAAATGAATAATCTTCTTAACTCCCGGCTCTTTGAACCAGCGTAAGAAATCTGCGGTAGAACTAAATCCGTCATTCTTGGCTAGAAAGTTTATCTCTGATCCGTTCAATAACCGTCCATCTACATATAGCTGAAAAACATCAGAATCCTTGCCCGGCGTCATTTCAATAGCTTTTATTTGGCGCGGATCGGTAATAATATCACGCCAGCTTACTTTTTCTATTTTCAGAATTTGTATATGAATGCATTGTCCGGTAGCAAAACACTCATAGTTAGATGTTCTTACACCGTAAGCATGCTGTATTATCATGCCAGGCTTCCAGCGATTATAGATATCGTCCCGGATAGTATGTATCTTCCGGTTCACAATCCATAGATCAGAAAGATTATTGCCTTCATTATCATATTGGGATATGCAGGAACCGATATAATCGAAAGCTGTATTCCTGATTTGTTCCCTGAAATATGTAGGTTCTCCCCACGGAAATTTTTGTTTATAGGATAGTATCATGGTTGTTATCTTTTATAAATATTATAGCGACTCAAGAACTCATTCTTTACATCCATGTGAGACCAAGGTATAATAAACTTATTGAAACCTTCGATCAAGCTGTCCCATTCATATTTCAACATATCTTTATCTGCCTTGTGTATTGCTTCTGGAAACGGGTATGCTAGATTAAACTTTTTAGCAATAACTTTCATCAGGTTATCTTCTATCGTTTTATACTCAGACATACGATGTTTAATCGGGCTGGGTAGATCCACTAGATATGCTTCTGCGGCGTCGTGCAAAAGTGCTTCCAGCTTATACGGTTCAGCTACAAGATCGGCACATAATATACTATGCTGGGCCACTGAATAGAATTCGGATGTATGACCGCCAAAGCGACAGAGCATAGATAATGCATGTGCAATATCTTCTATACATATCATATCGATAGTAGGGGCAAATACATTCATATACTTGCCGGAGAATGTCCGGATAGTATTCGGGTATGCTGTGTTTGTTTTATAAGGGGTTATCATTGTTGTTGTTTAGGTTTGTTAACTTCTGTATTCTTAATAAAAACATAAGCAGTAACCGGAAATAGATCGTGATCATGTGCAAATTGAAATTGTGCACCAATGTAGCACTGGTATCCGTAACGATCAACACAAATAATTTCACCTTTATTATAACTCCCTAGCCACGACGAAGCATGATTGACCCAGCTATAGAAAGTTTGAAATTCGCAAATTTTGTAGGCTCGAACAGGTATCTCATCCTCTTGTAAATATAATATGTCATTCGTTCCTATACTTTCATTATTTTCAACTCTATTATAAGAGCGAATAACCCCTGCGACAACAAGAAGTATTATTAATATTAGAACACCAATTGGATTAGGTGTTAGATATATTATACACACTATGATTGCGAATGCAGATAAAAGAATAATACTAGAAATTATCGCTTCTGCAATACTGTTTAAAATTTTCTTCATTTTCATAATTAATTGTTTTTATGTGGTTTATATTAAAATGGTAAATCATCTTCTGTTTTATCATCCGGAGATACGAGGTTAAACATTGGCGGTTCATCATCGTTTTGCTTCGGTTCTTTTTGCTCGATACGTTCAAAATCTATTTCGAACCTGGTTTTGAGCATATCGTAGTTGAACATATGAGCTGATCCGGTACGGCTACGTGATTCGATCTTAGGCACGGCTCGTTTATCCACTTCCCCGTTATAATCGGTACCGCCTTGTGTGCCATGAGTGAATTCTGTCCACCCATAACGCACTCCCCGGTTATAACCCAGATATGCCTCATTCGATTTGAAATTCATTACTAAAGTCTGCATCGGTGCAGCTGCATCTTTTCCTACGAATGATTCATAATCGGAATACAGCGCATTCAGGTCCAGATAAAGCACATTCATACCGGCTTCGAGTTTTAATTCTTCAGTATCTTTCCCTTTTAGTACCCGGCGTACAGACGTTTCAGGCTTAATGCGGAAGTCACGTCCCGGTACCGTTTTACCACGGGTAAGCAGAGTGTTCATGGCATTGAAGAAAGCAGCCAGTTTGTTTGTAGTGGCGATTTGTTCCAATTGTGACACTACCTGTGTTACGGCCAGATCAAAGAATTTATCGTAGGTAAATGGCAGATTGAGATCAGTGTGAAGTTCTACCAGTTTGCATGTAGCCGTAAGAAGCGAAACGGCATTGATAATACGGGTTAGCCCGTCAGTATTAGTGACGCTTTGTTTTACTTTTTCCTTCAGCAACTTCACCTCCTTATCAAATACGGTAAGATATTCTTTCTCGAACAGGTCTCGCAAAGAAAGGATCTCTGTAAGTGCATTACATAATCCAATATGCTCATGCTTTTTTAACCGCAGATATATTTCAGTCTCATGTTCTGAGAATTCTCCTTTATCCACATAAGGAACATCGCGCAATATGGACCTGTTACCGAGTGATCCGTCATCTTTCTGCGGTGCCTCCTGGCCAAGCAATACCAACGGAGAATTTATTTCCGTGCTTGTAGTTGTCTTGGTAGCCGTATCGGCAACTTTAGTACGTCCGACTCCATCCAATACGGCCGCCTTGAGTAACTGAAACTTTGTTTCATCAATCTTATCATTATATTCTTCCAGTACCACAGGTACATTTCGGAACTGTTCCATGATCATTGTAAGAGAAGCAAACGAGCCTGTATTGAGATTGAACAAAGGCATATCCGGGCTTACAAATAAGCTGCGGATACTGGTTGCAATCTGAGATTTACCGGAAGAAGTAGGTCCGATAAAGAACGGAGCTGTAAAGAACCGCCGTTCCCTGAAAATAAAGTCACGGAAGGCTGATGTGATGGCGTATAATATAGCCCACTTACCGTTGTTATTTATCTTGTATACTTCATCCATCAGGGCCGTCCATTGTGCAAAATCGATACGGTCTTTATCTGGTATTTCCTTGTATTTGAAATGCACAGCCTGTTTGTAGCTATCATCTTTGTCAAAGTCGGAAATACGGATTTCGGAGAATGCCGGCAGGTAAAAGTTTTCATTTTCATGGCTTACAATACCAATTTTATCAGCATAGGTGACCTGATATTTAGGTTTACCGGTTTCCGGATCTTTCACTTTGTGGAAAATGGCGTTACCAAAAGCAAACACATCGGATGTATGCTGCCCCATGATACGCAGTTCACGGCAGTATGTGAAATCGTAAGACATAGCTGCCCAGATATCGTTCCACTGGTTGTTTGTTCCCCTGAAATTGTACGGGCCTTCCTCTATCAGTTTTTCTTTCACCTTGGTGAGATTAGCCAGTGTGTTACTTTGCCATTCTACATAACGATTGTATTCAGGACGCATATGGCGAAGAAACACTACACGCTTGTTTGCCTGTGATATTTTATCATATACATGCAGCATAGGATCGATAACGAAGTCGGTGATACGGGTATAACCGTTTCCGGCCGTATTTTTATACATATAAGCTACATCTTCTCCCTGCTTATTCCGTAAAGGGTAATGATTATATAAAGAGTGTTTTTTGTTCAGTATATCATCCGTAATAACATACTCAGGTAATTCGGACGGGTCTACCGATGCAATGTCCGCCATCTCGGCCAGGCGTTGTTTTTCGAATGTGGAATTATCCTTTTTTGTAGCCAGGATAGGCTTTAAAATCTTATCGAGAGCTGTTTTATCTACACCCAGGCGTTTGGCATAGCTTTTTATCATTACTTCCCGTGCAGCAGCTTTGAGTTCGGCGATAACTTCGGCGCAGCGCTCTATCATATCCGATTTTAGCATACCGTTTGTTTCCCCGGCAATGAGATAACCATAGCCAACAATATAGAAGTTACAGAAATCATAATAAGAATCAGACGATACGAAACTCTCGCTATCTTCGTCCTCTTCATCATGCCGGTTCGAATTATATACAGATGCATCTATCTGAATATCAAAACCCTCTTTAAACAGTGTTTTTAAAACACTTATTTCAAGACTTTCATTAAATGAGGGAGTAATGTTTTCTTCATCGGCCGACAATCGGAAGCGGTTAACCTTAGTACGCAACGATTGGATATCGTATGTAGACGGATTGCCAAAAACATAGATCAATGGCCGTTCGTGGGATTCGGACATAAATAAATCACGGTTGAAAGTCAGTTCGCAAACAATAGACTTATCTTTTGCCAATAACGTAACAGCTTCTTCCACTCCATAGAATCCGGGCTTCCATTCTTCAACAACAACCTTATTTTTATTCTGTGCCAGAAGGCGCTTCTTTATATCCAAGCCTGACATCTTAAATAGTGAAGCTAAAGACGAAATATATTCTGATTGGAGATCACTATCCGGCATACAGGCAATGCATTCGCAGATAGCATCTAACCCTTCGATACGTTCCTCCTTTTCTTTATTTTCAATATCGAGAACGTCAAACATATATTTTTCGAACGATTGCTCGCCTTGTTGCATCTTCTGAGGCAGATATTCTTTACCCAGTTTCTTGGCCAGATCGTCGGGATCCATTCCTTCAGGGAGCCGGAAGCAACGTACAGTCATTCCATAGGATAAGAGTGTCTGTATTCGTTTCAGACTGGCTTTTACACCCGCTTTATCACCATCATAAACCAAAACAGCAACATCTGCAAATCGGTGTAGAATCTTGATCTGAGCTTCGGTGAAAGCTGTACCGGAAGCGGCTACTGTGTTTTGCAAACCATTCTGAGCAAAACTAACCGTATCCATTTGTCCCTCTACAATATAGACTTTACCAGTTTCGGAGATACGTTTCTTTGCCTGCCACAACCCCCATATGGCCGTGCTTTTGCTAAACAGATCAGTTGTGGAAGTGTTGAAGTACTTCCATTGATCTTCCACCTGCCCGGTCAGATCGCGTCCGGTGAATCCTATGACACGTCCCTGAAGATCATAATAGGGGAACATGGCCCGGCTACGGAAAGTGTCATAGTGCTTGCCGGATTCGTTTTGCTTGATGATATCTGCGGATAGCAGCACATCCGTTTTATATCCTTTAGATGGCATTAGCTTCATTAACTGGTTGCCTGCCGGTGCATATCCGATACCATACAGCTTACGGTAAGGTTCGGATACCTGACGGACCGTAGAGATATAATGCTGCGTGTCCTGCGAAGCAAGATAATTATCTTCGAATTGTTGCTGAGTAGCTGCCAAAGCTATATAAAGAGATTCGCGGCGCTTATCTCTGGCCTCTTCTTCGGGAGACAATTGTATCTCCGGTATATCGATATTATATTTCTTTGCCAGGAAGCGCACAGCCGCCGGAAAAGAAATATTTTCCATTTGTTCTACAAAATGGATTACACCACCTTCTCCTTTATCGGGTCTACCACAGGCAAAGCATTTACATATCTGTTTGGATGGTGACACATAAAACGATGGCGATTTGTCAGTATGGAACGGGCAAAGGCCAATCCAGTTGACACCGCTACGCTTGAGGGTAACATATTCGCTGACAACTTCTACAATATCGATATCGCTTACCTGATCGATTATATGCTGGGGTATGGTAGTGTTTTGGGACATAATTTATATAGAGAAGAGGGTTTTCTGTAACTCGTAATTATAAATGAGAATTTCGGTGCGGTATTCCGTGTGGGACTTCCCCAAATGAGTCAATTTTAAATTGAGTCTTTCGGTCCGGAAATTCCAACTGTATTTCATTACATGATATTTGAGTGTATGCGTGAAATACTGTGAAAGGATGAATTTTCCTTTAATTTTGGATAATACTTGTAAAAGATTAAATAAATCATTGTGGGTATAGCCTCTGTAATGACCCTGATAAGAGCCCGGATAGGGAGGATCTATATAAAACAGCGTATCAGGAGAATCCCTTTCTAAAATAACACGAATTGCATCACGACAAGAAATTTGCACATCTGACAATCTGATATGTAATTGCTCCGAGAATTCAAGACGTTTGTTTCTTACCATTATTGCCGAATGTGAACCTGACGAACCATTACACCATTTCCATCCGCCATGCATACTTCCTGCGAATGATCCGTTTGTTATCAGCCATATTGCCCAAGCTTTTTGCAGATCGCTGGACTCTATACGTTCATTCCAAATATCTTTTGCATGAAGATACATTGTTTCGGAATGGAGGGTGCTTTTAATAAGTTTTTGCAGTTCCGAAAAATTATTTTGTGATTGGAGGTAGAAATTAATAAGGCGGTTATCGATATCATTGATGATTTCTACTTTAGATTTTGGCTTATCAAAAAACACAGCTCCACCGCCGAAAAACGGTTCACAATATATTTTATGACTTGGCATCATTGATATTATTGTTTTCGCTAATCGCTGTTTCCCTCCGTAATATGTTATTGGTGTACGCATTCTATTGTTATTTATGTAAACACAAATGTCTTAGCACTTCCGGAATCAAACCGTTGCTGCTTTATTGTTGTCGTAAAAGGAAATTCTTCTTTCGGTATCTGATCCAGTATGCTTTTTATCCGCTTGGAATCGGTAAAGAACTTACATTCTTTGCCATCGCACCTTACTTTGACTATATACCGGTTATCTCCGTTGATCGTTTTTATACCACCTATGTAATCGAGCACCTCGATATTACAATTCAGGATATCGGTTATAGACACTCTGGGAACCATAAATATTGCTTTATCATCGATAGGCTTAACGCCAAGCTCCGAGAACTTCTTCATGTTTAATTATTGTTTTAATTAAGTTTTTAGAGTTGCAGTACTTACACCATCCTATCCAGGAACATATCTTTATCCTGTATTCCTTTGCCGTCAATGCCTTTTTGTTCAGTTTGGCTACACACCTGCAAAAGTTCTTTTTTATGCGTTTTCGCAGCATTGTATGTGTATGATAGAATACATAGCCTAAAAAGTCTATTCCGCGGGATGCTATAGGAAATACCTGATAGTTTTGTTTGAGTCTCAGATTAAGGTTTTCGGACAAATAATTATCTATGTCTGTCCGTAGCTGATGCAGGGCCTCTTTATTATCGCAAAGGATCACCAGGTCATCGGCATACCGGTAATAATATTTTACCCTTTTCACTTCTTTGAGCCAGTGATCGAAATAAGACAGATACAGGTTAGCCAGGAACTGCGAAAGATAGTTTCCGATAGGCATGCCCGGAGCAGAATCTACTATACCATCCAATAAGACCAGAAGCTTTGTATCTTTTATCTTCTTCCGGATGATCCGCTTCATAATGCTATGATCGATCGACGGATAAAACTTTGTGATATCCATCTTCAGACAATACATTGTTTTTTTCCGGTTCTTCAAATCCCGCCTGATATGTTTCCATGCACCGTGAATACCTTTCCCCTTGATACTGGAATATGAGTGAGAGATAAATACTGACGTCCAGATGCTTTCCAGTATATTCATAATGGCATGCTGTACAACCCTGTCGTGGAATGGCAAACTATAGATGGTACGTTCTTTAGGATCGCGGATAACGAAAATTTTATATTCTGATGTCGTATATGTTTCTTCCATCAGTTCTTTTTGTATCCGGAGTATGTTTTCGTCCAGATCCTTTTCGAACTGCAATACACCTTTTGTTTTAGATTTACCCTGCTTTGCTTTACTGTAAGCCAGATAAAGGTTATCCAAGTTGTATATTTTGTTGTATAAATTACTTATTCGCTTCATAATATTTATCTGTTATTCGCATAATCCGTAAAAACTCATACAACTTGTTGCTGTATTATCATCATATAGTTCTCCAGCATCATACTTACCCTTAGCATACTTTACTACATCGGTTATCAAAGGATACCCCCCCTATAGAATTTACGTGGTATCTTATCCGGGCCAAAGAATGAACTTTTGATTTCTAATTCATAATTTGCTATTTCGGCTATCCTTTCCGGGCATCGTATCGCAATCTGATGTATTTCCGATAATCCACTCATTATACAAGGAAAACAGCCTACACGCTTCATTCCCATAGAGTATAGAGGGTTTACATCTATTCCGTTTTCTAGAGAATATTCTATAACCGTCTGTGCACTCCAGTCAAAAACAGGACGTAAAACATCAGTAGCAAACTTTTTGCAATACGCTAATACTTCTTTTCTCCGGTATGTATGATATTTAGGGTCTTCCTTGCCTTTAGAGAGCCTGTCTTTAAGATGTTCTATTTGCTCTTTTAGCTTTAATATATTATCTTCCTCAGAATCTTCAAATTCTGAATCGGAGAAAATATTTAATTGACAACCAACACCATCCGAGTCTAAAGCGTTTAATTTATTTTCTAATTTTATAAGTCTTGTAGCATTAGTTTCAACCGGTTCCAGATAATACTTGAAGTAATTACACTGGGCTAGCATCTTTGAACGGCTTTCACTTTCCGCACCTCTTATGCCCTGAACAACAATAAAATCATCCTTTACTTCATCCAGTATATAATTTATCATTGGAATGGATTTTAGTTCAGAGGTGCAGAACCTGCGTTGCGATGATGGGAAACGCTTTTTCTTGCGTGCCAAATCTATCAGTCCGTCAAACTTATCAGACTTTAGAAACCTGAATTTAGTACCTGTTTTCTGTTGCAGATATTCTAAATAACTATATGTTATATCAGACTCCCAATTGGTATCACAAAAAACTATGTCACAGTTTTTATATCCGTGGTTTCTCATCCATATTAATGCAGCTACACTGTCTTTACCTCCTGAGCAGGTTATTATAATTCTCATTTTTATACAGCCTTTGTTTCTTATCGGAGCGTTCGGCTTCCCTACCAGCACCTTTTGAATTTTTATTTTTCGCCAAGTGGCGCGGTCTTTACCCTGATTTATTATTTTACAATTGTGGGAACCCGAGCCCGCATTCGCGTTCGTATTATCGTAATTCGAGTTCTTGAAAGCGAAGCCGGAAGGGCTACGGGTTCAGAGCAAACAACCTTATTTAATTACTAATGGTCTAATATGCCAATGTGCCAATTAAATACCTTGTCGCTTCGCGCCAATTGGCATATTGGCACATTTTCACATTGGCTAATTAATTACTTCAGTTGTACAGCTTCCCAAACTTCTAGGAACGTTTTGCCGATATGATCGGCCGCGATCTCGGTCAAAACGCGCAGGCGGGAACCCGAGCCCGCACCCGCGCGCGTAAAAACGTAACCCGAGCTCTCGAAAGCGAAGCCGGAAGGGCGCATCCAAAACCATGGTGCCCATTTTCGTTGGCTAGGATCTGCCCAGTCTATTTCACCAAGGCCACATTCACGTTCTATTTTGCGTGCAGCTTCTACGATCACTTTTGCATTATAGTCGCCTTCCTCATGTACCCGCATATTTTCCGGATATACTGTAAAATCCACTTTCGGGCGTCCTGCCTCATTATATGCAGCCTCTATAGAGGTTAATCTTTCTTCGAGTTCTTTCTTTAAATTTTTCATTGTATGTGTTTTTTTACTGATTATTAGTTATGATTCAAGCCATTCCCGGTATATATCTATATGCTTTGTACCGACAACCTGGGCCCGCTTATCGCTTTTTAAGGCGAGGCGGGAACCCGAGCCCGCACACGCGTCCGCATAAACGTAATCCGAGTCCCGGAAAGCGAAGCCGGAAGGGCCACCATTTGTTCTGAATACAGGATAATGACGGGCTACTTCACTGTTATAGATATTCATTCTTTCGCCTTCGTTATAGGCTTCTGTCATAACCACTACCCGATAGTATTTCTTAAAATGATCGCGTAGACGCTCCGGAAGTTCTGTGAATTCAGGTACGTCAGGTAGTCCGGTTTCTGCCATCATATCTTCCCATCCATCTATTCTTTCTGTAATATCCTTAGTAAAGAAATCCTTACCCAGTGCTGTTTCTAAAGCGGATTTAACTTCGTCAGATGATTTATGTAAACCTCTGATCTTCTGTTCTAATTCTTTTTGGTTCATTTTGATTGATGTATTTAGTTATGATAAATATTCTTTCCACAGTTCAGTAAACTGTCTACCCGAATAATCGCTCACCGCTTTATCGTGGTACGAGTGGCGGGAACCCGAGCCCGCAGCCGCGTGCGTAAATGCGCAACGCGAGTCCTGGAAAGCGAAGCCGGAAGGGCCTTCATACGTCCAAAACACAGGGTAGTATCTTGGTTCTCCGTTATAGATATCAGTAGGTTTACCTTCATTGAGGGCCAGTGTGATTTCTTCGAGTTCTATGCCTGCTATTTGTTTGGGCGTAACACCCGCCTCCAGTAGTTTCGATTCACTCAATGGTTGTTTGCCGTTGTACTTACATGCGTCTAGGTAAGACCTGATCTGATCGGTGATGTTGAGTTTCTTTTTTGCCATGATTTTTTTTTGTTTTTTAGTGATTAATATTTATGCTACATTTAAAAGTTTATCTACTGCCATGCTGAGACTTTCGCCGTTTACCTGGGCCTGTGTACATTCTACTGCATTGCCTATGAATTTCTTCTGATCTGCCTGCGTACCTATCAAAACATAATCTTCCGGAAACCCCATGATTCGCAATAGCTCTATGATCTTCAGCATACGCATCTTTATATCTACGATACCATAGAGTGCCATAAATTCCTTTATCGCCTTTGTCATAGGGGTATCGCTTTCATAAATTTCGTATATGTATATACCGTTTTCGAACCGGATAAATGAAGGTAGCGCATCGGTGTCACTTGCGGCTTCGACCAATGAAGGCGGCTTTTTATCCATTCGGGCAATCAGTGTAAAGCATGGAGCGTCTACACTTGCACCTTCTGAACTGTATTGAGGATTCACCAGATAGTGCCATTTGCGTCCGGCAGTAATAACCGGAGCAGGAACTTCCAGAGAAGTACCGGGGTTACTGAAATGCGGAGAAAGAAGCCAGTTGCACGAAATCAGGTTAAATTTCGGGTTTGCCGTCAATGATCCGCATGGCTGTAATACTGAGGCGGGCTTTGAACATCCGTATTGCTGATCAAGAAACTGCGGTTGCACCAAAGAAAAGTGATCTTTCGTCAGGACTGTCGGACATGGTTTATCTAAAGGCTTAGATCCTTTTTTGTCATTATAAGAACATAAAAAATAGGGGCTTACTAAAGAAAACCTGTCTTTTACTGTTACCGTTTTAGCCGATTCGTTTACTGGTGAGCAAAATCCGTTACCATAATATGCCGTTAAGAAACGCGGGCTAACCAGTGAAAAACAATCTTTTGTCCGTACTGTCGGTATCGGTCCTTTCACCGGGGTATTTATACCCGGACTATAATATGCGGAAATAAACTGATGATGATCTACCGTAGTAACCGAAGCTGCCGGACCATTTACCGGAATGTTTTTACTATCCGGATGTCCGGAAAAGGCTTTGGAAAGGAAACATACACCCAGCCTGTTTTGTGTGGCTACAGTAGGACATGGTTCATTGACACCGGGAGCGATATATTTACCACTGCGATTCATTGAATTATATTTCAACAGAAAAGCGTCTTTTCCTCCTGCTACAAAGCGAACCAGTCCGGAATGAACACGCGACAGAGTCGGTTCTTCATATGGTTTTGTACGTGCGAAGATGCTTGTTCCTTCGTCCGAAAAATCCAGTACATCTTTCACCTCTTTATATTTCTTTGTCCCTTTTCGTCCGTCCTTAGTGTGTGTTATGGCAGGGAATACGATCAGGCTGGGATCGGTAGCAAAATACCCGAAATAGCGGATACGTGAAGTGTAAGCACCATAATCGGCGGCATTTAGTAAGCGGTAGTCGTAATGATATCCGTATGATTTTATTTTGTCACGCCAGGCATTGTAAAATTCCGATACACATTCTTTGACCGGCACCCATACCGGAAGATAGCCATAGCGTGTTTTCTTCCTTTCCTTGCGGGCTTTACGCGCTTGTTTTTCAATCTCTGTTTCTTCGCGTTTCTTACGTTCCAGCGGACAATATAGTTCGTTCCCCTGCTTATCGGTTATAACCTTTATTTTCAGAGGTCCCCATTTTATGAACTCTTTTACATTCTCTACGCTGATAATATCCGGTTTCAATATCTCAATATAGCGGTATGCAGCTTCGGGCAGTGAACGGCTGTCAGCATCACGGCTCATTCCGCCTTTAGCAATGGAATGATGCGTACATTCGGCCGACATATGAAACATAAGCTTCGCATTGGGATATGAACGGCGTGCCTCTTCTATTATAGGTAAAAGCTGTAGTACATTTACCGACCGGAAATCTTCTATAAAACAGTGCGTATCCGGATGGTTTTCTTTAAAACTGAGTATCGCGTTCCTGTCGTGATTGATACCGATAATTACTTTTATACTCTGCTTACCGTTTACCTTGGCATTGCAGAAGCCGTAAGTGACGCCTCCGGCACCGCAGAAGCTGTCGATCACGATCAGGCGGACCTCAAGCGGGTTGATAGTATGTATGTGGCGTTGATCAGATTTCATCTAAAATCCCCCCCCCTCAAATGTTAACTGCAAAGAATCTACAAAGTCTGTATAGCGCAGTCCCAGATGGCGACAAACACGCTGACATTCTTCACCTGTCAGTTTTTCTAATCCTTTATATATCATCCAAAAGCGTTTCTGGCCGATACCAACAGCTTTGAAAAATACTTTGTTAGGCGAAAACAGAGCCGGATCCGAAAAACGTGCGGTAAGTATTCGTAGCAATACATTGTCTTTTACTATAGATTTAGGATTCTGGCGCTCACGGTGCATTTTTAGTTTTATAGCATTCTCATTGCGTCCGAGGTAAGCGCAAAGTTCCGTCATTGGCTTTGTGTGCATATTTTTTAACAGCCAGTCTTCTTCAGCCGCCGACCAGGGGCGTATATTACGTTTCGTTTCTTTTGCCATGGTTATATTCGTTTTATTGTTGTAAAATCGGGAGAGAATTGGTAATCTCCGTTTCCTTCCGAGATGAACAGACATACGGTTTTGATAAATAAGTCTCGTATGATGTCACTATTCAATAACTTGCTTAGTTCGAGGTTATATATCCATCCTCGGGGTTGTTTCATCAGCCATTTGTATCGTTCATTCAGCAGTTTCCAAAAAGCCTCTTTTCCCAGCCTTGACGAATACTCTTCCACCCATTGATAATTAGTCATTCGCATATGTCTGTAGTCCGCGTTCATAGCAATTCTATTATAAATTTTACAAGCAGATAAATACAATAATCAAATGATAACCCAAGTATAAGTATCATAGACCATACAAATACGTTGCAGGGCCACAGGCCATTCTTAGCTTTCATTACGATCAAAATTAAGATCGAGCCGGGAACATCGCGTTCCACTTCCCGCATAGCAAATACCGGACGCTAACCAATAATATTTTTGTCCCATATGGGACCCGAATGCGACAGAAACTTCTTTGCCGGTACTCCTGATACGATTCACCGTCACATTTTTGCCGAGTAAAGCTTTTTCAAATTGTTTTAGTGATGCCATAAAGTTTAAATTTAGCAACCCTCATGTTGCAGTTAATAATCGCGTGGTAGTGCAGCATTAGCTGCGAGTCAATATGTTTAATGAATTTCTCCCGACGCTTCGGGGAAAGGTTTTTAAGTTTCTTTACAAGCCGGGAGTTTATCGTATTCTTTGCCCGAGATCAGATATGTTTTAAAAAAGAAAGCATATGTGTGCTTATGAAAACAATACATTCCACAGCGTGCGCAATGATCAATCTTATACACACTATCGGGCATATGTCCGGGCCATTCTACATTTTTATTCCATTTATGCCGCATGATCAATTCCATTTTGAGGTATATAAAATATTGAGATTTCTTTGCGACGCCTGCGAGTCAAAGTTGTCGACAATTCAGTCCTTGATGTTTCTTCAGCTATAATTCGCCTGGTGCGTATCTGGGTATTGTGAATTCCGTCTATCGAAAACAGGGCTGTAATAATAATTGCCATGACCGAACTTTTGAATGCAGACACTTCGCTCGCTATTCCAAACTTGACGCCACAAAACCATAGGGTGAGATCAGATATTTTATTAAGCCCCAAATGGTCATATACATTCTTTATAGTGGTTTCAACCGTATACAGACTACGGTTGAGTGCGTCGGCAGCTTCTTTTTTAGAGCCATAATAAATTACCGACTCTACAATTTCAAATTCCCGGTCAGATATGCAACTTTTCATTTAGATACTACCCTTAAAGCCTTTGAAAAAATAGATTCTGAATTTTCCATCATAGAGATCGCTTTTTGCCATATGATTCGCTGACGCGGCGTAAGCTGATCTTCGCTAAGTATAGATTCATCAAAAGCATTATAGAATGTCGTTCTTGAAGAGAACTGAGCGTCGACCATCAACTGCGGCAGCAAAGCATTATCCATGATATAGGCTTTAATCTTGTCTCTGACTTTTTCAAATTCCGAAGATTCTGTCATTTTACCCATTTTTTTGTATTGATTTTGTTTATATTTACAGGTTACTTTGTGCAATAATTGTTCATCACTGAACTATTACGATACAAATATGGCATATATATTTACCATTTCAAAATATAATGGCATATATTTTATTCATTTTTGATAAATATTTTACACAATGCTGAAAGACAGGATTTTAGCGATAATAGATCATTACGGCATAACGGCAAACAAATTTTCCGAAAAAATAGGTATGAGCAGGGCATTTGTAAAAAACATGAATGATGAGATTAGCACAAAGCCATTGCGTAATATTTTACTCATGTTTCCTGATATAAATATTAAATGGCTTATAACCGGAGAAGGTGAAATGCTATTAGAAAACGCAAACCTAGACAAAAAAATAGAACTCACCGAAAGAATCCCCCCAAACATATTAATCGACTATTTAAAAGAAAAAGATAAAATTATTGGTGACTTAAGGGAAGAGATAGGGACTTTAAAGCGTGATCTGGAATCAGCCCAACAAGGAAAAAGAATCGATCCTATGGATATTAATATTAGAAATGTGGCGGAAGAACCAATAAATTACTCTCGGAAAAAGAAATGAAAAGATAGACAAAATGAGATTAAGAGATTTATTGAAAAAATATAACATCCAGCATAAAGTTATAGCAGATGCGCTTGGTATGAACCGGATCAATATTGATAGGTATGATAATCTTTATGAGCGAACGGTCAACGAAGTAATGTTAATATCAAAAGCTACAGGGATTAGTATTTCGGAGTTATTAGGACTGAACGACCAGGAGATAAAAAGAATAGATAAATTAAAATTCCCTGATTCACCAAAAGAGAAGGATAAAAACTTGATTACTTCCCTTAAGAAAACAATAGAAGTACAGGAAGAGACTATAAAAGCTAAAAACGAATTAATTGAAATGCTGAAAAATAAAGGATAGAAAGCTCTTTTACCCTGGGCAGATACGCGCCAAAGAATTCATTTTTCACATAAATGTAACATTGACTTACTGACACTTATGAACCGGATTTCGTGTAAATAAAATCCGGTCTCCGCAACTAAAGAAAAGCAATCAAAATATCGGTTGCTTTTTTCTTCCCATTATACTTGCTAAAACATGTACTTACTAGGATAAATCAGGAAACTCTGTCCCGGAAGAAAAAAATACCAATATAAAAGGAGCACTTATAATCCTACTTCTTGCATATATTCGTAAATATACACCATTTGCATGCCTCGCCTGTCGGTGTCTGACTAAACGGTACCTGCGGATCGAATATCTCTTCAAGACAGGCATCAAAATATTCTGTAAACTCCGCCCTGTATTCAGCAAAGTCCGTGATACGCCCGTCTCCCCTGTCCGATTTACTGATTACATCCGGGTCGAACTTAGTATCGAAAAGGTTTCGCAAATAATAAATACCCGGCTCCAGTATCTTGTCCGGATGGTCGAGCAGATATAGATGCGAATACATAAAGACCTGCATTACAGCTTTGGGACGGTCTTTCATTTCCTTGTCGAACAAATCCTTCATCTTCTTATAGCGGAGAACACCTTTTCCTGTCTTATAATCGATAATACGGGTATGACCTTTTACCTCGTCCACACGGTCGATAATACCTTTCAGCGAAACTACCTTACCCGAGGGCAAAAGATAGTCTTTTTTTACGCGTTCCTCAGAGTCGATATAGATGAAAGGTGTAAGTTTAGCGTCAGTGGCTAATACCTGCCTGATATATTTGCGTAAAACTTCTCCTGTCAGATAGTTCTGGCCTGTCAGCCGTTTTACTTTTTCGCTCTTAAAATAGTTTTCGGCAAACGACCGTTCTATCATTTCTGTCAGCAATTTATTGTTTTTGCTGATGTTGTGAAGCAAATCGGCTGTTATCATTTTACCTTTAAACGGCTCGTACAACCATTCCATTATAGAGTGAAATATAGTACCGAATGTACTGGCTTCAATCGTTTCCGCGATCTCGTCTTCTTCCTCCATGTTCTCCACTACGGAAAAATAGAATTGTAGCGGGCAATTCAGGTATGTATTAATAGAGCTGGCTGATAACCGTTTATCCCTACCTTGCAGAAAGACATTCATCTTCTCCATTATCCGGGGTGTTTTCTGTATGGAAATAGCAAGGCTTTCGGTAGACGATACTTTATATACAGCGAGTTTCTCGCGGATATCGAATGAGTCGTTATATAAATGCTTTATCTGGTTATAGTAGCGGCTGACTTCACCTGTCTGTAAACCTTCGGTACGGGTATCATAAAGCAGATAAATACGCTTTGCCCGGTTTATCATCCTGTAAAAGTGATAGGAAAAGATACTGTCCTGATGCTCGTATGTAGGCAGGTCAAAACCTTTGCGCAAATTATACGGGATGAACGAGCTGGCGGCTTTCTTCAACGGGAATATACCTTCATTCATCGACAGGATAATCAGGTTGTCGAAGTCGAGGGCGCGTGTCTCCAATACACCCATTATCTGCAATCCCGACAGAGGTTCCCCCCTGAAAGGTACGCTAATACCGACAATCAGTTTTCGCAACAGTTTGAAGTAAGTATCTACCGACATTTCGGGCGAAACATTTTTAAGAGCTTCGTCCATCTTGTTTATCGTTTTATAATACTCTACAATAAACTCGCATTCGATGTCGATGGAACGTGCATTTATGTTCTCTTCTTTTCCTTCGTTTTGCTCATTCACGGATAATGTCCTGTTTAATGCCGACAGTATCGACTGTAAATAATCAGGTATATCCTGCCAGTTGAACACCGGCCTGAAAATTAGCCGGAATAACGAATGACCTTGTAAGTCCTGAGATGAAACCGTTGTTTTATTATATTGGATAATATTTGTCCGTAACGCTTTGGCTTCGTCACTTGCCACATTGGTTATATAACGATGATTGAGTATCGCCAGTACCGGCTTGTAATAAAAGCCTGTATAATTTTCCGACCTGCGTATATTACGCTGCAATTCAAACACATGCTCCATCAATCCCGAAATAGAACTATTGCCGAGGTTGTAGCCCATTGTTACATTAATCTTATCTATCTCTCCGGGGATGGAATACAATGCCGGAAGCAGCAGGTTTTCGTCAGGTAAGACCAAAGCTGTATTCATGGCTTGGGTAGACGAAGTGATCTGTTTTTCATCCATCAGCGACCTGATGATGGAATGCACATATTTGGCCTGCCCTACAGCCGAAGGAATGCCTATCACCTCAACTACGGGCAGATCCATGCTTAATTCTTCGGGCTCTAAAGTCAGCTGTGTAGGGAAAAGCATCTTATTCCTGTCTATAAAGAATGAGGCTTTGTTTTTCGGGTCACGGACCAAAGGGGAGGAATAGTCCCAGTAGAAATCGGCAATTTTACGTTTATGCAAATACTTCAAAAGTGTTTCTTCCGATTTACTATGCCCGTTCAGTCCGACAAAAATCACTTTTTCGAAGGGTAACTTATAATCTGTATCATTCGCTAAACGTTCGGTCACATCACGGAAAATCATTCCTTCATAGGCCATTCCCCTGCTATGGAGCTGCTCGCGCAAAGAGGTGTACAATTGGAAAAGTACCTCCCACATCTCCAAAAAGTCCTTTTTCTTATCATTCTCCCCGATTGGCAGAAAGTTCGACCAAAAGCGGCGGATAGCTTCTATCTGGCTTTCGGTAAGATAATCGAATCCGGCATCAATCTCTTTCAGGTCATGTATATTACGAAATAGTTGCTGTGCGTCTACCAGATATTTATCTACATCGTCGAAGTCATTTAACAGCATTTCGCCCCAATAGAGGAACTCATCGAAGGTCTCGGTGGACGAGCTTACCCGTATATAAATATCATATAATAAGAAAAGCATCTCGATCCGGTCGGCTTTCTTATATGGGCTCAGTTTTTCGAAGAGGTCTGTAACAGTCAGGATTTCGGGCGAAAAAATCGGACGCCCTGCAATTTGCGACAAATAGTGCTGAAAAAATATCCCTGCCCTGCGGTTAGGAAATACAAACGTATAACGGCTTATCTCCTGTCCGTAAGATTTGTAATATGCCTGAGCAACATTATATAGAAATGGAATCATTTAATCAACACTGTTTTTATGAGTCATACAAAGGTAAAATTAATGTGCTAATTATCTAATATGCCGGTGTGCCAATTAAATTAGCAAATACGAAAATTAGCAGTTATAATTAAGTAACCAACAAAAAATGATGTAACAATTTTTCCCCATTACTTATCAGTTAGATTTGTATTTATTAACTATATAGTGTTAAAACCTGACACATCTGACAGTTTTTTCATTGTTTTTATCTTGTTATTTTTGTATCCGTTAACTATATATAGTTAAAAAGTAACAAAGGTAACAGATATATCAGTTAACAGTAAACAGTAAACAGTCATCAGTCAACAACTTGTATCTCGTGTCTTGTCTACCCGTATCTCATATAACTTTCAACTTACTACTTATCCCAATACTTCAAGGCCCTATCAGCTAACAGCTAAAGTTTATCAGCTCTAACTATATAGATAATTATTTTCAAGTCTGTTGACAAATTCCTTAGCAGTTGCCGGAGGACTTTAACAATAAATCCTTTATAATTCCGTTTCTAACTTAATTGAAAAAACAACCGGCCTATCGGTTTTTAGTGTAATTTTATATCTGAAAAAGTTTCGGTGAACTTATACCCGTTAATGGTTGTTTATCAAGTAAAATAAATACAAACTATATCGATTATGAAAAAATTCCTTTTCGTTTTATTTGCAGCGGCAATGCTTACAGCATGCGGGACCGCTTACAACACTCAGCTCAAACAAGTTCAGTTGGGCATGACTCCTCAGCAAATTGTGACATTGATGGGTGACAAATACACTGTGGTTGAACAGAAAGATAACAACAACCAGACTATCATGTACAAAGACAAATTCAAAAATGAATGGTATTTCCAGTTTGTAGACGGAAGCCTGTATAAATGGTATAAAGAAAAAGAATAAGCAGAAACTATTAATGCCAATGAGTAGTTGAAGTGATTATTGTAATATAAAATTGTTGGATTGTTTAATGCTACTCGCAATCACAGATTGCTTGTGTTCCTTTTGGCCAAAGCCCCAAAAGGAACCAAAAATGCTTTGACGCCCACTTTATAGGCCGACCCATAACGGACTCAAAGACTAAACGAAAAAACTCGCTCCGAATATTGTCTGATACGAATCGGCCGATAAGCTCAGACACGTTTTCGTTTTTTAGTCTTTTTCGCCCTATGGGTACCCCGTCCATAAAGCCTATGGCGTCCGCTGACGCACGACAAGGCTGGCGCATATTTGATCTAAGGGCTTTGCCTTCACTATGGCGTCAGCCTCTGCGCATTAGTTCCGCAGGCGGGGCACCCACACGGTACAGCCGGCGTAGAAAGGGACGGGGCGATAGCCCGTTCGTCACTTTCAGCCGGCAAACCGGTTGTGGGTCGCTGAGGAACGGAGCGCTAGCCTTTTGCTTACTTTTGGGCAATGCCAAAAGTGAGGGCAAGCCCGGGAGGGCGCGGCAGACATGAACCGAATGATAAAAGTTTTTACAAAGAACACTTACTAGGATTAGAAAAATCCAACATTTAAATCTAACTACTGATTCGCATTATTTATTATGAGGATTAAGGGTTAATATTCTATTCTTTTTGCATAATGACTATCCTGACTTGTATCGGAAACTTTCACCCATACCGGCTGCGCCCACCCGGGTTTGTCCTCATTTTTGTTCAAAAAGGAATGCAAATAATCCCTGATTGCGCATAGCTTAACAGATATCAGTTATCCTTCATAACTACAACTTTCAGAAGGCTATTATTTTTTATATCTTTAAACCATCAATTAAACGCACATGACACAGAAAGAATACAAAAAACTCTTCGACGAAGACGATGCCGTAGGCTGGTGGGAAATAGACAAAGCAATAGAGAAACTATACGGAGATGTTGAACCTCGTCATTATGCTCCCCAACTGCACTATATGGTCGGAGGGGAAGACCCTTTGGACGGAGTCAGTATTTTCGATTCCCGTAATCAGGAATTTCACCGTCATCTGGTGAGTTATGGTATGTCGGAGCTTTACTATAATGAAGAAGCTGCGGGTGGTGAGTTTAGTAAATGGGGTTTCGAATTTACTCTTCGTCTCAAGCCTTTCGAAGAAGACGGGGAAGACCCTACATGGGTTGTCAACCTGATGAATAACCTGGCGCGTTATGTGATAAAAAGCGGCCGCTGGTTTGAAGAAAATCATGTAATTCCTGCCAACGGTCCTGTGCGGGTAGGAGGGAAAAAGGAGATAGACATTGTGGGGGTTGCTTTTACGCTTGATCCCGAAATGGGGAAAATACAGACTCCGCATGGAGAAGTGGCTTTCTTGCAGATGGTAGGGCTTACCTCCAAGGAGATGGACCGGATAAAATCGAGTGGTTCGGCTTATGAAGAAGTGAAGAAAGTACTGGAAGAGATGAGGAGCAATAATCCGTTGATGATAACAGATTTAGACCGGAGATAGTAACGTGTATTCTCAGAAATGACATAAAACAGTCAAAACACCGGTTTGTATAAAATAGAAATGGCTGCCGATCATTTTCGGCAGCCATTTTTATCTTAGTATATCCCTTATTTTATAATTTTCAGTTCCTGAATCAAACGGGGACATTTCATTACTTTATCTATTGTATAAAGTACATAGCGAATATCCACGCTGATAGTACGTTGCACTTCCGGTTCAAATACAATGTCTCCGCTCAGTGCTTCCCAGTTACCGTCGAAAGCCAGACCGATAAGTTGAGCTTTTCCATCGAAAACAGGGCTACCCGAGTTACCTCCGGTTATATCATTGTTAGATAAGAAGTTTACATGCATCTTACCGTCCGCGTCAGCATACTGGCCAAAGTCACCTGCTTTCAGGTCGTTAAGGATATATTCCTGTACTGCAAACTCGGGATCATTCGGATTTTCTTTTTCCAGAACTCCTTTCGATGTAGAATAGTAATCGTATGTTACGGCATCGGCAGGCTTGTATCCGCCAATGGAACCATAGCTGAGGCGTTGGGTGAAGTTGGCATCCGGCGAGAATACTTTATTTGGTTCCATTTCCATCAGCCCGGCCATAAACAAACGTTCTCCTTTTTCTATTTGCACATGATATGGCGCAGAGTCTTTCTGAAGCAATTTCAGGCATGGTTCAAGCGATTTTGCCAGTTCTATCGCGGGATCTTTTTCTATATCTTTAGCTTTACCGCTGGTAATAAGGCTTACTATTCCGTCGAGGCTTGTCAGCTTCGTATTTTTATAGAACCAGTCGGCGTATTTATCATAATCGCCTTTGAACTTCTTGTTGATGGTTTCATATATGGCCGGTTGGTAAGCAGCAGGCACTCGTTCCGCGTATAGTTTCAGCAATACAGGCATTACCTGACGGTCGAGAGACGGCTCATAGTCTTTGTACGCATTAGTCATGCGGCTTCTTAATTCTTCGCCTTTATCTCCTTCGTCCATTTTGCCGACAAACAAGGCTGTATTGGCAAAACGGGTTATTTCTATACCGTTGTAGAATGTTTCGAACAGGTATGTCTGTATTTTTGCAGCATCCATTGTAGAAGTATAACCTTCTTTCAGCATCGGTAATACATCTCCGTATTTAGCCGGGTTGTTCGATGAGGATACCCATTGGGCAAATCTCGTTTCAAGGTCTTCTTTATCTTTTATTACATCCAGTTTTGCGATGGCTTCGTTCATACCCATTGCATTTTTCCAATAGTTTGAACTACCTGCATATTTGGAGGCATATTTGATGCGTACGGCGTCACTTGCGTTCATCGCTTTTCTCCAGATATCCTGTTTTGCTCCGCGTACTTCGATACGTGGCTTATGTTCCGATTCTACCATTTGGTTGATACCCCACGATGACATGTAGCGTTCAGTACTTCCCGGATAACCGATAGTCATGGCATAATCCTTATCCTTGAATCCCTGTATGGATACAGGAACGGAATATTTAGGCTTGTAAGGAACATTATCGGCGCTGTAGCGTGCGGCCTGATTGTCTTTGTTCGCGTATACGCGAAATACAGAGAAGTCGCCTGTGTGGCGCGGCCACATCCAGTTATCGGTTTCCCCTCCGAATTTACCTACGGATGAAGGCGGAGTAAAAACAAGTCTTACGTCGCGGAAGACATCATATATAACTGCATAATATTTGTTGTTGGAATAGAACGGTACTACCTGCGCACGTATGAATTCATTCCCTTTATATTTTTCTAAATATATATTCGATAACGAATCTATCTTCTGGTCGCGCACATCTTCGCTGTCATCAGGCAGTAAAGTGGAGGTCACGAAATCTGTGATGTCCTCTGTCTTTTGCAGGAAAGCAACCATTAATCCTTCTGCCGGTAATTCATCGGCAAATGCCTGACTGACAAAACCGTCTTTCAGGTAATCGTGCTCTACCGAACTAAGTTTCTGAATGTTTCCGTAGCCACAGTGATGATTTGTGAAGATCAATCCCAGATCGGAAACGGCAACTCCGGTACATCCGCCACCGAAGATTACCACCGCATCTTTCAGCGATGGGTTTGTCTCACTGTAAATACTATCGGCCGGGAATGAAAAACCCAGTTCTTTCATACGAGCCAGACTTTGTTTGTTCAGCTCTTTCAGCAACCACATACCTTCGTCAGCCTTTACTAACAGGGCCGAGAGGAAGAGGATTGAAAATAGAAATATCTTTCTCATTGGTTTATAATTATTATTGATTTATTGATTGTATTTTGTTTTATTTATTTTTCTTGAAGTATCTGTTGATAAGAGGTATTTCACTCAAAGGCAAATCCTTTTTAATCACAATCGCCGCAAAAGCGATGAGGAACAATGTACGGTATCCCATACGCAGCAATTCATTGTCTATCTGCGGATACATGGCGGCTATATAAAATACGGTTGCCAGAATGAAATAAAGGAATATATTTTTCAGGTCATATTTTATAGGGAAATACTTTTGCCCTATGAAGTACGATATGGCAGCTATTACCAGGTTGCACGCGAACGTAGCCCATGCACTGGCTATATAGCCGTAAACGGGAACAAGTACAATATTCATTACTACCTGTATGATGCATCCCAGTATGGAGAAATATGCTCCGTATTTGGTCTTGTCCGTCAGTTTGTACCATACCGAAAGGTTGAAATAGATACCGAAAAATATCTCACCCATCATGGCATACGGCAGAACGTCCAGCCCTATGGCATAATTACGGCCGATTTTATGCATAATGTACTGGATAATATCTATGTAGAACATCACTACCAGAAAAATCAGCAGCACAAATATGATGAAATATTTCATTGCGTCCGCATAAGACCTGGTATTGTCCTTCCCATCCTTGTTTTTCCCGAAAAAGAACGGCTCATAAGCGTAACGGAAGGCCTGGATGAACATAGATATTATGACCGAGAATTTGACACAGGCGCTGTATATTCCCAACTGGCGGTCGGCTTCTTCGACACTGTCAAAAGGAAGATAAGGATACACCAGTTGCGCTACGGTCTGGCTGATAACCCCTGCCAGTCCCAGCATGAGCAGCGGAAAAGAATATTTCAGCAGACGGCCCAGCAGGCTTCTGTCAAAGTCTATTTTCAACCCCTTCATTGTTGTTGGTATCAACAGGATTAATACAGCCAGCGTAGATATAAGATTAGCCAGAAATATATACCCTATACCTATATCCTGATGATAAAACTTATTGAGTATAAAATCGGGGTAAGCCTCTTTTATCCAGGGGCAAAATACTAAGAAGAACAGATTGAAAAATATATTGAAGAAAATAAAGGCGAGTTTCAGTGCGGCAAACCGTTTCGGCCTTTTTTGTTGTCTCAGGTATGCGAAAGGAATAGTCATAAAGGCATCCAGGGCAACCACGATTGCCATAATCATTATATGTTCCCTGTGATCCGTATATCTGAGCCATTCGGAAATAGGCGTAATGAAGCAGATACAGAACAATATAAAGAGCAGTGAGGTGCAGCCTATGGTTATCAGTGAGGTAGAATATACCTTATCCGCATTTTCTTCCTTTTTATTCATAAATCGGAAGAAACCCGTTTCCAGTCCGTAAGTCAGCAATACCAGAAACAGTGCCGTAAGCCCATATATGCGGCTAACTTTCCCATATTCTATAGTATTGGTGAAAATGCTGATGTGCAGTGGCATCAGAAACCAGTTGAGAACACGGCCGAGAATACTACTCAATCCGTAGATTGCAGTATCTTTCGCCAAACTCTTCATTCCACTACCTGCCATAGAAAATTATTTGGCTACAAAAGTAGTAAAATAAGTTATGAGTTATAAGCTATAGGTTATAAGTTTTTACCATGTTAGGGAAAACAAGATGTCAAACTGTTTATGGGTCTTAATTTGATTAATCTGACAATGGGTGTTTGTGCAACTATAAAAATTGCAATTACATAATATATTTTCCATATTTAAGACTACCTTTGCAAGAATTACGAATCAAAAAGAATTTCCATGAACTATTATCATTTATCTATTTTGGTGCATCGCCAAGCCATCAGATATGGGAAAAGAACCGCCCTGAAGTATAGGAACCCTTACGAAAAAAAATGGAAGAGTATTTCATGGAAGAAGTTTTCGGATAACGTAATGAAGACGGCATGGGCTATGGCCGAAATAGGTGTAAATGAAGGCGATAAGGTCGCGGTTTATTCCCAGAATATGCCTCAGTACCTTTTTGCCGATTTTGCTTCGTATGCCAACAGGTGCGTATCGGTACCTATATATGCGACCTCTTCACCTACACAGGTGGAGTATATAGTCAACGATGCGAATGTGGAATTGTTGTTCGCCGGAGAGCAGTTCCAGTATAATAATGCGTTTAAGGTGCAGCAGAGCGGATCTTCCGTCCTGAAAAGGATAATTGTATTCGATAACAAAGTAAAGTTCCATCCCGAAGATAAGACATCTATTTATTTCGATGATTTTATCGCCTCGGGAGAGAACTCCAATACGGAAGTTATTGTGCGTGTACGCATGAAATCGAGACAAGAAGACGATATCGCCTGCATAATATATACTTCAGGTACAACAGGCGAGCCTAAAGGTGTTGTGATACCTCACTCTTGCTTCTTGCAAGTATTCCGTATTCACGATATGAGGCTGGCTATGACATCCAACAAAGATGTATCGATGAATTTCCTGCCACTGGCACATATCTTCGAGCGGGCATGGACATGTTATGCACTTCACAAAGGTATGACTATTGCCATCAATCAGGATGCGAAGGAGATACAGAAGTCTATACAACAGATCAAGCCTTCGATTATGTGTAGTGTTCCCCGTTTTTGGGAAAAGGTATATGCGGGGGTGCAAGAGAAAATTTCTGATTCCAAGGGAGTCATGAAGTGGTTGTACACTCATGCGATCAAAACAGGCAAGAGGTATAATCTCGATTATAAGAACAATGGAATCCGTGCGCCTTTTGGTCTGAGGATCAAATTCTTCTTATATAATAATACTGTATTCCGCGTGTTGAAGATGGTGGTCGGTATCCAGAACGGTAATATATTTCCATGTGCCGGGGCACCACTGTCAGACTCTATAAATGAGTTCCTGCAATCGGTAAATATACCTATAATAATAGGCTATGGATTAACAGAGACCAGTGCGACAGTTAGTTTTTATCCGGAAAAAGGATTCAGAATAGGTTCCATCGGTACTATTATGCCGGAGGTGGATGTAAGGATAGATCCTGCAAACAACGAGATACTCGTGAAAGGGAAAACCGTTATGCGCGAGTATTATAAGAAACCGGAAGAAACGGCTAAAGTGTTCACCGAGGATGGGTATTTCCGTACAGGTGATGCCGGACGACTGGAAGGAAATGTCTTGTTTCTGACCGAGCGTATAAAAGATCTTTTCAAAACAGCTAACGGTAAGTATATTGCCCCTCAGGCGATAGAAACAAAAGTGTCTGAAGATAAGTTTGTCGACATGATAGCTGTTATAGCGGACGAACGTAAATTTGTGAGCGCCCTGATCGTACCGGATTATAAGGCCTTGGAAGATTATGCAGAGGCTCACAATATCCGGTATGATAAACTGGAAGAACTACTCTCCAATGTAGATATCCTGCGTATGCTCGACGGCCGTATCGAATTGTTACAGGCAAATTTTGCTCCTTACGAAAAGATTAAGAGGTACTGGCTGCTGCCCGAACCATTCACAATGGAAGGCGGTGAACTCACCAATACATTGAAGGTTAAACGTAAGTTTGTAGCAGAGAAGTATAAAGATATCATCGACAAGATGTATAAAGAATAACGCTGTTAGCTTTTAGCTGATAGCTATCAGCTAATGGCTATCGGCTATCGGCTAAAACATGGCAGGCATTTATATACACGTTCCTTTCTGCAAGACAAGGTGCATTTATTGCGATTTTTATACCCGCACCGATATGTCTCCAAAGCATAACTATGTATCGGCTGTATGCAGGGAAATAGAGTTGCGCAGAGACTACATCTCAAATGAGATAGTAAAGACAATCTATTTCGGAGGAGGAACGCCTTCCCAATTATCATACGGGGACTTCCAAAGAATATTTGATACCATCCGGGCTAATTTTACGGTTGCCTCTGATGCTGAAATAACAATGGAGGCCAATCCGGACGACCTGGATGCAAAATATATAGAAACGCTCCGGGGATTACCTTTCAACCGCCTGGGTATTGGTATCCAGAGTTTCGATGACAATGAGCTGAAATTCCTCAAGCGCAGGCATTCTGCCGAAAGGGCAATAGACGCGGTCAGCTTATGTAAGTCGTCAGGCTATAACAATATCAGCATCGATCTGATGTATGGCCTGCCAAATCAGACAATGGATATCTGGCAACGAAATCTGGAACAGGCTATAAATCTTGATGTACAGCATATTTCGTCATATCACCTTATTTATGAACAGGGAACACGGCTGTACCGTTTGTTCAGATTGGGCGATGTAAAGCCTGTGGATGAGGATTTGAGCGTGCAGATGTTTTCTACGATGATTGACAGCCTGAGCGATGCCGGATTCCAGCACTATGAGATATCTAACTTTGCCCGGAATGGGCTATATTCGAAACATAATAGTTCGTATTGGCTTGGAGAAAAGTATCTTGGATTAGGACCCGCGGCGCATTCTTTTGACGGGCAGAACCGCGCATGGAACATTGCCTCTATCTCTAAGTATACGGAAGGGATAGGGCAGGGGAGTCCGGCCGTAGAAACGGAATATCTTGATAAGAATACCGGTTATAATGACTTTATACTGACTGGCATGCGTACCATGTGGGGAGTAAACCTTGTTGTGCTGGAAAACCGTTTTGGTACATCAATGAAAGATTATTGCATGAAGAATGTACGGAAGTATATCAATCAGGGATTTGTAACCAATAATGATAATGTATTGAAACTAACCCGCGAAGGCATCTTTATCTCGGATGGCATTATGAGCGACCTGATGTGGGTATAATAATCTGCTATAATTATACCGAATAAAAAAGCTCCGGATTTCCGGAGCTTTTTATATGCTGTGATATTTCTTTCAATATATTATTCAGCACTTTTTTCTTCAGCCGGAGCTTCTGTTTCAGTAGCCGGAGCTTCTGCGACTGGCGCTTCTGTTTCAGCAACTTCTTCAGCCGGAGCAGCCTCTGCTTCAGCTTGTGCCTGAGCAGCATTTTCTTCAGCTTTCTTTTGTGCTACTGCTTCTGCTTTAGCCTTATTTGCAGCTTTTTCAGCATCTAAACGGGCTTTTGCATCAGCTTTAGCTTTTGTTTCGTTTTTGTTGATGACAGCCTGGGTTCCTTTTTCTTTCTCAGCTTTCCATGTTTCGAATTTTTTCTCTGCATCAGCTTCTGTAAATGCACCTTTAGCAACACCACCAAGAAGGTGTTTCTTTAACAATACTCCTTCTTCAGAAAGTATGTTACGAGTAGTGTCGGTAGGTTGAGCACCAACTTGTAACCAGTACAAAGCCCTGTCGAAATTTATAGTTATTGTAGCAGGATTTGTGTTCGGGTTATATGAACCAACCTTTTCAATAAATTTTCCATCACGTGGAGCTCTGCTATCTGCAATGACGATGTGATAAAAAGGATAACCTTTACGTCCTCGTCTTTGTAAACGGATCTTTGTAGCCATTTTTCTTTCTTTTGTTAATTATTAATTAATACATAATTGTTATTAGCGGGTGCAAAGATAAGAATAAGTTTTTGGAATACAATGGAATATTGTCTGTTTATTCTGCCGGGTGTAAATTTAAAAAAGGCCAAACTCCGTAGAGCTTAGCCTCTGTTTTATATTGACAGTTCTTATATTAGTATCTTATGCTAATGATTTAACGTGAGCAGCTAATTTAGATTTCAGGTTACCCGCTTTGTTTTTGTGGATAACGTTCTTTTTAGCCAGTCTGTCAAGCATAGAACATACCGAAGGATACAATTTTTGTGCTTCAGCCTTATCAGTCAGCGTACGGAACTTTCTAACTGCATTACGGGTTGTTCTTGCTGAATATCTGTTTCTCAAGCGTCTTACTTCTGCTTGTCTGATTCTCTTTTCTGCTGATTTATGATTTGCCATGTTGACTAATCCTTATTTTTTAATTTTTTATTTTATTTTGTAGCCCATAGGGGAGTCGAACCCCTCTTTCAAGAATGAAAATCTTGCGTCCTAACCGATAGACGAATGGGCCATCCTGCGGAGTTTCCGTTCTGTTTTTACAGCTGCTTTCTCCTTTGATTGCGGATGCAAAGGTAATTCATTTTTGATTACTTGCAAATGTTTGATACTATTTTTTTGAAATTAATTTTAGTTATTTTATTATGATATTGATTTTCAATGCTGTTTATTTATCGCGAAAATACAAATTCATTTGTGCAAAAACGAAATTTATTTAAAATAAAATTGTCAAAGAACGAAGAAAGGGGCTAAAAGAGTAAAAAACGAGAATAAGTTTAGAGATCTTACCTTTCCATATATAGATAAATGATAATTGGCTTTATGCAAAAAAAGGCTATTTTTGTATCTCACTTTTAGTAGCCGTTTAAATCCGGCCCTATTTTTTAATACGATTTACAAATGAAAAAGATTCTTTCGGTTTTACTCATTATATATACTTTTAACTTAAATGCCCAGAATACATACCGTTCACCCCTCGATATCCCGCTTATTCTTAGTGCAAATTTCGGGGAGTTGCGTCCTAATCACTTTCATTCGGGCATTGACCTGAAAACTCAGGGTGTGATTAATAAGCCTGTATATTCTATTGCAGACGGATACGTATCACGTATATCCGTCTCTCCTTTGGGCTACGGATTGGCAATTTATGTGGCTCATACCAATGGGCAGACAAGCGTGTATGGTCATATTGAGAAATTTGCTCCGAAGATTGCCGGGTATGTAAAAGAGAAACAATATGAGCAGGAGTCTTACAGGGTAGATCTTTCATTGGATCAATCGGTATTTCCCGTTAAGAAAGGAGATCTGATTGCTTATAGCGGTAACACCGGTTCTTCCGGCGGACCTCATGTACATTTCGAGATAAGAGATACAGAAAGCCAGTTGGCCCTCGATGCACTTGAGTATTATAGGGGTCAGATAGAGGATAATGTTCCACCTGTGGTAAAAGGCTTTGCTGTTTATCCCGTAGAGGGCAAAGGTGTGGTCAATAATGGTTATGAACCCTTTCGTCGTATTGTTGGAGCAACACCGGGGAAGAAAGGCGCGAAAGTAGTTCCCGATTCAATAAAGGTATGGGGAAAGATTGGTATAGGCGTTTATGCAAACGACCGTATGACGGGAACAAGCAATATATACGGGGTAAAGATTGTACGCCTGTTCTGCGACGGAAAGGAGATATTCTCTTCGGATATATCATCTGTAGACTTCAGAAATACGAGGATGATAAACAGTATGATCGATTTCGACTATTGGTCCCGTAAAAAGAGTTTCTATCAGAAGTCATTTATTGAGCCGGGCAATAAGCTGTCTATATATAAGACCGTCAATAACGGTTATATCGACATAAACGAGGAAAAGGTGTACAAGCTGAAATACGAACTCGAAGACCTCTATGGCAACAAGACGACTCATTCTTTCGATGTGTACGGCAAAAAGCAGGATATCCCCCGGCGGAAAGACTGTACACAACTAATGGCATGGGACAAGGATAACCATTATGAAGGCAATATGTTCTCTATTTCCATTGCCGGCGGGTCACTGTATAAAGACCTGTGCTTCAATCTGAAGAGAGCCGTGTCAAAGAATTATATGTCTGCCATCTATGAGGTCAGCGATAGTTATGTCCCACTTGATAAATCCTGCGATATAACCATCAAGATGACCAAAGACAGTATGACCAACAAATCTCAGTACGGTATCGTACGCATCACCGGCAGCCGAGAATCCTGGATAGGTGGTAAGTACAACAATGGCGCTGTTACCGTTCGTATCAGGGAATTGGGTGATACCTATGCTGTCGCCATTGATACCGAGGCTCCCACCATCACTCCTGTACTCCCTGCCAAATGGGTAGCTAAAGGAGAAATAAAGATAAGACTATCAGATAATAAAAGCGGTATTGCTTCTTATCGTGGAACTATCGACGGAGCGTTTGCACTGTTTGAGAATGATGTGAAATCTCCTGTTTATACCTACAAATTCGATCCGAAACGTTTGACACGGGGGCAAACCCATAAATTGGTATTCACCGCTACCGATGCCTGCGGGAATGAGAGTAGTTATGAATATGAATTCAAATATTAAGGGTTAATTTCAAGATTTCAAGTTTCAAGATTTCAAAATTACAGAAGAACTAATCTTGAGATTTTGAAACCTGAAATCTTGAGATTCATAAATATTTTATCAAATCCCTGCTATTCATTCCCTCCGTTCCATATTTTTTAGCCGCTTTATCTCCGGCCAGACCATGCATATATACGCCTAAGATAGCAGCGTGCTCACTACTATACCCGCGTGCCAGCAGGCCTGTAATATAACCGGTGAGTACATCGCCGCTACCGCCTTTTGCCATGCCGCTGTTGCCTGTAGAGTTGAAATAGCAGTTACCGTCCGGCAGGCAGACCATGCTATGCGCCCCTTTTACAATGATGACGGATTTAAGATTGGCGGCAAGCCTTTTCACCTGTTCTATTTTTTCCTCTTCACTGGTCCATTCCCCGATCAGCCTTTTCAGTTCTCCGATATGCGGCGTAAGGATAGAATCGGCGGGAATATGGTGCCTCATTTTGTAATGCTCCGATATAATATTCAGTGCGTCGGCATCTATTACAACCGGTTTATAAACCGAAACCAATAGTTGCTTGAGGGCGTCGGCTGTTTGCGGGGCTTGCCCCAATCCGCAACCGATCCCTATGGATGAATATTTGGAAGCATTTGCAGGCAGGCCGGAAAAATAAGATTCGTCATCCAGGCTTAATATGGCAGATGGATACACCATATTTACGGCATACCGTTCTTCGGCAGGAATGTGTGTGGTTACCAGTCCGCAACCTGAGCGCAAAGCCGCGCCTGTCGCCAGTATTGCGGCTCCGGCCATTCCTCTCGCCCCACATATGAGCAAAGTATGTCCGTAAGTTCCTTTGTGAGCGAATTTATCCCTTGTCAATTTTATTTTACCAATGAAACCGGGCGTTATATAATGATAGGAAGTTTCTTCATTGGATATGTATTGTGAACTGAGTCCAATCGGTAATATATTGATTTCTCCGCAGTATTCCCCGGCTTCGGGCAATAACATCGCCAGTTTGGGAAATTCAAGGGTCAGGGTTATGCCAGCTTTAATAATCTTTTGGTTTTTGTTTCCGTATTCACTTATCATACCGGATGGTAAATCAATAGATATAACCTTGCTTTGTAGAGAATTAACTTTGTCTATAATGGATAATAAGGGCTCTTTTATCGCTCCTTTTACTCCCGTACCCAGCAGGGAGTCGATAATGACAGTATTCCTGCTTATATTTTCTAAACCACTGCTGGCGACACCGGAGGGCAGGCGCTCCAGATTATATCTGCACTCCTCGGTGAGTTGTTCTTTATCAAATGCCATAGACACAGAACAGTTATACCCTGCATGGTATAATATACGGGCTACGGCCAATCCGTCACCTCCGTTGTTACCTTTTCCGATAAGGAAGAGCAGGGGATAATCTTTCTCTACATTGTTGCATATCCATTGTGCGATGGAATTGGAGGCTCTTTCCATTAATTCTATCGAACTGATAGGTTCATTTTCGATAGTATAGCGGTCAGTTTCTTTTATTTGTGCGCCTGTTAGTATTTTCATATATCAAAGGTTTATATTATCGGTTAACAGTCAGCAGTTAACCATAGCTGATGACTTATTATTTAAAATTTACGACTTGTTAAAAGCTGACAAACTTTACACTTTTTACATACTTTTGTACTTGTTCTTTTTATAAAAGGTAACAAAAGTAACACAGAAAGCAATTAATAATTAAGAATGAAAAATTAATAATTAGCTTGTCATGCTGAGCAGAGCGAAGCATCTCGTCAGTCATCAGGGAACAACTTGTATCTCGTGTCTTGTCTACTCGTATCTCATATAACTTTCAACTTTTATTTATATAACTTATTTAGTATAGATAAAGTTCTAAATGATTCCTTACAAAAAAATGACTAAAAGAAAATAACTTCCCCGCCATCCGAATCTGCAAAATCTTTCAGCAAAGATTGCATATATTTTACGGCTTCATCCAAACCCTCTTTTCCGCTATATCCGTTTATAATAGCCAGAAAACTTATTGTGCTTAGTTCTATCTTTGTCCGCTCATTGTCACTTGTCGGTGTTCCCACACCGCCGATAGCATCGCGATATACCGGGATTCCTTCAATATTCAGCATACCCCGCCCAATCCCTTCATAGGGTTCATCGGTCATCCCGACACCTAATGTCAGCGTGTTGCCTTTTATCTTATCGGCATCGAATCCTCCGATAGAATAACCTGTATGGATAGAAACCAGATTAATGAGGTCTACCAGTGTATCTATCTGATACAAGGGCAATTCTCTGACTATTCGGCGGCAAAGGGCTTCAGACGATGGACGGTAGCGGTTCGGGTCTTTTCCGAACTTTTTATATGCCGAACGGGTAGCGGCAATAGCCGGATTCTTCTTTATATCTTCTATCTGGTGATTTGCCTTGTATTCAGCGACACAGTTATCTATGAGCTTCCATAATTGCTCATTGTGAGGGGTATTCTTTACTTTGGCACAAATGGCTGCTCCGGCAAAAGCGGGGCAGGATTTCCTTATTTCCTCCGATACCTTTATTTCTACCATTTTAATAATATATCTCGATTAACAGAATTTCAAAGTTACAATTTTCGTATTGTATAACCTCAATAAAAAGCTATCTTTGTAACTGTTTTGGTGATGTAAACAGACACTCGTCTTTTACATGAAAAGGGAATCCGGTCAGAATCCGGAACAGTGCCCGCTACTGTGGTCTCTATTCAGTTAACAATGTTTCTGAAAAAAGTCTTTGAGCAATACCAAATACCACTGTTTCACAGTAATCAGTGATACAGTAATCAGTTAACAGTTTTTTTTGACTGTTTACTGATAACTGCTAACTGTTTACTGAAAATGGGAAGGCCGTTCAAAGATGGAGCAAGTCAGGAAACCTGCCGGACAAAATATTCGGTTTTTATATCCCCGGGGTCAGGGATATATTAAAATACATAAGAACTAAAATATCAGAGGATTTAAAATAATGACGAAACGGCTCAATCCCATCATGTTTGCGGGAACAGGCAGCGATGTAGGTAAAAGTATTATTACATCGGCCTTTTGCCGCATATTTCTGCAAGACGGTTATCAGCCGGCTCCATTCAAGGCGCAGAATATGGCTCTCAATTCATATGCTACCCCCGAAGGGCTTGAAATAGGACGTGCTCAGGCCGTCCAGGCCGAGGCTGCGGGTGTTCCCTGCCATACCGATATGAACCCTTTATTGCTGAAGCCTACGACTGATAAGGTCTGTCAGGTTGTGTTGAATGGCAAACCGGTGGGAAACCAGCATGCTTATGAGTATTTCAGGGTGGAAGGGCGCGAAGAATTACGGAAGGAAGTAAATGATGCATTCGACCGTCTGGCCCGGCGGTACAACCCTATTGTAATGGAAGGGGCAGGCAGTATCTCCGAAATCAATCTGCGGGCTGTAGACCTTGTGAATATGCCGATGGCGATACATGCCGGGGCTAATGTAATATTGGTAGCGGACATAGACAGGGGCGGAGTATTCGCTTCGGTGTATGGTTCTATAATGTTACTTACCGAGGAAGAGCGCAGGTATGTGAAAGGTATTCTTATCAATAAGTTCCGGGGTGATATCAGGCTTTTCGAATCGGGAGTGAAAATGATTGAAGACTTGTGCGGTATCCCTGTTATCGGGGTGGTACCTTATTATAAGGATATATATATTGAAGAGGAAGATTCAGTGATGCTGCAAACCAAGAATTTGCAGGCAACACATGGCAAGGTGAATGTAGCTGTTATCCTGCTTCGTCATTTATCCAACTTTACCGATTTCAATGTGCTGGAACGTGATCCCCGCGTACATCTATATTATACCAATAATACGGATGAAATAGAAAAGGCGGATATTGTGCTTGTTCCCGGAAGCAAGAGTACTCTATCCGACCTGTACGAACTGCGTCGCAACGGTGTAGCACAAAGTATTGTGAAAGCACATAAGAACGGAGCTACAGTAGTAGGTATCTGTGGTGGTTATCAAATAATGGGGCAGGAGGTATGTGACCCTCATCATGTGGAAAGCAATATTGAGCGTTTGCCCGGATTGGGCTTGCTACCTGTAACTACGCAGATGGAGGGGGAAAAGGTGACCCGTCAGGTGAAGTTTTCTTTTCTTGGTTCTGACACTGTTTGCGAAGGATATGAGATACATATGGGGGCGACTGTCCCTGTCGGGAATGCAGGTCTTTCGCCGCTGAATAAGTTGGAAGACGGCCGTACTGACGGCTGTTTCCTGAATGAGAAATGTTTTGGTACATATATACATGGTATTCTTGATAATGGGGCTGTCATAGATTATCTGTTAGCTCCTTATGCCGCAAAGTTGTCCGATGTGCCATTCGACTTCAAGGCGTTTAAGGAAGAACAATATAATAAGCTTGCGGACTATGTGCGCAACCATGTGGATATGGAGCTGATGTATAAGATAATCACCCCCTCCTGCCTCCCCCAAAATGGGGAGGTAACAGAGGATGGTATTGACCAAAAGCCCCCTCTGTCGGAGGGGGTTGGGGGAGGTGGCAATGATTGACGGACACGGCGATGATATATATACTCACGGAAAGAAGATTGTAAGCAATTTCAGTTCCAATATACGCAGC
Source organism: Dysgonomonas sp. UBA7710 (assembly GCF_002482385.1). GTDB lineage: Bacteria > Bacteroidota > Bacteroidia > Bacteroidales > Dysgonomonadaceae > Dysgonomonas. Next base: position 24,075 of record NZ_DLFW01000024.1, on the reverse strand, counting down.
GGGCAGGATTTATCCGCCTTGCAGAATCATCTATGTGCTCATATCAGTGCTATACATTCTTATCCCGAACCCGACGCATCCTCTCTGGTTGAATTGTTTGCTGAGAAATACAAGGTTAATACGGGTAATATATGTGTAACCAATGGAGCGACAGAAGCTATTTATCTGATCGCCCAGGCGTTTAATAGCGTCAGGTCGGCTATAATATACCCAACATTCAGTGAATATGGCGATGCCACAACTATCAACAATCATACAATATACTGGTCTGCATCTCTTGATAAAGTACCTCAGGATGCCCGTTTGGTATGGCTTTGCAATCCGAACAATCCGACGGGTACGGTAACTGATAAAAATATATTGAAAGCATATATTGAAAATCATCCGTCTCAATATATTATTATCGACCAGTCATATGAGCATTTCACAATCAGGGACTTATTTAATATTGAAGAAGCTGCGCAATATAAGAATGTGATATTATTGCATTCCATGACAAAGCATTTTGCCATACCCGGACTGCGGCTAGGATATATTACGGCACATGCGGATACTTTGGCTCAGGTAGCAAAATACCGTATGCCGTGGTCTGTAAACGGATTAGCGATTGAAGCCGGAAAATTCTTGTTGAATCGTGGTCTGGAAACAATAAATATCAATGAATATTTGTATGAAACAAAACAATTGCAAGAATCTTTGAGGAAAATAGAAAAAATTGTTGTTCAACCTACTGATACACATTTCTTTTTGTGTAAATTTGAAGATGGGAAGGCATTCATCTTGAAAAAGTATCTCATAGACAAGTATGGAATACTTATCCGCGATGCTGCTAATTTTTATGGATTGGATGAATCTTGCTTTCGTATTGCCACACAGTCATTTGAAGAGAATATAATATTAATTAATGCAATAAAAAATGCCCTTACAGACCTCTCTTGAAGAGGGGCTTCCCCCTTTGGAGGCTAGGGGCCGTTACTTGTATGGATTTGAATCTGCTATATATTCTGCTCCCCCTGCTTTTGGGATGGATTATCGATAAACTTATCGGTGATCCTGCCTGGTTGCCGCATACAGTGGTCGCAAAGGGTAAGATAATAGCATGGGGCGAAAAAATATTGAATAAAGGGAAAAGCAAGATGCTGAAAGGAGGATTATTTTCCGTAGTCCTTATTCTTTCCTGTTATTTCCTTATTTATTTTATAATTGGGGGCCTAAATGATATTTACCCCTGGCTTTCCATCGTATTTTCTACAATCATTATGTTTTATTGCCTTGCCGGAAAAACGCTCATTGATGAAGTAAAGAAAGTGTTTATCGCAGTAGATTCATCAGTAGAAGAGGGCAGGATGCAGGTTGCACGTATTGTAGGACGCGATACATCTAACCTGTCGCCGCAGCAGATCCGTACGGCAGCATTGGAGACTCTGGCCGAGAACCTGAGCGATGGAGTTATAGCTCCACTATTCTGGTATATGATACTGGGAGTTCCGGGTATGTTTGCCTATAAGATGATAAATACGCTGGATTCGATGATAGGTTATAAGAATGAGCGATATAAGCGATTCGGTTGCTGGGCTGCACGGATCGACGATGCCGCCAATTATATTCCCGCCCGTCTTACCTCTCTACTGATGATTATAGTTAGCGGAAGACTTTCATTGTTTCCGTTTATCGAAAAGTTCGGAGGACAGCATGCCAGCCCCAACTCGGGTTATCCCGAAGCCGCTTTGGCTGGGATTCTGGATTGTCGTTTCGGGGGGCCCAATACCTATTTTGGAGAACTGGTAGATAAGCCCTATATAGGTTATAAAGAAAAAGAATTGACTACTGCCGATATGAAAAAGGCCGTACAGGTAAATATATGGACTGAAATATTGATGGTGGCTTTGATTGCAGCGATTGAAACTATTTATTATATAAATTTTAAGTAATTTAGTTGCAAGTTCAGAGTTGAAAATTTAAGGGCTTTGCCTGACTAAGGCGTCAGCGGACGCGCATTAGTGACGCAGGCGGGGCACCCAATCCGTTGAAGATGGCGTAGAATCAAACGGGGCGTTAGCCTATGTGTTTGATTCAGCCAGCGAAGCGGTTTTGGGTCGCCGAGGAACGAAGCGCTAGCCTTTTGGTTCGTTTTGGGCGATGCCAAAATGAACACAATAAAAAAACATATAGATCAGATAATAAATAAAACAATATAATTATGAAAATATATACCCGCGGGGGAGATAAAGGCAAAACCGGAATTTTTGGAGGGCAGCGTGTCGATAAAGATGATGTGCGCATCGAAGCCAACGGCACAATCGATGAACTCAACTCGGTAATAGGAATTGTAAGAGCCAATCTTCCGGCAGACCATGAATGGCAACCTCTTTTATTTAAAATCCAAACCGAAATGATGTCTGTAATGTCCCAGGTGGCAACCCCTTCTGCGATCAGGGATACTAATACAAATACATTGGATGAGAATTTGGATAAACTTTGCGAGGAATGGATGGATAGAATGACCGATGAGATGGGGCCCAGCGAAACTTTTATCCTGCCGGGTGGCACTATTGTCTCGGCACACATACAACTGGCAAGGGCTGTTGCCCGCCGGGCAGAACGCCGTCTGTGGACATTGAATAAGCAGGATGAAGTTCCGGCTGTTGTTATGCGATTTATTAACCGCCTGTCCGATCTTTTCTTTACTATGGCTAGATACGATATGTATAAGGCCGGAAATATAGAAGAACGCTGGAAAGACTTTTTGTACAAAAGAAAGAAAACACCCCCTCCAACCTCCCCAAAAAGGGGAGACATTTGATACATCTCCAAATAATATCTATAATGAAACAACAAATATCCCATTCGGACGCAGTACCCCCTCTTTTGGAGGGGGCAGGGGGAGGTGCCATCCTTATTACCGGAGGGCAACGTTCGGGAAAAAGCAGTTACGCGCAGAAGCTGGCATTGTCCTTGTCCCCAAATCCTGTCTATCTCGCTACTTCCCGTGTATGGGATGATGAACATCGTAAGCGTATCGAACGGCATAAAGCCGAACGGGGCTGTGAATGGACTAATATAGAAGAGGAAAAAGAACTGAGCCTGCATGATTTTACAGGACGGGTTGTGCTGTTAGATTGTGTGACCTTGTGGGCAACAAACTTTTTCTTCGATATGCAGGCGGATGTTCAATCCTCTTTACAAGCATTAAAAACAGAATTCGATAAACTGATAGGACAGGATGCCCGGTTCATCATTGTTACCAACGAGATAGGTATGGGTGAAATGTCGCAGAATGATGTGCAACGCAAGTTTGCTGATTTGCAGGGATGGCTGAATCAGTACATTGCGGAAAAAGCAGACAAGGTTTACCTGATGGTTTCCGGTATTCCATTGATGGTTAAGTGAATAAAAAGATAATAGGCAAACAATGAATATAGCGGATATCACTACTATGCGGCTTGCTAACCAGCAACTTGTTAAGACCAGATATAAAACTCCACGTGAAATAGTATCATGGATGGGCGCCATGCAGGCTCAGGATTTCAATATGGCAAAATGGGGTGTTGGAGTGCGGCTCCCCGGAATAACCGATAAGCAGGTGGAAAAAGCTGCGGATGACGGCGAACTTATCCGTACTCATATTTTACGTCCTACATGGCATTTTGTGTCACGCGATGATATACATTGGATGCTTCAATTAAGTGCACCCCGGGTAAAGTTGGCTATTCGTTCAAGTGATAGAGATTTGGAGCTTTCCGATGATTTGCTGAGGAAGACAAGCGCTATTATCCGTAAAGCATTGGAAAAAGAAAGTAACCTGACTCGTCAGGAACTTGGCACAATATTGAAAAAGGCGGATGTTGAGTGTGATAGCCGCCGTTTGAGTCATATTATGTATCATGCCGAATTAGACGGTTTGGTGTGTAATGGTGCGGTAAAAGATAAGAAACAGACATATGCCCTGCTGGAACAACGTGTGCCAAAGACTTCGAACTATAATGTCGATGAAACATTGTACCGTTTAGCATATAAGTATTTTCAGAGCCATGGTCCGGCAACAATACAGGATTTTATCTGGTGGTCGGGATTGACGGCTTCTGAAGCAAGAAGTGCTTTAGCATTGATAAAGCCGGATTTTATATTCGAAACGGCGGGTGAGCAAACGTATATATTTCATCAGTCTTCATTGGATTACAAGCACAAAGACCATGTTGTGCATTTCCTTCCGGCATTCGATGAATTACTGGTCAGTTATAAAGACAGGAAAGAAATTCTGGCTCTTATTCATCATAAAAAGGTGATAACAAGCAATGGTATATTCAAACCTGCTATTTTCTATAATGGAGAAATAATAGGTGTGTGGAAGAAAGTTCCCGGTAAGAACGGCGTATTATCCGAGACCGACTGTTTTTCACAACCTGACAGAGCTTTGAGCAAACTGATAAAAAAAGCATCGGATGACTTCGATGCTTATATGAAATAGGGTCTTAGTGGTGATGAACAAAAACCATATAGATTCCCAGAATAGCATACAGGGTGGTTATCAATATAATCATGAAGCTGTTTATCAGAACCAGAATTCCTGATTTCAGATTGGATATAAACCTGTTTTCGTCATAGAAACGGCGACATCCCCTGAAGAAATAGAACGTGATATAAAAGATCATAAATGTCCATAGCAGGCCTGTGGGCCATTCTGTACCTATCCAGTCAAAAAGGCAGGTGAAAATGTTGCAAATAGTAATAGATAACAATACTACAGAAAAGAAATGGAGGGTAAAGACACCACTATCGAAATAGAAGCGTTTTCTTTTATTATGAAACAACCACAGCCAGAAGGCAAATATAGGCATATAGATAAATAAAACCTTTGGCATATTGTGGATTAGAAATTCAATCGCCTCTTTGTTTTTTTGTTTATCCTTGGAGTTTTCTACTATTGCAAGCCCTGTTTTATACATTATGCCGTCAGGGGACAAGAACTGTTTTTCCTGAGGCAGAGCCTTGTATTTAGCATCTATTTTCTCTGCTGTAAGTTTACCTTGCGTATCGGTGGCGATAAGGCTGTCTCTCAGTTTCATTGCTTCATCCACTTCGGCTTCCACTAATATATTTTTATTGCTTTTGGAGGCATCCGGTAAAACAGATGGTATAAAAAACGTGATAAAGCTGATGAATATATAAAGGGTAAACGGATTGACATAAGATTTCCGTTTGCCGTTCATATATTCTATCGAAAGTTTTCCCGGGGACAGAAACAGGTACTTAACCGTTCTCCAGAAAGAACTGTCGTAATGAATAAAGTCGAATACGAAATGAGTAAACAGATGGTGAAAAGACTGGCGGCTTTCACTGTTCTCCTGCCCGCATTTAGGGCAATAATGAGTTTCTACAAAAGCTCCGCAGTTTAAACAAGTCTTCTTATGTCTGATTTTATGTTTACCCATATTCTATCCCAAAAAATAAGTAAGTAAAGGAATATCTGCCGGAAAGGTTGCAGCCCGTGTTTTATTTCTCTGTTGTTATCTCTACCGAAAACTCGTTTGTAGGTTTGGAAAAGATGGAGCCGCTATATTCAATTATGGCTGTTTTCCCATCTTGGGAGAATACAGCATCCGGATTGCTTATCTTTTCTATTTTCTTAGGAAAGTGATACTTAACGACCATCTTTCCTTTTTCTAAAAACATGCCGAACGGATTATTGCCTTTCAGTAGATTATCCATCTCACTTTCCGGCTCTATATCGTTATTTGGTTCTACCGTTCTTGTCATAACCGAACCATCCCATGTAAGTGACGTTAGGTTATATAGTTTATCAATAGAAAGGTTTTGGCTCAGGGCTTGTGCTTCATCATCTCTCGATTTAATCTTATCTTCCAGTTTTTTCATAGAAACGAAAGCCTTATTGAAAGCCCCGGCATCCTTGAAAGTGCCCGACAAGGAGATCCCAAGTTTCTTGTTTGCCACATCATTCTGCATTCTGATAGCTAACGGAGCAATATTTATCATGTCTTCTTTCATATCATCTGTGATATTCAGCGTATCTTTAATGATGTCGGACAGATAAATGACACTGTCTGCCGGTATTTTGTCAGCCATATTCATGTTCATATCCGATGTCATGGATAATATTTCACTGGCGTCGATAGACATATTATATTTTACACTTCCGTCTTCCTGAAAATATATATTTTCGTATACGGCACAGCCATTAAATAATACAGTAATGAGTAGTAAAAGAATTGATAAATATCTTTTCATAGTTTCGGTTTAAAAAACAATCCCCCTCCACATACTGATGGAGAGGGAATATAATAAAAATTGCTTATTCCAAATATGTGTATCCGTAGAGACCTGAGCGATAGTTGGACAGGAATTCCTTCCCTTCTTCCACTGTTATGGAACCTTGCTTCACACAGCTGGTAACCCATGTTTCCACCGTGCGTACAAGTTTCTTGGCATTGTACTGAGCATAGTCGAGGACTTCGGCCACAGTTTCGCCGTCTATCATTTGCTCTATCTTATAGCCTCCTTCGTCTACCGATATATGTACGGCATTGGTGTCGCCGAACAGATTATGAAGGTCTCCCAGTATTTCCTGATACGCACCTACAAGGAATACGCCCAGATAATACGGTTCGTTCTTTTTCTTTGTATGTACGGGCAGATAAGAAGACTGGTTGCCGTTAGAGATGAAATTATCGATCTTGCCGTCCGAGTCACAGGTTACATCCTGTAATGTGGCTGTACGTTCGGGCTTTTCATCCAGACGGTGAATAGGTATAATAGGAAATACCTGGTCTATCGCCCATGAATCGGGTAACGACTGGAATAAAGAGAAGTTACAGAAGTACTTATCCGGCAACAGTTTCGATAATTGCTTCAATTCTTCCGGCGCATGCTTCGACCGCCCTGCGATATGGAATATTTCGCGGGCAATGGAGAAGTATAAGCGTTCGACCTGCGCCCTTGTTTTCAGAGTAAGCAGTCCCAGACTGAATAAGTCCAGCGCCTCTTCACGGATTTGCTGGGCATCGTGCCATGCTTCCAGCATGCGTGACTGGCTGAGGTCGTCCCATATCTGGTAGAGTTCGCGAACCAGTTCGTGGTCATCGTCCGACAACTCTTCGTCTTCGTCCCATTCGGGCAAAGTAGCCGTTTCCAGAACTTCGAACACCAGTATAGAGTGATGTGCGGTAAGTGAACGTCCCGATTCGGTAATGATATTAGGGTGGGGGATATCGTTCTTGTTTGCGGCATCTACCATTGTGGCGATAGAGTCATTCACATACTCCTGTATGGAATAGTTGACGCTGCTTTCGTTGTATGATGAACGTGTGCCGTCATAGTCTACACCAAGTCCGCCACCGATATCTACAAATTCTACTTTGAAGCCCATTGAATGCAATTGCACATAGAATTGGGCGGCTTCTCGCAGAGCTGTCTTGATACGGCGGATTTTTGTGATCTGGCTACCGATATGGAAATGAATCAGGCGAAGGGATTCCTGCATATTATTTTTCTCAAGGTAGGCAAGAGCTTCAAGTAATTCACTCGAATTCAATCCGAATTTGCTGCCGTCACCTCCCGATTCTTCCCATTTGCCGCTGCCGGAACTGGCCAGTTTAATGCGGATGCCGATATTCGGCCTTATTTTTAATCGTTTGGCAACCTTGGTAATGAGAGTCAGTTCGTTCAGCTTTTCAACAACTATAAAGATGCGCTTGCCCATTTTCTGCGCCAACAGGGCCAGTTCAATATAGCTTTCGTCTTTATATCCGTTACATATAATCAGCGAGTCAGAGTCGGTATTGATGGCGATAACGGCATGGAGTTCCGGTTTAGAACCGGCTTCGAGGCCGATATTGAATTTTTTACCATGGCTGATAAGTTCCTCGACCACAGGGCGCATTTGATTTACCTTGATGGGATAGATGATATGGTTCTGCGCCTTGTATTCGTATTCTTCCGCAGCCAGCTTGAAACACGTCGATATCTTTTCAATCCTGTTATCCAGAATATCGGGAAAACGAATCAGTACGGGAGCCGATACATCGCGAAGTTGCAATTCGTCCATCAGTTCTTTTAAATCAACAGCCACTCCGTCTTTACGAGGAGTTACGACAACGTTACCTTTCTCGTTGACAGAAAAGTAATTAATTCCCCATCCCGGGATGTTATACAGCTCGGATGAGTCTTCGATGCGCCATTTTCTCATTCTTTCTTGTAAAGTGATAAATTATTTAATGGATAAAAATGTGGTGATTTTAGCATTGGCAGGATCTTTTGCTTCCTTACCATATACGTCAAAATCAGCCAGGTATCGTCTGTCTATATCCGATTGCCAGATGTGTGCCCATGTTTTACCAACGGCATATGGCAACTCACCTTCGGATATATATTTATAATATTTGCAGGAAGGTATCTCTTTGATAGTCAGGCTCAGGTTGGTAGGGATGCTTCCGGCGTCCGCGACCTTATAGCCCAGTACAGTGGTGTATTCACCTGTATAATCACTCTCGTAATCGGTGTAGATACAATAGATATCATCCGATACCTTCGGCATCGACTCCAAATAGCCGTTTCTCAGGAATATTTCCCACAATTTGGCGATATCATCCTGTGACTTGTAATCCTGATTGGTAGTCCTTACGGAGATGCCAACAACAGAGAATTTATCTAAGACTACTTCCTCTTGTTTCATTTTTCCAAAACTTTAGTTATTTCGGCAATATATAAATAATGGAAATCTTTTTCGGGATACCATCTGTCTATTATCTTTTTATCAAGGAAAGCCGCTTCTTCGATACGCTGTACGAAAAGTTTCTTTGCAAAGATTACCTTTTCTGCTTCTTCGAAGTAAGGTACTTCATTGTCCATAACAACGGATAGTCCTGCTTTTGCTATTTTGTCCTCATCTCTTCCCGATGCTTTTCCCAGATAAGCAAGAGCTTTTTTATAGCTGTCGTCGAAGAATGTCAGCGACAATGATTCTGAACTCTCTATGAATTCCCTTGTAAAACGCTGAGGACGTATAACAACAAAAACCACTTCTTTGTTCCACATGATGCCGAAACTGCCCCAACTGGCAGTCATTGTATTTACCGAACCATCGGGTTTGGCAGCGGAAATCAGCATCCATTTGTCTTTTATTTCAAATGGGTTTGGGGAGAAGTCTTTTATGTTTATTTCTTTGAAATCACTCATTATTATGCTCTTAATCCAGTTTTAATACTGCAAGGAATGCCTTCTGAGGCACTTCCACATTACCCACCTGCTTCATGCGTTTCTTACCTTCTTTCTGTTTCTCCAGCAATTTACGCTTACGGGAAATATCACCGCCATAACATTTGGCAGTTACATCCTTACGAACGGCCTTTATTGTCTCACGGGCTATAATCTTAGCGCCGATAGCCGCCTGTATGGCAATGTCGAATTGCTGGCGGGGAATCAGTTCTTTCAGTTTTTCGCACATGCGGCGTCCGAACGTTACGGCGTTATCCACATGAGTAAGTGTAGATAAGGCATCCACCGATTCGCCGTTAAGCAGGATATCCAGTTTGGCAAGTTTCGCTTCGCGGTAATCATGCATATGATAGTCGAACGAAGCATAGCCTTTCGATATGCTTTTCAGTTTATCATAGAAGTCGATTACAATTTCGCCCAGAGGTATATCGTAAGTGATTTCCACACGGTCGCCCGATATGTAATCCTGTTTCAGTAAGATACCACGTTTACCGAGGCACAATGTCATAATAGGGCCTATATAAGTCGTGTTTGTAATTACGGAGGCGCGTATATAAGGCTCTTCTATATAGTCGATCAATGTCTGGTCGGGCAATCCTGCCGGATTGTGCACCTCTTTCGTATTTCCTTTTTTATCGTGTACAATGTAGGATACGTTCGGCACGGTGGTTATTACATCCATATTGAATTCCCTGTCAAGACGCTCCTGTATGATTTCCATATGCAGCAGCCCGAGGAATCCGCAACGGAAGCCAAAGCCGAGAGCAACCGATGATTCAGGCTGGAAAGTAAGGGAGGCATCATTCAACTGAAGTTTTTCGAGTGAAGCGCGCAAATCTTCAAAGTCTTCACTTTCGATGGGATATACTCCGGCAAATACCATCGGCTTCACTTCTTCGAATCCGTCGATAGCCTCTTTACACGGGTTCTTGACATGAGTAATGGTATCACCCACTTTTACCTCTTTCGATGTTTTAATACCGGATATGATATAGCCGACGTCTCCGCATGTCACTTCATTGCGGGGCGACATTTCCAGTTTCAGGACTCCGACTTCATCAGCGTCGTATTCTTTGCCGGTGGCGAAGAATTTAACCAAATCTCCTTTACGGATTGTACCGTTTACCACTTTAAAATATGCGATAATACCACGGAAAGAGTTGAATACCGAGTCGAAGATCAGGGCCTGCAACGGCGCTTCCGGATCTCCTTTCGGCGCAGGAATACGTTCGATGATGGCATCGATTATATCATATACCCCTTCTCCGGTTTTTCCGCTGGCACGGATTATTTCTTCACGCTTTACGCCAAGTAATTCTATAATCTGGTCTTCCACCTCGTCCGGCATTGCGCTGGGCAGGTCTATTTTATTCAGAATCGGTATAATCTCCAGATCATTTTCTATAGCCATGTACAGGTTGGAAATGGTCTGCGCCTGTATGCCCTGTGCGGCATCTACGATAAGCAACGCACCTTCGCAAGCCGCTATGGAACGCGATACTTCGTATGAAAAGTCGACGTGTCCGGGAGTATCTATCAGGTTGAGGATATATTTTTCGTCTTTATATGTGTATTCCATCTGGATGGCATGGCTTTTGATCGTGATACCGCGTTCACGTTCCAAATCCATATTGTCGAGTACCTGCGCCTGCATATCTTTTCCCTCGACAGTGCGAGTGTATTCCAGAAGCCTGTCCGCAAGCGTACTCTTACCATGGTCGATATGTGCTATAATGCAAAAATTCCGTATTTTATTCATCTATATAATTTGATTCTTTTTAATCCTCTTCAAACCGGGATAGAAACACTATCCCAAATTAGAGTGCAAATATACAAAAGAAATATCAACTTTTAATTATCGGACATTGCAAGCTTAGGGTAAATGCATGAAATTTAATCTTTTTGAAAAAACTTTATCTATGTATATAGCTGATAGTCTTTAGCCGGCTGAAAGTTATATGAGATACGAGATGCAAGTTGTTGACTGATGACTGATAACTGTTGACTGTAAATAGTGTTACTTTTGTTACCTTTTGGGGCAGGGCTGTTAAGTTCTGATTTCTTATACCCTCTGTGTCATGTTGAACGAAGTGAATTGAATTGAAAATCGACGGAGTCAAAATCGCCGAAGCGAAGGCGAGGCAAACATCTCGTTTTTCAGGGTCGAGATCCTTCGTTACACTCAGGATGACAGCAGAAAATAACAGAACACAGTGGAGAACTTAACAGCCCTGCCTTTTGGGGAAGATACGAGTAGACAAGATACGAGTTGTTAACTGCTAACTGCTTACTGAAAAACTGTCAGAAGTGTCAGGTTTTAACATTATATAGTTAATGAATGCAAAAATATAACAGGTGAAAATAAAAAATGATGACACTGAGATACAGCGGGAGAAATCCTGTGAGACCAAAAAAAATAACAAGTGAAAAAACAGGAAAAAGTGTAAACTTTGTAAAGTTTTTAAACTCCTAAACTCCCCAAAGTCCTGTCTGCAAGGAGAGTATAATATGTATTCAAAATGTGATGAAAAGTTAAATAATAAGTATAAATTAAACCCCGGCTTTCTAATTGTATCTAAGCACTATAAAACATTTAAAATAAAGATTATGAAAAGATTACTTTTATCATTGGCTATAATAGCATCTATTTCCCTTACAGCATCGGTTAGTGCGCAGGGAGAAAAAAAAGACGGGAAACGTAGGGCGGATTTTCAGAAAGAATTGAATCTGACTGCAGAACAGAAAGCAAAAGTGGAATCTACCAATAAAGACTTTAAGGCTAAAATGGCAGAGCTAAAAGCTAAGTCCGATTTGTCGAAAGAGGATAAGCAGGCAAAAGCAAAGGAATTGAGGGCACAACATCAAACGGCAGTAAATAATATACTGACTCCCGACCAACAGACCAAAATGAAAGAACTCATAGCTAAGAGAGGAAACAGAGACATGAAAAAAGGAGGCAAGGAGTTGAGCATGCGTGGCAAAAAAGATGGACGCAACAAGGACATGAGAGCAGACAGAAGAGTCAACCGCATGAAGGATCTAAATCTGACAGACGATCAGAAACAAAAAATCAAAGCATTGAATGAAGACTTTAAGACAAAGTCGAGAGAACTGGCTAAACAACATCGTGAGGAATTGAATAAAGTATATACTCCCGAACAGCAAAGCAAACTGAAGGAATTCAGAAAAGATTTTAATAAAGACCGTCGTTTTGCATTTAATGGAAGGAGAGGGATGGCCAAACTTGATGAAGCAAGCAAGACTAAATTGAAGTCATTACGTGAAAACTTTGAAAAAGAGAAGAAAGCTGTAGAGTTGAGCCGTATTGCTCCTGATGCCCAGAAACAAAAAATTGCCGATTTACGTCAGAATTTCCGAAAGGAAAAGCAGGAGATAATCAAAGAAGCGCGTAAAGCTCAAAATAGCAAACCGGCATAACATTATATATTTTTAAGAAGGCTGTCATCAAAAGTAGGACAGCCTTTATTTTTATATTTATGGAGATTCTACTGTCTGCTTTGCTTTTCAAACTCTTTTGGAGTCATACCATATTGATTCTGAAATAATTTGATAAAATAGGATGGAGAGTTTATTCCAATAAGATAACAAATTTCATTTATTCTGTATTTCCCTTCCTGAATCAGTTGAGCTGCTTTTTGTAAGCGGACCAGCCGGATAAAATCGGTAGGAGTAGTATCTATCGTCGCTTTGATTTTCCGGTGGAGGCTCGAGCGGCTCATATGGATACGGTCGGCTAAGCCTTCAACATTGAAATCGGCATCTGTTATATTATCATTAATGATTTCTATCACTTTATTCAGGAATTCTTCATCGGCCTTATTCATGTTTGATTGGTGAATAGGCAGGAATGGCTTTTTCAGGAATAGCTCTATCTCCCGCTTCCTGTTGTTCATCAGGGAAGTCAACAGAGTTTGCAGGTATTGGAATGAAAATGGTTTCTCTACATAGGCGTCGGCACCTATTTCAAGACCTTTGATTTTGCTTTGCAGGTCGTTCTTAGCCGTAAGCAGAATGACAATTATATGGCTGTATTCTATATCGGATTTTATAAATTCGCATAACCCGAATCCGTCCATTTCCGGCATCATTACGTCGCTGATTACAATGTCGATACTTTTTACCTTTAATATCTTTTGAGCTTCCACCCCGTTTTTCGCCCGTTCCACAATGTATTGTTCATCCAGTTTATCGGCAATGAAATTGAGCATATCCGTATTGTCTTCAACAACTAAGACCGATTCTACATATCTTTTCCTGGTCGCGGTTGTTTCATGCTCTATAATATAGTCTGATTGAGATTCCGGTTCCGGAGGTAATTTGTCTTCTATCCCGGATTTCTGATGCAGAGGTATTTTTAATATAAATGTATTCATTCCCGATTGCGAACTATAGAATAAATACCCATCATGAAGCTCTGCCAGAGAGCGTGCAAGAGAGAGACCGATTCCGGAGCCGGAGGTTTCACGGAAAATAGTTTTTAGTTGGAAGAACGGTTCAAATATCTTCTCTTTTAATTCTTCAGGAATTAACGTTCCGTCATTTGATATCTGAAAAGTGAAATATGTTTTGTCACTGGAGAGGGAAATATCTATTGATGAGTCTGAATACTTGAAAGCATTTGACAATAGATTGGTTAATATTTTAGTTAATCCTTCTCTGTCTACCGATGCAAAAACAGGGTTATTGTCCGATAGTTGTATGTTGATCGATTTTTTAGCTGAAGAAAATTGTTCATCAAAGCGAGACAGTATTTCGTTTAATAACAAGGTTATATCTGTATTTCTGAAACTCAGCAGGAACTTATTGCTATCTACTTTTCTAAAATCCAGTAATTGATTGATAAGGTTGAGTAATTGCTTGGTGTTCTGCTCGATAATTGTAAGGTTTCGTTTAACTGATTCATTCGGAATGTCCATTTCTATAATAGATTCCAGAGGGCCGTTGATGAGAGTGACAGGAGTTCGTATCTCATGGGCTATATCAGTGAAAAAATCGACTTTGGCTTCATAAAGTTCCCTTTCTTTTTCTATTTCAAACAGCTTCTGCTTTTCGTTATTTCTTTTCTGATATTTCTTCAGAGAAAATCTCATGGAAAAATATAACAAGGTTATGAATAGTATGAAATATACGAGATAGGCAATATTTGAGGCCCACCACGGTGGTAGTATCACAATTTCCAGTGAAGCACCTTCTTCATTCCACAGGCCGTCGTTGTTTGTACCTTTGACTTTGAATATATATTTACCCGGAGGAAGTTTGGCGTAAGATGCGCTGTGATTATTCTTAGTATAAATCCATTCTGTATCTATATTCTCCATTTTGTATGCATACATATTGGCTTGGGGCGCAGTATAACTGAGCGATACGAAGTCGAGGATGATATTGGACTGGTTGTATGATAATTCTACCTTATCGGTATATAAAATGCTCTTTTTCAGCGGTGAACCTTTCATGTTAGAGTCTACTTCCTTATTGAATACCGAGAGCTTGGTAATATATACGGGAGGAATAAAATTGTTTGTTTTAAATTCTTCCGGCTTGAATGCGATCATTCCCTCCATACATCCAAAGTAGAGTTTACCCGAATTACTTACCAGCCCCGACTTATAATTGAACTGGTTGGATAATAATCCCTCATTCTGGGTGAAGATTCTTATTTCCTTCGTTTCAGGATTAAAGCATACCAGCCCCGAATTAGTTCCAAACCAGAGGTTATAATGCTTGTCTTCCAATATTTTATATGCAACGTCGTCGGGTAATCCTTCTTTTATCGAGTAAGATGTAAATCTTTTGTCTTTCTTATTGTAGACACAGATACCACCCCGGTCGGTAGAAAACCAGATTTGGCCCAAATGATCTTCAGTTATGCTGCTTACCGAATTGGAACTTAATTTGTTCTCTCCTTCTGCTTTGTGACGGATAATAATATCTTGTTTTGGGTCATATTGGAAAACCCCGTTACCCATTGTAGCGATCCATATATAGCCATCCGAATCCTCCATAATGTCGTATATGTAGCAGAGGCCAAAATCCGTCATATGCCTGAATTTCATACTTCCCTTGTCAGCAACAAATACGCCCCAGGCATTGCCCAGCCATATTCTGCCATTGCGGTCTTCACACAGGGCGTATATACTTTCTTCATTCAGTCCCATATCGAGGTGGGAGTAATGTTGTACATTATTTGACGGGCGGTGGATTATATCCAGTCCGTTTTTAAAGAAACCAACCCATGTTCTTGATTCCTGAACCAATAAAGCCAGGGTCTTATTGTAAGAAAGATTATTTACCGGTCTGAATTTTTGTATTTCCGGATTGAATATGGAGACGCCTGCATCTTCAGTCCCTATCCATATAGTTCCGTTTTTATCTTCTTTTATTTCCCGTATCCGTTTCGAGTTGAGAGAGCCGGATTCGCTGGTAGGGAAATATTTCTCGAATTTATTATTCCTGTTCGGAAGATAATTCACTCCGCCGAAGTTAGTTCCTACCCATATGCCACCCTCCTTGTCCTTATATATCTTTTCCACTATATTGTCGGAAAGGGAATGGCTGTTCAGAGGATCTTCTTTCACATGGTCTACAGTTTGCAGTTTTTCGTTGATAATGTATAGGCCGGCTTGTGTACCTACCCATATTTCCCCGTCATTGATCGTGGTCACATGCCTGATTATTTTATAGTTCACGTCGGGTATATTCATATCTTTCAGTACGTTCCGGCGTTTGTCGAGTTTTAATAACTTTTCTTCGTGTATACCGATAATAATATCATCATTATCATGGCAAATCGTATATATGTTTTTCCCGGCAAGGGTTACATTATTAACTCCATTACCCAGATACTGGGTAAAAGTATCATCGGAATCATTATATAGAAATACCCCGGACCCGTTAGAACCGATCCATACTCTTCCGTTTTTTTCTATGGCAATACATTGCGGATTGCTTATGCTGGGCTTAAATTCTTTCACAACCGTATACAAATATAATTTTCCGGTGGTGAGTTCATATCTGAATACACCCTGATTGGGTACTACGATCCAGATATTATTATTCTGATCCTGCTGTATGTCTGCGACCCATTCATCGATACCTGCTCCCTGTGGTGTTGTTAAATCAAAAGAATTGAACCTTTCTGTTACAGGATCGAATATGAAGACACCCTTATCTGTTCCCAGCCATAGTTTTCTGTCCTGGCTTTCAAATATTGCACTGATATTATTATTCCCTTTTTTAGTTATATGATCATAGCAGTTATATACTTTAATGGAAACTCCGTCGTAACGGTTGAGACGGTTCCGTGTGCCAAACCACATAAATCCGTGACTATCCTGATAAATGGATTTTACATTGTTTTGGGATAACCCCGTATTACCGTCGATTATAGAGAAGTAATAATCGCTTGCAGATATATTTATTGTGAAAGAAAGGAATATAAATATTGTAGCTAAGACTAAATTTTTCATGGGATAATATATGTAAAAGAAAGTATTTAATGGCACATTATTTAACCGTAACCGGGTGTTTTTATTACAGATACTAAAGAGAAAGACAGGTCTGCGACCAGAATAACAGATATTGTATTTGTAGCAAATGTACATATTCTAAAAATTACAACCGTTGCAATAAATATAACAAATGTCCGATTTTGGGTAAAAATGCTTTACTCCGAAAAAATGTCTTTCTTAGAGACTCTTTTTATTTTTATCCTATCACGAACAAATTTTTGTAACATTTTCATTTTTCTTTCGTCATATAGCTATATACTAGCTATATTTGATACGTTAAAATATAGGATATTCAGGTTTGGTGTTCTTTTTATTTTGTTTCAATACTATGATAATATCTATTGGACATAGTGGACCGCTACAATATTAAATGCTTATTATTACTTATTTAATTAAAATATTATGAGAAAACTTTTATTCATTGCTTTTTTCCTCTTTTTCATAGTTGGACTGAAAGCGCAGGAGACTCCTTTGTGGCTACGGTATTGCGCTATATCGCCCGATGGTAATCATATTGCGTTTTGTTATAAGGGAGATATCTATAAAGTACCTGTTACCGGAGGTCGTGCCATGCAGATTACAACTCATCCCGGATACGATACCCGCCCAGTATGGTCGCCAGATAGTAAAAGTATTGCCTTTGCTTCCGACAGGGAGGGCAGTCTTGATGTGTACCTCGTGCCGGCCGAAGGGGGTGCGCCCAAGCGTCTGACTACACACTCCGCGGGTGAATACCCCGTCGCTTTCCGCGATAATGACCGATTGCTTTATTCGGCCAGTATCATACAGGATGTGAAAGACGGAGAGTTTCCGTCAGGACTTTTTGCCCAGATTTATGAGATTAGCACGTCGGGAGGGCGTCCGTCTCTATTCTCATCACTGACAATGGAAGATTTATCTATAGACCCCAGCGGGACAAAGATTCTTTACCATGACAGGAAAGGATACGAAGACCCGTGGCGTAAACATCACCAATCGTCTATAACACGCGATTTGTGGTTATGCGATTTGAGTGGTGAGAGAACATATAAGAAACTGACTACTTTCAGGGGAGAAGACCGTAATCCGGTTTGGGCTGCGGACGGACAAAACTTTTATTACCTGAGTGAGCAAAGCGGCTCGTTTAATATTTATAAAAGCGGTTTGAACGTATCTGCACCGGCAAAACTTACGAGTCTGGAGAAACATCCGGTACGCTTTCTTTCATCAAGTAAGCAGGGAAAGCTTTGTTTCTCGTATGATGGTGAAATATATACGATGAATGAGGGACAACAGCCTCAAAAGGTGAACATTCAGATTGCTACCGATAACCAGGAAAATAAATTGAAATATATCAATTTCTCTACGGGAGCAAGAGAAATGGCAGTTTCTCCGAGTGGAAAGGAAGTTGCCTTTGTGATACGCGGCGACGTATTTGTTGCTTCAGTAGAATATGGTACAACAAGACGAATAACCAATACACCCGAACAGGAACGCAATGTATCTTTTAGTCCGGACGGACGTTCAGTGCTGTATGCTGCCGAGCGAAACGGATTGTGGAATGTATATCAGTCTACACTCACACACAAAGAAGACGAATCGTTTGTTTATGCAAAGGATTTTAAAGAAGAACAACTGACAAATTCCACTTTGGCCTCTTTTCAGCCATTATATTCGCCAGATGGAAAGGAGATAGCATATCTCGAAGATCGCACGACTTTGCGGGTGTTAAATCTGGCCAGTAAAGAAATACGCACAGTACTGGATGGTAAGTTCAATTATTCGTACGCCGATGGAGACCAGTGGTTCAGGTGGGCACCGGACAGTAAATGGCTTTTGACCCAGTATATAGGTATAGGAGGCTGGAACAGTACGGATGCCGCTTTGGTGAAAGCGGACGGCAGCGGAGAGCTTACCAATCTGACAGAGAGCGGCTATAGTGATGCTAATCCACGCTTTGTGCAGGACGGAAAGGCTATGATTTGGTTCTCAGACAGGGCTGGATATCGCAGTCATGGCAGTTGGGGTGCATACATGGATGCATATATTATGTTCTTCGACGGGGAAGCATATGACAAGTTCAGGATGAGCAAAGAAGAACTTGCTTTGCAAGAAGAGTTGGAAAAGAAAGATAAGAAAAAAGAAGAGGGAAAAGATAAGGATAAGAAAGACAGCAAGGGAAAGAAGGATGATAAAAAGGATGACAAGAAAGATAAAGAAGTCAAACCTCTGAAATTCAATCTGGATAACAGACGGGACTGGGTTATCCGCCTGACGCCGAATTCTTCGTCTCTGGCAGATGCCATGCTCAATAAAAAAGGCGATAAGCTTTATTACCTGACCCGATTCGAAAAAGGCTATGATCTGTGGGTTTATGACCTGAAAGATAAATCTTCGAAGATATTGGTAAAAGAAGCAGGAGCCGGCGAACTGAACACAGACAGCATCGGAAAGAATATCCTGTTGCTGGGAGGCGGCCAGTTGAAGAAAATAGATATGGAAAACGGAACCGTGACTCCTATTAAAATCAACGCGCAGTTTGAATATCAGCCCGAAGAGGAACGCAGCTATATTTTCAACCATGCATGGAAGCAGGTCAAAGACAAGTTTTATGTAACAGATCTTCATGGTGTGGATTGGGATGGATATAAAGCTGCTTATGAACGTTTTCTTCCTCATATCAATAATAATAATGATTTTGCTGAAATGTTGTCGGAAATGCTGGGAGAACTAAATGGGTCTCATACCGGGGCACGAAGTTCCGGACAGGGTTCTCCGATGCCTACGGCTTCTCTGGGGGCATTCTTCGATGAAGCCTATCTTGGAGATGGTATCAAGATTAAGGAAATCATTAATCAGGGACCGTTAACCAATGCGAATACGAAAATAGGAGAGGGGACAATTATATTGAAGATAGACGGCAAGCCGATAGTGAAGGGACAGGATTATTATCCTTTGCTGGTAGGAAAAGCCGGAAAAAAGGTGCTGCTTACATTTAAAACATCCGAATCGGGTAGTGAGATAGAAGAATGGGTAAAACCTGTTTCGTACGGGGAACAAAACAACCTGCTCTATAAGCGGTGGGTAGAACAACGCCGCCAGATGGTAGATAAACTATCGAACGGAAGAATCGGTTATGTACATGTGCGTGGCATGAATAGCGACAGTTTCAGGGAAGTATATTCTGAATTACTGGGCCGCTGTCGCAACAAAGATGCCGTAGTGATAGATACACGGCATAACGGGGGCGGCTGGTTGCACGACGATCTGGTTACTCTCCTCAGTGGAAAAGAATATCAGCGTTTCGAGCCTCGCGGGCAATATATAGGCAGTGATCCGTATAATAAATGGACTAAACCGTCAGCCGTATTGATGTGTGAAGATAATTATTCGAATGCTCACGGATTCCCGTGGCTGTATAAAGAACTGAAAGTAGGTAAACTGATAGGAACGCCTGTTCCCGGAACGATGACCGCAGTATGGTGGGAATCGCAGATCGATCCGGGTATTGTTTTCGGTATTCCGCAGGTAGCAGTGAAAGATATGCGCGGGCAATATCTGGAAAATCAGGAATTGCAGCCGGATATTGAAATATATAATGATCCTGCTTCCACTTTACAGGGAAAGGACAGCCAATTGGAAAAAGCTGTGGAAGTATTATTACAGGGAAAATAAGGAATAAATACTATACATTATAATTACAGAGTTGCAAGTGAGAATTTGTGACTCTGTTTTTTTGTATCTGCTTATTGGTGCTAATCAGTCGTTAAAGCGATTATTGTAGTATAAAATTGTTCTATTTTTTCTACTACGCGCAATCCCCCGCTCGCGCAGACGTCCCGTCTGTGTGTTGCGTAGCAAACATTTTGCCCTGTCAACAAGACTCGTAACTGGAAGTCCGCGCCAGCGGGGGTTGACCGTTGGTTGTCAAATTTTGATAAAAAAACGGTGATAAATCACTATTTATATACAGTGCATTTTAATATACTTTTGCCGGGTAAAATAATAATTGTATCTAATCATTTTTTCCCTAAGAAAAAGAAAGTTCCGTTTTTAGGGATTTGCAATATGGTTTTATAGTTTTTATTTACCACATATTCAATATGTGATGTATTCTGTTTCTTCATTGCAAAGACCTATGAAACTAACATACTAATAGATTATGAACATTAAAAGAACTTTACAACTATTAACAATCACAGGCGCTTTATGCCTTACGACTTCGCAACTGCACGGGCAGGTGACGATAGGCGCGGGGCTTGAGCCTGTTAAAGGGGCTTTATTGGACCTGAAAGAAAAAGATTCTAACGGAGACGTAACCGCGACCAAAGGGTTGAATCTGCCCCGGGTAAATCTGACCGTCCTGACAAAGCTTACGGGAGGCCCGTCCGGTAGTCCTGTAATAACTGATGTAACCGATGCAGAACCGGATAAATCTACTCACATAGGACTGACTGTTTACAATGTGGGCTATTGCCCCGGTGTATATGTCTGGACGGGTACGGAGTGGATAAAGTTGGGAGAACCCTGCGCGCCGGTTTCTCCTCCTTCTGCCCCTGTGAACGGCAGTTTCTGCGGGCCATCAGGTACGGCCAACCTGTCGGTGACAGCAGGCACAGACGAAACTGCGGACTGGTATGCCAACGCTACAGGTGGCTCACCATTGCCAAACGGTACGGGAACGACAACCTTTACCACACCTACAGTATCATCTACTACTATTTACTATGCGGAAACACGTAATACTATTACCGGCGCGAAGTCTCCCACACGTACACCCGTAACGGCCACATTGGTTGCTCCGGCTACACTAATCAGGGATACCGGCAAAGGCAATGCCAGCCAAACCATCATTGCCGGGAACAGCATAACTCCTATTGTTTACACCTATGGCGGAGGTGCGACCGGAGTAATGGTCACAGGCCTGATGCCTGCTAACTATACAATTGATGCAACTGCCAATACTGTAACCATCTACGGACAGATCGCTTCCACCACCATCTATATGGTGACCGCCACGGCGATATCGCCTTGCTCTGATGTACAAATGTCGGGTGTGCTCGATCACCTTCCTGCGCCACCTAAATTATTTGGAGACGCCGACTTCTGCGGGCCATCGGGTACGGCCAACCTGTCGGTGACAGTAGGTCCGGGCGAAACCGCGGACTGGTATGCCAACCCTGCAGGTGGCTCACCATTGGCAAACGGTACGACAACATTCACTACCCCAACAATAAACGCGACCACCACTTACTATGCGGAAGCACGCAACACAACTACGAATATAAGATCGGCTACACGTACGGCGGTGACGGCCACATTGCTTGCTCCGGCTACACTAATCAGGGATACCGGCAAAGGCGATGCCAGTCAAACCATCGCTTTGGGGAGCAGCATAACACCTATTGTTTATACCTATGGCGGAAGTGCTACCGGAGCAACGGTCACAGGTCTGACGCCTGCTAACTATACAATTAATACAACCGCCAAGACTGTAACCATCAACGGACAGATAGCTTCCACCACCGGCTATACGGTGATCGCCACGGCGACATCGCCTTGCTCTAATGTACGAACGTCGGGTACGATCACAGTTAATAACCTTCCTGCGGCACCTAAATCAGGTGCAGACGTCGATTTCTGCGGGCCATCGGGTACGGCCAACCTGTCGGTGACAGTAGGCCCGGGCGAAACCGCGGACTGGTATGCCAACGCTACAGGTGGCTCACCATTGGCAAACGGTACAGGAAAGACAACATTCACTACCCCAACAATAAACGCGACCACCACTTACTATGCGGAAGCACGTAACACGACTACGAATATAACATCGCCCACACGTACGGCGGTGACGGCGAAAATCAAATCCGCAGCAGACTTTAGTGTCTCAATATCAACCAACAGTGAGGTGGTGGTCTATACAACCGGGCAAGACAATGATATAAGCAACGATAAATTTGTAGCAAATACCATTCCTACGCTCAGTGTTACAGGAACAGGGACAGGATTAACCTATAAGTGGCAGAGCAAGAAACTGGAAGACGCCGGTTATAGAGATATAAACGGAGCAACATCCGCCAGCTACACTCCGGGTAGTCCCGGAACCGGTCAGGCCGCCTATAACTATCTGGGGCTATACCAGTATCGGTGTATCGTTCGTGATGCTTCCGGCTGTGAGGCAACAACAGCAAATATTGAAGTAGCCTGGGGATGCGGCGCCAAAACAACCTCCGGCGCCTGGCTGAAATTCATGTGCCATAACTTAGGCGCTGACGAGAACCTCGATCCTTTTACATGGAAATCGAACGGCGATAATGTAGGCAATGATATTAAGGGTGACCTATACCAATGGGGCAGGCGGAAAGACGGGCACCAGCTTAGAGCCAGCGGAACGACAAGTACATTGGCAACGACAAATACACCCAACCATGCGTTTTATATAACTTCGACCAGTACTCCATATGACTGGCGTTCGGGCGGAGAAAACGTTACTCGCTGGGGAGATGGCACTCAAAACAGTATAATGCCGAAAGCGGCCAACGACCCGTGTCCTGCCGGATGGAAAGTGCCGAGCATGGGGCAATGGAATTCCGTCTCGGGTATATATTCCGGTACCGAAATAAGAGATAATGCCAGCAGGTTTCAAAATGGATACACAATCGCTCCTTCTTTATATTTGCCTGCCGCCGGCGGCCGGGATACCCGTGGTACTTTGAGCGTGGACAGTACTGGCCGCTACTGGACTAGTACTATATCTCAACCAAGCACAATCAACATACACAACCGATATGACATCTGCTCATATGGTATGACTTTCGGACACTTAAACCCTGAAAACTTCAGCATTACCCCATATTCCAATATGGATCGTTCACAGGGACGTTCAGTACGGTGTATAGCAGAATAAGAGGCGGATTGTGAAATCCGATTGGAGAGAAAAGGCCGGATAAATGTCCGGCTGATACCTGTGCAGGAATATTTAAATTTGACTACGAATTTGAATAACCAATAAATGTAAATAACATGGAGTATGGCAAAAGTATCTAATGCTATACTCCATGTTGTTTTTTTGCCTTCTGTCTGAGTATACGGGCTGGAAGTCCGTGTCTTAAAGATGTTTGCTACGCAACACACAGACGGGACGTCTGCACGAGCGGGGGGTAGTATAAAATTGTTCTATTATTTTCTGCTACACTTCGTTTCGCTTGAATGTTCATTTTGGCATTGCCCAAAACGAACCAAAAGGCTAGCGCTTCGTTCGACCTCACCCCCCGCCCTCTCCAAAGGGAGAGGGAGTCACAATCGGTTTGCCGGCTGAAAGTGACGAACGGGCTAT
>NZ_DLFW01000015.1 GCF_002482385.1 Dysgonomonas sp. UBA7710 | reverse complement strand
TCCATCCACCATACCACCCGTGAGTTGTATGCCTCGCATACCCGGTAGTAAACGTTGTGCATGTACTTGGTCTGTAAAGACCAGGCACAACACAATCGTTAATATAAGATATAACCGTTTCATCCTACTTCACTTTTAGTTCGTTAATAACCTTTGCCCGAACCAAATCGGCATTATCCAATGTAAACCGTTGATGGCGTCCGCCCTCCTGTTCGTTAAGCTCTATTACCAACATCTTGTCATCGGGAATCGTAAATTTCGCCAAAGTAAAAATCATGCGTTCTGTTTGCTGTCCACCTATCAGCATCAAATTATTGTAGGCACGAAGCGGCCAAATGAACTGTTCCTGAATAGCGGTACGTTTGGCTACTTTTTTATCAACAATCTTAAATGTGATAAAATCCACATTGAATGGTACGTTAGATGAGTTCTTTAGTTGGAGATGAAAATATAACAGTCCGTTATGGGTATAAATACCTTTCAGTGTGTGTTGTATTCCAAAACGTTTTGAGCCGATGTGTTTTATCTCTCGGTCATTGTTCTTGTGTATGGATTGCATAATCAGTTTGACAAGTAAGGGAGACTCCTGCCCCAATTCTTGCATATAGACTGCTAAAGCGTTGTTTGGACGATTTACTGCTTCTCCATCATGCAGGAAATCGGTCATTTCAACAGATAGTTTTACAGGTTCATCCGCATATTTTACGTTGAAGGTATAATATGCACCATCTTCGGTAATAACGGACAAGTTACTCTCCCGACTGAAATCCCGCAAAGCTGCTTTCACTCTCAATACGTTGTCTGTACCATCTGCTTTCGCTGCGAGAAGATCTGCCGAACCTAAATCGACATAACGTATAGGAGCAGGGAAAATAACATGTACTGTTTTATTGAATGTCACCTCCAGAGCATAAGGAGGTATCATTCTATCGAAGGTCAATGGACGGGTAAAACTCTCGTAATAGTCTCCCGTTGTCGGCTTGGTATGTACCACAATGGTATCTTGAGATATTTCTTGTGCTTGGGCTGTAAATACACTTACAGCAAGTGTTAATATAAAAAAGATTCGTTTCATACTTTTGATTTTAAATTCGTTAAACATTGATTTTTTAGTGGGGCCGCAGACCCATTTATTATCTTCTAATCTGTTTTTGGTAACAGTAGCAGTTTATAGTTTGCTTTGATGGTAACTTTTACTACACTCATCTTTTTACTGATATACTGTGAAGCCCCTTGTATCAAACCCTTACCCATATCGGCTGCCAATTGTGAGCCTGCATTATCGGAAATCATAATGCTTGTTCCTGCCGATGATGCCAAGGTAGAAGCTACTTCTTTGGCTGCTTTTACCTCATCGTTGTTAGGAACAAAAATGCCTGATTGACCATCCATATCGTACACTTGCAGTTCAACCGGAATAATGTTTCCTGCATACTGAATGGAGTTGATCGTTACCTCCAGACGTTCGCCACCAATACGGCAAGCTCCCGTTACCAAGGTATTGGCAGGAATCAAGATATTGCCTGCCCTCAGTGGTTCTAAAAGACGAAGTTGTACCTCTTTACCATTGGTCAGGGTTACGGTTTGGCTCACACAAGCACGGATGCTGTTCTTATCCTTTACCCCCTCATTGCCTGCGGCAGTCAAAAATCCCACGTTTCGGGGTTTGCTGTACGCAGTGATAAATTCATCGTTGGACATTGGAGCAGAAAGTAGAGATACGACATTTTGATGTACTTGCTTAACGGGTTGTACTTTGACTTTCTCGCCTGTACGTGTTATATTTACATCTTCTGTTGGTTGTTCTTTCTGCTGTGCAGGCATATAGCGTGCTGCCATCTGATAGGATTTTTCAAGCAAAGCTGTCTGTTCATCCTCTTCCGCTTTTTTTGCTTCGGCTTCTCCCTGCTTTCGTTCCAATTCCTGTATTCGCTGTTCCATCGCAGACTGTGATTGTCTGTCCGTTTCAGCAGGCTTTTCGTACCAGTCACCCAATTGCTTGTTGATGTCCTGATAGGCAGTTGCCGAGGATTGCACAGTACGGGGAGTTGAACTTCGGGGCTGTTCTGCTTGTAACGAAGTATTGTAGGCATTGTCCTTTTGTTCGTAATCGCTTTGCTCAGTATCATTGAACATCGAGGAAAAATCTTGTAAAGACTTCATTTTCTCTTGCTCCTTTTGCCGCATCGCTTCCCGCTCATAGGCATCCCGCTTGCCTTCCACAATGCCCTCATCCTTTGGCACGGGCAGTTCGGCATTGAAGCCCGTAAGTCCTACCGCTTGCTCTTTTCCATCATCCGACGGAGCGAAGATGAGCCACATTGCACCACCGAAGATTAAGAAGAACAGCGGCATAATCAACATCTTCTTTCGCTTCTGTCTCTCCGCCATCGAAAGTTCTTGCTTGGGTGGCTTCGGAGGTTCTTTTTTCGCTTCCGATTTACTATCCGGTACAGATGCTTGTACTTCAGCAATAGCCTCCGTTTGTGGTGGTATTCCTTTATTCAAATCTTCCTGTTCCATTATTCTACTGATTTTAGATTGTTAATACTATCTCGCTGTTGCTCCAATTGTAGTCTCAGCGATTCGATCTGCTCTATCTGCATCTTTTCTGCTTTATCTTTACCGAAGTTGTAAATAGAGGAAAAGGTCATGTAGATGGAAAGACCACCGAAAACAAGGAACATGGTTATCACAAGGATAATCCGTCTGTCGGGGGTAAGTCTGCCGAGCAAGCCTCGCAGACCATCCTCCAACCATTCATTGATGCGATTCATTATTTTTTGTATCATAGCTTCACTTACCTTTCCGATATCCGAATATCCCGATTCTCGACAATCTCGAACTTCTCCATTGTGAAACCGTGAGGGTTATTGTCCGAGCGTACTGAGTTAATCAGGTTGCAACGTGTAACCAGACTACGTTCTGTGACATTACTCTCTCGAATAATCATCTGCTTGGCATAAGTTACCGCCTTGTAGGGGTAGCTATCAAAATCACAGGCAATACTATCGACCTGTACAATTTGATTGATATTTCCCGACACGATACGATTGTAATACCCTTTTTCTGCCATGTCCTGATAATATTTGAAAGCCGATTTATCGACAAGGAACAATGCCCTGTTTACGTTGCTTTCGATGGCTTTCTTATCGGGTGAGAGGGTAAAAAACAGTTCATGGAAACGCTTGACGTGTTCGCGTGCTTCCACAGGTCTGTTTTGTGTCATATCTTGGGACAAGGCAAGCATTAAGGACTTGCCACCGTCCAATACATAGATACGCTGGCGTTGTGCTTCGGCAAAATTATACGATGACCATACGGAATAGCCCGTAATGGCGGCACACATACAGACAAAGACAATACCGAACAAGCGTATCTGTTTGAAGGATGTTTCTATATTTTTTAAACTTTTGAACTCCATTTGTTCGTTTTATTTTGAATTAATAAATCAATACAGTATATCTGATTATTTCTTACCCATCAGGCGTCCGGCGACATTACCTGCCGCAGCTCCGGCAACGCCTCCTGCCATTGCAGCCCCTTTACTCGCCATTGTGTTTACTCCACGGGTAGCACTACCGCCACCTGCCTGAATAACCCAACCTGCCACGCTCGGTATAGAAAAATATCCTATAATGCCGATGATGAAGAAAATAATATATACACCGTTACTGGCATCCGGCACATAGGACGGATCTCTTAGCAGGTCTATATCCATTTGCAGCATAAGTGCCTGAATCTTGGAAAGTACTGCCGAGAACAAGTCGGCAATGGGTAGCCAGAGATAGACTGAGATGTAGCGGGAAATCCAATTGGTAAGAGTGGATTGAAAACCGTCATAAACAGAGAGGGCAAATGCCAACGGTCCTAAGATTGACAACACCACCAGGAAGAACGTTCGCAGGGTATCAATGGTAAGGGCTGCAGCATTGAACAGCAGTTCGAAGAAATCCCGGATCAGTTGACGGAACCACACTTTCATATCGTACCAGGTTCGTTCTCCCCACATGGAGATCATTTCGGCAGCATCGGTAATTCCAAGATCTTTCATCTTTTGGTCGTACACCTCGTCATCGACCAGCCATGCTTTCCCTTCACGCAGCCGTGCATCGTACTCCAGTCGCTCTTTCTCTGCTTGCAGGCCATGTACATCTGTCATTTGCGTCTCTAATATGGTATGTGTTCCTTTTACCACAGGAGACATAACAGTGTTGATCGTACCGAGTACAAAAGTCGGAAAGAACATAATACAGAGCCCGATGACAAAAGGTCTGAGTAGAGGATATACATCTATCGGTTCTGCCCGTGCCAAGGCTTGCCATACACGGGAAGCTACATAAAAGAGTGCACCGAGTCCGGCTATTCCTTTAGCAACACCAACCATATCGCCACAAAGAGGCATCATATCCTGATGCAGATTCCTCAGAAGCTGATGCAGGTTATCAAAATCTATTGCTAGCAGTGTCATGATTACCAATATCTATCGGATGGATTGCCATACAAACTTTTAACTCGCTCCATATCGCCTTTTTCCTGACTGCGAATGAAGGATACGGAAATGCTTTTCTTGGAAAAGTAGCGGACAAGGTTGCGATGCTCTAGCATCTTGGCGTGTATGTCATCTATGATGGACATACGCTCGGCATCGGTCATCGAGAGCCCGTTGGAGAGGGAAACGACATTCTTTATATCCGAAAGCAAGTTACCGCTTTCATTCAATAGCTTGGCATATCCGTTCGATATCGCTTCCAACTCATTAACGCTAAAATTCCTATCGGATAGCATCTTGTTGAAGTTGGTAGAATAGATCTGCGATATTTCGCTGACCAGCTCTACCGTTTCTTTCACTTTGCGGGCATCTTTTATCAAACTATGTACTGATTCTAATTTGTCGTAATACTGTTTTCCCTGATCGTAGATTTTTTGCATCTCCTTAAAAGAGTTAATCACATTACTGGCAGTTGTAGCTGTTTTGGAAACAGTCAGTATGTTTTGTGCCAGGTTGGAGGGATCAATCACCGTCCACTGTGCTTTTGCCTGATAGGTACAAAGCGTCATGAATGCTATAAGGCAGAAAAGTATTTTCTTCATATTCGTTCTTTTTTTAATTATTATTACCCGTTTACCGTCTGAAGTAGCCCTTGAGGGGACTAATCCTTCTGACGGACATATTCTCCGAAAGCGGAAAGGTGAAGGATCTCTTGCTCTCGGTCATAAGTAATTTCGATACGCTCGTACAGCTCAATATAATGCAGACCAAAAACATTGTAGACCGTACAATCGCAGACCACCAGCGGGTTGTTGTATGTAAGACAGAGCCGGATGCCTCCCTTCTTTCGGGAGATGTTGCGGTATATGCTTATCGCAGGTGCACCCTCTGTACTTACCCAACGCCCCGTAATCTCCCGCATGGAAAAGTCTGTAGATGTGGAACAAGAATCGGTTATATTAAATTTGCTGAACATGGCTTTTCGTTTTTCACTTAATATTTTCCTCTTTTATACGACTAAATGCTCCGCTTGAATAAATAGTAAAGGCTTCTACTTCTCGATCATTTTCAGCTAGTGGCATTTTTGTCAGCAGAATTAAATCAGCCGGGACAAGTTCGTATCCCGACTGAATTGTTTAAATACTTATTAGTATAGGTTGATCTCCCCTTTAGTCCCTTCTGTCCAGTCGGTGATAATTACATCATCAACAACCAGCTCCGTACCGTTAAAGGTTACATTGTAGAAATACTTGGTTCCCTGTTTCCATTTTGTATCATAAGGCACATTGTAGGTATAGATATCCCCGTCAATAAAGAACCTGATCATAACGCTCCCAACAGAATTGGTCTTCACCACAGGCAATACCATGACTTCCTGAAAATCTTTATCTTCAGTCGGTTCTTTATCTGTAATGGTATATAACCCATTGACATCTTCAATAAAAGCCGGGCTGAACTGTGAATCATAGTAAGTTAATTCCCCTGTCGCAAGATTCAGTGACGCTCCACTTTTGAGATCACCTTTTCCTGTCGCATTAGATACTTCAATTCGGGTTAATTTTCCTTCTCCCGGATAATTCATTTTACGGATACCGAATTGTAAAAGGGCTTTGGCATGTTTCATACGTAAGCGCAGATTTGGATTAGCTCTGTTGATATCACCCTGTCCTTCGGCATTCGTCCCATACATATTGTCCACCTGATTGTTGTGGTATATATTCATATTGGAAGTACCGTTTGTATATGCAGCACCGTAAGGATAAAATGCAAATACGGTCGCAGGAGTATCGCCCAGCTTAACGGCAGGAGTCAGTTCCCATTTGCCGGATTTGTATTCCGCCTTGACATTATTGTACGGCCCTTGGGGATAGTTACTGCCCAATGTTCCGTTTGTTACAAAGAGGCTGAGTATAGATCCTTCAGGAAAACTGTTTAATGCAGCTTTTGTGGAACGCAAACCAGTCTCAGCAGAAGTTATTTCCGTTTGGATGCGTAGATCCCCGGTTTGCCCCTGCGAGGGAGTAATAACTTCATCATCATTGTTACAACTGGAGAAACCAAATACGGTGGCGGAGACTACCGCTATTGCTATAAATAATCGTTTCATTTTATTAAAAATTAGTTGTTTATAAATAAGCTGCTTCCCGGTTTTTGGCGCCTTATATCCATTCGGCAGCTTGGAGGTTAATTATTTGTATTGTTTATTCATACCAGGGCAGGCTTATCCTGTCTTTGCCTGCATCAGTCCAATCCTCTATCCGCACATCCATAATTTCAAGCAGGCGTTCCTGAATCAATACCTTATAGGTATACTTCTTGCCGCTTTCCCATTTGGTTCCGGCAGGTACAGGCCAGTGGGCTTTTAAGTTATCGGTGTAAAAGTCGATTAGAATATCCCCGTCATTTTCAATTTCATCACAGGGTATAACCATCAATGATACTTTTGACCCGTCATTCAGGTGGTCTGAACCCAGCTGCCATCCATAAATTACCGCCGGATCGTTCCATCCTTTCAGATGTTCCATCTTTCCGGTAATAAGATCCAGTTTGGCTTTGCTGTAAAGACCCTGCCCCTGAATGGCGATAAGCTCCAGATTTGCGGCTTGCGAAACGTCCGTCCACTGGAACTCAAATTCAATGAGTGCCAGTGCGTGCATCATGGTAAGGGACAGTATAGGATTGGTGCTGTTGACACTATGTCTGTCACTGTACAGGTAATCCGTCTGGCTGGTATGTTCTATCTCGTAAGAGGTAGCCACATTGTTTTGAGAATTATAAGGATAAGCAGCATATATATCCGTATAGCTTTCAGAAACAGATACAGGAGTATGCAATGCCCATAAATTATTTTTATAAGTCATTCCCCTGTACCCACTTCCTTGCGAATCATATATATACAAACCGACCTGATCCCCTTCTTCAAAGAAGGATTTGGATGCACCATCCGATGATCTGAGAGCAAAGCCGACCTGTGCAACGGATAAGAATTTTTCAGATCCTTCATTTATCCATCCTTCCGAATCATTGCAAGCACAGAACAGGGATAGTATCATTGTGATTGTAAAAAGATATTTCTTTTCCATTAGGATTTGCTTGTTTGGGTTAATACTACCCGGATATTTTCTCTACTTTCGGAAGATTTCAGAGATCTTGTAATCGGAACCATGTCCACCTCATAAGTATATTTCATGCCCGATTCCCAGAAAGTACCTGCTTTGACAGGATAAGTATAGGTTCGTCCGTCAATTTCGAACTCAAAGAACAGGTCTCCGTCATTCCTTACAGGCTCTATGGGCATAACCAGAATACGGGCATACTTTTCTTCACTCGTATATGGCTCATTGAAATTCATATCTTCCGGCAGGATAGCAGCTTTATCATAATAGCCGTCCAGCGTTTCTACAGCTCCGTTTTCCAGATTTAATACTCCCTTACTCCTGAGCAGTGTTACCCCGTCTGCATTATTGATCGAAACCTGTTGTACGGAACAGTCATGCGGATAATCGTTTTTGACAAACTTAAACTGTACCAATGCCAGCACATGCCGCATTAGTATATCCACATAAGGGTATTCCCGACTGACATAACCTTCGTTTACCAGTCCGTACATATAATCGGTCTGACTGACATGCTCTACATTTACCAGTATATCATTCATGAAAGCATGTTCCTTCTGCCTGTAAGGATAATAGGCCGATACGCGCATAGGATCACTACTAAGAAAAACGGGTTCGGAAGATTGCCACCAATAATGATAGCGGACAATATAAGGAAACGGATATCCTCGATGGTAATCATGCAGGTACAACCCGATTGTATCACCATCCGCAAATTCACTGATTGTTCCGCTTCCTGATCCCGGATTTTCGTTATACACGGCTACAGATTTGAATTGTAGTTGTGTATCATGCCCGGTAGTAGCCGTCTCCGCTGGATTATCATCCGAGCAGGAAAAGAACAGAGCAAGAGCCGAAAAGAATAATACCGTTACCATTAAAATCTTTCTCATAATCGTATTGATTTTTATGAAATAGTTAATAAAAAGGTCTGTGACCTTAGAGTTCAATAATGCCACCATCCGAAACATCCCATCCGGTCACCTCTACACTCATTCCCATCAAACCCAAGCGTATCTGAATCGTGATCTGGATGATGCGTGTCGTAAAACCGCTGAAGACAGTTGTCAGGTCAATGGATTCCTTGTATATGTTACCATCAGAAGTTTGTAAAGCAATATCCAGCAGGTTGTCTATCCTGCCTGTAGTCTGCTTATCGGGATTCACCCCGAAGACTTTCAAACCGGAGGAGAATACATTGCTTTTTTCTTCACTACGGACTGAAGCAAACGCCAGCCATGCCGAAGATCCGAGTTCATCGAGCTGCTTAAAACCATATTTGTAAGCGATACCGGAAAGTTCTCCGTTGATCGAACTGACACCCACACCCGAATTATCTACCACTACAAAATCAATATAGATTTGGCGTATAGCGGGTTTTAATACAGGCTCACTAACAACTTTTTCAAAAGGAATCACCGTCAGATCGGTATTAGCGGCATATAAAGCCGGAGCGTCAACCGTATATAGCCTGTCACCTTTTTCAGATGTACTTAACTCTGCCTGTGCTGTGTTCGGGCAATCCATACCGGAGAAACTGATATTGTCTAATCCGTATGCATTACATGCCAGCACCTTATAGCTTACAGCCTGAATACCTGTCACCAATGTATCAGAAGTAATACTATACGTATAATTACGCTGCGGTGATAACAGATAGATGTCTGTCAGCAAAGGTTTTGTTTCATCCTTAGCCAATACCGACCAGTCCGGTTTCAACTCTACATCTCCGTAATAGGTACAGTCCTCCGAAAAATCGATCAGGTTGCAGGATGCCATCAGCATACAGCAGATAAGAGACAATATCCATTTTAGATAATTTCTATTTTTCATACTCGTTTTCATTAATTGTTATTATCTTCTTCCTCTTCCTGATTCAGATTATACGCTTTGATTAGTTTGTTGATTTCGGGATCAAGCGTACCCCGCCAGCGTTTCATGGGATCAAGTTCCACCGAGTGCAGGTAATGGGTGACAGCCTCCTGTGTCTTACCCAGTCGTGAGGCAAGGATCGCCAGCAGGTATTCACTGTTTGCTGTTTCAGGTTCATTCAATAGTATATTGTATGCCGCCTGATCGTAGCCGAGGCTCATTAAGCAAATTGCCGTATTGTAATCGTTATAGTCATGTAATATCGAAAGAGCTTCGGCATATTTACGTTTAGTCATCAATTCTATACTTCGGGCATATACCGTATCGGGTTCTGTGGTATGGATGGTATCTTTTATCATCCCCTTACGATGGACATGGAAGGTAAAATCCACAGCCCGCAAATGAGGATAGAGTTTTTCGCGGATATACTTGTAATCGGCAGGATATTTCCCTCGGATATCTAACTCTTTTTTATCAGGATCGGTGTCAGATGCAATCTCCTCAAGGATAGCCTGTTTTTTTCCACTCTCCAGAGAATCCGTAACGAGCTTTGATAATCCTTGCCAGTCTTCCCCTTTGGGATAAGGTTTCAGCATCCCGGCTATTCCTTCAATTCCCGATAGTTCCCCGCTCAGATAATTGCCAATGGATTCAGCACGTCTTTTCGATAAAAGCATATTGGAACGAGAGGAACCTTCCGGCGAACAGCCGGCAATCAGCGAAATACTATCCATCACAAACTCTCCTGTTCCCGTCAGTTTGTCCAGCATATCCTGCACTTTATCCAGTTCAGAACGGTTATCACCCAAATCAATATCCATATTGTACTTACCTGTCTTAAAGGTGATATTGGCCCGAAGTGTCGATATGGCTTTACGTTCGATAACTTTGCGCATATAGCGGGGAGTGGTATCCAGAAACTGTATCATCGATGATACGATATAATCCAGTGTATCGGAATGTGGTAACAGATGGCTGTCACCGCCAATGGACTGGGCAAACCCGTCCAGATAGATTTTCATACGACGGCTGTCTTCGTCTGCCATGACCTGCTGCTTGTAATAGTATTCGAACTTACCTTTGTTATAGATTACCGTGTCGAGCCGTGCCTTTTCATTCTTCGGGAACTTCACCATTTCAGCGAAGGCGATATGTCTGTTGTCGATCAGGCTCTGGTTTTTGGCAATCTGACGGTCTTTCAGGAATCTCTTTTTAAGAAAAACTGAATCGGCAGCCGTAACAGGTTTATAATCGTTAATAAAACCAATGGCATATATATCCTTACGGTATTTCCACAAAGTGTATTCAGGCGAGAACTCACGCAAGAGATGAAACATCGGCAGCAGATTTACGATCTGGTTGTAGCGTTTGTTGTAAACAGAAGCTATATATATCGTATCCTGACCGAAGTATTCGTAACGCTCTTTTATTCCCCAAAAGCCCATTTGCTTTTTAAGCCAATTCCTGTTACGGTACATTTTCTGGTTGAAGAACTCGTAACGCTTGTTCAGACGAGACTTATACTTTGAATAGCCTGCATGATCCAGCGAGTCTTTGCGTACACGCATAAACTCAGACCGGTTATAGCGGTCTATATAGCGGTGAAATGCTCCGGTCTTGACAAAGTATTCATCGAAAAGGCTATCGGGAATGATCTTCGAAAGGTATTTATCAAACTCGGCATATTGTTTTTGTTGCAACTTTCTAAAATCATCGCCGGAAATAACCAGGTCTTCAAAATCCGAGATATTATCCGCTTTGATCAAATGCGGAGTCAGGTTCAGTTGCCATTTGCTGTTAATCAGTTCTTCAGGAACGGAGACAATAAAATCGACATCTACTTTCCCGAAACGTTCCGGTACGTTTTTCATTTTAGCTGTTACGGTCACTTCTTTTAGCTGTACTGCTAACTGCCGGTTACCCATTGAGTCCTTCTCTGTCTGTACATAAGTCGTGACATTGCCATGCCGATCCTTCATATCGATAACTGAAGGCAGCTTCTTATCCCGTACCTTTACCTTTGTATCTTCCACAGGCTGAACAGGCAGGTGGATATTGGCACGAGCCTCTTTGTCCATACGCTGTGTACTGCAAGATGACAACAGGGATGTAATCAGCAGGATTAGTGCCAGGAACAGATAGAAGAAAGGGCATGTTATTATTCGTATATTCATAATCAGTTAGAATAAATAGATTAATGAAAGGGCGAGCTTGTTTGGAACTGCTACCCAACGGGTGTATTCTCCTTTTTGCCGTCCGCACTCTTCACACTCATACTCGGTGTAGTCTGCCCGGACAAGCCCGATACCCCCTTCGATTTCCAGATTCCAACGTGGCGATAATATCCACGCATAGCCTGCACTGATTCCCATTCCGAATGCTTTTCCTTCATAGCGGCTGTCATTCCATGTGATGTGGTATTTGGAAGCGATGGCATTGACTCCGATAAAACCGTTTACATAGGATTCCAATAGCCAATAGCGTACTCCGGGCATCACCGTGAAGTTTTGTAGCTTCTTGTTATCTTTGAATATAAACGGATTGTAATACACAGGCAGGTGCAGTGACCATTTACGGTCTAATGTCATACTTACCTCAGCGTTTATCGTTGCTGTTCCCAGAACCGGAATATTTGTGCCCAGCGAATAGAACTGGGCACGTCCCTCAGCGGAACAGAGAATAACAAGAAAAAGCAGTATGTATTTGGTTATACTATTTTTCATATTTTCGTTTACAAAATTTCGTATTAATTATCTATGGAGGTATGACAGAAGTACTCGCTTACGACAGAGTTTCTGCTACTCCCTTTTTTATTAATGACTATTGCCTTCGGCCAACTGTTTTATAGCTAGTTCAATATTGCCTTCGAGTTTTTCGGCAAGGGCCATCACTTCCATTTTCTCAGATTCCTCGGTTGTATAAGCTAGATACTCCGCTTTTGAAACTTCAGTTGCATATACAGCCGACTGAACGCCGCCCAACCCGAACCAAACCTCTTTATATTTGCGGTTCGGATTATTGGACATATTGATGGATAGCACCTGACTCTTTTCCTTTTCGGTCAGCCCCAAGAGAGCCTGAATGCTATCAAATTTGTTCATGTATTTACGTTGGTCTAAGAGAATCTTACAGTCGGAGTTGTTGATGATGGACTCTTTAACAATAGGTGATGCGATGATATCGTCCACCTCCTGAGTGACAACGATTGCCTCGCCGAAGAATTTCCGAACGGTCTTAAAAAGATACTTAATATACTCTGCCATACCCTCTTTAGCAATCGCTTTCCACGCTTCTTCAATTAATATCATCTTTCTTATTCCTTGTAAACGACGCATCTTATTTATGAAAACTTCCATAATGATGATCGTTACAATCGGGAACAAAATTTTGTGATCCTTAATCGCATCTATTTCAAAGACAATGAATCGTTTAGATAGTAAATCAAGCTGCTTTTCGGAGTTCAGCAGAAAATCGTATTCGCCACCCTTGTAATAAGGTTCAAGCACATTGAGCAAGTTGGCAAGGTCAAAATCTTTCTCCCGTACCCGCTTCGCATCGATGATAGCAGCATAGTCCAATTTGACAAACTCGTAGAAAGTATTGAACGAGGGAATCATTGATTCGTCGATCTGAATACGTTCTATATACAAGCTCACCGCATTGGACAGGGCTACCTCTTCCGAACGTGTGGGAGGTTCGTTATCCCGCTTCCATAAAGTCATTATCAGGGTTTTGATACTTTCTCTTTTCTCGATATCAAAGACCCCATCATCCGTATAAAATGGGTTGAATGAGATAGGATTTTTTTCGGTATAGGTGAAATACACTCCATCTTCTCCATTGGTACGACGGTTGATGAAATTACAAAGACCCTGATAGGAGTTTCCAGTATCCACAAGCACGATATGAGTACCTTGTTCCCAATATTGGCGACACATATGATTGGTAAAAAAGGACTTACCACTACCCGAAGGTCCCAAGATAAACTTGTTGCGGTTCGTGATAATCCCCTGCTTCATGGGTAAGTCGGAAATATCCACATGGATGGGTTTTCCCGAAACCCGGTCACACATCTTGATACCAAAAGGTGAAGGGGAACTCTTGTAGTTCGTTTCCTCTGTGAAGAAGCACAAGGCAGGTTCTATAAATGTGTAGAAACTTTCTTCACTCGGAAAGTCACCTGCATTGCCCGGCATCGCCGCCCAATAGAGTGTTGCTACATCCACCGTGTTGTGGCGAGGCTTGCACTCCATGAGAGCCAATTGTGAGCCGACATCATTACGGATATTTTTGAGTTCTTCCTCATCATCGCTCCATGCCATCACATTGAAATGTGCTCTCACTGAGGTCAATCCAAAGCTATGTGCTTCGTTTAGGTACTTGTCTATCCACTCTTTATTTATTTGGTTTCCACGACTGTACTTTGATAGCGATTGCATATTTCGGGCTGATTTTTCAAACTTGCGAAGGTTTTCTGCCGAATCGTCCAAGAAAATGTATTGATTATATACATGGTCACAGGATAGCAACAAGCCTACTGGTGCAGCAAAGGAGAGACGGCAATCGCTTCGGTCGGTCGATAGCTTTTCGTATCGCATATCTGTTCCAACTGTTCCCGGCAAGTCTTCCACATCGGAAATAGTATGCAGGCATACTGTTTTATCTCCAATGCGTAAGCCGTCCGCTCCAAGGTCCATATCCTCCAGACAAGTTGTATCGTCCAACGACAAGGCAAAATATTTCTCTACCAATCCTGGTTCGTTCTTCGTTCCTGTGATTTCGTCTGAAGTAAGACGAGTCAGCGTGATAAATCCCGAATCGTTTACGATACGTTCAAATTGCCCGACCGCTTCCATAAATCGCAAGGCTGTTTCTTTATTGACCTCTTTGGGGATAATATACCCCCGACAGAGTGATGAGAAATTGCTTTGCATCCGCATCCGGTCCTTTGTCGTTTTGGTCAAAAACAAAAAGCAAGTATGATTCAGAAAAGGACGTTCGTTGAAGTGTCGTTCAAATGAACGGGATAAGAAACTCATATCTTCCTTATCGGTAGCAGGTTTATAGTTCTCTTTGACAAACCAATCCTGTTTGTGAATAACCGAATATTCGGGTAACACCTTGATGGCTTTCGTCCAAGCCGAGTGTATAGCTTCGTATTCAGTATTGGTAACAGTGAACAGTTCCGGCAGATCGACACGGTAGGCTACCGTTATATCCGCATCTTTGCTGATGATGCAATCGTGTTCAACAGAAAGCAAGGGAAACTTACTTTCGATAGTAGCTACTTTTAGTGTATTACGCATTCCGTACCTCCTTCTTTTTAGGACATTGGAACAAGCGACGGGAATTTTTACGATTAATCAGAAAACGTGGATGTTGCCGTTTGGCGAGCAACTTCATAAGCCCGTGTTCTCCATATTTCGCATTCAGGTTGAAAGTCAGCCATACCAGTGCAGAAGCAGCGATAACACCGAAACCGATGCAAACCCACTGATCTACTCCGGCCATATACATCACTACAAATACGATGAATACAGCCAGTAGACCACCTGCGAAGATGAAAAGGTATTGTGCTTTCAAACCCTTAAATTCCACGCTCTTGCCAATTCCCTTGTTAATATTATACTCCATTTTTCTTATTCGTATTTAATGAATAATAAAGGGGTCTGAGACCCTTACAGGAAGAAAGAGCGTAGAATGGTAGCAGCCACAATCAGGAAGATACACGCACCGAACCACGAAGCGGCTGTTTTAGAGGTGTCTGGATCACCTGAGCTAAATTTGTTGTAGACTTTGATACCTCCGATGAGTCCTACAACTGCACCGATGGCGTAGATGAGTTTTGTTCCCGGGTCGAAATACGAGGTCACCATATTGGTAGCTTCGGTAATACCTCCGATACCGTTGCCTTGTGCGAATACTGATGATACAGCAACCATGATAAAGGCTGCTGACAGAAGAAATTTTTTCTTTGTCATACGATTTTTTGATTAATAGTACAGGGGGTGGAATAGTCCCCTGTACCAAATGAATAATGTTGTTTAACTTTGATTTTTCAGTGGGGGTCGCAGACCCTTTTGTTTGGCTGACGCCAGCTAACCATAATCTCGCTCTTTCATCTTTTTTTTAGTTTTTTGTTCTCACATATTATTTACACAAATCTGCGTACATCAAATTCTTTAGGTGCTCTGACTGTCGGTTCTTCCAAAACTCCCGCTTCTTGTTGTTTGCGATGGAAGGCAGTAAAATAGTCATCCATAAGTGAGGATACAACCACTTTCTTTTTAGGCTCACCCGATACAACCTGTTCAAACATATCGGTCTTGCGTATCTCAACCAATATCCGTCCGGCTTCTTCTTTTTCTTCGAATGTTGCATTGTCGGGTGTCTCTACCGTTCGCATCATACTCGCCAAATTATTGAAGTCAAGTCCCAACGCCATTGAAACCCCGGCTCTCTCTTCAGTATCTTCCTCTTCACTTTCTGTTTCGTCTATTTCTTCAGAATCATTGTCAGGCTCAAATTCGGGGGGAGTGTTCTCAATCTCTAAATTGATTTCATCCGAATTTTCTTCCGTCTTATTATCTGTTGAAAAGACTTCATCGAGTTTATCCAAAGGGATTGCCACCGAGGTCTTTTTTTCTTCTTTCTCGACAAATATAGAAGCATTTTCGTTCTCTTTTTTATTATTAATCAGGGTGGTAGTTTCTGTCCGGGATTGTCTAATGTCAAATTTGCTTTTGCCGATAATATCCTCTTTAGGTGCTGCACGAAACGGATTAAACACCGTTTTTTTAGCAGCATTCTTTTTGCGTTTTTGCATCCGATCCCGAAGTAGGTAAAGAACGACAAACAATGCGTACAGCACGATGGCTGAAATAATGTACTGTTTCATGGCTAAAATATATCCGTGTTCTTTTTGCGATACAGTTCGGTAATCTCGTCTTTATAAGTATCAAAATGAAGTTCCAATATGTTATCAAGATAATCGAACAAGGTGTAATCGTTTTCGCCAATAACTTGTACAATCTTCATAATACGTTCGTGGAACTCTTTTCGGATATAAACGATTTTCCCATTTCGGGTTGTACTTTTGGCTTTTCTGAAGAAACAAGTTTCATATTGTTGAACCGTTGTTGGAAGAACTACATTTGATGTCTCACAAGGAGCTGTTCTTTTATTAATTTTCTTTCTCTTTTTCATGTTTTTTATTTTTGGATTAAAATACTTTTTCGATATTATTATCATACAGTTCGGTTATATCTTCCTGATAAGTAGTAAAATGATGTTCCAAAACATTGTAGATGTAACTGAATAAGGAAACATCATTCTTGGCGATGACGTGGAGTATCTTAATGATTCTCTCGTGATGCTCTTTACAGATATAAACCGTTTTTCCGCTTCGTGCAGCTATTGCCGACTCATGTATAAAGAGGCTTTGATAATCCGCCTCTACCTGTGCTTTTGATTTTCGCTTACGTGGTTCCTCGCGTGACAGTTCTTTTATGGTTTCGGTTACAGGTAGTTGTTCTTCAACTTGCCCTTCTTGATTAGTTGCCCCTTCTATCGAAGTAGGTTCGGGAGAATAAGCCTGTAACTTGCGTTCTCTTCTGCCTGTACGTGCGATGATGTCCTGAGCATTCAACTTCGTATCGGTTTTCTTTTCTTCCATAGTGCATTACTTTAGAATTTCGAGCAATTCATCAGAAAGAGTGTCTATATTACTACCTTTTACAAGAGACTTATCGACAGGAAATAGTGTAGATCGAAATAGAGCTTTATGGCTGACGGATTGTTCACGCCTAAATCGCAGGCTATTGGGGATAAATGTATTTAGAGTTGTAAACTCCAATTCATTAATCACCGCCTCATAGACTTCGTAGAGTTCGGATTTTTCCCGTCCATCCACCAGATTCCAAAGCATATAAATTTCTTTAATATCGGATTTTCCACTGCCCATAATATCATCACGTACAGTGACCATGTAATCAAGTGTACTCTCCATCACCACACGGTCAGCAGCAATGGGAGCAATAATATAGTCCATTCGTGCAAGCGTATGGATTAAATCTACATTGTTGAGCGTTCCCGGCAGATCAAAAAATATAAAATCAAAATCACCTTGCGGAATCAGGTGTTCAGCATCAGCAATAGCTTCTTTGGTATTGCTCTCGATGATGGGATAGGCTTTTTTGTTTTCTAAACGGGTAAACTGTTCGTACAGCATCCCCTTGTAATATTCGTCATTTTCGCACATCTTAAAATCCCGCTCCCGCATATCTGCGATAGAATGCTGCGGGTAATCACAGTCAATTATTGCTACATTTTTCCCTTTTACATAATGTAGATAGGAAGCTATCAATACAGTAAGAGTTGTTTTTCCGGCTCCACCCTTTTGGGTTGAGAATGCCACATAAATAGGTTTCTTTTTCATTTCAATTAATTTTTTTAATGGTACAATCGTTTTATCGTATAGCCGTACCCAAGGGGATACATATATTTTTAGGTCTCAATCATTGTACGGTGGTACATTTGTTTTTAGCAACCAACCACTGTATCGCGGTACATACAACCAGCCCTATGTTGTGCTATTTCTATAGCGGTACATTGCAACAGACTTACGTTCTTAGGTTGGTTAATTCGTAAATTGGTTGGTTTGATTCTCCAAACCATACACACAACCTATGTATCTGAAAATGGACTATTCGACCAACCTATTATTGTACGTTTTTACCTCTGTATAATCGCACATAGATTCCTCCTTTGGTACGACTGATTGTAGGTCTTTATATCTCGCCATACAATCAATTGTCCGGCAAATAAAACCCATATTTCTCATACTTACACTATGTTTTTGAGAGGTGGCAGCTTGTGTCTAAGGTTGTCTATACCTGTTGATTTTCAATTGATTATTTTAGGGTATAACTTTGCTACATGAAACGTGAAAGAGGATTCATATCGGTTTTAAGTTTGTTCCGACATTCAAAAAATGCCTGACAGAAATCAGGCTTCTATCCCGAATTTTTCGGGATAGGATGATGCCCTTTACGGGCAAAAAGTATTTGCATTTGGGCAAATAGCAAGGTATGTTGAGTGCATCGCAAAATGAATTTTGCAGCACACAACCCTTGCTCTTCCAGAGGGGTATTTTCCTCTCCGAAGTCGGGAAAAATGAAGACGGATATGAACCGTCCGTAGCGTTCATAAACCACTAAAAAATCATGTTATGAACGAAGAAAAAAGAAATCCCCACAATTGGGGAAAAGGGGGCAGACCCCCGAAGAACGATCCGGCAAAGCATCGACTGACTGTGAATCTGACCGATCAGCAGCACGTCGATTTTTTAGCCTTGTATGAACAGTCGGGCGTACAATC
The DNA here is from genome assembly GCF_002482385.1 of Dysgonomonas sp. UBA7710. Taxonomy (GTDB): domain Bacteria; phylum Bacteroidota; class Bacteroidia; order Bacteroidales; family Dysgonomonadaceae; genus Dysgonomonas. The sequence continues at coordinate 21,460 of NZ_DLFW01000015.1, read as the reverse complement.
CTTATCCGGATTTATCGCCGCCCGCATCTTTGGTGATGAGTTTCGTGTAGTGAAAACCGATGCTTCAGCAGTCGAGTTTATTGCAAAGCTCACTGCTCTACACGGACAAATACGAAGTATCGGAGTCAATTACAATCAAGTTGTAAAGGAATTACATTCCAATTTTGGAGAGAAGAAAGCATTGGCACTGCTCTATAAATTGGAAAATGCAACCATTGAACTGGCAGGAATCGGACGGGAAGTGATGCAGTTGTGCGAACAATTTAAGGCTAAACATCTCTAAAAATGGTTGCGAAATTTAGTCACGGGAGCAGTTTGTATGGTGCACTTTCCTACAATCAAGAGAAAGTAAATGAGGGTTTCGGAAAAGTTTTGGCTAGCAATCTGGTCATTGAACCTAACGATGGTGTGTTCAATGTTGCCTCTTGTATGGAAGATTTCGAGCGATTTATGCCCTCGCATATTCGCACATCGAAGCCTGTTATCCATATCTCACTCAACCCACATCCGGACGATAAACTGACCGATCAGCAACTTGCCGACATTGGTCGTGAGTACATGGAGCAGTTCGGATATGGCGGACAACCCTATATGATTTTCAAACATGAAGACATTGGCAGGGAGCATATACACATTGTATCGACCCGTGTACGCACGGATGGCTCAATAATCAGCGACAGCAAAAATTACGAACGCAGCAGAAAAATAACCGATTCTTTAGAACAAAAGTACGGTCTGCACCCGAAAGAGAAAAGTCAGGGCGAGGCATGGCAACTTGCTCCGGTAGATGTTTCGCAGGGAAATATCAAAAAGCAGATAGCCAATGTGATTAAGCCGCTGTCCACAATGTACAGCTTTCAGACGTTGGGAGAATATCGTGCTTTACTCTCCTTATACAATATAGGAGTAGAGGAAATCAAAGGAGAAAATAAGGGTAAAGCGTATCGGGGGTTGGTCTATTTGGCATTGGACGGTGATGGCAATCGTGTCGGTACACCTCTCAAATCCTCCCTGTTTGGCAAAGAACACGGTTTGGATAGGTTGGAAAAACGATTTGATAAGTCAAAAGAAACAATCAAGGTAAACGGCATAGCCAAACAAACCCGTGCTATTGTTTCCGCGTCCTTCGCAAATACCCGCACAGAGAGCGAGTTCCGAGCGGCTTTGCGAGAGAAAGGTATCGACCTTGTGCTACGACGCAACGATGAAGGACGCATCTATGGGGCTACATTTATTGACCATAATCAGAGGGCGGTTCTTAACGGTTCTCGTTTGGGTAAAGAGTTTTCGGCAAATGTTCTTAACGAACGTTTTGTAGATAATTCACCTCGTGAGTATCTGCAAGCACCAACACTGAAACATTTTGAGAATAAACAACCAACTACCAATCAGCAACCACCATCAACACATTCCGAGACGAACGATCCGGTGGGGAGTTTATTCTCTGTCTTTACTCCCGAAGTTGAAGGGACAGACAACAAGCAGCCGACATTAAAACGTAAGAGAAAAAAGAAACGTAGGTATGGGAGGCAGATGTGATTATTTATGATTCATTGTTTGAGTATTCTCTTTATATAAGCAATATCTATCAAATTTACGGTTTTAAAATTACCTTTATAGAATACAGCATAATTATTAAAGACACTAGGTAATTCTTTTGCTTTTTGTAGTGTATCTAGCGGAATTATAACAATTGGAATATCGTGTGTTTCACAATACTGTTTTATTATCTCAATATTTTGATGGATAAAGGGGCATTGTATACTGTAATAGATTGTTAGTTCATTGCTTTCTATTTTTGAGTTCTTAGCATTTCTAAAGAACTGTGGTTTTGTACCATCAAAAGAAAGTGCAAGTAATTGATATTCATAATCAGTAGTATCAACAACTTCAAAGCCGACACTCTTTGCAAATGATTGGTCAGAAAGCCAAGCTTTTTGCTTTGTTGCCCCAAGCATACAAATACCAGATTTCCCTTTTTCTTTGGCATCAGTGATACAATACTCTATTAACGATTTACCATATCCTTTGCCTTTATACTCACCCAAGACCCATAAGCAATATATATAGTAATAATTATTGCCAATTATGGGAACCCAAGCTGTTTCTAGAGGTGCATACTCTATAAAAACTGTAGACTTTTCGTTTAGTTTTCTAAAAACATGACCTTCACTTAGACGTGCAGAAAGCCATTGTCGTTTTGCTTCAATACCCGGGTGAAGCTTTTTACTGCGTATAATACAGCGGCTAGATTTTCAGTCGTTAAGTTTACAAAATCAGTATTCATAATTTATATCCCAATTTATGGATTAGCATTTGTATAAGCAAATTTATTTATAATACCAGACATCCTCAGCCACAAGCTACCAGCTCCTCAAAATTATACATAATATCGTAACCATCTACTTACATTCGCATTTTTAATGAATTATAAACAATCTAACAACATTATGTCACAAAAAGATGATTTGAGAGGGCTTGCCAAAGTCATGGAGTTTATGAGGGCGATCAGTATTTTGTTCGTTCTGATGAATATTTATTGGTTCTGTTATCAGGCAATACACGAGTGGGGAATTAATATCGGGGTAGTAGATAAAATTCTAATGAATTTTAACCGTACCGCAGGTTTGTTCAATTCTATATTGTGGACGAAAATCTTTGCCGTGGTATTCCTTGCCCTGTCCTGTTTGGGGACAAAGGGAGTGAAGGAGGAAAAGATTACATGGAATCATATCTATGTATGTCTTATTTTTGGTTTTGTATTTTTCTTTCTGAACTGGTGGCTTCTTTATCTGCCTCTTCCCAAAATAGCCAATGCAGGCTTTTATATTTTTACCATTGCAGTAGGATATATATTGCTTTTGATGGCGGGTACATGGATGAGTCGCTTACTCAAAAACAATCTGATGGACGATCCGTTCAATAACGAAAACGAATCGTTTATGCAGGAAACCAAGTTGATGGTAAATGATTATTCGATAAACCTGCCCACAAAGTTTTGGTACAAAAAAAAGCAGTGGAAAGGTTGGATAAACGTAGTAAACCCGTTTCGTGCGGCTATTGTGTTGGGTACTCCTGGTTCGGGTAAGTCATACGCCGTTGTAAATCAGTTCATCAAACAGCAGATTGAGAAAGGCTATACGGGCTATATTTACGATTTCAAGTTTCCAGACCTTTCGACTATTGCTTATAACCATCTGTTAAACAATAGAGAAGGTTATAAGAAAGTACCGACCTTTTATGTGATAAACTTTGATGATCCAAGTCGTAGCCACCGTTGCAATCCAATTAACCCGTCATTTATGGATGATATTTCAGATGCTTATGAGAGTGCATACACCATAATGTTAAATTTGAACCGGACGTGGGTGCAAAAACAAGGAGACTTCTTTGTAGAATCTCCGATTATCCTTTTTGCTGCCATTATATGGTATTTGCGAATCTACAAGGATGGTAAATACTGTACTTTTCCTCATGCCATAGAATTTTTGAACAAAAGTTATGAAGATATTTTTCCGATTCTGACTTCGTACCCAGACCTCGAAAACTACCTTTCTCCCTTTATGGATGCGTGGAAATCTGGAGCTGCTGACCAGCTTCAGGGGCAGATTGCGAGTGCTAAAATACCTCTTTCTCGTATGATTAGTCCGCAATTATATTGGGTGATGTCGGGCGATGAATTTACCTTAGATATCAACAATCCCGATGACCCGAAAATATTGGCAGTAGGCAACAATCCTGACCGACAAAATATATACGGAGCGGCACTCGGATTGTATAACAGCCGTATTGTGAAGCTGATAAATAAGAAGGGACAACTCAAATCATCGGTTATTATTGATGAGTTACCGACAATTTATTTCAAAGGGTTGGATAACTTGATAGCCACCGCCCGAAGCAACAAGGTTGCTGTATTGTTAGGTTTTCAAGACTTTTCGCAGCTAAAGCGTGACTATGGAGACAAAGAAGCTGCCGTCGTGATGAACACAGTAGGTAATATATTTTCGGGGCAGGTAGTCGGAGACACAGCGAAGACCTTATCTGACCGTTTTGGTAAAGTATTACAGAAACGCCAGTCTATGACCATCAATCGCAATGATAAATCGACTTCCATTTCCACCCAAATGGATAGCTTGATACCAGCATCCAAAATATCCAATCTGACACAGGGTATGTTTGTGGGTGCGATAGCGGATAACTTCGACGAGCGGATAGAGCAAAAGATTTTTCACTGCGAAATTGTGGTAGATAACGAGCGGGTTTCAGCCGAAACAAAGGAATACAAGAAGATACCTATTATCACCAACTTTGTAGATGAGAATGGTGTAGACCGCATGAAGGAAATGATAAAGGAAAACTATGATCGCATCAAAGCCGAAGCTAAACAGATTGTAGTTGAGGAACTACAAAGAATAAAGGATGATCCGGAGCTTTGTCACTTGTTGCCAAAGGAGGAGTAAAAAGTATAGAGTCGCAGCTTGGATAAGGCTCTAAATATTATCTACGCGATTTTTTACGATATGCTTTAGCTGGATAAATAAACCTCTTTCTCCTATAATATATAGGTTGCTGCATATTTCGTTGCCTTTGTTTTTGCTCTTCGATATATTCCTGCTCCATTTCATCCATAAATGCAGTAACCCGCTCGCTCCATTCTCCGTTAAGAGCGGTTTTAATAAACACCTCTCGTGGTATTTCCGCATATACAGCATTATATTCGTCATGGCTCGGAAATAGGCAATAAAGGGTTCTGCGAATAGGATCGGCACTGGTGGCATTGTCGAGGCCAAGAAAGTCGAACACTACTGGAACCGAACTTTTCAGCCAGTTGCTAGGAAAAAACTCATATCCAAATTCGGCTTTCCTTATACCCGGTTTCAATTCTATTGAACCAAATTTACCCCCTTTGATAAATCGCGAATAATCTCGTGTTAAGCGCGTTCCGTCGACAATCCAGACCATATTTCTATAAAACTTTTCGCGGGAAGTACGTTCATCAGGATTTATGAAAGAATGTTGAAACTCAATTACCAGTCCGAGTTCAGTTCGTACATCCGCTATATGCTTCTCTCTAGTTTGTTCATCAAGCAAGAATATTTCCTGCCATTCAAAAGGGAATTTATTCTTCCATACACGATGCCATTCGGTTTCGGTTTCCCATCAGCTATCGCACATTCTTATATTTTTATGAGCCCAATGATGTATTTTTTGAGTACCGCATTTTGCAATAACCGATGCTCCACATCCTGGACACACCGCATCCACAAGACCGGGCATAGCTTCCGTAGGTTTATCGTTTATCAGTGCGAAACGCATATAAATATCAATAATTATTAAGAATACCTTTTATAGGTCATTTTTTATCCATTTAAAGCAGTGCATATTACCTAAATCAATTCGCATAATATATTCATCTTCGCCCATAAACTCATCTAAGAATCTTTCGGTAAATCCACAACCTCCAGAAGCTTTTGCTTTTTCTAAAAGATTCACAAGAGGATAAAATGTGTGTTTATATTCTCCCTGTTTATAGTATTTCTCTTCAAATAAGAGTATTTCTTTCGTATCACATACGATTAATGAACCCTTACCTCTATTGAATCTTTTTGCACATTCCAATCGTCCGGTAAAACTTGCTATTTTAGCATTTTTCCCTATCCTCTCACACGCCCGGAATAAAATTGGTCTTGTTGAAGGCAGATAGTTCTTTAAAACCATATCCCACACATCGAAAAAGGCTTTTCTTTTTTCAGAAGCATCGGTACGACACCAATTAATAATAAACCCTCTGGTATGCTTAGTTATCGCCGAATCTTTCTGTAAAATATCAATTAGATTTTGGGCTATTTCATCTTTCTGATTTTTTGATAATTTATATTGAAATATGTTATCCATGTATCCTATAGGTTTATATTCCTGTTTCAATCCAGATTTGAGGAATCAATGCACAATCTTCAGAATGCCCATGCCAATCTTTAATAAGTTTAATATCTTTTGAATACTCTTTCCAAGTTGGTTCACCGGCATGTTCTATAATTACAATCTGAATCTTTGATTCTGTACGATTTTTAAATTCTGAAAGAACTTTAAATATTCGCTTAACTTTAATAACGGCTTGGTCTTCACTTAATTTATCCTTCTTCAACTCAGGGAAATAGACTTGTGATGGTTGATCGAAAATGATGAAACTTGGCACTTTGTTTTTATCTGCTAATGTCAGCAAATATTCATGAATAGCCAATATCGTTGAAATATGATAAGACATAAAGTTGTGACCACTCCCAATCTCCCACAAAAAATCCTCACGATTTCCAGAGACAAATTTCAATGTCAAATTTTCTATGTTTAATTGAATATCATCATTACAATATTCAGCTTCAAATATCTTAGCATAGTACTTTATACTTTCACTAATCTGATTTAAAATACCTTTTTGTTTCCTTTCTAAAACATCTTGATTTAATAGTTTATTAATTTCAAAAATTCGTTTTTTTATCTTTTCCAATTCGTTCTCCAAATCTCCACTTTCTGAAATTTTATCGTAGTTTTTGAGCGATTCTTCAAGTTTTCCGCCAAATCTGAATATTGAATTTAGAACTTGATGATGTTTCTGATATTCTTCATTTTCTTGTGACAGAATTTGTTTCTCTGTTCTAATTTCATTAATTTCTCCTTCCAATCTATTCAGATCAGAATTTATGGTCGCAATTTCCTTATTAAAAACTCTATGACTATCAGCCACTTTTCTTGACAAGCTGCCTAATTCATTGCTAAGCATATAGAAGTTATCAATATACTCTTTTGCTGAGGTGTCTTTACTTCCGCAAAAAGGACAATGATGTTTATTATTAATATTCAATTTCAACCAGCTAACAGCCTCCAATCGGGAATTTTGTACCAGGATGTCATTTCCGTAATCTATATTGCTCGTTTTTACACTTTGAATAAGGTATAACTTTTCTTTCTTCTCTTGTATCTGAGCAGCTACTTGAAATTCTTTTTCATCTAACTCAGCAAGCCTTTGGCTTATTTTAGTTGATGCCCCGACCTTAATCAAGGGAATAATATTTCTATCTATTTTTGTTAATGCTTGTCTAAGATAAATAATATAGTCTTTGGGCAACCAAGTATTATTATCATTTAAGCCTTCGCCAATTAGTCCAAATTCGAACGCTATGGCATAGTAACTTTTAACTTCACTTAGCCAATTGTTAGCAATGCTTTTTCTTTGTTCTAATTCTCGACCTAAGGTTTTTTCTCTACTTTTTAAATCTTTTAATTCTTCTTTGAGTCCAAGCAATTCGTCATCTAAAACCCCTAATATATAAGGAAAAATAGTAATTAGTTTTTCTCGGTTTTGATATGTATCCGCTTTATAAAAAAGGGCGTAAGGATTAGCAACTAAATGTTGAGGTTGAAAATTTAATGAAATTAAGTCTCTAATACTGGCAGGCTGTGAAATCCCTTTTTCGCCTAAATCAAACTTCGCTAATTGAGACAATTTATTGAGTTCATTTATGATATCTCTGTAATTGGCATTTTCTTCTTTAATTTGCTCTGGAATCGTAATTTTTTTCCCACGCTTAATATACATATTATTCGATACAACTTCAACGCCAGGCTCCTCTCTTGCTAAAAGTATTTCTTCCTCTCCATATGAGACTACAATCCCAAACCAACTGGTGAGATTTCGAATCAGACCAATAGGAATACTACACTTACTACTTGCCAAACAATAGTCTATGATTGATATTATTGCTGATTTTCCTCTTGCATTATCTCCTGAAATAACGTTAACGAAATCTCTCTTAAACGGAATTATCCGTATCGCCATTTCTTGGTTTTTAGGCCATAATATTATTTTTCTGATTTTGAAGTCCATGTTAAAAAGATATATTGAGATATGAACAAATTTCTTCGTCTTTAAGTGCCCCGAACCAATACCCTAATCTATGCGCTGTTTTTATCATTTTATCGTAGTCTTTTTTATCTGTTGGTTTAAAAGATTTCGAATTATTAGGAACAACACTGGCGCTTAGATTATCATAAAATAAAAGTGATGTTGCAAAAGCAATATTTAATGATTGAAAAGTTATATCTGAGAAATCAGACATTCTTTGTTGTAAAGTATCCCAATACAAATTCTCATTATTTAAGCACTTTAGCATGCTTCCTATCTTGAAATTCTTAGTTGAGATATCATTAGAGTATTCTTTTGAAAATACTATGGGCAATACTATAAAAAGGAAAGGTAGTTTAATCCCCTCATTTTTCTCTGAATAATATCGCTTTGAAAATTCTTGTAGAATATGACTCCCAATAATGGGATTTTGTAATATGACAAACTCATTGATTTCTATATTTTGTTTCATATTCTATTTTGTTAATTCTTCCCAATCAGGGTGCCAACCTATAAAACGTTTATTTGCTAGTTCATGGTAAGTACCATTGCTTAAATAAGAATAGGCAGGCTCTATTCCCGCAAGTCTACCCTTATGTAGAACAGTATCAGAGTATATTGTATAACCAACTTCTGTCGGTTCATTTTTATTTAATCTTCGATGCCTCCAGAAATTCTGTTGCCAAATTTCCTTTAAACCACTTTCATATTCATCCAAATGTTGCTTAGTTATATTGGCACTTACTGCATAGTTATGTTTAGCTCGTTTAGCTCGTAGGAAATCTTGTATTGCTTTTAGTTTTTCATCATCTTGCACCAAAATCAAGTCCAACTGTTTTACAAACAAACTACCCTGTTCTTTATCTTGGTCTATTTGTGATATTGGAATTAAATCAGCTGCTTTTTCTATAAACGGCTTTTGAGCAAATTGCTGTTTTAAGAAATCTCTCTTACTCCAAAGAGTTTTAGGGTCAAAATAAGCATTAGTCCCATTTAGCCACAACTCCATACAGGTATTTATGATCCAACCATACAGCATTTTAAGTATTTCGTAATGTGGTGTTTCTCCATCATTCAAATGTAAGCCTTGAATTATTTGTTCTAAAAATATTTTCCTATCGTAACCATTGGGACATTCGCACAATTCGACTCTTCTCAACAGGGACATTACAACGGACTTGTCTGATTCAATAAATTTTGCGAAGTAAGGCTTTAGTAGAGACCTTTTTGTTGTAGTCGCAATTTTTATTAAATCACAATATGCTTTTTCATAAATAGCTTCATCCGCATTATATATGGAAATAGTTTTGATTATGCAGCTAGATTTGCTGGAAACATTTGTAGCTAAAAGAAACTTAGAATTCTCAACATTTATTTGTTGAGTTTCTATTAAAGTCAACCAGTTGGATAATGATTTCCATAGATTTACATTGGTATCTGAAAAGGGATACCTTTTCTTTACACTGGCTTTATCTTGTTCATATATTGTTTCGATGCTTTCCTCATTTCTGAGGCGAACAACTACATCATCATCTGTTTCGATTGAAATAATTGAGCCTTCAGGACATCTGCTAAGCCACAACAATGCTCTATCTATCTGATATAGATAACCATACATCTGTCCTTTTGCAGAAAACAAATAGTTAGAATCTGTGTTACTCATAATATTTTATTTCTAAAACTACTGATGTTGTACAAAAATAATAAAAATTTATTTAATAGTTATGATTTATAATATGATACCTCTATTGGATTCTATTTCATTTCATAAAATATCTAATAGTGATTTTATAGGAATATATGATTTAATATTTAGATACAGTCTTATCCTTTTCAAACCATCTACAGACAAGCCCAGACACAAGCGCCCACCTCTTTAAAACCTTGCAATCAGTCCATTAGTAAGATGTATTTTCGCTTTGCATTAATAGTAATGCAGAATAAAAACATCATTTATTATGGATCAAAACAAAGTAAAATCCGAAGAGCCGAAGGTCTTACTGACTCAAGGCGAAGATGGCAAGCTAAAAGTCATCACAGGGGAGCAGGACGGTAAACTCAAAACCGTTGAACCCACCAAAGAGAATGTCGACCAGTTTTTGAAAGTTGATACCAACAGCAACTTTCTAGAGAATTTCTTCAAGAAGATGTCGGCACAGTTCAATCACCCGTCACATACAGGTGTTTATGCCGTCGGGATGTCAGCCGTAGATAAAATAGCGGCTTTTCTCGACAAACTTATCCGTATCGACCACACCGACAAAGCCCTCGATCCGTATCGCCTTAAATTTGATGGTAAGGTAAAGATACATATTGAGCTTACAGGTCAGTTTCAACCTTTAGATCTCAATAAACTCAATTGGAAAGAGACTGAGAAGCTGGGCCTTTCGGGTGACAAGTTGCAAGATGCTCTCAAAGCGATGGTTTACGGACACAAGTCTCCGGGATTGGTCGATATTAAACCGACTATTGACGGCAATGAGTTCCCAATGCAGGCTCGTTTATCATTGGAACCGCAACAGGATGGTAGTATTAAGCTAGTAACCCATCCCAAGCAGGAGCAGCCCGATTTTGACAAACCATTTATGGGAATAACCTTTTCCGAGCAGGACAAAGAGCAACTTCAAAAGACAGGGCATGGGGCACGAGTCTATGAACTTGAACCCGTAGCCGGAGGTGAGAAAATTCCATCGCTTGTATCTCTCGATAAAATAACGAATCGACTTGAAGCCGTACCTCTCTCCGAAATCAATATTCCGCAGACTTTGAAAAATGCTCCACTCTCTCCCGAACAACAACAAGGATTGAGAGAAGGTAAAGCAGTATGGGTAGAGGGTATGGATAAAAAGGTAAAGCCCGGAGAAGAACCACAGAAGATAGATCGTTTTGTGCAGTTCAATGCAGTCAATAAGAACTTTGATTTTAAGTTCAGTGACGAACAACGCCAGCAACACAAGGAGCAGCGACAAGCCAAACAGGGGCAAGGACAGGAAAAACCGCTACCCAAAGCCCGCAAGATGGACGAAGTCTGGATTTATTCCAAACAAGGAGGCGTACAGCTTAGTAAAGAAGAATTTACCAAGCTGTGTAACAAAGAACCAATCTTTGTTGAGGGCATGCAATCCCGTCCGAAACAACAACAAGCTGATCCTTCGGGAGCACAGAAAGTCGAAGCTACCGACCAGAAAGGGCAGAAGTACAATGCATGGGTATGGGTTGACGAAAACAGAGATAAAGTTCGCCATACTTCGAAACATCCCGATCAGGTGCGAGCCATCGAAGCGAAACAAGCTGCCAAGGATTTTCAGAAAGTGACTCCTGCTGTCGAGAGCAAAACACAAGTAGCAGTCAATAATGAGGGCAAGACTAACGAGGCAACCAAATATTCCAAAGAGCCGCTAAAACAAGGTCAGACACAGCCCACAGCTAAGCTAGTCGAAAAGAAAGAGCAAAAGCAGCAACAGGAACAAAAACAATCTCTTGCTGCTCCCAAGAAAAGTAAAGGTCGTAAAATGTAGAAATGTAAAATAATAAAAGGGTCTGCGACCCCAACCACTAAAAAATCAATGTTAAAATGAAAATAATAATAGCAGAAAAACCCTCTGTGGCAAAAAGTATAGCAGCCATAGTCGGAGCAAACAATAAAAAAGAAGGCTATATAGAAGGTAACGGATATACCGTTACATGGGCATTCGGACATCTGGTAGGACTCGCCATGCCGGAATATTATGGTATTACAGGATTTCAGAAAGAGAACCTGCCGATACTTCCTAAAGAATTTAAACTCTTGCCCCGACAAGTCAAAGAGAGTAAAGAGTATAAGAATGATCCCGGTGTGATGAAACAACTAAAGGTTATCCGCGAGTTATTCCATCGTGGAGAATCTATAATTGTGGCAACCGATGCCGGACGAGAAGGGGAGCTCATATTCCGCTATATATATGAATATATAGGATGCACCCTTCCGTTTGAAAGACTTTGGATCAGTTCACTAACAGACCGAGCCATCAAAGACGGCTTTAAAACCCTTCGCCCCGGAGCAGATTACGACAATCTGTATGCTTCTGCCAAAGCCCGCAGTACCGCTGATTGGCTTGTCGGCATCAATAGCAGTCAGGCTCTTTCAATCTCCGCAGGATACGGTGTTTGGTCACTTGGTAGAGTACAAACTCCGACACTGGCGATTATTTGTAGTCGGTATCTGGAAAATAAAGATTTCAAGCCACAGACCTATTTTCGTTTGAAATTACAGATAGAAAAAGATACAACATCGTTTTGTGCCCATTCTGTAGATAAATTTGATGTTAAAAGTCAGGCTGAAGATATTACAGCAAAGGTAAAAGCCGCAGGAGCTATACAGGTTACAGCCGTAGAACGTAAGGAGGTCAAGCAGGAACCACCTTTGCTGTACGACCTTACCACACTTCAAAAGGAAGCCAACAGCGAGCATGGTTTTTCGGCAGATAAGACGCTGACGATAGCACAAAATCTGTATGAAGCGAAGAAAATTTCCTATCCCCGAACGGGCAGCCGTTATATTTCCGAGGATGTGCTGGAGGAAATACCGCACCTGATCGCTACGCTGCGGGCACACTCTCTTTTCGGAAAATACATAGACGGCAGATTCGACACTACGCTCAATACCCGTTCGGTGGACGATAAGAAAGTGACCGACCACCATGCGCTGATTATTACAGAAGAATCAGCAAGTAATTTATCCAAAGACGAACAGCTTATCTACGATATGGTTGCCGGACGTATGCTCGAAGCCTTTGGCGAACGTTGCATCAAAGAGAACACCACCGTATCACTTGATGCCGATGGCGTACACTTTTCCTGCAAAGGAAGCGTTACACTCGTCCCCGGCTGGAGGGCGGTATTTGATGCTAAAGACGAGCCAAACGATGAAGAGGATTCCACCACTTTACCTGTTCTTCTGGAGGGAGATAATCTTTCTGTTCGTGATTGCGAGATTCAAGAAAAGCAGACCAAACCCCGTCCATTGCATACGGAGGCAAGTTTGCTTAGTTCGATGGAATCCGCAGGCAAAGAAGTAGAGGACGAACAGCAACGTGAAGCGATGAAGGAATGCGGTATCGGAACACCTGCCACCCGTGCATCCATTATCGAAACACTATTTTCCCGTGAGTACATCGTCAGAGAGAAAAAGTCTCTTGTTCCGACCAACAAAGGATTGGTAGTCTATCTGGCAGTAAAGGACAAAAAGATAGCCGATGTAGCGATGACAGGTCAATGGGAGGAAGCCCTCAATAAAATTGCTTTAGGCAAGATGGATGCGGCTACATTTCACAAGGGAATAGAAGTCTATGCCTCGCAGATAACTACGGAGCTGCTTTCTACCACCATTGAACGCACGGATAATCACAATACTTGTCCTTGCCCAAAATGTAAAAACGGACAGATGGTATTTTATCCCAAAGTGGTAAAATGTAAAGATGAAAGTTGTGGACTGATCGTATTCCGCTCCATTGCCAAAAAAGAATTGACGGACGGACAACTCAATGATCTTTTGATGAACGGAAAAACCGCACTAATAAAAGGTTTCGTAAGCTCTAAGACCGGAAGTACCTTTGATGCCATCGTAAAATTTGATGTGGACTACAAAACAGTCTTTGAATTTCCACCACGCAAAGGTGACGGCAAAAAGAAACGTTCGAAGTAAATTATAGATCCAATTTCATATTATAGTTGTAATAACAGCCCTTCTTCAGTTGAATCTCACCTTCATCCAATTTCTGGAATCCTAATCGGGTATAAAAAGTGACGTTTTCCGTAAGTTGGGTTGTTAAACCAACAATATGGCATATTCGATTTATAGATCTCAATTTTTGTAAGCAATCGTCAATCATATAAGAACCAATTCCAGAGCCCTGATAGCTGTCTTTTACGACAACCATCGACAAATAATAATAGTCATTGGTTCCGATGGCATTTGTCAGAAGCTGTTTATTGAGAGAATCCATCTTAAGCATTGTGCGTAAAGCAGAGAATCCAAAATTCATAATAAATTGGGGTAATCCGATCTTGAAATAATCGCGAAGTTCAGATTTTACTCCATTGGGAGGTAATAAGCTAAATACTCCTATTATTTCCTTTGAATTTTTCATTCTAACAACTTTTGTCACAGCTTGTCTTCTGTTTAGCAGGTATAGATTGGTCTTGAACAACCAGAATAATCCGTCTCGCAATCTATCCTTATTAACAAAGATTGAAGCATAAGCCAGATTCGATTCAAAAGCATCTACTAAAATAGTAGCGACCTCTTCATATTCAGATTCTTTCAATTTATCTATTCGGACATCAGGTAAGGACATGGCAATTGCTTATTGATATTACGGTTCAATTAATCAGACAAATTTAAATATAAGTGATTGGATACACAATGACACCAAGAAAGAAGCGACCATTGAAATAATAATTTCACTATATTTGCCACTGAAAGGTCTTTGTTCTACGATTCGGAATAGTCGTTTAACATTGATTTTTTAGTGGTGGCATCCGGGGCTTAGCTCCGGATGCCTTTTTCTTTCCCAAACTATAAGCTAAAGAAAATGCTTTATGGTATATCATTAGGTCTAGTCTATTGGTATATCTACTCTCACAAAAGCAATAACAAAAGGGGCTTCGACCCCACTAAAAAATCAATGATATGGAGACAAAACCAAAGACGACAGTTACAGAACTGTCCTATTTCCGACTATCCCTATTATCCTACCTACGTGATACACACCCCGACAAAGCAACTGACCATGACTTTATTGCTGTACGTGGTGATGCCGCAGCAGAGACGTATAGCCAAGCTATAAAAGAAGGTCATACCCATGATTATGCAGAAGAATACTCTTCAAAGGTCTTATATCAAGGCTTGCACTTCTCCAGCTATCGAACCCTTGTAACTATCCTTTGGGAAGAATTTTCAGAGGAAGTAAACCCTTCACAAGCCGAAGGCATAGCAATGGAGCTTTTACCCCGTCTTGTTGGTACAATTCAGAAATACAGCTTGTCTGATGATTTCGCCGATACACCACAGTACAATCAGTTTTACACGGAATTGACTGGCGAAATACAAATACTACTCGAAAATGGCTTATAATAAAAAGGCCCATCTTCGGGATAACATCGAGGCAATACGAATTGCTTTTGCTCTCGATAAAGAGAAAAGGCAGGCTACCGATGATGAAAAAATAAAATTGGCAGCCTATTCCGGTTTCGGAGGGCTAAAAACCGTGTTGAATCCCGTCGCCAAACCGGAAGATATACAATATTGGAAAGCCTCGGAGCATGATTTGTTTCCTCTGGTAACCGAATTACATCAAGTCCTACGGGATGGAGCGAAAGACGATGCCGAATACAAACGCTATGTAAGTTCACTTAAAAATTCGGTGCTGACCGCTTTCTATACGCCAAAACCCATTATTGATGCCTTGGCACTTGCTCTAAATAATAGCGGAATCAAACCTCAACGATTTCTTGAACCCAGTGCTGGAGCCGGAGCGTTTATATCTTCGTTCAAAGAAACCGTTCCCGATGCAGAAATAACAGCCTTTGAAAAAGACCTGCTGACGGGTAAGATTCTCTCACACCTCCACCCAGAGAATAAAATACGGATTGCAGGCTATGAGAAAATGCAAGGTCGTTATGCACAGCATTATGATGTTATAGCCTCCAATATACCTTTTGGGGATGTTGCTGTATTTGATCCCTTACTCTCTAAACACGATATACCCGCAGTGAGCCAATCAACAAAGGCAATCCATAATTACTTTTTCACTAAAAGTGTGATGGCTGCCCGTGAGGGAGGATTGATAGCTTTTATTACTTCGCAGGGAGTTCTTAACTCGGAGCAGAATAAACCGATTCGTGAACACCTGATGAATAGCTGCAATGTTGTTTCCGCGATCCGTCTGCCTAATAACCTGTTTACAGAGGAAGCAGGAACAGAAGTGGGTAGCGATCTGATTATCCTGCAACGTAAGAATACAACTATTTTACCGACCCAAAGACAGCAGAATTTTATCGAATCCCGCAAGTTATCCAACGGCATATCCGTAAATAACCTCTTCAAAGATTTTGACAGAGTGATACAGACCGATGTAAAAGTAGGTACTGACCCTTACGGGAAACCTGCAATGGAATTTACTCACTCCGGTGGAACGGAAGCTATTGCCGCTACACTGTATCGAATGCTGAATGAAGATTTTTCCCAGAATCTCGATCTGAAGCACTACTTGTCCCATGCCCCGAAAAAGCTAGAAGAACAACAAACTACTGTAATTCCGATACAAGAAATATCTGTTTCGGATATGGTGGAGCTAAGCCCTAAATCGGCTTATGAACCTATTGAAGAAGATTTAGTTCTTTTCCATCCTTTTGGAGAAGCCAGAAATCGCAAAGCATGGGCGGAACTCTCCGAACAGGCAACAAGAGCAGTTGTGGAACCACGTATTGATTCTCTAAAAGAAGAAACGAAAGCTGTACCAACAACAGAGAAAAAAGATACAATCATCAAGGATGAAGCCAGCGGATTGTTTGTCAATACGAACACGGGAGAAGTGATAGAGCAAAAGGAAATACCGCTCCCTGATATTCAGCAACAGCCGATTGTAACACTTTATGACTTGTTTGAATTTTCAGCCGAAGAACGTTCGCAGATTAAACAGCCTAAACGTTCCCGTCGCCGTATGCCTGTGCCACAGTCTAACGTCAGTCAGCAAAAGAGAGCACAGCCTAAAAGTCCGACAACAAATCTAATAACCGAAACACCTGAACAACGCACCGAACGATTGGAAAAGGAAAGGGCGGAACGGTTGAAGCCTATCCCGATGGCAATACCTGAAAACGGATTACCCAAACATTATAAGGATGGCTCATTGGTGAGTGATGCAGATAATCGTATCGGATATTTGAAGGATATGAACGGGCATCAACCTATGTTTCATCCTTTGGACTTATCACCCAATCAACAAAAACGGGCATCACTCTATATCGAGATACGCGATACCTATAACCATCTGTATAACAATGAAGCCGATACACAGCTAGAGAATCTGGCATTACGGCAGATGCTCAATCGCCTGTATGATGATTTTATACAAAAATTCGGGAATCTGAATGATGCGAAGAATCTCGACCTCATCAAAATGGATACCGCAGGGAGAGAAATACTTTCTTTGGAACGTTACCGAGAGGGCAAAGCGA
This sequence comes from Dysgonomonas sp. UBA7710, assembly GCF_002482385.1. GTDB lineage: Bacteria > Bacteroidota > Bacteroidia > Bacteroidales > Dysgonomonadaceae > Dysgonomonas. The sequence continues at coordinate 4,341 of NZ_DLFW01000015.1, read as the reverse complement.
TAAAGGCTGATATCTTTGAACGTCCCGTAGCTTTCAATCCCGATGAGATTTCCAAAGTAGATAATGCATACGAAGCTCTTGTCTCTAGTCTCAATAAATATGGAGCAGTCAATTTGGATTACATGGTTTCTCTAACAAGCAATACGCAAGAGGGAATACTTGATGAGTTAAAAGGTAAGATTTACTTCAATCCTCTTGTCGGAGGCTATGAAGTTGCGGATAAGTTTATATCGGGCAATGTTATCTCAAAAGCTGATGAGGTACAGAATTTTATTGAACGCAATCCCGAACATAAAGCAGCCAAAGAATCCCTGATTGTTTTACAGGAAGCCATACCCAAGCCGATAGCCTTCGACGATCTGGATTTCAATTTCGGTGAACGTTGGATACCTACGGGTATCTATGCCGCTTTTGCTTCACACCTCTTTGAAACGGACGTCAATATCCATTATGCACAGAGCCGGGATGAGTTCAGCATAAATTCTAACACTAAAAATGCAAAGATCAGTGATCAGTATGCTGTCAAGGGAGAAAGTCGCACCTTTGATGGTATTGCCCTGATGCGTCATGCCTTGCACGACACGACTCCCGATATTACCAAAACGGTCAGAGTAGATGGCAAGGAGACAAAGGTACGGGACGGAGAAGCGATTCAGCTTGCCAATACCAAAATAGATGAGATGCGTAACGGCTTTTCGGAATGGCTCAGAGAGCAGACTCCCGAATTTAAAGACCGACTTGCCGACCTTTATAACCGTAAGTTCAATTGTTTTGTACGTCCCGAATATGACGGTTCACATCAGACTTTTCCTGGACTCGATCTAAAAGGCTTGGGTATTCCCGACTTATACAAGAGCCAGAAAGATGCCATCTGGATGCTTAAATTGAACGGTGGTGGTATAATCGACCATGAAGTGGGAGGTGGCAAAACGCTGATTATGTGTTGTGGAGCAATGGAGATGAAACGGCTCGGATTAGTGAATAAACCGCTTATCACAGGACTGAAAGCCAATGTCCATGAAATCGCCCAGACCTTTTGTACGGCATACCCTGATGCAAAGGTACTCTATCCGGGTAAGGAGGATTTTACACCGCAGAACCGCAATCGTATTTTTAATGAAATGAAAAACAACAATTGGGATGCTGTAATTTTAACACACGAACAGTTTGGAATGATACCACAATCTCCGGAGATACAGCGAGGTATCTTACAGGCTGAACTTGATAGCGTGGAGGAAAACCTCGAAGTGCTACGTTCGCAGGGTAAGGAAGTTTCAAGAGGGATGCTGAAAGGTTGTGAGAAACGGAAAGCCAACCTTGAAACAAAGTTGGAAGGAATAGCCCACCAAATCGAAAACCGCAAGGATAATATGTCAGATTTTCGGATGATCGGTATAGACCATTTGTTCGTAGATGAATCTCACAAATTTAAAAATCTGACTTTTACCACCCGTCATGATCGTGTAGCTGGCTTGGGAAATACCGAAGGTTCGCAACGGGCACTCAATATGCTTTTTGCTTTGCGTACCATACAGGAACGTACAGGTAAGGACTTGGGGGCTACTTACTCGTCGGGAACGACGATTTCCAATTCACTAACAGAATTGTATCTTTTATTCAAATACCTGCGTCCCAAAGAGCTGGAAAGGCAGGGTGTCAACACCTTTGATGCGTGGGCAGCAATCTTTGCCAAGAAAACCAAAGATTACGAGTTTTCGGTTACCAATCAGATTGTACAGAAAGAACGTTTCCGCTATTTTATCAAAGTACCGGAACTGGCTTCTTTCTATTCCGAAATTACCGATTACCGTACTGCACAGGATATTGGTATAGATCGTCCTGAAAAAAACGAGATTTTACACAATATACCACCGACACCCGACCAACAGGAGTTTATCGGTAAGCTGATGGAATTTGCCAAAACAGGTGATGCCTCTCTTTTGGGACGTGCACCACTATCGGAACGGGAAGAAAAGGCAAAGATGCTGATAGCAACCGACTATGCTCGTAAAATGTCGCTCGATATGCGGATGATAGATCCCGATAAGTATGGCGATCATATAGATAACAAAGCCAGCCATTGTGCCGCTTCGATAGCGGACTATTACCAAAAATACAATGCACAGAAAGGAACACAGTTCGTATTTTCGGATTTGGGGACTTATAAGCCGGGGCAGTGGAGTCCATACACCGAGATCAAACGCAAGTTGGTGGAGGATTACGGCATCCCTGCATCCGAGGTGAGATTTATTCAGGAAGCCACCAGCGAGAGGGTACGAAAAGCCCTAATAAAGGATATGAACGAGGGTAAAATCCGCGTCATGTTCGGCTCTACCGAAATGTTGGGAACAGGCGTGAATGCTCAGAAACGAGCGGTGGCGATTCATCATTTAGACGCACCGTGGCGACCAAGCGATCTGGAGCAACGCGACGGAAGAGCAATACGAAAAGGGAATGAAATAGCCAAACTGTATGCTGATAATAAGGTAGATGTGAAAATATATGCCGTAGAAAAATCATTGGATGCGTATAAATTTGGCTTGCTCCACAACAAACAGTTATTCATTAAGCAGCTTAAAAACAATAATTTGGGTACTCGAACCATTGACGAGGGCAGTATGGATGAGAAAAGCGGTATGAACTTTTCTGAATATGTAGCTATCTTATCGGGCAATACTGAATTGTTGGAGAAGGCAAGGATTGAAAAGAAGATAGCTGCTTTGGACAGTGAAAAGCAGGCTTTCGTTCGGGGCAAATCATCGAGCCGCTACAAATTAGAGAACATCATGCAGACCGTAGAATCCAATAAAGGATATATTGATCGTATTTCCAAAGATGTGGAAGCATTCAATAGTAGGGTGCAGGTTGCTCCCGATGGCTCGCGGCTCAATCCTGTAAAATTAGATGGGTTTCAAGCTGCCGATTCGGTTGCTATCGGTAAGAAGTTGAATGAGATTTCGGATAAGGCACGCACACATGGGGCACACGAGAAAATTGGCTCGTTATATGGGTTCGACTTGCTGGTAAAATCCGAAACTACGAATAAAGATGGTTTTGACCTGATACAAAACCGATTTTTCATACGTGGTGAGGGGCAGATACTCTATAATTACAACTATGGGAGTTTAGCAGCAGACCCTAAAACTGCATCGCTAAATTTTCTGAACGCACTCGACAGTATGCCCAAACTTTTGGAAAAATACCAGACGGACACCGATAAACGGATGCAGGATGTACCCGTTCTCAGGCAAGTAGTCGAAAGCGTGTGGTCGAAAGAAAATGACCTGAAAGATTTGAAAACGGAACTCACAGCTTTGGAGCGTAAGATAGAGTTGTCACTGAAGCCTATCGAGCAAAGTGAGGGACAAGAAAATGTTTCTGAAAAGAATCAGGTTCAATCTCAGAATAGCCCAAAATCAACAGCGATTCAAGATGCCTCTATGCCAAATACTTTGCAAGGAGTAAAAGAAGTTATGGGGGACAGGTTCGTGATTGGATCGGTGGGTAGTAGTCCTCCACCAAAAGAAGAAAAAAGAGGCATGAAACTCTAAAAGAAGATGACCGTAGAAGAATAATTCAAATAATTCTACGGTCTTTTTATTTATTCCTTTTCTATCATTTCTTCTTCAGTACCATCTTTAAAATGATCACGAATAAATTTCTCTACGTTTTTCTCTGTATAAAATATCTTGTGATGGATAGTTATATAGGTCAGTTCTCCAGCCGAGCGGTAACGCTGTAATGTTCGTTTACTTACGTTCAGCATTTGGCATAAGTCTTGATTGTCTAAAAGCCGTTCACCGTTCAGTACGTTATGTCGTCCACTCATTATATCCATAAATTTATCCAATCGGTCAAAACGTCCCATGAATTGCTCAAACCACTTTTGCATGAAATCCTTTAGGTTGTTATCGTCGTTCATCTATTTGCTTGTTTTAATTTTTTCTGCAAGTTTAGCGGAAACGAAAACAATAAAAGTGGTATCTACCACCGCAGATACCACCATTTAGTTGATTATTAAACTTAGTGTTTTACGTATAGAATTTGTCTACTTCATTCTTATAAACGGCAAGCAGTCGCTCTAACATAGAGGAAGGATTTTTTTTACGTTCCATTGTGCGAGTTTTGCGGCTGTAAATATTTTTTGGAATCTTGACATTGAAAATAAGCTTCAGGCCTTGTATGATTTCAGAAAAACTGATTAGTTTACCGGATGCTTTACGAATCAGTTTAATATTATAAATCGCTATTGCCAGTTCTATTAGATCTGTGATTGTCCCTCCCCAGATATAATAGCCGGAGGAAGAAGGCTCTGTTATGTTATTTGTATCGGAAGAAACA
>NZ_DLFW01000012.1 GCF_002482385.1 Dysgonomonas sp. UBA7710 | reverse complement strand
AGTACCTATCTGTCCCCGAATTCGGACTTTGACGGCTATATATTCTTTTATACGCTGGATGGCGAGCTTATAAACGGCCGAATGTACGAGGGAGGAAAAATAACGGGAACTATTAACTCTCCGGTCGAGGGGAAGAAGACAAAGATAATGATGGCTTATCAAATGGCTATCAGGTATTCATGGGAACAAACAGCAGGAGGTATTATTGACGGCGAATTTAAGACTACTGAACCTAAAACTCATTCAGAAATAGTTTATGTAACGGTGTATAAAGATAACGGCATAGGAATCAATAATACACCTCCACCCCCGACACCTCCTACAATACCTAGCAGTGGAGGAGGGAATGGTAGCTATACGGGTAATAATCCCAAGCTAAAATTAACGCCGTTACCTTTAGATGCAATAGAAGAGCCAACCGACCCATGTAAAAGCATGACAAATAAAATATTATCGGCGGATTTCAAAAAAGCGATAACCGATTTACAGGGTCTTACAGGAAGTAATTACGAAGGAGGCAGGGCGTATTCTTATAAAGATGGTAAGTACACTTTTACTAACCATAATGGAAGCGCGGGAAAACCGGAAATCAATTATAATCCTACAAATATTTCCAAAATAGACGGGTTTATACATTCGCACTACGATGGCCTGCTGAAAACCTTTTCTCCGTCTGATTTGGTGGTTCCATATGTTTGGTTTGTAAAAAACAGTGGAATAAATAATATGAACACTTTTTCGTTGGGGCTGGTGACAAGCGAAGGTACTTATTTCCTATATATATCCGATTGGACAAAATACAGGGAGTTTGGGCAAACATATGGAGCTAATGAAGAAAAATTAGATGCATTATCTTTTATGTATGAAAATGTCTATAAGATTAGTACATCGGCCAGCGCCGCTGTTTCGATGCAAAATTTGGTAAAACTTTTGAATGTAACGGATTCCGGATTGACATTGATGAAGGATGTGGGAGATAATAAATACAGTATTGTGACAACAGACAGTAAAGGGAATGTAAAATATACTAATTGTAATTAATATGAAAAAGCAAATAATATTTCTAATCACTTTTTTGATTTCTCTATGCGGTTTCGGACAGGAAATTTCTAAATTGTCCTATGATTCCAAAATATTGGAAGGTACATGGGTAGCTGTATCCGGTAATAAATCGTATGAAATAACCTTTGTAAAAGGGACAATATATTTTAATCTTAAAAAAATAAAGACAACGACGGAAGCAATTTTTGGTTCGATAAAGTATCTGGAAGATAACAAGGTGATAAAAAGCGTGGATATAAAAGGATTAGGTTCTAATCCTATATCTGTATCTTATAGCGGTATAGACCGGAAGTTTGAGATTCGTTATAGTGAATTTGGAAATGGCAAAAGAATAAACGGGAAAGTTAAATTCGATATAGATGCTGACGGAACAACAGCTCATTGGTATTCTTTATATAAGACCAGGTTAATAGATACTGAAAATTATACACCTAAAGAAGATTTTGATATCCCTAAAGAACTGACTTTTACAAAGAAGCCGTCGACTAAAAGCCAGAGCAATCAACCTGCGCCTCATTTTGAGTTTCCGTGAAATTGACTTTTATAAAGAAACAACGAATATAAATCAGGGCAGAAACAAAAATTCTGCTCTGATTATTCATTGATAATATAGAATGAGATAGATATGAAAAAAATAATCATTTTAGTTTTTATTATCTCTTTAATAATCAATATTTTACTATCAAAATCAACAAATTTAACGGAACACTTGTTAAACAGACGACAAAGTCTGCAGGACAAAGGACTATGGATTGTATAGATGATGCTTATACTAATCATGGTTGGGCTAGTGTATTTCTTACAATAGAAACCGCCTTTATACCTTGGACTGGAGTAGCTATTGCTGCAGCTTGTGCAGGGGGAAATATCTAAATTATAAATAAAATGGTTAAAATATTATACTTTTCAGCATTAATATTAGGATTTATTCCCGTCATTATTTTCTCTTATATATATCACAGCAGTTCATATTTAGTGACTACTTTAGCTTTTTATATTATTGTATATAAACCGCTTGTAGATTATATATACATAAAGAAAAGAAAGCTATATACGGAAGGAAATATTTTAAAGAAATATCCATTTTGGAGTCCAAAGTTATTGCGGAAAATGTATTTTGAGTAAGATTAAAGTAGTTATATTAACAATAAAGGGGCTGTCTCAAAAGTAATATTGCGTTAGCAAAGTATTACTTCCTATTGTCATTCTGAACGGAGTGAAGAATCTCGTTTCGTTGCTGATTGTTGAATTATTAATTCTTATTAACTATGAGATTCTTCATTTCGCTCACGCTTCATTCAGAATGACAATACTGATGTTGTCTTTTTTAATACTGTATACGACTGAATATTAGGAATATAAAATCTTCCGACCACTCGTGGAGCAAATCTACTCTTTTTATTTATTAGGATGAAGATAATTTCTTCTTATGGGTAGAATATTACAAAGGAATAAATTATTTGCTGTAAACTTGTATCCAGCCACCATAATTTTATCTATATACACAGATAACAAGGGTGTTATACAACAAAAAGGTAACAGAATAAAAAGGTTGAAAAGGTTGTTACCTTTACATACGCTTCGCTCCTGTGACCGTTGGTTGTTACTTTTTAAAAAGTAGTAAGTATTGAGTAATAAGTTGAAAGTTATATGAGATGCGAGTAGACAAGACACGAGATACAAGTTGTTAACTGATAACTGTTGACTGTTAACTGATATTTCTGTTACCTTTGTTACCTTTTGAGTATAAAGCAATGAGTAATAGGCAGTAAGTCAAATTGGAGTGAGGCAAAACAGTGTTCGGCATCAGCCAATTAAAGATTGACAAAGTATAGGCGAGTCAAAATCGGCGAAGCCAAAAAGTTGTATTTCGGCTAACTGTTTACTGATTTTTCTGTTACCTTTGTTACATTTTAACAGTTACAAGTTACTTCGCCCTGCGGGCAGATACGAGTTACAAGTAAACAAGATACGAGATACAAGTTGTTAACTGTTGACTGTAAATAGTGTTACCTTTGTTACTTTTTAACTAAATGTGGTTAATAAATATATAAATAATTGCACGTTAACAGCTAATTAGAAATCCTGATTAGCATAATTTTAATAGACATGAAAAGAATAAGTATCTACTCTATTATCCTAACTTCTATATTGATTTTTATCAGTGCCTGTAGTGAGTCGAATCCTCATTTTCTGAAAAACGAGAAATACAGAAAAGAAGTGCACGAGCAATTCCTTAAACGAAAAGAACTGGCTGCCGGTCGTAGCGAACAACTATTCTCCGTACTCGACAAGCCAGATTTGCCGATAGAAAAAAGGGAGGCTTTAGAATTTCTGTACGCTTATATGCCGCTCTCCGATCTGGCTGATTATGACGGTGATTTTTTTCTCGGGCAGGTAGACGCCGCATTCAATGCCCGTGACTATTTTGATTGGGGAAAGAAAATACCTGATGATATTTTCCGTCATTTCGTACTGGTTTACCGGGTAAACAATGAAAATCTGGATACTGCGCGCCAGGTCTTTTTCGAAGAATTAAAAGACCGGGTAAAGAACCTGACAATGGAACAAGCAGTCCTCGAAGTCAATCACTGGTGCCACGAGAAAGTGACATACAGAGGAACGGACGGACGCACATCTTCCCCTCTGGCTTTAGCCAAAACCTCCTGGGGGCGTTGCGGGGAAGAATCCACATTTACCACAGCAGCCTTACGGGCCGTAGGCATTCCTGCCCGTCAATGCTACACTCCACGTTGGGTACACACCGACGACAACCACGCATGGGTTGAAGCATGGGTTGATGGAAAGTGGCACTATATCGGTGCCTGTGAGCCGGAGCCGGAGCTGGATGTAGCTTGGTTCTCGGCGCCTGTAAAGCGGGCAATGATGGTACATACCAATGTCTTCGGTTTATACAATGGCCCTGAAGAAAAAAATGTACAAACCGGCCTGTATTCCGTAATCAATCTATTGGGAAACTATACTGCTACCCGTGATGTAAAAGTAAAAGTTGTGGACGAAGCCGGTAAGCCGGTAGCCGGAGCTGCGGTAAACTTTAATGTATATAATTATGCAGAATTTTATCCTATTGCTAAAAGTATAACAAAAGAGGACGGTAGCGCGTCCATTGTTTCCGGTATGGGAGACATACTCGTGTGGGCGAATAAAGACGATATATACGGCTATGCAAAATCGACACCGAATGGCGGGGAATTAACAGTTACCCTAAAAGAAAAACAAGGCGGGGAATTTGAAGAGTCCATTATTATGGAAGCCCCGGCCGAACAATCTGTAAAAGAACTATCCGCCGAAAAGATAGCAGAGAACGCGAAACGTCTTGCCCATGAAGATTCTATTCGTAATGCTTATATGAATACATTTATAAATGAGGCCGATGCCCGCAAATTTGCCGGAGAGAATAACCTGAATGCTGATAAAACCTGGGAATATTTATCAAAATCGCAGGGAAACTGGCAGGAGATATCCGCATTCCTTAAATCTCAGAAAAGCAACGGATATTTATATCCATTCATAGAATCATTAAAAGACAAAGACTTGCGCGACACCCCTGCAAATTATTTATCAGACCATCTGGATGTCACCGGCTCCTGGCCGGGAGAAATCCCTGATTCCCATAAGCGTTATGCCCAATATATATTGTCACCCCGAATCAGTCTGGAACTAATCCGTCCGTGGCGCGGTTATTTCAAAAAGGTACTGACTGAGGATTTTATCAACAAATCACGTTCCGATATACAGACTGTCGTAGATTTTGTCCGCTCCAATATAAAAGTGGATAATGAACAAAACTACTTCAAATGTCCTGTTTCACCCCAAGGAGTATATGAATTAAAAGTTTCCGATAAACACTCGAGAGATATATTCTTTGTCGCCTTATGCCGTTCGATGGATATACTGACACGTATAGACCCTGCTACCAGCCGCCCTCAATATCTCAGAGCAGAAGATAATCTGTGGACAGATGTATTTTTTGAAGAACAAGCCGCGGAAAAGCCAAAAGGGAGCATAACATTTACAAGCGCGAAGGATAATATTGTAAAACCGGGATACTATACCCATTTTACAATCGCCCGCTTCGAAAATGGAAATTTTGTCACACTGGATTATGAGAACGAGATAAAAAGCCTGCCTGCAAAAATATCCGTTGACGAAGGGTATTACCGTATAATGACAGGCAGCAGGGGAAATGATGGTTCTGTAACCATTGACACACGCTACATAGAAGTGAAAGGCAAGGAGTCCAGAATCATAGAAATCAAACTGCCTAAGGTGGAAGGACGTATTCAGGTACAAGGTATTGTAGACCCGAACACTATAGTCACGTTGAATGACGGCAGTAAAAAAACACTGAAAGAACTGACTAACAAAAAAGGTCTGGTTATCTGCTTCGCCGATCCTGACAAAGAGCCGACCAAGCATATTCTTCAGGATCTGCCGGCCGTGCAGCAGGCTATTGAAGACTGGAACGGTGGTATATTATTTGCCGTACCTGACGATAAACTAAGCAAGGCATTTGATGCCTCTGTGTTTAAAGGCCTACCTAAGCAATCGTTATGGATGACGGACAATAACCGTGTATTGCTTAATTCTGTCGCAGGAGCTTTGCAAATAGAATTCTCCAATAATTTTCCTCTGACGATTTATTTATCAACAAGCGGAGGCATATTATATTCGTCGCAGGGTTATCGTATTGGCATCGGAGAAAATATACTTAAAACAATAGAAGAAGAAAAAGCTACAAAGAAATAGCCTTAGGAAGAAACAATTATAACCTAACGACCATCATTTTGATGGCCGTTATGGTTATGATATTAATGTCGGCTCTGTTCAACCTTTATTATTCAGCTTATAGCTTAATGCGCCGGAAGGACATTTGTTTATCTGAGCAATTAATTGTTCTGTTGTCGCATTTCCGGGTTTTACCCAGGGCCTGTCTTTAGGATTATATACCTCGGGCAGCATTCTCACACAAACACCTGCATGCTGGCAAAGCTGCGGTTGCCATATGATGGTGAGTTCACCATTGGTGTATTCGATTTTCTTTTCCATGTCTTTAGTTTTGTATATTTAGTTGATCTTACTATTTCCTCCGAATCACACGTTGAAGCCTTTCATAACAAGACGTCTCCAGTCCGGATGCTTTTTGATATATCCTGCCACGAAAGGACAAAGAGGGATAAGGCGTAGCTCATTCTTCTCTATATCTTCAAGTACTTTTTCGACAAGCCGGCTGCCTATCCCCTGACCTTCGAGTGCAACAGGAACTTCAGTATGGGTGAGGTATATTTCGCCGTTATTTGTTTTTATATATTCTATCTTAGCAAGATATTTTCCCACATGAAACTCATATTGGTTTCCGTCTGTATTGTTGATTAATTCATAGTTTTCCATTGCTGAATAGTCTATTTGGTTTGTAACTAATTTATAAACGTCCTGTTGCCACATATTGTTTATCTCTTTGTAGAGTGTGAAGGATGAGCCATAAGCAATATATAATATCAAATTCCGTATACTATTAGCGGATTGATTCGCGCTTGTCCGAAAAAATAAGACATAAAAAAGACAGACCTTCTTAGTCTGTCTTCTCTGATAATATATTTTCACCCCTTTATTCCAATCCAAAACCATAATTCCGTCCTTTTTCTGTAGCTGGCACCCCGGTTTTCATCCAGACAGGCATTGGGTCGCCTTTCAGATAATGGTCGAAAAACTGCTGTAAACGTATGCTCAGATCCTTGGTATTTCTCCGCTCTTTCAGATTGTGCGCCTCATTATTGTATTGAAGCATCCATACCGGCTTCTGTAAACGGCGGAGAGCCATAAAATATTCGATACCCTGATACCACGGCACAGCGCCGTCCTTATCGTTGTGCATGATAAGCAAAGGAGTCTGCACTTTATCGGCAAAGAAAACCGGAGAATTTTCCTTATATAGTTCCGGAGCGTCCCACATAGTAGCACCGATACGCGATTGTGTCTGCTCATACTGAAACTGACGGCTCATTCCCGTATCCCAACGGATACCTCCGTATGCACTGAACATATTGGATACAGGCGCTCCCGCCCCCGCAGCTTTGAACATATTGGTACGGGTAATCAGGTAAGCAGTCTGGTAGCCTCCCCAGCTTTGTCCTTGTATAGCCATATTATCTTTATCCACCCATGGGTTCTTAGCCAGTTCTTCCGCACCGGAAACGATAGCGTTATAGGCACTCTCGCCGGGATGGCCTGTTGTGTACACTATGTCGGGAGTAAATACAATATAGCCCCTGCTGCAATAAAACGGAATATTGATGATGGAACGGCTAGGCGCAGGAGGAAAATACTGATAAAGATTATCGGTATGCTGCTCATAGAAATAAATCATTACAGGATATTTCTTTGCGGGATCAAAATCTTCGGGTTTATATACAATACCCTGAGTTGTCTTACCATCAAACATGGTCCATGACATTAGTTCAGCCGTACCCCAGTTGTATTCTTTCATCTGTGGATTTATATCCGACAGTTTAGTCTCTGTCTTCCATAAATCAGCAGTTACATATAAATCGGGTGAAGTGTTGAAATTACTTTTCGTAAAACAATACACATCCTTACCTTTTGCCTTTACCGGCGTGGTATATGTATACTTACCCATTACCACAGGAACTACTTTCGATTTATTCCATTCATAAAATCCGGCTTCCTTACTGGTTTCATCAAAAGCAGACAGTAATAATTTTTCATCGGGTTTTATAAAGCGGCTCTCCGGATCAGTCTTAATATATCGGAGTACGATTTTCTTTTCACGCCCAATACCCTTCGTCAGATTTTCGGCTTTCTTTATTCCGTCAGGATCAAGCTTCCATATATCATATCTGTCATAAACCAGAACGGCAGCATCATTCTCCATCCATGTTGCAGGCCCATATGGATAAGGCAGCATCGGTGTATCTGTTTTCTCATCCCAAAAATTTACATCAAGGCTATTTGTCAGGCAGACTTCTTGTCCTGTTTTCGCGGAATAAGCATAGTACTTCTTATCTTCCGGAGCATACCATAAAAGATAATTTCCTTGGGGAGAGAAATAGATACGGCCTTTCAATCCGGTTTTAATAAGCTTCTTTGTATTGCTCATCAAATCGAAAAGCCAGATATCATTCCTTGAGCCTGCCCAAAGATCCCATTGCTGCTCAATTTCATATTTCAGGTCAGAAACTCCTAATGCATATTGCCCGTTATTCTCAGCGGAAATATTCACATCGGGAATTTCCTCTGTTGCCAGCTGATAAAACTTATTATTGTTTAAATCTATATATGAGAGATAAGTTTGCTTGTTTTTCTTTTCCAGTTGAACCAATTGCATCGGTTGTATCTGAGGTTCCTGCCAGTGCCAGAGATCGAGTTGAGCCTTTTCAAAATCAGGGATGGTTGTATCTTTGGGTAATTTTATGGGCGCAGTACCCAACAGTAACCGCTTCTCATCTTTACTGAAAACAGGTGAATAATTTTCACTCACACTCCATTTATCAGGTATTCCTGATGTACTTTTATCTGCCATAAGTCTGGCTGAATCGAGAGTGGTATCGAAATAGAACAGACCATACTCTTTGATTTCTTTCTTCAGACTATCAGCCGTAGCAAGGAACGTAAGTTTGTTTCCGGACTCCGACAATGCAACACTTTTATATATTGTCTTTCCTGTCGAAACTCTTTTTTTATCCAGATTACCCAGATTGATGAATAATACTCCCGGCTTATTCACTGTATCTCTGGCATTCGGTTTCAGTATAGTTGTAAAAAATTTACCGTTGCGGCTGAATACATATTCGGTCGCATGCTTAATTGTATCTTCCTTTGCTGAATAAAGATTCCGGAGAACAAGTGAATACGCCTTTACATCTTTCTTATCCTTTACTTTTATCGTATCGTCCAATGTGTAAGCTACATAATCGGAATAGTCTTTGCCTATTTTATAACTCTTCACATTCGGTATCTTAGATACGGTAAATTTATCGAGGGATATTATTGCCAGAGAGTCCTTAGGCAGTTTCTCATCGGCCGTTTTCTTTATTTTCGCCTGACGGGTTACAGCGTAAGGCGCTTTAATCTGAGCCATTACATTCTTCTGGTCAGGAGTAATAGTATATGTATAACCACGTGGTAAGACAAGTTCCTTTTGGCTTTTCAGGTTCCGGATAAGAAGAAAATCATCTCCCTCCTGTTCCTTTACTATGGCAACGCTATACTTTCCGTCATTTGTTATTTCGATATTGGAAAGGCTTTTCCATGTATCATAAACAGAATGATCCAATACTTTTTTCTGCGCCACTCCGGGCAGTACTGCCGATAATACGATACTCAGAACAGTGCACATCTGATATGCTTTCATAATTAAGGTCTTTTTAGGTTATATCATAATTGTGTAATGAAAAAGAAACCTTTTCAGGCTTCTTCTCCATACTCCATTAAATATGCTTTGATAAAATCGTCCAGATCGCCATCCATTACAGCATTCACATTGGATGTCTGATAGTTTGTCCGGTGATCCTTCACACGACGGTCGTCGAATACATAGCTGCGGATTTGTGAGCCCCATTCTATTTTCTTCTTGCCGGCCTCTATCTTAGACTGTTCGCGGCTACGTCTTTCCAGTTCCATTTCGTACAACTGCGATTTCAGCAAACGGATCGCATTATCCTTGTTTCCGAACTGGGAACGGCTTTCGGTATTCTCTATTACGATTTCTTTTTCTTCTCCGGTCTCAGGATCTTTGTATTTGTAATGAAGGCGGACCCCGGTCTCTACTTTATTTACGTTCTGGCCTCCGGCCCCACTGGAACGGAACGTATCCCATGTAATATCGGACTGATTTACTTCAATCTCGATAGTATCATCTACCAACGGCACCACATAGACAGAAGCAAACGAAGTCATACGCTTACCCTGAGCGTTATATGGCGATACACGGACAAGACGGTGCACGCCGTTCTCCGATTTCAGATAACCATATGCATACTCGCCTTCGACCTGCAATGTTGCGGTTTTGATACCTGCTTCATCGCCATCCTGCCAGTGAGTGACAGTCGTTTTATAACCTCTGGAATCGCACCATCGCTGGTACATGCGGAACAACATCGAAGCCCAGTCCTGTCCTTCGGTACCTCCTGCACCACTGTTTATTTTCAATACTGCGCCAAGTTTATCTTCTTCGCGGCGAAGCATATTTTTCAGTTCCAGGTTTTCAACAAGTTTCACAGCATTATCATATGCCGCGTCCACCTCCTCCTCAGAAGTGACACCTTCTTTCTGAAAATCGAATGCCAACTGTAATTCTTCGGCTGCACCTTTTACTTCTTCGTATCCTTCTATCCAGCCTTTGAGCCCGCGGATAATCTTCATCTGGGCTTCCGCAGTCTTTGCATCATCCCAAAAACCGGGAGCGTGCGTTCTTAATTCTTCCTCTTCGAGTTGTATTTTTTTCGCATCGACGTCAAAGATGCCTCCTTAACGCTTCCTCGCGTTCCAACACTTCTTTGAGTTGGTCTGATGTAATCATAAGTTACCTTTTAAGTTATTACTAAATTAAGATGCAAAGGTAAAAATAAGTTGTAAGTTACGGGTTATAAGTCATAAGTATTTTATAAGGGATAAAATAGCGTGTATGTTTCTTTTTTAATTCGAATCAGTAGTTTCGTTTAAATGTTCTATTCTTTTCTACTACGCGCAATCAAAGATTGCTTGTGTTCCTTTTGCCCAAAGCCGCAAAAGGAACCAAAAACGCTTTAACGCCCCGCTTCAAAGGCCGACCCGTAACGGAAAAAAAGACGAAACGGAAAAACTCGCTCTAAAAGTTGTAAAATATGAATTGGCAGATAAGCTCAAACACGTTTCCGTTTTTTCGTCTTTTAATCCTACGGGTACCCCGTCCTTGACGCTAACGGCGCGAGCTGACGCGTATTTATTCATCAAAGGGCTTGGCTTACTAAGGCGTCAGCGGATGCGCATTAGTGACGCAGGCGGGCACCTGTCCGGTGCAGTCGGCGTGGAAAGGGACGGGGCGATAGCCCGTTTGTCACTTTCAGCCGGCAAAGCGGTTGTGGCTCCCTCTCCCTTTGGAGAGGGCTGGGGGTGAGGTCGAACGGAGCGCTAGCCTTTTGGTTCGTTTTGGGCAATGCCAAAATGAACATTCTGACGGAACGAAGTGTAGTCGATAATAATTCAACGTTTTCATATATCAACCAAAACATTTTAACTATTACCCCTTCTTAATACATAGATGTTAATTAACATCTGCTTGCTTGATTTATTAAAGATATTCCCTACATTTGGTATATTGAAAAACACATTTGAACCCATTCAGGGTTTTAATATACTCTGAATATCAAACACATAAAACCTTGAAGAATGTCTTTTATCATTATCATCCTAAGTCTGGCACTGTTAATCGTGCTGATTTCATATTTTAAAGTCAACGCATTTCTGTCATTCCTGATAGTATCCATTCTTGCCGGGGTAACATTAGGCATTCCGTTAGAAAGTCTTCCTGCGTCGGTAAATAACGGTATCGGGGCTATAATGAAAGACCTCACCCTGATTATCGTATTGGGGGCTATGCTAGGCAAGTTGGTTGCCGAGAGCGGTGCCGCGCAGAAAATAGCCGGTGTAATGGTCGCTGCTTTCGGCACAAAACACATTCAATGGGGTCTGATGATAACAGGCTTTATTGTGGGCATTCCTCTTTTTTACGGAATCGGGTTTGTACTCCTTGTCCCTCTTATCTTTTCGATAGTGTATAAATATAAGTTGCCTGCTGTATATATTGGTTTACCGATGCTGGCGGCATTGTCCGTGACGCACGGATTTCTGCCGCCCCACCCTTCGCCCGTAGCATTAGTATCAATGTTTAAGGCGGATATAGGTATGACTTTAATTTATGGCCTTGTTGTAGCCATTCCTGCAATTATTCTCGCGGGTCCTGTTTTTTCCAAAACACTCAAGAATATTAAATCCGGTCCTGTAACTCTATTCGAGCAAAAAGAGACTACCGGAAATTTTGGAACACCGGGTAAAGCAAACAGTTTTATCAGTGCAACATTACCTGTATTCCTGTTGATATTAGTAACGGTTATACCACTATGCTTTCCCAATATGAGCACGGGGATAAAATCCTTTGTATCATTTATCGGAGCTCCGTCACTTGTTATGCTGATAGCAGTTATTGCTGCCACATATACGCTGGGAATACGACAGGGAAGGGGTATCAAAGACGTTATGGATATATATGGCGATGCAGTGAAAGATATTGCCATGATATTGCTTATTATTGCCGGAGCAGGTATCTTCAAGCAAATAATGGAAGATAGCGGTGTAAGCACCGAACTGGCCAATAATCTGGAGCAATTACCTGTTCACCCGCTTATTCTGGGCTGGCTGATTGCAGCTATTATAAGAGGCTGTGTCGGTTCTGCTACAGTAGCGGCCCTCACTGCTGCCGGAGTCATTATGCCGTTGGTTATCCAGTCGGGAGTGAACCCGAATCTGATGGTCTTGTCGTTGGGTGCAGGCAGTTTAATGTTTTCGCATGTGAACGATGCCGGCTTCTGGATGTTTAAAGAATACTTCAACCTGAGTCTGAAAGATACAATCAAATCGTGGTCGGTGATGGAAGCGATTGTTTCTGTTGTCGGATTAACAGGTGTACTGATACTGAGTTTTATCATATAAAAAATATTAATAATTAAAAGAATAAATTATGAGTACTTACAATGCTGATGAACAATTTGAAAAATTAGGTCTGACACTTCCGCCGGCTCCCGCCCCCAAAGGAGTTTACAAGCCATGTATTATAGACGGGAAATATCTCTATTTGTCGGGGCACGGCCCTGTGCAAGACGATAAATCACTAATTATCGGACGGATAGGGAGAGAACTTTCACAGGAAGAAGGAAAACTGGCTGCGCGCCAGGTCGGACTAACAATGTTATCTACGATCAAAACCAACCTTGGCAGCCTGAATAAAGTGAAACGGGTGATAAAAGTATTGGGAATGGTAAATTGTACTTCCGATTTTGAATATCATCCGTATATCATCAACGGATGTAGTGAACTCTTTGCTTCGGTATGGGGTGAAGAGAATGGGATAGGAACCAGAAGCGCTGTAGGCTTTGGCTCTTTACCGGATAATATTCCGGTTGAGATAGAAGCTTTGTTTGAATTATACTGATATATCTTTATCTATAACTATATAAGCTCCTTCTTCAGATGGATTTTTTGTAGTTCTTTGATAAGTCAGTATAAAAATGCTTACAGATAAAATTATGTCAAAGTTGTCAACTTTGTCAAGTTTTAACAAAAAAGACTTTAAAGCAAGAACTCTAAGATTTAAGCAAAGGAGATAAAAGTTGACAGAACAGAAAAGTGAAAAATGTGTCAGGTTTGTCAGGTTTTGGAGGAAAGGCTAATAGCTGAAGGCTATCAGCTAAAAGCTAATTTTGTGTCAGATATGTCAAGTTTTAACAATTTACATTTAAATAAGATTTATGGCCGATTGGTATAAAATAAACAATATAGAACAGATTGATTCCCCTGCCCTTGTGGTATATCCGGAACGGATTCAGGAGAATATAGATCTGGCAATACGGATAGCCGGGGGGACAGATAAACTCCGTCCTCATGTGAAAACAAATAAGATGAGGGAAGTTTGTGCCATGATGCTGAAATCGGGTATCACCAAATATAAATGTGCTACCATAGCCGAGGCGGAGATGCTGGCATTGGCGAATGCACCCGATGTATTACTTGCATATCAGCCCGTAGGTCCCAAAATTGCACGCCTGATAGAATTGATAAAAGCATATCCCGATACAAAATTTTCCTGCCTTGTCGATAACCAAGAAAATGCAGTAGCCATTTCCGGTTTATGCAGAGAAAATAATATCACAATGGATATCTTCATCGATCTTAACATTGGGATGAACAGGACAGGGATCAAGCCCGAAAAAGCAATAGATCTGGTCAAAGCCATTACAGCTCTGACTCAGATTCGTATTGCAGGGTTACATGGCTATGATGGGCATATACACGATGAAGACATAGAGATACGCCGCAAAAACAGCGATATTTCATATGCTTTAGCAGAAAAGACATATAAGGAAATCAAGCCCTTGCTACTCTATCCTATCATCCTGGTTATGGGCGGAACGCCGACATTCCCGATGCATATACACCGTGAGAATTGCGAGTGTAGTCCGGGTACGTTTGTATTCTGGGACTGGGGATACAAACATATGCTTGAAGACTTGCCTTTCAAATATGCAGCAGTAGTTATCAGCAGGGTGATTTCTATTATTGACTCAACACATATATGCGTTGACTTAGGACATAAGTCTGTCGCAGCCGAAAATCCATTACCGAGAGTCCATTTTTTTAATGCAAGTGAAGCATCACCTGTTGCTCAAAGTGAAGAGCACCTTGTATTAAGTGTTCCTGACAGTAATATATATCGGATAGGAACAGTCTTATACGGAATTCCGGTTCATATATGCCCTACTGTTGCCTTATATGATAAGGCATATGTGGTAGACCATAATGAGAAGATAAACGAGTGGAAAATAATAGCAAGAAACCGTTATATAAATTATTAAACCTTAAAGAATGTCTAAACTATTTTTTGTAGATGCACACCTCGATCTTAGCATGAATGCCCTGGAATGGAACAGGGATTTACGCTGGCCGGTCGAAGAAATTAATAAGAGCGAAGCAGGTATGACCGACAAGCCTGACAGGTCAAGAGCAACAACAACTTTTCCCGAACTGAGGAAAGGAAATATCGGTTTGGTCGTTGCCACACAAATCGGGCGTGTTATAGAAAAAAACGGATCTCTGCCGGGTGCAGGCTGGCACTCTCCGGAACAGGCCTGGGCACAGACTCAAGGCCAGTTAGCGTGGTACAAAGCGATGGAGGAAGAAGGACAGATGGTAATGATAAGAGACAAAGAGTCTTTAGAAAAGCATCTGGCTCTATGGATGAATGACGAACCCAATGGCGATAAACCGATAGGTTATATTTTAAGCCTCGAAGGAGCTGATTCAATAATAAATGTAAGCTATGTAGAAAAAGCTTATAACTATGGATTGAGAGCTATCGGCCCGGCCCATTACGGTCCCGGAAGATATGCGAATGGCACAGATTCTTCAGGGCGGCTCAACCAAATGGGAATAGAATTGCTGAAAGAGATGGAACGCTTGGGCATGATTCTCGATGCAACACACCTTAACGATGATGCATTCTGGCATGCACTGGAAATATATAAAGGAAACATTTGGGCAAGTCATAACAATTGCCGGGCATTTGTGAATCATAACCGACAGTTCAGTGATGAGATGATTAAAGCTCTGATCGAACGCGGAGCTGTTATTGGAATAGCGCTGGATGCATGGATGATGGTTCCTAACTGGGTTCGTGGCGTCTCCACTCCTGAGGGGATGAACTGCAATCTGGAAATAATGATAAATAATATAGACCGGGTTTGTCAGATAGCAGGAAATACAGATCACGCGGCAGTAGGAAGTGATCTTGATGGCGCTTTCGGTACGGAACAATGTCCTTATGACCTGAAAACAATTGCCGACTTACAGAAAATCCCACAGATGTTGAAGAACAGGGGGTATAGTAGTCATGATATTGAGAAAATAGCATCCGGAAACTGGATTCGCTTTATGAAAAAAGCTCTGTAAACACACAGAGAACTATAATCTATAAAAGACCTGAAAATTGATATTCAGGTCTTTCATTATTAGACAGACAGGATATCCTGCTTATATTTTGTACTTTTGTCTAAGTTATCTAACGGAATTAATTCACTTCATGATAAAAGCAATATTTTTTGATATAGACGGTACCTTAGTAAGCTTCAAAACCCACTGCATGCCCGAATCCACTGTTAAGGCAATTGAGGAAATTCGTAAAAAAGGAATAAAAGTGTTCGTTGCCACGGGTCGGCACTTCTCAGCAATCAATAATTTAGGAGATGTATCCTTTGATGGTTATATTACGATGAATGGCTGTTATTGCCTCGCCGGAAAAGATAAGGTTATATTCAAACAAAGCATTCCTCAATCTGACATAGAGACTTTTATAGATTATCTGGAAAATATCGATATATTTCCCTGTCTATTTGTTGAAGAGAATAAGCTATCTGTAAATATGGTGAATACAGATGTTCAATATTTATTCAAGCTTCTGAATTTTATAGAGATACCTACCAAACCATTGGAATACTATAGAGATAAAGAATTATTCCAACTTACCGCATTCTTTACAAAAGAACAAGAAGAACATGTCATGCAATCCTTGCCTAATGGTAGTGCTATGCGTTGGTATCCCACATTTGCAGATGTAATATCAACAGGGATTGATAAGGGGGTGGGAATTGATAAGATTGGTGAATATTTTGGTTTTACAGCGAGCGAAACAATCGCTTTCGGCGACGGTGGCAATGATGTAGAAATGCTTCGTTATGCCGGAATTGGAGTAGCGATGGGAAATGCCGATGACTCGGTTAAAAGTATAGCAGATTATGTAACAGATTCTGTTGATAATGATGGCATATTAAAAGCTTTGCAACACTTCGAGATTATATAAAGGTAAAACTCAATTCAATAAAAGACTAAGATTCTAAAAAGTGTATATTCTGGATTCTATTTTATCTATACCCAGAATAAGCATCCATATTGCGAAATCCTAGCTCTTTGAAATATTTTTTTTAGATAAAAGTTTTCGGAAATACATATAGCTATCAGTATGATAATCCATGTGGT
>NZ_DLFW01000001.1 GCF_002482385.1 Dysgonomonas sp. UBA7710 | reverse complement strand
AAAAGAAGAGGCATGGGAACTGTCGTAATTTATCCTACTTAAAGGCTCTGCAAAGCCCACCCAAAAGATAAACGGACAGTCCCACGCCTCCTGTATAACAAAAGACGTGGAACATCTGTTTATTATCCTTATGGGTAAAAATTTTGCAGATTCTTAAGTAAGGATAATATTACATGTCTCTTAATTAAATTCGATAAAATCTAACCGGATTCTCAACGCCATGATAAGACCGGTTACGGGGATAAAAATAAATGTTATTTTTTAAAATTAAGAAATTTTTCGTTGTTTTTTTTAACAGAAGATTGTTATTTTCCTCTCTTCCAGTTCTCATAATCCGTAATAAACCCGCGACACATCCAGTTTGCCAAAGCCTGACGGTTATTAGGATCTAAAAATCTTCGCTGGTCGAAACTGTTTTGAATATTACCCAGTTCAGCATAAATACCCACCGGAGTCGTCTTGTCCAATACAAAGAGACTACGCTCACCAACCGTCCCCGTAAAACCCCTGCCTGGCTGATGCTTATCGTAATGGCTTTCGAAAGTGGTTCTCATTGTATTCGCCAGCTTTTTACCGCCGCTGCTTTTAGGCGCCCAGTAAAAAAAGACATCCAGTTGCTGTTTCTGACTACGGCTGTCTACATGGATAAAAACGGCCCTTTTATATTTCTCTTTCGTCCTTTTTGCCAGACTGTTTATCTTATCACTCCGTTGCTGTAATCTTTTCACCTGATTGAGAGGGATTGCTTCACCCATACAGGTCTCGCGGTCACTGTTAGAAAGATACCTCTCGTCCCGGATGCCATCCACCGCATCTTGTATAATCATATGCACGGTAGCTCCTTCTTCGAGCAGAGCGCGGGCAAGCCGCAGGGTTATATCATAGGCATATTCATCTTCGTGAAGCTCATAACCATCTACCTTACCGATAGCCCCGGGATCAGGGCCGCCATGTCCGCTCGAAAGATAAAAGCAGGTACCTTTCAGCTTATTCGATTTGATTGTATATTCCTGATACTTGCTTCCGAATAGCTTATTTATCTTTGTCTTGCTGTTTTGTTTAACTGCGGCGGGCTTATCCTGAGTTTCCGGATTTTGTGTGCCTGATAATGGGGGGAGCGTATATGCAACACCTTTCAGAAGCGAGTTGTTCCGCCCGAATTTACCTTTATTTAGTTCCAGAAACTGCTCATATTGTGCGCTGCCCGTACGTTTATTCCGTTTGAGGAATAAATGGATACCTTCTCCGTCTCGCGGCGTATCCTTATCGCTCTGAGCAGAAACGCTAATGCTTGAAATAGAAAATAAGAAAAGTAGTATAATGAAAATCTGATTCATAGGCCTGCGACCTTAAGTTGCCGTGTAAAGTAATAATAGCCTTCTTCACCAAGGCTTGCACAAATATATGCAGATTCATATAAAAATCAAAAACCGATGTCTTTTCAGACACCGGTTTTCTATAATATTAAGAATTGACTTCTTATTTTTTGCGTTGAACGCGTTTCCAGCCATAAACAGCTTTGTCACCAAGTTCTTCTTCGATACGAAGAAGTTGGTTATATTTAGCCATACGGTCTGTGCGGCTAAGAGAACCTGTTTTGATCTGTCCTGAGTTAGTTGCAACAGCGATGTCTGCGATAGTAGCATCTTCGGTTTCACCCGAACGGTGAGAAGTTACGCTTGTATATCCTGCACGGTGAGCCATTTCGATAGCATCCAATGTTTCGGAAAGTGTACCGATTTGGTTTACTTTGATAAGGATAGAGTTAGCGCATCCGCTTTCGATACCTTTTTGAAGGAAGTCAACATTAGTTACGAACAAGTCGTCTCCTACAAGCTGAACTTTGTCACCGATAGCATCTGTAAGCTTTTTCCAGCCGTCCCAGTCGCTTTCGTCCATACCGTCTTCGATAGAGTCGATAGGGTATTTTTCGGTCAGTTCTTTAAGGAATTTAACCTGGTCGGCAATTTTGCGTTTTGCACCACCTTTTCCTTCAAATTTACTGTAGTCATACACCTTAGTTTCTCTGTTGAAGAATTCAGATGCAGCACAGTCAAGAGCAATAGTGATATCTTTTCCGGCTTTATAACCTGCATCTTTGATTGCTTTAAGGATAGAATCCAAAGCGTCTTCAGTTCCGTTAAGAGCAGGAGCGAAACCACCTTCATCACCTACTGCTGTGCTAAGGCCACGGTCGTGAAGCACTTTTTTCAATGAGTGGAAAACTTCAGCACCCATTCTCAAACCTTCTTTGAATGATTTTGCGCCTACAGGGCGGATCATAAATTCCTGAAATGCGATAGGAGCATCAGAGTGAGAACCACCATTGATGATGTTCATCATCGGTACAGGCAGCGTATAAGTGTTAGTACCACCGATATAGCGATACAAAGGAAGTTCAAGATAGTTCGCAGCAGCTTTGGCTACAGCAAGAGAAACACCAAGAATAGCGTTAGCGCCTAACTTGGATTTGGTTTTAGTTCCGTCCAGCTTAAGCATTTTGCTGTCGATTCCCCTTTGGTCAAGAGAAGATTCGCCTAGTAAGGCAGGAGCTATTATTTTGTTTACATTATCTACGGCTTTAGTTACACCTTTACCTCCATAACGTTTTTTATCACCATCGCGAAGTTCCAAAGCTTCATTTTCTCCTGTTGAAGCGCCTGATGGTACAGCAGCGCGGCCAAGGATACCGCATTCAAGGGTTACATCAACTTCAATTGTAGGATTTCCTCTTGAATCCAAGATTTCACGTGCGAAAATTTTCTCGATTCTCATTGTTTTTATTTGTTTAAAAATGAATAATGTATTTCGTTTTTTCGTTTGTTAGAGTCTGTTTAAATTTGACCCACAAAATTAGTCTTTTTTCTTGTATTTAAAGAACTAATAAGATGGAATTTATCGGATTTGTATTTTTTTAAACAGCCATCCATCATTTACTATACTTATAAAACAGATGTCACATCATACCTGCAACTTCTTTTTAAGGATTTTTGATAGAGACCTTATTATCCACCTCCTATTAGCACTGATTTCTCAAATATGTTTTATAACTTGCATCTGTTTTATTTCAAACTGTTTATTTTCAATCAACTAAAAAACTATTGCCATGCTACCTGCTAATTATCAGCAACTAAAAGATGAATTATCGAAGACAATCCCTGTCAAACGCATTATCACAAATCCGTTGCAATTATTAGCTTACGGAACAGATGCGAGCTTTTACCGTCTGATTCCGAAAATAGTAGTACAAGTACATACCGAAGAGGAAGCCGTAGAGGTAATCCGCCAAACCGGACGTTTGAATCTTCCCGTAACATACCGGGCAGCAGGCACAAGTCTTTCAGGGCAGGCAATTTCCGATTCCGTACTCATGGTAGCAACTCACGAATGGCGCAAATATACCATTCTGGACGATGACGGTATGAAGATCAGACTGCAACCCGGAATCACTGGTGCAAGAGCCAATATCTACCTGCAACCTTTCGGCCGGAAAATCGGTCCCGACCCTGCCTCAATAAATGCAGCCATGATTGGCGGAATAGCCGCCAACAATGCCAGTGGAATGTGTTGCGGTACGGCTCAGAACTCATATAAAACAATTGCCGACATCCGTATTGTACTCTACGATGGCACCATTCTCGATACATCCGACGAGGAGAGCAAAAAGGCATTCAAAGCAAAGCACCCCGGCATAATAAAGGAAATAGAACAGTTAAGGGACGATATTAAGTCTGATACTGTTTTAGACGAACGCATCAGGCGTAAATTCAAGATTAAGAATACAACCGGCTATAGCATTAATGCACTGGTGGACTATCAAGACCCTTTCGATATCATCAAACACCTGATGATAGGCTCGGAAGGTACACTCGCTTTTATATCCGATATCACCTATCATACCGTTACCGACGAGAAATACAAGGCTTGTGCCCTGATGATATTCGAAACCATCGAACTGGCGTGTGAAGCTGTTCCGCTTTTGCGTGAAAGCCCTGTTTCAGCAGTTGAGTTACTGGATAGAGATTCTATCCGCTCGGTAGAAGACGATCCTGATGCTCCGGACTATTTCCGTACAATGCCCGAAACGGCTTGTGTGTTGCTGGTAGAAATACAGGCAAACGAAAAAGCAGATATGGATGCAAGGGAAACCGCTGTACGTAAGGCTGTGGAAGCGATTCCTACTATACAACCATACAGATTTACTTCCGACCCGAAAGAATATAATTTCAACTGGAAAGCCCGTAAAGGTCTGCTTTCTTCTGTCGGCGGCCTGCGCAAAACAGGGACAACCTGCATCATAGAGGACGTCGCTTTTCCTGTACCCCGTCTCGCGGAAGCATGTATTGCCCTGAAAGCTCTGTTCAAAAAATATGAATACCATGACGCGGTCCTTTTCGGACATGCGCTGGAAGGCAATCTGCACCTGAATTTCTCACAGGATTTCAGTACGCCGAGCGAAGTGCAACGCTATGCCGATATGATGGACGAACTAGCGGATATTGTTGTCAACAAGTTTGACGGCTCACTCAAAGCCGAGCATGGAACAGGCCGTAATATGGCCCCTTTTGTGGAAAAAGAATGGGGCGAAGCTGCCTACAAGATAATGCTCCGCATAAAGAAGATATTCGACCCTTACCACCACATCAACCCGGGTGTGGTAATCAATGAGAATCCGAAGATACATCTCGAGAACCTGAAACCGTTACCTGCCGTAAATGAAATTGTAGACAAATGTATGGAATGCGGTTTCTGCGAACCTAACTGTGTCTCCGAAGGCCTGACCTTATCGCCCCGTCAGCGCATTGTCATAGCCCGGGAGATTTCAAGGCTGAAAGTACAGGGAGAAAATCCGGCACGGCTGAAACAGATGTTGCACGACGCGAAATATTATTCGGACGAAACCTGTGCAACTGACGGCCTTTGCGGACTGGTATGCCCTGTAAAGATAGATACGGGTAAGTTCATAAAAGACCTGCGACATAATGAGGCATCAGGCACAGCCAAAAGTATCGCTTCATATATAGGTAATCGTATGGCAGGAACCACCTCTCTGATGCGGGGCGGACTCAATTTCGTACATGCTTTCCATACCATATTGGGAGATACGCTGATGGGAGGCATCGCATCAGCAATGAGAACCGCATCCTTCAAGACCATTCCCAAATGGAACAAGGATATGCCAAGGGGCGCACACAAGATAAAAGACTCTGTAGTCAACGAGGGACAAGCCGATAAAGTCGTTTATTTTCCATCCTGTATCAATCGCTCGATGGGCAAATCGAACGGTTATGAAAAAGGAGATATGGAACTTACTCAAAAGACCAAAGAGCTACTCCAGCGCGCAGGCTTTACCATTATCTATCCCGAAGGCATCAACCATCTGTGCTGCGGCATGGCCTTTAGCAGTAAAGGACTGAAAGAGGAAGGCTCACGCAAATCTAAGGAACTGGAAGACGCATTATATAAAGCATCCGAAGGAGGTAAATATCCGGTGCTGTTCGATATGAGCCCGTGTTTCTATACTTTTCATGAGGCCTATACGAATAAAGATCTGAAGATATACGATCCGATAGAGTTTATGATCGACTTTGTAATGCCTAAGCTACAAGTCAATAACCCACGGGAAGTAGTAACTGTATTTCCGGTCTGCTCTGTTAAGAAAATCGGGATGGAACAAAAGTTGCTGCAACTTGCTAAAATGTGTTCGAAAGAGGTCGCCTTTGTAGAAAGTAACTGCTGCGGATTTGCCGGAGACAGAGGCTTTACTTATCCCGAACTGAACAAGCACGGGTTAAGGCATCTATCCGAACAGGTTCCTGCCGTCTGCAAAGACGGGTATTCTACCAGCCGCACCTGCGAAATAGGAATGAGTGAATACAGCGACATCAATTTTAAATCTATTTTTTATCTGATAGACGAAGTGACGCGCTGAAAACCGTTTTCAAATGTCTCAATATTAATTACCGCAATATAAATATCTGCATCATGGAACGAAAAATAAGAATGGGAATGATTGGAGGAGGAGAAGGCTCCTTTATCGGTCCTGTACATCGTATCGCCGCGTTTCTCGATGGGCAAATCGAATTGGTATGCGGATGCTTTAGCTCGTCTTTCGAGAATACGAAAGCTACCGCCCGTGCTTTATTTATTCCTGAGAATCGGGCATACCGGACATTTACTGAGATGATAGAGAAAGAGGCTTTACTTCCCGAAGGAGAGCGGATGGATTTTGTCGCTATCGTAACGCCTAACGACTTACATTTCGAACCCGCGATGCTCGCTCTCGAAAATGGCTTCCATGTCGTTCTGGATAAGCCGATGACTTTCACCTTAGATCAGGCATACCGTTTGAAAGAACAGGTTGAAAAAACTGGTTTGCTATTTGCATTAACGCATACATATACCGGATATCCGATGATAAAAGAAGCACGTCACCGTGTCCGGAGAGGCGATTTGGGTAAAATCCGCCGTATATATGTGGAATATCCACAAGGATGGTTGTCTGAAGATATTGCCGGAGAAAATAAACAGGCTGCATGGAGAGTAGACCCCCGGCGGGCCGGTAAGGGTGGTTGTATGGGAGATATAGGAGTACATGCTTACAATCTGGCCGAATATATTTCAGGCCTGGAAGTAGATGAATTATGTGCCGAGCTAAACTCATTCGTTCCTAATCGTATATTAGATGACGACGGGGTTGTTATGATCCGCTACAAAGGCGGAGCTAAAGGTATGCTGGCCGCCTCCCAAATAGCTATAGGGGAAGAGAACGACCTTACAATCCGTATTTACGGAGAAAAAGGCGGCTTATCGTGGCGACAGGAAGAGCCGAATACCATAATCCTTAAATGGGCCGATAAGCCGAATGAAATAATCCGTACGGGATCGGGCTATATGTCATCCCTCTCACAACATAATACACGTGTTCCCGGAGGTCATCCCGAAGGCTATATAGAAGCATTCGCTAATATTTACCGGAACTTTGCGCTGGCTTTAGACTGTATTCTGAAAGGGAATGAGCCAAAACCTGAATATCTTGATTTTCCCACCGTAAAAGACGGGGTGAGAGGTATGCAGTTTATAGAAACCGTTGTAGCATCATCAGAAAGTGAAGATAAGTGGATAAAGATGATTAATTAAGGTTACCTTTGATTTACATGTAAATGACTACTTAAAGCATCCTGACATGAACCTTTTTTTTTACTAAATGTTAAATTATTAGTAAAAAACTAATTGTCGCTATCGTATTTTAGAAAATGTATATACTTTTGCAGATAGTTGCATAAACAATCAATTACAGGTTTATTAGATTAACTCCAGTATGATTAAAAAAAGTTGTGGAATAATTCTCCTTTTAATATCCGTTTTCAATATAAACAGTGCCGCACAGCAACTCCTTAGCCTGGAGCAATGCCGGCAGTTGGCTATAGAAAACAATAAGGCTCTGAAAATAGCATCGGAGCAGGAAAAGATTGCATATTACAATAAGAAAGACGCATTAACCAAATTCTTTCCTGAAATACAATTTCTGGGAGGTTACATGCATAACCAGAAAAACCTGCATCTTATCTCATCATCCGCTATACCCAGTGCAATCCCCTTACCCGTACCTATTGGAGAAATATCTTCCATACCCATTCCTGATAATATAAGAGACGGCATCTGGAAGATGGGCGAAGTAGACATAAAAAACATTTGGGCAGGCGGTTTCAACCTTACCCAGCCTATATTTATGGGTGGAAAAATAATCGCTTATAACGACCTGCGCTCTTACGCCGAAGAACTAGCTAAAACAATGAAAGAAACCCAGATGACAGATGTAATCGTAGAGGTGGATAATGCATACTGGCAGGTAGTATCGGTTGCAAATAAAAGAAAATTAGCCGGGGCCTATGTAGAGCTGATGAAAAAAATGGACTCTGATATTTCAGCTATGGAGCAGGAGGGTGTTGTTACCAAGGCCGACCGCTTATCCGTGAATGTAAAACTGAACGAGGCGGAAATGACGCTTACTAAAGCGGAAAACGGACTTAGCCTTGCCAAGATGCTGTTGACTCAAATATGCGGATTGGAAATCAGCGATGAAATCACGCTGCAAGATGAAAATCTCGACAATCTGATTATCAATGGAGAAAATGAGACGATGCCTAATATAGATGAAGCATTAACCAACAGGACTGAAATAAGAAGCTTGGAACTGGCCACAAAAATATATGGCAAACAGGAGAAGATAGCACAGGCCGACTTTATGCCTAATCTGGCTTTTACAGCCAATTACCTCTGGACAAATCCGAATTTATTTGATGGTTTTGAGAAAAAATTCGGTGGAATGTGGAATGTCGGAGTGGTGCTAAAAGTGCCTCTAAATTTCGTTTCCAGTTCAGCAAAATTAAATGCAGCAAAAGCTGAAACACGTATTAAACGATTTGAACTGGCTGAAGCTAAAGAGAAAATCACTTTACAGATAAACCAGTCAGTATATAAACTGAACGAGGCAAACAAAAAACTGGCATCTACACAAAAGAATACTGAAAAAGCCGATGAAAACCTGCGATATGCTAATGCAGGCTTTGAGGAAGGAGTTATAGCTGCGTCGGATGTAATGGCCGCACATACAGCATGGCTCGCCGCGCATTCCGATAAGATAGATGCACAAATAGATATAATCCTCTGCAAAATATATCTGAATAAAGCGTTAGGGCGAAAATTATAATCCCACCAACCTCCCCAAGGGGAGGTTACAAGGAGAGCATAAAAGAGAAATGGCAAGATAAAAATTAAAAATGGCACAAGCAACTCGTAACTTGTTTACTTGTAACTCGTAACTAATTAAAATATGGATACAGAAAATAAAAAATCAGGGTCGAAACTTATACCTATACTGGTTTTCGCAACAATAATCATTGTAGTGGGCCTTTATGGCTTCTTTTTCCTGAATCAGGAAGATAATATCATACAAGGAGAAGCCGATGTAACGGAAGTCCGTATATCCAGCAAAGTTCCGGGGCGTATATCCAGATATCTGGTCGACGAAGGCAGCTTTGTAAAAAAGGGAGATACACTGGCTATACTTAGCATCCCGGATATAGATGCCAAACTGGCCCAGGCAAGTGCTGCTGAACAAGGAGCTGCCGCACAAAACCAGAAGGCCATAAAGGGAGCGCGTGTAGAGCAAATACAAGGTGCTTACGAAATGTGGCAAAAAGCTAAAGTGGGTGTGGATATAGCCCAGAAATCATTTACCCGTGTACAAAATCTGTATGATAAAGGCGTGGTAACAGCCCAAAAACGGGACGAAGTAGAAGCTCAGCTTAATGCCGCTATCGCTACGGAAAAAGCAGCAAAATCACAGTATGATATGGCTGTGAACGGGGCTGAAAGAGAGGACAAGGAAGCTGCTCTGGCTTTATTGGAGAGGGCAAAAGGCGCAGTTGCAGAAGTAGCTTCATACATATCGGAAAGCTACCTGATTTCACCGACTGACGGAAAAGTAACTGAAAAATTCCCGAACGAAGGTGAACTTGTAGGTACAGGAGCCCCAATAATGAATGTAGCCAAACTGGATGACAAATGGGGTTCATTCAATATTCGCGAAGACCGCCTGAAAGATTATAAAGATCTGGGTAAGACATTCAAGGCATATGTACCAGCACTGGACCAGGATGTAGAGATGACTGTCTACTATGTTAAAGACCTTGGTTCATATGCCGCATGGAAAGCGACAAAAACTACGGGGCAATACGACCGTAAAACGTTTGAAGTGAAAGCCCGGTTCAATGATAAATCGATAGATGTGCTTCCGGGAATGTCCCTGATTATAAAAGAGTAATAACAGCTAGCAGTAAACAGTTAACAACTTATAACTCATAATTCGTAACTGCTCACAAGACGTAGTAACTTGTAATTATCAAAAGAATAAAATGACCAAAGAAACCGGCATATTCGCGATATTCAAAAGAGAATGGCTGCGCATTTCTTCTTCCAAGATATGTATCTGGGGAATATTTGTCGCGCCGTTACTATCCATGATTATACTGTTGTGGATGATGAGCAGCGGACTGCCGTCTCGCATTCCTATTGCGGTTGTAGACCTTGACAATACAACCACTACACGTACACTGATCCGCCAGCTCGACGCTTTCGAGAAAACAGACATCAAGTACAAAAGTCTTTCTTTCAGGGAAGCCAGACAACAAATGGAACGAATGGAAATATATGCGATATTAACCATCCCGAAAGATTTCACAGAAGACGCCATATCGGGGAATCGCCCCAAACTCGTTTATTATACCAATAATGCATTCCTCATATCCGGTTCTCTTCTGTTCCAGGACTTAAAGACGATATCTACACTTGCCTCAGCAGCCGTAGGGCTGCAAACAGCCGAAGCAAAGGGCTTTACGGAAAACCAGATAATGCCTATACTACAACCGATAACAATAGATGCACATCCCTTAGGTAACCCATGGCTCAATTATTCAGTATATCTGAATAATATACTGATGCCCGGAATACTGCAACTTATTATACTGATGTTTACAGTATCCTGTTTCGGTTCGGAAATAAAAGCCGGTAGGGGATCTTATCTGATGGCAATGGGAGACAATTCGATATTAAAGGTAATCATTGGAAAATTATTACCATATACCATTATCTATACGGGTATTGCCTTCTTTTTCATATCAATATTTTATTACATCAATAATTTTCCATTGCATAGCGGTTTCTGGCCAATGTTCCTGAATTACTTTTGTCTGATTCTGGCAGCGCAGGGAATGGGCGTTATCTTATTGGGAATATTCCGCAACTATCGCTTGTCTTTAAGCATTGCAAGCCTTATAGGAATGGTATCGTTCTCCATCACCGGATTTTCATTTTCCACGTTGGCAATGGATGGTAGTTTAAGCGCATTGAGCAACTTTTTCCCTCTGCGTCATTTCTTTCTTATATATGTAGACCAGGCACTCAATGGCATCCCTGTAGGATATTCTATGTATCAGTATGCAGCCTTACTCGTATTCGTATTGCTTGCGGTCTTCTTCTTCGGCGCGATCAGAAAAATGCTGACGGATAATGTATATGAAGAATAAGGTTTAAAATATCAGAAACAGCATGAAGAAATTACTGCTCGATATATATTATGTTTGGATCAATGAACTAAAGGTTGTCTTCAAAGATGGAGCCGTCATACTCCTGTTCTTCATTGTGCCTCTCGCCTATCCTGTTTTATATAGTTTTATATATAATAACGAGACTGCACATGAAGTCAAAGTTGTAGTCGTAGACGATTCCAACTCGGCCCTATCCCGCGAATTCAAACGAAAAGTTGACGCCACAGCTGACGTGAAGATTATCGGATATGCAACTGATATGGAAGAAGCCCGGGAAGCCATGAGAAGGAAAGAGGCATACGGCATCATGTATATCCCGAGAGATTTCAGCAAAAATATAAACACGCAGCAACAAACACAGATCAGTGTATTCTCCGATATGAGCAGCCTGCTGTTTTATAAGGCTATGCTTTTAAGTGCAACAGAGGTATCCCTCGATATGGGAGCCGATATACGGGTTGCCGAAACAGGCGGAGGCAGTCAGGAAGAAGATGCCGCAACACGTCAGACAGTAGAAAACCAGTGGGTAACGATGTATAATCCGCAAAACGGCTTTGCCAGTTTCCTTGTTCCGGCGATCTTAATATTGATTATACAACAGACACTTATATTAGGCATAGCTACAATAGTTGGTACACACAACGACAAGAAACGTTTCACTATTGCCTCTCATACAGCGCAAGGCAAAAGCGTTCATCCCGTAAAACTTACTATCGGAAAAGCTTTCTGTTATGCATCACTTTATATGCTTATATCTGTATGGGTACTGAGAGTCATACCTTACATTTTCAAATTCCCCCAGATAGGTGATCCCCTTACCATTGCAGCTTTTCTGATGCCATTCTTGCTGGCTGCTACATTCTTTGCAATGACATTGTCATACTTCTGTTCTCAACGGGAATTCGGCATGATGTTATTTGTTTTTACCAGCGTACTCTTTATATTCATCTCGGGCATATCATGGCCATGGACTGCAATCCCCGAGCCGATAAAGGCAATTGCCTATATAGCTCCATCTACACCGGGTATTCACGGTTTTATAAAGATAAATACAATGGGGGCGACACTTACCGACGTCTGGTTCGAATATATCGCGTTGTGGATACAGGCCGGAATATATTGTATCACCGCAGTGTTCATGTATAAGTGGTGGATACAAAATTACGACCCGGAATACAAAGGAATGGTAAGGAACTAATATTTTGTCCGTTATCCTCTACCGGAAGCGAAAATACTTTTTATTTCCGCCCAAACCACGAAGCTATTTTCTCATACCATTTTACTAAAAACAAGGTAGATTGGGGTATCTCGAAGTCTTCTTTCCGGGCAAAGCCGCCTTCGAGTAAAAGGTTGATCGCTTGTTTCGCATCCTCTTCCCTTACCTGTAGTTTTATCCCGCCTACGGCATAGGGATGAACCTGATTTATCAACTCATCCTTCAGAAAACAATAGATATCATTATCTTCTAAATATGATTTCGCGACAGCCAATTCCCCCGGAATATTTGAAGTCTTTATTGTTATCATTTCGCCCATAGCATTATACAATTAGTTGTTCTTAAAGATACATATAACCTGTAACTTATCCAAGCCATCATCTGCCTTTGTTAAACGATGATCTGAAAATATTGCAGCATTACTAAAACAAAAAACCGATCTAATTGTTTTAATAATTAAGACTATCTATACATATCTGACTCAAACTGCAATTTTAACTTATATACCACTTTAAACACACCACATTATGGAAGAAAACAAAAAGATTTTAACTACAAATCAGGGGAATCCCGTAGACAATGACCAGGCCTCCATCACTACCCAAAAACACACGATGACTTTGCTGTCTGATGTACATACCGTAGAAAAACTGGCTCATTTCGATAGGGAACGTATTCCCGAAAGAGTTGTACATGCCAAAGGTTCCGGTGCATTCGGCTATTTTGAAGTAACACACGACGTGACAAAGTACACTTGTGCCGATTTCCTCTCACAAGTAGGTAAAAGGACAGAGATGCTCGCGCGTTTTTCCACTGTAGGAGGCGAAAAAGGCTCTGCCGACACTGCCCGTGACCCTCGCGGTTTCGCTTTAAAGTTTTATACCAATCAGGGGAATTATGATATGGTAGGTAATAATACTCCTACATTCTTTATCAGAGACGGTATAAAGTTTCCCGATTTTATCCATACGCAAAAAAGAAATCCGCTTTCCAACCTGAAAGATGCGGATGCATTCTGGGACTTCTTGTCACTCACTCCGGAAAGTATCCATCAGGTTACAATTCTTTTCTCCGACAGAGGGACGCCTGACGGCTATCGTCACATGCATGGTTTTTCGAGCCACACATATATGTGGTACAATGAGAAAGGAGAGCATGTTTGGGTAAAATGGCATTTCAAAACAGATCAGGGGATAAAAAACCTGACAGACCAGCAAGCTACCGAGCTGGCCGGAACTGACCCTGATTACGCTACACGCGATCTGTTTAACAGTATTGAGAAAGGTGATTTTCCTTCCTGGACTGCCTATGTGCAGATCATGAAACCGGAAGAAGCTGATAACTATAAATTCGACCCTTTCGATATTACGAAGGTATGGTTCCACAGCGACTACCCGCTTATCCCTGTAGGTAAATTCGTATTGAACAGAAATCCCCAAAATTACTTTAATGAAATAGAACAAGCAGCCTTCTCTCCGAGTAATTTCGTGCCGGGCATAGCTTCTTCTCCCGACAAGATGCTTCAGGTTCGACTTTTCAGTTATCCGGATACACAGAGGCACCGGCTGGGCACAAACTTCGACCAGCTCCCTGTAAACGCTCCTAAATGCCCTATGCACAATTATCAACGTGACGGAAATATGAATACAGGCAGCCAGAGCAGCGCTCCTAATTATTATCCTAATTCATTCAACGGGCCCGCACCGGATGCAAAATTCACTCCTCCTGCAATTGACGTGCAGGGAATGGCGGCACGTCACGAATATCCATTGGGAGATATCGATTTTGTACAAGCCGGGGCATTATACTCACGCGCCATGTCGGATTATGACAGAAGCAATCTCATAAGCAATATAGTAGGGCATATCAAAAATGCGCAACAACGTATACAATACCGTCAATGCGCCATATTCTATAAAGCGCATCCGGAATACGGGACACGTGTTGCTGAAGGTCTGGAACTAGATATTGCGAAGGTAAAAAATCTGGCCGCAATGAGCCAGGAAGAGAGGGTAAAGGCTACTACCAATTAACTATATTATCAGCAAAAAAGGCGGCCATTTAATATAAATGGCCGCCTTACTTTATTATAAAATAATTCATTCCCGGAAGTCATAATCCTCACGCTTTGCAAATCCTCCTTTAATGAGCAATTCTATTGCACGATTATAATCTCCTGACATCACCTGCAACCTTGCTCCTCCCCCCTCCGGTAAAGAAATTGTGATATATTCCCCATTAACGACACAATCTATGCCATTATCTATCAAATATGATTTTGCGATAGCCAGATCAGCCTCAAAATCAGATGTTTTTACAGTTACCAGCTCATCCATAATATTATTCTTTAGTGAATACTGTTTATAAATATACATAAAATTAATAAGTAATACTATATAAACAAAAAGATAGGGGACGACTTTTACAAGCCGTCCCCTATTCTATTATAAAAGATCTTTAATCCTTATTTAGCATCGCTTCCACCTGAAAGTTTTTCTTTAAGAGCTGCCAGTTCTTCAATATCTCCTAATGTGGTTTTTTCCATATTAGAGGATTGACTCACTGTTTCGTCTTTTTCTTTCTTCGCTGTTTTTCTGGCCTTCTTTTCAGCTGCAGCTTCCTTAGCTTCCGGTTTTTCGTCTTCGAATACACGGCTATGAGAAACGATAATACGTTTAGAGTCCTTGTTGAATTCGATTACTTTGAAGTCTAATTTCTCATCTACTTTCGCTTGAGAACCATCTTCTTTCACTAAGTGTTTTGGCGTTGCAAAACCTTCTACACCATAAGGAAGAGAGATTACAGCACCTTTGTCAACCATTTCAACAACTGTTCCTTCATGTACAGAACCTACAGTAAATATAGTTTCGAATACATCCCAAGGATTTTCTTCAAGTTGTTTGTGACCAAGGCTTAAACGACGGTTTTCTTTATCGATTTCAAGTACCTGTACTTCGATATCAGCACCGATAGCAGTTACTTCGCTAGGGTGTTTGATCTTCTTAGTCCAGGAAAGGTCTGAAATATGGATAAGTCCGTCCACACCTTCTTCTATTTCAGCAAATACACCGAAATTAGTGAAGTTGCGAACTTTAGCTGTATGCTTGCTTCCCACAGGATATTTTTCTTCGATATTTTCCCATGGATCCGGTTTCAATTGTTTGATACCAAGAGACATTTTACGCTCGTCACGGTCAAGAGTAAGCACTACTGCTTCTACTTCATCGCCAACTTTCATAAAGTCCTGTGCACTACGCAGGTGTTGCGCCCAGCTCATTTCTGAAACGTGGATCAAACCTTCTACGCCCGGAGCGATTTCGATAAATGCACCGTAATCAGCCATAACCACAACTTTACCTTTCACCTTATCACCAACTTTAAGTTCAGCGCTAAGAGCATCCCAAGGATGAGGAGTAAGCTGTTTCAAGCCGAGAGCGATACGTTTTTTATCATCGTCGAAGTCAAGGATAACAACGTTTATTTTCTCATCCAGTTTAACCACTTCTTCCGGATGTTGAACACGTCCCCAGGAAAGGTCTGTAATGTGGATAAGTCCGTCTACGCCGCCAAGGTCGATAAATACACCATATGATGTGATGTTCTTAACTGTACCTTCAAGTACCTGACCTTTTTCAAGTTTCGAAATAATATCTTTCTTCTGTTGTTCAAGTTCAGCTTCGATAAGGGCTTTGTGTGAAACAACAACATTTTTGAATTCGTGGTTGATCTTAACAACTTTGAATTCCATTGTCTTACCAACGAATACATCGTAGTCGCGGATAGGTTTCACGTCGATCTGAGAACCCGGCAAGAATGCTTCAATACCGAATACGTCAACGATCATACCGCCCTTAGTACGACATTTGATGTAACCTTTGATGATTTCATCTTTTTCAAGAGCCTCGTTAACACGATCCCAAGAACGTGTAGCACGCGCTTTTTTGTGAGAAAGGATAAGTTGTCCTTTTTTATCTTCCTGGCTTTCGATGTATACTTCTACTTCGTCACCAATTTTCAGATCAGGATTGTAACGGAATTCATTCATCGATACAACACCATCTGATTTGTAACCGATATTAACCACGACTTCGCGTTTGTTCATAGCAGTTACTTTACCCATGACTACTTCTTTGTCGTTTACTTTATTCAGCGACTGGTCATAGGTTTCTACAAGTTCTTCTTTGCTCTTACCTGTATAAGAGTCTCCTTTTTCGTACGCATCCCAGTCGAAATCTACAACCGGCTGTACATTTTTTAAATTGTCAATCATTCAAATTCGATCTGGCGCCTGTCCTGATCAGTATCATTAAAAGTTAAACATTTTTTGCTCCGAAAAGCGGTGCAAAGATATTGTTTTTCAGAATATAAAGCAATTCTGAAGTATATTTTAATAATCTTTTTTTATTTATGGAGCATCCCGGCTTAATATCTTTTGTGGCAAAGTAAAGCCTGCTTACTATGCAATAAACAGCCCCAGCCCGTAATAAAAGAGCATAGCCATAACCGCACTCACCGGAATAGTCAGAATCCAGGCCACAAGCAAGTCTTTTGTCACTCCCCAGCGCACAGCCGAAAGGCGTTTTATGGAACCTACTCCGATAATACTACCGGTGATTACATGTGTTGTACTCACCGGCACATGCAATACTTCGGTGATAAACAATGTCAG
Source organism: Dysgonomonas sp. UBA7710 (assembly GCF_002482385.1). Lineage (GTDB taxonomy): Bacteria > Bacteroidota > Bacteroidia > Bacteroidales > Dysgonomonadaceae > Dysgonomonas. The sequence continues at coordinate 61,293 of NZ_DLFW01000001.1, read as the reverse complement.
TGCACCTGCCGACTGGGCACAAAAACCCTCTATCGGTGTAATTTTGGTGATACGGTTACCCATTGTTTTCATTATCTTCCATCCTCCACACATGGTACCGACTGCTATTGCCGTAAAACAAACCAAAGGAACCCAATCGTGCATATCTGCCATCGAGCTCATTTGTAACCATGGATGCACATCAACATTCGTTTGGGAGAATGCAATCAACGCTGCGGCAATTATACCCATGACTTTTTGCGAGTCATTAAGACCGTGTCCTATACTAAGTAATGCAGAAGATATAAGTTGCAGTCTTTTAAACCACCGGTCGGCTTTGTTCGGTTTAACCTTTTTCACCAGATGGAGTGTCAGCAATGTAATAAAATTACCACCAACCATACCTATTAGTGGAGCCACAACAATAAACAATGCTATAACGCCTATCACCCCTGCATGCACAGCCTGAAAACCCGAAGCGGCAATACCGGCTCCGGCGAATCCGCCGATAAGTGTATGTGATGAAGACGAAGGTATACCCAGCCACCATGTAATCAGATTCCAGGTGATAGCAGCTACCAGCCCCGCAATAATAACATGCGAAGGATTGGATATAAAACTCATATCCACGGTCTTCGAAACAGTATCGGCTATACCGAAACCTCCGATAATAAATTTGGCGATAAAATAAGCAACAAAGTTGAAGAATGCAGCCCAGATAACGGCTTGGGTGGGGGTAAGAACTTTTGTGGATACGACTGTAGCTATTGAGTTAGCCGCATCGTGGAATCCATTGATAAAATCGAAAATAATGGCTAAAACAATAATTATTATCAGTAATGTCATTTCTACGTTGATTATGAGTACTTAACAATCATTGTCTTAATAATCTTCCCGACGGCTTCGGAGGCGTCAGTAGCCCGTTCGAGTTCGTGGAGAATATCTTTAAGTTTTATAACTTCGATGGCATCTGTTTCATTCTCAAACAGGTCGATGAGGAAATGCTCATACACATCATCCGCCTTTTTCTCAATAACGCCTAATTGTTCGCAATATTCTTTAATCTTGGTCGTACTCTTCTTCAGGATATCCAGCTCATCGATTGCCTGAACCAGAAAACCGGCTGATTCGCGCACAAACATGGCTAAACGGGTTGCAGCCTCGGGCATTACTTTCGGGCTGTAAAGCATAATGCGTTTTGCACAACTGTTGATCAAATCAGTTACATCATCCATTGTTGCCGAAAGATGGTTAATATCTTCCCTGTCGAACGGAGTGATAAACGTTTCATTCAACTCTTCAAAAATTTTGTTTTGGATAGCGTCTGCTTTGCGTTCCTGTTCTTTGATTTTCTTGTAGTATTCTACAGCATCATTGTGGCTAGTCACCTGAACGCATTCGATAATCAGGTCAGACGCGGCCAGAATCACCTGGGCCATCTCGCTCATTAGCGGAAAGAACTTGTTTTCTTTAGGTTTAAACCTATCGAAGAAATTATTTTTCATAAAAATTTAAATATATCCATATTTGAAAAGGAGTACAAGAAGAATGCAACTCCAAACGCATGCAAAGATAAAAAAAAATCTATTCCACGAAAGCTTTTTTAACATAAAAATAAAAACGATATCTCCCTCTGAATTTGGCGGTTAGCTCTATTTATATATTTTCATTCAAATTGTATATCCCCGAAATATAAAGGCATGTGAAAATTTGGCGTTTCTGTCCTGACCGGACTCCATGAAAGAAAGTGCGGGAGAGTCAGGTTATCTCCGCATTTATAAAAATTCCCACGTGCTTTTACTCCGCTGAATGTTTCCAATCCGGATTGCCAATAGACCGAAACCGGAACAACGACCAACATATTCCACTTAAAATCTCCCTGCCTCTTTCCGAAGGGCTCCGTACCCAAGCTCGGATACCGTTTTACCGAAGATAATAATGCCGGAGCAGCATGTACAGAATCGGCCTTGTCTTTCCTATACCCTAAGAGCACTTTGCCGATACAGGACATTTCCAGATTGTAATAATGGAGAGAGTCCCCGAATGATATAAAAAACTCGACGCATGAATCTTTCCAGACAGGGCCGTTATCTTCACTCGCTTCAGCCAGAATTTCATTTTCTTCAACAAAGAATTGAAGGAACAGATGTGTTCCGTTATGAGCTATCTTGAATGCAGTTTTTGGCTTAGACGGGTAAAGTTCCGGCCAATTTACGCAGGATATCTCATGTTCAGGGACTTTCTGCATGCATTCTGTTATACTTGCACAATTACTGGCATCTGCCACGTCAATCACCGGTACAAACAACATAGGGTATTCTATTTAGGTTTTAAATAATTATCTTATTTCTTATAAACTTTTGTTTATCTGCTCAATATAGCCCAATATCTCATCTGCTCCCAATCTATGCTCGGCAGATGAATAAAATACAGGGGGGATTTCTTCCCATGTTTCTTTCAGCCTATCTGTATATGCTTCTGAATTTTTCTTCAAGGCACCTTTACTCAACTTATCTATCTTGGTAAACACAATAGCAAAAGGCACACCTTTCTCTCCCAGCCAGTTCATAAATTCAATATCTATCTGCTGCGGCTCGTGACGGCAGTCCAACAACAGGAACAAGCAGGTTAGCTCTGCTCTGTTTATGATATAACTGTCTATAATTTTCCTGATTTGTTCACGTCCTTCTTTCCCCCGCTGGGCATAACCGTATCCGGGCAAATCGACCAGATACCAGTCATTATTGATTATGAAATGGTTTATCAATTGTGTTTTCCCCGGCTTGGAGGAAGTCATAGCAAGACCTTTTCTGTTTGTCAGCATATTAATAAGTGAAGATTTACCGACATTGGAGCGCCCGATAAAAGCATATTCGGGCTTTCCATCCTGTGGACATTTGCGGTAATCGGTATTACTTATTACAAACTGAGCATCTTTTATTATCATTATCTTATCCTCTTTTATGAAGTAGAACTACAAAAATAGTCTAAAAATATGAATATCTTTGCTTTCTGAACATAACATCTTATATATTGGTTTAACATTAAAACGTAAAATCATGACAGCAAAGAAAGTCATTATAACAATCGCGGTCATTATTATCGCCGGCCTTCTCATTTTCGGATATGTCAGGTACTTTGTCCCGTTCAGCGACTCGGGCGTGAAAGCCGGTATACTGAATAACGTAAAGCACAAGGGTATCATTTTCAAAACATATGAAGGAGAGCTTATACAATCCGGATTCGGTCAGGGTATGCAAGGACTTCAATCTAACGAATTTCAATTTTCGATAGACGATAAAGGCCTGGCTATAAAGCTGATGGGTATGAGCGGACAAAATGTAAAACTCCACTATAAAGAATATTACGGCAGACTGCCCTGGCGCGGCTACTCGAAATTTGTTGTAGACAGCATCGTTTCCGCAGATCCTGTAATGCCAAATCAGACAAACGAAATTCCACCTCTTATTGCTCAATAGTTTATGATAAGAGACGTAACTCAGGACGACGCAAAAAAAATTGCGGAGATTTACAATTATTATATAGAAAAGACCATTGTTACTTTTGAGTATGATATGGTAAGCGAACAGACAATAAAGGACCGCATAAAAAAAGTAAAAGATAAGAACTTCCCTTATTTTGTCTACGAACAAGACGGCATTGTTATCGGCTATGCGTATCTCAGCAACTGGCGCGAACGGGCGGCATACGATATAACTCTGGAAACCAGCGTATATCTCGACCATAAAGCAACCGGAGGTGGAATCGGCAGTATCCTTTATCAGGAACTGATAGACAGGGCACGCAAGATAAACCTCCATTCCCTGATAGGTGTCATATCGCTGCCAAATCCCGAAAGCCGGAAACTACACCGGAAATTCAATTTCGAACTGATCGGAAATTTTAAGGAATCGGGAATAAAATTCGGGAAATTGATCGACGTGGAATTTTGGCAACTGATATTATAAACGTTTGCGCAGATTATTCACAGGATAAATCACCGCAAGAAGGCTGATTAGACTTACTGTGACAAATATGAGCAAGACATCCAATGGTTCCACCACTACCGGATAAGCATCCATAACAAACGTCCCCGGGGTAGAGCCAAGTTGTAACAACCCGAAATGTTGCTGCAACAGGCATATTATAAGACCCAGTATTATCCCTGCAATAGTACCTACGAGGGTTATCAGACATCCTTCGAACAGAAAAATTTTCAGTATAAGCTTATTATCAGCCCCTAAGTTTTTCAGAATCCTGATATCTTCATTCTTTTCTATAATAAGTATCGTCAATGAACCTACAATATTAAAAACTGCAATCACCAGTATTATAGCCAGTATAAGGAAAGTAACCCATTTCTCTATGCTTACCATACGAAACAGATCCTCCTGTTGTTCAAAACGGTTTTTAACAAGGTAATGATCGCCTAAGATGGACTTTATCTTCGCCTGAACCTTATCTGCTTCCGCCACATTTTTCAACTTTATATCAATAGAAGACACTTCAGTTTCATACCTTAACAGTTCGCGCGCAAGGTCTATGGATACAATCATCATCTGATCGTCATACTTTGCCTGATTCAAAGCAAATACCCCGCTGACAAACACACTGGAACGATCAAACGCCGTAGATGGATTAGCCGGATTGACCCTTACATCCCTTTTAGGCACATAAATCTCCACGGGATTGACAAAGTTGGCACGTACTCCGAGAAACATAGCCAGGCCTGCTCCCACTACACCGTTATCTATATGCCACTCGGTCAGCGAATCAGACTCCGCGTTTTCAGCCGTACCGGAAGCATCTTCCCGCAATAAGAAACGGCCGTCTATAATAAGTTTATCTATATCCGCGAGATCTTCGAATTTCTTCGATACCCCTTTTAGTATGATAGGCTCCTGACGTTCCCCGTTCTTCAACAGGGCGTTTTCTTCGAGTGATTCGGATGTAAATGCTATTTCAGTTATCTTTTTCACTTCCCCGATCTGAGGATTGTCCGGATCGAACACCTTTCCCTGCGCAGGGGTAATTTGCAGTTCGGGATCAAATGCGCTGAATGTCCGGGACACAACCCCGGTGAATCCGTTAAATACAGAAAGGACACAAACCAGAGCCGCTGTAGCCAAAGCTATCCCGAACACCGATATCATGGATATAATATTGATGGCATTATGTGACTTTTTGGCGAAAAGATAACGCCGGGCTATGTGAAACGAAAGGTTCAAGTTCTATTCTTCCTTTTTAAGGTCGCAAACCTATTTACTACTTTTTATCTGCAACAACAATAGTCGGTTTCGATTAAGGGATGTTGCATTAAATTCTTTCTTTTACTTATTATCTGAGTTCAGCAGTTTATCTATATTCTCCAGATAATCGAGCGAATCGTCCAGATAAAAGCTCAATTCGGGTATTACACGCAATTGCTTGCCTACCTTCTGGCCTAAATCGAAACGCAAAGCCTTTACATTCGTCTTAATATTAGCGAGCAGCTCTTTCGCCTGTTCGGACGGAAAAATGCTCAGATATACTTTTGCCAATCCCAGATCGGGGCTGACACGCACTGTACTCACAGAAACGAGTACACCTCGCATCTGCTGCGTCTGCTTCCTGAATATTTCACTTAGTTCCTTTTGAATAAGGCGGTTTATTTTTTGCTGTCTGGTAGTATCCATGTTATATTATTTTGGGTACAAAGGTAGGAATTTAGTTATAAGTTATAGGTTATGAGCTATGGGTATTTTAGAAAAAAAGGTAATAACCAACGGTCACAGGAGCGTAGTGTATGTAAAAGTAGTATATTTTTAATTAACATAAATGTACCTTTTACAGCTTAGCGCTCAATACTTTCAATCAATTACTTGCTAAAACTCGACAAAACTAACACTTTTTATATATTTCCCTGTCACTTTTTCAATCTATAAATTTCCTCATTACTTCAAAGAACTATTTACTAATAGCAAAAGGCTATCAGCTCTAATTACATAGATAAAGTCTTATTTATTTTATCGGATTCGCTATTTGTCATTGAGGTTTTCAGATTGTAAAAAGCCTATGGTGCGAGTATGTTTAAATTAATTATCTTTATGCAATAAACCATTTATTTAATATTATGAAAAAATATTTAGTCTTCTCATTTTTTGTATTATATACAATTATTACTCATGCTCAATGGAATTCGACAGGAAATAATAGTTCAACAGGTAGTCTTTCTATAGGAGGGAATATTAACCTTGTCGCAAGTAAGTTCTTCACAGCCAGGCCCGGAGACGGATTCACTTATGATGACCAAGCAATGGATCATTATGCGTTAAGATGGGGACATGATTCATGGAGAACTACAGGAGGGTATACTCTATGGCTAAGTTCGTATGGAGGTATAAAATTCTTTACGGCAGGGACTCCCAGATTTACTATAAATAACAGTGGCTATGTTGGAATAGGGACGACAAATCCGACCGCTTTACTTAGTGTTAATGGTACTATCCGCTCCAAAGAAGTAAAAATAGAAGCTACTGGCTGGTCAGATTTCGTTTTTGCTCCAGATTATAGACTTCCTACTCTATCGGAAGTAGAAAGGTATATCAAAGAAAAACAACATTTACCAGATGTTCCTTCCGAAAAAGAAGTAATAGAAAATGGTATCAGTGTTGGGGCGATGCAGGCTAAACTATTACAGAAGATAGAAGAGCTGACTTTGTATGTAATAGACTTGAAAAAAGAAAATGAGGAAATAAAGAAGAAATTAGAGGATATTAAAAGATAATAACTTTTATATTTTTGTCCTCTCCCTTCAGATTTAGCTCTGTTGACTGTAGAGCAATCCGATAATTTATTACTTTCGGATTACAAATCTGAAAGGGTAAAGGAACTGGCAGATACTAGCTTTATCCTATAGATAAGCTTTAAATTATCATTTGATATATGATTTATTTTTTCCAGATCAATGTCAACCCATCCCGTACAGGCAGGATAACTTTCTCCACCCTTTCATCTTCAGCAAGCATATCATTAAAAGCCTGTATTCCGATAGTCTGTTTATCTGAGGGCTTCGGAGTATCCAACACATGCCCGTCCCACAGGGTATTATCGGCTATAATAAGCCCACCCGGACGTACTTTATCGAAGATGAGATTATAATATTCTATATAATGACGCTTATTGGCATCTATAAACACCATATCGAATATGCGGTCTATTTTGGGTATAATTTCCATTGCATCACCTATATGCAGATGTATCTTATCTTTCAACTTTGTCTTATGAAGATATTTCACGATGAAATCTTCCAGTTCGTCGTTTACCTCTATGGTATGAATCTCTGCATCATCGGCTGCGCCCTCAGCCATACAAAGGGTTGCATAAGCTGTATATGTGCCTATTTCCAGTATATATTTAGGCTGCACCATCCGGCAAAACATATTCAACATCCTGCCTTGTAAATGCCCCGACAACATACGCGGCTTCAAGAGGTTTACATGTGCATCCCGATTAAGTTGTTTCAACAAATCCCCTTCATCATCTATATGGGAGAGAATATAATTTTCAATGGCTTCGTTTTTGTCTAATGACATTGTTTATTACAATAAATTGGATAATCTAACACAGGCTAAAGATAATCATTTCGCAATTATTTTCAGAAAACAACGATACTTTCCAATATATTTCTTAATTTTAAGACATTACACCTTTAAAATCTATAGAATTATGAGCAGAGTGATAGATAAAAATTCAGCGCCTCATTATTTCTGGGGCGACAGATGTAGTAGTTGGATTCTCATGAACAGGGATTCTTTATCGGTGAAAATTGAAACCATGCCTGCCGGAACCCGGGAGACTTTGCACTTCCATACTTCCTCACGGCAATTCTTCTTTGTACTGAAAGGCTCGGCAATCTTTTACGTAGACGGAAAAAGAGTAACCGTAAAAGATCAGCAAGGTATTCTGATAGAGCCTATGATGAAGCATTATATTGCAAATGAAACATCGGGGCCAATCGATTTTATACTTGTATCGCAACCGGACAATGATACGACTAACGACAGAACGGATGTAGAATAAAACATAAAAAGGATGCTTTCCAAGCATCCTTTTTTATTCTGGAAAAGCGACAAATTAAAACGTATCATTCAAATTCATCACTTACAACTTTCAACCTTAATCTACCGGTACTTCGAAAGCATCGCCTGCATCTACTACACGGCCAACACCATTGATTTCAAGGAAAGAAGTTCCTTTACCTTCTCCGAATGAACCGCTAAGGTAAGCAACCTGATCTTCTTTCTTAACCAGTCCTTTGTCTAACATAGAGTTAAGAGCCTTCAGGAAATATTGTTTATGCTGGTGAGTTGTAAATCCGGTCGATTCCTGATAACTTGCCTGTATTCCGTAACATACTGAAAGTTGACGGGCAACTTCGTTGCTGCAGCAAACAGCATAAACAGGACATTTACTGCGGAATGCAGCGATCGTACGGGCTGTACGGCCGGTATAGCTATCTGTGATAATAGCAGCCAGACCCAACTGAGTCGCAGCTTTTACAGCTTGTTTTGCCAGGAATGATGTAGTATCATATTCCTCATCCTTAAACGGAACAGGAATAACTTTCTCGTCCAGTTTAGATTGCTCTGTAGTAGCACAGATCTGAGCCATTGTACGAACAGCTTCCAAAGGATATTTACCGTAAGCAGTTTCACCGCTCAACATCACTGCATCCGTTCCGTAGTATACCGCATTGGCGATGTCTGTTACTTCGGCACGTGTAGGACGTGGATTCTCGATCATTGTGTGCAACATCTGAGTAGCTACGATAACCGGTTTCTTATATTCGATAGACTTACGGATAAGCAAACGCTGGATTGCCGGAATTTTTTCCTGTGGTACTTCGATACCAAGGTCACCACGCGCAACCATCACACCGTATGCTGTTTCGAAGATTTCGTCGATATTGTCAACACCTTCCTGATTTTCGATTTTAGCGATAATCTTGATCGGGCTGTTATACTCGTCAAGGATTTTTTGTACATCCAAAACGTCTTGTTTGTTTCTCACAAATGAGTGAGCGATAAAGTCGGCTTTATTTTCGATAGCGATTTCGATACTTCTTTTATCTTTTGCTGTGATAGAAGGAAGGTTTACGCTGACACCCGGTATGTTTACACTCTTGCGGTTGCCGATAGTTCCATCATTCTGGATTTCGCAAAGAAGGTAATCAGCTGTTTTATCTATCACTTTCATTGCAGTTTCACCATCATCAACGAGAAGCGTGCTACCTACAGGCACATCCTGTACGATACTTGGATAAGAAACACCGATTTGCTCTTGAGTAGAAAGGAAATCCAAATCTCCGACAACTTTAACTTTATCGCCTGTTTTTACAATGATCTTTTCTCCCGACGCATTTTTAGCTGTACGTATTTCCGGACCTTTAGTATCCATCATGATACCAATGTAAGGAGATACTGCGCGTACATTTGTCATTACTTGAATAAAGCCTTCTTCTGTCATGTGGGCTGAATTCATTCTAACAACGTTGATTCCCGCGTCGTACAACGACTTGATGAAATCAACATCACAACGCATGTCTGAAATTGTAGCTACAATTTTCGTTTTCTTCTGAGTCATAAATGCAATTTAATTAAATGTATATAGTTCTTTTTTTGTTCTAATCTTCTCAGGCCTTTTTTACCTTTCGAAAAAAGTCTATTGCAAGTTCGTATGAAAATAGCCCCAAGCCGACTATCGATCCTTTGCATGCTGCCGCAATCATTGATTTGTGCCGGAATTCTTCCCGTGTGTGGATATTGGATATATGCACTTCCACTACCGGAGTGTTCACAGCCTTGATAGCATCATGAAGGGCAACGGATGTATGCGTATAAGCTCCCGCATTCAATATGATTCCGTCAAATGAAAAGCCTGCCTCATGTATTTTATCGATCAGCGCCCCTTCGTGATTCGATTGAAAATATGACAGTTCGCAGTCCGTACAGGTTTGTTGTAATTGAGAAAAGTATGTTTCGAATGAAGTATTCCCGTAAACATCCGGTTCCCTTTTACCCAACAAATTCAAATTTGGCCCGTTTATTATCTGTATCTTCATTTTTATCAGCTATTTAGCGCCGAATTCAGCTATTTTATTTGTTTAGAGGACAAAAGTACTACTTTTCTTTGAAACAAGTGACTAATATTTTACAATTAACGTAAAATTACAATCATTACTTCAAAACCTTCAACGCCTGTATAATATCAGTTTGTAAGTCTGAAACGTCTTCCAAACCGACAGACAAACGCATCAGATTATTTTCTATCCCCATCACTTCTTTCAGTTCCGGCGAAAACGTACCGTAAATAGTAGATTCGGGATGAATTATCAATGTTTTGTTGTCAAACAGGTTTGTTGCACGGCGGATAATTTGCAGCGTGTCCATAAATTTATAGCACGCTTCTTTGCTTTCCAGGCTGAAAGTAAGCATTGCTCCCGGATTTCCGCTAAACAGATCATCCGATATTTTCTTATATGGTGAACTCTCCAGCTTCGGATAGCCCACTTTTACTACTTCCTTTTGGCCGGAAAGGAACTGAGCCAGCTCGTATGCAGAAGCAGATACCCTTTCGTAGCGCAATTGCAGTGACTCCATCCCCAAAGCCTGCAAGTAAGCAGCCTCAGGGTCCATCGCCGCACCTATATTACGGGCTATCTCACGCTTTAGTTTAAAAGAGAACTGTGACATACCGTCTTTATGAGCTACGGCAGCCAACCGTTTATTGTGTGCCCAGTTGAATGTACCGTAGTCAAGGATGGCTCCGCCGATAGTAGTAGCACCTCCGGATATATATTTTGTAGTCGATACCACTTCTATATCCACCCCCGCTTTGCGGGCATCGAAGCCACACCACGGAATAATAGTCGTATCTACAATCATTGGCACATTACGGACCTTCAGCACCTTCGATATTTCGGGGAGATTGGCTATTTCCAAATGTGGATTCGTTATCAGTTCGCAGAAGAAGGCACAGGTATTTTCATCAATAGCTGACACTATTTCTTCAATATTATCGGTATTCACAAAACGTACTTCAACACCAAAAGCAGCAAGTGTAAATTTGAATAACGAGAAAGTATTGCCGAACAGATGCGGCGAAGTAACAATGTTACTTCCTGCATAGGCTATCGTTAGAAAAGTGTTGGATATGGCTGCCATACCGGAGGCCACCACCATTACATTTTCAGCGCCGGAGGCCGCTTTCATCTTACGTTCAAGATTCTCGACCGAGGGGTTCGTTATCCGGGTGTAGGTATGGGATGCCACTTCTTCTTTATACTGAAATGCAGCAGCAATACTTTCCGAATCGGAAAACTCGAAGGCTGCATTACGGTATACAGGCATCGCTATAGCCCCGTGTACATCCTGTTTGTTAAACTTTTCGCTGATAATGCGGGTAGAAAATTTCTTGTTTTGAGAGTCGTTCTGAGCCATTAGTTTATGACATTTGAAAAATTAAAGTCCAAAGGTAAAAAAGACTTATGGAATATTCATTACAATATGATGAAATATAATCTCAAATACCATAAATATGGCAGACACTTCCTACTCCCAAAAATCAAAGAAATGATGGACAGGCCCGTGCCCCTTCCCTATTTCATAACCGGCTCCGGCGGCGATCGCCTTATTCATATAATCTTTTGCCTGCTTTACCGCATCGGTCAGGGACAATCCCCGGGCCAGGAACGCAGCTATGGCAGAAGAGAATGTACAGCCCGTTCCATGCGTATTCTTTGTATGGATACGTTGCGAACTAAGTTCTATTATTTCATTGGTTTCAGCATTGTAGAAGACATCGGTCAGTTTGTCCCCGGTCAGATGCCCGGCTTTCAGCAACACGGACACCCTGTTCCCAAAGGAAAGGTCTCTAATAACTTTTGGCAACTCCTCCTGACTCCTGATCTTTTTCCCCAATAAGATTTCAGCTTCGGGAATATTCGGGGTGATAACCCTGACAAAAGGTATGAGTTCGCTCTTCAATGTTTCAATCGCCTCGTCCAGCAAAAGCTTATCGCCCGATGTGGCAACCATTACGGGATCGAGAACAATATTCTTCATACTGTACCGTGATAATGTATCCTTCACTGCGAGTATGAGTTCCGAAGAATGCAGCATTCCTATCTTTATCGCGTCCGCCCCGATGTCATCCAGAACCGATTTAATTTGTCCTGTCACAAACGGCACCGGAATCGGATGCACATCCGTTACACCTATTGTATTTTCATCTACTACAGCCACAATCACCGTTGCCCCGTAGCAACCGCAAGCCGAAAATGTTTTCAGGTCGGCCTGTATCCCTGCTCCTCCGCTGGGATCACTTCCCGCAATGGTAAGCGCAATTTTATAGTGTTTCATAATGAGTCCCTCCAACCTCCCCTAAGGGGAGACTTAATCAGTGTATTTAGTTCTGTATTCTACATATTACATTTATATTATATTTACTTATATCACAGGAGACCTATACAGGCCATTTCTCCAATCGCCATGCACTGTCCCAGAATATCCATTCCATTCTGGAGCACATTACATACGCATCGGTCATCGCCTGCTGTTGTTCCGGGGTACATCTATCCGCGAGTTCGTCACAAATGGAAATAGCGGTTTTTACCGACTGTTCGAATTCTTCCCCGCCATATGTATCTATCCATTTCTGATATGGATTCCCGCCCATAGTCTGGTGTTCGAGAATATAATCCCCCACTTCTTTGTAAATCCGGAAGCAAGGTAATACAGCCGCGGCAATTACTTCCACAGGAGCATTTGCCAGTTGCCTCAAAAGGAATGAAGTATATAGCAAACAACCCGGAGAAGGCACCGGTTTGGATGTGGAAGATATTTTACTGACGAAGCTTTCGTGCAGTGCTTTTTCTACAGCTATACTATCTCCGGCAAAATGAATAAATGCTTCGATATGTTCGGGACGACTAAGCTTTGAGGCCAACCCGGTCAATACTTTTCCATATTCAGCCAAATATAGCGCATCCTGTTGGATATAGAATATGAATTTTTCATTATCCAGTGTGCCATCTATCAATCCCCGAATAAAGGGTTGCTCTAATATTTTTTCGTATATGGGTTTAGCTTCATCCCATGCCTGTTTACTCCATTTCATAACTTTGTATTTTTTGATCTGTTTACGATTTCTTTTAGCTGACGGGCTGATTGCCGCGGATCAGGAGCCGACATAATAGCCGACACTACCGATATTCCATTCGCGCCTGCCTGTATTATATCCTGCGCATTCGTCTGGTTGATGCCTCCTATTCCCACACCGGGATGTCCGGATATGCGGGTTATTTCACGTATTCCTTCCAGACCCAAAGCTGTCGCGGTATCGGTTTTGGTTAGCGTACTGAAAACGGGAGAAATCCCGATATAATCTACGTCCAGATTATTGGCTTCGATTGCATCTTCGACACTTTCCACTGACAGGCCGATAATCTTATCTTTGCCCAGCAGTTTACGGGCAACGGTATATGGCATGTCCTTCTGTCCTATGTGCAAACCTTCAGCATCGCAGGCCAAAGCAATATCCAGCCGGTCATTTATAATAAGAGGTACATTGCAAGGTTTCAATATTGACTTCAATCTCATCGCCATATTATAAAAATCCTGTGTAGAAGCATCCTTTTCCCTCAGTTGCACCATCGTCACCCCACCTTTGACAGCTTCCTCAACAACCGTCTCCAACGGCCGACCAAGTGAAAGCGAACGGTCGGTAACCAGATACAGGCTCAAATCGAATGACAACATAATTACGATTGCTTTATATTATTCCTTATGGCAGCCTCATCAAGATTGTAAAGCTCATCCAAAAAATTGACCTGCAAACTTCCGTTTCCGGAAGACTTACAGGCGGCAATTTCTCCGGCAACACCCATAACAGCCATACCATGTGTAGCAGCTTCCAGCATATCGCCATTGATTGCGGCAAAGGCCGCGACAACCGCCGTAGCCGTACAACCCATCCCCGTAACACGGGCCATCATCGGATTACCATTTTCTACGGTGCGGGTATTCTCTCCATCGGTAATATAATCTGTCTGTCCACTGACAACGACTACCGCACCTGTTTGCCGGGCCAGAGCCTTAGCCGAATCGAGCGCAGAATCCGAAGAATCGGTACTGTCAACACCTTTAGTCTGTACATTGGCATTCCATAAAGCCATTATTTCAGAGGCGTTCCCCCGTATAACCGAAGGTTTACACTCTTCAATTATCTGTTTACATACAAGAGTCCTGTATGTAGTCGCACCCGCGCCTACCGGATCGAAAACAATGGGAGCATTGTTTTTTAACGCTGTCTTTCCTGCTATCAGCATAGCCTTCACCCATTCAGGCTCAAGAGTTCCGATATTTATTACTAAAGCAGATGCTATACTTGCCATTTCGGCAACTTCTTCGAGCGAATGCGCCATAACAGGAGACGCACCTATAGCCAGCAGGCCGTTAGCTGTATTGTTCATCACCACATAATTTGTGATGTTATGAATCAAAGGGGATTTACTTCTGACAGTATTTAAATCCCTCACTAATTTTTGAATATCAATCATATCCGGAAATATTAAAATAAAAAGCCGCTTCGAATAGTACGAAACGGCTTATAGATATATATTTGTTATTAACTGCTAATCTAAAATACGACCGTTTTCCTACGATGCCCATTACAGCATATCAGGTTCAAGGGTTTAATCTCAGCTCTTTCAAAAAAAGAACACCCCTAACAGTGACATGCAAACTTAACGAAAATTATTGGAGAAACAAGTCGTATTCTCAAAGAAGTTTATCTATATAGTAAGCTATTAGCCTTTAGCTGTTAGCTTGGGCTCTTTGAAGTATTGATTAAAGCAGTTACGAGATACGAGTAAACGAGATACGAGATACAAGATGTTGACTACTAACTGTTAACTGTTGACTGACATAGATGTTACCTTTGTTACCTTTTTTAAATAGAGTTACAAGTTGCTCGCATTTTATTTTGTTTCACGCTAAGACGCAAAGGTTTTATATCTTACCAGTTGTTGACTGATGACTGTAAAGTCTCTTGTGCGATAGCTTCGGCTAACGGCTAATAGCTATCAGCTAAAAGCTGATATATCTGTTACCTTTGTTACCTTTTGCGTCTTAGCATCTCTGCATGAAATACTGTTGACTGCTAACTGTTGACTGTTAACTGATATATCTGTTACCTTTTGTTTTTCTTTTTATTTACAGGCCTATATAAAGATTAGCAAAGCTGCTAATGGTATCAGTATAACGGACTTCCCCAAATAGTACGATACACCCTTTGCTTTTCTAGGCGAGTTGTCACCTAAAGAGAGTTCTCCGGTAAAACTGTAATTATTCCAACCGGAATTGGAATTATGATTGAAAGTCCAGAAGTCATCCTGAGTAGAATCAGGAAAATAAAACAGTTCCTGGCAGTACCCGCTCAATTTCCTTCTCTTTATTTTTATTTCATCAACAGTGCCTATACAATTAACATCACAGTGGTAAACTATTTCTTCTTCACGTCCAAATTCGTTCACCGCCCTGAATTTATAATAGGTGTAGCATTCTTTCATGTAATATTTACCATTGCTGGCTTTAGCAAATTCGAAACGCCCTACTTTCCTCAATATCCGGACCATGTTTCCCAGATATCTTTTTGCAGGTTGCGAGGCCAGAATAGAATCGACCGATTCTATCTCCATCGACTTAATAGTCATATCGCTTTTATTGATCCGTACCTCTCCATTCGCCCAGCCTTCTTTCCCGGCCAGAGGTTCTATATTCAGTATGATGAGAGAGCTGTCGGATGTATATGTCCTTGTTGTTTCATTATTAATACTTTTACCGAATGAGAGCAGGTGCGAAGCGTGATATTCGGCTCCGTACAGCTCGGACGTAGGAGTTACGGATTTTTGCAGCCGCCTGATGTCAACGATATTATATGTATAAGGTATCCGTTCCTTTTTTAAGGACTTCTTCAATATTTTTTCATCCAGAGTGGTTGTGTATTTGAGGTATATCTCGTTTTGGAGGGTGTCGGTAGTCTTTGTTTGCAGAAAATGTAACAGGTATCCGATGGAGTGGTCTGTGACCAGATTCCTTTTGGTATTGAGCATTACTTCTTCCAGCAACATATCGGCATCATACGGACTGATAACAACCGGATTGAGGGAGACCGGATTGAGTTCCATCACAACAGTTGGCTGTTGCCGCAGTACAGACTTCAATAATGATCTGGATTTGTAGCCGATACATTGAAAATAGATGACATCCTCACTGTTCTCGGGTATAGAAAATCGTCCGCCGGCATTGGTATATGCATATTCTTTCGATGAGGCTCCGTATTGGACAATAACGTCCGGAACAGGCTTCTTTGTATCCTTATCCACAACAATACCATTGATAGGTGTTTGGGCAAAGGTATATATACATAGAAATAAGAGGGGAAGTATGATAACTCTTTTCATCGATTTCGCAATTTAGGTTGTTATCTGATAAACGTTACTAAGCAGTATTTATTGAGGTATTCTGCGACAAAAATCAAATTTATATCTTTCGGAATCAAAATCAACAACTATATGCTCTTTTTTATACCTTTGCTCAGAATATTTAAAATTGACGATACATGGCATTCAATATTGCGGATATACTACCCATCATTATCATAGTGCTCACAGTACTTACCAGTATAAAGGGGTTTAATGACATGGCCTTCTTCGACAGATATAAATTCCAGGTGGGAGCTATATTGGGAAAATCGAAGCAGTGGGACCGTTTATTGACTTCAGCAACATTACATGGCGATTATATACATCTCATTTTTAATATGATGACCCTGTATTTCTTCTCCGGTGTAATCATACAATCTCTGGGCATCTGGCAATATCTGACAATTTACTTCTTATCCATCATAGGAGGAGGCTTGTTGTCTTTGTGGGTTCACCGTAAAGAATATTATTATAGCGCCATCGGCGCTTCGGGAGGGGTTGTAGGAGTATTATTCGCAGCTATTGCCCTGTTTCCGGATATGACACTTGGTGTGATGTTTATTCTTCCCATGAAAGGATGGATTTTCGGGATACTCTATCTCGGATATTCCATATACGGGATGCAGACTAGACAAGGGAATATCGGACATGACGCGCATCTTGGAGGTGCGGCCGCAGGACTTATTCTGGCTGTTGTTTTTGCACCGGTAATACTTCAGATCAATACATTATATATCGGAATAATGATAATTCCGCTGATTGTTCTGGCATATCTTGTTTTAAGAAAGAAATAATTGTACATTTGCTACGTTTTTTAACACAAACGGAATGACAAATCAAAATGTCTTAGCCTGTAAAAACTATTTCGTTCATTGAACATAGCACTTATTACTTTGTTATTAAATTATACATATATTTTGTAAGTAAAAAGCAATAATAATGAGCAACGAGAAAGACCTTATACAGTACGACGAGGATGATGCGGTAAAGTTTATACAGAACTATCTTCCACAGGAAATGAAAGGAAAATATACGAACGATGAGATAAATTATATCATCGATATTGTGTATGACTTCTATGATGAAAAAGGATTTATGAATGATGAAACCGATGAAGATTCGGTAGTCGATATCGATGAAGATGAAATTGTAGCTTATGTCCTGAAATATACAAAGAAGGATAAAGTGAATAATTTCGCAGAAGATGAAATAGCCTTTATCATACAGGGAGAACTAGCTTATTGCGATTCAATAGGAATATTTGAATAAAGAAAATATCACAAACAAAAAGTATACAAATAATTATTTAAATTTTATCAATTATGAAACAGTTTTCAATTCTTGCAGCAATATTTATGAGTTGCGCAGTTATATTTTCTAGCTGTGGAGCTAGTGATACAGTAAAAGGCGGTGGTATCGGAGCAGGTGCAGGCGGAGCTCTTGGTGCAGGCATCGGAGCCATTATCGGTGGCGGTAAAGGTGCTGCATGGGGCGCAGGTATCGGAGCTGTAGTCGGAGGTACTGCAGGTGCTGTTATCGGGAACAAAATGGAAAAACAAAAGAAAGAATTGGAACAAATTAATGGAGCACAGGTTGAGTCTATCAATGACGGACAAGCTATCAAAGTTACTTTCGAATCAGGAATTTTGTTTGCTACCAACTCTAGCACACTGAATTCTGCTTCTCAAAGCGCATTGACAAGTTTTGCAACATCCTTGAAAAACAACCCTGATACAGATGTCCAGATATACGGTCATACCGATAATACCGGTAGTGATGCCATAAACAATCCACTGTCTGAAAAACGTGCACAATCGGTTTACAACTTCCTTCAATCTAAAGGAGTTTCAGGTAGCCGTATGGTATCCCAAGGCTTCGGTTCTACTCAGCCTGTTGCTGACAATAGCACTGTTGCGGGAAGAAGCCAAAACCGTCGCGTTGAAATCTACATCCTTCCTAATGAGAAGATGATTAAAGACGCCGAACAAGGGAAATAAAAGCGTTGAAATTATAAATAAGGAAGAGGGCTGTTCACAAGAATAGCCTTCTTTTTTATATTGCCTGATTTTCTATCTGCTGAGAATAACAGAGAACTTTTTTAACATTCCGGATGTTATATAAATGATTGCTTTGATAAAAGCTGCGAACTACAGGAGATTTCAAACTTCACAATATTAACAAGTAAATATAAGAAATTATGGGATTTATATGGTCAATCATAATCGGTATATTAGCCGGATTTATAGCCGGTAAGATAATGAAAGGTAGTGGCTTCGGTCTTATCCTTAACCTTATAGTCGGAGTAGTCGGAGGATTGCTCGGCGGATGGATATTTACGTTGCTTGGTCTGGGAGTAAATGGTATTATAGGTAATCTCGTAATGTCTACAATCGGTGCGATTGTGCTGCTTTGGATAATATCCCTATTTAGCCGGAAGAAAGAATAGAATTACTAATTGATAAAATAGAATAATTATGAAGAAAGTATTGATAGGAGCAGCCCTGGGGGCAGCAGCAATTTACGCAGTAAGCAGACTGTATAAGCAAGGTAAATTAGACGGATTTTGCGACGATATGAACAAATTCGCCAGCAAAGCAAAACGGAACCTGAAAAATGTTGCCGATGTAGGCAAGAATCAGGTAGAATATATCAAAGACCGCGTTGAATATGAATTAAATAACGGAAAAGAGAGTAAATAATACGCAGATAAGAAAATATAAGAATGGGTAACTTAATCGTTACCCATTCTTATTATATATAAAAGACATTATTTCGCCTCTGTCTCCTGTTTCTCTTTCAAGTGTTCTCCCAAGAACTTCTCCATAGCACGATAGAAGTCAAATCTGTTTTCCTCGTTATGAAATCCGTGACCTTCATTATCCTTTACCATGTATTCGGTTTCTATTCCTCGTTTTTTCAGAGCCTCCACCATCTGGTCCGATTCGTCTTTATTTACACGTGGATCGTTTGCACCCTGCGCTATAAATAGTGGAGCTTTTATATTATCTACATGAAATACCGGAGAAGATCCGGCAAGCAGAAGGCTGTCTTTCTTTGGATCACCTACCATTTCATACATCATATCCAACATCGGTTTCCAGTATGGAGGTATCGTATTCAGGAATGTAAACAGGTTCGATACACCTACATAGTCCACTCCGCAAGTGTAGAGGTCAGGGGTGAATGTAAGGCCGGCTAAAGTAGCGTATCCACCATAGCTTCCTCCGTATATGGCTATTTTATCAGGATTGGCTATCCCTTTTGCTTTCAGCCATTCCACACCGTCCGTAATGTCGTCCTGCATTGTTTTCCCCCATTGCTTAAATGATATTTCCCAGAATTTTTTACCGAATCCGGTAGAACCCCGGAAATTCATCTGGAACACGGCATACCCCCTGTTTGCCAGAAACTGTATCTCAGGATTGAATCCCCATCCGTCTCGGGCCCAAGGCCCTCCATGCGGATTAACTACTACAGGCAGGTTCTTCGCAGTCTCCAGGGTATATCCTTTCGGCAGTGTCAGGTATCCTTCTATTTCCAGACCATCACGTGTTTTATATGTAACACAGTTCATTGTCGCCATGTTGTTTTCATCCAGCCACGGGTAAATATCGGCGATATGTGTCAATACGTCTTTTTCCACATCATAGACATAATAAGCTCCCGGTGTCTTGTCATTGTACGTGCGGACAATAAGCATATTCTCATCCTTGTTTTTGCTGTTAATGCCAAACGGTCTGTTTGCTACCTTAGAGGAAATCTTATCATATATGCCTTTCAATTTATCATCGAAGAAATGACGTTTTATGCCATCATGCCCCTGATATGCAACCAACTGCAACTTCTTGTCCTTTAGGGAATATGACGCTCCCGATATATCGTATTTATCATTTTCATAGAGCTTTTCATCTTCTTTCATTGTCTGAGGATCGAATATAATCAATGCATCCTTATCTCTGCCTATATTCGATGTTGCATACAGTTTCTGATTATCAGATGTAAAGAAATAAGGATCGAGGGTTTCTTTGAAACTGGTGGTTATAAGGACTTTGAAAGCATCCTCTTCTTTATCCCTGTACAGAAGGCTCTGATTCACACCGTCAAGGGCCATGGCAACACGTAATTTGCCATCATGGTCAGTCATCCATCCCTGAATATTTCCCGGATTTTCGGCAAGCATTGTCAACTCTCCGGTCTCAATATTCAAACGGTAAGGATCAAATATCTGAGGGTTTCTTTTATTCAGCCCGATAATGACTTCACTGTCTATCTCAGGCAGGTCATCAATGATTTGAGTACGCACTTTTTCGAATGCAGTGAGTGGCAGAGGGTTACTGCCATCTATATTTACGCCATAGAGCTGATAGTTTTCGTCACCTCCGGTATCTTTCAGGAACAGGATGCGATTATTATTACCCCACAAATATCCGGCAATATCCCTCTCTGTTTCCGAGGTAATTCTTATCGCTGAATCTTGTCCTATTTTCTGCACATAGATATTCATCCTCTTTTGGTAAGGAGCGGTATAAGAATAGTATTTTCCGTCGGGAGAGATCTGATAAGAAGATTTTTCGGGATTCCTGAAAAAATCTTCCAGTGGTAAGACCGGAGCAGCTACCGGAGCCTTGTTGCATGAGGTTGCCAGTCCAAGTGTTAAACAGAATAAAACGATGATGCTTAATGAGAGTGATTTCCTTTTCATAGTTAAAATGGTTTTATTACTACTATAAGTACTTGTCGTACAAATGTATTAAAAAATCACAAGAATACTTTTTTTATTTAAAGAAGTTACTCCGATAGATTTTCAGGCAATCAATATATTTCCCCAAAAATGGGAGAAATCCGGTTGATTGGCTGATCGACCGGATTTCTTATATCCACATCTTTAGTTCTTAAAACTCAACTCCCCATCCTTCATATCTATTATGATGGGATTCTCCCTGTCTACTGTTCCGGCGAGCAGTTGCCTCGATAATGTATCCAGGACAGTTCGTTGGATAACACGCTTAACAGGACGTGCCCCGAACTCAGGATCGTAACCCATTTGTGCGATCCCGGCAATAGCTTCTTCTGTAAATTCCAGTTTTACCCCGTTGCCTTTCAGCATTTTCACCACGCCTTCGAGTTGCATGCGGACAACCTGTTCTATCTGTGCCAGATTTAATGGTTCAAACATAACCGTCTCGTCGATACGGTTCAGGAATTCGGGACGCATATTCACTTTCAGCATATCCAACACTTCGCGTTTGGTTTTCTCTACTACTTCGTCGTGGTTCTTTGGTGTTATTCCCGCGAAGTTTTCACGAATCAATGGAGATCCCATATTGGACGTCATGATAATGATTGTATTTTTGAAGTTTACCACACGGCCTTTATTATCGGTCAGGCGTCCGTCGTCCAATACCTGCAATAAGATATTGAAAACATCGGGATGCGCCTTTTCTATTTCGTCGAACAATACTACCGAATACGGCTTACGGCGAATGGCTTCTGTCAATTGCCCCCCTTCGTCATAACCGACATATCCCGGAGGTGCCCCGATAAGCCGGGTAGCACTGAATTTTTCCTGATACTCGCTCATGTCGATACGGGTCATCATATTCTCGTCATCGAACAGAAATTCGGCGAGGGCTTTCGCCAGCTCGGTCTTACCGACACCTGTCGTACCCAGAAATATAAACGAGCCTATGGGACGTTTGGGGTCTTGCAGTCCTGCCCGGCTGCGGCGTATCGCATTTGATACGGCAGAAATAGCTTCATCCTGCCCCACAACACGCCTGTGCAACTCCACTTCGAGATTCAGTAATTTCTCCCGTTCGCTTTGCAGCATCTTGTTGACAGGGATGCCTGTCCAGCGGGAAACCACATCGGCAATATCGTAAGAGTCTACTTCTTCTTTTATCATTGCCTGATTTCCCTGCATTTCATGCAGTTGTCCTTGCAGTTTGCCGATACCATCTTCCAATTCTTTCAATTTACCGTAACGGAGTTCGGCAACCTTTCCGTAATCGCCTTCGCGCTCGGCTTTTTCTGCTTCGAATTTGGTATTCTCTATTTCTATCTTATTCTGCTGAATCTTATTGATGACTTCTCTTTCCGATTGCCATTTGGCTTTCAGGTCTTTTTCTTCATCTTTCAGCCTGCTTATTTCTTTCGATAGCTCTTGTTCTTTCAACTTGTCATTCTCGCGGCGTATAGCTTCTCGTTCGATTTCGAGTTGTTTGATACGGCGGCTCTTTTCGTCCAGTTCTTCCGGTACGGAATCTACTTCCATACGCAGTTTTGCCGCAGCCTCATCCATCAGGTCGATAGCCTTGTCGGGCAAAAAGCGGTCGGATATATAACGGCTCGACAGTTGCACGGCAGCAATAATAGCCTCGTCTTTGATACGCACCTTATGGTGGTTTTCATATTTTTCTTTCAGTCCCCGCAGGATGGAGATTGCGTCGGCCTCACTCGGTTCATCCACCATTACAGTTTGGAAACGGCGTTCCAATGCCTTGTCCTTTTCAAAATATTTCTGATATTCATCTAAGGTCGTAGCCCCTATCGAACGTAACTCACCTCTTGCCAACGCCGGCTTTAAGATATTGGCAGCATCCATGGCTCCCTCACTTTTCCCTGCACCTACCAATGTATGTATCTCGTCGATAAACAAGATAATCTCTCCTTCCGACTTGGTAACTTCATTCACTACAGATTTCAGCCGTTCTTCGAATTCACCCTTATATTTTGCTCCTGCAATGAGTGCACCCATATCCAGTGAGTAAATCTGTTTGCTTTTCAGGTTCTCAGGAACATCACCCCGTACAATACGATGTGCAAGCCCCTCGGCAATAGCGGTTTTACCCGTACCCGGTTCACCTATCAGTATGGGATTGTTCTTGGTGCGGCGGCTAAGTATCTGCAATACACGACGTATCTCATCATCGCGGCCGATAACAGGGTCCAGCTTTCCGTCTTTGGCTCTTTGAGTCAGGTTTATAGCATATTTTTCCAGAGATTGATAAGTATCTTCGGCAGTCTGGCTGGTTACATTCGTACCTTTACGTAGTTCATTGATTGCCAGTTGCAATTCTTTTTCGGATACGCCTGCATCCTTGAGCATCTGCGCCGCCGTGCTCTTGCCTGATAATACACCTAATAATATATGCTCGAGGGAAACATACTGGTCTCCCATCTTCTTTGCATATTCGGCAGCTTTTTCCAGTACAGCATTACTTTCGCGGCTGAGAAACGCTTCACCTCCTCCCGAAACCTTCGGGAAAGAATCGACTTCCTTACTCAATATATTCGTCAAATGACCGGGATTGGCCCCCAGTTTCTGGAAAAGAAAATTCACAACATTCTCCCCGGTCATTATTACTCCCATAAGTATGTGAGCCGGTTCAATAGACTGTTGCCCTTTGTCTTTTGTAATCTCAATGGCTTTTTGTATCGCCTCCTGAGATTTGATTGTAAAATTATTGAAATTCATATGTTTAGTTTTTCTGTTTGCTTGTATTTTATATAACTATTGTCTGTTTATACTTGTTCAAAATATTTGCCAAGTTCGTATTTTTGACAAAATGTCAGATAATAATTAATTATTCGTTGGTAACTGATCGTTTCCGGTCTTGCATTCGTGAAGGTTACTAAAAGTTGACAAACTTTACACATTTCTTATCCTGTTACTTTTCTAAAAAAATCTCGGTAACTTCATTTACCCGGCGATAAAAATAACGCACGCCAAGACGCTATGACGATAAAAAGTAACAAAGGTAACAGAAGTATCAGTTAACAGTAAACAGTTAGCAGTCATCAGTTCGTAATGTAAAAAACCTGACTTACCACTTTACTTAGAACTTACTACTCACTACTTGTTAAAAGGTAACACTATTTACAGTCAACAACTGGTAAGATATAAAAACTTTGCGTCTTTGCGTGAAACAAAATAAAGCGTCTGCAACCCGTAACTGTTAAAAGGTAACAAAGGTAACACTTTTTCTACCTATTACTTTTTACCCTCTCTGCAGCCTCCCCTTGGGGGATTGAGGGGGCCTGTCAATACGTCAAAGAACTCCGGCTAACAGCTCTTATTATATAGATAAACTTCCTTTGAAAAAGCTACTGATTCGCTTCTTTATTTACACCCGTAAATTCTTAATTAAAGAAAAATTCACGCTGTTTTTAATCAAAATCAGACATTCGATTGTTTCTATAAAATAAGCGAATTATATTAACAACCGATTTATAAAAACCTGAGGATTATGGAAGATTTTGAACTAAATGATAAAGAAGCGAAAGAACTTAAAGCTTTGAAACGAAAAAACAGAAGGCAAAATGCCTTTTGGGTATTAGTTGCCTTGCAGGCAGGGTCGCTGCTATTATCTTATTATTTGGGCAGATCTCATAAATAAAAGCCCTTAATAAAAATAACATGGAGTAANNTTACTCCATGTTATTTTTATTAATTGGTTATTGGATTTTTTCTAAGGCGCCAGCCGGCTTGTATTTGGTTCCGCCTGCGGGACGAGGCCGGGATCGCGATGTTGACGACAAGACAAAGGCTCTTCAGGCTTTAGCCATACGTGCATCAGCCGACTCGTAACTTGTAACTAAAAATCCAACTTTTTTATTCATCAGTATGGCTTTTAACGAATAATTGGTATTATTGTAAACTCTAATAATTACAACTAAAATAAACGACTAACAACTATTATCTTTACTTTTGTATAAAACAAATAACAACATGAAAAAGGTAACATTACTTTGCGCCCTGCTCATATCGGTTTCGGCTCTGTTTGCGCAGGATTACAACTACAAATTCCGGCTGACACTCAAAGATAAAGGACAGACACCCTATACAATAGATAAGCCCGAAGAATTCCTTTCTCCCAAAGCGATCGAACGTCGTCATAGACAAGGGTTTGCGATAGACACTTCCGATCTTCCAATTTCATCGGAATATCTCAAAGCCATAGAAAATGTGGGAGGAGTTATCGTAGCCAAAAGTAAGTGGATGGGAACAGTAGCCGTCCATTGTAATGACAGTACACTGGTAGAAAAATATAAAGAACTCCCTTTCGTATCCGATGCTCTCTTTGTATGGAAAGGAAAGCCAAAAGGTGAAGTGAAAACAGATAGTATCATAAATTATGCGGCAAAAGAAACAGTCGCGTTTGGCAATTATTATTCAAAATCGGGTACAAATATAGAGATGAACAACGGGCAGGTTCTGCATAATGCCGGATATAAAGGTAAAGGCATGACTATAGCCGTTATCGACGCCGGGTTTAATCACTTACCCCAGATAGAAATGCTCAATAATCTGGATATAAAAGGGTATAAAGGCTTTGTGTATGAAAATGAAGACCTGTTTAACAATGCTAATCAGCACGGACTAAATGTATTATCTTGTATAGGCACGAACAAGCCGATGCAATTTGTAGGCACTGCGCCCGAAGCCAGTTTCTGGCTGTTTGGCTCGGAAGACTCCCGCAGTGAATTTCCAATAGAAGAAGATTATTGGGCTACAGCTATAGAATATGCCGATAGCGTGGGGGTAGATGTAGTAAATACATCGTTAGGATATAACAACTATGATAAGCCTGCAAAAAGCTATACACATAAAGACCTCGATGGCAAAACGGCTCTTATTTCACGGGCGGCAGATAAGGCCTCTCAGAAAGGGATGCTGGTGGTAATCAGTGCAGGTAACTCCGGCGATTCGGAATGGAGAAAGATAACCCCACCCTCTGATGCGGTGAATGTGCTCACTGTGGGCGCTATACAACAGGATTCAAGCATTGTCGGTTTCAGTTCGCGTGGTCTGACCGCCGACCTCCGGATAAAGCCTGATGTGATGGCATTAGGGCTAGGGGCGGCAACTATTGATGATAATGGACGTGTAAGCTTCAAGGCAGGCACCTCATTTTCATCTCCTATCATGTGCGGGATGGTTACTTGTCTGTGGCAGGCATTTCCGACATTGACTAACCGCGAAATAGTAAGTATTGTACGCGAATCGTCCGACAATTTCGAAACTCCCGATCAGGATTACGGATACGGCTTGCCCGACATGAACAAGGCAATGTCCCTGGCCCAATCTTTAGTGGAAAAGAAAGAAAAAGCAGCAAGTCAGGTTAAAGAAGCTTCAAAGAAAAAGAGATGAACAATCAGGCTATCTCGCTATATGAACTGAACAACCTTATAAAAGGAGTACTTAACGACACTCTCCCCGAAATGGTTTGGATCAGGGCGGAGATGAGTGACGTACGGGTTAATCAGAACGGCCATTGCTATCTGGAATTTATAGAAAAAGACCGTATCGGCAAAACGCTTGTGGCCAAAGCCCGGGGCATGATATGGGCGAATACCTTCCATCTGTTAAGGGCTTATTTCGAAAATTCTACTAAACAGACTTTTTCTTCGGGCCTCAAAGTACTGGTACAGGTGAGTATCGAGTTTCATGAATTATATGGGTTCAGCCTTACGGTTCACGATATCGACCCCAGCTATACCTTAGGCGATCAGGCCCTGAACCGTGCTGCCATTCTCAAGCAACTAGAAGAAGACGGAGTCCTTTATCTTAACAAGGAACTGGAATTACCTCTTCCGATGAATCGCATCGCCATTATTTCTTCTCCTACGGCAGCGGGTTATGAGGACTTTCTCGATCAGCTGCATAAGAATGCTTTTGGATTTGTATTCTATACAAAACTTTTTCCGGCCATCATGCAGGGTGACAGGTCTGAGGATTCTATTATTTCAGCACTGGAGCGTATATACGAATATCAGGATTGCTTCGATGCTGTCGTTATTATAAGGGGAGGGGGAGCTACATCCGATCTTAGCAGTTTCGATTCTTATCTCTTAGCTGCCAGTTGCGCCCAATTTCCACTGCCTGTTATCACGGGGATAGGACACGAACGGGACGAAACCGTTCTGGATGTTGTAGCACATACCCGGGCAAAAACACCGACGGCAGTAGCTGAATTCCTGATCGGCAACCTGACAGAAACAGCAATGGAGTTGACAGAAATATCTCAGGATATAGTATCTTTGGTTTCGCAACGGCTACAAGATGAAACTGTGCGCCTGAGTGTATTCGAAACTAAAAACTCATTTATCCTGAAGGGCTGGTATAGAGAACAGGAAACTGTACTTTCTTCTGCCAGAAATGTATTGGCAAAAGGTATGGTGCGGATACAACGCGAAAATCAGAACAAGTTCGCATTCCTCGAAGATAATTTGAAGAGGAAGTCCTTACAATTATTGAAAGATAACCAAAGCAAATTTTCCTTGCTGGAGGATAGTTTGAAAAGAAGTATACAACAGCAATATAAGGAAGAATTGAATAAGTTGGAAACGTTGGATAAACAGTTACATTTATCCTCACCCGAAAATATATTAAAAAAGGGCTATACTCTGACAATGAAAGACGGGAAGATTGTAAAACAAAGCGGGATACTAAGAAAGGGTGATGAGATTACGACTTTTTTCCCGGATGGAAAAATAGAATCTATTGTAAAATGAAGTCATATACTCTTAAAAAAATACTATGAACACAGATAAAAAACCGATTTCTTATTCTTATGCTTTCAGCTTTATGGACGGAATGGCACATATAATACGCAAGTCGGGTACAGGATTTATAAACAAATACGGAGAACTGGCGGTCCCCTGCATTTATGAAATGGCGTACAGTTACTTTGATGGCTTGGCAATGGTACAGAAAGACAAAAAAAACGGTTTTATAGATAAGGCAGGAAATGTAGCTATTCCTATCGAATATGAAAATGCCGATGCCTTTGCCGACGGTCTGGCCGGAGTGTCTGAAAATGGCAAATGGGGCTTTATAGATAAGCAAGGGAAACTGGTCATCCCATATTTGTATGACGGTGTAAACTGGTTTTCGGAAGGCCTTTGCGGTGTGTTTAAGGATGGTAAAGCCGGAGTTATAGATAAGCAGGGTAATGAAGTCATAGCTTTTGGCATCTATGAAGAAGTGATGGATTTCAACAATGGCCTTGCTTACGCCTGTAAAGACGGACATGGCGGATATATCGACCGATCAGGCAATGAGGTTATTCCTTTTGTATATGATTGTAAAGGCAGCGGCCTGTTTAAAGAAGGCCTTATCTGCATTTCGAAGGAGAATAAATGGGGAGTATTGGACAAAGACGGCCGCGAAGTTATCCCTTTCATCTACGACGATATGGCTGTCGAATTTTCCGAAGAACTCCTTGCGGTAGGAAAAGACGGTAAGTATGGATGCATCGACAAGCAGGGCAATACCGTTATCCCTTTTATATATGACGACCTGCGTAATTTTTCGGAAGAGCGTGCGGCTGCACGTATGGGGAATGTCTGGGGATTTATAAACAACGAGAATAAAGCGGTTGTACCTTTTGCATTCGAAACGGTTTACAGCTATTCCGAAGGGCTGGCATTGGTTATGCAAAAAGGGCGTAATGCCTATTTTATTGATAAAAACGGTGAGATAAATATTGCTTTGAAGAGAAGTTACAATATTTTCGATTATGTAAAGTTAGGGTTTCTGGGGCTTGCTGCGGCAGCATTGATATTTATGCTGATTAGAGCATTGGTATAGAATAAAATAATTAAAGGATATGGCAAAGAAAGAACAAACATACGGAGAAGCGATGCAGGAGCTACAAGACATTATGTACCGCATCGAAAATGAAGAACTTGATGTGGATGTGCTCCTAGAGGAAGTAAAAAAGGCAGCTACACTTATCAAGTTTTGCAAAGACAAATTGCAAAAGACCAACATTGAAATACAAAAAATACTGGATAAAATAGAATGAGCAATAGAAGTGTCATTATCGTTGCTGGCGGCAAGGGCCTGCGTATGGGAAGCGATCTGCCCAAACAGTTTATCCCGGTTGCGGGTAAACCTGTTTTGATGCGTACTATCGAGGCTTTTCACTCTTACGATAGCAATATTGATATTATTCTTGTGCTACCCTATTCTCACCATGTGTACTGGAAGGAATTATGTGCTAATTACCACTTCGGAATACCGCATACAATTGCTATGGGAGGTGAGACCCGCTTTCATTCGGTGAAGAACGGATTAGGATTGATAAATGGAGGAATAGTGGCTATACAGGACGGGGTGAGGCCGTTTGCTTCTAAAGAAATGATTGCGCGGTGTTTCGATGCAGCTAAAAGATATCATGCTGTTATCCCGGTGATAGATTCTACAGACAGCCTTCGGGAGATGATTGACGGTACGAAGAGCAGGATAATAGACCGTTCCGGAATCAGGCTGGTACAGACCCCGCAGGTTTTTCATACGGATATATTGAAAAAGGCATATGAAACGGAATTCAAAGATACATTTACCGATGATGCGTCGGTAGTAGAGGCTATGGGGATAGATGTGCATCTGGTGAAAGGAGAAGTGACGAATATAAAGATAACAACTCCGCTGGATCTGAAAATAGGGGAGTTGATAGTGAGAGGTGAATAGTTTTGTTTTTTAATTTAAATAAATAGGCTGTGAATTTAGACAAAATAGCAGAAGACCGTATTTTTCAGAACAATACACGTGAAGAAATCAAGCGTTGGGGTAGCCGGCTGCAATACTTCCATTACATGCGTTCAAGAGGAGGACATAATTGCGAAGGTGACTCTTTTTGCGCCTATTTCAGATATGCGGATAGAAAAGACCTTGGGGAAAAGCTTTTTCAATTGGGTGTAACGCTTAATAAACTTGAAGAAGGATGTATCCCATTCGATCCTACAGTCTCCTACTCTTTCGACGATCTGGATAAACTGAGAATGACTATCAACCAATATCCCGATCTGGAACAGCCTCAACATATCATCATTTCCGGCTACAAAGTACATATATGGGTCTTACCCAACAGTTTCGAACTATCTGTATCGGGAACGAAAGCGGGGTTGGCATACAAAGTGTCGGAAGATGATTTTCAGGTTTGTATGGCGTTGGAAAAGATTTTTGAGTCACTTGATTGGAATACGATTGTGGATGATGATATCAAGCATCAGGTGCATTGTATATCCAAGGAATTATATCCTGAACTATTCAAACAATAAAGATTAAAAAATAAAGACCATTATGGAACACGATATCGACGCGCTATACTACAATGCAGTAGACCTACTGAAAGAAATGATTAAAACACCCTCTTTCAGCAGGGAGGAGCATAATGTGGCGGAAGTCATAGCCACTTGTATGCGTAAGGCGGGTTATGAACCACAGCGGAAAGGTAACAATCTTTGGATACAGTCGAAAGACTTTGATGAGGCCAAGCCGACTATCCTGCTCAATTCGCATATGGATACCGTGCGCCCTGTATCGGGATGGACTAAAGACCCTTTTACACCTGAGGTGGATGATGATACATTATTCGGGCTGGGGAGTAACGACGCCGGAGCAAGTTTTGTTTCCCTGTTGCATACATTCTTTATCCTGACTGCTAAGAAACAGGATTATAACCTTATATTCCTGGCCTCATGTGAAGAAGAGGTCTCTGGAAAAGATGGAGCCGAAGCTGTAGTTCCCCTCCTTCCCAAAATAGAATTCGGCATTGTGGGAGAGCCTACACAGATGAATCCTGCTATTGCCGAAAAAGGACTTCTGGTACTTGATTGCACTGCATATGGAAAGGCGGGTCATGCTGCCCGCAACGAAGGAGAGAATGCCATCTACAAGGCGTTGAAAGATATAGAGTGGTTCAGGACATATCAATTTCCCGAGGTCAGCGATCTGCTGGGCCCTGTAAAAATGACCGTGTCGATGATTAATGCAGGAACTCAACACAACGTAGTTCCCGATAAATGTGACTTTGTTGTGGATGTCCGTAGCAACGAGTTATATAGTAACGAAGAACTGTTCAAGCTGATAGACAGGCAGACTGGATGCGAAGTGAAGCCACGTTCGTATCGTCTTAATTCGTCCCGTATCGCATTGGAAAATCCGTTTGTCCAACGTGCGATAATGATAGGGAAAGAACCGTATGGCTCGCCTACCTTATCGGACCAAACATTTATGCCGTTCCCTACTCTGAAGATGGGGCCGGGAGATTCGGCACGTTCGCATACTGCAAACGAGTATATCCTGCTCAGTGAGATACGGGAAAGTATGGAGTTGTATGTGAAACTGCTCGACGGTCTACGAATCTGATTCTTCCGCCGATTGCTTCAGTAATTCTTTCAGCTGCTCCTCGGTATGATCGACCTGCCTTAGCGGTACTGTTTCGACAACGGCCAGTGATGGGTCTATATCATACATCTGGGTGTCGGAAGTAGTAAGCTTCTTGACCAGATTATAGCAGGCGAGTACGATCTGACGCGACGGATTCATATGCACATTGCGAAATATACGGTCTACTACCATATATTTGAAATCGCCTCTCTTATCGATTCCTTCTTGCATAGACGGGTAGCGGGTAGTAAGGTCGACAAGCCCGTGGCGCTCTAGCTCATTAGCTATCAGTGTCACATACTTATCGGTGTGGATACCCAACTTAAATCCGGCTCTGATATTGATACGGAATACTTTCTTCGGGACATACACCGTTGTTTCATAGCTGAATTCGTAAGGCTCATCCGTTCTCTTGATACGGACAAACCAGTAAGTGTCGGCGCGCTTAGGGGTTCCTTTAAATAGAGAGTATGCTATTTTGCTCTCAAGGAAGTTCTTGTTATTGGCTTTTACTATATATACCAGATGTGTTGCCGCTTTGGGTACGGTTTCATCCTTACTGATACGGATAATCTGGTTGATATATTGCTCGTCCACCTGATCGTAGACTGTATAGTGGCGTTTTATCCTGCGTCCGTTGTACCATGAATACATGAACAGAAGTAATATACTTGCTATAACAATAGGCACAAAACCACCGTGGGCAAACTTCTGCATATTGGCAAGGAAGAAGCTGAACTCAATAACGACGAAGAATAAAGTCAATGGAATACTGAACCACAAAGGCCTGTTATTCTTCATAAAGTAAAGGAATAGCAGCACACTTGTCATCAGCATGCTCAGGGTAATAGCAAGCCCATAAGCCGCTTCCAGTTTCATAGAGGATTGCATGGTAAGAATGATAATGATACACAGCACCATCATCATATGATTGATGGAAGGGATATAGAGTTGTCCTTTTATATTAGCCGGATATTGAATTTTTACATTTGGCCAGATGTTAAGGGAGATAGCCTCACTGATAACGGTGAACGAACCGCTGATAAGTGCCTGGCTGGCAATAATGGCGGCGATTGTAGCCATCATCACTCCGATGAGACCAAACCATTCGGGCATCATGGCGAAGAACGGGTTGATGTCGTGGGTTACCTTACCATGGCTGTTGATAATCCATGCTGCCTGTCCCAGATAGTTGAGTATAAGCGCTATCTTCACATATATCCACGATACGCGGATATTCTTCAGACCGCAATGCCCCAGGTCGGAATAGAGAGCTTCTGCACCTGTGGTACAAAGGAATACCGCACCCAGTATAATCATTGTTTGCGGAACGGCAATAAGGAAATTAAT
The DNA here is from genome assembly GCF_002482385.1 of Dysgonomonas sp. UBA7710. Classification (GTDB taxonomy): domain Bacteria; phylum Bacteroidota; class Bacteroidia; order Bacteroidales; family Dysgonomonadaceae; genus Dysgonomonas. The sequence continues at coordinate 28,258 of NZ_DLFW01000001.1, read as the reverse complement.
CGCATACATCGGGTTGAATGCTCTCAATACAGTGACATCGGTGACAAGCTGGCTCATTCCCATAACTGCCATCATGGTAAACCATGTTATCATCAGCGGACCGAAGTATTTACCAAGGGAACCTGTACCAAAGGGCTGAACGAGAAACAGTATGAGGACTATAGCTATAGTGACAGGTATAACAGGAATATGCGGGGCAATTGTATTCAACCCTTCCACGGCCGACATAACGGTCATCGCCGGAGTAATAATTCCATCGGCAAGTAGTGTCGCCGCTCCTAATCCGGCTAGGACATACGCCCAACGGTATTTCTGACGTACGAGTGCATATAAAGAAAGTATTCCACCTTCACCTTTATTATCGGCACGCAGGGTGATGATGACATATTTAAGAGTGGTCTGGATAGTCAGCGTCCAGATAACACAGGACACAGCACCCAGAATATAGTCGGGACGTGTAAGTTGTCCGGCAGGCAGGGCATTCAGTATAGCCCTCATTACATACAAGGGAGATGTACCTATATCGCCAAATACGATACCGATGGCAAGTACGACACCCAGGGCACTAAACGGGACTTTATGATTTTCTTTCATGCATTCTCATATTGAAAATTGCCCCAAAAGTACAAGATAATTCTGTATAAAAGTATTATATACGGTTAATTTTTCTTACGGATCATAGATTGCCTATTTATCTCTATTCAACTGATTTAAGAACTTTGTACTGTTTTGTGGGCAGGTAAACCACAGAGTTATTAACAGTTCTGAAGCCCGAAAGTTTTGGCTTGAGCACAGGCGCTTCAGAGTTGGATAGAAGATTCGTTTAGTATGTAGACGGATTACGGTTATTAGTTCCTGTTTAATAGCCTTGTATTAGCAGAACAAATGAATAATAGAAAAATTAAAATTCTTCGAATTGTTCCTGATATAAAGAATAATATTTTCCTTTCATGTCCAGTAATTCTTTATGGCTGCCTTGCTCTATGATTTGTCCATGATCCATTACAAGAATCTTATCCGCATTCATGACTGTAGACAGTCGGTGGGCTATAATCAGGCTGGTACGTCCTTCCATCAGTTGATCTAGCCCTTTCTGTATAAGCAGTTCGCTACGCGTATCTATATTACTCGTAGCTTCGTCGAGCAGAAGGATTGGAGAGTCGGCAACAGCCGCGCGTGCGATATTGAGCAATTGGCGTTGTCCCTGACTAAGGTTTGCCCCGTCATTTTCAAGCACAGTATCATAACCTTGCGGCAAACGTTTGATAAAGGAATGTGCAGCAGTCAATTTCGCGGCCCGGACTACTTCTTCATCAGTTGCACCGAGCCGCCCGAAGCGGATATTCTCGCGCACAGTACCTGTGAATAAATGAGTATCCTGCAAAACAATGGCCATTGATCTGCGAAGGTCTTCACGCCTGATATTTCGGGTGGAATTGCCGTCTATGGTTATTTCTCCCGACTTGATATCGAAGAAGCGTGGCAGCATGTTGAGTATTGTGGTTTTGCCGGCTCCGGTTTCGCCTACCAATGCAATCTTAGTCCCCGGAGTAGCATGGAGGGATACTCCCTTCAGAATAAGTTTTTCAGGTTTGTAGCCGAAGTAGACGTCTTTCATTTCCAGATCGCCTTTTACATTACGGAGGCTGATGGCACCGGGTGTATCGGCTTGTTCAGGCTCTTCGTCTATTACCTGAAAGATACGTTCAGCCCCTGCTATCGCAGCCTGTATGCTGTTGTATAGACTCGCAAGCTCGTTTATCGGCCGCCCGAACTGGCGCGAGTATTGCAGGAATGCGGCAAGTCCCCCCACGTCGAAGCCTCTGAATATGGCAAGTAACGCTCCCACAATGGTAATAATGACATAGTTCAGCGTGTTCAGGTTCTGCATTACGGGCATCATCATACCCGAATAGAACTGGGCTTTTTCGGATTTACCTCTCAGGCTCTGATTGATTACATCGAAGTCGGTTTCTACCTTTTTTTCGTGTCCGAATACTTTAATGACCTTTTGCCCGCTTATCATTTCTTCAATGTATCCGTTTACCTCACCCAGTGTCTCTTGTTGAGCCTTGAAGTACTTGCGGCTGCGTTTTACGATCAGTTTAGCACTGATAAACATAAGCGGAACGGTAATCAGGGTCACCAGCGTTAATATCGGGCTGATGTATATCATCAGGGTAAAAATCCCGATTAGCATCAGCGCGCTGGAAAGCATATCGGACAAGCTGTCGGTAAGCGCCGTGCTTATCTGGTCTATATCGTTCGTATAGCGGCTCATCAGGTCGCCATGCTGATGAGTGTCGAAATACTTGACAGGTAACTGTTCCATCTTTTTGAACAAATCGGTACGCATGCGGGTCACTGTATTCTGCCCTATTTTATTCAGAAGAATGTACTGGATATAAGTAGCTATGACCCCTGCCAGATAAATTCCGGCCAATACGAGAAGTATTTTTATAAGTCCGTCGAAATTACCCGGCAGAATATAGTCGTTGATGATGGGGCGAAGCATATATGAACCCAACAGGCTGGATACTATGCTGACAATAATAAGAAAGCCGATCACCGAGAGCAGTTTCTTATCGCAGGTAAGATATGACATTAGCCGCAGGAATGTTTTCCTTCCCTCGGTTGGCTTACCTGTATGCTTGTAGTGGTCTCCGTGTGCCATATCTTAGAATGCTATTTGCTGTGAATTATATATTTCCTTATATACCTTCGATCTCTCTATCAGTTCGGATGGTTTGCCGATGGCATCTATTTCCCCGTCTTCGAGTACGATAACCCTGTCGGCAGACTGCATCGTATTTATACGTTGTGTGATGATAAACACAGTTGTGTCGTGGAGCAGGTTGTCAAGGTTGTGGCGGATCTTTTGCTCGGTCTCCGAGTCCACAGCACTGGTACTATCGTCGAGAATGAGTATCTTAGGCTTGCGTAACAGGGCGCGCGCTATACAAATCCGTTGTTTTTGCCCGCCTGACACATTTATGCCACCCCTCCCCAACAGTGTATTGTATCCGTCAGTGAAGGACATAATGAAGTCGTGGGCTTGTGCCGCTTTAGCTGCTTCCTCCACCTCTTCTGTTGTAGCGTCGGGTTTTCCCCAACGGAGATTATCTATAATAGTACCTGTAAACAATTCGTTCTTTTGCAATACCATACCTATCTCCGAGTGGAGTTCATCCAGACTATAATCTTTCACGTTTATCCCGTCTATCAAAACTTCGCCCCCTGTGGTGTCGTATAACCGGGGAATAAGCTGGAGCATTGAACTTTTTGCCGCACCTGTTGCTCCTACCACTGCTATGGTTTCTCCCTGGCGGGCATGGAAGCTGATGTCTTTAAGGACATCGTTCTCTCCCCCGCTGTAACGGAAATAGACATTGCGGAATGTGATTTCTCCCTTAGTGACCTTGTGTTTATTGAGTAAGCCTGTTTCTGTATCGGATAGTGACGGGTCGGTATTCAGCACCTCAAGTATGCGTTGCGATGAGGCTGATGCACGGGCGATACCCATTATTACCATCGAAAGCAGCATCAGAGCCATCAATATTTGCACCAGATAATTCACGAATGAGATCAGTTCTCCCACTTTCAATTCGCCGGATATAACCTTTCCCCCGCCTACCCAAAGGATGACGATGGTAGATACATTCATTATCAGTTGCATGACAGGGAACATCGTAACAACGATATTAGATGCCCTGACAACCATATCCCGCAGGTCTTCGCTGCTACGGGTAAACTTTTTAGCTTCAAAATCTTCTCTGACAAAAGATTTCACCACACGGATATTAATCAGGTTTTCCCTTACTACGGCATTCAGGTTATCGACTTTTTGCTGTACCTTCATAAACAACGGAAAACCTTTACGGAGAATAAGAAATACGCTGATACCCAGAACAGGCACTGCTCCGATAAGTATCAAGGCTAAATCGGTATTGATCTTGATTACAAAGAATATAGCCATTACAAGCATCAGCGGAGAGCGCAGCATCAGCCGCATTCCCATCAGTATTACCTGCTGGATACGTGAAATATCGTTGGTAAGGCGGGTGATTAATGATGCCGAATTGAAACGGTCTATTTCGGTAAATGAAAGCTGCTGTATTTTGTTGAATAGGCCCGACCTCAGGTCCGTACCAAATCCGATGGATGCACGGGACGATACATATACGTTAATGATGCTGACTATCAATCCTACCAGAGACACTGCCACCATCTTGATGCCGACACCGGTTATTACCGATAAATCCTTTGGCATTACACCATTGTCGATTATCTCAGCCATATATAAAGGCTGTATGGTTTCGCTCATTACCGTTATCAGTACAAGAAAAGGGCTGATAACAAGGCTGAGCGAGTATTTCTTTAGTATTTGCCAGTATTTCTTCATTTATATTCTATTGGCTCAGTTCAGTTTTGTATAAATGCGTACAAAGATAAATGTATTTACCGATAAGTTTTTAACTCTTGGATAATACATTTAATTAAACGATAAACATTGTCGATTGTTTTTAATATTTTTTTGAAATAAATTTATCTATAGTTATTATAGTATTTGAGGCTGCAAACTTTATAGTTATTATCAATATCCTGTTAACAAATATCTATATTTTTTGATGAGTTAATATTATATTTGTAATATTGTATCTAAATTGTTCAGAACAATAACTATCATCAAAAATATCATTATTATGTTAAGTAAAAAATTAGAAGCCGCATTAAATGCGCAAATAAATGCAGAATTCTGGTCTGCTTACCTTTATCTATCTATGTCTGCCCATTTTGCAGCAGATGGTAAGCCCGGTTTCGCCCATTGGTTCAAAAACCAGTTTGACGAAGAGCAGGAGCATGCAATGAAACTCTTCAATTATGTGATTGAAAGAGGTGGTAAAGTGGACTTAAAACCAATAGCAAAAGTTGCTCAGTCATGGCAATCTCCGTTGGCAGCCTTTGAAGATACTCTGGTACATGAGCAGAAAGTAACCGCCATGATTAACAATCTGGTTACTATAGCCCGGGAAGAAAAGGACTATGCCACAGAAAGCATGCTGCAATGGTTTGTAAACGAGCAGGTAGAAGAAGAATCTACAGCACAGGGATATATCGATGCTCTGAAAATGATCAAAGATAACGGATTCGGTATCTATACACTTGATAAAGAACTGAGATCAAGATCATAATAGATTTAAAATACTAATAAAGCGGATCTCCCTGATTAATGTCAGGGAGATTTGTTATTTTTATACCCTTAATTATTAAAACAGAAGTATTTGATACAAATAGAACATATATCGAAGAGTTATGGCGATCAGCCAGCATTGTCGGATATCAGTTTCTCTATGAATAAAGGGGAAATTATCGGACTGCTGGGTGTTAACGGAGCCGGGAAGTCTACCCTGATGAAAATTCTGTCCGGAATCATCCGGCCGGATAGCGGGCAGATAAGATTTTCCGGGAAAGACCTTTTTGAGAATGCCCTGGAAATAAAGCGGCAAACAGGCTATCTTTCCGAAGATAACCCTTTATATGAGGATATGTATGTAAAGGAATACCTCAGTTATGTGGCCGGAATATACGATGCAGGTAAAGAGCGCATTTCGGAAGTGATAGAACAAACAGGCCTGCAAAAGGAGTACAAGAAGAAAATAAAAGACTTGTCGAAAGGGAACAGGCAACGGGTAGGAATTGCGCAGGCTTTGGTTAACGACCCTTTATTCCTGATTCTGGACGAGGCAACCAACGGACTAGATCCTAATCAACGCGAAAGTCTGAATAATCTGCTTATAAATTTATCTATAAATAAGGTGGTGCTATTTTCGACACATATTCTGCATGAAGTAAAAGATATCTGTTCCAAATTTATCTTATTGGATAAAGGGAAATTAATTGCAGACCACGAAATAGCGGAAATAGACTCGATAGAAAATATGTTTCATAAATTAACAAATGAAAATCATAGCTGATAAAAATATACCGTATCTGAAAGGAATCGTTGAGCATTTTGGAGATGTAACTTATCTTGATGGATCTGCGTTTACACAAGATACGATAAAAGATGCAGACACATTGATTGTCCGTACAGTGACCCATTTTGGCGAAAGCATATTGAAAGATAGTAATGTAAAGCTGATTTGCTCCGCTACTATCGGTTATGACCATATAGATACAGCGTATTGTGATGCGCATGGTATTATATGGAAAAATGCTCCCGGGTGTAATTCCGGTTCAGTGATGCAGTATGTGGTGTCTTCCCTTATTACAATTGCCCGGAAAAAAGGTTTTGACTTAAGAGATAAAACAATAGGCATTGTCGGAGTGGGTAATGTAGGGAAGAAGGTCGCAAAAGCCTGTGAAATATTAGGGATGAAAGTTCTGCTGAATGACCCTCCAAGGCAGGATCAGGAAAAAAACAGCGATTTTGTCAGCCTGCAAACCATAATGAATGAGGCGGATATAATTACGTTCCATACACCTCTGATAAAAGAAGGTAAATATAAAACTTATCATCTGGCAGATAAGGAATTCTTCTCCCTATTGAGAAGGAAGCCTGTAATAATCAATTCGGCACGTGGAGGGATAATAGATACTTCAGCCATAAAGGATGCAATAAAGGAGAATAAGATATCGGGTGCCATTATAGACTGTTGGGAAAACGAACCCCGGATCGATCTGGAATATCTCGATCTGGTAGATATAGCCACCCCCCATATAGCAGGTTATTCTGCCGACGGCAAAGCGAACGCGACGCGTATGTCGCTGGAGTCGATTGCCGATTTTTACGGATTGGATAAACAACCTGTTTCGTTGGTTAAAGAGCCAGTACCTGTAAGTCCTGTAATAGATATGAACCGATACTCTAAAAGTGAGAATCGGATTTATGAAGCAATACTGGATACTTATAATCCATTAGATGATTTCGCCTCGTTAAAGGCTTCTCCCGATACTTTTAAAGGATTGAGAAATGGATATCCGCTGCGACGCGAATACTTTGCCTATACGGTTATAAATGCTTCGGGAAATGAAAGAGATATCTTGAGAGATCTGGAATTCAAACATGAATAAAGAGATACACGATTTCACCCGAATCTCAAACCTGGGGTTTTGCAAAGGATGTTTTGACCTCGCTTATCAATTATGCTTTCACAATCTCCGGAGTGGATGAAGTATACGGTATAACCGATTCTAAAAATACAGCTTCCGTCTGATTGATGGAGTCAGTAGGAATGGCAAGGATGCTTGCTTCCGAAAAGCGGATTATATCTAAAGGCATTTAAATATAGAGCATAAATGCTGGATAAAAAGAAAATAAAAAAGGAAAGAGACTGGCTTGAGATAAGCTGTCAGTCTCTTCCAAGATTGATACATCACTGCATTATAGTGTTTGTATGATGCCCGTTCTTTTGAAGTTGAGGGATAACGGACATAATTCCCCCTTTTAGTATAAAGCCCGGGGCAATAAGAACTCCGGGCTTTACAATTTTTAGGATGTTTTTTTTATTTGTTTGCTGGATGAGGGGTTGCAGTTGTTCTTACATCCCAAAACATCTTGCTGTAATAGTTATTTGTCCCATCGCTAAGTTTAGCTACGGCATCGTTAAATCCTTTAGAGTTCAGCGTACTTTCGTTTGTCGGATATTTTACACGCGCAGGAAGATCTCCTTTGGTATCGGACAAAGCTTCGAAAATTAAGATTTCAGTACCTGTAACATTTCCTTTATCATCAATGATATTTGCAACTGTAGATTTCTCTCCCGGTTTTAACAAACAGTTAGGGTATCCGGTACGGCGATATTCCGCCCAAGCTTCTGTTCCGTTCATATACAAATGTATGTACTTTTGTGTTGCTAATGTTTCAGCATTTACAGTATTACTTACAGCATTTACATAAGCCGTAATAGCATCATTGGTTATTGGTGCGCTACTCATAACGCGGGCACTTTGGCTGTTCCAATATTCCAGAGAAGCTTGTACTCCTTTTTTATATTCGTCTACAGCAAAGCCTTTATATTCTGACAAGATGAAACAAATTTCCGGATATGTCATCAGCGGTACAGCAAAATTCGCTTGTACTACTAAAGGTCTTCCTGCCATAAAATCAGGAGTTTGTGATATACCAGGGGTAATTCTTGATAAATCTTCACTAGCTACACCATAAGGAATACCAATATAATTGCCTTCACTGTTACTGTTTGCATATATTTGTAAACGCGGATCGACTACATTTGGCCATGGGTGGCTTTTTTCATTCAACACATCAGCCTGTCCTTGTAATAAATCGACCAATGGCTTGGACACGGAAAAGTCATTTCTGGCATCATCGAAAAAGCCTTTATAAAAATAGCATTGATTTGGAGCAGATGTGGAATATGTAAACAAAGCATTGTCTGCATTACTATCAAATACTCCTGAAGCAATAGCTTCTTCTATATAGTTTTTCCAATTACCATCAACTTTTGAGATACGAATAGCTAAACGACATTTTAGTGAATTACCGAATTTCTTCCATTTGGCAGCATCACCACTGTATATATTATCTCCTGTAGTAAATGCTGTTTCATTAACATTAATTAATGAGATCGCATTGTCCAACTCCGAAATTAAGGAATTATACAATGTATTCAAATCATCATATTTTGGATAATATATACCTTCATCTAATTTAAAAGATTCACTATAGGGTATTGCTCCCCATGTATCGGCCATGGTTTGTATCAGCCAAACTTTGAATATTTTTGCAACAGCAATCTGATTATTATTGTTTCCATAAGCAGACATCGTGGCTTTAGTTGCTTCATCTGTATTTAATTGCTCTATTTTAACAAGATTTCCAGCTGTTACATAAAACTGATTGAAATAACTATTATTTACGCTTTCCCGTATCTGATAGCGATCTTCTTCTGTGTAATTCCGTTGTGCCCAATATTGAGCATAAAGCAGACTTTGCCGACCGCTAAACCAAGTATCATATAGGTAATCCATTGTTTTCTTCTCCGCTCCCAACAATATGGCCGGGGTCGAAACTTCTGTAGGGTTATTAGGGTCAATATTTATTTCTTCTAAATCTTTACATGATGTAACCGACATGAGAATAGCTCCTAACAATAAACCTTTTATTACTGATTTTTTCATCTTATTTCTTAATTAAATTGTTATTCAAACTATCGGATGTTAGAACTGGAATCCTACATTAAGTCCAAAGTTGGCGGTAGAAGGCAAAGCTCCTCCTTCAACGCCCTGTATGTTTCCGGAACTTGTTGTAGCCATCTCAGGGTCAAAGCTTTTATTGTCCAATCCAAACATAGCCAGATTGCGGCCATAAGCAGAGACTTTAAGATTCTTGATATATTTAGTAGATCTTAAAGGAATATTGTATCCGATAGTTATCTCTCTTAGTTTGATGTAATCACTTTTGAAAACATTTTGCGCAGCCGGGCCGCTATATATGGACGAAGCCCAACGGGTTGCAGAAATACGAGTGGTGTTAGGTGTGCCATCTTCATTTACACCTGAGAGTAATATACCTCCTCCATTAGCAACAGGATCACGCTTAGGATTGCCTAATTCATTCGATCCGGCAGTTTCCTCAAGCATACCTGAATAAATTCCCCACATATTAGATGTAGAAAAATATTTTCCGCCAAATTGGGCGTCAAATAGCACACTTAATGTCAAGTCTTTGTATCGGAAACTATTTGTTATACCCCACAAGGTTTTGGGGTAAGCACTGCCTAAAGGTACATTACCATCAGTAGCTTTATATGTTCCGTTGGCGTTGACAATTTTATTGCCGTTACTATCATATACATAATCCGTACCCATAATTACACCATATTCTTCTCCTACACGTGCTCCAACCTCTACTTTAAATGGTGCATTTGTCAATCTTAGATATCCGTTTTCTGTATCACCCAGAAGCTCTGTTACTTTATTCTTATTGGCAGAAAAAGTACCTGTAATTTCCCATTCAAAATCTTTAGTCTGTACAGGAATTCCTGTGATTCTTATCTCCGCTCCTTTATTCTCTATTGTAGCAGCATTTAATATGTATGATGTATATCCTGTCGCTCCGGAAAGAGATAGCGGAATAATATTATCTTCTGTGCGAGATTTATAATATGTCATATCAAAACTCAGGCGGTTGCCAAAGAGTACACCTTCAATCCCAATCTCAGTAGAATAAGTTGATTCTGGTTTCAGATTCGGATTTTTCTTGCCCACAGAGGTTATGTAAGCAGGATTGTCATTGAATGAAGCATAGAATGTATATGTATCATAAATATTATAAGGGTCAGTATCATTACCTACTTTAGCCCAACCTAGTCTTATTTTTCCTAAATCCAACCATGAAAGATCAAGTAACTCCGAGAAAAGAAAGCTACCGGTAACAGATGGATACAAGTATGAATTATTTCCTTTAGGTAAAGTTGAAGACCAATCGTTACGTAATGTAGCATCTAAATATGCAAAACCTTTGTAACCAAAAGTGGCATTGGCAAATAAACTGTTGATTGATTTCTTTTGTAATCTATTTATTGCTTTAGCCTGACTTACAGAATTACTAAGATTATAGAAATCAGGAAGCACTAGTCCGCCAACAGATTCTCCTTGTACATATTCATAGCGATTATACATAATATTTCCACCGGCATTGATATCCAATGTAAAGTCCTCATTGAAATGACCGTTATACATAACCATGAATTCATGATTTAACTCATGTTGTTGTCTAGCCATTTCTACGTATTTTGATTGCTCTTGAGAATATACTGCATTTCTGGTATATTGTTTATCACTATAATAATCCAGATTAAGTTTATATTGAGCTTTCAATTGAGGAAGTATTGTAAATTTAATACCAACATTTCCATACAAGCGATCACGGCTGTCGTTTTGATAATTCTTATATCTTGACCAATATGGGTTATTTGAATAGGTCATAGTAGGGTCATCCCATGCTGAGCGGTTCCATCCTGCCTGTTTCCCATCCGGATACATATACATCTCTTTCAGTTGTTTCATATCCAATTGACGTTGTCCCCACTGAATAAATTTCTGCATCACATTATTGTCCCCATATCCCGTTTCAGAACGGCCTTTTGCCGCTTGATTCAGATAAGTAACATTTGTGAATAATTCATAGATCTTATTACCTGTTATACTTCCTGCAATATTGAAACTATTCTTTTGTAGGCTGCTGTTTGGCATATAGCCATTCAGTGTCATATTAGTATATGATACACGTATACTTGATTTATCAGTCGCTTGAGATAGTGAGATATTATTAGTGAATGATACTCCTGTTTCAAAAAAATCTTCTATATCATGTTCTGGAGCTACCCATGCCGAAGTCGTAGGATCACCAACCTTTCCCCCGGCTTCCCATTTCGCTATATCGTACCATGAGAGATATTGGGTACTAGGATCATATTTAGGTCCCCAACTTTCATCAAAATCATAGTCTAATATCAGGAATTCTTTTCCATTTATTGTCTGTCTAGTTAAGGCAGACCCTCCCCCATATTCTTTTTGCATTTTAGGTAATTTACTTACTACCTCAAATCCAACGGCAGAATTGACACTGATACCTAATCCTTTGTTTATTTCGCCTTTCTTAGTTGTTATCATGATTACGCCATTTGAAGCACGTGAACCATATAAGGCTGAGGCATTGGGCCCTTTTAGTACAGATATATTCTCAATGTCATCAGGATTTAAATCCTGAATAAGGTTACCATAGTCGTATCCTCCAGCTCCACGTTGAGTATCGGTTGAATTAAAATCCTGACCTGCAATAGGTACCCCGTCTACAACGAATAATGGCTGATTATTTCCTGTTAATGATTTTACTCCGCGTAATAATACTTTTGAAGAACCTCCCATATTACCCGATGAACCTGTAATTTGTAAGCCTGCTACTTTTCCCACTAAAGCATTAATCGGATTAGATACTCCTCCACGGGATTTAATCAATTCATCTCCACCAAGATCTGCAACGGCATATCCAAGAGCTTTCTTTTCTTTTGTTATCCCCATTGCTGTAACCACAACTTCATTCATTATTTGGGCATTTTGTTCCAATACCACTTTCATTCCTTCTTTTGCAGCTTCTTCTTTTGTTTTCATCCCTATAAAGGAGAATACTAATGTTGATTTTCCTTCGGGAAGATTAATAGAGAACGTTCCGTCAACATCAGTCACGGTACCTATAGTAGTACCTTTTACTACCACAGATACGCCTATGGCGGGTTCTCCCAGATCATCAACAACAGTTCCCGTGATCTTTGTTGTTTGTGCCGCAATGTATCCGATACTTAAAAATAAGCAGGATAGAATCAATAACAACCTTTTTTTCATATACACACACTCTTTTTAGATTAGTACTACACACTCAATTATTCCAATATGATTTTATATATGCCATATTATTCTCATTATGAAATAATAACACTTAAAAATATCTCAAAATGATTCTAAAATAGCAAATAAGCATCCATAATGATATATTGTATTTTTATAGTCGACAAATGTACAACAATTTTTCAATTATGTACAAAAATTTATAAAAAAGTGAAATATTTAACAATTTTGACTATTTTACAGTCAAAATATGTCGTTATTATTTTATTGTATATAATTCTATGTCGTTTTGACTTTCTTTTAGGTTTTACTCAAGCATGGATAACAAAAAAAGAGGAGTGACATTACATCACCCCTCCTTCTAACTATATAAAAGAATAATTAATTATTCTACGGCGTCAAAGTCTACTACAGTTTTCCTTGTGGCAGCAATCCTGTCAAAGTCTTCTTTAGTACCAACGACAAGCTTATCGAACTCACGCTGACCTGTACCTGCAGGAAGTAAGTGTCCGCAGATTACATTCTCTTTCAAACCTTCCAGCCTGTCTACTTTCGCGTTGATAGCAGCATCGTTCAGTACTTTTGTCGTTTCCTGGAACGAAGCAGCCGACATAAAGCTTTGAGTTTGAAGAGCGGCACGCGTAATACCCTGAAGTATCTGGTTAGCTGTAGCCGGAATTGCATCACGCACTTCTACCGGACGAAGGTCTCTACGTTTGAGCATAGAGTTCTCATCCCTCAGTTTACGTGCTGTTACAATCTGTCCAGGTTCGAATGTAGCGGAATCTCCGGCATCCAGTACGACTTTCTTACCCCAGATCCTGTCATTTTCTTCCATCACTTCGTATTTGTCGATCACCTGTTGTTCAAGGAAACGGGTATCACCCGGATCGATCACTTCTACCTTGCGCATCATTTGACGTACGATTACTTCGAAGTGTTTATCGTTGATCTTCACACCTTGCAGACGATATACATCCTGTACCTCGTTTACAATGTATTCCTGAACAGCGGTTGGTCCCATAATAGCCAGGATATCCGATGGAGTGGTTGCTCCGTCCGACAGTGGCATACCTGCTCTTACAAAGTCATTTTCCTGTACCAGGATTTGTTTCGAAAGAGGAACAAGATATTTCTTCACTTCTCCAAGTTTGGAAGTAACTATAACCTCCCTGTTACCACGTTTGATCTTACCGAATGAGATTTCTCCGTCGATTTCAGATACAACAGCCGGGTTGGAAGGGTTACGGGCCTCGAATAATTCTGTTACACGAGGCAAACCTCCCGTGATATCACCCGCTTTACCTACGGCGCGAGGAATCTTAACAAGTACATCACCGGCTTTAATAGTGTCATTATCATCTTTTACAATGTGAGCACCTAACGGTAAACTGTACATCTTCATCATATTCCCTTTCTCGTCAAGAATATGAGCCTCAGGCGCTTTAGTTTTATCACGTGATTCAACGATGATCTTTTCTTTCAAGCCTGTTTGTTCGTCCGACTCAACTTTGTATGTCACATTTTCAATAACATTTTCAAACTTGATACGTCCTGTGGCTTCGGAAATGATAACCGCGTTGAACGGATCCCATTCGCAGATAAGGTCGTCTTTTTTCACCTTGGCTCCATCTTTAAAGTAAAGTTTAGAACCATAAGGTATATTGTGGGTAAGAAGGACGATTTTAGTATTCGGATCAACCAATCGAAGCTCAACCAGACGGCTGACAACAATTTGTGTTTTTTTACCGCTTTCGTCTACTGCTTCTACGATACGCAGATCGTCAATTTCCAGTACACCGTCATATTTAGCAACAATGCTGTTTTCGGTAGCGATATTAGATGCGATACCCCCAACGTGGAACGTACGAAGTGTCAACTGTGTACCCGGCTCACCGATAGATTGTGCAGCGATAACACCGACAGCCTCACCCCGCTGAACCATACGTCCTGTGGCAAGGTTACGTCCGTAACATTTTCCACAAACGCCTTTTTTAGATTCACAAGTAAGTACCGAACGGATTTCAACACTTTCGATCGGAGAGTTTTGAATTTTGATAGCAGCATCTTCTTTGATCTCTTCACCTGATTTAACAATCAGGTCGCCAGTCAAAGGATGTTGTATATCGTGAACAGATACGCGTCCCAAGATACGTTCGTAAAGGGATGCGACAACTTCTTCGTTGTTTTTCAACTCTGTACAAACAAGTCCGCGGAGTGTTCCACAGTCTTCTTCATTGATAATCACATCTTGAGAAACGTCCACCAGACGACGGGTCAGATATCCCGCGTCGGCTGTTTTCAAAGCTGTATCCGCAAGACCTTTACGCGCACCGTGGGTAGAGATAAAGTACTCTAACACCGACAGACCTTCTTTAAAGTTGGAAAGGATCGGATTTTCAATAATCTGAGCTCCTTCAGCTCCACTCTTCTGAGGTTTGGCCATCAATCCACGCATACCTGATAACTGACGGATCTGTTCTTTCGAACCACGGGCTCCTGAATCTAACATCATATATACGGAGTTGAAACCCTGATTGTCTTCCGATAATTGTTTCATCAGGATGTTTGACAATCTGGAGTTGACGTGAGTCCATGTGTCGATAATCTGGTTGTAACGTTCGTTGTAGGTAATGAATCCCATGTTGTAGTTATTCATTATCTGCTCAACCTCGTCATAACCCTGAAGTACCAGTTCATCTTTTTCTTCCGGTATGATTACATCCTCAAGATTAAACGACAAACCTCCACGGAATGCCATTGTATATCCTAAGTCTTTTATATCGTCGAGGAACTGGGCTGTTTTAGCAACTCCGGCTATTTTGATTACATTACCGATGATATCACGAAGTGATTTCTTAGAAAGTACTTCATTGATGAAACCTACTTCTACCGGAGTTTTCTCATTAACAAGAACACGGCCGACAGTAGTCTCGCGCATCAGTTTCGCAACGTTTCCATTTTCATCCAGATCGTCTACATATACTTTGATGAGGGCGTGAATATCTACTTTTCCTTCATTATAAGCGATGATCGCTTCTTCCGGACCGTAGAATATAAGGCCTTCGCCTTTAGCGCCCTTGCGTATCTTAGTGATATAATATAATCCGAGAACCATGTCCTGAGATGGTACAGTAATAGGTGCGCCATTCGCAGGGTTAAGGATATTGTGAGATGCAAGCATCAACATCTGCGCTTCAAGGATAGCTTCATTACCCAATGGTAAGTGAACAGCCATCTGGTCACCATCAAAGTCGGCATTGAACGCCGTACACGATAGTGGGTGCAACTGGATTGCTTTACCTCCGATCATCTTCGGCTGGAATGCCTGAATACCTAAACGGTGAAGAGTAGGGGCACGGTTGAGCAACACAGGATGTCCTTTCATTACGTGTTCGAGGATGTCCCAAACAACAGGCTCCTTGCGGTCTACTATTTTCTTTGCAGATTTTACTGTCTTAACGATGCCGCGCTCGATCAGTTTACGGATAATAAACGGTTTGTATAGTTCGGCCGCCATATCCTGAGGAATACCACACTCGTGCATCTTCAATTCAGGACCAACGACAATTACCGAACGGGCCGAATAGTCAACACGTTTACCCAACAAGTTCTGACGGAAACGTCCCTGTTTACCTTTCAAACTATCGGAAAGCGATTTCAACGGGCGGTTGGCATCTGTCTTAACCGCGCTCGACTTACGTGAGTTATCGAACAATGAATCTACAGCTTCCTGAAGCATACGTTTCTCATTACGCAGGATTACTTCCGGTGCTTTGATATCGATAAGCCTTTTCAGGCGGTTGTTACGGATAATAACACGACGATACAGGTCATTCAGGTCGGATGTGGCAAAACGGCCACCATCTAACGGAACAAGCGGACGAAGTTCCGGCGGAATAACAGGAACAATCTTAACAATCATCCATTCCGGTTTATTCTTACCTTTCGATCCGCGGAATGCTTCTACAACCTGAAGTTGTTTCAACGCTTCGTTCTTACGTTGCTGAGATGTATCTGTACTGGCTTTGTGGCGCAGATTGTTTGCCAACGAATCAAGATTGATACGCGACAACAAATCGTAAACGGCCTCTGCTCCCATTTTAGCAATAAACTTGTTAGGATCGGTATCGTCCAACAGTTGATTTTCTTTAGGAAGTTTATCCAGTATGTTCAGGTATTCATCTTCTGTAAGAAGGTCTTTTTCTGCTACTCCTTCTTCTACCGCGATTCCGGATTGAATCACTACATAACGTTCGTAGTAAATGATTGAGTCCAGTTTTTTAGTAGGGATACCCAACAGATAGCCCATCTTGTTAGGCAGAGAACGGAAATACCAGATATGAGCTACCGGAACTACAAGGTGGATGTGACCTGTGCGTTCGCGGCGAACTTTCTTTTCTGTTACTTCAACACCGCAACGGTCGCAGACGATACCTTTATAACGGATTCTTTTGTATTTACCGCAATGACATTCGTAATCCTTTACAGGACCGAATATGCGTTCGCAGAAAAGCCCGTCACGTTCCGGTTTGTATGTACGGTAATTGATAGTTTCGGGTTTCAAAACTTCCCCGCTCGATGCTTCCAGAATTTCTTCGGGAGAGGCAAGGCTTACGGTTATTTTTGAAAAGCTACTCTTTACTTTATTTTCTTTTCTAAAAGCCATATTACTTTTTTCCTTTAAAAGCTGTTAGCTACTAGCTATTAGCCAATAGCTGTTTGTTAGAGTATTTAGAATCCGTTAGCTAAAGGCTATAAGCCAAAAGCTAACGGCTAATATTGTTTAATCAAGCGATACGCTTAATCCCAGACCACGCATTTCATGTAACAATACGTTCAGGGATTCAGGTATTCCCGGTTGTGGCATCGGCTCACCTTTCACAATAGCTTCATAAGCTTTGGAACGGCCGACAACGTCATCGGACTTGATAGTCAGGATTTCTCTCAGGATATAAGCCGCACCGAATGCTTCAAGTGCCCAAACCTCCATTTCTCCGAAACGTTGACCCCCGAATTGAGCTTTACCTCCAAGAGGCTGTTGCGTAATAAGAGAGTAAGGTCCGATAGAACGGGCGTGCATCTTGTCTTCAACCATGTGCCCCAGTTTAAGCATATAGATAATACCTACTGTTGCATGCTGGTCGAACTGGTCTCCTGTACCGCCATCAAATAAGCGAACTTTACCATAACGTGGAACTCCGGCTTTGTCTGTCCATGAATTCATATCGTCGAGGCTTGCTCCGTCGAAAATAGGAGTGGCGAATTTCACACCAAGCTCTTTTCCGGCCCAACCCAATACTGTTTCGAATATCTGACCAAGGTTCATACGTGAAGGCACCCCCAGCGGATTCAAGACAATATCAACCGGTGTTCCGTCCGGTAAGAAAGGCATATCTTCCTGACGAACGATACGCGACACGATACCTTTGTTACCGTGGCGTCCTGCCATCTTATCACCTACCTGAACTTTACGTTTCTTAGCCACATAAACTTTTGCAATCTGAACAATACCGGAAGGAAGTTCATCCCCGATAGTCAGGTCGAAACGTTTACGTTTCAACTCAGCATCCAGTTCTTTGTATTTACGCAGGAAGTTTACGATTACATCTTTTATTAATTCATTTTTGTGCTCATCTGCTGTCCAGTTGCTCACCTGTATTGATTCATAATCGATATTGTCCAGCGCACTCTTCGTAAATTTGGAACCCTTGGCAATGATATCTACATTAAGATAATCTTTTACTCCCTGAGATGTTTTACCATCTGTTAAGATCAATAGCTTGTCAACCAGTACAGATTTCACTTTCGCTATTTTTTCTTCATATTCTTCATCCAGCTTAGGAAGCAGGGCCTTGCTCGAAAGTTTTGTTTTACCTTTCTTTGATGCCTTGGAGAATAGGTTTGTACCTACAACAACTCCTTTCAGAGATGGAGAGGCTTTCAATGAAGCGTCTTTTACATCACCGGCTTTATCACCAAAGATGGCGCGGAGTAGTTTCTCTTCAGGTGAAGGATCGGATTCTCCTTTCGGAGTGATCTTACCTATCAGGATATCTCCCGGACTTACACGGGCACCGATACGGATAATACCTCTTTCGTCCAGGTCTTTTGTTGCCTCTTCGCTTACATTAGGAATATCGGAAGTCAGCTCTTCTACTCCACGTTTGGTATCACGTACTTCGAGTACGAATTCCTCTACGTGTACAGAAGTAAATATATCTTCGCGGACGATACGCTCGTTAAGTACGATAGCATCCTCGAAATTATATCCCTTCCATGGCATGAATGCCACTTTCAGGTTCTTACCGATAGCCAGTTCACCCTGTTCGGTTGAATATCCTTCTGTCAGGATTTGCCCCAGAACAACCCTGTCCCCCTTACGGCAAATAGGACGAAGGTCAATTGTTGTATTCTGGTTTGTTTTCCTGAATTTAGGTATATTATATGTTTTTACGGCATCGTCGAAGTTTACAAAATCTTCGTCAGCAGTACGGTCATATTTAATTTTGATGGTACTTGCATCCACATATACTACTTCTCCCGCACCCTCTGCCACAATCTGTGTACGCGAGTCGCGGATAAGCTGTCCTTCTATACCAGTTCCCACGATAGGGGCTTCGGTACGCATAAGTGGTACAGCCTGGCGCATCATGTTCGATCCCATCAGTGCGCGGTTGGCGTCGTCATGTTCTAGGAACGGAATCAATGAAGCAGCAATAGAAGCGATTTGTGTCGGCGATACATCCATCAATTCCACCTCTTCCGGGGCAATAACCGGATAATCGGCATCCTGACGAGCTTTTACACGTTTAAGGATAAATGTTCCATCGTCATTCAACGGAGCATTACCCTGTGCTATAAGCTTATCTTCCTCCTCTTCAGCGGCAAGATAAACAATACCGTTAGAAGACAAGTCTACTTTGCTGTCCGCTACTTTACGATATGGAGTTTCGATAAATCCAAGATCGTTAATCTTAGCATATACGCAAAGGGAAGAAATCAAACCGATATTCGGACCTTCCGGAGTCTCGATAGGACAAAGGCGTCCGTAGTGAGTATAGTGAACGTCACGCACCTCGAAACCAGCTCTTTCACGTGAAAGACCACCCGGTCCCAGAGCCGACATACGGCGTTTGTGAGTAATCTCGGCCAATGGATTGGTTTGATCCATGAATTGAGACAGTGCATTTGTTCCGAAGAATGTATTTACTACAGATGAGATTGTTTTCGCGTTAATCAGGTCGATCGGCGTAAACACTTCATTGTCGCGTACATTCATTCTTTCACGAATGATACGTGCCATACGGTTAAGCCCAACTCCAAACTGGTTGAAAAGTTGCTCGCCAACTGTACGGACACGACGGTTGCTCAAGTGGTCGATATCGTCAACGATAGCTTTTGAATTAATCAGCTCGATAAGGAACTTGATTATTTCAATAATATCTTCTTTCGTTAATACGCGAATATCAGTACTTGTTGTCAAGCCCAATTTCTTGTTCAGCCTGTAACGGCCCACTTCACCTAAGTCGTAGCGTTTCTCGGAGAAGAACAAGTTGTTGATAACCTCGCGTGCACTGGTATCATCAGCCGGCTCAGCGCTACGGAGCTGTCTGTATATATGACGGACTGCATCTATTTCCGAGTTACTCGGGTCTTTTTGCAATGTATTGTAGATAATGGCAAAATCTGAAATATTTTGTGTATCCTTATGCAATAAAATAGAAGCAATGTTCGAATCTATAATCAGATCAAGATGATCTTTATCCAGAACTGTTTCGCGCTCCAGAATAACTTCATTACGTTCGATTGAAGTGACCTCGCCGGTATCTTCATCCACGAAGTCTTCCATCCATGTTCTCAGTATTCTGGCTGCAAGCTTACGGCCGAGTACCTTCTTGATATTTTGTTTTGTAACTTTTACTTCTTCGGCCAGATCGAAAATTTCAAGGATGTCCCTGTCACTTTCGAACCCGATAGCGCGAAGCAATGTAGTTACCGGTAATTTTTTCTTACGGTCGATGTATGCATACATGACATTATTGATGTCGGTAGCAAATTCGATCCAAGAACCTTTGAACGGAATTATACGGGCTGAATAAAGCTTTGTACCATTGGCGTGCATCGTTTGTCCGAAGAACACACCGGGTGAACGGTGCAACTGGGACACTACGACACGTTCTGCTCCGTTGATGACAAAGGTACCTTTCTCAGTCATATATGGAATCAGTCCCAGATATACATCCTGGATAACTGTATCAAAATCTTCGTGGTCAGGGTCTGTACAATAAAGTTTTAGCTTTGCTTTCAAAGGAACACTATATGTCAATCCTCTGTCTATACACTCATCAATGGTATAGCGCGGAGGGTCGATGAAGTAGTCCAAAAACTCTAATACAAAGTTGTTTCGTGTATCGGCTATAGGAAAGTTTTCAGCAAAAACTTTGTATAGGCCTTCGTTTTTCCTTCTTTCAGGAGGGGTATCAAGTTGCAGAAAGTCGCGGAATGACTTTAACTGTACTTCAAGAAAATCCGGGTAAGGAAGCGGATTTTTGATTGAAGCGAAATTGACTCTTTGATTTGTTGTTGAAGACATGGATAACCTATTTTATTGAACTTATTACTTTTGACGCAAAAAGGTTAAGAACCTTCTTCGAGGAAGGTTCCTAACCAAATATCCTTTCTCAGGACTTATCTTTACTTAAGTTCAACTTCGGCTCCAGCTTCTTCTAATTGTTTTTTCAATGCGTCAGCTTCATCTTTAGTAACTCCTTTTTTAAGTTCACCAGGAGCACCATCTACTAGATCTTTAGCCTCTTTCAAACCAAGTCCTGTAAGTTCTTTTACAGCTTTAACAACTTGTAGCTTGTTAGCACCTGCTGATTTCAAGATTACATCGAAAGATGTTTTTTCTTCTACTACTTCAGCAGCAGCAGCTGGTCCTGCAGCAACTGCAACAGCAGCAGCGGCCGGTTCAATACCATATTCAGTTTTTAGAATTTCAGCTAATTCGCTTACTTCTTTTACTGTCAAATTTACTAGTTGTTCTGCAATAGCTTTGATATCTGCCATTTTTGTATAAATTAAAATTGTTTATTATTCTTTTGTTTAATATTATCTCTTAGATAGTGTTTCTAAGACGCCATGAATAGTGTTTCCTCCCGATTGAAGGGCAGAAATAACATTCTTGGCAGGGGATTGAAGGGCTGCAATAACATCGCCGATAAGCTCGTTTTTGCTCTTGATATTTTCCAGTGCACCCAGATTTTCCGAACCCACATAGAAACTTTCCTGAACATATGCTGCTTTAAGCGAAGGGATACCTTCTTTTTTGTATTTAGCAATCAGCTTAGCCGGAGCATTAGCCGAATTAGAAAACATGATAGCAGTGTTTCCCTTCAATGAAGCATTCAACTCCGAGTAGTCGCCTTCCAGGCTTTCCAGAGCTTTCTGCAACAAAGTGTTCTTAACAACCATCAGTTTGATCTCCTGCTTAGCACATTCTCTTCTCAAATCGCTTGTTTTAGCAGAATTAAGAGTAGCAATGTCGGTAAGGTAGAAATGATCGTATCCTTTGATTGTTGCTGCTATAGTTTCTATGATAGTGCTTTTATCTTCCTTTCTCATAATTTTCAGTCAATTTTTGATTAATTTTCTACTGATTTAGGGTCTATTTTTACACCCGGGCTCATAGTACTTGAAAGACAAACACTCTTCACATAAGTTCCTTTTGCTGCAGTTGGTTTCAATTTGATAAGCGTAGCAATAAATTCTTTTGCGTTATCTTTGATTTGCTCAGGAGTAAAAGATACTTTTCCGATAGAAGCATGGATGATACCAGCTTTATCCACCTTGAAGTCGATCTTACCCGATTTAACCTCTGTTACAGCTTTTGCAACATCTACAGTCACAGTTCCGCTCTTAGGGTTAGGCATCAGACCACGAGGTCCCAGAACACGTCCCAGAGCACCAACTTTACCCATGATAGCGGGCTGAGTGATGATAACATCAATATCAGTCCAACCACCCTTTATTTTTTCGATATACTCGTCCAATCCAACATAGTCGGCACCTGCTTCTTTAGCAGCAGCCTCAGCATCCGGAGAACATAATACCAAAACTCTAACTTGTTTTCCTGTTCCATGAGGAAGAGACACTACGCCTCTCACCATCTGGTTAGCTTTACGTGGGTCTACACCTAGGCGTACATCCAAATCGACAGAAGCGTCGAATTTAGTTGTCGTAACCTCTTTTACAAGAGCTGACGCTTCGGTTAATGTATATAGTTTCCCTGCTTCAATCTTGCTGAAAGCTAACTTTTGATTTTTAGTAAGTTTACCCATTTCTCAATTGAAGTTTAATTATTGAACATCAGGGAAAGCCCCTTTTACAGTAATACCCATACTTCTTGCTGTACCAGCAACCATTCTCATGGCTGATTCGATTGTAAAACAGTTAAGGTCGACCATCTTATCTTCAGCAATAGCTTTTACCTGATCCCAGGTAACTTCAGCCACTTTCTTACGATTAGGTTCTGCCGATCCGCTTTTCAGCTTAGAGGCTTCCAACAATTGGATTGCCACCGGTGGTTGTTTTACAACAAAATCAAAAGACTTATCAACATAGTAAGTAATTACCACTGGTAATATTTTACCTGCCTTGTCTTGAGTTCTGGCATTAAATTGCTTACAGAAATCCATGATGTTAATACCTTTAGAACCTAAAGCAGGTCCTACAGGAGGAGATGGATTTGCTGCACCGCCTTTAATTTGTAATTTTAATTGTCCAGCAATTTCTTTAGCCATTTTTGTTTCTAATTTTTAGTTTTGTTAAAACTTAAGATTAAAGCATACAGAGTTGCGTAACCAATCTTACTGCTCTTTTTCGACTTGCATGTAATTCAATTCGAGTGGAGTTTTCCGTCCGAATATCTTTACCATTACTTTCAGTTTCTTTTTCTCAGTGTTCACTTCTTCAATGATTCCCGAAAATCCTGAGAAAGGACCATTGGTCACTTTTACATTTTCTCCGACAATGTATTGAACATCCATGCCTACTTCCTGTTCATCCAGTTCGTCCATAGTACCCAGTATCCTGTTTACTTCAGACTGACTCAATGGCTGAGGGTTGGTTGTATTCGGTAAAAAACCGGCCACGTAATTTATGTTACGCAGTTCATGGATAACTTCCCCAATAAGGGCGGCTTCTATCAATATGTAGCCGGGAAGATAAGCTCTTTCTTTCAGAACCTTCTTTCCGTTACGCATGATATAGGTCTTCTCTGTAGGGATAAGAACTTGAGAGATATACTTTCCTAAGTCTGATTTCTTTATCTCAGCTTCAAGATACTCTTTGACTTTATTTTCTTTTCCACTAACAGCACGCAGAACGTACCATTTTTTTTCGATTTCAGTCATAGCTTTTGATAAGGATTAAAGACTATAGAAAAACTTGACAATTGACTCAAATGCAGAATCAATACCCCAAACGATCAATGCCATTATAATGGAAGCAATCATGACAATCACCGCACTGTTGGTCAGTTCTGCACGAGTAGGCCAAGAAACCTTGTATACAAGCTCGTTATAAGAATCTTTAATGTAATTAATTATTTTTTTCATTACTCTTCTTGAGTTTTTTAGCACGGGCGGAGAGATTCGAACTCCCGACATTTGGTTTTGGAGACCAACGCTCTACCACTGAACTACGCCCGTAAATTAAAGTCGGTTATATCGCAAACCGACTCTATTATTATGTTGAAATTTCTTATGCAGTAATTTCAGTAATCTGACCAGCACCTACTGTACGACCTCCTTCGCGGATAGCGAAACGAAGACCTACGTTACAAGCAACCGGGTAGATAAGTTCTACGTTGATAGTCACGTTGTCACCAGGCATAACCATGTCTGTTCCTTCAGGAAGAGTGATTTCACCAGTAACGTCAAGAGTACGCAGATAGAACTGAGGACGATATTTGTTGTGGAATGGAGTGTGACGTCCACCTTCTTCTTTCTTAAGGATATAAACCTCAGCTTTGAAGTTAGTGTGAGGGGTAATTTTACCCGGGTGGCAAATTACCATACCACGTTTGATTTCGTCTTTGTCGATACCACGAAGCAATAGACCTACGTTATCTCCGGCTTGTCCGTCGTCAAGAATCTTACGGAACATTTCTACTCCTGTAACAACTGATTTTTTATTTTCAGCACCAAGTCCGATGATCTGAACTTCTTCACCGGTTTTGATTTTACCAGTTTCGATACGACCTGTTGCTACTGTACCACGACCTGTGATAGAGAACACGTCTTCAACCGGCATCAAGAATGGTTTATCAACGTCGCGTGGAGGAAGTGGAATCCAAGTATCCACAGCGTTCATCAGTTCCATTACCTGGCTAACCCAAGGCTCAACACCGTTAAGTGCACCTAGAGCAGATCCGCGGATAACCGGAGTATTGTCGCCGTCGAACTCATAGAATGAAAGAAGTTCTCTCATTTCAAGTTCAACTAGTTCTAGCATTTCTTCGTCTTCAACGATATCGCATTTGTTCATGAAAACAACCAGTCTTGGTACGTTTACCTGACGTGCAAGAAGGATGTGTTCGCGAGTTTGAGGCATCGGACCATCAGTAGCAGCAACTACGATGATAGCACCGTCCATCTGAGCAGCACCAGTAACCATGTTCTTTACGTAGTCGGCGTGTCCAGGACAGTCAACGTGAGCGTAGTGACGGTTAGCTGTTTCATATTCAACGTGTGAAGTGTTGATAGTAATACCACGTTCTTTTTCTTCAGGAGCGTTATCGATTGAATCGAATGAACGAGCTTGAGAAAGACCTTTGTCAGCCAATACTTTAGTGATAGCAGCAGTCAAAGTAGTTTTACCGTGGTCAACGTGACCGATTGTACCGATATTTACGTGCGGTTTCGCCCGGTTAAAATGTTCTTTTGCCATAATTAATCTTCTATTATTTAGTTAAATGTATATATTTAATTCTATTTGAATAAATTCACTAAAATAAATCAGAGCCCATGACGGGACTTGAACCCGTGACCTCTTCCTTACCAAGGAAGTGCTCTACCACTGAGCTACATTGGCATAAACAGTAAAGAATTTTCTCTTCAATCTACCTTATATATTAAGGTGTTGATCTTATATTGAAGAGAATCGGGAAGCTTTGTCTATAAACTTTTAAGCTATTTCAAGTTTACAATAACTTCTTTTTTCTATACCTTGAGCCTCTTGTCGGATTCGAACCAACGACCCCGAGATTACAAATCACGTGCTCTGGCCAGCTGAGCTAAAGAGGCATAACAACAAATTTTGCCGCCATTACGACTTTTAATAGCGAAACGGCGACAAAATTAGAAATTATTTTTTAGAATAACAATACTTTATGTATTTATTTTTCCGGAGTTCTTTCTTTTGGTACATATTCCTCTATCCGTTGAATAGAAAGCGGATGCATAAATGTTTGTTATTATTTGGCTTGCGTTTTCTCCTTGACTTTGAGTATCTGTTTTTCGAGGGCTTCTATGTTTTGCATAACAGCCTCTTCGAACGAATCGGCAGTCTTATTTGCAAAGAGTTCTCCGCTTTTGATATTTAGTTTTACTGATGCTTCTTTGTTATTCGCAACTTCCGGTTTTACTACTTTAAGTATTACTTCGGCGTCTACAATCAGGTCAGAAAATTTATCCAGTTTAGACAATTTCTTTTCTATAAACTCTTTTAATTGAGTGCTTGCATCAAAGTGCACTGACTGAATTGCAATATTCATAATGTTTCCTCCTTTACTTTTAGGCCCTTGGATGAGCCTTGTTATAAATCTTCTTTAATTCTTCGAACGAAGTGTGTGTGTATATTTCTGTAGCCGCAAGGCTTGAATGTCCCAATAATTCTTTTACCGCATTTATATCCGCACCATTGTTTAGCATGCTTGTTGCAAATGAATGACGGAGGACGTGGGGACTCGATTTTGAAAGAGTCGGTATCTGCTTCAGATTCTCCGTCACAATTCTGTGTACAAGCATTGGGTAGAGTTGCTCCCCATCATTCTTAACAAATAAATATCCGGATAAGTTCCCTATTTCTTCGTTCCTTGCTTTCAGATATTGTCCGAGCATTGCCTTCATTCCGTCGCTGAACGGGATAAGGCGTTGTTTATTTCGCTTTCCTGTCACTTGTATTGTTTCGGCGCTAAAATCCACATCGGTATCCTTTAGTCCGATCAGCTCCGCCCGGCGAATCCCCGTAACATAAAACAGTTCGATCATCATATGGTTGCGGAGAGATTCGAATGTGTTGTCGAAGTTTGATTCTTCCAACACTTTCTCCATATCTCCATTGTTCACAAACGAAGGAATGGGTTTTGGTGTTTTGGGCCCTGTAATTTTCTTTACCGGGTTTGCCGGAACTTCACCTATCCGCAACAAATATTTGTAGAACGATTTAAGCGTACTCAACTTACGGTTTACTGACCGCGCAGCAATCTTTGCCTCCATAAGCGATACAATCCACATGCGGACTATGTCGCTGTCTACGCTTTTTAGATCTACGTCCGGGAAATGTTCTTGCAGGAATCCGGCAAACTGATGAAGGTCTGTAGAATAAGAAATCTCCGTATGTAAAGAGAAGTTCTTTTCATAACGGAGATATCTGCTATATTTGTCGATTAGTAACATCATCTATCCGAATTTCAATCCTGAATGACGAAGTTAATAATTTTATGCGAAAAAGACAATAGTATTTTATTCTTCCGAACGGTGCATCGCCTGAACGTATACGGCGTGCAATCTTTGTTCTCTTTTCACCACTGATGGCTTACGGAACTCCTGACGTCTTCTAAGTTCTTTTACTACACCTGTTTTTTCGTATTTTCTTTTAAATTTCTTCAAGGCTTTTTCAATGTTTTCGCCTTCTTTTAATGGAACAATGATCATAATTGTCGTTTTATTTTTTATTTATTTTTTGTTTTGTTTAATGCAATTTAATTAGTGAGGCATGCTTTCCTCATTCGTTTTTATAATAGGCGGTTTTTGTATAATAATCTTCTGAACACTGCTCTGCAAGCAGTATCTGACTATAAACTAATTATGTTCTGTTCAAAAGATCATTAAACCTCCTTTCTGTTTTCGGGCTGCAAATTTAGGGATAAAATCTTAAATTCCAATATTTTTCGCAAGGATTTTATTCTTTCTTCATTTCTATATGCGGTATGCCATCTTCGAGATACATCTCACTCGTTTGCCTGAAACCAAGGCTTTCATAGAACTTTTTCAGATATAATTGCCCGGATATTGTAATTCTTGTCTCACCGAATACAGACTCTTCCAATTCGATAGCTTTTTTCATCAGGTCATTTCCATAACCGTATTTTCTGTATTCCTCTGCTACAATTACACGTCCGATACTGGCTTCGTCAAAATAATCACCTGCTTTGAATATACGGCAATAGGCAGCCAGCTTATTATCGACGTAGCCGTGCAAATGCAGAGCTTTCTGGTCTTTATAGTCCAGATCGAGGTAAGGGGCATCTTGCTCCACGACGAATATCTTGCACCGCAAATGTAATATATCATATAATTCGTTTATCGTAAACTCGTCGAAACGGTTCACTTTCCAAAGTATATCTTTTTTCATAGATTTTAATTTGGGTGCAAATATAATTCCTTTTTAGGGTAAACCCTCGAAATTTAATTTTTTTGAAATAGTTTATCTATGTAATAGTAAGCTATTAGCCTTTAGCTGTTAGCTTGTAGTTCTTTGAAGTATTGATTGGCCCCTCCAACCACCCCAAGGGGCAGGGCTGTTAAGTTCTCTACTTTGTTCTGTTATTTTCTGCTGTCATCCTGAGGGAACGAAGTATCCCGAACCTGAGAAACGAGAT
>NZ_DLFW01000032.1:23071-27636 GCF_002482385.1 Dysgonomonas sp. UBA7710 | reverse complement strand
ATACCCTTATCTCACAACATGTTGTTAAAACCGGATCGAATAAACTCCATAAAAAAGGCTAAAAATTTATCGACCTATACCAAATTCATATGTAAGCTTCAATGCCAATCCATGATATGTAGGTTTGATCGGCACTCTCTTATCCGGTTCCACGTCAGACCATTCATAATAAGTCGCCTTTTGCAAAGAATAAACGAGTCCAATATTCCAGGCACTTCTTCCTTGCTTAGCAATACTTATCCCAAAGGAAGTACTAAAATAAAAACCTTTTCCCATAGCACCCGAATACCCGACTTTTACATCCCAGAAAGGGGTTGTATTCTCATCCAAAAAATTAATACGTGGATTGATAAAGATAGGCAGGGATGAATCTTTTTTATTTAGGGTCATAGTATAACTTGTTCCTACACCTACATAAAAAATCGGATTAAACTGATACCCTATTGATGTTCCATATTCGAACCTGTGATTCTTTGTTTTACCTATACCATGTATATAAGCATAATCAATAAAAACCCGGAATCCTTTTATTTCCCGATTCCATATCTTCTCCCGCCGCTTAGGTCTTGGGACGCTAAAAGGATCAAAATATTCATCCGGACTTGCCGCCCTGGTTCCATCAATTATAACAGGTTGATCAACCATCACAGGCATGGATATATTACCTCCCGGTTGCTGTACTTGCCTGAGAACATCCTCATGCGGCGGTTGCTCGGGAATTAGACTTTGCGTAGGATTTGAAGGCTGGCCAACAACACTTCCGTTCACCGGCTGCCGTTGTCTTTTTCTCTTCGAATTAGGACTACCCTCTACATAACTTTGCGGATCGGTTTTCGATAATCCCCCTTCAACTTCTCCAGAACTTCTTTCCTCTATTTTTTTGATATCCCCCTGTTGATATATTACAATATTCTCTTTCTGCGAAAGACTATCTGTGATTTTTACACTTATAGTTCCGAATTGCCGTTTAACCAGTTTTCCTTTTATCATCTTACCATTTTTCAGATATATAATATCTAATCTTTCCACCTTAACAGAATCCTGAGAATAAACCAAACATATACTATAAATAAAAAATATTAAGAAAATTATTGTTCTATACATAGTAACAGACATTTTCAGTTGATTAATACAGAAATAAATATAGTGAAATCCAAGAAAAAAACAAAATGATTTTAACTATTATACGATAAAACCAATACAATTATTATCTCTGGGCAGAAAAAAAATCATTTTATAAAATCCAAGATAAATAGATTTGATTATAATTAATATCTTTGCTGCTCTGAAATATATAGATAAAGTTTTTTTACTTCTATAATACATAATAAGCTAAATAATATATCAAGTATATACTTTGATTTACTTTATAATACAACATCATACATGAAAACGTCTCTTTTATTAAAAATCACAATTCTCGCTATTGCTTCATTAGTATTATTTGCATCCTGCAAAGACAAGAAGCTCCAATTTACAATTGAGGGAAAAATAAGTAATGCCGACACAACTATACTATATCTGGAGAAAAGATCTCTTACCGAAACAACTATAATTGATTCTGTAAAACTGGATAAAGATGGGAACTTCAAATTCACAGAAGCTAATGTCGGCTATCCTGAATTTTATTTACTAAAACTAAACGGACAAACAATTAACCTGGCAGTAGATTCCACAGAGACTATTACTGTGAATGCACCGAAGGAAACTTTTGCACTGGATTATACCGTTGAAGGTTCTAGTGGTTCAGCTAAAATAAAAGACATAGTTTTGGCTCAAAACAAACTAAGCCAAACTTTCTCCGAGTTGAAAAAGAAATTTGAAAGTAAAGAGATATCGCAAGAAGAATATATTACGGCTGTACAAAATGGAGTGAATGAGTACAAGACTAAAGCTAAAGACCTCATATATTCCGACTATAAGAGTTTAGCCGCCTATTTTGCACTTTTCCAAAAAGTAGATAACTATTTGATTTTCGACCCATACAACAAGAAAGACATCGCTGCATTTCAGGCTGTCGCTACAGTATGGGATACACAATACCCAACATCTCCCCGCACAGCTAATCTGAAAAACTTTACTTTATCCGCTTTGGCCGAAATCCGCAAAGCAGCAAGCCAGGAAGAAGCGATAAACAGAATCGCAACATCGGAAGTCACAGACCACAGTACATATTATAATATAACCTTGCCAGATAGACATAACAAGAATATAAGTCTTTCTTCATTAAAAGGAAAAGTAGTTATACTGGACTTTACAGCATATCAAACAGACTTTTCCCCGGCGCACAATATCCTGCTTAATAAGGCTTATGAAAAGCATAAAGGAAATGTTGAAGTATATCAGGTTTCATTCGACACTGATGTGCATGCCTGGCAAAACAGTGCAGTAAACATTCCTTGGATTTGCGTAAGAGATGATAAGTCATTGGCTTCTGATTTACTGGCAAAGTATAATATTCAGGGATTCCCGACGACTTTCATTATCAATAAAAAAGGAGAGATCGTAAAAAGAGTATTATCCACAGATGATTTATCTTCTGAAGTTCAAAAATTATTATAAAAGTTAGCTAAATATTTTGACGGTATAAAAATTATATCTTATCTTTGCTTGTAATAGATTGAAAAAGGAAAAGGAGTTCTGGCCTATACGGCAAGGATTCTTTTTCTTTTTGTCGCTTTAAAAAATCAAAAGGAATAATAGTCACTAACTAATTTAACTTTAATTACCATGGCTATCACTTACATGACCGAAGACGGTTACAAAAAGTTGAAAGAAGAAATCAGCGCTCTGGAGAGCGAAAGACCGGCTATCTCAAAACAAATAGCTGAAGCCCGTGATAAAGGCGATCTGTCGGAAAATGCCGAATACGATGCAGCCAAAGAAGCTCAGGGATTGCTTGAGGCAAAAATAGCCCAGATGAAAAATCTGCTGGCAAACGCCCGTATAATAAATGAGGAGGCGATAGGAATCGATGTAGTACAGATACTAAACAAGGTTACTATACGCAACACAAAGAACAACCAGCAAATGACATATACCCTTGTAGCTGAAAGTGAGGCGAACCTGAAAGAAAACAAGATTGCAGTAAGCACTCCTGTTGCACAGGGCCTTATGGGCAAAAAGGTGGGTGATGTTGCCGAAATAAAAGTTCCTTCGGGAATGATGAGTTTCGAGATCGTAAACATCTCTATCTAACAGCTGATGGCAAGTATCTTTAGTAGAATAGCAGCCGGTGAGATACCTTCTTACAAGGTGGCAGAGGATGAAAGATTCTTTGCCTTCCTTGATATAAATCCTATGGCTAAAGGTCACACTCTGGTCATTCCTAAACAGGAAGTGGATTATATCTTCGATTTGGACGACGCAACTATAGGCGGGATAAACATCTTCGCCAAGAAAGTTGCCAAGGCTATCGAAAAGGCTGTTCCATGCCAACGGGTTGGAGTTATGGTAGTAGGACTGGAAGTCCCTCACGCACATATACACCTGATTCCGATAAACAGGGAGTCTGACATGCTGTTATCCAATCCCAGAGTAAAGCTGGAGCAAGCCGAGTTTGAAGACATTGCCCGGAAGATAAGAGAATATATCTGATAAGATTTATTTCAAAATACAAAGGGCAGGAATCATGAGGTTTCTGCCCTCTTTGTTATGTCTTATTTCTTACTATATTTCTTAATCCAATCGAGCAAAAGCAAACAGCCGGGACCCCCTACTCCCCCATGATCGAAGCCCTGAACTTCGTACATGGTCACATCCTTGTTCCCAAACGACTTTAAGATAGCTTCCATATGCAGATTCTCCTCATAGCGCGCTGTCATCTCCAGATTACGGTCTCCCGAAATTAATAAAACAGGAGGGATACCTGCCCGTGCCTGATTCAATGGCGCATAAGCATCAACGACAGGGAGATTTTGAGGTATTCCCCGTTCTTTCCTTATGGTATAATGCGTATTAGTCTGACCGCTGATAGGCACCAGCCCCTTTATCTTATCCGCATCAATTCCATATTTTTCAAGATAACTCTTATCCAGTCCCACCATAAGAGTCAGATACCCCCCGGCAGAATGTCCCGACACATAAATATCATTTACACTACCGCCATACGAAGCAATGTTTTGGAAAACCCACGCAACAGAAGCGGCAGCATCCTCTATATACGCCGGATTTGTAGCTTTCGGGCTAAGGCGGTAATTGACTGCCACTACTGCTATACCTTTTTCCTTCAGTTCGTTCGGGATATGCTTTTCCCCACCTTCAAGGCCCCCGCCATGAAACCAGACCACCACAGGAAAATCTTTCTTATCCACAGGATAGTATATATCCAGTTTACAACGTTCCTTACGGTATGCATCCGTTTCGGCAGCACCGGAATAAGGTACATCCTTTTTCAGTTCATATGTATTCTGTGCGGTTATCGCCAAAGCACAGAAGAGGAAGATTACGATCAAACTTTTTTTCATATAGTCTATATATTAATTTAAGATCAGAAATTTGTAGTAACAAAGGTAACATTATTTACAGTCAACAGTTAGCAGTCATCAGTCAACAATTTGTATCTC
>NZ_DLFW01000032.1:0-22950 GCF_002482385.1 Dysgonomonas sp. UBA7710 | reverse complement strand
CGTGTCTTGTATACTCGTAACTTCCCCAAAAGGTAACAGATGTAACAGTTTTTTACCCAATTCTAATGTTGTTACCTTTTCTTTCGTTTCTATCTCCCAAAATATCAAAGAACTTATCTATATAAAACAAATGCTTGTATTTGTATAGATAAACTTTGAGAGATTTTATAAACCTTCAGTCCTATAAAATAATCCTGTTACCAAAACTTATTTGACCACTCCCCCACCCAATGCCTTATATAAACCTACCATTGATGACAATTCATTCAGGATGGCAGTATTAAGAGCTATCTCGGCATCGAAAAACTGACGTTGGGCATCCAGCAGGTCAATATAGCTGATAACGCCGTTTACATACTGCAATTTAGCCAGTTCATGGTACGATTTGGCCGAATTGTATAATGCTTCCTGCGAACGATATACTTCTTTCATCTTATTAAAAGTCACAATGGAATTATTCACTTCTTTAAATACTTCCAGAACAGACTTTTCATAAGTATATACTTCTTGTTCATAAGCGGCCTTCGCGGCATTATGCGTCGCTTTATTTTTTCCCATATTGAATATCGGCCCTGTAAGAACCCCGGAAATAAACCAGGTAGGACTTTTCAGAAAATCGGACAGTTCGTCATTCTCTCCCCCTAAACGTCCTGTCAATCTCAGAGACGGAAACATCTCCGTATAGGAAATCCCTACCCGCGCATTTGCCTCTATTAGTTTTTGCTCTGCCTGTATCATATCGGGGCGCCGCTTCAGGAGGGATGAAGGCATATCCACAGGCAGGTTTTGAGGAATTAACTGGTGATTTATATCATCGCCTATCCTCGATATAGAGCCGGATGGAAATTCTCCTACCAGAACAAACAAATCATTTTCTTTCAGCTTTATTTCATTTTCCAGATTAGGAATCAGGGTTTCAGTACGTGCGAGTTCCACCAGACTTTGCCGGTATGGAATCTCTGATGTCAGGCCGCCTTCATACCGCAATTTGGCAAATCGCACCCCCTCCCGTCTGGCTTCCAGTGTTTGCTTCACTATTGCCAGTTCACGGTCAAGCGCTTTCAGTTCGAAATAAGATTGCGCTACCTGTGCCACAATAGTCAGGTGCAGGGCTCTTTGCGCTTCAACTGTCTGCATATAAGCGGCCACGCCCGCATCATTTGCCCAGCGGAGTTTACCCCACACATCCAATTCCCACGATACGTTCAGGTTTGCCCGCAATTCGGGAGTATATTTACTGTTGTCACCTCCATAGTTCAGATGCTCTTTTTGTCCGGCAAGTTCACCTCCAATCTCAGGAAATAAGTTTGCAAAAGATATACGTTTCTTTGCAGCCATCTCTTTTATACGGGCCACAGCTACGAGCATATCTTTATTGTGGTCGAAGGCCTTGGTAATCAACCCCTGCAAAACAGTATCGGAATATAATCTACTCCAGCCGATATCAGATGCATCGCCAGCAGCCATACTTCCGGCCTCGAAAGTTTGCGGCATATTCATCTCCGGCCGCTCATACTTCTGTCCTATCTTACAGGACGACAGCAAGATGACAGAGACAATCAATATATATTTGAGTTTACTCATTTTCATTCCTTTTTATCAGCTTTTTAATTTTCAAGAACTTAGGTAATTTCAATTCGGGTATTCTTAGTTTTTCTTTAAATTTATAAACCAACACAAAGAAAAACGGTACCAGAATTATACCAAAAGTGATAGCTACAATCATACCGAAAAACACGCCCGTACCAATCGAATGCCTGCTTGCAGACCCCGGGCCAGAAGCTATCACCATCGGCAGCATACCCAGCACAAAAGCCAGCGATGTCATCAGAATAGGACGAAAACGCAGTTTTGCCGCCTGCATAGCCGCAAATATGGGTTGCATGCCCGCATCCACCTGTTCTTTCGCAAATTCGACTATCAATATGGCATTTTTCGCGGCAAGGCCGATAAGGGCAACCAGACCTATCTGAAAATAAATATCATTATCGAGCCCTAAAACCCATATACCTAAGAATGCACCCAATGCCGCAATAGGCAAAGACAATAAAACAGAAATAGGTACCGTCCAACTTTCATACAAAGCCGCCAGAAAAAGGAATACGAAAAGAAAGACCAGTCCCAGCACAACCCCTGTCTGCCCGCTGGCCTTTTGCTCCTGAAACGATAATCCGCTCCATGTCACACCGATATTGTCAGGCAGATGTTCTTTGGCTATACGCTGTATTTCATTCATAACCTGTCCCGAACTGTGCCCGGCAGAGGGTGTCACCTGCATAGATGCAGATGTGTACATATTGAATCGTGTAATATTACCCGGCCCGGTGGTGTAGCTTGTTTTTCCTAAGGCCGTAAGAGGAACCATATCGCCCGTTTTGGTCTTTACGAAGAACAGATTTATATCGTTAGCCGTGGCCCTGTATGATTGGTCGGCCTGTATATAAACTTTATATATACGGTTAAACATATTGAAGTCATTCACATATACCGAACCCAGATAGGCCTTCATTGTAGAGAATATGTCCGACATAGGAACCCCCAGCAGCATGGCCTGATCCCTGTCCACATCGAAATATAACTGAGGGATTTCAGATTGCAAGGAGGATGACACATTCGATATCAACTTCGATTTCTCCGCATAATACATGAATGTATCTGTAGCCGCTACCAAATCGTCCCATTGTGCGTCCGACCTTGCCTGTAGTTTCATTTCCACCCCCCCGGCTGACCCTAACCCCGGGATAACAGGCGGACGGGAGACAAACGACCTGATCTCCGGATAATTATAAAATTCTTTCTGTACATCGCGCATTACTTCATCTACGCCTTTTTTCCTTTCCTTCCACGATTTCAGTATCACAGTAAGCGTAGTGCGCCCTTGGTTTGTACCTACCCGGGGACTGGAGCCTGTCACATTCTGCACATACTCCACATCTTCGAGAGAGTCTACATATCCGATAGCCCTGTCCGTTACAGTACGCATACGCTCCAAAGTAGTTCCTTCAGGCATTTCAAGCTCTACTGTAAAATAACCCTGATCTTCCTGCGGTATAAAACTGGTAGGAACAACCTTATTCAACACAAATATAAAAACCATAACCATCCCGAAGCCCGCTAAAACACGGCGGGGATTACTGATAACCTTCATCAGTATATTTGCGTATTTACTATTCCCGGTGGCTAACCAGTTATTTATCTTACGGAAAACAACATTCTTCTTTTTACCTTCCTCCTCGGGACGCAAGATCAACGCACACATGGCAGGACTTAACGTTAGTGCAACCACTGCCGATATCAATACGGAAACGACTATCGTCACCGAAAACTGCCTGTAAAGCGAACCTGTAATACCATCGAGAAAACTAACAGGAACAAATACGGCGGCCAATACCAGAGACGTAGCAATCAGCGCTCCCGCCAGCTGATTCATCGCCAAATGCGTTGCCTCTCTCGCTCCTATCTTCTTTTCCGCCATAATCCGTTCCACATTCTCCACAACCACTATCGCATCATCGACAACAATACCGATAGACAGCACCAAACCTAACAGTGTTAACATATTGAGAGAGAAACCCATTGCCAGCATAAAACCGAAGGTACCTATCAGAGATATCGGAACTGCAACAATAGGAATGATAGAGGCACGCCAGTTTTGTAACGAAAGGAATACAACTATTATAACAAGCGCCAAAGCCTCAAATAACGTTTTATACACTTCATGGATGGACTCCCCGATATACTCCGTCATATCGAAAGGAATCAGATAATCAAGCCCTTCGGGGAAATCTTGTTTTATCTGTACCATAGCTTCTTTCACCTCTTCGGCCACTTCCATGGCGTTGGCGCCCGGAAGCATATATATGCTCAGCATTGTGGCATATTTTCCGTTCAGTCCGCTTTCGGTACTATAAGATGATGCTTCGAGGGAAACCCTTGCTACATCACGCATACGGATAAACGATCCGTCATTGTTCGCCCTCACTACAATATCCTCGAACTGGCTGACCGTTGACAAACGCCCTTGTGCTGTAATAGGCATCGCCACATCGACATTCACAATGGGTTGCTTACCCAATTCTCCTGCCGCCGACTCCCTGTTCTGGTCTTTCAATGCATCCTGCAAATCTTTTATCGTCAAGCCGAAACTAGCCAACCGATCGGGATATACCCAGATCTGCATACCGTAATAACGGCTACCGACATTGGATACACGCCCTACTCCGGGAATACGCCTGATTACATCGAGTATATTTATTGTGGCATAATTACTCAGGTATATCTCATCATATTTGGGATCATCCGAAGTCAGGGCAATAGTCAATAACTGTCCGGGCGCCTGCTTTTCTACGGTGATGCCACTTTGTAACACCTCGGCAGGCAAGCGGCTCTCGGCCAGTTTTACCCTGTTTTGTATCTCAACCGCCGCAAGGTCTGCATTTGTATTTACATCGAATGTTACAGTTATAGACAATCCCCCGGAATTGGAACTGCCCGACTCCATGTAAATCATACCCGGAGTACCATTCAATTCCTGTTCTATCGGGGTTGCCACAGCCTGCGACACAGTTGTAGCATTTGCCCCGGGATAAGATGCACCGATCTTTACCACCGGTGGCGTTATCTGCGGATATTGCTCTATAGGCAATAACACCAAACCTATAATACCGATTATAACTATCAATAAAGAAAGTACGGTAGATAAAACAGGCCTTTCTATAAAAAATCCGGGCTTCATTATTTATCCTCCTTCTTTGTTTCTTTATTTTTTTCCTGATCTATGATTTTTTGCTCTTCTTCCTTTGTGCGGGGAATTACTTTCTGACCTTGTACCAGTTTCTGATATCCTTCAATCACAATATTTTCCCCTACCGAAAGTCCGCGGGTAACAACAATCTTGTTGTCCTGTTCGGGACCAGTTTCTATATAACGCTTTTCCACTATGTTATTAGGAAAGACGACATATATAAAGGCTCCGCCCTTTTCTATTAAAATCGCTTTCCGGGGAACAACTACAACATTTTCCAAGACATCGAGTAATAATTTAACCCGTGTAAATTGTCCGGGAAGAAGTACCTGGTTCGGATTAGGTAATTCGGCACGTACGCCGAAAGTACCCGTCTTCGGGTCCACTTGGGGTGATGCAAAGTCGACAATACCTTTTTCATTATAGACCGAATTATCTGCCAATGTCACTACAACTGTGGGCTGCCACGAGCGGGTAGTATCCAGTTCTCCGAGATGCACGTTTCTTCTCTGGCTACGCAGATAATCGAGTGATGTAAGTTTAAAATCGACGAGTACCGTATCACGCTTAACAACGGTTGCCAGTAACGACTTCGAATTGCCTACAAGTGTCCCTATATCCACATAACGTTCACTGATATAACCTGACAACGGCGAGCGAACCACAGTATAGCTAAGTTGTAGCTCTGCCTGTTCCAGATCGGCCTTACTCATCGCCACATCGGCCTTAGCCATATTCAATGCTGCCACAGCATTATCCAGATCGAGGCGGCTGGCCGCATTCTGATTATATAACGGTTCGATACGCTTGAGGTCACTCTCGGCTTTCAATTCCTGAGCCTCATCCCTTTTCAGTTGGGCTTTTGCCTTCTCCACTCTGGCCTTGTAAGGTTTATCGTTTATGTAAAATAATGGTTCATTTGCCTTTACTTCCTTGCCTTCGCTGAAAGTCATTTTTTCAAGAAAGCCTTCTACCCGTGCGTGTATCTCCACATTCCGGGAAGCCCTTATTAATCCTACATATTCTCCATAAATTTCGATATTATCTGTTGCTACAGGTTCTACTTCGACAATAGGGGAATCAACTGATGCCTTTTTACACGCACCCAATAATAGTGTACAGAGTAAAGTTGCGGCTAAAGTACGTCCAATGTTATTCATATATAATATGTTGCAGCACACCGGTTAAGGGCATGCGGTTTTTATCCTTCATCATTTATAAAGCGTAATGCTAAATATATCTATATGAAAATGCGAGGCATTCTATTCTTGTAAAGAACACTTTCTACAGATGAATTGTTTACAGTAGAAACAGCCCTAAACATGCGCAAATTTATAGAATATTGATTAAACTTTAACTTAATCGTTTAATAAATAGTATGAATCGCGGTCTTAAAAGACTCTAAAATTCAATAATAAATAGATATTACACACGTGCAATCGTTTGCATAACAAAAAGGTAACATTTACATATTCTTTTAAGCCAAAACAAGATAGGACTTCTCATATTTGTATTGTGAATAAAAGATAACCATGAAACAATATGATTATTTCTATCCATTTAATTTAATCAGATCAATTTGAAATATACACTGGTGAAACAAAACCCTCTTTTGATGCTTATGCAGAAAAAACCACAAAATAGAACATTTTTACCTTCCGGTTTTCTTACTGAAAATTTGGAAGTTATCTCTGTTTTGTTAGAGAGAGAGAGAGAGACTAACTTCTTCACAAAACAATATACTTTACCTCAAATAGCGAAACAGACTATTTGGGGTTAAGCTATTTATGCATATAGCAATAAAACAGAAACTAGTTCTTGATTATCAGACCAACTCTATAGATAAATCAATTTATAAAATAAATCAATATTAATTAAAGTTAATCCTTAATATTATTTCGCATGGAAAGAAAGAGAAAGAGCAGATGCGCAAAAATATTCCTGATTATTATGTTAGGAGTAATCACTTTGTCATCAAGTATGCATGCCCAAAGTGGCACTATTACAGTAAAAGGAAATGTGAAAGACAGCAATGGCGAACCTATCATTAGTGGTAGTGTTGTTGTTAAAGGCACAACGACAGGCACTGTTACCGATTTGGATGGAAATTACGAACTTAAAGCACCCGAAAACGGGACACTAGTTTTCTCATATGTTGGTTTCACTTCACAGGAAATACAGATTGCCGGAAGAACATCTATCGATGTAGTGCTTAGCGAAGATGCCGAACTTCTGAAAGAAGTTGTAATAATCGGTTATGGTAGCGTAAAAAAAGAAGACCTTACTGGTTCAGTAACAGCCATCTCGGCCAACTCCCTGGCTAAAGGGATGGCAACTTCAGCCTCTGACCTGCTTATAGGTAAAGCCCCCGGTGTAAGTGTCGTCACAGACGGTGGTGCCCCCGGATCAGCGGCTAAAATACGCATCCGTGGAGGTTCTTCGATGAAAGCCAGTAACGATCCTCTGATTGTTATCGACGGCGTACCGGTAGACAATACAACGTCTATAAATGGTATGGCCAATCCGTTGGCATCAGTCAATCCTAATGATATTGAGAGTTTCTCCGTATTAAAAGACGCTTCTGCCGCTGCAATTTACGGTTCTCGCGCTTCAAATGGAGTTATTATCATTACTACGAAAAAAGGAAGCTCCGGTAAACCGAAAATCAATTACAATGGAACATTCTCCATCAGTAGTAAAACAGACGATATTGATGTAATGAGCGCTGATAACTTCAGGAATTTTGTAAAATCGAAATATGCTGAAGGCAGCAGTCAGGTAAATGCACTTGGAACAGCCAACACAAATTGGCAGGACGAAATATTCCGTACAGCATTCAGTACAGACCATAATCTAAGCGTAGCCGGAGCTGCAGGAAACTTCCCTTACCGTGTATCAATCGGTTACACTAACGAAAACGGTATCCTAAAAACATCCTATATGGATCGTTGGACCGGATCGGTGAATTTAAATCCGAAGTTTTTTGACAATCATTTGACTGTACAACTTAGTCTAAAAGGAATATACAATACAAACCGTTTCGCTGATACAGGAGCAATCGGAGCCGCAGCAGAATTCGATCCTACCCAACCTGTATATAATAGCGACAGCAAATATGGCAACGGATATTATATGTCTCTTAAAGAGGACGGCACTCCTATTGATATAGGTTTAGCGAATCCAGTGGCAACTTTGAATCAAAAAAGAGATGCATCCAGGGTAAAAAGAAGTATTGGAAATATACAATTTGACTATAAGATGCATTTTCTTCCCGATCTGAGGGCAAATCTTAATCTGGGATATGATATATCTAACAGTATCGGTTGGATTAGTATAGAAGACAACTCTCCATTGAGCTGGGTAACAGGAAACTTCAAAACAGGATTTGGAGAAAACAGAGACTATAAGCAATTGAAACGCAATCAGCTGATGGATTTCTACCTCAACTATGTGAAAGAATTAGGTAGTCACAAGTTTGACGTTATGGGCGGTTATTCATGGCAATATTTCTACAGATCAGAATCTAATATTTATCCATATTCTGAAGCTAAGCAAAACGAATTTGGAGCACTATATTATAAAGATGGTGATAGCTTCAAAACAGAAAATTATCTGATATCTTACTTCGGACGCTTCAACTATACATTTGCAAACCGCTATTTATTAACAGCCACGCTCCGTAATGACGGATCATCCCGCTTTAGCAAAGATAAGCGCTGGGGATTATTCCCTTCTGTAGCTTTAGCTTGGCGGATAACAGAAGAATCATTCATGAAGAACCAGAATTTACTTTCTGATCTGAAACTTCGCCTGGGATATGGTATCACCGGACAACAAAATTTAGGAACCGGAGATTATCCTTATATGGCTAAATACCAATATAGCAAACCGGGAGCAAACTACTACTGGGGAGATGAAAAAGTACAATTGATCCGTCCTAATGCTTACGATTCGGAATTGAAATGGGAGGAAACCACCACTTATAACATCGGTTTGGACTACGGATTCCTTGGCAACCGTATATCAGGAGCTGTAGATCTGTACTATAGAAAGACTAATGATATGTTGAATGAGATACCTATACCTGCCGGATCTAACTTTAGCAATGTACTATTGACCAATATCGGAAATATGACTAATAAGGGTATTGAATTTAATATAACTGCCCGTCCGATTGAAACAAAAGACATTAACTGGTCCCTGTCATACAATGTTTCCTATAATAAAAATGAAATTACAAAACTAGCCGAAGATCCGACCAGCATATTCAGATGGGGAGGTATCACCGGAGGTACAGGTAACCAGGTATTAGTACACAAGACCGGCCAACCTTACGGTACATTCTATGTTTATGAACAAATATATGATACCGACGGCAAGCCAATAGAAGGAGCTTATGTAGATCAGAATAACGATGGTATAATAGACGGAGAAGATTTACGTCCATATAAGAAAGCTTCACCTGACGTATACATGGGATTATCATCTCAATTCTCTTATAAAAACTGGGATTTCAACTTTGCATTGCGTGCCAGTTTTGGAAACTATGTATATAACAATATTCAGTCAAATCGTGAAGCTTATGGCGGAGCCTGGTTAATGGACCCTACCGGATTCCTTAAAAACAGGGTAAGTAGTGCATCTTATACCAATTTCAGTCAGGCACAGTTTATCTCTGATTACTATATACAGAATGCATCTTTCTTAAGAATGGACAATATCTCTTTAGGATATACATTCCTGAAGCCATTCAAAGGACTGGAATCGGCACGTCTGTATGCAACCGTTCAGAATCCTTTCATTATCACCAAGTATAAAGGCTTGGACCCTGAGTTCAATAACGATGGTATAGACAATAATATCTATCCTCGCCCACGTATTTATATGCTTGGTTTAAGTCTCAATTTTTAACATTAAACAGATTAGAACATGAAATCACTGAAATATAAATTTATGACTGTTATGGCTGTTGCCTTAAGCACATTAGCTATAACATCATGTACAGACGATTTAAATACACTACCTATCGATCCCAATGAAGTAGTTGGCGAAACTGTGTATGGCAAAGAAATAGGAGCCTACAAGTCCGGATTAGCCAAGATATATGCAGGTTTGGCTATTTCGGGAAATAAAGGAGGGGATGACGAATCGGATGTAGCCGGAGTAGACGGGGGTAGTCAGGCCTCATTCCTTCGCGGATTATGGAACTTGCAGGAACTTCCCACAGATGAAGCTCACTGCTGCTGGGGAGACATCGGTATAAACGATTTTAATACCCTTACATGGAATTCTACCAATGTTTTTGTTAAAGGAATGTATTACAGACTATACTATCAAATAAATTTATCGAATGAATACCTTCGTGAAACATCAGAAGATAAACTATCGTCAAGAGGTGTAGAGGAAAGTGTAAAATCAGAGATACGCATTCTACGTGAAGATGCCCGTTTTATGAGAGCATTGGCATATTATTATCTACTGGATATGTTCCGTAATGTACCATACGTTACAGAAGAAAGTGTTGTAGGAAAAGAATCCGCACCTCAGATAATGGCCAAAGATTTATTCGCGTATATCGAAAAAGAGCTTACTGAATGCCAAAACGGCTTATTAGATCCTTTTGTTGGATACAACAGCAAAAATTATGGACGTGTGACCAAAGCCGCCGCATGGTCTCTTCTTTCACGCTTATATCTGAATGCCGAAATATATACCGGGGAGAAAAAGTACACTGAAAGTTTGACATACAGCAAACAAGTATTAAGCGTAGGATATGAACTGGAACCGAAATATGCAGACATATTCAAGGCCGACAATGGCAAATCTAAAGAAATGATTTTCCCGATACGCTATGAGGGGGCAGACACTCAGACATGGGGTGGAATGACATTCCTTCTTTGTAGTACAGTGCCTTCAGCTATGCAGGCTGAGATTAACGCACAAGGTGCATGGCAAGGCAACCGCGCCCGGGTTTCATTGCAGGAAACATTTACCAAACAAAGTAATAATAGCAAGGATATCCGTTATACTATGCTATATCCTGCTTTGGCTGACAACATAAATATTGTAGACCCTTCTAATTACAAGAACGGTATACCTGTGGTAAAATTCTCCAATGTTAACAAAGACGGATCTTTACCGGCAAGCAATATTGCATATACAGATTTCCCTTTATTCCGTTTAGGTGAAATATACCTGAATTATGCCGAAGCAGTTCTCCGTGGGGGAACCGGAGGGTCAGAAGCTACAGCCCTCACATATATAAACGATCTTCGCAAACGTGCCTACGGCAACGATGCAAGCGCAGAAATAAGCCAGGCCAATCTCACTTTAGACTTTATTCTGGATGAAAGAGGACGTGAATTATTCTATGAGGCTCAACGCCGGACAGACCTTGTACGTTTCGATAAACTCACCACAGGATCTTACACATGGCAATGGAAAGGTGGAACATATGGAGGAACATCTGTAGATAAAAAATTCAATATATATCCTATTCCGGCTGATGATATGGGAGCTAATCCTAATCTGACTCAGAATGAAGGCTATAATTAACCATCTCTAAATAAAAAAACACATCAGAATATGAAAAAGTTAAATATACTACTGACTTGCTTCATCGCTTTGTTCATCTTTGTTGCCTGTTCCAACGATGATGATCACATAAAACTGGGAGATGAAAGCAACATTGAAAAACCGGTGTTTACACAAAGTACGCTTCAGGATTTTGTTATAGACAAGGATACTAAAATGTCTGAAAAAATAGGAACATGGTCGTGGACAAGAACCGATTATAATATACAGGCTGCACCGGTTTATACCATTGAAGCGGCGACAAGTTCAACCTTTGAAAATGCTCAAGCTATAGTAACATCATACTCAAACAGTACAGAAATAACATATAAAGTGTTGAATGACGCTGCATTATTATTTGTGAAGGAATCTCAACCAATAACACTCTATTTACGTTTGAGAACAGGGCTTAATACCGTAGGGACAGGCCCGGTTTTCTATTCCGACATAAAAAGCGTTACATTCACTTGCTATGTCGCATTTCCTAAAGAACTATATATGGTGGGAGCTGATTTCGG
This sequence comes from Dysgonomonas sp. UBA7710, assembly GCF_002482385.1. Taxonomy (GTDB): domain Bacteria; phylum Bacteroidota; class Bacteroidia; order Bacteroidales; family Dysgonomonadaceae; genus Dysgonomonas. The sequence goes on along the minus strand of NZ_DLFW01000032.1, from coordinate 11,115 downwards.
AAATTGGAACTGGGATTCGGATGGAATCGTTTCATTAATTCCTATACAAAATAATGATGGAGAGGATGGTGCATTCTGGTGCATCAAATATCTCACTGCCGGCAACGGCTTTAAATGGTCTCCTGACAAGACTTGGGGTACTGCTTACGGAAAGATGGATACAAACACAGGCTTCTCCAATGATGGTGATGGAAATGCTGTTGTCGCTACAACCGGATTGTATGTAATATTCGTAAACTATCCGGACAAAGCAATTGCCATCGAACCGGCTAAGGTATATGGTATGGGAGACGCTTTCGGTGGATGGGACACAGGTAAATATCCTTTCACTATAACCGGAAACAAAGCCACAATTGTAACAGTAGCATCAAACAATTTGAGGATGTATGCATCTTCAAATGCTATAGATGCTTATAATAGCGATTGGTGGAGACATGAGTTCAATATATTCAGTGGAAAGATCGTTTATCGCGCTACAGGAGGAGATCAAGATGCTGTTCCTGTTGCAGCCGGCAAAACAATCACTCTCGACTTTAATGCTGGAACTGGAACTATCGAATAAATACTTTAATAAATACTCTGTTTAGAAAAAGTGGGGACATGTCCCCACTTTTTCTTTTTGCCCCCTTGCAAACGTTTGCAAACTTTTTAGCCCGCTTTAATAATTGCGCAGACTACTATTAACCCTTTAAAAGCGTTTCTTTGCTGTGTAAAACTTTTAAAAGAATCATGAAGAAAGTAATAAGTATTTCCATTTTTATCAGCTTTTGTTTAATATTCCAGACAATGAAAGCACAGGAACTAAAATCACCGGACGGAAATCTCACTCTGAAATTCTCTATCCAGAACGGAGGCATACCGGCATATGCTCTAACATATAAAAACAAAGATGTTATAAAAACATCCAAACTCGGACTGGAACTGAAAGACGACAGTGACGCGCATACAGACTTCAGCGACTTTTCGATTAAACAAAGAGACAATAAACAAAATGAAGATAAAGTATCTTTGCTGAACGGCTTTGAAATAACAGATACTAAAACCGCTACATTTGACGAATCGTGGAAACCGGTTTGGGGAGAAGTAAGCCAAATTCGTAACCACTATAACGAACTAGCCGTTACTCTGAACCAGAAATCGACAGACAGACATATCGTTATCCGTTTCCGTTTGTTCGATGACGGGCTGGGATTCCGTTATGAGTTCCCTGAGCAAAAAAATCTTACATACTTCGTAATCAAAGAAGAAAGAACCCAGTTTGCCATGGCCGGAGATCATAAAGCATTCTGGATACCGGGCGATTATGATACACAGGAATATGATTATACAACATCTAAGCTATCTGAAATCAGAGGATTGATGAGTAAGGCTATTACACCGAACTCATCTCAGACACCATTCTCTGAGACTGGGGTGCAAACAGCATTGATGATGAAAACCGACGATGGATTATATATCAATCTTCACGAAGCGGCATTAATCAATTACTCTTGTATGCATCTCAATCTTGATGATAAGAATATGATATTCGAATCATGGCTCACTCCCGATGCACAAGGTTACAAAGGCTATATGCAGGCTTCGTGCAACACACCATGGCGTACGGTTATCGTAAGCGACGATGCCCGCAATGTGCTGGCTTCACACATCACACTTAACCTGAATGAGCCTTCTAAGATAGAAGATACATCATGGATCAAACCTGTAAAATATATCGGAGTATGGTGGGAAATGATTACAGGGAAAAGCTCTTGGGCATACACTGATGATGTATATAGCGTACAACTGGGTGTTACCGATTACAGTAAAACTAAACCAAATGGTAAACACGCCGCTAATACTGAACATGTGAAAGCGTATATCGACTTTGCGGCATTACATGGTTTCGACGGTGTACTTGTAGAAGGATGGAATGTAGGATGGGAAGACTGGTTCGGCAAATCGAAAGATTATGTATTCGACTTTGTGACTCCTTATCCCGACTTCGATGTTAAAGAGCTTAATACATATGCAAAAAGTAAAGGTGTAAAAATCATCATGCACCACGAGACTTCATCGTCGGTACGCAATTATGAACGACATATGGACAAAGCTTATCAATTCATGGTTGACAATGGATACAACTCTGTTAAAAGCGGCTATGTAGGCAATATTATCCCTCGTGGCGAGCATCATTACGGACAATGGATGGTAAATCACTACCAGTATGCTTTCGAAAAAGCTGCCGGTTATAAGATCATGGTAAATGCCCACGAAGCAGTACGTCCGACAGGTGTATGCCGTACATGGCCAAACCTCATAGGGAACGAATCGGCTCGCGGAACAGAATACCAGGCATTTGGCGGTAACAAGCCGAACCATGTCACTGTACTTCCTTTCACCCGCCTTATCGGAGGCCCGATGGATTATACTCCGGGTATCTTCCAGATGGATGTAAGCAAATACAATCCTGACAACAATTCGCATGTGAACAGTACACTGGCCAATCAACTGGCACTGTATGTAACCATGTACAGCCCGTTACAGATGGCTGCCGATCTGCCCGAAACATATAATCAGTATCTCGATGCATTCCAGTTCATTAAAGATGTCGCTATAGACTGGGACGAGAGCAAATATCTGGAAGCTGAACCAGGTGAATATATTACGGTTGCCCGTAAAGCAAAAAATTCAAATAACTGGTTCGTTGGTAGCGTATGTGACGAGAACGGGCGCACATCAAATGTCACATTCGAATATCTGGATCCGGCCAAAACATACATCGCAACGATATACAGCGATGCGAAGGACGCTCACTACAAAACAAATCCTCAGGCATACACTATCCGCAAAGTAGTGGTAACCAGCAAGTCGAAGTTATCACAGCTATGCGCACCTGCCGGAGGTTACGCCATCAGCATTATAGAAGCTGATAAGGCACAAACAAAAGGATTGAAAAGACTGTAAAAGGTTAAGATTCTAAATTGGTTATCAAATGGTTGAAAAAACGCTCCTTATTGGAGCGTTTTTTATTGCTTTAAGCTATCCGGTAAATTGAATATATCCTCTTTTTTTCTGGTAATAATTTCTTATTTTCATTCTTATTAATTTAGCTATTTACTCGTCATTATCTTTAATACCAATTTGTCTGTTTCCTGCATACCAACAGCACCAATACTGGTCAAATTTTCAATGGTCTTATCCACATCGTCATCCACGATACCTTCTAAAGATGATACTACCTTGTGTTCCATTGCCATGATGGCTGAAAGAACAGCTGTAGATACACCGCTCGATATTTTAAGAGCACAGCTGGGCTTTGCTCCGTCACAAATCATACCGGTTATATTTCCCACCATATTTTTCACAGCAAAAGTGACCTGACTATAATCCCCTCCCATCAGATGAGTAATACCACAACTGGCACCTGTTGCCGCCGCCACACAACCGCACAAAGCTGAAAGGCGACCAAGTTTTTGTTTTATATATACAACTGTCAGATGACTAAGTATCAATGCCCTGACAAGTTCATCCTCCGTACAGTTGGTATCTTCGGCAAAACTAAGTACAGGCAGGGTTGCCGTAATACCCTGATTTCCGCTACCCGAATTGCTCATAACGGGAATCATCGCCCCATCCATACGGGCATCACAAGCCGCTGCTGTATATGACATCATATGTGAAAGCATGGAATCTCCGAATATCTTTTTACCTAAAGTGCCGGTAACTGTTTTAGCAACATTATGCCCGTAATTACCCTCATGCGATAACTTTGAAGCCTTTCTGTTCAGTTCCGCTGCCTCAAGGATAAAACGTATATCCCCTACCGGAACAGTAGTAGCGAATTCATATACCTTTGCAAAAGTCAATGTAACTTCATCTTTACAAACATCTCCATTCTCATTACAAACCTCATCGCAAAATACATCTCCGTTTTTAGCTATATATGAAAAATTTGTATGCGTTCCACGGATGACAGCTTGAGCTTCATCCACTCCTGCTATACAATGTACCTCTATGTACAGGTTGTCTGTAATACTTTCTTTCAGGGCTATTTCCAAACGTTTTTCCGAGATATATTGTTTTCCTTGCTCAACATCCCCCAGAGTAAGATCTTTCAGTACCTGCAAGCCATATTCACTCTTTCCGATAAGAGCACCCAAAGCCACTGCAATAGGCAAGCCTACCATACGGGTTCCGGGTATACCTACCCCCATAGCATTTTTCAAAACATTGGCACTCAGATATACTTTTATTCTCTCAGGTTGCGTTCCAAGCACTTCGGTAGCCTTTGACACACACAATGATACAGCAATAGGTTCGGTGCAACCAATAGCCGGCACAACTTCTTTTTTAATCAAACTTACAATTTGCTCTTTTTCCAATGAGTTAATCATAGCTTATTACTATATTTAGTATTCTATATACAAAGATATTGAATTAATTGTGTCATTAATCTCAAAGAGCCTGTTTAAGAGAAAGTTTTTTATTATCCCAAAGATATCTGGCATAGCAGAAGACGATGCATAATAAAAAGACCAGACTGGTGTTAAAAAAGAAACAAAGGTTGCTCCTCTAAAATAAGGAACAACCTCTGTCTTACAAAACCATTTACATAAAATTAATAATCTGCATCCAGAGAACTTTCCGGTGCCTGATCTATCAATTCCATAAACTGATCCAGCTTAGGAGTAATAATTATCTGTGTCCTGCGATTAAGCGCTTTTCCTTCTACGGTGCTATTGCTCGCAACAGGGTTATACTCTCCGCGTCCTCCTGCGGTCATACGTTTAGGATCCACTCCATAGTTGTTTTGCAATGCCTGAACTACCGAAGACGCACGTAATGTACTCAAGTCCCAGTTGTTACGGATATTAGGACGGGAAATCGGATCTGTGTCGGTATTTCCTTCTACCAACACATCATAATCTTTATAATCCAGGATGATCTTTGCAATCTTACTAAGTATCTCCCCTGCCTTTTCGCTTATCTCATAGCTTCCCGAACGGTACAGCATATTGTCTGACAAAGAAATGTACACAACACCTTTCAGCACTTTAATATCCAAATCCTGCATTTCACTGCGGGAAAGCGAACGGGTAAGATTATTAACCATTACAAGGTTCAAAGAATCCGACTTGTTTTTGGCCTCTACCAGATGTTGTATAAAACGGTTCGATGCATTAATCTCATCCAATAGTTTAGCAATATTCACATTACCTTGAGAACTTTGCGCCAGACTCTTGTTCAATGAATTTTGAAGCTCGGCATAAGCAGCACGCAAATCCGCATTATTTTGTTGTGCTTCCCGCAACCTATCTTCAAGACTTGCTACACGGGTGTTACTTTCTCTCAGCTGTAACTGGCCTTCCTGATAATCGTTTTTCAACAGATTATAATCTGCTTCCAGATTCCTGAACTTACTTTTACTCACACAACTTGTAAACAGAATGCTCGCTGTCAGTATCAACAATGTCCAAATAAAATGTCTCATAAATCTTATATTATTATTTAAACCTATTATAAATATAACAATACAGCTTCTTATTTGTTTTAGCCAATTATTCAGGATATAACCTATTAATTATTAAATAGTGGACTTAAATGTATGTGTTACCAAAGACAACAAAACAACTGTCCCGCAGCCTATCTTTTCTAAATCGAACCTATTATTTGGTCTATGACTCTTAATATGCTATTTTTGTAGAACAAAACTTTTATGTGCTGATGAAATGAGTGCAAAGAAAAAAATATATGCTATAATCAACCCGAAATCGGGAACGTCATCAAAACAAAACCTTCCACACAAAATAGCGGAAACATTTGATGCACACAAATTTGATGTCCATATATTTATTACGGGTTATGCCGGACATGGATCTGAAATTGCCAGACAAGCTATCAGAGATAAGGTAGACTATGTGATTGCAGTAGGCGGTGATGGTACCGTAAACGAAGTAGCACGCACATTAGTCAATTCCGACACGGCTTTAGGCATCATCCCCCTGGGTTCTGGCAATGGTCTGGCCCGTGACCTGAACATTTCTACTGACGCAAAGAAAGCTATGGGTATTATTCTGGATGAAAATATCATATCCATCGATTATGGAATGGTAAACAACCGCATATTCTTTTGCACCTGCGGAGTGGGATTTGACGCCGAGGTAGCCGCAATGTCCTCAGGTAAAAAGACAAGAGGCTCGTTTATGTACTTCAAGAATATGCTCGAAACCTTTATCCGGCAAAAGCCCGAAACCTATGAAATAATATGCCCCGAAGGTACTATAAAAGACAAGGCATTTGTCGTTACCTGCGCTAATGCTTCACAATATGGGTACAATGCGCATATAGCTCCCCACGCCGATATACAGGACGGTATGATGAATATCGCCATACTAAAACCATTATCTATACTGGACGTTCCGCAAACATCCCTGCAACTATTTACAAAGAAAATAGATGAGAGCAGTAAAATGATCGAACTGATTACCAATGAAGTTACAATCAAGCGCGAAAGCGAGGGTATGATGCATATCGACGGCGATCCTGTAGAAATGGGTAAAGAGATACATGTAAAAATTATACCACAAGGACTGAAAGTACTGGTACCGGCAAATCCACCCAAAAAGCATCCGTTAGATCCACAGGAAGTACTGATGCGAATAGCGGATACCTTTTTCTGAAACCGGATTATTAAAAGTTCAGGTTAAACGACACCCTGAAACCATCCTTATCTACATTCGGATGATCGAGATAGTTTATCCGGCGTACATAATCGATACGGAATAGCTTAAAAATATTCTCTATTCCTATATTATATTCCATGTATGGGCCCCTATTGGTAGTATATGTGTCCTGAGGAAAGATGAGCAGATTTCTATTATGTTCCGGATTGTTCTTATTATTCAACGAGCCTATAAAACCACGGAAGCCAAACACTTCCCGCCATTTCAGGACTTTAAGAAAAGGAACCCTGTTGAGAAACCACCCGCCCATATGGTAATATATTTCCCATGAAGCCTGCGCGTCGTGCACAAATTCGAGTGGTTCTATCAGATAGTAGTTTCCCCGCTGTATAGTATATGAACTATTGGCGCTGGGTGTAACCAGAAACGGGAACGGTGTTTCGCCCCATATTTTTTCAGCCTGTGCTGTCAGATAAAGTTTGCCGTATGGAGCAATCCAAAACTGCTTGGATATGGCCAGTGACGTTTTATTATAATGGTACTGACCTCCCAAAACATCCTCGAGAGCCATGGTATGTGTCAGGTTCATCACAAGCCGCGGGGAAGGGATGGAATGCCTCTTCCTACGCTGCTGAAAGAACTTTTCATTCGGGGCATAACGCAGGGCAAGCATGACCTCGGTGGTCTTTACCTTGTCCACAGCATATACATTCCCGTTTTCATCCATTTTCTCAAATACGATATTGGCTGCAGGGCGCTCATCAAAAGTCTGACCGGTAAGTTTAAATGAGAATCCCCCATAAAACTCTTTATCCCAGGCGATCTGAGTCTGACGGTTATATGTCATTTTAGAATTACCCGATGCCTGTATCGACATCAGTATATTGTCCCGTTCGGCCTGAGTATAGCGTTGCCCCAAAGTATTTATATCGTATTTATAGGCAACTATCAGGTTATTTTTCGGATACTCATCCTTATGCTTCTCTATCTTGTCGAAAGCCCATGTGGCCTCGCCGTAATATTTAAATTTATCATCCCTGGTTCCATAAGCTCCGTAGCCATAGAAGAAAAGATGCTGATGAAGATTCTTTGTTGTAGAGAGCGTCATACGAAAACGGTTACCTTCCGTTTTATTGAAACTGTAGAATGTAGGAATAGTCCCTATCTCCAGCTTATTTGTCTCAGGATCTTTCGATGTAGGAAAATACCCGGTGGATAAAATGTCGCCGGTCCTCAATAACAATCTGAACAGAAATACCTTATTTACATCTTCCAGCATTTCATCCATCCGGTAGTCTTTTTTATGTTCATCAGGCCGGTTATCTGCCCAGAAATTCTTATCTCTCTTCAAATAATCTTTTTCAAATACCTCCGGGGCACTGAGAGCAAAAACCGGGTCCATAGGCTGATTTTCAACAAAATCTACATATGTACGGGTTTTATCTATATAGAATTTAACAAGATCGGCCATCGTCACATCAATGGCCATCCGCTCTTCCATCGGAATCCATTTATTATCTGCCGATTTTCTGAAATCGTGCTGAATAATAAGTTCCTGAACAAAGTTTATATTCATTTTCTTAGGAGTCCTTATCACAGCTCTCTTTACAGCATACATGCTATCGAGAGAGATATACAGATTACCGGTAAAACCGATATCGCGGGAATTGAAAGGTGCAAAGTCGAGTTTTACATAACGATCCTGATCTATCGTTACCGTATCTGACAAATACCAGCGGTAAAAGTTAACGGCACTATGTTCGCTCAATGGACTCACAAAGGGTTGCAGAAGTAAATTAATCGAATTATCATATATAGATATATCTTTAAAAACTTCCTTTATTATAGCATCAAGTCCCTCTGTATCGAATGTCTTATCCAGTCCTTCGATATGGTAGCCCTTCACAATACGTTTGGTCGAATTATTTTCTTTTTTATAAAATACATCTGAGATTCTTTCGCGGATAGAGAAAGGTAATATAACTTTATTATCAATCATCGACGTATCTGCGTAATTGGGCAGGAACTTATATTTTTTCAGCAGAGGCATATCGGGATGATATTCATTCAGTGCAAAAAATATCCGTTCATATTCCTTATACTGGTAGTAACTGAAATCAGTTATATTATTCTCTTCCTTGTGAGCTATCACTTTCTTTATCAGTTCCACCGCAGGATTGTTTTTCTTAGAATATTTCTCTTTCTGGGGACGAACAATAACTTCCGTTAATAATTTATCCTCCGGTTCGAGGCTTATTTCTATTGTTGTCGTTTTACCTATGGGAATTGTTATCGTTTCGGGCTTATATCCTAAAAGGGAAGCGGTAACAGATGAATAATTCCCTCTGTTGCTCAATCTGAATTCACCTTCTTCATCCGAAAATGTGCCGATAGTCGTCTTATCGAAAACGACGGTCACAAAAGGTAGTTTCTCCTTTGTGACAGCATCTCTGACAACGCCCCGTACAGTTGTGAAAGACTGGGCACATACAGTACCACAAACGATGAAAAAGAAAGACAACAGGAGTATCATCTTTCTTCTGATAATATATTGTGGCATTTCACTCATTCAGTTAAAACGTTTTTCTTTTTTTGTTTCTTAGATTCTCATCTATTTTTGATTATCCTCTCCTCCACTACTATCAGCTCCCATATAGTATATATTCTCCGGGCCTTTTCCTGACCGGGCTCTTATTCCCTTCAAACGGGCTGCATAGTGGGCTATATTTTTTATTATTATCAACATAATCGGGCTTAGACTAATACAACGTCGTGACACCAAATCCTCTCTAAAAGAGCCTGACAGCAAAATGTATATAAAATAAAGTTTGATACAGGTTTCCTCATTTTTTTATATAGAAGTTATTGCAATCAGTCGTTGAAAGTGACAAAGGTAACACATTTTTCAGTTATCAGTCAATAGTTATCCGGCGAACATAAATGTAACTCTTTTAACTTACTACCCATTACTTAAAACTTATTACTTGCTAAAACTTGACAAATCTGACACTTTTTTTATTGTTTTCATCTTCTTATTTCACCTTTTTTAACTATGTATAGTTAAAAAGTAACGAAAGTAACAGAAAAATCAATTAATAATTAAGAATGAAAAATTAATAACTTGATTGTCATGCTGAGTGGAGCGAAGCATCTCGTCAGTGAACAGTCATCAGTTAATAACTTGTATCTCGTGTCTTGTCTACTCGTATCTCATATAACTTAAAACTTACTACTTGTTAAAAAAGTAACAAAAGTAACAATCTTTCCGGAGTTTTTTACTCTGTCGGCTTTTTGTTATTATATACACTTGTTATCTGCATTATAGATAAAAATATATGACTAAAGTAACACCTGATTTTTAAATTCTGATTCACATAGGTTATAAAAAATCAAGAGCAAATGTAATTAAATCTACCGTCGATTCACTTATGTTAGATGTATGCAACATACATTTAGTTGCAGGTGTTATGATTTTTTAATTAATTTAAGTGGCCTGTTTATAACTTGTGCTATTTATCAATGGCATGGAAAGTTCTCTCCTAGTCGTTTTTTTTACCGTGGCAAGCGATAACCATAGCCGGACTAGTCTCCGGCGTATGTTCTAATCCTTTACGCATCGCACAGAAAAGCCATACTCCTTATAAGCCATAACAAAGCTCAGTCCATCCCCCATAACCACCAGCCCTAAGCAGTACGCTGAGCCTAAGCTATAACTATCGCTTGCGATGTAAAACCCACGGCTCACCTGTATGCAGTCGTTCCAATTTGAGTAATTGCGTTCGCCCGCTGCAGGTAAGAAGAGCTCTTGATCCCGGTCCATAAAAGAGTAGCCGTTAGTGCCACTGGAATTTCTGTCAACGATCCATGCGTTCTTTTTAGCGTTTAGTCGCGCTAGTTCGAATGAGCTCGGAACCCTCCAGCCACTAGGACACGGGTTTTGAGTGTTCATATCCCATTCTGAGGTTCCATCGTAAGAGGGCGGTGAGCAAGGGGTTTCTTGAGCATCTACAAATTGGTTTGTATTGCCGTTCCACCCGGCAGCGCCCCTTCCGTACGCATAGTACATGCCAAAATCAGTTTCATTGGCTGCAAATGTCCCGGGCACGTCGACATTGGCCAGCGCCCATTTCACACCGTTGATCTCCACATAATCCTTAACAGGTATTTCCGGCCTCGGCACTTCTATCCCGGGATTCGTTTCCCATCCGGCCACTTCATTAACATCCAGTCCGACGAATCTAAGTCCCTGTCCGTCTCCTATTACGATGTTAAACTCATAGGCTTTGCCCGGCTCGAATACAAAGCCGTCGCCCGAGGCGTTGAATCCCCTTGTCCAGTAGTCCCCGACCGCCTTGCAGGCTGTATGGTCGCTCCCGTTGAGCGAGTACTCTATCTCTACATAAAAGTCATCCGCTGTTCCTGTATTGGGAGTAGCCGGGACTGAGCACTG
>NZ_DLFW01000016.1 GCF_002482385.1 Dysgonomonas sp. UBA7710 | reverse complement strand
AAATCATTTGAATTTTGATAAAACAGTGATTCAAAAGAATAAAAAAACAGGAGCAGAATAATTCTGCCCCTGTTTTCTTTATCTATTTCTATTATCTACAATTTCACACTCCTACCCGTCTTGCTGCTTTCTATGGCCGCATTGAGTATCTCTACAACTATAAGGTTATTTTCCAAAGAAGACAGGTCGGTAGGTTTCACCTCAATTTCACCGCGTACGGCAGCTTTAAGGTAATAGAAAGAATCGTTGTACGGCGCAGCCAGTTTCTCAGCTACCATCTTATTCTCCTTCTTATCCGAATATACACGCATATCATTTGCATTATCCTGATATATGTAACCTTTATCCCCATAGATATGCATATCCTTGCGGCCCATCGGCCAGTTCCACGAGGCCATGATAACGACTGTGGCATCAGGATACTCAAGCATAATAGTGGCATCATCGTCCACTTTAGGATAAATCTGCGGCTTCAGATGTTGCAATGTGGCGGATACGCTGACAGGCTTCCGGCCACCCATCAACCATGTACTCAGGTTTGCGCCATAGCAACCAAAGTCTACAACAGCACCTCCTCCATTGAGTACCGGATCGGTAAGCCAGTGGAGAAACTCGGGACCGCAACCGATCTCTACAGGTCCCTGATGTCCGTCATACACATTTATACGTGATATCCGTCCAATCGTATTTTCATTCTTAATCAGGTCGTAAGCTTTATGATTGGCGGCATACCATGTTGTTTCATAATTGGTAAGCACCATTATATTATGCTTGCGGGCCAGCCCGGCTATGCGTTTTGCCTGCTCTGTTGTGGTAGCTAGCGGTTTCTCTACCATTACATGTATGCCACGTGGTGCACAAGCCTCGATTACACGCAGGTGGTCGTATATGCTTTCATATACAATAACGGCTTCGGGCTTGGTTTTATCCAGCATTTCATCCAAATTCTCAAAGAATTTGCTTTTGTCTACTTTTGCCCGTAATGTCTTATTATTCCAAAGTGAGGTGTCTTTTTCAGCAATACCTACCACTTCGAAGTCACCCCTGTCGAGGCGGGACAGGACTTCCCATAAGTGTCCGTGCGAAAGGCCTGCCACAGCAAGGCGGAGCGGTTTATCATTTTGTGCCGATGCAATTATGGATATAGCTGAGAGAGCCATTATCAGGAGGATTTTAATTTTTATCATGTGTACTTACAGGTTAAATTAACGTTGTTCAAAGATAAAAAAATAATAAGAGCCTGTTTAAATTTAAACGAATAAAATTTAAACAGGTTCTAAGTTCCAATCCTTCTTTCTATGGCTTTTATCCTAAAGAAAATGCATCAATATTTCCATTTGCAATATTATAAATAAATTCAAGATATTACAATTTCCATGGTCTACTTCTTCATTAAAGCAACCGTACACCACAAATAAGGGGCCTGACCGTGAAAATCTCCCGCCAGACGCGGACGGTCGTAATAATACTGCTTATCATTCTTCTTACCTGTACCAATACACACTTCAGTCACATTGTTACGCTCGTCGATATACGGAATCATTGCCAGCCATGCTTTGCGGGCGGCAGGCGCATATTCCTTAGCATCTAACCAGCCCTGTTTAACTCCTACTATAAAGGCATAGGTAAACATGGCAGATCCCGAGGTTTCGACCCAGCAGTCAGGCTCGTCGATTAGCTGGTTCCACATACCTCCCGGATTCTGATACTTCTTCAAACTTTCCATCATCGTATGGAAGCCTTTCATAATACGCGGACGGTCTTTATGATCCGCGGGAAGATAAGTAAGCAGATCGGCCATCCCTACAGCCATCCAGCCGTCCCCACGTCCCCAGTAGTAAGGAACATCCGGTGCATGGTAGAAAAGACCGTTAGGTCGCTGTATTTCTTCCAGATAGAGTACCATTTCCTTCGCCGCGCGGTCAATGTATCTGGAATCTCCGGTCACTTTATATGCCTCGGCCTGTACCGAAGTAATCATATACATATCGTCAATCCATAAGCGGGTCTGCCACGAATAGCCTTTCTCCGCCCAGGCCTTTTCCTCCGGTTTTGCATTGGCCGGAACTTCCCATTGGGTATCGGCATAAGCCATGCCCATATCCAGATAACGTTTATCTTTTGTTATCTGATAAAGTTTAAGGGCTAATCCGCCAAACATATTATAATCAACATGATTCATAGGAGGCAATAAGACTTTCTCCCTTGTGAAGAAAGGTTCGAATCTGTCTTGCAGAAGTTTAATAAGCTTCTGATCTTTTGTTTGAAGGGCATAATCAAGAGCTCCGGTCCAGGTACAGACTTCGGCATAATGAATATACCTCCCCGCGTAAAGGTCGTGCCTGTCGTCTACAATATGATATGCCAGACGCTTCCCTACTTCTTCGGGAGTGAATCCTTTGGGAAAGCCTGCCAACTGGCTTTGCTGGGAAAACAAAAACTGGAATGGTAAAAGAAGTAATAACGTAAATAATTTTCGAAACATGATATTGATTTTTTTATTATAAAATAGCTACAAAAAAATGGTGCGAATAAAATTTAAACAGTCTCTAACAATTACAATAACTGTCCGACCTCTTTCAGGCGGCTTCTAAGTTTAGTAATATCTACATTATGAACATCGGGGTTCGTTGATTTAAAAATCTGTCCGGCAGCTACACCAGCGGCTTCTCCTGTCACCAGACATGGAGGCATTACCCTCAGACTCCCATGTGCATAATGATCGGTAGAGATACAACGCCCGGCCACAAATACATTTTTCAGTCCTGCCGGAAGAAGACTCCGGAAAGGTATACCGTGTGATTCTCCCTTTCCATAACGCTTATATTCTTTTGCATCGCTTTTATGTATATCTATATAATAAGAGTTACGTCCGATGCCATCTTCAAACTCCCTGCGTGCCAGCCAGTCTTCGACCGTAAAAGTATAATCGCATTTAATGCGGCGGCTTTCGCGGATACCCATCAATGCAGCTGTGGTAGCCAGATAGGAAGCCGCAAATACTTTCGGCTCATACTCTGCCAATCCTTCCTGGAACTGCCGGGCTATTTTGCGGCCAACCATCATTGCCGATGAGAGTGAAACCGGATTGGTACTATCCACCGTTACATGACCCGCATTAAAGGCCAGATAACCGGGCCCTGCATACTTGTCATTGATGTGGCTATCCTTTATCAGATCATATTTCCCCGACTTAAGCATTTCATATATGGGACCATCCTTTCTGCTGGAATGTACACTGCCGATCAGCGAAAATTGATACGGATCAATATTCGCCAGTGCGAAACAAAGCGTACCTTCCTGAACAGCCCCTTTGCCGTCGCCCGTATCAAATTTTGCTCCGGCCCATGCCGCAAGGTCGCCATCGCCCGTACAGTCAATAAACAGGCTGGCTTTGTAGGCTGTGAGACCTGCCTTATTTCCTACAATGACAGCATCTACCACTCCGTCCTGTTTCATTTCCACAGCAGCCATAGTAGTAAAAAACAGAACGGATACCCCTTCCGACGTTACCAGATCATCATATACCACTTTCAGATATTCCGAATTGATAGGAACCCAGTCGTCACCTTTTACGTGAGGCACTCCCTTTTTTGCTTCCAGAAATACCTTTTCCGCTATCCCTTTATAAATAATCTTTTCCTTATCCGTAAAAGGACACCATGCATTCAACAGGCCGGAAGTGCCCATTCCTCCAAGAGCTCCGGTTCCTTCGATCAATAAAACTTTCGCTCCTTCGCGTGCGGCAGCTGTTGCCGCGGCACATCCGGAAGGGCCTCCTCCGACAACAATAACATCCCACTGATCGTCTACTTTTATTCCTCCTTTCGGGGATACAATTTGCGAGGGCATTGTTTCCCCGGCCGAGATACTACCGTTCGCAATCGAGGCCAGCCCTAGTATGCCTGCATTACGCAAAAATTTTCTTCGTTCCATATGTATTGATTTAAATTGCTATATGAGTGTTTTTATTTTACTAAAATAGTATTTTTCACTTGAGAAACATTAAAACCCTTCAGAATCAATGAATAATTATCTGCCGGGAGGTTCTTTTTATCCGTCTCTATTGTTATGCTGCGGCTTTCTCCCGGCATCATACTAAAGAAGTTATCGGTATAGTACGAAGGACGTACAGGTTTGCCTGTGGAATCGAGCCATTGCAATTGTGTGAAGAACGCGATCGAACGGTTCGTATTTTTCAGTTCAATTTCTATATAATGCTTTCCTTCGCTTACACGGGTTTTGTATTTCATCGACACTTTAGCCGGAGCAAGGTCTTTTATGCTCTGAAAACCTGCCGTAGCAGGCCCTGTCATAGATTTCATCCCTCCATATATGCTTGTGGAACGCCAGTAGAAGTTACTACCCACTTCCTTTCCCGTGTTATCGAAAAGGCGTAGTTTGATAAAATGGACAGGCGAAATATTCTGAGGAAAATCAATTACAAATACGTCATTTACAACTCCATCTCCGGGAAGGTCTACCGAAGCCTGATTTTTCCACACTTGCTTTGAGTTGAGATCGAAAACTTCAGCTGTAACCTTATAACCGGAAAAAGCCTTATAATAGTCGTTTACCACCGATACCGTATTTTTCAGATAGTCGAACTGGGGGTGTAGCGGTTCACATGCATTTGCCGCCGCGTAGAGCGCTGCCGTAGGTTCGAGCGACCAGTCCCACATTCGCCCGCAAACCTGACGGACTGGAGAATTGTGATACCAGAAAAGGACTCCGGAAGTATAGCGGTCTCCATAATTCAGTTTGTTATAGTTCCAGACTTCCCAGATACTTTTGTAACTCATTGCTCCTACAAATTGCCCTTTCATCGCAAATTCGTCTATGCTTTCCGACTTTCCGTACTCATTCACCAAGTCTACATAGAGTGACGACATCTGGTGAAATCCATTGCCATCGCTATAATCCCATACCTCCGTATTGATTGGCCAGAGGTCTTTTTCGGGCATCATTTCACGCAGGCATTCAACAGTAGGAAGACAAGGCGCGCCATATTCGGGATTGAACCCATCTACCCGGCTGCCACGTTCGGAAGCCGTGTTTTCATAATGCCTCATCGGATTGACTGTTTTATATGGACTGCCATCGTGAATCCCGCAACATTCCGATTCCATCTGATAACCGCGTGTGCCGTCTATCCGCTGAAGTAATTCTTCGAGACCGGACATTTCGGTCGATTCATTCGAACATACATAATAAGCCAGCGACGGATGATTCCGTATACGTTTAACGGTAGATTCCGCATTCTGCAAATGTAGTCCCCTGTCGATCGGATGCTTCGTATCACCTGTCATCCAGAATTCATTCCATACCATTATTCCCAGCTCGTCGCACAGATCGAAAAAGTAGTCGGACTCTGTGATACCGCCACCCCAGAAGCGAATCAGGTTTACACCCGATTGCGCTGTATAGCGTAGCTCAGCATAAGTTCGTTCGTCAGACATACGCAGCATGTTTTCAGGCAACCAGTTAGTCCCTTTGATAAAGATATCTTTTCCATTGACCCTGAATGTACGCGACTTATCGGGAGTATCTGTGTGTGATGTAATTTCCCTGATACCGAAACGGGTCGTTATCGAATCAGAAAGTTCTCCCCCTACTTCCGCTTTTACAGAAAGGGTATAAAGTTCCTGCGGGCCTTTATTGACAGGCCACCAGAGACGGGGTTTGTCGATAGCTAACTGAGGAAAATCCGTAGCATTGAATTCTATTGTTCTGGTCAGTCCCCGTAAAATCTCAACCTCTTTTTCGAAAGTAATACCTTCACCCAGTATTTCACCTTTTATTTTCACTTTTTGCGTCCTGAATCCGGGATTATGTAATTCTATACTCACGGTCTGGCGGGAATGGTCATAACCGGGTTTTCGCAAATCACTCTTCACAAACGGATGGTTAAGTGAAACTTCTCCTGTTTTAAAAAAACTGATATCTTTCCATATCCCCGTATTACGGTCACGGATACCATCGAGGTAGGTAAAATCCCAACCTACGGTCATGAGCATTGTTACATTCTTGCCAATTTCCCCGTTGCCCCCATTGCGGAACTCTCCTATTGCCCCCCACGATTTGGAAACACCTTCACGCGGGCCGCCCGGTTCGTCTATGGGATATACTTTTACTGCAAGCACATTCTTACCGTCCGAATTGATATAGTCTGTTACATCGATGAATTCCTGACGGAACATTCCGGCTATATTGCCGACCATTTTACCATTGAGCCAAAGTTCGGCACGGTAATTTATTCCATCCACCTGCATCCACATACGCTCGCCCTTCACACATTCAAGCCCGTCAAACTCGGTACGAAACCAATAGGTATAAAAGTCACGCCCTGCGGTACTCAAATCGGGGATTAATCCACTTGTTATTTTGTTATTCAGGCCAAAATAGGGTTCGGGATAGACTCCCTGGGTAACCAACGAATTGAGTACAGTACCGGGAACAATAGCTTGCGCCCATCCCTTTGTCCCATATCCGATACTGGAAACATCTTCCGCCCTACCGGCCACATCTCCTGCCTTTTTCATCAACCATAGCGCTTTTCCTCCATGCCCCATATCGGATTTTAGAGAAAGAAGATACTCGCGTCCCTGAGAAAACGCCGATTCGCAAAATATCAGAATTAAAAACGTAAAAATTAAATGCTTATAACAAACTCTCATTATTTTTTTATTTATTGATGTCAATCTTTAGGGCATTTATATTGCCTCTGTTTTTAGTATAGTTTTACTTCGAATGCCCTTATTATGAACCTTAAAGCGTATACAGGCGCACACCAGACCGGGTACGCCTGTATGACTCACAGAAAGGTTCTACATTTTATCCCATCCGTCAGGTTGTTGCGGATAAGGATCGCCTACAATAACAGACTCTATCTGTTTCTGCGGAATCGGACGTAATACATGGAAATCCTGTATGTTATCTTTAGGTAAGGTATGATTTGTCCATTTTGTGGTGAAGAAACCATACATCCGTACCCGTTCAACCAGTTTCTTTGTGCGCACGAGGTCGAGCCAGCGCAGCTGTTCGCCACAAAGCTCACGTGTCCTTTCGTCCAGAATATAATCGATGGTTACATCCGCTGCGGTAATCATCAGGTCGTTGATATATTCGGTCTTCGAAGCAGCCCTCTTACGAAGTTCGTTGATATAATAGGCGGCTCCATCGGTAGTAGAATTATTCCCAAGTTTGAAAGCAGCTTCGGCTGCAATAAGATATGTTTCTGCCAGACGGTACACGATAATTGTACGACGCGAGTCGAATGAAAGGCTTGTCCGGTTAGGGTCCAAATATTTCTTCATTGTAGGGAAGTTAGGGTCGGTATAGTTCTCCGGAGTAAGTATATAGTAATTTGCTGACTCTATCTCTTCTTTGGTCATATTCTTACCCGGGAGATAGCCAGCGAGCTCACCTTTTGCGCCGCTCCTGATTGCAGAGTACTTGTTCTCACCGACATAGAATTCCTGCTTTTTATTACTGAAATCAATCGGTGCAGTCCATTTGCTTTGGAAGGTGCCATGATAGCGTGAATCTTTATCAATATCGCCGAAAGCCTCATTATAAAGCCATGTGGTACCGTGATAACGCGCGTAAACACGCCCATCCTCGATCTGCTGAACATTGCCGCTACCATTAAAGTTAAAGTAGCCTGCAACAAAGATATGAGCAAGGTTATTCATACCCGAATCCTTTTCCGGTACACCGTAAATAGGGTCGTCGGTCATCTGCACATTAAAGAGTATTTCCTGATTGTTTTCATTTCCGGGTTTATGAATATCTTCATATTTGCTCATCAGTTTTATTCCTGTCTGGTCTCCATCCTGTATCAACCTTGTTGCTATATCATATGCATTCTGAAAATCAGTGGCTTTGGCGGCGCTGCTCCATCCACGTGTGAGATATACTTTTGCCAGAAGATGACGGGCTAACGCCTGAGTAACACGTCCGGGCTGAGTGTCTTTAGGGCCGACAGGCAGATTGCCGGGAGTTGTACAATACAGCAGGTCTTCGACAATAAAGTCATAAACATCAGCCATAGGGTCCCGTTTAGCTGTTTTCACCACAACATCATTGTATGTGCGGTTCAATGTCACATCGCCGAAAAACTGTACCAAACGGAAATAAAGCCATGCCCGGAAAAACCTGGCCTCGGCCAGCATGGTTATCTTTTTAGCCTCAGGGATGTCCGTCATGTTTTCGCCGAAGTGAACAAGGCCATTACAGGTATTGATAAGGGTATATGAACTTCTCCAATAGGAATAGATATAGTCGGAATTAGGCTTGTAATTCGTCGTATAATTACCAAAATTATAAATGTCGCCAGAAGAACGGCTATAAAATTCGTCTGTGCCGGGCACAGTTATCATATGGATGGAACTGAGAGGTCCATAAAAAGTTCTCATTCCACCATATACGCCGTTCAGTCCAAGTTCGAAACCTTGTGGTGTACTGAATGACTCGGGCGTCATCTTCGAGTGATTTTCTTCGTCCAGAAAATCGCCGCATGCCATTATAATAAATAGCGGGAGGCAGGCTAATAAATATATTATTTTTTTCATTGTTGTCTTGTAATTAAAAGGTTATATTAATACCGAATAACATTTGCCATGATGGAGGAATTACAGTACCCATCACCCGGTTGGTTTCCGGATCAAGCCCCTTATATTTGTTTACATATTCGGAAAAGAACGTAAATGGATTTGTCGCCGTGGAATAAACACGGGCCTTGCTCACCCCTACTGTCTTAAGAAGTTTATCCGGTAAGGAATATCCCAAAGTAAGCGTCCGTATCTTGAGATAAGAGGCGTCAAACAGTGTAAGCGTGCCTTTGTAAGGTATACTCTGCACTTTATTATTCGGAGCTGGCCAGCGGGCGCCTGTATTTTCAGGAGTCCAGTAATCTACATTCAGGTTGTTGTAATAACCTCCCATCAGAGAGTTTTGTCCTCCACCATAAAGTTCAGACCTAAGCATGCCACCTTGACGGAAATTCATAACCACAGTGAAATCGAAGTTCTTATATGCCAGACTATTTGTCCATCCTCCTTCGAAGTTTGCCTGATGGCTACCTACTATTTTGCGGTCAAGATCATTGATTACATTATCCGGAACACCGTCAGGGCCACTGATATCCGCGACTTTAATAGTTCCTATCACCGAGTCGTCGCCGGAAGTCTTCAACCCGTAACTTTCTGCAAGCGCCCTGTCCTCAGGAGTATCCTGCCAGATACCAAGCCCTACATATTCGTAGAAAGACCCTAAGGGATGACCGACAAAAAGGTTGTCTGAAATCAGCTTGTCTACACCTTCGGTAAGTTGAACAACCTTATTTCTGTTGAAATAAATGTTGAAATCGGAAGTCCATTGGAATTTATTTTTACCATCACCGTCGAAAACATGTACCCGGGCTGCGAATTCAAACCCGACATTTTCCGTTTTACCCACATTGTAAGGGATTTGCGTGCTTACTCCGCTTGTCGCCGGAGGGGTAAATTTCATCATCAGGTTGTTGGAGAATTGTTTATAAACCTCAATTGATCCCGAAAACCGGTTATTAAGAAAACCTAAGTCTATACCGGCATTGTAACTGGCAGTACGCTCCCACTTCAGTTCGCTGTTCGAAGCAGCAGTCGGATAGTATCCGAGCACACCCTGGGACCCGAAGATATACTTGTTGCTGGTCATATCGCCCATAGTATCGTAAGGACTCACATTGGTATTACCTACTTCTCCATAACTTAATCTCAGTTTCAGCTGCGACAATATGTGAGAAGTCCCGCTCATAAACTTTTCATTGCCAATATTCCATGCCAAAGCGGCAGACGGGAAATAATGCCATTTATTTCCTTTTGCCAAACGTGATGAACCATCAGTACGCAGCGTTGCGGTAAGGTAATAACGGGAGTCGTAGTCGTAATTGATACGTCCCATATAAGAGAGCATACTCCATTTATTATAATCTCCATTTCCCTTATGATTCTCAGCTGTACCCGGATTGTAGTAGCCTACCTGATTGGTCGGCACATTCTCGTAATTCAGATCGAATTCCTGCGCTTCTCTTTCTTCGGCACTAAACATGGCCGTAAGATTTAGATTGTGCTTATCGAACTTCTTGTCATAAGTTAACAGGTTCTCGATAGTATAATCGGTCAGGGAATTCGATTCGTTATATCCATAGTTGGATGACTGGCGGCGCTTGCTTGTTCCTTTCTGATAATAACGTTGCAGCGTGGTAGAAGAAAGTTGTACGCCGGCATTGAGCCTGTATTTGAATCCGTGAGTAAAATCCACTTCCAGATAACCTGTCGTGAATGTTGACAACCTTTTGCGATCATCCTGAATCGCATCCTTGCGAAGATCCATTAAAGGGTTGCTCATAAGGTCGTTCGGATGCACTTTTTCCCGTATCGAACCATCGTCCATATATGGCGACAACAATGGGCTTAGGCTAAGAGCGTCGCCCATCGGATTCAGGCTTTCCCCTCTGCTTATATAATAGGTATTCAATGTATTCAGTCCAAATTTCAGATATTTGTTTATAGTATGATCTACAGATAATTTGAGAGTCGTACGTTCCATCGATTGCAGATCGTATACACCTGTCGATTTATAATATCCCAGCGATGCCGCATACTGCGTATTTTTCGATCCGCCCGATAAGCTTATCTGATGATTGGTCATCAAAGGATTTTGGTCATACAGTTCCCTTTGCCAGTCAGTATCTACACCTCTTTCATAGCCTTCTATCTCTCCATCGAGGCCTCCTTCGAATACCTTCTGTAATACCCTCGGATCATCGATACCCGTATAATTTTCAGCATTTTTATAACGATTATACATAGACCACTTGCGCAACTTCATATAGTCCTCAGATTTCATGACATCATAGAAGCCCAGCGGTTTACTGAAACCTATATATCCATTATAGTTTACAACAGCCTTGGTTCCTTCCGCACCACGCTTAGTAGAGATGAGTATAACCCCATTGGCTCCACGCGAGCCGTAAATAGCAGTTGATGATGCATCTTTAAGTACAGTAACCGACGTAATGTCTTCCGGTGCGATGTTATTCATCATACTTAGTTCGTAAGGAATACCATCCACAACCAAAAGAGGATCGTTACCCGCAGCTATAGAACGTGTTCCGCGAATACGGATTTCGGGAGTATGCCCCGGATGTGTGGAGCCGCCGCTACGCTGTATGTTCACACCGGCCCCAGCCCCTTGCAGAGCCATCGCGATATTTGCGGCAGGAGTAGCACGGATAGTTTGCTCACCCATAACATTAACCGCGCCTGTGAGGTCGGAGCGCTTACGTGTACCATAGCCCACAACCACAACACTCTCAAGATTGATAACATTATCTTCCAGTACGACATCGATCTTTGTTTTCCCGCCTACGGGGATTTCCTGCGAAATATAGCCGATAGATGAGAATACAAGTATATCATTACCGGCCGCATTGATCGTATATTCTCCCTTGTCGCTGGTTATCGTTCCTGTCGTTGTCCCTTTTACCGCCACTACAGCACCTATTACAGGTTCACCGTTTGCAGTAACAGTACCGAAAATAGTAACTTTTGCCTGCTGACCGTTTTGTGCGGTCACCACATTTACTGTCAGAAATAAAACGACAGCCATACTTAATGACAGAAACCGTCTAAGTCTGTTTCTTAGTTTGTTCTTTTTCATAAATAATAATGGTTTTTCATAATAATAAATTCTTCTTTTCAATGGTTTTTGAGTACGAATTAGATTAAATGTTAATTTGAACAAAATTAGGTAAGCTATAATAGCTCCGCGTCCGCATTTCTGTAATAATTGTCAGTAAAGAGGCATGGCAGAAAAACGGACTAAAATGGCAGATATACACATATGCATTGATATAATAATGCGGGAAGAATTAGGCAAAGCTTGTCTTAATAAGCTATATTTGTAGAAACCTTGTTTAGTATATCTATTACTTGATATGAAAAAATTTTCGGCCCTAATAATAATCGCAATACTAGCTATTTGTACCAATATTACCGGATATGCCTACAATATTCAACATATATCTTCCCGCTACGGGCTTTCTTCGAGCGCAGTGAGGTTTGTAACAATGGATAGCTACGGATTTATGTGGTTTGCCACTTATGATGGCCTCAACCGCTATGACGGATCATCGGTAAAAAGTTACTTGCCAACCAGCCATAGTAATTCCTTACCGGGAAATGTAATAAGACATATCACCGAAACCGATCCCGGTATGCTTTGGCTGAAAACCAATCAGGGATTATGCCTGTTCAATTCCAAATCGGGTACATTCGAAAATCATCCTGATATGAGAACTATATATTGGCAGGCTAAAAGTCCAGACGGAACTTTTTTTGCTCTTTCCGAGAATGATTCGATTGCCGTATATAACAAATCAGATGGCCTGTTTCACAAGATACATACCCCGGGAGTAATGTCATACAGAACACAATGCTTTTCTATCTGTAAGGATAACATCATCTGGGTATTTGGTTCTATGGGACAGATAATGCGTTATAAAATAATAAAGGAAAACGGAATTATAACCGGTACTTACAGGCTGATGGATTATGAACTTGATGCCCCTGTAAGATGGGCCTTCGAAAAAGGCACAAACGTAGTTTTTGTAGATACCCGATTCGACCTCTATACCCTTGATATCAACACAGGAATCAAAGAATTTGTAATGAATATTGGTTCGGAGATTCCACCCAAAGAAAGTATGAGAGATGCCCTGATAGCGGGAAATGATATATTTATTGCTTTCATTAATGATGGACTTAAAGTAATAAGGCGCGATCCTCATTCAGTAAACAAACCATATATAGAACGTACTACTCTCAACTATGGTGTTTTTAATCTGGCTTACGATCCTGTACAGCAAATTGTCCTGATAGGTACCGATGGCTACGGAGTATATATATATTCGGAAGAAGATTACACGATACGCTCTTCGATGTTGTACGAATTCTATCCTCAGGCGAAAGTTCCGGTTCGGTCTGTAACACTGGATGCTGATAATAATTTATGGATAGGGACAAAAGGTGACGGGCTTTTTTGTTTTCCCGGTTATAATCCGGATGAACCTCTTCGTGATAAAAAAGTGAATCATTTTCATATACAAAATTCTGCACTTGCCAACAATTCCATTTTCAACCTTGTCGAAAGCAGGCACAACTTGATGTGGATCATAAGCGGCGGACCGGGAATCAATTATTATTCTTATTCCGACAAACGAATACACACCCTATCACAGCCCCCCGGAAGCAAACCATTATATTTTCTCTGTTCGGCAACAGAGCAAGACGCAAAAACTCTGTGGGTAACGACTTCCGGAGACGGACTACATCGAATAAAACTGGCATTTACAAATGGTACCCCACGGATAGAGAAGATGGATCATTTCAGGTTTTTCCAGACAGAAAATGTGATTTATGACACCGAGATAGAAAATGATTCTATTTTATGGATCGGAAGCAGAGGCGAAGGTCTGGTCAGATTTAATCTGAAAACAGAGGAAAAAACGTTCTATAAACTAACCAATGGAGAAAATCAGTTGGTCAACGATATACTGGTAATATACCGCGATAGCCATAAAACATTGTGGCTGGGTACAAGTTTCGGCCTTTGTCGGATAACAAAAGTAGGAAAAGACAAACTGGAATACATTAATTATAATACCGAATCGGGACTCCCGAACAACACCATACATGGAATTGTAGAAGATCGGCAGGGCTATCTTTGGCTGAGTACCAATAAGGGACTCGCAAGATTCGACCCTCGGACAAAAGTATTTACGAATTATAGCAACCCTAATAATCTGTCTGTGCAGGAGTTCAGCGACAATGCCTATTATATATGTCCTCGCAAACAAATAATGTTTTTTGGGGGTATCGACGGGTTTGTTTCCATACGCAGCAACCAGACACAAACACCTGTTTTCACACCTAACTTCTACTTTAACACCCTCAGCATATACGGAAAAGAAGTAGAGATAGCAGACTATATTAAAACAAGGGATCAAAAAGATATACTGGAACTGCCGCATAACCAAAATTTCTTTACCGTATCGTTCGTCGCACCGGATTATGTTAACGGCCACAAGTATACTTATCAGTATTTGCTGAATGGACATAGTGACAAATGGATTAATAACGGAACCTCGAACAGTGTTACGTTTACTAATATGGCACCCGGAGAATATTTGCTGAAAGTACGTTTCTCGGCCAATAATATCTTCGGGGATCAACCTGTTTACACCCAATATATACGAATTCTTCCACCATGGTATATGACTACTGTGACCTACATTATCTATGCCATAATAATAGGTTCTGTAATCTTATTCTTTATATTATCATACAGGCGTAAGGTAAAACGCAAGGAACACCGCGTCTTCGAAAAAATGGAACAAAAGAAAACGCAAGAAATCTATGAATCGAAATTACGCTTCTTTACCAATATAACCCACGAATTCAGTACTCCTCTGACCCTTATTTATGGTCCATGCGACCGTATACTTTCTTCTGTCGATAAGTCATCCCCTGTATACGGTTATGCAACCTTAATACACCGTAATGCAGAGAGGCTCAATGGCCTGATACAAGAACTTATCGAGTTTCGAAGGATAGATACCGGACATACCCAGGTGGTTATAGAAAAAGTTGAAATAGAAGAGTTTGCAGGAAATATATTATCATCATTCAGACTATTATCTGATAATAAGCAGACTAATTATATTGTAAATATAGAAAAGAAACTCATATGGCAGACCGATCCCGGATGTTATTCAAAAATATTGACAAACCTGGTGTCAAACGCTTTCAAATATACGCCGGATGGAGGTACTATCAATGTCGATATTTTCACTAAAGATCAAATGCTTGTCACTTGCGTATCCAATACGGGAAAAGGCTTCAGACCCGAAGACTTACCATTTATTTTCGACCGTTACCGGGTCTTGGATAATCTTGAAAGCAGGCATAACAGCCGCCTGTTTTCGCGCAACGGACTAGGACTTTCTATCTGTCACAGTACAGTAAAACTACTTGGCGGAGAAATGCAGGTAGAAAGTACACCCGGACAAATTACATGTTTTACAGTTGAACTCCCTATGCATGAACTTACCAATAAAACCCTTGAATATTCCAGAATTGCATCAGGTATTCCCATGCAAACACCTGATAAAAAACAGATTATATTACCGGAATTCAATATTGTAAAATCACGTCCGACAATTCTTGTTGTGGACGATGAAATCGAGATATTATGGTTTGTTTGCGAAATTCTGAAAGATCAGTACAATGTCATTCCTGTAAAAGATCCGGATACGATAGAGGAAATACTGTCCAAAACAAAGATAAACCTTCTTATATCAGATGTAATGATGCCCAGAAGGAGTGGCTTCGACCTTGTACGCATGTTAAAAGAATCCCGGGTGACTTCCCACATTCCGGTTATTATCCTATCGGGCAAAAATTATACAGAAGACCAGCTTGAGGGACTTGACGCAGGGGTAGATATGTATATCTCAAAGCCATTCGATGTCCAATATCTAAAAAAAGCTGTCAGGCGCCTGTTAAAGCGGGAGGAAGAGACTAAAGAATATTATAATTCAGCATTTAGTGCTTTCGAAATTGAAGAAGGGCAGGTTCTGCACCGCGAAGATAAAGAATTCTATGAACGGACACTGCAAGTGATAGATGGGAATATCAAAAATCCTGCATTTTCGACTGAAGAACTGGCATCTCTGCTTAATGTAAGCGTACGTCAACTATACAGAAAAATAGATATCGTATATAAGAATGGACCCGGAAGCCTGATAAGGGATTATAAACTGAAGATAGCAGAAGGCTTACTGATTAAAACCAATATTTCGGTCGATGAAGTTATCTATCAGTCGGGATTCAACAATAGAGGAAGTTTTTACAAACTATTCTCTCAACGCTACGGCATGCCCCCAAAGGCATATAGAGAAAAGCATAATAGAGAAAACACTGACTCTTGAGGTTATCATATAAATATACTTAATTATTCTAAACTTCAAAGCAGATATAAAAACAAAAAAACAACCATCATTGTTTTATTTACAGATTAAGGAAACCGGAAAGGATCGAAAAGAAGACAAATATATGATAATACGAAAGGGAGCCGTACACTCCCTTTTTATATTGGTTTAGCCCGCTAGACATACATGAAACATCGTTCGACAGAGCGAAGCGGAGTTCAAAACAGACAGGAATATAAATCAAACAACTTCTTAATTTCTCAGAATTTATTCCCTATCAAAAATTATCCCCACGGCGTATACGTATCTGAATCGCATTCTCTATCGGCATTTCACTAATAAATATAAGATAACCTCCACCTCCTGCTCCACTAAGTTTCCAACCCAAAGCCTTATCTTTATACTTATCCAATACTTTGAATATATCACTGTTTACCATATGCGGATACATGAGTATCTGAGCATCGAAGCTGTCCTTTACTGCCTTTCCGAATTTCCGGATATCTTTTGTTTTTATTGCATCCCATGCCGAGAGAGCAGCAGCACTCAGTTTTTTCGCACTTTCTACTGTTATATTGGTCTCCGATAGCACATCATAATCGCCATGGCGCGGATATAAGGGTACCAGCCACAAATGTTTTTCGAGCCAACTAAGTATTGCATCATCCAATATACTTTCTATTTCCGACGGCCAGAAATCCCCCGTATAATGCAATCTGTTGAGTCCCGGCATAACAATCCCCAATGAATCCTGCGATCCGCTTACATACTTTGTACCCGGAGGATTCTCAAAACAGAAAAGCGTCCGTGCCAGTTTTTGTTTGTTTCCTGCCGGAATATCCACTTGCCAAAGTTCGATCGCTTTTTTTCGGGAACTGGTAGACATGCCACTACGATCGTTAAACTCATAGTCGGGTTCTATGGATATAGTCAATACCGGTCCCGGATAAAGGCTGCTTACATTAGGCTGATCCAGCCATCCGCCCGCCAGATCGATACGATATGGGATACGGCATTCTTCCCGTAGGGCCGTAGTAGAACGAACCGGTAAATTTTCATGAGGAACACGCTTACTTACAACATATTCTATACCCAGATCTTTACACAATTGCTCCTTCAGGGAACTATGCCCGTCGCTGTTGACGAAAAATATATCCGGTTTCAGCCGTTTAATTTCTTCCAGAAAATCAATAAGCCCTGAGCCGCTGTTCACCCATGCCTCTTTTACCGATTTGAGGGAACTAACCATATACAGGCGTTCTTGTTCATTATTGACGGTTTTTCGTGCCTTAAGATCATTCACAGTCTTATCCGAACCTATACCTACATATAGCTCTCCATATGTGGCAGCTTCTTCGAAAAATGCGACATGTCCACTATGAAGCATATCATAACACCCGCTCACAAAAACTTTCTTCATAAAATCAATCTGATAGTTGTATAGTTTTTATTTGTAAATATAAATCTTTTTTCCATTCTGTACAATTTTCAGAATTACTTGCGTTGCAAATTGAACGTTTAAATATGTTATTAAAAAACATTCTTAAAAAAAATGTATATATAATTAAAATAATATCAAACAATCGGAAGGATATCATAATTTATTCCTATCTTTGTGCTTCAGATATTCACATGAGTTTTATCGGATATTTGAAAAAATGAAAAAGAAAAAGATACAACATTATTATACAAGCTAAAGGAACAGATATACCAAATATCACGTTCCTTTTTTTTTATCTTATAAATCAGTTTTTAGTCACAATTATATTCTAAACAAAAAGATGTATTCAGACAAACCAGTTCAACTAATTCTTGACGACGGAACAGTTTTCGAAGGACGGTCTTTCGGCTCGGAAAAAGCCATTGCCGGAGAAGTTGTATTCAATACAGCTATGGTAGGTTATCCGGAGAGTCTTACCGACCCTTCTTACCTGGGACAAATACTTGTTGTAACCTTCCCGCTTGTAGGAAACTACGGCGTTCCTGACAACACTTTCACAAACGGTATTTCCGACTTTTACGAATCGGAAAAAATACAAGTGAACGGACTCATCATTTCAGATTATTCACACGAATACTCTCACTGGAATGCTAAGAAAAGCCTTGGTGAATGGCTCAAGGAGAATGATGTGCCGGGTATTTACGGCATAGACACACGCGAACTGACGAAGATATTACGCGAAAAAGGTTCGATGAAAGGCAAAATCGTTTTCAGCGGAGCTGACGAAATAGATTTCTACGACCCGAATATCGAAAACCAGGTAGCCATAGCCAGTTGTAAAGAAGTGATTACATATGGTAACGGACAGAAGAAAGTAGTACTGGTAGATTGCGGAGTAAAACATAATATAATCCGCTGTCTGGTGAAACGTAATGTAACACTTATACGCGTGCCCTGGGATTACGACTTCAACCAACTGGAATGGGACGGGCTTTTTATCTCTAACGGCCCCGGAAATCCCGACTTCTGCGAAGAGACTGTTAAGAATATCCGCAAAGCAATGGAAGGAAATAAACCTATCTGCGGTATATGCATGGGAAACCAGCTATTGTCAAAAGCAGGAGGCGCAACCATTTACAAACTGAAATACGGCCACCGTAGCCACAACCAGCCCGTAAAAATGGTAGACTCTACCAAATGCTTCATCACATCGCAAAATCACGGTTTTGCGGTAGCGAATGCCTCTCTGGGATCAGATTGGGAACCATTGTTCATAAATCTGAATGACGGAACAAACGAAGGTATCAAACACAAGACCAAACCGTTCTTCTCTGCCCAGTTTCACCCCGAAGCAGCCAGCGGTCCGACAGATACGTCATTCTTGTTCGATATGTTTGTGGAGAAATTATAACAATTAGCAGATTCGAATATTAGCAAATGGACTGTCTTTTTATTTTCAAATATGCTAATATGCTAATTTCCAAATCATTTAACTTGTAACCAATTAAACAAATGGATATAGACATAAAAAAAGTATTAGTCCTTGGTTCGGGAGCGCTCAAAATCGGTGAGGCGGGTGAGTTTGATTACTCAGGCTCGCAAGCACTGAAAGCACTGAAAGAGGAGGGCATAGAAACTGTACTTATCAACCCTAATATTGCAACGGTACAAACCTCGGAAGGTAGTGCCGATAAGATATACTTCTTACCTATTACCCCATACTTTGTAGAAAAGGTAATCCAAAAAGAAAAGCCGGAAGGTATACTTCTGGCCTTCGGTGGGCAAACTGCCCTCAACTGCGGTGTACAACTCTACGAAGGTGGCATTCTGGAAAAATATAATGTTCGCGTACTGGGAACACCTGTACAAGCCATTATGGATACCGAAGACCGTGACCTCTTTGTGAAGAAACTCGACCAGATAGATGTAAAGACCATCAAAAGCCATGCGGTAGGCTCGATAGAAGATGCCGTAAAAGCAGCGGCGGAACTGGGTTATCCTATCATCGTACGTGCGGCATACGCACTTGGCGGACTCGGTTCGGGATTTTGCGACAATGAGCAGGAATTGCGGGTACTGGCCGAAAAAGCGCTTGCATATTCATCTCAGCTTCTGGTAGAAAAATCGCTGAAAGGATGGAAAGAAGTGGAATACGAAGTTGTCCGCGACAAGTATGACAACTGTATGACAGTGTGTAATATGGAAAACTTCGACCCGCTGGGCATCCATACCGGTGAAAGTATCGTAGTAGCGCCATCGCAAACACTGACCAATTCCGAATATCATAAGCTGCGCGAACTGTCTATACGTATTGTGAAACATATAGGTATCGTGGGCGAATGTAACGTACAATATGCCTTCGACCCCGAATCGGAAGACTACCGTGTGATCGAGGTAAACGCCCGCCTGAGCCGTTCATCGGCACTGGCTTCTAAGGCAACAGGTTATCCGCTGGCTTTTGTAGCGGCTAAACTGGGACTGGGTTATGGACTATTCGAACTGAAAAACTCGGTAACCAAATCTACCTGCGCTTTCTTCGAACCTGCACTCGACTATGTAGTGGTAAAAATTCCTCGCTGGGACTTGGGTAAATTCCACGGCGTATCGAAAGAGATAGGATCGAGCATGAAGTCCGTTGGTGAGATTATGGCTATCGGCCGTACATTCGAAGAAGCCATACAAAAAGGACTTCGTATGATTAACATCGGTATGCACGGATTCGCTGCCAACAAGCCTCTGGAAATCGACAATCTGGACGATGCCCTGAAAAATCCTACCGATAAGCGCATATTCTGTATCGAAGAAGCCCTGAAAAGAGGATACACCATAGAGCAGATACACGACCTCACTAAAATAGACCTTTGGTTCTTACAAAAACTGCAATATATTTTTAAATGTTCTAAAGAACTGGAAAAATTCGACGATATACAGTCTCTCCCACTCGACCTTCTTCGCTCTGCCAAGCAAATGGGATTCTCTGACTTCCAGATAGCGAAGATAGTATGCAAAGAGCCAAGCCTTGTAGAAACAATAGCACACGATGTACGCCGTATCCGCAAGGAAAACGGAATCATACCGTGTGTGAAACAGATAGATACACTTGCTGCCGAATATCCGGCTCAGACCAACTACCTCTACATCACATACAATGGCAAGGCCAACGATGTGAAATATCTGGGCGACCACAAATCAGTGATCGTTCTCGGATCGGGAGCATACCGTATCGGCTCGTCTGTAGAGTTCGACTGGTGTTCGGTTAATGCCCTGCAAACCATCCGCAAGGAGGGTTACCGCTCGGTAATGATAAATTACAACCCCGAAACGGTATCTACCGACTACGATATGTGTGACCGTCTTTACTTCGATGAACTCACTTACGAGCGCGTGATGGACATTATAGAACTGGAAAACCCGCACGGAGTAATCCTTTCGGTGGGCGGACAAATACCAAACAATCTGGCTATGCGACTAGATGCGGCTAAGGTTAACATACTCGGCACAACTGCCAAGAGCATTGACAATGCCGAAGACCGTCACAAGTTTTCCAGCATGCTCGACCGCATCGGAGTAGATCAGCCACGATGGAAAGAATTGAGTTCGCTCGATGATATCAAAGGCTTTGTAGCCGAGGTAGGCTATCCGGTACTCATTCGCCCTTCTTATGTACTCTCGGGTGCAGCAATGAATGTATGCTCTAACGATCAGGAACTTGAAAACTTCCTCGGACTGGCTGCCGAAGTCTCCAAAAAGCATCCAGTTGTAGTCAGCGAGTTTATCGAAAATGCCAAAGAGATAGAAATAGATGCTGTGGCAAACAAAGGTGAAATAGTCATGTATGCTATTTCTGAACACGTTGAATTTGCCGGAGTTCACTCAGGAGATGCAACAATACAGTTCCCTGCTCAACGTTTATATATAGAGACTGTAAGACGGATCAAGAAAGTAGCACGGAAAGTAGCCGAAGAGCTGCAGATCTCGGGGCCTTTCAATATGCAGTTCCTTGCAAAAGACAACGACATCAAAGTGATCGAATGTAACCTGCGGGCTTCCCGTTCATTCCCATTCGTGTCTAAAGTATTGAAAATAAACTTTATCGACCTGGCCACCCAGGTAATGCTGGGCAAAAATGTAGAGAAACCCAACAAGAACGATTTCGACCTCGACTATGTAGGTATCAAAGCATCGCAGTTCTCATTCTCCCGCTTGCAGAAAGCTGACCCTGTACTGGGTGTGGATATGGCTTCTACCGGAGAGGTGGGATGTATCGGGGATAACTTCTATGATGCCATGCTCAAGTCGATGTTGTCGGTCGGTTACCGTGTACCTAAAAAAACGGTACTGTTCTCTACCGGACCTGCCAAATCGAAAGTGGAGTTGCTACAAGCTGCACGCTTGCTACATCAGAAAGGATACGAACTGTATGCAACCGGAGGTTCTCAAAAGTTTCTTGTAGATAACGGAGTTCCTGCTACTCAGGTATTCTGGCCGAATGAAGACCAGAAACCAAGTGCACTGGAAATGATCCAGAATAAGAAGATAGACCTTGTGGTGAATATCCCTAAAAACTTCACGACAAATGAGTTGGATAACGGATATAAAATCCGCAGGGCATCTATCGACTACAATGTGCCTCTGCTTACAAACTCCCGCCTTGCATCGGCTTTCATCCAGGCATTCTGTAAAATGAATGTAGATGAGATAGAAATCAAGGCATGGAACGAATATGATTAATCAGCTTTTATTTAAAAAAATAGCCTCAGGATTTTCTGAGGCTATTTTTTTAGTTAACGAAGTCCTGTAACTACAGATTTTACCTCAACAATTGACTCGCATTGCCATATAAGGACTACAATATCATGCATATGCACGGCACTGCATAATTTGTTAAACAAAAAGAAATCTATAAGCGTTTTCTTTGTACTTTTAGTCTAAGAAAACCAAAGGCTGAATTTTAATTTTTGTCAGACATTCTCCCAAAGTGGGAAACAAACATAAAATCACAAACAAAAAGTAAACACTGCTGGTTATGAAAAATGGTGTAATGATGCAATACTTTGAGTGGAACCTCCCCAATGACGGAAATTTATGGAAACAACTGAAAAAAGATGCAGTACATCTGCATCAAACAGGTATAACGGCAGTATGGATTCCTCCGGCATATAAGGCAGACGAACAACAAGATGAAGGCTATGCAACATACGACCTGTTCGACCTCGGAGAATTTGATCAGAATAGTACCGTAAGGACGAAATATGGTACAAAAGATGAATTGATAGAAACGATCGGCGAATTACATAAAAATAAAATATCAGTATATCTCGATACTGTAATGAATCATAAAGCCGAAGGTGACTATACCGAGAAATTTAAGGTAAAAGAGGTCGATCCTAAAGAGAGAAACAAGGATATTAGCGACGAAATAGAGATTCAGGCATGGACTGGCTATTTATTTAAAGGACGGGGAAATAAATATTCCGACTTTAAATGGCACTGGTATCACTTTTCCGGTGTCGGATTTGATGATGCCCAGAAAAAAAGCGGAATCTTTCGTATACTCGGAGAAAACAAATATTGGAGCGAGGGGGTAGATGATGAAAACGGAAATTACGATTTTTTACTTTGCAACGATTTGGATCTCGACCATCCGGAAGTAATAAAAGAACTGAACCGTTGGGGCATATGGGTTTCCAACGAATTGAATTTGGATGGCATGCGTCTCGATGCTGTGAAACATATGGAGGACAAGTTTGTCAAACAATTCCTGGAGACTGTAAGGGCTGAAAGGGGCAACGAATTCTATTCAGTCGCCGAGTATTGGAATGGAGATCTGGCAACATTAGAGAAATATCTTGCCGCAGTAGAAAAAACAACCGATTTATTCGATGTGCCCCTACATTACAATATGTATAAGGCTTCGAAGTTTGGCAAAGATTACGATTTACGAAGAATTCTGGATGATACTCTTGTTTTGCATCATCCCGACTATGCAGTCACATTCGTGGATAACCACGACTCGCAACTGGGTAGCTCTCTGGAATCGGAAATAGAAGACTGGTTCAAACCTTCGGCTTACGCCCTGATCCTACTAATGGAGAAAGGATATCCTTGCATTTTTTATGGTGATTATTATGGCATAAACGGGGGAAAGCCCCTATACCAACCAATCATAGATTTATTACTGAATACCCGGAGGAAATATGCTTATGGCGAGCAAAAAGATTACTTCGATCACCCCTCTACGGTAGGTTTTGTGCGCATGGGAGACAAAGATCATGCCGGATCGGGACTTGCATTTCTGATGTCGAATAATATTGACGGCAATAAGGTCATGAATGTGGGGGTAAACCGTAAAGGTGAAGTTTGGCGCGATCTTACCGGCAATGTGCAGAAGAAAATAACAATAGATAATGAAGGTAACGGTAATTTTCTTGTAGAAGGAGGTACATTATCTGTTTGGGTAAAATTTTAATGATATAAAGGAATATAAGAAGTGGCTGTCTCAATAGGAAGTAATACTTTGCTAGCGCAAAATACTATTGAGACAGCCACTTCTTATTTAGTCTTTCTTAATCTTTATATATCATCTCCCGGACTAACTCCCCGTCATAAAACTGTTTCACCGGATACCCATCCGTATCGTATTCGTATGTAACTTCAATAGTATCTGTACCATACCTGGGGTCTTCGGTTGTAAATTCGTTAGGATTATTTTTACCGATAAAATCTCCGCACCATCTCATACTATTTACATGCCATGCCCAAAACCATGCAGGGATACTCTCGATATTGAGAAAAGCGGATTTGTCATTGTTGAATTTAAAGATGGTGACCTTACTTCCTTCATTAGTTGCTGCATGTTGTGTGTATGTAACCAGATTATTATTTTCGTCGTATACAAATTCTTCCCAGGGCTTACCGTCTTCAAACACGGTTTTGGTAAGCCGTCCTTTATTGTCTATATGAATTTGCAGGAGGTCTGTTACTTTTTTCTCTTTTACCTGTTTACCCGAGCTTGTCACCTCTTCAGCAATATAACCATCATTGTAAGTATATCTGGAATTAGTGATCAACTCTCCTCTGTCTTGATTCATTATGCACCCCGAGAGCAAGTCAGTAATCTTGTCATATTTAAAAGTGAATTCACGAAAAGTAGCAACACCCTTTTCAACAAAATAGGTAAGCTGTTTTTTATTATTATACTTGAGATCTATTATCTCTTTCGTTTTCACCGAATTGATTTGGATAAGCTGCTTCGTTTGAGCATATAAAGTAAATCCGGCCGATAATATGCCGATAAGGGATGTAAGTATAAATCTCTTCATAGAATAAGTGTCGGTCTTTTTATTAATTACCTATTTAACGAATCGGATGTTCTTTTATTGTGAATTGGCTTATTAGTAAATTAGCAGATTGGTAAATTCAGATATTACAGGTTGCTTGTGTCATTTACCAATCTGCTAATTAAAGAACTATTCTTCTATCAATTCCGAATCTTTTAGTTTTACCGGGGTAGACTTCTTCCTTAACTTCATATTCAGAAATTCGACAAGCAAAGAAAACGCAATGGCAAAGTATATGTATCCTTTCGGTATCTCTCCCACAGTTGTATCGAATATTGAAATCTGCGACAAATGTGCCGATTCTACCAGTAACATCACTCCTATGAGAATCAGGAACGAAAGGCCAAGCATCTGTATTGTAGGATGTTCGTTTACAAATTTACTTACCGGACCGGAAAATAAAAGCATAATCATAACAGCTGCCACAACTGCTGTAACCATTATGGTCATGGCTCCTACATATCCGAATTCGCTGAAACTGACCAATCCGACGGCAGTTAGGACACTATCGAATGAAAAGACAATATCGAGTGCTACAATCTGGACAATAACACCTACAAAACCGGATTTTGACCTCCCCTGAACAGCATCGCTCTCCCCTTCCAGTTTGTGATGAATTTCGGTAACACTTTTATACAGGAGAAAGAGTCCTCCGACCCCGATTATAATACTCTGACCGGAAACAGAGCCATCAAACCATGCCGTATCGAATGAAAATATCGGTTTGGTAAGCTTCATCAGCCAGGATATACAAAATAATAAGAGGATACGAAACAGCATAGCCAGCAGTAAGCCTATGGTACGGGCTTTGGGCTGTTCCTTTTGGGGTAATTTAGACGATATGATAGACAAAAATACGATATTGTCTATTCCTAATACTATTTCAAGAAAAGCCAATGTGAGTAAAGCTATCCACGCACTTGGCATAAGAAAAGTTTCAAAAATTTCCATAAAAATATTTTTGCGACAAATTTAATAAAGAATTTGACGCTTTTGGAAATTATCTCTTTTTTTCTAAGTATTCCTTTATAACAGTATCTCTGTCAGTCTTCTTAAAACCCAGTATTCGCTGAATCCTGAGTAGTAGTTTCTTCATAATTGTTCGCATCTAATTGTCCTCGATCTTCATTACAAAGATAACATATTCGATAATTCATAAAAACTATTTACTCAATATCTCCGTTTTTTTATATTCTTTTGTACATTAATAAAAAAATAATATAAAATATTCATTACTATGATGCCGTTGATTGTACTTCGTCCCACACACACGTTATCTCCGGCCAAAAAGATAACCCCCGGCTTCTATCAAGAGAAACTTTAGGGCAACCTGAAATTTAATCTTTTTGAAAAAGTTTATCTGTGTAGTAAGAAGCTATTAGCCATTAGCTGCTAGCTTATAGTTCTTTGAAAGATTGATTAGCATATTTGTAAATTAGCATATTAGCCAATGTTTTAAACTAAAAGTGATAAGTGAAAAACATTCTTCGTTTAAAAGTATTTTTTGTTATCCATTCTTCACTTTTCGTTCTTCGTTTTTCATTTTTCGTTAAAAACACTGGCACATCGGCACATTGATTAATCGGCACATTGATTTCTGTTACCTTTGTTACCTTTTAACTATATATAGTTAACAAATGCAAAAATAACAGATGGGAAATAGTGGAAAATATGTCAGAAGTGTCATATTTTAACCAAATATAGTTAATAAACGTAAATGTAGCGATAATTATGAGTCAAACTTTCCACCTTAGCGTCTCTGCGAGAAAATACAGTTAACTGAAACGTTACCAATTTTCGTGTGTTTACCCCAGAGAAACTTGTTATTAAACCTTGATTAATTAAATTCTCTGTATCTTTGATCTCTAAAATATTAAAATACACTGTTACTGATGAGTAATAAGAAAAAAATAATCAACGATCCCGTATTCGGTTTTATCACCATCCCGAATAATTTTCTTTACAGACTTATACAGCATCCTTTCCTGCAACGGCTAAACCGTATCAAGCAACTGGGACTGGCCTCCTTTGTGTATCCGGGAGCGCAACACACCCGATTGCACCATTCCATAGGCGCTATGTACCTGATGGACGAGGCAATAAACAATCTGAGAATAAAAGGCCACGAAATAACCGCTGATGAAGCAAACGGAGCATTAGCCTGCATACTGTTGCATGATGTAGGGCACGGGCCTTTCTCGCATGTACTGGAATATACACTGACAAACGGCATTCACCACGAGGAGTTTTCTCTTGCGCTGATGGAGAACCTGAACGAAGAACTGAACGGCGAACTAGATATCTGTATTTCAATATTTAAGAACGAATATCCAAAGAAATTCCTTCATCAACTGGTGAGCGGGCAACTGGATGTAGACCGTCTCGATTACCTGCGCCGCGACAGTTTCTTTACGGGTGTAACCGAGGGAAATATAGGTTCGGCCCGTATTATCAAGATGCTTGACCTACGCAACGACCGCCTCGTTGTAGAGGCCAAAGGTATTTATTCGATAGAAAACTTCCTGATGTCGC
Source organism: Dysgonomonas sp. UBA7710 (assembly GCF_002482385.1). Classification (GTDB taxonomy): domain Bacteria; phylum Bacteroidota; class Bacteroidia; order Bacteroidales; family Dysgonomonadaceae; genus Dysgonomonas. Next base: position 19,018 of record NZ_DLFW01000016.1, on the reverse strand, counting down.
GCCGGCTGATGTACTGGCAGGTATATCTGCATAAAACGGCCGTTGCAGCCGAGAAAATGCTGATAAAAACACTGACAAGGGCAAAGGAACTGAGCGATAAGGGTATAAAGCTGTTTGCGTCTCCGGCCTTCCTGTATTTCCTGGAGAATGATGTAAGTAGGGTATTCTTTGACAGGCAACGCGAAGAAGTATTGAAACATTTCGCGGGTCTGGACGATAATGACATCTGGTGCGCACTGAAGGTATGGGCAGCAAACGAAGACAAGGTATTGTCCACGCTTAGCGCGGCTCTGATAAACAGGAACCTGTTTAAAATAGAAATAACCAACGAACCGCTGTCTGAGCACCAGATACAGAAACATATTGCGGCTTATACCGAACAGCTCGGAGTGAATGAATACGAAGCATCTTTCTTCTATTCGTCCGACGTTATTTATACAAATATGTATAATGAAGCTGATGATAGTATAGATATCCTGTACAATGACGGGACTATCAGGGATATATCCGAAGCATCGGACATGCTGAATATACAACTGCTATCTAAAAAAGTACAGAAATATTACTTTTCGTATCTGAAAATTTAAATCATGGATATTTCAAGAGTAGAACAGTATATCGTTGCCAACGGATTACTTGCCGGAGGAGAGAAAATAATCGTAGGTGTCAGCGGAGGAGCGGATTCTGTCGCTTTGCTCGATATTCTGCATAGCTTCGGCCTCGAATGTGTCGTAGCCCATTGTAATTTTCACTTACGGGGCGAGGAATCTAACAGGGACGCATTCTTTGTAGAAGAGCTTTGCAAAAAGTATAATCTGAAATACGAGCGTATCGATTTCGACACGGAAGCCTATGCCGCCATAAATTCCGTATCGATAGAAATGGCTGCCCGTGAACTGCGTTACAACTGGTTCGAACAACTCAGAGTTATCCATATGGCCGACAAAATAGCCGTAGCACACCACCGCGACGACTCGGTAGAGACCATTCTTCTCAATCTTGTCAGGGGAACAGGTATCCGGGGACTTACCGGTATTGCTCCTGTAAACGGATATGTTATCCGGCCATTATTAAGCCTGAGCCGTGACGAAATAGTAGAATATCTGAAAGACAGACGATTGTCGTTCGTAGATGATAGCACCAACAATGAAGATATGTATGCCCGGAATAAGATAAGACTGAATGTAATCCCGGTGCTGGAAGCTATAAACCCCTCGGTAAAAGAATCTGTAAACAAAACAGCCGAACATCTGACGCAGGTGGCAAACATATATTACATGTATATGGCTCAGGTGAAAGCCAATATATTTGCAGATAATAAGATAAATATATCCATGTTGGTTCAGTATCTGGAGCCGGAAGCTATCCTCTTCGAGCTTCTTTCTCCGTATGGGTTCAATTCAGCTACGGTGCGGCAGATATTCGAATCCGTCATAAGCCAGTCGGGTAAAATATTCTATTCGGAAACGCATGAACTGCTCAAGGATAGAGGATACCTCATATTAAAGAAAAAGGACAATCTCAAAATAGAACGGTATAATATCCACGAAGATGAAAGTACCTTATCGCGCCCCATACATCTGAAAATAGAGCGTACTCCGGTAAACGGGGATTTTTCCATAGAAAAGAATCCCGATATAATATACATCGACGCTGATAAACTAGCTTATCCGTTAACCCTTCGCAAATGGAGGCAGGGTGATTGGTTTATGCCTTTCGGTATGAAGGGAAAGAAGAAAGTAAGCGATTATTTTTCCGACAATAAGTTCAGCCTGTTCGACAAGGAAGCGGCATGGTTGCTTTGTTCGGGCGATGACATAGTATGGATAATAGGACATCGCTCCGATGAGCGGTTCAAAATAACGGATAAGACAACGGAAGTGGTGAAAATAATATATAGTAAATGAAAATGAAGAAAATGTTTATCGCAGCGATAGCCTCCCTGATGCTACTCTCCTGCAACAATCCAACAAAAGAAAAAACGAGCGATATGGAACAAAAGAATGCTGTGGTAGAAGCCATTATGAGCCGTAGAAGCATACGCTCATACAAACCTGAACAGATAACACCGGAGCAACTGGATACAATAGTAAAATGTGCCATAAACGCACCGAGTGCACTGAACAGGCAATCGTGGGAAGTAAGGGTGATACAGAATGCCGATTTATTAAGCAGGATCAACAACAGCTTTGTAGAAAAGGCCAAGGGTAAAAACCTGCAAGGAAGCGCGGCCCGCGCGCAAGAGCCGGGATTCAGTGTATTTCACGGAGCGCCGACCCTCATCATCGTAGGCAGGGATAAGAGTAATCCTTATAGCGCGGTCGATTGCGGACTACTGGCACAGAATATTCTCCTCAGTGCCGAATCTATGAATATCGGGACATGTACCATCGGCAATATGGCCGGTATATTGAACGACCCCGATTCGAAAGATTTCCTGAAAGAAATAAATATGCCTGATACACACGAAGTTGTTTTTGGTATTGCTGCCGGTTATAAAAACGAGTCGCCGGATGCCAAGCCAAGAGATGAGAGTAAGGTGCAGTATATAAGATAATCCTCCGCAGATACCCAAACAGGGCTACTTCGAAGACCAGATTATCAAGGCTATCAAAGCCCCCAGAATCGAAAAAGAGAACATAAATCCACCTATATAGACCATCCTCCGGGACAAGGCAGGTTTATGTTCTTTTATATACCTGCCCGAAATATACCACAGTACAATGCTGGCGATAAACAGGGCTATACTAACATACAAAAGAATCAAATATACTTCCATCCCGAAATTACATTAAATCATTCATTATATTATAACAGAAGGTAGAACGATTAGTTCAACCGGGACTAATCCCCGGAAGTGAAAGCCCACAAAAAAAGCCTGTCTAATCTGACAAGCTTTTTTATCAATATTGGGGAACTTTATTTCAGCATATTCTCTATTTTCTCTACCAGTACGGCTTTCTGGGCTGCGCCTACTTGTTTGTCCACTACTTCTCCGTTTTTGATGAACAGGATTGTAGGAATGTTGCGGATACCATACTTAGACGTAATGTCATCATTATTATCCACATCTACTTTACCAATAGTTACTTTACCGGCATATTCAGCAGCCAATTCTTCTACTATAGGACCGACCATGCGGCAAGGGCCACACCATTCCGCCCAAAAATCTATTACCAGAGGTTTGTCCGATTTCAACACATCCTCAAACCCTGCGTCTGTAATCTCTAAAGCCATAGTTTTTATTTATCCGTTTATTTATAATATTTATAGTATCTATTTTTAGATTTTGTTCTGCAAAGGTAATTAATCTATTTAAAATATAAAAATTTCAATTTACTTTAAATACAATATTTTCGTTTTCTACCAGATAATCAATAAGTTCCTGCTTAACATTTATTTTAAAATTTCTTGAAAACAAATCTACTTTCATATTCCGTTCACCATCAACTACCTGAAAGTATAACAAAGAATTGCCGGGATTGTTTTTTGTTAAAGTAGACAGTTCTTCCACCATCTGCGTATTCATATCATGCAGAGGTAAAGTAATCGTTATTTTCTCTATAAGGCGGTCTTTTACATCCGGCAATAATTGTATCGAAAATATTTTAAACTCAAACTGGGTCTGGTCAAATTTTCGTGGCTGTACCCGTCCTTTTATATATACATATAATCCCGGACGCCCGTATTTGCCAAAGTTGATATAGTCGTCGCCAAATAATGGCAGTTCGCCGCTTCCCGTGAAATCCTCGATACGAATAATCATAAACGGCTTACCGTTCTTGGTAATTCCTTCCCTTACCGCTGATACCAATCCGCCCAAAGTCACCTCTTTATTTTTCAGAGCATCCTTATCTTCAATTTCCGACATGCTCACATTACATACATAATTGAGCACTATCTTATATTCATCGAGTGGATGCGCTGAAAGATATATCCCTATCAATTCACGTTCTTTATTCAGGCGTTCCAGATCCGACCATTTTTCCACCTTTGGTATTTCAGGATGCGCTATATCGAATGACGTATCTCCTCCAAACAGCGAATTGGCTGCTGTGTTTTTATCCAATTGGTACTTATTACCATAACGGATAAGCATATCTATAAACTGTTCTCCTTTACCATTAACCCCGAAAAACTGTTCGCGGCTTACTTCCGGAAAATTATCGAAAGCGCCGGCCAACGCCAAAGATTCTATATTCTTACGGTTACACGAACTCAGGTTGACACGTTCTACGAAGTTGAATATATCTTTGAACGGACCATTATTTTGGCGTTCCTCTATGATGTTCATTACGGCACCCTCTCCCACTCCCTTCACGGCTGCAAGCCCAAAACGGATATCTCCTTCCTGATTTACCGAGAATTTGAGGAACGACTCGTTTACATCCGGCCCGAGCACGTTCATATTCATCGCCTTACATTCGTCCATGAATTTCGTGATTTCAGTGATGTTGGACAAATTTCGCGAAAGCACCGCAGCCATATATTCCGACGGATAATTGGCTTTCAGCCATGCTGTCTGGTAAGCAACCCATGAGTAACAGGTAGCATGGGATTTATTGAACGCGTATGACGCGAATTTTTCCCAGTCGGCCCATATTTTATCCAGCGTTTTCTTATCATGCCCGTTTTTAGTACCACCGGCAATGAATTTCTCTTTCAGGGCGTTCATCTTATCGATGAGCTTCTTACCCATTGCCTTACGCAACTCGTCGGACTGGCCACGGGTAAAGTCGGCAAGCAAACGCGACAAGAGCATGACCTGTTCCTGATATACGGTAATACCATAAGTATCGTTCAAATAACGTTCCATAACCGGGATATCGTAGGATATCTCTTCCCGCCCGTGTTTACGGGCAATAAACGAAGGGATATAGTCCATCGGGCCGGGGCGATAGAGTGCATTCATCGCTATCAGGTCTTCAAACTTACTCGGCTGCAACTCTTTGAGGTATTTCTGCATACCGGCAGATTCAAACTGGAATGTGCCTGTCGTTTTTCCCTGGCTGTACAGTTCGTATGTTTTAGGGTCTTCGAGCGATATGGTATCTATATTGATAGTCTCACCTGTCGTATGTTTTATGTTTTCAATGGCCTCTTTGATGATAGAGAGTGTTTTCAATCCCAGAAAGTCCATCTTGATAAGTCCCGTCTCCTCAATCACCGTACCTTCGTACTGGGTAACGAGTATATTTTCGCCTGTTTCCTTATCCTCAGCCGTACTCACAGGCACAATGTCGGATATATCCTGCTGTCCGATGATGATACCGCAGGCATGCACCCCGGTATTACGCACATTACCTTCAAGCATCTGCGCGTATTTGAGCGTATCGCGCATCACAGGATCGTGGCTGTTCGCCGCCTCTTTCAGTTCTGGAACATATTCTATGGCATCGCGCAGCGTCACTTTTTTCTTATCGGGGATACGGTCGGGAACAAACTTTGCCAGCCTGTTAGACTCCGACAAGGGTAATTTCTGTACACGGGCAACGTCTTTTATCGCCGACTTAGTAGCCATAGTACCATAGGTAATAATATGTGCAACACGCTCCTGTCCGTATTTTTCCGTTACCCATTTCAAGACCTTTCCACGTCCGTCATCATCGAAGTCGATATCAATATCGGGCATGGATATACGGTCGGGATTAAGAAAACGCTCAAACAGCAAGTCGTACTTTATAGGGTCTATATCTGTAATTCCCAAACAATAAGCCACGGCAGAACCGGCAGCGGAACCTCGTCCGGGGCCTACGGCCACACCCATTTCGCGAGCGGCGGCTATAAAATCCTGTACAATAAGGAAATAACCGGGAAATCCCATCGTTTTCATTACATCCAGCTCAAAGTCGAGCCGTTCTACGGTTTCGGCGTCCCTGTCTCTCCCATAGCGCTTGTCGGCTCCTATCATTGTAAGATGTTTCAGATAGTCCGATTCCAGCTTGATACGGATTACTTTGTCATATCCACCGAGACGCTTATATGCCTTCTCACCGAATTCGAGTATAAGGTCTTCTTCACTGTACATTATCTTATATCCCTCTTCCGTACCAAAAGACACATCGATGGTAAAGAACGGCATCAGAGCATCTGAATCGATGGAATAGAATTGCACCTTATCGGCAATCTCCAACGTATTTTCCAATACTTCGGGATGGTCGGAGAATATCTGGTTCATTTCCGCCGTCGTTTTCAACCATTCCTGTTTGGTATAACGCATCCGCTTAGGATCGTCGAAATCCTTTCCTGTACTCAGACAGATAAGGCGGTCGTGCGCGTCGGCATCCTCTTCTTCTACAAAGTGAACATCGTTGGTGGCAATCACTTTTACGCCGAATTTCTCCCCCAGTTTCAGCAATTCGGCATTTACCTTTTGCTGCAAAGGATAGGCTTCGATATTGGCGTCAGGGCGGTTGGTCTTATGGCGCTGTAGTTCGAGATAAAAATCTTCCCCGAAAAGATTCTTAAACCATTGCAGGGCTTTTTCTGTTTCTTCCACGTCACCCGCCTGTATCTTTTTAGGTATTTCACCTCCCAGACAGGCGGTGGAAACGATAAGCCCCTCATGGTATTTTTCGAGCAGTTCCTTATCTATACGCGGACGCATGTAATAGCCTTCTGTCCAGCTATGCGACACCATCTTGATAAGGTTTTTATATCCTTGCAGATTTTTGGCCAGTACCACAAGGTGCCAGCCGCTCATATCGGGTTTACCTTCTTTCAGTGTCCTGTGGCGACGGGCGACATAGCATTCACAGCCGATAATCGGTTTGAACTTCTTGGCCTCCTCTTGTTGTATCTTTATTTTCAGCTCGCCTATCTGTTCTCCGTTGTCCCCTTCCGGGTCTTTTTCCAGGTCTTTTATCCGGGCTTTCAGTTCCTTGATGGCACTGTCGTATTTACCGTTTTTCTTTTTCACATAATTGAAAAATTCCTTTACCCCAAACATGGCTCCATGGTCGGTAAGGGCTATCGCCTTCATTCCGTCGGCAATGGCTTTATCCACAAGATTTGGTATGCTGGCCTGTCCATCCAACATGGAATATTGGGAGTGGACATGTAAGTGTACAAAATTATTCATATATCTTCTGCTTTTTCACAATCTGTAAAGTTACAATAAATAGAAACTTTTCTCAAGAAAAACGGTTGGCAGTTTTCAACAAGTAAGGATTTTATTCCAATTTTTTCTAGGGTTTTTATCGTTTCACCAATCATATAAGTAGAAACCGGTTAATATTCATCATTTAATCAATACTGTTATGAAAGCAATATACTCAAAAACCGCACAACTGATCCTTGCCGTTCTCATATCCGTCGCATGCATTCCGTTACAGGCACAGAATATGTCGGCAAACTACATTACTATAAATGGTGTAGTGAAGGACAAGAACTCGAACAAGAAGCTCGAATACGTCAGCATTTCCGTTCCGGGAACCAATATCGGTACCATAACCAACACCGACGGGGTATTCTCTATCAAACTCAACAATGCGCTGGAAGCTAAAACTCTGGAAATATCGCACATCGGGTATCGTAACATGAAGTACACTATCAATCAGGAAGATATAGGACACGAGGTAACCATATACCTCATTCCTAACGTAAACCTGCTGAAAGACGTTATAGTACAGCCTGTGGACGGACAAAAGCTGGTAGAAGAAGCCATACGCAAAATCGGGGATAACAACAGCTCCGAAGTGAATATGCTTACAGGATTCTATCGCGAAACAATAAAAAAGAGACGCAATTACATAAATATATCAGAAGCCATACTGGACATATACAAGACACCTTACACTCAAGACATCGCAGGTGACAGGGTACAGGTCTACAAAGGGCGCAAACTGATAAGCCCGAAACCGAACGACACGCTGATTGTAAAGTTTCAGGGAGGGCCGAATCTTTCTACATTCATGGACGTTGTAAAGAATCCCGAATTGTTTCTGGACATAAATACACTGGGTATGTACAGATACAATATGGAAGAATCGGTTATGATAGACGAACGTCCTCATTACGTGGTTAGTTTCAGGCCACAGGTCGTACTTCCATATGCGCTGCATTTCGGTAAGCTGTATATAGACAAGCAAAGCCTGACTTTCTCCCGTGCCGAATTCAGCCTCAGCATGGACGACAGGAATAAGGCCACACAGGCAATATTGAGAAAAAAACCGTTCAAGATGCATTTCAAACCTGAAGAAGTATCGTTTCTGGTGACTTACAAGCAACAAGACGGCAAAAGTTACCTGAACTATGTATGGAGCGAAGTGAAGTTTAAATGCGACCTGAAACGCCGCCTGTTCTCTACCGGCTATACTATTGTATCCGAAATGGTGGTGACCGACCGCAAAAGCGGGAAGATAAACAAAATCCCGTTTAAACAATCATTCGGACAAAATCAGGTGTTATCGGATAAGGTTCAGAATTTCTACGACCCTAATTTCTGGGAAGATTATAATATCATAGAGCCTACCGAATCATTGGAAAACGCAGTATCTAAGTTGAGAAAACAACAGAATTAATGAAGTGAAAAATGAAAAGTGAAGAATTTGCATTTCTTGTTTTCGATTTTTCACTTTTCACTTTTCGTTCTTCGTTTTTATCTTAACTTTGAAATACTGAACTGAACAAAATAATTATGCTTAACGACTTATTCGTACTGAAAAAGATAAAAGAGGGGGATATAAAGACTTTCGAAGAGGTCTTTCGTCAATACTATGCCCCTCTTTGCCTGTACGGATTAAGCATAACCGGACGCAAGGACATAGCAGAGGAAATAGTGCAGGAACTGTTCTACGTATGGTGGAAAGACAGGGAGAGTATTCAAATCCTGCGATCGGTAAAGAATTATCTCTATGGAGCAGTACGCAACCAGTCGCTGCAATACCTCGAACACATCGCCGTACAGGAACGGTACAGGGAAAGAGTATTATCGAAAGAAAAAGACGAACAGTACGCGACACCTCATCAGCAACTCGAATACAAGGAACTGGAAGAAGTGATAAACCGCACCCTGAAACAATTGCCCGACCGCAGACTGAGAATATTCAGGATGCACCGAATGGAGGGTAAAAAATATAAAGAAATAGCCGAAACCCTTTCCGTATCGGTGAAAACAATAGAGGCAGAGATGACGAAAGTATATCAGCTGCTACGACAGGAAATAGAAAAATATACACATATAATATGACTTTAAAAGTAAAAAACGATAGAGTGACCGACGATGCATGGAACGCATTGTATAAGCGTTTCGAAGAAGACGGATTACTGCCTGCCGCGGACAACAGTCCAAAACGGGGCGTATTACATTCTACAGGGATGAAATGGGCTATGATAGCAGCCGTAGCATGCATCTGTATCATTTCGGCGCTCGTCATCCGCAATATGAATACAGGCAGTCAGGAAATGCACATACTGCACAACGAAGAAAACGCGCCCACCCTCGTCACTACACTCGAAGACGGATCTGTCGTTTATCTCAACCAACAGACATCTATCGAATATCCGGTTCATTTCGAAAAAGACCGCAGAAGGGTATCGTTGCAGGGAGACGCCTTTTTCGAAATAAGTAAGAACCGTGAACGCCCGTTCTTCATCGAAACCGAAAACGCGCGCATAGAGGTACTGGGTACTGCATTCAACGTGGTAAGCAAAAACAAAGATTCGTTTTCTCTATCGGTAAAGCACGGGGAAGTGAAAGTGACACTCAGGCAAAGCGGACAAAGCACTCATGTAAAAGCGGGCGAAACAGTATTGCTGGAATCGGATAACCTGCAAAAAACAATATCTTCCGACAATGAGAAATTCAACAGTTATCTGAAACAGATCCACTTCAAGGACGAACGGCTGGCAGACGTTATCCGTATCATAAATATGAATTCGGAATCGACTAAATTAAGCGTTTCACCCCGGCTCGGGGACAGATTGCTCACCGTGACATTCTCTGATAATACACCGGCTACAATGGCCGAACTGATATGTCTGGCTTTGAATCTGAAATATGCACAATCGGGGAATGTAATTACGATAGAGGAAGTGAAAAATTAAGAATGAAGAATGGCAAAGACGGGTATCTTTAGTACACTTCCAATGTGAGATCAGTGAATAGTAACATATGGCAATTATTACAAATAATATTCCGGTTTCAGTGATATATAATATCTTTAAGTTCTGAAATACGATTAATCTGATACCAAACATATGGAAAAAGCGGTTGAAAATATATTTCATCGTTTTTCTGCCTTGTTATTATTCCTGTTTATAATAACAGCATCACAGGCAGAGGACGGAGGCGTGCTCAACCGCGAAGTAAAATTATCGAAAACCAAAGGAACTATATACCAGTTGCTGAAACAGGTATCCGACCAATCGGGCTATTTATTCATATACGACAGCCAGATAATAGACAACGACAAAGTAGTGAAGGTAAAAAAAGGCAACTATACCGTGCGCGAAGCTATTTATGCCATTACAGAAGACGACAAGCTAAGAATAAATATCGTAGGCAACCATATCCTGCTGAGAAAAGACAATGAGGAGAAGCAGGTAAAAACGGTACAGTTAACAGATCCGGCACAGGACAAAACCACAGCCGAAAACAAATACCTGAAAATAAGCGGCATATTATACGACCGTATAACCGACGAACCGGTTATTTATGCTTCGGCCAGCATCAATTACACCTCTATAGGAACAATCACCAATCAGAATGGCGAGTTTCAGCTTATGATACCGGATTCGCTGCGGCAATCCATAGTGAAATTTTCGCATGTGGGCTATCAGAATCAGGAGATAGAGGCATCTTTACTCGAAAATCAGCATGTAAGAATATCGCTCGACCCCAAAATAATTTCATTGCAGGAAATCGTGATACGGGTGGTAAATCCATTGGACGTACTACAAAAGATGGAAGAGCAGGCAGAAAAGAACTATTCGTCCAAACCTGTATATATGACTACCTTTTACCGCGAAGGAACCGAATATAAGAACAAGAATATAGACCTTACCGAATCGGTAATCCAGATATATAAGACAGGCTACAAAAGCAATGTAAACAGCGACCAGACCAAACTGGTAAAAATGCGCCGCATCGTAAACCGGCAAACAGAAGATACATTATTCACCAAAATGAAATCGGGAGTATATTCAAGCCTTACGCTCGATATAATAAAAGAATCGCCCGACTTCCTCAATTTCGGGAACGGTTCGCTATATCAATATACGCATACCGATATCAGCGTGATTGACAACAGGCGGGTGAATGTTATTTCATTCGAACAATTGCCCTACACAGAAGAGCCGCTATTTAAAGGGCAGCTGTATATAGACGCGGAAAATTACGCGCTGGTAGAAGCCCGTTTCGAGGTAAATCCCAAATATGTACACAAAGCAACCAACTGGTATATAGAACGGTTGGCTCCAAATATAAAGCTGACTTTGCAGGAAGTGAAATACATTGTTTCGTATCGTCCTGCCGACGATGGCAAGTATTATGTAAGTCATGTGAGAGGCGATCTTAAATTCAAAGTCAGGAAAAAGAACCGGTGGTTTAGCGCACCGCTACATTTGTGGTTCGAGATGGTGAACTGCAAAACAGAGACCGAAAATGTAAAAGGATTTAGCCGGAGAGACCGTTTATCGCCCCGCAAGATACTATCGGATACAAAATACCGGTATGATAAGAGCTTCTGGGAACATTTCAATGTTATCCTGCCCGAAGATAAGCTGAAAGAAACAATACTCAACAATCTGAATGAAATTACCGAGACTACTTCAAGTGAAGAATGAAATATAATTAGAAGGTAAATAATGCCAATCGGTAGTTGAATATGAGTAGGTCGATGTAAAAATATCGCATGAATTGCCTTGTATATGAAAAAAATATGCTAATTTTGAGCGATTTTATTATAATTCCGACAACTAATTATAAATAAAACATATAACATAAACGATATAAAACATGTGGCTAAGAATGCTTTCCTATGATTTCTTTACAATAAGAAAAACCATTTTTTCTACTGGAAATTTGGATATTAGCCTTATTTTGTTAGAGAGAGAGAGAGCTAATCACACTTGATTCCCTACCCTTATTTTTTCCATTATTATTTTTTCTTTATTCCTTACTTTTAAGGAATATTGAAGCTACATACACACGTATCAGCGACATTATCATCCCTGCGGGCGTACTACATACGCGTGATAATATATCATTTTCCGAAGATAAAAACAAATATAAGGTTCGTTTCTTTACGGACGGGAGTATTTTTGCACCCCATCATACTCTTTTTCAATCTATTATTCACATCCATTCTCTGCAAAAGTTTCAATACCCCGTGAAAAGGGAATTTCTTATTGTCTTTAAAAAATTTGTCTTCACTCCCTTATTTTTCTGTCCATCGCTTGGGAAAGTACCGGACAGGAATATGGGGTATTGAAACTTTTACAGGAAGGCGATTATAACAGAAAAGCTAAACTAATGAATATTACAGCCGACAATTGAGTAATCTATTTTTATAAACTAAAAACTAAACTGCATGAAGCAAGCAAACTTTAAACAAAAACACCGGAAAGGAATAAGATTTAAGATACTATTACTACTGGTGACAATATTGGCCATGAGTTCTACAATACATGCTCAGGTAACGATAGGGACAGGAGAACAACCCATTTCAGGAGCTCTGTTACAATTGAAAGATAAGGACAATGTATCCGACAGTACCCATAATGCGTATAAAGGTCTGGCATTGCCCCGTGTAACTCTTTCGGAGAAAAAAGAACTTTATCCGATGTTTCTGGCTGATCCTGACGATCCTGCATCCGGACCTGGTTCCGATTATGCCGCAAATAAAGCAACACTGGACAAGACCCATACCGGACTTATCGTCTATAATCTGGTGGAAGACGATGATAAGGAACTCTGTCTGGGATTAAATCAGTGGGATGGTGAGAAATGGAACTGTTTCCAGCAAAAAGCCTCTCCCGCCCAGTTCGAATTTCATTGCAGCACACTGGAAGTACGGGGCGATTACGGAGATGGTATAGCATTGAATTCATCGAATTACATAAGAGTTGAAGTGGAGATAACCCGCATAGGCTCATATAGTATTTCCGCTACCTTTGCACCGGGAAATCCACAGGGGGACAATGGTTATTTCTTTGAGCTGTCAGGTACTTTCTACGCTACCGGTACTTTCTTCATAACGATTCCGGGTACAGGACAACCCAAGCTCCATACACAAGGTGCAGACCTGCTCAACCTTGCCGACGATACTCCGGACCAGTTTATATTAAGTTCCACCGGCAGCGGACCGGATTGTAATTTCGCAGTGAATGTCCGTTCCACAGCGGCACGCCCTGAATTTGATATTGAGTGCGGAGCTACTGTTGTACAAGGCGCATATTTCGAAGATGTCCCTTTATCTTCCACACCCGGCGTCACAGGCGAACCTAACAGAATCAAAGTGACCCTCAGAAATATTCCACCGAGCGCTTTTGGTGCGGTGGCTATTCTGGAAACCAATACGGTAGATGGCTTCTCATTCAAGGGGCAGGCAGTTCTTTCTTCCAATCCTCAGGATATATATCTGGAAGGCACAGGCATCCCCCGCGGATTGAACGACAAGGTATTCACCATCACCACCAATAGCGTATCGAACGATGCATCGTGTACCGCCACTGTTTATATGCTTATCCCGCGCAAGCGTCTGATGACATTAGGTAACACCAATAACACTTACGGTTATAATCCCGGACTGGTTTCTCAAAGAAATCCCCCTAATAGCCTTAATACGATGCTTACCGATAAAAATAATTTCGGATACAACCAATGGTCTATCCTGAAATTTGCCGGATTTAACAATCTGGGAACAACAGCTCAGGCAAACTTTATTCCATCATCAAACCCAGATGCATGGGGCGATGACAACAGGGATATAGTCGCTTTGGAAACTACTACATGGAGGAATATGAGTGCCTCCAAATTGGAATCTTTATTGAAAGGAACCGGTGGGCAGCCAAAGACTGATATTTTTATGATTGGATATGACACTGAATTTTATCGGAACAGTAATGCTGCTGACGCGGCCAGATGCGCAGTACTTATAGATTTTCTTAAATCTGGAGGTATTCTAATGATTTGTTCGGAAGCAAATACCTCGAATGCAAACTTTTTGAACCTGCTCTTCGATAACCCTTCCCCTGCCATTTCATCGGCGAGCGGTGCCGGTGCAGGGAGCAACTATACATTAGGCTTTAATAATGTCAATATGAACAGTGCTGCCGCGATGAACATGAAGCCATATTATTGTAAAGACGATGACCCTATATTAAAAGGTCCGTTTGACGATATTCTAGGGAGAAATTGGGGAGAAGACGCATCAACCACTGTGTTTATGACCAATTTGCCGCTTGATGAGATCATTATATATTCGGGCGCGAGGGAAATAGGTAATACATCGAGAGATGCAACAGGTGTTACGATCTTCCGTCATAAAGAATATCCCCTGATATTCGTCGGCGACGGTGGTTTTAATTCGGCCGAAGCGAGAACTTATTGGAATGTGAACTCTGGTGTATGTCCGTTTGTATTGACTACCAAAACGATAAACGGTAAGGTCTATAGCAATTATCCGAGTTACCGCTATAACTTCGGCGGAAGTGGTAACAGGGTGTACAATACAGCCTTTACAGCCAATGCTTTTGCATGGTGTATTATGAAAGCGGAAGAAATCCGAAGAGCAAACAAATAAAAATCTTTCCGATGCAGCTTTTTAAGTAGATTTCTCGTCAAACAATAAAGACGGAATTTCAGATATCGGAGTAAAAATAATATAAGCCCAGAACAGACAGGGGTTGACCGCATTAAAAGAAACGGCAGCCCCTGATCTTTTTCTATACCAATCAAAAAAGATCAAGATTCATTTTTGGTTATCTTCAATAATTATAATCCGAGATATTCTTCCCGCTTCTTTTTGGGAAGTTTCTTTATCACTTCATCTACCGAATGTTGAATTAAGTCCCGGATCAATTCATCAGGCACATCGCTTTCGAGTGTAACCAGATTCCACAAGGGAGTTTTGAAATCCGTTTCGGTTATCCCCTCGTATTTTTCCCGCAATTCGATTGATCTTTCGGGATCACATTTAAGATCTGCTTTGAATACCCCGTCTTTAGGCTCCAATGGAATATATGTAAACATTTTACCCATCACTTTAAAGACCAAAACATTGTGGCCCAGAAAAGGCAACGATTCACTACTACCCTTTATTGACAGGCAATATTCCCTAAATTCTTCAATATTCATAAAATTACTTCTTAAATGCTTCTGGTCAAGATTTACTGTTTATGCATTTGACCAAGACAGAGTTCGCGTCACTCTCTGCTTTGTTCCAGCCGGATACCCTGTCCCAGAACTTATATGATTTATCCTTCTCCATGTTATTCTGCTTATTTTCTCTTACTGGCAGCTATGGTTCTGTTACTCCATTTGTTCATGGCAAATATACCTTTCTTCTTGTAGCGGATATCCTCTACCAGATAGAATGCATCAGCATCGAAGCCGGTAATCATCGTCACCACTTCATCGAGCGACTTACGGCTGATGACTATCTCTATAATATGCACCTGAGAAACGGCGCCTTCACCTTTTACGAAGGTTGCCCCTATATTCTGTTTATTGAGATCTTTTATCAGCTCCGGAACGTCTTTTTTTGTATATACTCTCAATAACTGATAGCCGAATGCGATACGATTCTCAACCAATATCCCCACATAGTTTCCAGCTGCATATCCGGCTGCATATGCCACATATGCGATAATACTGTTAGCATGGGCAAATATCTGAGATATAATCACCACCCAGATAAATACTTCGAAGAAACCGACAATAGGAGCTTTATATCTTTCGCCTTTTGATACAAAAATGATACGCAAGGTACCAAGCGTTACATCACAAATACGCCCGAAGAAAATTATCAGGGGTAAAAGCCAGGGATAAGTCTCGAAAATTGTAAACATGATATACTGTTTTTACGGGTAAGAATATATAAGAGCATCTGCACTATAAAGGTATGTAATAATCACGGTATAAGCGAATGTTTCTATGCCATTGTACAATTTTACATTTACGATATGGATTCAAATGCCTTATTTTGCAGTATACAATTATTCCTTCATAATACAATCACATAGGTATTTTAGGTTAATATAGGTTTAGATTAAAAGATAAGGCTGCACCGGGATGGATACAGCCTTATCTTTTTATTTATGGCAATTAGCAAATAATCTAATTAAAATACGTTGCCAGTATTTCCTTATATTTTTTGTCGCGACGAATGTTATTGAAGTCCTGATCGTCTTCGATACGCTTTTTATTCAGCACATCCATTCTTATGGCATATTGCTTTACAATGGTTTTTTCGAGCCACTTGTGAGCTTCTTCTTTTTCTTTGGCAAGGGAATAGTAGCAAGCCAGATTATAGGCAGCTGACTGGCTTCCCTGTTGCTCTGCCTTCAGATACGATGATACCAGTTCTTCCCCGTATTTAGTGTGATCTTTCTCTATTTTTCCCAGACTCAGACATGCAAACCCCTTTCCCGTATTAGCATCAAGCGAATTGGCATCCAGTTCCAGCGCCTTATTATATTTCTCTATAGACTGCTTGTAAAGTGCTGCATCATTTTTATCCATTGCCAGTTTCAGCAATGTTTGTCCCCAAACCAGATAAGCCTGAATGAAACGGGAGTTCACATCCACTGCTTTCTGCAGCTTGTCGAAACATTCTTCATACACACTGTCATCTTTTTTCAGGTTGGCATAAAAGATAAGAGCTCCTGCCCACAGCCCATACACTTCGGGCGATTGCTTCAGTTGTACAGACTTCTTGAATTTCTCAAAACTCATTTCATACAATCCTGTGTCGGAGTCCTTTTCGGCACGCTTCATTGCCAGGAACCCCCATATAGCATACAAGTCGGCGTGCGATGGGGCAGCCTTTACAGCTTCTCCCAATATAGCCGATATTTCTTCCATACTACCACCTTCAGCTTCCTTACCTACAGCCATTGCAGCCAGTGATTCGGCACGTACTTTATTTTCCGTTTTCTGAGCATATGATGATAGCCCAAGAGTGAGCAAAATGGCAAAAAATAGATGTTTCATAATGAGCAAATCCATATTAGATGAAGCAAATATAGGTATTATTTCGTATATTTGTTAAAATATTGGAGGGGAATAAAATTTGTCGCTTTACACAACAGAAGAATGCTCAGTCTTTGACTGTATTGCATTTTATATTCTGATTTTACAACTACCCAATGTATCTTATTTTCTCCTTTCTGATAAATATGAATAAAAAATCATCTATATGAAAATAATAAAAATAGAAGAAATGGGATTTCAGCTACAAGTGAAGAACCCATTTATCGTATGCTTCCACCACAAAGATCTTTTTCCAAAAGGAAACGGAAAGATGGAACCCTCCTATTATCTCGAAAGCCGAAGAATAGGTGAAGACTTTGACCACAATGCCCCGTGGCGCATGTATTATGGCGACACTGTTCCGGGATTTCCTGTTCACCCGCACCGCGGATTTGAGACAATAACAGTAGTAACAGAGGGTTTTGTAGACCATTTCGATTCCAAAGGCTCTAAAGGCCGTTACGGACAGGGCGATGTGCAATGGATGACGGCAGGAGCAGGTATTCAGCATTCCGAAATGTTTCCCATACTCTCCGAAACCGAAGACAATCCGATGGAACTTTTTCAGATATGGCTTAACCTGCCCCGAAAAGATAAATTTGCAACCCCTGCTTATAAGATGTTATGGAACGAGCAAATCCCCATTGTGGAGGTGAAAGATGTAAACGGGCATATAAGCAGTATAAAAGTGATAGCCGGGAACTATAAAGATATACAGTCTCCCGATCCATTACCCGCTTCGTGGGCTTATAATAGAAATAATCATGTAAACATATGGCTTATAACGATGCAGCCGGAGGCAGAATTAAGTATCCCGAAAGTTTCGCCGACTCTCAATCGTATGCTTTACCTTTACGAAGGAGATGAAGTGGATATAGAAGGGCAACGTCTTGCAGTAAACTATTGTGCTGAGCTCAACGGTAATGAAAACATTGTATTGAGAAATGGCACAACCGAAAGCCGTTTATTATTACTCGAAGGTGAGCCAATCCACGAGTCAGTGGCTGCATATGGCCCTTTTGTGATGAATACCCGCAACGAAATAGAACAAGCCATTGCCGACTATGCACACACACACTTCGGTGGATGGCAATGGTATAACCCCGGGCCTGTAAACGAAAGCGGAGACGGGCGTTTTGCCAGTTATGAAGATGGCAGACAGACAGAGAAACCGTAAGAATTTAAATGGATAAACTATACAATAACCTGAAAATGAAACAACAATTATTAGTAGACATGGACGGTGTATTGGCCGACGTATATTCCCAGTTTCTCAGATTCGAGTTTGAGGAACTGGGAATAAAACAATCATTGAAAGATTTGGAAGGAGTATTGGAAATGAAAGCATTCGCCAATGCCGAAAAATATGTTCGTACAAAAGGTTTTTTCCGCAACGCGCCCACTATACAAGGAAGCGTGGAGGGATTGAAATATCTGAATGATAAATACAAAGTGCTTATAGTATCATCGGCAACGGAATTCCCTGACAGTCTGAGCGAAAAGCTATATTGGCTCAATGAGCACTACCCATTCATAACTTGGGAACAAATGATTTTTTGTGGCAAAAAGGATTCGGTAAAAGGTGATATCATGCTCGACGACCACTTTAAAAACCTTGACTATTTTGAAGGCAAAACGGTATTATTTACCCAGCCACACAATGCAAAAATGGAGAATGGCAGGCATATAAGGGCTAATAACTGGAATGAGGTAGTAAATATACTGTAAGTAATTATTTAAGGATTAACCACAAAGGATACCCATCAGTATGATAATCCATGTGGTATCTATCAACACAAAAAAAGTCCCTCACTGCTATTA
>NZ_DLFW01000019.1 GCF_002482385.1 Dysgonomonas sp. UBA7710 | reverse complement strand
TATGCGCTAGCCTTGTCGTGCGTCAGCCTGTGCCGTTAGCTTTATGGAGGGGGTACCCGTAGGATGAAAAGACGAAAAAAACGGAAACGTGTTTGAGCTGATCGGCTGATTCGGATTATACAATATTTCCAGCGAGTTTTTCCGTTTCGTCTTTTAGTCCGTTACGGGTCGGCCTTTGAAGCGGGGCGCTAAAGCGTTTTTGGTTCCTTTTGCGGCTTTGGGCAAAAGGAACACAAGCAATCTCTGATTGCGCGTAGCATTAAAAAATCCAACATTTTTATATTACAATAATCACTTCAACTACTCATTGGCATTAATAATGAAAGATGAAAACTCAAGATGGCTTTTAAGATAAAAAATTTGATAACTTCTAATAAAAAAGAGAAAATGATACGATATATATTTATAACAACCGCGCTGTTGACTCTTAACATCCAGTCACCCGCGCAAAGCGTCTCGCTCGATTTTCCGCACTTTGCGGGGCAGGAGTACCACTTCTGGGCCTTCCGCGGAGAAAAGCGGGACACTATCGCTTCGGGCAAGCTCGACGAACACGGGAGGGGCAAACTCGTCTTACCCGACCGTATGAAAGGACACCGGGGTATGACGCAATGGATGCTCGTAAACGGCGGAGGACTGGATATTATCTTTGCCGGAGAGGAAAGTTTCTCCGTTTCCTGTCCCGAAGCAGAACCTTCGGAAGAAAGCATAACTTATACAGGCTCACGTGAAAACGTGTACCTGTACCCGCGTTTCCGCCGCCAGCAGGATATACTCGGAAAGGCGGACGCCATGCGCATCGCTGCGGAAGCATATAACGACAATCCCGAATTACTGTCCTTCTTTGACACAGAACTACAGAAACAAGCGAGGGCGTACAACCGCCTGCAGGAAGAAACAGCCGTAAATGGCTTGTATGCCGCCCGCTTCGCTCAAATAGCGGACATCAGCAGGGGATTGCCTCCGGTATTCACCGCCGACCAACAGCTCACGGACAGCCTGATGAAAGACTTCATCCTGAACAAACTGGATATGGAGACACTCTATACTTCGGGACACTGGGACAATGTATTGCAACAGTTTACAGACCGCTATACCTACGATGAAAAAGTTCAGGGACAGTTTATCCCCGATGCTATACGCCTGCTCAACCGCACGCAGTCCGGCGAAGCCTATGCGGCGTTAGCGGAAAACGTCATTATCGCCTGCGAAAAGCAGAACTGGTATGACCGGGAGATAGAGCTGGCCTTTTTCCTGCTGAACGACGACAGGATAAAACAGCCGGAGGGAAAGACCGCCGCGCTCTATACCCTTCTGAAAGTCCGCAAAGGCGGCAAAGCTCCGGCACTGACGCAGGGGACGCTCCCCGCTACAAAGACCATACTCGCCTTCTACGATTCGGGTTGCGGCACCTGTACGGGACAGATGGGACGGCTGGCGGAAATGTACCCACGGTTGAAAGCACAGGGCTATGAAGTGGTTTCGCTTTCGTCCGATTCCGATAAAGGCGCATTCGACGCCTATGCGGAAAATCTGCCGTGGGAAAGCAAGTATTGCGATCTTGAAGGTTATGCGGGAAAGGATTTCCGTAACTACGGCATAATGGGTACGCCCACCTTCTATTTACTTGATGCGGAGGGCATCATTCAGGGACGGTACGCGCAAGTGGAGGATATTCCGGGAGCAGGCGAATAGGCCGAACCTGAAGAGTCTTTCCTTTACAGGTATCCGGTGATGTATTGACAACAGGTAAAAACAGTGATAATTCACTATTGACTACATAAATTCTTTTATATTCCTTTGTAATGTATCAGGCAGAAAGCAAAAAACAGATATCCGTCCGATAACAAATAAATATTTGAAGAAATCTTTGTATTCATATACAATAATATAAAACAGATAAATCTTGGAAGCAAGACCCATAAAAGAACAGGATGAGGACGGCCACGGCCGCTTTTATTGTAACGGTAAATACAAATCATTATTTATTCATACCCGTTATATAAAGTAGTCTATATATCACACAACCTGATATTATAGAATCTGCTTCATATATTTAATACTTCGCAGACTGCTACCACTTGTGAAAGCCGTACAGTCTTTTTTAAATTCGATTTCCTCGCCTTTTATTCAATAGGACATTCCATTGTATAAGATTTACTCTGAACATCAGCTAAAACGGTCAAAAAGAAACTAAAAATGAACCCAAATGAAGATACTAATAAAATATATTCTGTTAAAATTAAAACAAATTCTTAGTTAATTCAAAGAAAATTCAAAATCGAGTATTCAATTTGCATTGTATTTTGTTGCTAGACTGCTATAGAGTTATTTACTTGATTTTCATCTAACGAACGGATTCGGAATATATTTTCCAAGTGTCTTTTATATATTTATCGTCTATATATATTTTGAGTCTGTTCGGGATGACTCCATGGGCATGTTAGTGTTAAAGAAAGCCTGTCGGGATGACAGGCTTCTTTTTGTTGTAAAAATCTCAAAAAAATCTACGGATCTTTATTACCCGTAGACTCCAACAGACTCATTAACAAAACGATACACTAAGAAAGTCTATTTTACAGGTAATTATCAATTAGCATTTTATTCATATTTAAGGGAAACATTATCAGTATTTAAATTTCTTTTAAACGCGCCAAAGCCGGCACCGTGTTAATAGTCTTTTTTACAGCGGACAGAATACAATTCTGTTTCATAATGTGTATTATTAAACACATCTGCATCCAGATCATCCAAGTTCCTATATCTAAATCCACTGCCATACAGAGGACTGCACGTAAAAAAATTCGCTTCTTCCCCATAGTCATTATTACTTCCGGCTCTGAGATTAATATATCCGGTCAACAATACGGAAAACCCACCCTGTTTTGCAGAAAAACTCAAGCCATCCGGAAACACACCTCCGAGGACAGCACATTGAGATTTCATCGCCTTGCCATGTGCATCTGAAGGACCGCCCGGCGGACGGGGACCATAAAAATTATATTCCCAGGCAGAATTCCATGGTATGCTATTATTGAAAGCCTCGCGTTGCGCCTTAGTATATTGACTGTACTTCTCCGCATTTTGATAGATTTCTTTTTCCAGTTGATTCCACTCCCTATCGCTGGGAACATGCCAACCATCAGGACATATGCCCTGCAATTTTCCATCCTTAGCCCCGGGTGCGCTTTCCAGTGCCGATACGCTTTCGACCTCTTTATCGCCCGGTACAGAACTTCCGTTTGATTGACTGCGGTCTTCATTATTGCCAATCCAGTATCCGCTTGTGGCTGCAGGAAAACTGTATAGCAGACCTTGTTGGCGTTGCCATGTCGAAGGAGGATTACCATTGTCTGCCGGGGTACCATTGGGATAATAATAGCTTTTCGTCGTATTTGTATCAGCATTTGTACTTAGAACGATACCGCTTGCGGAAGGAGGGATATACCGCAGGTTTTCCAGAAACCACTGTCCTGCCGCACCGAAGTTCCCAGTCAGGTATTGTTCACTATCACGGGTATCGGTCATATATTCCACGCCGGCACCCACTGCTCCGTTTCCTCCATTTCCACCGGATAAGGGCTGCCACTGAGTTCCATCCCATACATAAACACCTTTTGGTATTCCGTTACAGGCATCTTCATAAACATTATATACTGTCAGGCCTATATGCCGGGAGTTTTCAGCACCATCGTATCCGTTCGTAAACATCGGAGAAAGTTTATTCTGATCGGAAAGCTTTACCCTTGGCAGCATCATTCCTTTTTTCGAATTTTCCGTGCCGTCATTCCTTTGCTCTTCTTTTAAGTCCAGCAGGGCGCCATGCACAGGTTCTATTCCCGCACCGATTGTTATCTGTCCGGATATCCGCCCTGCATAAAGCATTAAGGATAACATCACTAATAATGTTGTTAACCAGCAACTTGCAGCATTCTTCACTTTTTGAACTTGATTGTTATATAGGGCAGGTATTATGTTACGGTGCATTCTGTAATGGTTTCCTGCCTCTATTGTGTCTCCTGTCGGATCATCAGAAGAAAAAATTAATTTACAGGTAATTTCGATCTGTTGGCTCTCTTTCATGATAATAGTTTTGTTTATTTAGTGTTTTTCAAGCCTTTCCGGACAAATAAATCTTTATTATCAAAAGAATAGCGACATCAATAAGTCGTGTTCGTTTGATTTCATTATTAGATATACCCGCAAAAATATTTAGAAATTTTGAATTTTTCAACAGAGGCATAAGACAGGATTTTAACCTTTGGTTGTCACTTATTACAAATTAACATATTTATCTCTGTATATCAGATATATATACAAAACACTCCTGAAATAATCCTTCATGCCCGCAAGTCAAAAACAGTGATAATTCACTATTGTTTTTTATTTACTCTTATTCTTACTTTGCAGTCAATTACATTACAAAGCTAAGTTTAAAGAACACAAAAATGAGAAATTATGCAATAATCCTATCCGTAATGTTTTTTCTTTGCGGATTTTCCCTTAACGCTCAGGTTACGATAGGCATGGGGGAAGCACCCACTGACGGTGCACTACTACAACTCAAGGAAAGCGAAGTTACGGACGACGGGCCCAACGCCACCAAAGGGCTTGAATTTCCACGGGTGCAATTAACCAATGAGAATAACCTGTATCCCATGTTTTATGACAATTCAGCTTCCGGTCCTACTCCGGCCTATACACAAAACAAGTCTACATTGGATAAAACCCATTGCGGACTTATAGTATATAATACAAATGGATCAAATCCTTTTCAAAAAGGCCTGTACATATGGAACGGAAGCAAATGGATAGCTGCCGCCTCCGCTCCTGTTACTCCGTGGAGGGAATCCGTTTCCCAAAAAATGATCGATTCGGAGAATAGCGGTATCTACAGGACAGGAAATGTAACTATCGGTACAACGCACGCCAAAACGGAGGACATCATTAATGAGGCTGCCCTCCATGTGGCATCGGCAAGTAAAGGAGTACTGCTTCCGAAGGTTGACCTGAAAAGCGCGACGGATATAGAAACACTCGGAAAACAAACGGGGGAGAAACTGTCCGAAGGGTTGCTGGTGTACAACACCGGAAATACGCTGAAACCTCAGGGGTATATGCACTGGAGCGGAACGGAATGGAGACTGATCAGCAATGTATCATCAGCTACTCCCCGGATAAACAACTGGTTTTATATGCCGCCTATTGCCTTTGCTACCGATCAGGATAAGAAGGGAGTAGAGGTAAATCTCTATAATGAATACATAAAGCAATTCGTAAACATAGACCCAAAAAAAAGAAGTACCGGCGCACCTTCGAGCATTCCTTATATCCCCGCCGCCGATCAGTTATACTATTACATTACATACGCTGATCCGGCTGTATTCACAATCAATAGCATCAGTGATAAGGGTGTAATGAATTATGATGTTACGGCCGCCGCCACGGAAGCCTCTTATATAAACATTGTATTTGTTTTGAAATAAACCGGCGGTAAAATAAAAACGATGACAAGGATATTGAAAATAATTGATAATCAATTAATACCCCGAGTCGGATAAACAAAGAAATATGAGTTCATTAATTTATATATTATATAAAATTCTGCAAAACGGGAAACGTCTGTTTACTGTTTTGCTTTTGTTTTGCATAGCGTTTACCGCTAAAGCTCAGCTGATGGCTCCGGCAGGCATCGATCCATCTTCTGCTCCTTTGAGATTATGGCTAAGGGCCGATATATTGGATATAGCAGGGTCAGCTACTCCTGCCAATGGCGGAAATGTAAACTTATGGAGGGATGCAAGTCTAAAAAGCAAGGCTGCTTATCATCCATACTCGAATACGGCACAGCAAAAAGCGCCGTTATACAAAGCCAATAGCTGGAGTATGAATTTCTATCCTTCCGTATATTTTGACCGGGTAGAGAATTCATATTTACGGTATTTGAGTACTTCAACCGGAATCATGACCAAGAAGTCACCAGATCAGTTTACAGCCTTTGTTGTCGCAAATGTTGATTTCGCACCGGTGCCGAAAGCAGATGGGCAAAGCTGTGTTTATTTTATGGGATTTGGTACTGAAGATGCTTTCACCGCTAATACTAACGGTAATAGCGGTGGTGACAACCGGCGCGGTCCTGCATTCGGGATGACTGGCGGACGTTGGGGAAATGAAGCCGATAGCGGTGGAAAAGGCCGTTTTTATAGTTATAACACAGGAAACAACTTTGATGGCAAAGAGGAGCTTTTCGCGGCAGGATCGACTACAATAGCGGTGTATCAGGTGAGCAAAAAAAATTATATCCAATATGAAGCCGATGCGCATGTGGAACAGGTAACCAAAAGTTCCAGCAGTCTATTAAATCACGACAAAATTACTATGAACGAGAAAAGTATGGTTGGAACAGGAAGCCGTCCTGCGCGTAACGTAATCGGGGATATTGCAGAGATAATCATCTACGAAGGGCTTTTAACGAAAGACCAGAAGGATAAAGTCTACACTTATCTGGCTATGAAATACGGAATTACTCTTGGCGGGGCCGTTACTGCAGGAAGCAAACCGGAGGGATTCAATTATAAGTTTTCAGAGGGGGGGTATTTCTGGTTAGGAAAATCTCTCCAGGTCTATAAAGATTATCATTATGATGTGGCTTCCATATTTACCGATAGAATCAGCCTCATTTCTAATACTAAAAGTCGTTCTACTGCCGAAGATAACTTTATAACCATTGGTTTAAGAGACCCTTTGGAAGAATTACCGGATCAGGTCGCTATCGCATGGGGACATAATGGCGGTTCTGTAAAGAAAAAGACTGTGCCGGCCGCCAGATGCGCGCCATACCAGTATGATTTCGACAGGATATGGATGATAGACCGTGCCCTGACCTTAGGCGAAGATAATTCAAAGAAAGAGCTGGTACTGAAAGCTTCTGCAGAAAAAGGAAAATCCGAGATATATCCTTTCGAGGGTAAAGGCTGGGATACATACCTGCTGATAGCCAAAAACGAAACGAATGCGAAAAATAAAAACTGGAATCTGGTAATACCAGCAACTATACAGTTTGACTATGATAACGGAATATGGGAGCAGGTATTCAATTTCGAACTTGATGAGAATGTCAGCACCCTCTACTTTTCAATCGGTGGTACGGAAAACGAATCAGCCTGCGCCGAGTGCAAATTTACAGGAGTAGACGATTTACTGATGACCAGAAAAAAGGTGGATGGTAAGAATTGGTCTGTTAATCTAGCTAAAAGTGGGACAACAACAACGACTCTACGCAATATGCCATCCGCAAAGGGACTAATCTCGATGGATGCGGAATTCAAGGCGGAAAACGGAGTATCGTTGAGGATAGACGCGCCTTCGAAGCACGACAAAACACATCCCGTGCACCTGAGGGCGAATGGTGCCGCCAATGCTATATCGTCCATAAAATATACATTCAGCCAACCCTCCAATGTAGAGTTTTCGATAGGGGATATCGATTTCAACGAATACGTGAATATATACGGCTATTGTGAGGTAGGCGGCAGCATAACGCGCCCCAAAGAAGTAACACAACCCCCTCTGAAAGGTTTAGATAAACTCTGGGGCTACACATACAAGATAAATAATGTAAGTGAATTTTACGGAACCGGAGCGGCCTCAATAGGCAGGGGTAAGCCCCGGGGGAAGGTGTCGGTCAGCTTCGGAAAAGCCGTGAGGGTGGTCGTAATAGAATATTCCAGTACAAAAAGCGGAGACAGATGGCTCGACCTCTTCCCGCTATCCTTCTCCTGTCCGCCGCAGTTGCCCCCGCCTAACGATGCTGGCTACGCCTTCCAGAAGAGAGGGCCACGGGAACTCGATATCTGCGAAACCGCGGATTATACCTTTACTATCATGAATGCCAATGTGGATTGCGGCCGTGAACCTGTCCACTTCAAAGATTATCTGCCTGAGGGAATGTACTGGATTCCCGGCTCGCTGATAATAGACGGTGAAGCCCTCGATGCCAGCCAACCGATTGTTATGCAAGACCGGATGCTCGACCTCAGCATGCTCATTCGTGGTTCGGGTTTCAAGACAACGTTTAAGGCGCAGGCGGCATTTACCGATGATGCGCTAAGCAACCGCGATTACTATAACGGATCGTTAACGACGAATCCGGCGAATGGCGAATCATACGCTAAAATTACTTATACCCGCAAAGATAACGGGAATGAAGGTACATTACATGCTACCGACGCTTATTATACTTCGGGGACAGACCGGCGGACAAAGACGGAAGTAAAAGGAACAAAATCATATAAGAATATCATTACATCGATGGAATTCAAGCCGTCGGAATGCTTCAGGCAAAATCAGGAAATAGAAGTCAAAGTGAAGATACATAATCCTAACCGGGCGATACAAAGTGACGCAAATAACCAACTGTATTTTGAAAGCTATTTCAATGAAAATTGTACATATAAACCTAACTCGTTGAAAATAGACGGGAATCCGGTAAGCGATACGGCCTCGGGTGTGACCATAGGTACAGGAGACGACAACGGGCTTATAACGCTCGAAGGCGTGTCCGGATTCAGCCTGCCGGCCGGAGGCGATGTTGAAATATCTTATGTGATTCAGGTTCCGGGGAAAGATGCTCTGACTTACGTGACTATAAACAATAGGAAAGAATATGACGATCTGGGAATCGGTCACGTATTGAGCATGATAACTGATGATATTTGTTTGCAAAACGCATTCCTTAATGCATTGGGTGAGTATGCCATCGGCTATTGTAATTCGAAGGGAACCATCATCTCCAACAGGATGATACCTTCCAGATTGAAATAAACAAGGAACTATTTTTCATCAGGAATTGAGGTTCCTGATGAATATTCCCTATAAAAACTAATAACCAACTACATAACCATAAATCAATCACTTTAATAGAAAACAGATGAAGAAAAAGTATCTCCTAGCGTTAATCATCGCTGTTCTGTCGTTCCCGGCTTGCGAACAGGACATAGAGCAGGAAAGCAGTATCCAAGACAGTCCGGATTCCCGGCCCGTTGTTTCGGTAGAAAACAAGAGGGGCGGAAAAGATGGCGTCAGTTATACCCTTAACGGGGTGTCCATGATTTCGGACATTGTATCCCTGACCGAAAAAAACGTTATCTTCAACAGCACGGCAGAAGAAATATCGGAAGGAATGTTCAGCCTATCGGATGTTTCTCCGGAACTGGCCGTTTCCCTAAAGAAGGATAATATCCTGTATATCCGATCGGGACAATATACAGGCTTAAAGAAAATCACCGGCATCAAAGCAGACGGTCCGGGTATTTTTCATCTGGAGACTACCCGCGCCCAACTGGGTGAAGTCTTTCAAGGGGGAACCATCGATGTATCCGTCGACTTGTATAAGGCGAGTATCGCGCAGAAAAAATCGAATCTGAAGTCGGTCAGGGCTTATTCATGCGAAATAATGGACCTGCAGGATGAATACGACCTGGGTAACGGATTTAAATTCAATCCCGCGACGAATATCAGCATGACTTACACCTTCAGAATGGCTTTCTCCAAAACACAGGTACTACCGTCCGAGATAGTGAATACCTTCGAAGTACAGCTTGCCCTTAATCCGGCTCTAAGCTTTGCGGAGTCACTCAACCATACAGGCAATTACGAACTGTCTCAATACATACCGCAGGCATTGCTGGATTATATCAAATCTCAGAGTTTCGATTTCAAAATACCGATTAATACACTGGGTATCGACTCATTGGCCGCTACGCTGAAAGTAAAAGACATCAAAATACCGCTTCGCATAGAGGCGAATCTGTCTGACCAGAGCACACTGTCTTATGGACTGAACGGAAACTACAAGATAGGCTATTCCGTAGCAATCAACGGGTTGAAGCCGACAGTAACTCCTATTTATGAAAATAATCTTGCTGCAACTAACCCTTCCATGTCCGATACATACGGAGAACTATTGACCAGCACAACAATAGACATCACACCCGATATTTCCATTCTGGACGGGGCTTACTCGGTGAATGGAACCTTATCTATGGAAAACAGGACCAGTACTTACGGCCATATCAGCCTGCCGGGAAAAGAGCCTGTCTTCGGATCTAAAGGCGTGAATATAACCAAACTGATAGCGAACCTCGACCTTATATTACTCAAGATACCGGTAACTATTATCAATACTGAAGAAGAATTGTGGAATATCGGTACAATCGTTAAGCCGGTCATATACTCCGATCTGAAATACTCACTGCCTGCATCTTACACGGACGACTATGGTGTTTTGGGCAATATTGTCCAAGTTGGAAGTTTCAAGCGAACTTACAAGAATACAGATTTTTCGCTAAATTATAAGTATCCGATCCTTGGCAAGAAGATTCCTGAAGAATTGACTATCAGTTATGATATTTACGCAGAAAACGGAACTACAAAGCTGACTTCCGTAAAAGACGCAGTTATCCGCCCTACAGAGATTACGTCAAACAGTTTCAAATTCAAACAGGATATTCTCTTTTCCGGAGAAACCTCTTACGAAAAGGTTGGAGAAGAGAGAGTGAAAATAGGCTTTTTCTATATTACGGTGCCGGTCTATGGAAATGTGAGCCGATGCCAGTCGAAGAGCTATCTCAAGAATATCGTTATCCAAGACAATAACGGATACGTGTATGAAGGTATCTTCAACACGGCGAGAAATATTGTAGAAAACAGCATTCAGATAAACAGACCGTAAAAAACGTCAGACAATCGATTATAAAAAACGAGCCGGATTGAACCCGGCCCGTTTTTCTTTATAAAATACCAATTGATATTGTAACCTTGCGGTACTATTTCCATATCTATTCAAAATCAATATCCCATATTCCACATACTTTTTCCAGATTAACTAAAGAAGAGGCATACTTTTTCATTGTCTCCAGATATTGCTCCTGTACCTCATTATAACTACGCTGCGCAATCAGCACTTCCAATATGTTGGTCTCACCTCGTTTGTATTTATATACTATACCATCGAGTACCTTTCGTGACTCTTCGAGCAAGCCTGATTCATACTGACTCAATTGCTTCTTAATCGCTTCAAATTGATAAAACGCCTGAGAAACTTCCGTTTGAATTTGCAGAAGAGCATTATCTATTTCATATTTGCTCTGTTCCGTAAAATAATTCGCAACTTTTATCGCTCCTTTATTAAAATTTGAGAATTTGAGAGGGATCGATATTCCGACAGTCATCATATTACGTGTGGGGAAAAATCCACGCCAATCCCTTTCATATCCTGCGGTCACACCTAAGTCTATCCAACGCTCCGAACGAGCCAGACGAAGCTGATTTATGGCAATTTCACTGTTTTTGTGGGCAGCCATAAGATCAATCCTGCTATCGGAAGCTGTGGTAATCAACTCGGATAGCACAAAATTACGGTTCAACTCATTCCATTTACCAACAGGGATATTCAACGTATCTACCGTAGCACCCATATATTGGTTCAGCACAACCAATGCCGATTTATATTCTGCTTTCTGGCCGTATATTTCATTCAATAAGGAGACTGCTTCGAGTTTCGACTGACGTGCATCATTTTCTGTAATCTCACCCATACGAAAACGTAAACTATCCGAACGGCTGAGCTGGAGCATATACTCATACGAACTCCGTTTTACATTCAGAAGTTCACGCTGATAAATCGCATTGAGAAAAGCCTCGGCTGCTTCAGCACGCAATTCCTGGAAAAAGTGCTCCAATGCTAATTTCGATAACTCAGCTTCGCTTTTGGCTACCCTTACTCTGGCACCTCGTTTGTTTCCTAACTCAAGCGTATAACCCAATCCAACTTTATAAACATCTTCGGAAGCTTCGAAAGTCAATTCCGGATCGGGCATCACTTTGGCTACTATTACTCCGGCATCTGCAATTTTAACATTGTATTTCTCTATCAGCAAACTCAAATTATTTCTACCGACACTATTCAGATAGTGCCCGAATTGAATTGATTGAACGGGAGAATTATCAGTCAAAATATTTTGCGCTTGAATACGCACAATGTTTCCTGTTAGCAGAAAGGTCGTAAAAAATATGATTAATTTATTCATTTTCATTTTTCTTCATTTTTAGGATTTTCACTTTCGATTCCACCAAATAGTAAAAAACAGGTAGGGCGAATAGCGTAATAATTGTCGAAAACATCAGACCGTAAACAATTACTGTTGCCAATGGACGCTGCACATCCGATCCAATACCCGTTGCCAACGATGCAGGCAATAATCCTAATATGGCAACCGTAGCAGTCATCAGAATTGGGCGAAAGCGGTGTCGAGCCCCATTGATTACTGCATTACGCAGCCTCATGCCCTCTTTACGCAAATTATTAATGTGAGAGATCATAATAACGCCATTCTGTATAGCAACACCAAATAAAGCTATAAATCCTACTGCTGAAGATACATTAAGGGTCATTCCTCGCACATTCAGCGCCAGCATCCCACCGAAAACAGCCAACGGAACAATGCATAATACCAGTCCTGCCTGCCGGAATTTTCCGAATGCGGCATAAAGCAGAATGAACATAATAGAAAGTGCTAATGGGATTATCATTGCCAGTCGTGAATAGGCACGATTTTGGTTCTCAAACTGCCCGCCCCATTTAATATGGTAGTTATGATGGTCGTACTCCACATTTTTCTCAATTGCTGTTTGCGCCTCATTAAGGAACGATGACAGGTCGCGTCCGCGCAGATTCAGTTTTACAGTCAGATGGCGTTTATTCATCTCACGTGTTATGGTACTTTCTCCAGTGCTTAAACTTATATCTGCTACCTGCGATAAAGGGATTTTCGCTCCTGTAGCCGAAGTGAGCATCAATCCTGCAATCTTCTCGGGAGAGTTACGCGATTCTTCCCTATATTTGCAAGTAATATCGTAAACCCTGTCACCCTTAAAAATCTGCGAAATAGCTTTACCTCCGATAGCAATTTCAATCAGATCGCTCACGTCCGAGATATTAAGCCCATAGCGGGCAATAGCATCCCGATCCATATGTATCTGCAATTGGGGCAAAGGAGGTTCCTGATCTATATCCAAATCGACAGCTCCACGCACCTGTTCAAGCGTTGACAGCAATTCTTCAGCTATACGGCGGGTTTCCCTAAAATCCTCTCCGTACACCTTCACAACCAACTCGCTATGCGCTCCCGAGATTTTATCCATTACTCCATCGATCATCGGCTGACTGAAACCTACCCTGAAACCAGGCAAGGATTCATACTCGGCTGCAAGCTCCTCAATCAGGTCGTTTTTGGTTTTACCCCCCGGCCACTCACTATATGGTTTTATACCGACTGAAACCTCGAAATGCGATGGAGTAAAAGGGTCTGTCCCATCGTCGTTGCGTCCTGCTTGCACGGCGATATAGGTAACTTCCGAATATTTCATCGTGCGTTGGCGTAATGTATCGGAAAGTTCCCGTGATTTTTCCACCGTAATACCGGGAGGTAGATTCACTTGCAACCAGATTGATCCCTCATCCAGAGAAGGTAAAAAATCTTTACCTACCGATATGGTCAATCCGATAGCTCCCACAAATATAACTACCACGGTTATAATTATCTTCTTCGGTTTCTTAACAAGCCGTTCAATTGCAGACGAATATGTCTGTGTTAATTTTTCCAACCACTTGTTATGGTAAATTTTTTGAGGTTTTCTATAAATTACAAAACCTAATCCCGGAATAAGAAACAGCGCGACAAGCAGAGCTCCAATCAGAGCATATCCCACCGTGAATGCCATAGGGGTGAATAGCTTTTGTTCTACGCGCTCAAAAGCAAACAATGGCATATAAGCCAATATAATGATAACGGTGGCGAAAAGGATTGGTTTGGCTACCATTTGAACGCGCCTGGCAATTGAAATCTCTTCGAGCGGTTCGTCCGGATGGTCTTCACGTTTTTTTAATATAGTCTCCATCATTACAATGGCTCCGTCGACTATGATACCGAAGTCTATCGCCCCAAGTGACAACAAGTTTGCCGGAATATTGGTCAGATGCATCATTATGAAAGCGAACAGCAACGACAACGGTATGGTTACAGCCACCAGCAAAGCTCCCCGCCAGCTTCCAAGAAATACAATAAGCACCACGATTACCAGCAACATACCTTCGAGCAGGGTATGCGAAACGGTATTCAGGGTTGTGTTTACGAGCTCTGTACGATCAAGAAAAACATGAATATGCGCTCCCTCGGGAAGGATTTCATTATTCAACTCTTCAACAGCAGCATGTATTCCATCCAATACTTTCGAAGGATTTTCGTGTTTGAGCAACAATACGATCCCTTCAATGCTTTCGGAGTATTCACGGATACGGTCAGTATAACCGAAAACACCTTTTCGTTCGAGATTACCATACTTCAATTTTCCTAAATCGTTGAGGAAAATGGGAACCCCTTTTTCTGAACTAACTACAATTTTTCCAAGATCGGACAGGTCGGAGATCAGGCCGATACCACGTACCACATATCCCAGATCGCCCCGGTTCAGTACACTTCCTCCCACATTCGAGTTATTGTTTTCAATTGCATCTACCACGTCGCTCAGCGCAAGATGGTATTGCTCTAACTTTTGCGGATCTATCTCTACCTGATATTGCGTTGTTATTCCTCCGAAATTACTCACATCAGCGACTCCGGGAACCTGTTTAATCCGTGGAATAATCACCCAGTTTTGCATATCAGTGAGTTCACGCAATGAATGTTGGTCGCTCTCGATAATATAGCGATAAATTTCGCCCGTAGGCGAAGTCAGAGGGTCGAGTTCAGCAACGGCTCCATAAGGCAAGTCTACCTCATTTATACGCTCCTGTACCCGCTGACGACTCCAATAATCCTCAATACCATCTTCGAAAACGATCGTAATCATTGACAATCCGAAGGTGCTCTTGCTTCGCATTACGTGCATTCCGGGCAAACCGTTCAATGCCCGTTCGATGGGGATAGTAATCTGTTGCTCAACCTCTTCGGCTGCCAGTCCCGGCACTTGTGTCACGACCTGTGATGTCACGTCGGCAATATCGGGATAGGCCTCTACAGATAGCTGTTTCCAGGAATAATAACCAAAAACGGAAATCAGAACAAACAACGCGGCAATAATCCATCGTTTTTGTATGGATAATAACATCAAATTCTTTTTCATGACTCTTTATCTTAAATAGTATCCACCTTCACTTATAACCTTATCTCCACGGTTGAGTCCATGAGTAATCACTATTCTCCCGTTTTTGGTCTCCTCGGTCCGGACCGGAGTGCGAACGAACATGTTCTCTCCTTTTTGGACAAAAACATAGTTCTCCTTATCGTTTTGGAGTAACGTTTTTCCGGGAACAGTTATGCAATTGGTGGGATTATCGAGAAAATGGACGGTCGTATACATTCCCAATTTGAGAAGTTGCTCTTTGTTATCGCAAACCGATAATACTTTTATTGATCTGGTTTCTTCGTCTACAGCCTCATCCACATGATAGACTACTCCTTTTATCGATTTTCCGGGGAAAGCAGAAATCTCAATATCCATATTATCGCCTTCGTGAATGAAGCGGATGTCTTTTTCCTTTACCTGTGCCACTACCCATACTTTGCTCAGGTCGGCTACAATGGCTACAGGCTCGCTATCGCTGTTGATATATTGCCCGGTGACGATGCTGTTTTTTATGACATTCCCGGAAATAGGTGAACGGATAATCAAGGCTTGCCCCAAGACCATATTATGAGGATTGGTTTGATAGACCTTAAGTGCGGCTATACTATTTTCATACTCTTTTTCGGCAATTGACAACACATTTTGTGCTTCTTCCAACTCTCTTTGCGAACCGACACCGTTTTTTATAAGGTCTTCCTTACGTTTTAGGTCTTTTTGGGCAAGGTCGCGTTCTGACTGAGCCTGATAAAAATCTTTTTGGGCAGAGGTGAAGTCTGGCGATATAATTTCAAACAAAGGAGTATTAACCTCAACTTGCTGTCCTAATCGTACATACAATTTCACAACTCTACCCGGGAAAGGTGGCGCAATGTATGCAAATTGGGTAGGAATGGCCTGTACGGTTCCGGAAGTGATGACCTCTTTGACAAACGGTTCTATAGCCACCTCTTCAATCTTGATTTTATCTGATAACAAGCCGCCTTGCAGATAAACGGTATCGCCTTTGAACGTGTATGCTTTTTCTGTTTGTTCAGTGGTCCGATGGGCGCATGCTGTCATGATTATGAACAATAGCAGCAAAATAGTAGTGTTTCTGACTTTCATAAATATTCATTTTTGTATTATTTCTTACGATCTTGACTCTATATCGCATGATTCCCATTTGACTGAACTGACTCCGTTTTCAAGGGTCAGGAAAGAAGCGATCTTCTCGATAGTCGTATCCTGTTTCGAAAGGCTGATAATATCCACTTCGATGATTGCCAGACCGGGAACTTCCGAATCATGGCTACTAAGAGAGCTTAGTAGTAGTCCGTTATTATTGGAGAGGTATTGTACGAACAAAACGCGAATATGATTTTCGACCGGTTCTTTGCAGCAGGCGACAAATTTATAATGGAACTCTTCGGCATCAGTACTTACAAATACTTTCGCTTTCATCAGTTTATTAGACAACGGGCGCATAAACAGATGGATGGCTATAATAAATGCTGCCCCAGTTATTGGTTCATAGATGTATCCAAGTCCACAAAAAGCCCCTATAGCAGCCGTACACCATAGGGTTGCAGCCGTATTGAGTCCCCTTATCGATGCACCGTCTTTTATAATGACGCCTGCACCCAGAAACCCGATACCGCTAATGATGTACGAAAGAACCCTTGCCTCAGCAGTCCCTCCTATTTTACAAGCCATTACCATGAATATAGCTGCTCCGAGAGCGACAAGCGCGTTGGTACGAAGCCCGGTAGCCCGTTGGCGCAACTGACGCTCAAGCCCTATGCATAAGCCTAAAACCAAGGCTAAACCTATGTTTAAAACGAAAGAAAGCATTGTTTTTGTTTTTTATCGTGTTATAACCATCTGTGATATTTGCGGATATACCAATTTTTAACAGTCTGGGTCAGTAAGCAATAACCCGAAAGGATACCTACTAGCCACGGGAAGTAACTCCACGGAAGAGGGACTAGGCCAATGGAAGCTCCCAATCTTGAGAACGGAATAATAATGCCTACGGCCATAACAGCCAGTGTGGTTGTCATTACAAGCCATGAAGCACGGCTTTGGATAAACGGAATCCTTCGGGTGCGGATCATGTGTACAATCAACGTTTGCGAAAGCAACCCTTCGATAAACCATCCGGACTGGAACAACGGAGCCATCTCCGGACAGTTCGCCCTGAAAACAAACCACATTACCAAATAGGTAACAATATCGAAAATAGAACTGATAGGTCCGATTCTAATCATAAAACGCCCAAGGTCGGAAGCATCCCACTTGCGTGGTTTCATCAGATACTCCTTATCCACCGTGTCGAACGGAATAGTCGTTTGTGAGATGTCGTACAATAGATTCTGAAGCAACAGATGCACGGGCAGCATCGGTAGAAATGGTAAAAATGCGCTGGCAATCATCACACTGAATACATTCCCGAAATTGGAACTGGCCGTCATCTTTATGTACTTCATAATGTTGCCGAATATTTTACGCCCTTCAAGTACCCCCTCTTCCAAAACCATCAAATCTTTTTCCAACAGAATGATATCGGCACTCTCTTTGGCTATATCAACAGCGGTATCTACTGAAATCCCGATATCAGCTTGACGAAGTGCCGAAGCGTCGTTTATACCATCACCAAGAAACCCGACAGTGTTTCCTTTCTCCTGCAACAGCGTTATTATACGTGTTTTTTGCATTGGAGTTAGTTTTGCGAAAACTTTTATTTTGCCGATCCTTGCGATCAAATCTTCGTCCGCCATGTCTTCAATCTCATGTCCCAGCAATGTGTATTCGGTATCGACTCCGACCTGACGGCAAATAGTTCTTACCACACCTTCGTTATCTCCTGAAAGTACTTTTACCTCAACACCGTGCTCGTGCAGTTGTCTGATAGCTCCGGCTGCCGATGCTTTGGGCGGGTCGAGAAAAGCCAAAAGCCCGATTAACACCATATCCGATTCATCGGCTATGCCAAAGCTGTGATCTTTTTCCACCCAGCTTTTTTGCGCAATAGCAAGTACACGTAAACCTTCCCTATTCAGGTTTGATGTGTCCGACATCACTGAAATACGTAAGGCCTTATCTATTTCTACCACTTTACCGTTGAACTCCATATGAGAGCAGATATTCAAAATTTCTTCAACTGCTCCTTTGGTGATGATTTGACATTTGCTCTTCTTATCCTCGACAACCACCGACATACGACGGCGGATGAAATCAAATGGTATTTCATCTATTTTGGAATATTCTTTTTCGAGATTATGAAATCCGAGTTCTTCGGTATGTGACAGGATAGCCTTATCCATCAGATTTTTTAGTCCGGTCTGAAAAAAACTATTAAAATAGGCATGCCGCAATACGCGGATATCTTCTTCGCCAGCCATATTCAGATAGCGCTCCAATACAATTTTATCATGGGTCAGTGTCCCGGTCTTATCAGTGCACAAAATATTCATCGCTCCAAAATTCTGAATGGCATTCAGATTCTTGACAATCGTTTTACGCTTCGACATTTTAACTGCCCCTTTGGCAAGGTTTGAAGTTACGATCATCGGCAACATTTCAGGAGTGAGTCCTACAGCAACCGAAACGGCGAAAATGAAAGCTTGCAACCAGTCGCCTTTTGTGATACCGTTGACTAAAAATACAAACGGAACCATAACCAACATAAAACGTATCAGCAGAACGCTAACCTTGTTTATACCCTTATCGAAGCTAGTTTGCGCACGCACGCCGACAATACATTTGGCTATAGTACCCATATATGTATTGTTTCCGGTAGTAACAACGATCGCTTTGGCTGAGCCACTGATAACATTTGAACCCATGAAGCAAATGTTACTGAGTTCGATTACGCTTCCTGTTTTCGGCGGTTGTTCGGTGAGGCCGGGTGTTTTTTCGACAGCATCGGACTCGCCTGTCAAAGAAGCTTGGCTAACAAAAAAGTCTTTTGCCTCTACTATACGAATATCAGCAGGAATCATATCTCCTGCCGAAAGAAATATAACATCACCCGGAACAAGCTCTGTGAAATTAATATCGAAGAACATTTCATGCCCGCACCTAAAGACTGACACTTTATTGTTTACCAGCTTTTGTAAGGCTTCGCTCGCACGTTTCGATTTCCATTCCTGTTGGAAACGCAGTAAACCGCTG
Source organism: Dysgonomonas sp. UBA7710 (assembly GCF_002482385.1). Lineage (GTDB taxonomy): Bacteria > Bacteroidota > Bacteroidia > Bacteroidales > Dysgonomonadaceae > Dysgonomonas. The sequence goes on along the minus strand of NZ_DLFW01000019.1, from coordinate 37,106 downwards.
ATGGTAACCATCGATGTTATTATTATCACGGTCATCCATTCCCTATCCTCCGGCGATGCCAACAACACGTCAAGAATAATGGAAATCACAGCCAAAAACATCAGTATTCCGATAAAGGGATTGATGAAGGCTTTTATCAGCATAGCGAACCAACTGCTTCGCTTTTCGGATACAATTTCATTTTTACCGACTTTCTTCAGACGTTGCGCAGCTTCCGCCTGATACAAGCCTCTCTTACGGGATTCAAAATAGGTATAGATATGTTTACCGGATTGAGATGCAGCAAGGAATAGCCTTTCGCTGTCGAAGTTTAATCCCGCAGATTTTTTCTTTGTTTTATTCCAAAATTTCATCATAACCTAACTTTTTTTACCGTTTTCAGGCGCAAATGTAGAATGATGAAAAAGAAATAGCTATTAGGAAACCATTAGACTGCTATTAGAATATCATTAGAATCTTGTAACGGAATAGTCTAAATATGGGGTATTTCGACAACAAAAGTTGTTCCTTCTCCTCTAACGGAGTGAATAGTTAATGTACCCTTGTGTAGCAGGATTATTTTTTGAGTTAAGGCCAGACCTATACCTTGTCCTTTGATATGGGTAGTGTTCGAGCCTCTGTAAAAAGGCGTGAATATTTTTTCGATTTCGTCCGCAGAAATACCTATGCCTGTGTCGGAAAAGCGAACAATTGTATTTCTTCCATAGAACGATATCTGGACATCAGACGATTGGTCGTTTGAAAACTTACAGTTGTTTTCAATGAGATTTACAAATGCGGTTTTCAACAGATAGGCATTACCGCATACTGTTATAACCTTGTCGTCTTCGGCATCCTGATCGAAAATCAAATCAATAGAGTATTCTTTATTCGCTTTCAGAACTGTCTCGCGCGCATCCAGCAAGAGTTCGTCCATTCTCAACTCTTCGGTGGATATGCGGCTTATGTCATAGTTTGCCTTAGCCAGATCGAGTAACCCGGTTATTAGATGTTTTAGCTTTTCGGCATCGCTCAGTGCATTAACGATAACTGTACGGTATTCCTCTTCCGAACGATCTTCCCGAAGTTGCGCCACTTCCAATTCGGCGATCAGTGCTGCGAGCGGAGTGCGTAATTCATGCGCCACATTACTTACAAACATTTTCTGATTATCGAACGATTGCTCCAACCTGTCGAGCATTTGATTGAAAGTTTCCGCCAATTCATCCAATTCGTCATGCTCTTTTTTTACATACAGCCGTGTATTTAGATTCGATTCGCTGATGGCATCTACTTTTTCAACGATCCGGCTTACCGGACGTAAAGCCCCTCTAGCCAACAAATATCCTATCACTGCAATGATTCCCAATCCGACCCCCCACAGAATTATTAACAAAGTAGTCAGCCGTGTCAACTTTGCATAGCCGTAACCATCATAAGCTGCGGCAGTTATTACATAATCTACCCCTTTATAGGGATATGTCATTGCAATGCCCTGATATTTATCTTCGTAGAATTCAATCTCTTTCTTAGTTATTGCCGTTGTTATCAGTCCGGGAGCCTCTTTAATGATGTCTATTTCTTGTGCATCATGATATAACAACCGGAAGTCTGTTGTATATACTGCAACTTCTACTTCATCTATAAACTGCCGGTTGTTGTGATATATCGACTGCATCGTTTGTGCATCCACCTTATCACTCAAGAACAGATTCGCTTTTGTTACGGCCTCCCGGGTAAGATCGCGGAAAAACTCCTTTTCGCGGGTATGTTCGGAAAAAAGAAAAATAACCAGAACCACAGCTGAAAAGATCGCGGCAGTAACACAGGTATATCTCAACGTCAGTTTATGTCTGATTTTCATCTTCGGAATATAAGATAAAACCCATACCTGGCTTGGTCTGAATTAATTTCGAGCCAAAATTACGGTCTATTTTGTTACGCAGATAGTTTATATAAACATCTATAAAATTCGTTCCCGTATCGAAATGCGTGTTCCATACTTTCTCTGCAATTTCAGCTCGGGAAAGCACCCGTTCGGGATTGCGAACCATATAGACTAACAGATTAAATTCCTTCGGTGTCAATTTTATCTCCTGTTCCTCTCTGTATACAGTTTTAGTTAGTAAGTCAACCCTCAGGCTGGCGTAACTAAGCTCCTTTTCCTGTGGTGTTTCTGTCGTTGCTTTACGTTTAAGCAGGACCCTGATTCTTGCCTCTAATTCGCGTATATCGAATGGCTTGACCATATAGTCATCTGCTCCGGCATCGAATCCTTCCAATTTATCATCAGTCGAGCCAAGTGCTGTAAGCATGATTACAGGAGTGCTTTTATTCAGTTCCTTTATCTCTTTAACCAGTTCGAAGCCATTCATTCCTGGAAGTACAATATCAGAAATAACAAGATCATATTCACCGGAGCGGAATAATCTTATCCCCATCTCCGCATCATAGGCGACATAAACGACATACCCCATCTCCTCCAATCCACGACAGAGAAGGTCAGCCACACGTCGTTCATCCTCTATAATTAAAATTTTATTCATCTCGCAACTGATATATGTTACAAAAGTAAATTATTTAGAAGATATTACAAAGGGTTAGTCACGAAACGGGATATAAACGGATTCACATCAGAAATTATTTTCTCCCGCATTAACAAACAGGGTTACTTTTAATCCAGCTTTTCTATAAAAATAGTAACGGATGAAGTAGTCGCGGGAATGTTACCATTTGCAGCGATAGAATCGCTGGCATTAAGGGTTACCCGGTAAACCTCCCTTGTATTATGCAGTGTGATTATAAGATAAGCAAGATCCCTTTTACTTTGATTAAAGTTTGCGGGATTTTCAACACCATTTGAAGATATACTATTTAGTCGTGACCATGTGTTTGCTGGGTCATTATTCGGATTTTGTCCATAAGCCTCTAAATTTGCCGATCCTCCTCCCGACTTATGGAATACCCAGCTATAATGGGATTGTACTTTAGTCTTGATTTCCAAAAAGCCCGGACTTGTCGAACCATCATATCTTACTTGTAGGTTACCTAACTCTGCAACGGTATTTTTTGAATTAGCATTGATAGGGGAAACAATAGTCTTGGTGTATTGTATACTTTTGGAATTGGGTGAAATAATAGTACCCACAAAATCCCAGTCCCAGGTAGCATTTGCAGTTCCCGATTGACCGGGAAGCAGTCCGGTGGAAACCAGTCTGGCATAATTTCCCGGAGCCAGTGTTCTGGATGCCCGGTTTGGTTCGGTTCCGCCGAACCGAATGCTTTCTGTAGTGGTATTCGCCGTAGTGATAACCAATGTATCGGAGGTACTCACATTTTTGATATAATACGCTCTTCCTGAAAAATTTCCCGAACCACTGGCTGCCGCAGGAAGTGTAAATGTTGATTTTCCTGATCCTCCTGTAAAGGTGACATTACAATCATTATTACTAATTGTATATGAGCCAGTTTGAGTTATATATTTCGCAGCAACAGACCCATTTACCGTCAGGGTACTGGCGGGCGTTGCTGTGGCTATACCTATGTTACCCGTAGCAGTAGCACGCATCCTTTCGGTTCCATTGGTTCGTATGCTTAAATCCACGGCATCGGATGTCCCTATGTAATTCGTTGCGGGACTTGTTCCTGCATTTCCCAGCGTGGCCCACGAATAACCATTGGTCTGGTGAAGATTGAGCCACTCGTCGCCATCCCAAAAGTATAAGTCTTCCTGCAAACCGTTATTTGTAGCCAGGTTATACACTACAATCCCTTTGTGGATCGTCTTTTGTGTAGCATTAGCCGCATCGGTAGCGTTTAACAAGGGCATCAAAGAAGTCAGGCTGACCAGCCTGACACGCGGGAAAATAATACCTTTAGTACTTGTTACATCCCCGTTGGGAGCTTCATTTTCTTTCAAATCCAGAAGTGCCCCATTAGCCGGGGGATTTCCGCTGCCAATCGTCACTTGTCCCTGCATACTAATTACAAAGAAACTGTTTATTAGAAATAAAGAACAACACAATATTAGCCTGTATCGGCCGTTTTGACAAATTCTATGTGTCATATTTGTAAGTTTTGGTTAAAATAAAGATTTTATTAAGGGTATAATACGAATCAAATATTCGAGTGGCTATATTAATTACAATTCCAAAAAAATTAAATGTCCTTTTTAAGTATGATTATAAAGTATGGTTAATTATAAATTATGGTTAAATAACTATTATTTTGTTTTATAAAATATAACAAGTACTAAATAGATTTGTTTATAGCATATATAAAAACAGTTAATTATCACTGTTTTTATACTGACATATATTATATACCCCTGTTAATATTAAGGTTGGCAACTAAGAGCCTGTTTTATAGAACCTTTGGATATATATTATTAGAAATTGTTAAATCTGTGAATCAGTTATGTTCGTTAAAGGAGATTTCGATTATGGACCAATCGCTTACTTTGCATATAAATTGATTTGGGAGATAATCAGAATGGATATCCTATACCGAAATGCCAGGCCGTACGATTCAATCGGGGTCGAAAGAGTACAAAACGTTTCGACAGGTCTTCTACCGGATCATAAGCTCTTATCCCGAAATCGTTGCGAAGCAAGAGATAGCCGAGGTCGAGGCGGAGCCCGACGCCATATGCAACGGCAATTTCCTTATAGAATTTATTGAACCTGAACCGGCTTGCTTCTCCTTCATAATCCTGCGTCGTCCATACATTCCCGGCATCGATAAATTGGGCGAACTCAAGTAAGCTACTTATTTTCATTCTGTTTTCGATACTAAATTCCAACTTCATATTCCCCAGATGCTCCAGAAGATCAATCCTGTCATCATCAAAAATAAACGGATTATACGACCCCGGCCCCAGTGTGGAGGTACTCCATCCTCTGATACTGTAGGGCCCTCCGGCAAAGAAACGCTTCACGTAAGGAACTGTAGGCGAATTGCCATAAGGAAATGCCAAACCCAACATGACATGGTATGCCAATGTATGTTTCTTTGAGAAACGGAAGGTCGGCGCGTAATCAGCGCTAACCTTTACATACTCGGCATAGTCAACACCCATTATAGTTTTTGCCCACTCCTCATCCTTCGTCCAGCCTAAGGTATTCGCCAGCCGTGGGAGCAACCCTCCTACCTCGACCGATCCCCGGAGGGTATATGTCGGTGCCAGATGAGAAAAGTTACGGTCGTTAGCTAATGTCAATGTGTAAGCTGTGCGTGAGATCAGTTCATCCCGGTAGCTTGCAGCCAGCATTGAATTGCCAGAACTGAGGTAAATGCTGTCAAATTGCTCTGACACCCATGGCATATGTACATAAGTTATGTCGATTAGTTCCAATTTACTACGAAGCCTGTCCTTGTATGTCGACCAGTCATAAGCAAGCGTCATATTAAAGAACTGCCGATTGTATTCATGTCTGTGTTGATTCCTTAGCCCGATAGAAATACTACTGCTTGCCGACGGATGTTCGCGCCAACTCTCTCTCAGCCATGGAAATAGAAACATCGGAAAAGAAAGACCTGATTCAATCCCATATTCAAAATAACTTCGGCTCAGAAGATCACGATTCCTGCCTCCGGCAATAAATTCATAGGCGCCTTTTAGCTTTATACTGAATTGTTCTCCTCCGTTAAAAAAGTTCTGATGTAGGTATGTTAAATCCGGAGCAATCCCAAAATCCCCTACAGCATTTGTGCCGGTAAGCCCGGCTTTAATCTTGTGCATATCCGCCGGCAGTAATGTAATAGTAGCATCGAGTGTAGAACTGTCTTTCAGGGATGGCGAAAGCTCGATATTCGTCAGCTTTACAGCGTTCATTTTATTATACGCATCATATGTTTTACTCAACACATTATCAGAAAAATAGGCTCCCTTTTTTATATGAGTATTGCGGATAACAGTTGAATTTCGCAGAAAATTATCTTTTCCCCGTATGATCCTTATACCATTTATGTCGGTGGTATCGGCCTCTGTATCAGACGGACTCTCTCCGGAAATCACGGTGATACCATCTATTTTGTAACGCCTGTGCGGCCGACCGTTTTTTAAGGGATAAACATCCATAAACAAATCTACTTCATGCGAGTTGAGCGTTGTGTCGGCTTTGAAGAACAAATATTCTTTCGAGAAGCCGAAATACCCTGCATTACGCATTGTGTTGCCTGTTTGGAGCCGCTCCCGTTCCATCATATCCAGATCGAACATATCTCCTTTTTCCAATAAGGGTTCTACCGGGTTCCGATTTATAATTCCGGTCATAGCGGTATCACTGAAAGTATAGGTATAATTCCGTATACGATAAGGAATACCTCCCTTCAGATTATAGGTGACAGATATTTTTCTCCCTTTTATTTTAAGGGTTGTATCTACTTCTGCATTCAGATATCCCTGATTATTCAGCTGCCTTTTAAGCTGATCCATAGACATGGCCGTCTGCCTGTTACTAAATATCACGGGGGGATACCCGATTTTCAGGAGAGCCCGGTCCAGCCATTTGGCCGTATCCTGTCCGGCCATGCTGTATATACCGAGGCGGACTTTTTCCAGTAATAAAAAACCGGAATTAGGTTGCTGCCAGACAAAATCCTTTAAGTAAGACGTCGAATTTTCCGTATCATGCCTGATATTAAAATCATCCAGCAGGTAACTACCTTCCGGAATATTTTTAGTCGTATTACACGCAGAAAGTACAAGAAATAGTATTATCCGTACGATTTTCCACTGTGTATTCTTCCAAATTCTACTTTTCATGGGCAATAAAATGTAATCTAACCGGGCTTCGCAATTATTATCATCTATTCGAAAACTTTCCACCGAAACTTTGGCATAGCCTACAATAGAAATCAAAAAAAAGATATCAGCTTAAGCCCCGCAGATAAAGAACTTATAGGTAAGCGCCCTTTATCCAAAAGTCTGTTGTCTATATCTTCGTAATATTTCGAGACAGATGTTTCGATCTTCGGGTTAGCGTACTTGTAATCCATATACAGGGCTAAACCCAAAGTAGGCGCGACCATTCCGGTAAGGGAAACTCCCCCGCCTATCATCCATGAACTGCCTACCGTATATTCCATAAAAGGAATATCGATTTCTGATATTACGCCGTCTATATTCCGGTCGGCCTTGATGTTCATATTACCCCCGATACCTGTTCCGAAACCCGCAAGTATTTTACCTTGCAATATAAGTTTAGCACCTAAAGCTTTCGAGTAATATCCTCCGATCATCAGAGAGGTAAAACCCAGCGATTGAACATCCATACGCGTATTGGTTATATCTTCCGGCAAATCTTCCTGGTCAAAAAGGTCGATAACTTCCTGTTCGAACGGCATATGCATAAAGCCCAGTTCTCCGCCAATCCCCCATTTTTTATTAAAAAAGTATGCTCCTTCCATGGCTCCTTCCAGACCTAATTTATCAAACGACTTTAATCCGTCCAGATAAAAGGCGTTTCCTAATTTTATAGATAAGAACGAATGTTTTTCCAATTCTTTGTTCACATCGAAAGGAGAGAAGAAGTCCCCTTTGTTTTTATAGAAACTATCGATTATCAGATAGCTCAATTCCGTGGATAAAATACCAATACCGGCTCCGGCCAGAATATCCGAGAGCCAGTGGCGGTTATTCAGGCTCCGGCTTATACCCGTATAAGTAGCCATTGAATATCCTAAAACACTATACAGCGGATTTTCCTGTCCATACTCTTTATGCATGAACGTCGCGTTCATAAAAGCTGTTGCGGTGTGCCCGGAAGGAAAGGAATTCCTCGTCGTCCCATCGGGACGCATAACTCTGGCAGAGTATTTCACCCCATTGACCAGCCCTCCCATGACAGCCATTCCCCCACCCCAGTTCAGGACAGATCGCCCAAGTTTATTGCGTCCTTTAACCCCGGATAATTTTAAGGCAAAAACCGTAGCCGCAGGGACATATTGCGTATAGTTGTCAAGCGTACTCCGAAAACCGGGAGTATAGCGGTTCCTGATAGCTCTTACACTTTCATCCGATTTCCAGGAAATGGCAGACAGCCCCAGAAGAACAGAGGGCGCAATGGTGCGTTTCCAAAATACATCCTTATATTTCAGATCCAAACAAACAGAATCTTTTACATTAGTAATCGTAGTCAGGCCGTTCAGGTCTATGCCGGGCAAAATTACCCGCATATTAGCATCAGCTGTGTCATCCGGATTATCTTCTTGCCCTAAGCCGGGTATAGAAATATTTACACATGGAACTCCCATGGCCACAGTTACTTGAGCATTTATACCCGTAGTAAAGATTAGAACCGCGTAAGCGGCAGCTGATAGCCGCCGCTTCGCCTTCTGTAGTTTTGATTTCTGCGTCATTATCGGTTTATTCAATTTACAAATCAGGTAAAGAAATCAGACTTGTCTGCTGACAGACATATTCCTTTTTTATATATCGAGTGTAAGGTATATTTAATAATCTCCGGATTCTATTGAGGCACTTTTGCCAGTACATACATATTGGCAAGTTCACCTTCTATCGGCTTGCCTTCCATATCGAGCTGTATCAGTTTGTTTTCTCCGACTTTATAGTGAGGAGGGATGTCCTTACTATCCAGCGTGATTATGCTTCCATTATCATCCCAGATAAACTTTCCCGTATAAATAGCAGGTGCGCCTTTCCTGTCTATATATGTATATTTTACCTTATATGTCTCATCCTGATTCAGTGTAATCAGAACTCTGATACCCGGACAATCGGCACAAGGGATCTTTCCGGTATAGTCTCCGTCCCAGTCCAAACTGTTTCTGGAGTTATGCTCTTTATCCTGTTCGATCTTGTTAAGGATATACCTGACGGCCAGTTCGCCCTCTATCGGCTTACCTTCCATATCGAGTTGCGTCAGTGTATTTTCACCTACTTTAAAGTAATGGGGCATGGTTTTGTCGCTGAATATTACAGTGCTTCCGTCCTCGTTCCATGTGAATGTCCCTCTAAATGGTTCTACTTTGTTTTCCTTACCGATATAATAATAATGCATTACATAGGTATTATCTTCGTTCAGAGTCACCGAAACTTCAATGCCTTCACAGTCGGCGCACGGAATAGTCCCTATATAGAGACCCTCCCAATCCAGGCTGTTTTCGGGATTATGAATATCGGCAACATCGTCCTGTTCAGACTTTCCCTTTTGTTTGCATGCCTCAAATAGTAAGAATAACGATGCAGCTATGACTGCAATAAAAATAAATCTTTTCATATATAAAATATTTAAAAGTAAGTCTTTCACAAACATCCATTTATTGCGAAAGCGAATCCGGTAATCATTCCGGTATTATTTATAATTTATATTGTATATAAAAGTAACCTGTCAATTTTGTAGAATTTTTGAATTTTTCCATATTATTCATTGATCTGACAAATTTTATTTATCCGGTACTGTCTCACTTTGGCCACACAGGTCGGGATAAAGTTTTTTCCATTTGGCGAGGGTATTCCTGCTGAGTCCGTACTTGTTGGCAAGCTCATTATTATTCAACATATTGTTCTGTTGGTATAAAAGGATTTGTTGTATACTTTCCTTGTCATAGGCCCGGTGCTTCTTATCAATAGACAAACCGGTTCTCGTCTTTGAACCGAAAAGTAGTTCATTGACTTGTATAACATCCAGCGCCGTCCAGTTTTCTTTTTGCAGATAACCGGAGCAATCCGGCATTTTGTCGGGATATTTATCCCGGATAAGGTCGGCATACAACTTATGATAAAAAGGCCTGTTATCCATAGTATCAGCTTATTTTATTTTTGTCTGTATTCTCATTCGGCGGAGTATCGTCCATCTTTTCATCTTCCGGCTTCCCGTATTTATGTATCCAGCGAAGAACAGTAGTGGAAGGGATATTGTATTCTGTCTTTATTTGTTTATATGTCTTTTTCCCGTTTACAACCAACTCTACTAAATAATAGATTACCTCCTCCGTGTAGATATTCTTCTTAAAATCAGGCAAGCTGCTTTTTACTTTCTTTTTACGCTTGGTTATATTGGTATCCTGAGGCGAATACAGGATCAGATGCTGGGAATAGATACGGAAGAAATCGTATTTGAGCAACTTGCTCCAGCGAAGCAGTGTATCACAATCCAAAGACTTCCGGGTGTACATTTGCTCCAGTTCCTCTTCGTCTACTTTCAGGAAGGCGGCAGCACGTTCAACATCTATGCCGCATTCCTCCATATACCGGTGGATCAGCTTACCCACATGGATATTTTTTAAATTTTCATGCATATATCGTTATTTTTAATCTGTATTAATACACAGGTCCACCCTTACAGACATCGTAACTAATGTGACATTAATTATTATCGTTTACTTAATCCGTACTGTCTTACCTTTTAAGAAAATTTATTTTTCCAATGGCCTTAGTCACCCTAAAACTACCCGGATCATTGACGCCCAGATCTCTTAGTTCACTTTGAGACAAATTGCTGCATCTGTTCGTATAATCCTTCTCAAATGTCATCACATCACTTGCGACCGAAACTTTCATTGTCTCTTTGTCTCTTTCCCCCTCAGTTATAAAGGTCAAAAACCCGTTCGCATAGGTATATGTAGCTGTTAACGGCTTTTCGTCCTTATAAGAACTCCGGAATGTGCCGTTCGTGCTGAATTCGTACCAAAAGCCTATATACTCGTCTACTCCTTCTCTCGCGACATAAGATTTTATTATCGCGTCATTAGCCGCGCTGTTGGTCTTTATTTCCCCGGCTGCGACGTCTCTGTAGTACCATGTACCCACAAGAGAATCCGAATCGTCATCATCATTCTTGCAAGAATTAAAGGCTGGGAGTAACGACAATGCGACTAGCGAGATAAATAAAAATTTCATTTTCGTTTTCATTTTCATTTTTGTAAATCTAATTATTGTTAAAGGATTACTCTATAATAAATTATATTTCACACAAGAATACAGGTCAATTTTGTAGTTTTTTTGAATTTCTTTAATAAAGATATAAAAGAAAGAATTTTTAACTTTTGATTGTATCATTTTCTCCGGATACATTTATTACGGAAAATTCGCCGGAATATTAAATAACATACTAATACACAAATTTTTACAAAAAAAAGACAACAAAGTTTATATTAAATAAGATTAGATGTGTTCTATTATCCGCATTTAATGTGAACCGATATTTGGAAATTTTATCTATATGGGTAGAGGGTGTGTCAAAAGTAATTTTTACTTTCATTTTGTCATGTTGAACGGAGTGAAACATCTCGTGTCTGGAGGGTCGGGATTCTTCATTGCATTCAGAAACAGCGTTCGGCAGAGCGAAGCGGAGCCAATGACAAAGAGGGTAATAATTTGATAGTGCAATTTGGCTTTTGACACACCCTCTATTAGTTCTTTGAAAAATTGAACAGGCCCCTGCGGGCAGTTACAGGTTACAAGATACTTTATTTGTTTCACGCGAAGACGCTGAGGCGCAAAGTTTACATCTTACAAGTTGTTGACTGATAACTGTAAAAGCTGTTACTTTTGTTACTTTTTGGGGAAGTTACGAGTAGACAAGACACGAGATACAAGTTGTTAACTGATGACTGCTAACTGTTGACTGTAAATAGTGTAACCTTTGTTACCTTTTTGGAGAAAGATACGGGATACAGGCTGTTAACTACTCTCTGACGAGATGCTTCGTTTCTCTCAGCATGACAAACCACGAAACTGTTGACTGTTGACTGAAACATCTGTTAAATCACGAGAAAATATCAGCCATTGATCCGTGTTATCCATAAATCAAAACAGAATCGAACAACGGAGTATTAAGAAAGTAACCCTTGCCTGCGGGCCAGATTAATCGCTTCTGCCAGATTCTGTACTTTCATTTTTCGCAAAATCTTCTGTCTGTGGCCGTTTACTGTATGAATACTGATAAATAGTTTTTCCGATATTTCTTTGCTGAGCATCCCTTCTCCAGCCATTTTCAGTATTTCAAGTTCACGGTTCGATAATGAATTACTGATAGTATTCTCATGGGCAGGGAACGGGAATGAGACAATCTCCCCCGTTTTACTGTTAATCAGCCGGATACTGAAGGGCTGATTCGAGTTCTGGTTGGGGGAAAGATCCACAACACCCATTACTACCGGCGTATTGTCGGAACTGATACCTAACAACCAGTGCTGGCTGACTATGCGTGTCCACACCCCCTTATGTAAAGCCCTAAGTTCACAGATATATTTATAGTGCAGCCGTTCTTTATCCGATAATGTGGTATAAAGAAACTCAATAATCTTATCCTGTGCTTCCATGAAAGCCGCTATATCATCCGAATGAAGATGCCGGACGAGAAACTCCCTTGATTGTCTTATTTTCAGTGACGAAGGATTATAGCCCCAAAATTTACTGAAGTTTGGCGACATATATAAAAAGGTATTATTCTTCCTTTCCAGTACATAGACACAGCTATTATTCATTCTGACCATGAACTCGATAAACAGCCTGTTTCGCTCAAAGATAGTCTCTACATCTACCGTTCTGTAACTAGTTATATCAGGTTTGAATTTGGCTAAAGGGAAACCGGAACTTTCGTTTGACTCAAAGGAAACAATATCTCCTGTTTTGAAATTAACCAACTTGTAGTTGACTGCCTGATCCAGTGCCTGGTTCGGCGAAGGATCTACGATTCCCAATGTGATGGGCCTGTTGTCGAAGCTGATACCCAATAGCTGGCGCTGGTCGGTTACCCTCCTCCATTCGCCCTTGTACAACACCCTGAACTCGAAGATATGCTTATAATCCATCTGCTCCTTGTACGGCAGACTGGCCACGAAGCCGATAAATTGATCTTGGATATCGATAAGTTCCAACAGATCGTCAGGATGTATGTATCTGGTGATGAATTCCAAAGGCTGCTTTTTCTTTAACTCCGACGGGTCACACTTGAGATAGTCACTGAAATTCGGCGACAGATATAGATAAGTAGACGTGTTCCGGTCCAATACCCAGACCAAGCTATTATTTACTTGTGAAAGAAATTCGACATAGGTTCTGTTCTTTTCAAGAATATCGTCTACGCTTTCCAGTTTAAAATCATCCATATATAAAAACAGTGATAATTAACTATTGACAGGTTACGGCCATTTATCTTACCTTTGTCAATAAATAAGATTAAAAAAGCGGATTCTCTATATAATTGTTAGTTTTAATTGTCTTTCCGGATTCGAATTCATAATACAAATATTTTTTCAGGACAAAAAATACTAAGAATTCAAATCACTTTACAAAAGTATTCACATTTTATGAAAAAAAACATCATTTTTTACACATTTTTTTTTGGAATTATTTTAAACACAAACTCACAAGTTACCATAGGAATGGGCGAAGCACCCATCCCGGGAGTATTACTGCAACTCAAGGAAAACAGTGTTACCGATGATGGTCCCAATTCTACAAAAGGACTTGGACTTCCAAGGGTTTCGCTAACTCACAAAGGTGACCTTCGTCCGATGTTTTCATCGAATACAACCTCCGAACAGAAGCTGACACATACAGGATTAGTCGTTTATAATACCAACACGGCAGTAGCCATGGATGATAATAGTTTTATGTTCAAAAAAGGACTATATGTGTGGTCAGGAGCCGGATGGGAGACACTTGACCCATCCGTAGCGGGAGGAAGCCGGTGGGCAGTGACAGCGGAAAGAGCGACCCAGCCGCTCACCGATGATCATAAAGACCCTATTTACAGGCCGGGAAGCGTAACTATCGGCAAAGATGACGTCAATACTTCCGATGCCATACTCAATATAGCAGCTACAGACAAAGGAGTTTTACTTCCCAGAGTCGCGCTTACTTCGCCGACGGACAAAACAACCATTCCCAATCCCAGTACCGGATTACTAGTGTACAATACCGGAACAGGGACTCTCAAAACCAATGGCTATATGTACTGGAGCGGAACGGAGTGGAACCTTATCAGTTACCTACCTTCCGTAGCGCCTCAAATTTCGACCGTATATTGCGAGAGGGCAGAATTAAACCCCTCTTACTTCTACGATAATAACAAAACGGCGGCCAATCAAGCCGAATATACGGGGATATTGAAAGTCCCTTATGATGGAGGTAACGGCGGTTGGTACAATAAGGGTACCTCATTTAGTATAAATGGTCTGACCTTAGTACTACAGAGTGGTCAATTGAGTAATGGTGTCGGCGAACTGGTATTTTCCGTAAAAGGGAAACCTTCGTCCAACTCATTTTACTGTCCGATAGATCCTCTGACTGTATATTTCTATAACAAAACTTGTACTGCCACAATTGAAAGCGAACGTAATGCCGAAATCCGCAGCATCGCCACGATGGGATCGCTGGAATATACCTCCGAAAACAGCACGCCGGGATATGGCAGGACACTGACCTCTCCCGACCGTAAGTTTTCGGTGAGGGTATTTGTTCCGAGTGGGACAACTTTTAATAACGCTGATATACAGATCAGAAACAACCTGGGCCAATCCGTTGATATTATGTGGAGTTCGACTTATTCATGGGAAAGCGGGGCAAACGGAGCTTCGGCCAACTCGTTGGTATTACCCGCCCACCAATGGGCCGGAAACGGAAGCGGTAAATCCGGTGACAATACGGTGCTCGTAAGCAATAATAAGGATGCCTCTTGGGGTGACCCGGATGTTTACGCTTTCAATAAACCGGAACAACGCTCGTTTATGTGGACCTCTAAAAACACCAATGACAAAGTTTTCTATCACATGGTCTTTATGATGGGGGCACAGGATCTTGGAGAGGCGAATGCCTCCCGTGCCGCTAGCACTAAAGCTTTTTTAAAAATCGACCAGATTCGGGCCTTAGATTAATAATACGGTATATGGCAGTACGCTGGTCGTGCTTTTTATTATTTCTAAAATAATATAATAGATGCATATTGAAAATTATTCCAATCAGAACTAAAAGATAGCATTTATATGATTGAAAAATAAATGAATGATTCGTACAACTTATTATTTGCGGAAGATGGTGATAATTACATTCATAATTTCTATAAAAATCGGTATTGACATTCATCCTACTAATATAGAATTTCATCTATACTCTTTCTACATTGATTATATATTAAAAAATAATAAGATAGTAAGCAATGAAAATACTGGTTATTGAAAAAGAAAGGGACCTTTCCCAGAATATAGTAAAATATCTGTCTTCGGACGACTATTTATGTGAGCAGGCTTTTGATATAGATAGCGCTTTAGAAAAAATTGCCTTGTATTATTATGATTGTATTCTTTTAGATCTGAATCTGCCCGGCGGAAACGGTTTTGAGATCCTGAAAACAATAAAACAAAACAATGGCAATAGCGGGATAATCATTATTTCAGCATGGAATTCACCGGATGATAAAATAAATGGGCTTAAGATCGGTGCGGATGATTATTTGGCAAAGCCGTTTTCACTTTCCGAACTGAGCATCCGCATTTATGCCTTGTTAAGGAGACTGCAATTCCAGCACCATAATGTACTGAAATCAAATAATATCGAGATTAATCTTTTATTAAAAACAGTCATTGTAGATAAGCAGCCTGTAAACCTGACCAAGACGGAATACGATCTGTTGTTATTCCTGATAGGGAATAAAAACAGGGTAGTCTCAAAGGACACGATAGCCGAATATTTATTGGGAGAAACGGCAGATATCTTGGATAACCATAATTTCGTATATGCCCATATCAAAAACCTAAAATCAAAATTAATGAATGCCAACGATGCAAAATACATAAAGACAGTATATAAAATAGGATATAAATGGGAAGAATGAAAAGTCTCCGGAGGAAATATTTAAAGCCTTTTCTTATCTATATAACGACCTAAAATTATACTTATGTTTTAAAATTAATATTTACATATGAGTATGGGATCATTTTTATTTATAGGTAGCTTTAGTTTGTCAGAATTTCTGATTCTGTTATTTGGATATAGTTGCAGTATGGCTCCGGTTATCTTTGTTGTTATTCGCAGATATCTAATTAAGAAAAGAGATAAAGAGAGGGAGAGGGAATCTCAATCGATATAATACCTGATAATAATTACACAGATTACTTAAATAATCATATTTAAGTAAATAATAAAGAAAAAAGCTAATGAGTATGTTAAAAGACAAATTACAAATCTTATTACACATCTGTATGTCGAACTTCAGGATAATATTTTTTATAATGTCTATAATATCTTGTCAGATTCTGTCCGCAGAAGCATTGAGTTATGGAGAAAACGAAAGTATTTTCATCTTTTATTATAACGGAAAGGATTCGGGATACCTGGAGAGTATCCGGGAAAACCGCCATGAAATGAAAGAACTGGAAGACTTACTATCATCCGCCGAATTAGAGAATAATACCGTGAAACAAATCCGGATTACCTGCTACAGTTCTATTGAAGGTACATGGAATGACAATAAAGAACTGGTGGAAAAACGATTAATAAATTTTACGGAGTATCTGTCTGCCCGTACCGGGATCGAAGAAGAAAAGTTTGTGACCCGCACTGTCCCGGAAGACTGGGACGGACTGGTGCAATTTATTGATACAGACGCCTACATGCCGATGGCAGGGCAGGTCAATGAAATTATCCTGACTACTGACGTGATGAAAGGGAGGGAGAGAAAACTAATGGAACTTAACGGCGGTACTCCTTATCGTTATATGAAAGTAAATTACTTTTACCAGCTGGAGCGTATAGAATGTGCCGTAATCCGGTAAAGGCCAAAATTCCTAATCTGCGGTGAAAAATAAGAATGTCAATTATACAGAAACAGGTATGGAAGTAATTAAACTAGAAGGCGATGATCCACGATTGTATTATCTGGTGGCACATCTTGCCATGAATGAAACCGTACTCGCATATAACCTGAATTATCCTTACAAGACTTCGCCGGAACATTGTTGGTATGTCGCATCCAAAGACGGGGAAACACTTGGTTTCTTACCTGTCAGATGCCGGGAAGGACTTGGGACCATTAATAACTATTACGTGGTCAATGATGATCGGTCCGTTTTTGCCCTGCTTATTCGTGAGCTCATGTGGGACTTATCAGCCGATTACATAGTCGAAGCTGTAGTTCATCTGCGTCACGAAGAAATATTTGCCGCAAATGGTTTTATCGTAAACCTCTGGTGGAAACGGTATGCCAGGATGATACCAAGCCAAACCATGTGGAACGGGCTTACCAGAAAAAAAAATCAGACATGAGTAAGAATGTTTACGACTTGACAATGAGTCGGATCAAAACTTTATTTCAGGAATTTGACAATATATACATATCATTTTCAGGAGGTAAGGATAGCGGTGTACTGCTAAACCTTTGCCTTCATTATATGAAGGAAAACTGTATAGAGAGAAAAATCGGCGTTTTTCACATGGATTACGAAGTTCAGTATAACGAAACTACAAAGTACATCGACCGGGTACTTGAAGCCAACAAAGAATATCTGGAAGTATACCGGGTCTGCGTACCCTTTAAAGTAACTACCTGTACGTCAATGCACCAGATATACTGGCGACCGTGGGATCAACTATGTAAAGATTTATGGGTAAGAGAATTACCTACCGGATGCTATACGCAGGCAGACTTTTCGTTTTATTGCAGTGATATGTGGGATTATGATTTTCAAGAGTTATTCGGAAACTGGTACCATTTGCTTAAGAAAGCCCGAAGGACATGCAGCCTTATCGGTATTCGAACGCAGGAAAGTTATCATAGATGGAAGACCGTATATGGAAATAAGCGGCGATACATGTATAATGAACTGAAATGGACGCGCCTTGTAACCCAGGATGTGTATAATGCTTATCCGTTGTATGATTGGCTAACCACAGATATATGGACTGCCAACGGACGTTTCGGCTGGGACTATAACAACTTGTATGACCTGTATTACCAGGCCGGCGTACCATTAGAGAAACAGCGGGTAGCCAGTCCGTTCCTTTCGGCTGCACAGGAAAGCCTCTCGTTATACCGGGTGTTAGATCCCGATATGTGGGGGAAGATGTTATGCAGAGTAAACGGTGTAAATTTCACGGCACTTTATGGTCATAGCTATGTTGTAGCAAGGAAAAAAGCTATTCTTCCTCCGGGACATACATGGCAAAGTTATATGAACTTCTTATTATCTACATTACCGGAAGATACCCGGATGAATTACCGGCGCAAACTTGCAGTAAGTATAGACTTTTGGCGTACTCGGGGAGGATGTCTGTCAGAGACAACTATTGAGAAGCTTCGGTCATACGGTATTCCGGTCGAAGTACAGAACTACACCAACTATCATACAGATAAGCTACCCGTGCGAATGGAATATCAGGACGATCTGGATATAGCTGATTTTAAAGACTTACCTACATATAAACGGATGTGTATTTGCATTCTGAAGAATGACCATCTATGTAAATATATGGGATTTTCGATGACAAAAAAGGAGCAAGAAGACCGTCAAAGAATAATGGAGTTCTACAAAAATATAAAGTTATGAACGATAAAGCAGGCTATAAGCCTATTACTTATTCAGGTGTCAACAAAGCTGATGACAGCGGGGAAAACCTTGCCATATACCAGCAAACCACAGGATTTATCAGTCCGGTGTACAATATATTACGCGTACCGATAGAAAAAATACGGGCTAATGCTTATAATCCGAATGTGGTTGCTCCTCCCGAAATGCAATTACTGGAGCTATCCATATGGGAAGACGGATATACGATGCCCTGTGTATGTTACTATATTCCTGAGGAGGATGTCTTTGAGCTGGTCGATGGGTTTCACAGGTACCAGGTAATGAAAACCTCAGACAGGATATACAACCGTGAGCAAGGCCATCTTCCGGTATCGGTACTAAACAAGGACCTGTCCGATCGTATGGCCTCTACAATTCGTCACAACCGAGCCCGTGGCACACATAATATCGGTCTGATGACGCATATAGTCGGTGAATTAAAGAACGCAGGTATGAGTGATGACTGGATATTGAAGCATATAGGCATGGATAAAGATGAACTGCTGCGACTTAAACAGATATCCGGACTGGCTGCGCTGTTTGCAAATAGTGATTTCAGTGTGCCGTATAAGCATGGTGAGGAATAGTGGTTGGAGTGACTCAAAGAAATAGGGTTATTGTCAAAGATCATTCTATACATTATGATTAGGTCGTGGCATTCATTGAAAAGTTACAAGATTAGCTTAATACGTCCCTAAAAAAGAATGGAAGCAGTAATATACATCAAAAAAATAGCTTCCAATCCTTTGATTTGAAAGCTATTTTCTACATTTTTCTCTCTGATATCTTTCAGAGTCTGAGCGAAAGACGGGATTCGAACCCGCGACCCCGACCTTGGCAAGGTCGTGCTCTACCAACTGAGCTACTTTCGCATTTTTGCCGCTTGAGAATTCTATTAAACCAACACTATGGCGCTAATTCCCGTTTAGCGAGTGCAAATGTAAAAAATGTTTTTGCTTTCTGCAAGGTTTATCCAAGTAAAATTAACGTGTGACATAAAAAACATCCGGATTCGATGTCGGACTGACTGAATATCTTTGTAAATGCAGGTCAGAAGACTCTGAGATCACCCGTCCATTTTCCATTAAGTTATAAACCCTACCACATTTTGAACATTTAGCATTACCGTCATCCGATGCTTTTACCAATACAGACCTCAATGCCTCATAAGGGCAACTAAGATCATAAGCCAGTAAATCCGGCCTGTCTGTCGCATAAAAACTATTGACAATCAACAGGCCGCCATATCCTAAATATTCACCCACTAATACAGGATATTTCCCATTTATATACTCCTTGCTATTTCCCGGTGTTCGTAATATCTGGTCTGCATAGGCTAAATTTAGCTTAAAATTTACCTGCTCCACCGGAATAACATTCCTCTCCTCCTCTTTCCCACAAGAAGAAACCGCAAACAATAACAAACCTATTATCAATATATCTTTAATCTTTTTCATTTATATATAACGTAAATCAGACAACCAATATTACTTCTTATTGCACTTTAATGCCTCCAGATTTCTTTTCAACCCGCTATACTTTGCCCTTTTCACTGCCGAACCTCTGAAAATCTCCTGATACTCTTCCACTGTCAGCTTATCGAGCCTCTCAAAAGATAGATCCAGAAAAGCCTGCGAGGGATTAAATTCCATAGTCTTATGCGGCTTCGAATACCGGTTCCAAGGGCAAACCTGCTGGCAAATGTCGCATCCGTAAAAACGGTTATTAAGATTAGGTACAATGGCCTCGTCTATCTCTCCTTTATTTTCTATCGTTTGATACGAAATGCACTTATTGGCATCTACCGTCCTGGGCCCGACGATCGCTCCTGTAGGACAAGCCTCAAGACACCGCTTACAGTTACCGCACGAGAGGGACAGAGGTATATCATACTCCAGTTCCAGATTAAGAATCAATTCTCCCAAAAAGAAATAAGAGCCTCTTCCGGGAATGATAAGTAGTGAATTCTTACCGATAAATCCTAATCCCGCCTTTTCCGCCCAATAGCGTTCCAGTACCGGAGCGGTATCAACAAAAGGGCGTCCTTCGACTGATGGGTCTAATGACTTAATGAAATCAAAGAGTCGTTGCAATTTAGCTTTTACCACATCGTGATAATCTTTCCCGTAAGCATAGTATGCAAACTGAGGATTTTCTTCGGGCAACTTTGTCCCCGGATAGTAATTTAATGCCACGCATACTATCGAACGGGCACTTTCAACTAACAAAGCAGGATTGCAACGTTTCTCCACATTACGTGCCATATAGTCCATTCCTGCATAGAATGAATTATCAATCCAGTTTTTATAACCTTCCTGATTTTCCACGTCTACTTTTTCGGCACGGCAGATGCCACAGGCATCGAAACCCAATACCAGGGCATATTCCTTTATTTGAGCAGAAGTTATCAAACCGTCCTGTCATTTTTCACGTTTATCGACCCGCCTTGTTCCGAAATAGTCGAATGCAGCAGGATCTACATATATTTCTTCCTTAGTGTTCTTATTTCTGAAGACAACAAAGTCATGATCTTTAAACCAACCATCTTTAGCATTCTTATGCACATTGTTTCCAAAGAAATATAGCTTCCCTTTTTTGGGTTTAGCTTCCCACACCTTATCCATTCCGAAACGCTTTATCAGGTAGTTGCCCACAGCGGCAGTAAATGAAGCATAACCCACATAATTAGCGCCGCCATTCTCAAATGCTTTATGCGGCTCGCTATCACTATACATTGCTGAGAAATCAAGAGCATCTCCCGTCATATCTAACGATAGATCAATAATGGTTTCTATATCTATATTCGCATCCAGCGATTCGTCGTTTGGCAGGCTCCGGTTGATATAAGACGCCAGCTTTTCGTCCTTTATATCATATGATTTGCGCCCTCCGGCATCCTCATATTTCACAGCCATGCGGTAGATACTGCCTTTCAGAAAAAAAAGTAGTATAATAACGACTACCACAGAGACAATAACCATGTAAATCGTATTCTTCTTCATATATAACTGTATATTATAATATTAATCTAAAAAGTAACAAAAGTAACACTATTTATCAATATTGATGCGGCTACTTTCTGTACGATACATGACAAAAATAGACATTTAACTTACAACCTATCACACCTGCTACATTCTACCCGTTATTTTAACTTTTCCAAAGCCGAATCCCTTATACGATTAACCTTAGTTCACTATTCCGTGTTAAAAAGTAACAACAGTAACACCTTTTCAGTTATCGGTGAACAGTCATCAGTTAACAACTTGTATCCCGTATGATTTTCCGTTCTTCACTTTTGGCTCCGCCGATTTTCAATTCGTTCTTCACTTTTCGTTTTTCACTTATTATTTCCCCCTTCCTCAATCCGTTCTCGATGTATATCCCGGCGGCAGAAACGGATAAAGATTCACCTTGGGCTTCTCTACCGGAGCGGCAGCCGGCTGTGCCTGCAATTTATCCTGTTCATTTTTTAATTCTTCATTTTTCACTTTTAGTTCTTCACTTTCCATTTTTTTATTCTCTTCCAACTCCCGGTTCACGGCCGCCACTATCTCCGGATTGAGCGAGCCGCCCGAACGGAAGCCGTTCCCTTTCAATATCATCAGCTGTCGCCTGGTTTCCTCGTCCTGTACTTCGATGACCAGCGGGCGTTTCTCCCAGCTTTCCAACTGCTGCTTCTCTTTCTTCCTTTCCTCCCGGTCGAGTACATACTTTATAGCGCGGATGCTCGGCGGGCAGAATTTCTTTTCCACTACACGGCATTTCTCCACATCATTCACCGGATCGTTCTTATCGGGGATATAGCTGATCTTCTCTTTTTTCTGTATGTATCCCTCTAATAATTGTTTCAGGCCTATCCGCGCCGAGGCTATCATCACATCTTCGCGGTGGTCGATGGCTTCTTCTACCGCTTCTTTAAATTCGGGCTTTTCTTTTTTCCATTCGTAAAATGTTTTTCTGCTGATCTTGAATGTTTTGCATATTTCGGAAATGCTGCAAAGGTCTTGTTCTATCATCTGGATAATCTCCGAGGCTGTTTTCTCTTTATACTTCATAAGACTTAAATATTAATGTTAATAATCAGTTTCTTATATAGATAAAGATATTTGGTTTTGATAAATTTTTAGTTATGCTGACATAGCCTCTGCTCACGCAGACGCCCGTCTGTGTGTTGCGTAATAAACATTTTTGCCCTGTCAAGCAAGACACGGACTGGAAGTCCGCGCCAGCGGGTGTTTAAGGAATTTACACTTGATAAATTGTTTGATTAGTTATCCAAAAAGAATTTTTTTCAATCCTTTATTTTTATTTAAAAGAAAAATAGTGAAATAAAAAGTTGAGAAAAGGATAATACTTAACAAAAAAGAAAAGAAGTTATTATGTAGTACTTTAGGGTATCTCGGAATTATTGTAACTGTGTAAATGTAAAAGAACAAACCTTGCACCAAATATAAACTCAATGTCTTACTTCCAATATCTAACAATAAAGAATTGATATTTTGTTTTAATAGTTTTGTATAAATGAAATAAACAAATAGAAGAAAACTGATTGAGCATAGACATCCCGTGATAAATCTAAATGCGGATATTTTAATTTCAAATATGCTGGATGGCGTTATATACAAAAAAGCATTTTGCGGATAAATAATAAAACATATAATTGAAGCTGAAAATATAAGAGTGTTATATTTCTTCAGCTTTATGATAATGGTTGATAAGTCTACTTTAGCTACTAAATATCCGATAACAAAATAGGAGTATATGCTTTTTATCCAAGGATACCAAAACATATCGAAAGGTATTGATATAACAATGGGAATGCTTATCAGCCAAAAATAGATATTATCCACCTTTAATTTTTTAGCACAACATGTAATAAAAGAGAATAATAACAAAGCCCAAATAAACCAATAATTCAGTTCAATAACACTAAATAAATCAGTAAATGAAAATGTTTTAAAAATTAAAGATTGCACAAGAAAAGCCAATACACACCATGCTAACATTGGAATAAATGTGTTACAAAATCTATCTTTCAAAAAGTTAAGAATTGACTTCTTTGCTAATGAAAAATAAGTAAAGTATCCACTTATCGCAATAAATAATTGCATGTGAAAAGAGTAAATTGCCTTAAATAAAGAATCATCCCAAAATGGTGCTGTGCTTTTATAGCCAATGAGTTGGATTGAATGACCAAGTATTACAAGATATATCAAGATAGCTTTGACCAGATCCATGTATGTGTTTCGTGTTTTTGTCATGACACAAATTTATAAAATTTATATATCACACTGTATGAGTTAATAATATAATGCGATTTTAGGTAATAACGGAAAAGGGGTAGAATAAAAGCCCCTCATTTGGCGAAGGCCCTGCCCCCGCTATAGCACGATTGCATCATGTGACGGTCAATAACCCTCTGCTCGCGCAGACGTCCCGTCTGTGTGTTGCATAGTAAACATTTTTGCTCTATCAAACAAGACACGGACTAGGAGTCCGCGTCAGCGGATTACCGCACTATTATATCATATGGTAATGATAATTCAAATCATTTACCCAGCAACCCCTTACTTACATACCATCTGAATTGCATCAATTTCCAGCCCTTGCCCGGAGAAAGCGCCAGTGTGTATCCGGCAAACAGGACAAGAGATGCCATCCATTTCTTGCATTCCGCCAATACCCTGTTCCGGTATGCCTTCGGGGAGACACCTTTTGTGCGGATTCGCTCGCTTTTTCCTATAGAATATGTCAGTTCTCTGAAATGTGCTTTGGTCAGTTTCTTTTCGGGTATATAGTGATAAATACCCATCTGCGGCAGATAGTAGAATTGTTCGCTGCCACGTATAAGCCTGTCGTAAAGGTCTTTTTCCTCCGCCCCGATCAGCCCTGTGCCTTTCCGTCCGAGTTCGACATTGAAAAGCCCGTATTTTTCAAAAACTTCCTTTCTGAATGCGGAATTTCCTCCTCCGGGATATTTTCCGTTCCTGAACGGTTTCACTTTATCGCCTTCATATAATGCACCTCCAAGAAGCTGCTCAGTATAATGGGATAGCCATTTCGGCTTTTCCACCTCATAGACGGGGACAATAGGGCCCCCGCAGGCATTCACCTCCGGGTAGGCATCAAAAAAAATATTTATTGAAGGCAAATATGATTCGAATACAGTAGCGTCATCATCCACAAAAACAAGAATATCTCCCCTACTCTCCTTCACACCTCTGTTGCGGGCATACGACAGCCCCTGATTTGTCTCGATAAAATAGCGGAATCGGACCTGTGGATAATCTTCCCTGAACCGGTTGCAGATATTTTCCGTACTGTCTGTACTGTTATTATTTATAAGGACTATCTCATAGTCCGTGTATGAAAAATCCTGTTCTGCAATGCTTTTCATGGCATTATAGATATATTTTTCCCTGTTGTAAGTACAAAATATGACGGAAAATTTCATTCTGTCTCGTTTTTCTCTGTCATTCTGAACGAAGTGAAGAATCTCATGTTTTGTAGATTCTTCACTTCGTTCAGAATGACAAGAGTATATTTATTCTTCTCGTTTTTTCCTGACAAAAGGTATTACCACCATACCAATCAGCAGCAATACCAGAACAGCAGATGAAGCGGTAGCAACAGTGCGGCTCAGGTAATAGTCTTTAGGTTCGAACTTGAATACAATTTCATGCTCGCCCGCAGGAACACGCATCGCCCTCAGTGTCCAGTCGGCACGGAAATGCGGCGCTTCCTTGCCATCAATATATGCCTGCCAGCCGTCGGAGAAATAAACCTCTGATAATACTGCTAGTTGCTCGGTTGCGGCTTTCGACTTATATTTAAGTATATTCGGTTTATATTCAGTCATTTTAATCGTAGCTGTCGAATCCGCAACGATATTCAGCCCCGACAACTCCTGTTCGAAACGTTTATCTACAACCGCCATTTCAAGCGGGTTAAGGGTATTAACAGCCGCGATTTCCTCATCGGCATTACTCACAAACTTATATGCCGGTACAAACCATGCTTCACCCAGAGCATAGGGGTTCACTATCGGCGCCAGTTCCGGATGATAAATCACATATTTGGCATTCAGCATATTCAAAGCTGTGGTGGCTCCAAACATCGGAGAAATACTATCTTGCATAACCTGGATGATAGTCTCGGGACTCCCTTGTCCTTGTTGAAGTTTAGCGACTTCCTGTTGCAATAAAGCATTCGCTTTTTGCCGGATAAATCCGACCTCATTAAATAAACGGTGGTCTATCAACTCCTGATAACGTTTCAGTTTGGCAGCATGATAACCGCCTATAGATTTATGATAATAAGATGTATTAGCATCCTCGAATGTATTTGCAAGATTCAATACCCTGTACGATGGATATTTATCCTGCAGGATAATCTTATCAACTGTCGCTTGTGGGAAACTTTGCGTTTCGTATGTATTTTTATTTACAAATTTAGAGTCATTCAGATAACGTTTATCTATACCCCAAAGATCAACCAATACCAATAATATGATAGCGATGGAAGCATATAATGCCAGTTTTTGTTTTTCCATCTTTGTCCGAAGCGAGAAAAACAGTACTGCACCTGCCAGCAATACAAATATCAATGAACGCAGTGCATCGGACGACAACAGATCTTTACGGTCGGCAAGCAAAGCATTGTAATACCAATCAGGAACCTGTGTGCGCCATGCGGCATCGGATTCAGCCATAAAATTAAAGAAGAAACCCGGAGCGATCCAAAAGAACAGGCACAACCCACCTATTACACCAAGAGAGATATAAAGCGCCTTTTTCAGTTTTTCTTTATCTATATCTGCCGTGAAAAACTCCTTCAGTCCCCATACGGCAATTATCACCATCGTGAGAGCCGGAATAACCAAGGCTGTAGATACCGCCCTAAACTTGCTATACAGAGGAAAGTGGTAGAAGAACAGATCATTGAACCACTCCATATTCTTACCCCATGCAAGAAAAATAAAGAATACGGTGGCAGCCAATAGTCCCCACTTTACTTTGCTACGGATAACAATCATCCCCAATACAAAAAGGAAACATATAATCACCCCGAAATAGACAGAGCCCTGAGTGAATGGCTGGGCACCCCAGTATGTATAAGCCTTTATTCCTTTAGGGTCTACCTGCGCCCCTTGTTTCACCATTTCTTTATACAAATTCGAAGACTGGTCCAATGTACCGCCGGATACTCCCCCGTATATATTCGGTATCATCAGGGTGAAAGTCTCTGCTTTCCCGTAACTCCATGCAAAGACATAATCTTTGTCGAGCCCCGTCGATTGTTTTTCTCCGGAAGAAGCTGCAGCAGCGGTAAGCTCCGATTTTCCCCGTGTACTTTCCCTTGCCATTTCCATATTGGCATAGATACTCCCCATATTACATAAAGCAGCGAGTACGAGTGCGACAGCCATCGCCCCGGATGCTTTAAGTAATGATTTAATATCTTTCTCCGAAATCATCTGCACGGCAAACGCAATGAACAGAATAGCACAAAGGATGCCTGTATAATAAGTTATCTGCAAGTGATTGCTTTTAATCTGCAATGCCAGTCCCAAGGCAACGAGGAAACCTCCGAGAAGTATTTTCTTTCGGAACAGCACCATTATTCCCGCCACGATCAGCGGCATATAAGCGAGTGCCCACGCTTTGGTTACATGTCCGGCTTCGAGTATGACGATATTGTAGGATGACAGCGAATAGGCGATTGCCCCAAGTATGGAAAATCCGGGTTTGAAACCCATCAGGCAGAATAATATATAAGCCATCAGCATCCCTGCAAAGACAGGCCCGGCCGAACTTCCACCCAAGGCTTTCAACGGATATTCTATATAATCGAGAAAATTGGGACTTCCTCCCCATATCCCTATCTGGTAGGCAGGCATACCGGAAAATATAGCTCCTGTCCAGGCGGAAGATTCTCCTTCATTGTTATAATATTCGCGCAATTCCTGTGATCCCCCGGTATAGTGCATCACGTCGTTCTGAGACAATATCTTACCTTCCATCAACGGGCTGAAATAAATCATTGTTATTGCCAAAAAAGCTATAATCGCAATAATATGCGGCAATATTTTCCCAACTAATGATTGTTCCTTTTTTATCATCCTATTTTATTATTTTTTGTTTTTCTTCAGTATATAAATCAGCGAACTGCTTTTTCTCTTATCGGCTAATGTACGCAGAAAGAATATTCCGCCTTTAGCCAGTCCGACTACAGTAGCAAAAGAGGTTCCTTTATTTTTTTCGCTAAGCATGGAAATATAAAAAGCATCGAAATACATCGGCTTCACATCTGTCACTTCGAAGTGGTGTTTCTCTGCCAGACGCTCGAAATCGGAAAGAGAAAAATGCCACAGATGACGGGGTACGTCATAAGCTGCCCAGTGTTCTTTATAATGAACGGCATCGAAAGAGCTTTTATTAGGTAATGCGATAATAACAGTCCCTTCATTTTTTAATATCGTGGAAAGATGGTGCATCACACGGTTCAGATGTTCCATATGTTCGAGTACGTGCCACATGGTTATGACATCTTTTGTTTTTTCGCAAACCTTGTACAGATAATCGGAACTCTGGCAATCGATATCAAACTTCTGCTTTGCATACTTACGTGCGAACTCCGATTTTTCGATACCCGTCACAATCCACTTTTCCTCTTTCATCTTATTCAGGAAATAGCCTGTACCGGAACCGATATCAAGGAGCATCCCAGTTTTTTTAGAAGCGTAACGGCTTACTATTTTCGATTTGGATTTCAATGCCATCTTCCTCGCCAAATGGTACAAGGTATTTATAACACCTCTGTGTGTATCGGAATGGGAGATGTATTCCGGGGCATCATAATAAGGGCCGATTTCGTCTTCGGCAGGAAAATCCTGCGTAAGCGCAAAACCACAAGTTTTACACTGGTAAATATCAAAGACTTCCTGTGTTGTCAGATAATCTTTACAGGACAGATACGGAACCAGTTCGGTACTTCCGCAAACAGGGCATATATCAGTGTGTATTTTCTTCATAAACGCTTAAATTGGGTCCTGTCCACTTCATCGAAATCCTTGATAATCTGGCAATCCGCCCAATCAGTATAGTCATCATCATTGGAATCGACAACGATAATTTTTCCGGCCCGGGCATTTCTTGCAGATTGTAAACCTGCGACGGCATCTTCAAAGATAATTACTTCTCCGGGTTTTTTATTTATTACAGACAATGCAGTCTGGTATATCTGAGGATCGGGCTTGCCTTTTATCTTACCATTATTGTAAACTACCTTATCATATTCGAACCACCTGGAGAGTGGCAGGTATTCGAAGTAAAAATCAAGATTTTCTTTTCCTGATGCCGTCGCTATTGTAAAAGGAATATTTTCATCTTTCAGGAAATCGAGAAAACCGGTAACTCCGGGAGCCAGTTGCATGTCTGTCTTTAAGCATAATTCCTGATAAAGCAGTTCTTTTTCCATTGTATAATCGATTATCTGCTGATCGGAAAGTTGCCCGCCAAAAATAGAGATAAATAAATCCCGGTTATTTTTCCCGTGCATTTTGGAAAATTTATCTTCATCGGAAAGATATAAGTCATGCTTTGTCAGGAAAATATCCCATGCTTTGTTATGCAACTTGGTATCCCAAAACAATGTCCCGTTAAAATCGAAAATTACTCCTGAAAACGACATCTGTTAAATATTAAAATCAGCCACAAATGTACGAAATACTTGGATATGGTCGCAGACCTTTTTATGACTTTTATGAGTATAAGGCCTAATTTTAAATTCGCAGGACTTTTTATTACGTTAATTAATAAAACATTATAGATAAAAATACATTATTAGCAGCCTCTTTTCTTTATATTCCGACACGCGTCTTACCTGTACTAATATCTCTTATCTGAATCAGTAGTTGAGTTTTAACGTTCAATTACATTACTTATATAAATATATATAAGAATATCTATTATTATTTTTATACTTTTAATTAAAACTTTTGAGCTTACTTTAATGTTAAATAGTCAAATAAGCTATAACAGTAATACACAAAAGCAGACACATTATGAAAAATTTGAGAAAAGCAATCGAAGGACGCCGTACTTATTACAGCATCAGTGATAAAAGTCCTGTATCGAACGAGGAAATAAAAGAAATCATCGATTTTGCAGTATTAAACGTTCCGTCAGCATTCAATTCCCAATCGACAAGAGTAGTTCTTTTATTGAACGACAATCATAAGAAATTGTGGAATATAGTAAAGGAAGTATTGAAAAAAATAGTTCCTGCCGATGCATTTCCATCGACAGAAGCAAAAATAGACAATGCTTTTGCTGCCGGTTACGGCACAGTGTTATTCTACGAAGACCAAAATGTTGTGGAAGGCTTGCAAAAGGCATTTCCTTCATATAGCGACAACTTCCCTGTATGGTCGCAACATACATCGGCTATGCATCAGTTCACCATCTGGACAATGCTTGAAGAAGTGGGATTCGGAGCATCGCTGCAACATTACAACCCTATAATAGATGAAGAAGTAGCTAAGTCTTTTTCTATCGATGCTAAATGGAAGTTGATCGCTCAAATGCCATTCGGCACTCCTACCAGCGAACCTGCGCCAAAAGAATTTCAACCGCTCGACGAAAGAATTGTGGTTTTTAAATAAGCAGGTGATTACATATAATTCAAAAGCGGATGAATATTGATTTCATCCGCTTTTTCTGTTTAATCTCTCACTACTAATCTACAAATAAGGTCGCAGACCTTTTGTTTGTTATAATCAAAATACTATTACATCAAATCCTTTCTACTTCTCACAGTTCTTCGAAACGTGCCTGGAAGAAACGAAGATATTTCGGTTCATAAACCATTTTCAATCCTCTTGCCTTCTCCCTGTTTTTATACATTTCTATAATACTCCATGCTGCCACATCGAAATGCGCCTGTGTATATACACGCCGGGGAATAGTAAGGCGTACCAGCTCCAGCGCAGGATAATAATGGTCGCCCGTCTCCTTATTCCTTCCTGCAGAAACAATTCCGCGTTCCATACCCCTCACTCCTGATTCTACAAATAGATCGGCGGCTAATTTCTGTGCCGGAAACTGATCCTGTGGAATATGGGAATAAAACTTTTTGGCATCCAGAAATACTCCATGACCGCCTATTGGTAAAACAATCGGAATCCCGGCATCTTTTAGCAGGTTGCCAAAATATTCTACCTGTCTTACACGTGAAGCAATCATATCATCCTGAACGGCTTCGATTAAACCCTGTGCCATTGCTTCCATATCGCGACCGGCTAGTCCGCCATAGGTAGGCATACCTTCGTAAACCACAATCAGGCTGCGGAGTTCATCAAACAGATCGGGGTCATTGCACATTACCAGCCCTCCTATATTCACATACAGGTCTTTCTTGGCGCTTACTGTCGCGGCATCGCTATATGAGCAAAATTCATGGTTAATATCTTCTATTGTTCTGTTTATGTATCCTTCTTCACGTTGCTGGATAAAGTAAGCGTTTTCGATATTACGGGTGGCATCCAATACAACCTTAATACCATGTTTATGTGCAAGTTCGGATACAGCTTTCATATTCGCCATACTTACAGGCTGACCTCCGGCCATATTTACCGGAGCACCTACTGTAATATATGCTATGTTTTTTGCTCCTTTATCATTTATCAGTTTTTCAAACTTATCCAGATCTATATTCCCTTTGAACGGGTGATCCGACTGGCTTTTATGCGCTTCGTCTATAATCACATCAACGAATGTACCTCCGGCAATTTCCTGATGCTGGCGTGTAGTGGTAAAATACATATTTCCGGCAACAAACTGCCCGGGTGTGATAGTACATTTACTCAACAGGTTTTCCGCCCCCCGCCCCTGATGGGTAGGTAAAATATATTTATATCCGTAATATTTCCGACAAACTTCTTCCAGGTAATAGTAGCTCCGACTACCTGCATATGCTTCATCACCTATCATCATACGCGACCATTGCATATCGCTCATAGCATTTGTTCCGCTATCGGTAAGCAAGTCGATATATACATCATCGGCATGAAGCAGGAACGTATTCCACCCGGCCTCTTTCATTGCTTTTAAACGATGTTCGCGTGTTGTTGTTTTCAATGGTTCTACAACTTTGATGCGGTAGGGCTCTGCCCATGGTTTCTTAGAGAATGCCATACTGTAGTATTTTAGGGTTAAACTTCTATATCGAGAATATACTAACCAAGGCTAACAGCTATCTATTTGACTATAAAGACAGCGACATTCAACAAATATAAGATATTTAGATGAGAAAATAAGCAATGAACTCATTTATTTTTCTATCATTTTATCACAAAGTAATTTACTTAACAAATAGACTCTCCAAGTTTATTTATCTTTATTCTTTTTATCCTTTCTGAATTCGTAAGGATGAACCGGATTCTTCATACTCCATATATTCAACTTCTGACGACGGGCCGATTGCTCCCAAGCCTCAAGTTTCGGGTCATTCGCATAATAGCTGTAATACCATGCCAGACCGTTGCGCACCATTTCTTCATTCAGGTTCACGCCATTCACAAATGCAACACCCAGGATACGGCCATATTGGTCTGTATTCTTCTTTTCTATAGTAACCATCTTCCCATAGCATAAATCATTCAGGAATTCGCGCGATTTAGTCCCGAAATCCTGTCCACGCTCGGGCGCATCTATGGCGTACAAGCGAATCTTAACCTGTTCATTATTGTCCGTCAGCAGGGAAAAAGTATCTCCATCGGCAACACTTATTACCTTTCCTTTCAATGGTTCCGGTTGGATATCACTCTCCCCCTCTCGTGTATAGGCTGTATAAACAATCAGCGCAGTGCTTAGAAGAAGAAATAATATGGATAGTATTTTTTTCATTAGAAGGGTATTTGGGATATATTGTCGGATATGTAGTAGTTGGGATTTATGCAATAGCAATCGTTGGCCTGTTTACATCGGTAGTATATACAATTATAAATGATAAATAAGCTTATGACTCTCCAAGAAAAAGTTCAAAAAATACCAACCTCATCTCTTTCAAAATGTACAGTATAATTGCCCGGTAGCATCGGCAAACGGCATTCCGAAAGGATAATACTGCGTACTCTGAACCACCGATACCACTGCATTGGCCACTATCCGGACGTTACCCAAATGATTTTGAATATAAAAGTAATATTTTTCATCTTCATAATAACCACCATCGACTAATATTCTTTTAAATGACAGGAGTTATAACCATTAGCTCAAAAAAGGTAACAAAAGTAACAGACTTTTCAATAACTTTTATCCTGTATCTTTTTTGCTCCGCTGAACAAAATGTATATGCTATAGATAAATAATCCTGCCGACGATGATACCGGCAGGATTATAATTATTGCTGTGCAACACTCAGACGGGGCGTCTGCGCGAGCGGGTGAAAAATCAGATAAATAAAAACCCCGCCCGGTACAAACTGCGGGGTTATAAATATTAAGTTATCTAATACAAGCCAATCCTTGATGTTCACATAATTTCTGATTCTTATTTTCTAATTTGATCCTATCAGTAAAAATTAAACTTAAAGTATCGTTACCTCTGTCTGAATACATCTGTAAATACAGATTTTCATCATCCAAAATTTTAATATCAGCTCTACTTGTGGAGTAGATTGTTTTATCTATCCCAAACAAATATACCTGTTGTAGCTCTTTTTCTTTAAACTTAAAAATAAGGATTGAGCCAAAATTACAGAAAGAACCATTACATCCATAATAATATCCTTCCATTATTAAAAAATAATTTGTGTCATTCTTTGCAATTAAAGGTGTAAAACCTTCAATATTATCTATAGAATCACCTCTATATACCCCAAAGTAATTTTCACATTCAGAGCAGTCCATATTAATTATATGATTATAAATACTATCGTTATAATCAATACTAAAGCCTGTATATAAATCTCTGACAAAAGGATTACTTTCATCAAAAACAGAGTCCTTTTGAAAAGTATTTATCATATTAAGTTTTCCATACTCAAAATCAAAGGAAGATATCAAACTAATAGTTTTATTATCTTGAATAGTATCAAATTCTATAAAATCAATATTATTATTTGAAGATGATTTAGCAAATTGATTTTGACAGGCCATTGTAAATATATTTATAACAATGGTAACACATACAATGAGTCTATTTAAGTACATTATTATATTTAAATTTAGTTATTTGGTTTGATGTACTGACTGGATATCCCGTAAAAAATCTATTAGATGTAGAACCGGAACCTGTTCTTGCTCCCCTCCATTGAGTCGCTGTTTTTCCATCGAGACTTGTAGTATAATCAATCCCTGTAGAACTTACAGCATTCAACGCTGCGGCATTGGAGTTTTTCATTGCAGCATTATTGTTACGTCCTCCTAAAGTGGTATTCATAAATTTCGCATAAGCTTTCGTTGCTGTACCTGGCAAATTCTGAATATTACCCATTCTTGCTTCGTGAGAATCATTATTATATCTAAGTTTATCTATTGATTTTTGAAGAGTTCCTCCAGCTTCCTCTTGTCTATTTACTATTGCGTTAGCAACTCTAAATTTATCTGTTGTATTATTATCATACGTTTCATTATAAGCAAATGCTGCTAATTGCTGAAATTCAGAATGCGTGACTCCTGTCTCTTCCGTTACGTTCGTTATTTGGGTTTCATCAAAAATAACAGTATTACCTGCATCATCTGTTTGATAGTTATCATTCTGTACTGCATAAAGAATATCATCATCCATACCGTCTGTACCTAAATATGTTCCATTCATAGCATAATAATCACCGTATGCCATTCCCGTTGGATCAATAAACCTCAATGGATTATTATTACAATACGCATACGGACTAATGCTATAATACTTTTCCGCCATTGGATCAATTGTAGGCATAACAGGAAAATCTAAAGCCAGATACCTTGCACTATAATCATACCAATTCAGCCCATTCCTCCCATCCAACTCCTTATTATTATACTTGTACGGCTGAACACTTACTCCCGCCGCATCCGCAAACGGCATTCCGAAAGGATAATACTGCGTACTCTGAACCACCGATGCCGCCGCATTGGCTACTATCCGGTTGTTGCCCAGATGGTCGGTAATGTAAAAGTAATAATTTCCTCCTTCATTATAACCCCCATCGACCAATATTCTTTTCAGTGTGTTGTTTTCATAGATGATATTACCCACGTAATCAGTCGTAGCGCTCATTGTCAGCGAGCTTACATTTATTCCTGAGCCTATGACAGGCGCAGTATTGTAGTTCGGGTTCCATTTCTGAACAACTTTCAACTTCTGTCCCGATGCCGAATAAGTATATTCATTCCGTCCTTCGGCATTCATATTCTTTATATCCACCATTTGCGGCAGGTTCAGCGTGTTGTAGGTTATAGCCGATATTCCCTTGTTCAGGTCCTTAACCATCGCCCCGTTGGCATTGTAAGTATATTCGATACCTGTCCCCTTGGTATAATCCTTAAAATCCATAGACGCATTCAGAGTTACATTAGGCCCTGCGTCCGTAATATATTTCAACTGGTTACCGGTATGCTCGGCAGTCAGGTTGTCTATAATCCCGTAGGCGGAGGCTGTCGTCATGCCATAGCGTTGCAGGGTTTTAATGTTGCCGTGCTTGTCGTAGGTATACGAGGCTGCAAAGTTGGTAGGGGATTCACCCGTATAGACTGCGCCTTTCAACCGGGAAAGGTTGTCATAGGTAAAGGTGTATTTTCTTGTCTTTCCTGCCTGTCCCCACTGCATGGATGATATATTACCGTTATAGCTATAGGTTAATGCCTGGTTGAAATGCGCGTTAGTTATACTGTTAGTCCATGAACGGATGTTGTAGGCATAAATAGTATTCAGGTTCGCCTGTCCCCCTTTCTTATTTGTCTTTAGCCTTCCCAAATCATCATACGTATTTTCAGCCAGTGCGACTTGCGGTTTTACCGTTGTCCCGTCTGTCAGTTGGTGGGTGGTGGTCAGCAACCGGCCGGCATGGTCGTAGGTGTAAGCATAGACTTCGGTCTGGGTGTTTTTACCTGTGGCCTGATGTATATGCTTCCTTTGCGTCGGTTGTCCCGTGAAGTTGTAAGCGATATATTCCTTTTCAATTCCTCCGGTCAGGTGGTTGTTGCCTTTGGTTTGTACCAGTTGTTTTTTATTGTTATAGTACATCACCGAATAGAGGTATGTTGAACCGGTTGTTCCGTCGGCATTCATCTGCGCGGTTATACTTCCGGTTAGCAGGCCTTTGTTCTTATACTTATTGGCCTCGGTATAGTCTGTTCCATACCATGTACCATAGCCTGTTTCGGGGTTATACTCCGTGCCGCCTGACGGTATTTCAGCCATGCCCCGGAAATCATAGCTGTCATAGAAATTAACGGACAGGATGGACGGGCTATTGGTGAATGTCTTATTGACGCCATCGACCTGTATATTATATCTTTTGTAGCTTCCTGAACTTGCATATACGCCTTTGACCACCTTATTGCTTACCGGGATGGTATCCTTGCAAATGCCGGTCAGCACCACCCGACCGAAAGCATCGGGGATAGTGAAGGTCCATTCCTTCGGGCTTTTATTATACTGTACACCATCCTGCGTATAAATCAGCCTGTCAGCCTTATCATAGACATAAGATATCCATTCGCAGCCCGGTATTTTCTTGGCTATACAGCGGTTGCGCGTGTCGTATTTATATAGGTAAGCCAACTCATTGAGTTTAGCTTGCGTTATCCCCTCATCCTGAATCCGTGGGGGAAGGACAAAACACTGATTGCCGAAGTCGTTATAGACATAATAAGTATCAAGGGGTGTTGTTCCGTCCATCTGTCTTGTCAGGACTATCTGTCCCAGTTTGTCCTTGAATTCATAGGACGTATTGCCGTCCTCGTCCTTTATCTCTGTGACATAGAGCTGCCCTGTCGCATAATTTGTGCTTTGGCTCAGGGTAGGACTTTGGTTGCTACCCCCGGCTAAATAAAGCTTACAATTGAGTCTGGCATCACCCGCTATATTGGTCAGATAAGCCGTACTCACTTTTTTACCGTTATTATGCCAGTCCTGCCCGGGGCCGTATTCTTCCAATACCCTGTTCAATGGTGAGGCTTCGTAGAGGGGATAGGTATAAGGCTTCTGGTCGTTGGCATTGGTGGCTTTTATATATCCTTTCGCCGTTTCTAAAGGGACAAATGCCCCATTGTTGCTTGTGCTTACCTTACCGGCAAGCCAAGTGTTGCTCTCACGCCCGAAAGCGTCGTATTCCTGTATAGAGACCAGGTCTTTGCCATCCGGGGTGATGCCCCGCTGTACGGTTTGCATGGGGCGGCCTAGGCCGTCGAAATACTGGATGGTTTCCATATAGCGGCTGCCATCGTCAGTAGTATAGGTCTTGGTCTGTATATAGTTTTGATTAGAACTGACGGACGATACCGCCCCGGCATAAGGATCGCAGGTGGAAGCATTGACCGTCAGGGTCAGGCTCTTTCCCGCAGACGAGACAAAACTGAAGCCGGGCAACAGAGTTATACTCTG
>NZ_DLFW01000013.1 GCF_002482385.1 Dysgonomonas sp. UBA7710 | reverse complement strand
GAACGGAGTGAAACATCTCGTTCCTCAGGTTCGAGATCCTTCGTTCCCTCAGGATGACAGCAGAAAATAACAGAACAAAGTAGAGAACTTAACAGCCCTGCCTAAAGGGGGATTTGGAGGCCTATCAATATATCAAAGAACTATTAGTTAATAGTCTTTAGCTGATAATTATAGATATAGATAAAGTTATATGAATAAAGTAATAATTGGCTACTAAAGTTAATTGGCGTAATAACTATTATTCTATTTTTCTTGCCTTCGATCTGAATCCGTCTTGTATGGAAGTTCCTCTGGATTCAAGGTTGTGATAGTTTTGGGCGCCTCGTTCCACATTGCTCGTTGCAGGGACTATATCGTATATAAATCCTCTTTCTTCAGTCGCAATATATATAGTTATGTTATTATTTATCCTGTATGGTTCGAATGGCATGCCATTTATCTCCATTAGCTTACTTGTTTCTGTGATTTGATTATTGGTTGAATATGGAGCATAGAACACCCTCATGTTGGATTGTGATTTACTATAACCGCAATATTCGCGCAAGAAAGGTCTGTAATTAGATGCATGCTTATAGGAATGTATAAGTATAAACCCGAATAAGAATATGGATACATATTTGCATAGATTGAAAGAAGAGTATCTTTTTCCGCTTTTAGATTCAACAGTCAGCAGCAAAGTATTTAATTTTGTATTATCCTGTTTCTTTTGAAAGAAAAAAAGTATCACAGCCAGAAAGAACAGCGAGAATACATATCCGTATCCAAACCGGATTGAAGGCGCAGTTAAGAGCCAGTAAATGATGTTGATAGCTAAAATACCTGACATGTAAATATATACCGGATTTAATTCCTTGCGTTTTTTTATTATTTTAAAAGAGATAAATATTATGGATGCCAGGCTGAGAGCGAACATGGGGATATGCCAGGAGTATTCTTTCCATGTTCTGAACGCAAGAAAGTCTTTAAGTATAATTCCCATATATTCATACCGGGCATGACTTGCAATATCATTTGTTTCTCTGATTAATATGTGTTCAGGAACTTTCCAGTCGAAAGAGAATAGATCTATTTGGTATAATGGATGGATGAGATAACCTGAAATAATAACATTGCGTGTAAGCCACAGGCTCATTATTAGGAACGCGATAAAGAATATAAAAGAAGCTGCTCTGTAATTTTTTCGTTTCAGAAAATAGATAAATATAAATACACTGGCCAAAGCGACAAATATGACAGATAATTTGAATGTAGCCAGGCTTACGGGTATTATTGCGTAAAAGAGTAATTTTTTCTTTACCAGATTAGGATATAGAACTGTCTTCATTCCCAGATAGATAATGGTCAGATTTGGGATTATATCAGTGGATGTCGTACATAATACAGATCTTGTCAGAAGAATAAATCCGGTAAATAAGAATAACAGGATTACCCTTTTTATTTCAAAGCCCGATTTAAACGTCTCAATCAGTATCCATACCATAACAGCCGCGCACATAAGTGATTGGAAGCCATATATAGGTTCTCTGAAAATAAAACGGAGTGTATAGATCGCTGAAATCAACATATAGTTGGAGTTAAAGCCGAAGCGTTCTTCCACATTTCCCAAACCCGGGACTATGGCGTATTCTTCATTCCATCTGATTGCCGCCTGATGATAGTAGAATGTATCGTGAGACAGCCACTGCCCGCCTAGCCAAACCGCAAAAAATGCTATAGAAAGCATTGCTGATATTATAACGACTGATTGGTATATGAAAAGGCTGTTAATGTGTTTTCTTATTCTTTTTATACAATGTATAAAATATTTATACCTTATCGTCCAATACAAAATGCTGAAGATGAAAAACGAAAGTAGGATGTAATGGTTTGCGGGAAGCCAGAAAGAAGATATGGATAAGGGGATGGTAATAAAAGCCATTCCTAAAAAGAGCGTATCGATAATCGAATATTTTTCATTTTTATTACAGATTTTGTTGTAAACCAGAATGAAAAAATCTCCTAAAGAAAGAAATGTTACTGAAATACACAGCCAGCAAAGAAGAATGGCAAGCATGGATTTTTCTGTTTTGATTAATTATTTATTCTATTTCTGTTTCTTTAAAGCCAAAGCGACTATTCCGAATAATCCGCATAGGATTACCCATATAATGGATTGCAGGGCAAATTCCCCCGTACCGCACAATTGCATCGTGTGACTTAAATACTACGCGAAAGATTCGCGCGGCAGCAAAAGGGAAATAATCCGTAATTGTTAAAGGTAACAAAGGTAACACTTTCTACTCATTTTCTAATATGCTAATTTGCCAATTATTCTTTCAAAGAGCTTCAGCAATCAGCCAATATATAGATAAAATTGTACAAATAAAGTAACACCTGACTGCTAAAGATTGATTGACGTAAATAACTATTATTCTATTTTCTTGCTTTCGATCTGACTCAATAATAAATCCGGACAAGAATATGGATACATAAATGCATAGATTGAATGTTTATTCTTAATCAACGGATGAAAGAGTAAAAAAAGAGATTGCCTTTCATAAAGGCAATCTCTATGCTTTTTTTGTAACAAGAATTATTTTATAAGAAGATCATTCCGGTTTCTATAACCTTTGATATAGCATCTGTACTTTTTCCCGTTATCAGTGTTGAAAAACGCGATTATCTCCGAAGGAGGTTTCTTGAAAAGCTTTTCCTGAGCTATTTTACTCATGTCAATAGTATAGTCAGCTTTGAAATTGCTGATTATACTTGAGTCACAATCAAACTTATTTTTATACTCGTTCAGTACCACATGGCATTTCGCTTCAAAATATATTTTCATGTCTTTTTGGCTGAATACTTGTATAAAGCTTAGTATAAAGAAACTCAAAGATAGTAGTCTTTTCATGTGTTTATTATTAATTCTCTTTGTAAAGGATATAAAAGTACAATGCTATGGATTAAGTTGTCACACTACATAATATAAGTCGTGTTCAAATGCAAAAGGTCCGTCTGCATCGCGATAACGAAAAGTTGCATATACTCCATCTGATATCATCCAATTGCAATTTATTAAAGCCCATGACCCACCATTAGTATTATTCATTTGAGCATCACTCATTTCTTCTACACCCAGTGTAGCTAAATCTAAATTTTTCATAAAAAAATACTTTTAAAATTAATAATAAATTTTCAAAAGCAAACCGGTTTAGCTTATTCTTTTACAAAGATATCGTCTTTCCGTATAAAAAATTATACAGAAGAGAAAAAGTGGAACATCCTCCGCTAATTTCGGTTAATTCATCGTTATTCAACAATTTGATGGAATATTTAATCTCAAGAGCGGTATCATCATTATATATGAAGCTTTGTTTCTTTCTTGAATAACTGATCGATACATTATAAGATTGCAACTCGTCGATCAGGCTGTATAATGTGCCTCTGCTAATTCCTAATCTATTAGCCAATTCGTCGGGGCTCCCGGTCTTTTCTTCTTGTACCAATTTCTGTATTAGTTTCAATCGCTCTATGTGTTCTGATATTTTCATATTCGTAGATGTATTAAGGTTTTAGTGGTCATTTCTGTTTCTTGAAAGCCAAAGCGGCTATTCCGAATAATCCGCAAAGAATTACCCATATGATAGATTGCAGGGCAAATACCCCGGTAGCAAAGGCTGTGGCATTTAATTCACTGACACCGTATAACATCAATGCAGCTACTACCGCTATCTGCCAGGGGCCCAGACCTCCGTTGGATGGTATAATCATGCTGAGGCTACTTAGTGCAAATGTTATCAGCCCGGCTGTAACGCCTAAGTTTGCCGTGAAATCAAAAGCGTAAAATGTTATATAAAAGTAAAAGAAATAAGAGGTCCAGATGGCAATGGAACAAAGCAGCAGGCGTCCTTTGGTTTTCATTCTCCATATGGTTTTCATATCATTGGCCATGTTGGAGAGAAAACTTTTTACTTTCTTTACGATTATATTTTCTTTGAAGAACTTGAAAACTATATAAGTGGTGATAACCGCCGCAACTAATGCTATATAGAGGACAGGTGATTGTACAATCATCAGAATGATATCCAGGGTAGACTTGCTCTGTTCCAGTTGTGCAATGAAGAACTGCATATTTATCAGGAATGCAGCAAGGCAGATGATAAGAACTGTTATCATATCGAATATACGGTCGAGGATCATAGTCCCGAATAACTTTGTGAACGGAATCTTCTCTTCTTTAGCCACCATGCCGCATTTCCAGATTTCCCCGGCCCTGGGTATAGCGAAGTTTACAGCATATCCTCCGAGAATAGCATATATAAGGGTTGATAATTTAGGTGTATATCCTAACGGTTGGATAAATAATTCCCAGCGGTAGCCTCTTATTATATTACCTAATAAACCAAATATAAGAGAGGATAGAAGAATTAGCCAGTTGGCATTTTTGAGTACAATCCATAATTCGGCAGGGTCTATTTTACTGATAAGATAATAGACAATAGCAATACCCAGCAACAAAGGGAGCACAATCTTTACGAAAGTATTGAGTAATGATTTTTTCTTGGGGGGTGTTACTGCTGTCGATTCTTCCATCTGTATTGTAAAATTGTATTATCTTTATATAATAGTAGAAGTAAGGTCGCAGACCTATTTATTACTTTCATATCTAAAACAACAATAGTCAGTTATACATTAAATAATGTTGCATAAGACACCTTCTTTTACTTATAAGCAAATTTTTAGTAATAAAACACTACCTTTGCGCCTGCAAAGATAATCATAATTGTTAAGCATGGCAGTAGTTAAAGCAAAGAAATTCTTAGGACAGCACTTTTTGAAAGACCTGGATATCGCCCGTCGTATTGCGGATACATTGGACGATTTTCCTGATGTGCCTGTTATCGAAGTGGGGCCGGGAATGGGAGTGCTTACCCAATATCTGATAGAAAAGGAAAAGGAGCTTACTGTAGTGGAACTGGATCGTGATTCCGTACCATACCTTAACGAGCATTATCCTGCCTTGCGGGGACACATTATAGAAGATGATTTTCTGAAACTGGACTTGTTGAAAATATATAATAGTCAATTTTGTGTAATTGGTAATTATCCTTACAACATTTCTTCCCAGATATTTTTTAAAGTACTTGATTATAAGAACCAGATACCATGTTGTTCGGGCATGCTCCAGAAAGAAGTGGCTGAACGTATCGCCGCTAAACCCGGAGGCAAGACATATGGTATATTAAGTGTACTGCTTCAGGCATGGTACGATATTGAATATCTTTTCACGGTCAGTGAGAAGGTGTTCGACCCTCCTCCGAAGGTGAAATCGGCGGTAGTGAAACTTGTCAGAAATAAACGTCAGAGTTTGGACTGTGATGAAAAACTATTTAAGACAGTTATTAAGACAGGATTTAATCAGCGCCGTAAAACATTGAGGAACTCGATGAAACCATTGCTCGGAAAAGATTGTGATGCTTATACAGACCCGATTTTTAATGAGCGACCCGAACGGCTCTCGGTTGCAGATTTCGAAAGGCTGACAAATATTGTTGCTGCTTTTTTGCCCGGGAGACAAGACGAGAGG
The DNA here is from genome assembly GCF_002482385.1 of Dysgonomonas sp. UBA7710. GTDB lineage: Bacteria > Bacteroidota > Bacteroidia > Bacteroidales > Dysgonomonadaceae > Dysgonomonas. Next base: position 52,582 of record NZ_DLFW01000013.1, on the reverse strand, counting down.
AAATAGAGTACACACCCTTTAAAAGAAAGCGCTCATGTCGGAAGTAAAACTATTTTACCATAAAGACAATGCTATAAGAATGAGCCGTAGCATTGAATTCCTGAAAACTACACCTATCAAAAACTTCCTTTGGATCGACCTGAACAATGTAGATGAGGAAATAGAGAATGAACTGGAGGACTATCTGAAAATCTATATACAGGAAGAGGAGGAGATGGTCGAAATTGAGATGTCGTCCCGTTATATGGAGACTGCGGATTCTCTGGTCGTGAATTCGAACTTCCTGTTAAGTAATTTTGAGCGGGAACCGGTTTCGTTTATCCTAAAGAATAATATACTGATAACGGTACGTGGCGAAGACCTGACCTCTTTTCACGAAACGATAAAGAAAATATCGGCCAATCCGAAAACTTATCCGACAGGTTATCATGTCTTTGTGGCCATACTGGAGACGCGGGTGGAGATAGACGCGGATATGGTGGAGGATATGACGCAGGAGATTACAACCCTCAGTAATAGTATCAGTATTCAGGAAGCAGATGAGGAACTATTGATGGAGATCAAAAACCTTCAGGAAAAGACAATGATGCTGCGCGAAAATATTATAGACAAGCAGCGTGCTGTATCCAGTATGTTGAAAAGTGAACTGATGCCGAAGGAACTGCATGGCAGAATTACCATTCTTATTAAGGATATAAATTCCCTGCTTGAACATATCCGTTTCAGTTTCGATCGTCTGGATTACTTACAGGATACTTTCCTCGGGTTTGTGAACATCGAGCAGAACAAGATTATCAAGATGTTTACCGTTATTTCCGTAATATTTATGCCGCCTACGCTTATTGCCAGTATATATGGGATGAACTTTGGCGATATGCCTGAACTGAACTGGGAATTCGGATATGCGTTCTCAATCGGGTTGATGATATTCGCTGTGGCTGTTATTCTGATTTATTTCAAGAAGAAGAAATGGCTGTGATTATACCCATGATCCTATGATATAAGAGGATGTGTCAAAAGTATTTTTTACTTCCTATTTACATACGCTACGCTCCTGTGACCGTTGGTTGTCATGTTGAACGGAGTGAAACATCTCGTTTCACAGGGTCGAGATCCTTCGTTGTACTCAGAAACAACGTTCGGCAGAGCGAAGCGGAACCAATGACAAAGAAGGTAGCACATTGACAGTGCTGTTCCCCTTTTGACACAGCCTCTTCTTATTTTTTTGATTCTCTATTCTCTTCCTCTACGACTTTCTTATCTTTCTGTCGGATTTGGCGGCTTGTTTATCTTTTATTGTTTTTATTTTCGCAGCCTTTGGCGTTCTCGACGAAGTTTTGGGCTTTTCCGCTTCAGTATTTTGGGGCGTCAGAATCCTTTTTGCTGTTTCTAATTCTTGTTTAGCGGTTTCCGTCAATACGGGATAATGTAATTTCAAATCGTTTATCCTGTCACAGATAATTTCCCCGACTGCATATCGCATAAACCATTTATTATCGGCCGGGATTACATACCATGGGGCATCTTCGGTAGATGTATGGGTAAGCATATCGGAATATGCTTTCATATAATCGTCCCAGTGTTCACGCTCTTTGAGGTCCGATGCAGAGAATTTCCAGTTTTTTGATTCATCATCGAGTCTTGCCAGAAAACGCTTTTCCTGCTCTTCGTGTGATACATTGAGGAAAAATTTGAGTATTATGGTTCCGTTTTCGGTCAGGTGGCGTTCAAGATCATTGATCTGCCTGTACCGCTTTTTCCAGAACTTGTCGTCAATGTCTTCTATTTTATTGATTTTGGGTAGTTTCCCGTTCAGTACTATTGACGGATGTACTTTGGCAACCAACACGTCTTCATAATGTGAACGATTGAATATACCTATTCTTCCACGCTCGGGCAGACATTTATAGATTCTCCACAGGTAATCGTGGTCGAGTTCTTCGGCCGATGGTTGTTTAAAAGAATATACCTGGCATCCCTGCGGATTAATGCCTGACATTACATGCTTTACTGTACCGTCTTTTCCGGCGGCATCCATTGCCTGAAAGATAACTAAAACAGAATAACGGTCTTGCGCATAGAGCTTATCCTGGAGCTTTGCCAGTTTTTCTGTGTTTTCAGTCAGTAGTCTTTCTGCTTCGTCTTTATTCAATCCGGCAGTAAAGTCTGTTTGGTAATCGGAGACTTTGTGTTTTTCTCCGGGCTTAGCGATTATTTTTTTCAGAACATCTTTTTTCATAATGGTTCTTATTTAGAATTTTATACTTGTGTATTGTAATTTAACAAAATACAAACCATAAAAGTTGCCATATGTTTAATGCGGCTGTTAGTACGGTCTTGGATCTATCTTATATATTCTATTGATCCAGCTTCAATACCATCAAATAATCATGTTCCTTTTCCTGTATAATTTCAAATCCCAGTTTTTTATACACTCTCACAGCATAATTATTTTTGTCTACACTCAGGGATGTTTGTTTATAGCCTTCTTTGCGGAGGTATTTTATCATCCTTGACATTAACAGTGTGCCGTAGCCCTGATTCCGGTATTCTTTGAGTAATGAGATTGCAAATTCAGGAGTTTCATTATCTACATTTCCAAAGCCTTTTACTTCTCCTGCCAGAATGCGTATCCATACTGCACCTATTATTTTGTCGTTGAGGTTCGCTACCAGGCAATAATCATCTTTCAGTTTGCCAAAATCGTGTATATAAGCGTCTATTTCCGGACTCTTGATTATATCGTATGGTAGAGGCGCGGAGCCTTCGTTCTGAAAAACCGCTTCATACAGCATACTTTCAAGAACAAAGAGCTCCTCTCTTTTTATTCCCCTTATCGATATTCCTTTCAAGATGCTACTCTTCCTTAAACCATCCCGAGTACATCAGATAATTCTTTGCGATCTTCTGATTCATTTCTTTAGCCTGCTCGGGATCTACTTTCTTTACAAATTTGGCCGGTACGCCGGCATAAATACTACCCGGCTCTACCTGTGTACCGCTAAGTACAACAGAGCCCGCCGCTATGATAGCGCCTTCACCGATAACAGCATGGTCGAGAACGATGGCTCCCATGCCAATTAATGCCCCATTTTCTATTTTAGCCCCATGTATGACTACATTATGTCCTACAGAAACATCATCGCCAATCTCTACTACCGACTTTTGATATAATGTATGCAATACACTGCCATCCTGGATATTTACCCGGTCTCCTATGCGGATAGAATTTACATCGCCGCGCAGTACGGTGCTGAACCAGATACTGCAATCATTTCCTATAACTACATCGCCGATGATTGTTGCATTCTCGGCCAGATATGTGTTTTTTCCTATTTCGGGTGTAAACCCTCTAACTTCTTTAATTAATGCCATTGTTATTTATATAATAATCGAAAAGTTTTTCCAGATTCTGTTCGTCTACTTTTTTTGCTATGATTGTTTTATTCTTATTTAAAACGAAGACAGCCGGAACGCCCGATGTATCGTAATACATCCAATATTGTGACTTATATTCCGGGTCGGCGCAATTGATCCAATCGCTTATGTTTTTGCTTTTTACAAATTTCTCCCATTCTTCTTTATCGTTGTTCAGGTTTATAGTTACTACCTTAAGCCCTTTGTCTTTATACTTTGCATACAGTTTGTCGTGAAGCTCAGGTGTGGCTGTCTGACAATGTCCGCAACCGGGATTATAAAAGTACAAGAGCAGATATTCGGCGTCAATGTCATTTGTATTGATTATATCGCCTTCAAGGGTTTGCAGAATAAGATTGTGGGCTTTCATCCCGACACGGTTATTTTTGATTAACTCGTATTGCTTCCGCAATTCCGAATTCTGGGCGCTATCGATCCATACTACATCTTTGTCGAAAATATAATCTTCGGCCAGACGTGCCCAGATATTTTCGTCACCCATTCTCAGGCTTTTTAGTGATTCGTTTGTTAGTTTCGATAGCATTTCTTTAAAACAAAATTCGTTTCCTTTTGTTTTTGCAACCAGCTCGCTTGCTGCATTTGCCAACGAATCGGGAACCTGGTCCACCCAGTGTTGTATGTAAGTATCTATATAGCTGTTCATATAGTTGGTCGACCATAAGCGGGGATCGGTGAGGTCTATATTGTCAAAAAAATGCAGTTTGCCATATTCCCTGTTTTCTTGGAATTCTTTCCCGTCTTTTGGCTGTTTATAAGGTAATGTAACAGACTCCATCCCTTTCAGGAAAACCCCAAACCAGTTGTCTTTATTATCTTTTATTGTCTTCTGGATATAAGCCTGAGTATTTTCATCTAGTTTTTGAATCTCCACACCCAGATTCTTTCTTTTTTGAGTGGTAATGGATGAGTCTTCAAATTGTTTTTCCAATTTGCTTCGTTCTATATCTCTTTTCTGAATGTTATTCAGGTATGTCCACAATAATTTGGTATTGTTGCTGCCGGTTACTGTGCTTTTTGTAAAGTCTTTCTCGTTTATGAACAGTTGGATGTCATTTTCTCCTTTATCAATAAGGAGATCAATACGGAAGTCCGGTTTTATAAAAATAAAATATTGTCCTGCTGCCGGTTCTTCCGAAAAACTGAGACTGGCTTTTCCTTCCGTTGATAATTGTACCGAATCCCGGGCATAGGTAGTACCTTTCCAATAATAGCCCAGATATAACATGTTATTCTTTTGGGATGGAATGTTTACGTTGAGGTTGAAGCCTGCTTCGTCTTTGTTTGTGTTATTTTGAGCCTCCCCTTTGAAAGCAAAGAGGAGGCTTATAAGGATTAATATACTATATCTCATTTGTCTTTTCTTTTAACCAAGCTTTCTCTTCTTCAGTTAGCAGAGGAGAGAGACGATCATATACAAATTTGTGGTATTCGTTGAGCCATATGATTTCTTCTTTAGTCAGCATTTCTTTCACTACCGGTGTTGTGTCTATCGGACAAAGAGTAAGTGTTTTGAACGAATAGAAATCACCGAACTCCGTAGTGGTTTCGTGCTGTGTAAGTATAAGGTTTTCTGTGCGGATACCATATTTCCCGGCTCTGTATAGTCCCGGTTCATTGGATGTAACCATGCCGATCTGTAGTGTTGTAGGGTTCTCGTTCATACGGATACTTTGCGGACCTTCATGTACATTGAGGAAATGGCCTATGCCATGCCCTGTTCCGTGCAGGTAGTTTATTCCGTTGTCCCACATGGATTTACGGGCGAGAATGTCCAGTTGGCTTCCACGTGTTCCTTGCGGGTAAACGGCAGTGGCAAGGCTGATATGGCCTTTTAATACCATGGTGTAATCCTCTTTCATTTGTCCGGTAAGCGGGCCTACAGCTACGGTACGGGTAATGTCGGTAGTGCCGTCAAAGTATTGTGCGCCGGAATCTACCAGCAGAAAACCTTCGGGTTTGATTTCAACCGAACTTTCAGGTGATACGTGGTAATGCACGATAGCACCATTTGGTCCGTAGCCTGAAATAGTATCGAAGCTTTCTCCTACGAAGTTATCTTGCCGGCTTCTGTATTCTACCAGCTTTTCAGGAATCATTATTTCTGTAACACCACCTTCCGGTACAGCTTTTTCGAGCCACATGAAGAAACGAACCAAGGCTACGCCATCACGTTCCATAGCGTTGTTGAATCCTTGTATCTCCGCTTCATTCTTGATGCTTTTCATCAGGTCGGCAGGAGATGGGATATCTACAATCCTGTTTTCTGTTGGGATTGTATTGTATAGGCTGAAAGTTATTTTATTGCTGTCGAGGCAAACGGATGTTTTTATTTTTGATACATAATCATATATTTTGGAGTATTCGGCAATTGTTACTCCTTCTGCCTTCAGATAACTTGTAGTTTCATCGGAAAGTTTTTTCGGATCAATGAATAATACGGTTTCCTTGCGTGAAATATAGGCATAGCTTACGGTTACCGGATTGCATTTTACATCATTACCTCTGATGTTGAATATCCATGCGATGGTATCTAATGATGCTACAAGCAAAGATTCGGCTCCGTTTTTTTCGACAGAGTCGCATATGCGCGCTATTTTTTTGTGGGCCGGTTCACCAGTGTACTTTTCAGGAAGTACAAAGAACGGATTCTTTGGGATTTCAGGCCTGTCGTGCCAAATGGTATCGAACGGATCATAATCGCTAATCAGATGCAATCCTTTCATATTCAGTTTATGAGTCAGGCTGAATGCTTCTTTAGCGGCATATACATTACCATCTATACCCACATAGTCACCCTTTCCCAATTCAGAGGCCAGCCACTCATCAATGGCAGGAGTCTGAGGCAGGCCATCTTTGAACAGGTCTATTCCTGTACCATCCAGTTCGCTTGCCGCCTGAAGGAAGTAGCGCGAATCAGTCCATAATCCGGCTTTCTCGCGGGTTACAACTACTGTTCCGGCCGACCCTGTAAAGCCGCTTATCCATTCTCTTGAAGCCCAATGTGACGCAGGGTATTCGCTCAGGTGAGAATCTGTACTGGGAATAATAAAGGCATGTAATCCTTTCTCTTCCATAAATTTGCGTAAAGCATTCAGTCTTTTATGAATTGTATTGCTCATATTATTTAGTTATTAGTTACAAGTATATAATTAGCGAATTAGCATATTTGAAAATTCGCAAATGGATCGCAAGCGGCAATATCATTTGCTAATATGCTGATATTCGAATCTGCTAATTATTTTTCATTCTTCATTCTTCATTGATAATCTCATTATCCTTTATGCATCGAACAGCTGCCGTCAAATTTAGCTCCGGGTTCGATTTCTATTGTTGCCGTTTTTATATCTCCTTTCAAGAACGAGGAAGCTCTAAGTATAACATTTTCGACACAAGAGACATCTCCGTTTACGGTTCCCCATATTTCTATGTTGGAACAGTTTATGTTGCCTGTAATTTTACTGCTATTTCCTAATATAATTTTCCCTTTACAATCTACATTTCCGTCTATTGTGCCATCTATCCGAAAATCTTCTTCAGCACTGATGTCGCCTGTTATTTGAGTGCCTGAGGTGAGGATGTTGTGGGTATTGGCTGTTGTTATAACCTCCTTGATTTTTGCCATGCTGCTAATTTGTTCGGTTTATTAGAAAACAAACTTAGTTAAAAATCATCAGAACTATAAATTTCTTAATCAAAAATAGCAATGGTTTTAATAGTTTATAACATGTTCCTGTATGACTGGCAAATCATTAGAAATGCATCTTTTTACCTATCTTTGCTTGTCGAATAATCAAAATACAACATAATTGTGAAAAGTTTTATATTATTGGAAAACCTGACTTTTTATGCCAATCATGGCGTTTTTGGTCAGGAGACGGTGGTCGGGAATGTTTATGTCATTAATCTGAAGATCGCGGTAGACCTCACGAAAGCATCCGTTTCAGACGATTTGAATGATACTATAAGCTATGCGGATGTTTATGAGGATATTAAAATAGAGATGATGATACCGTCAAAATTATTGGAGCATGCAGCGAAACGTATAATCGATCGTCTAAAGAACAAATATACTCAAATAGAGAGTATCGAGCTTAAACTATCGAAACGTAATCCGCCTATTGGAGCACAGTTGGATTATGCAAGTGTAATTCTGATCGATTAGAAGCTATGAGGGTAAAAAAAATAACGGAACTGGACAGGATCTCGATAGACGAATTTAAGGACGCGGAAAAAACTCCGCTGATTATTATTTTAGATAACGTAAGGAGTCTGAATAATATCGGATCAGTTTTTCGTACTTCAGATGCTTTTTTGATAGAATCGGTTTTTTTATGCGGTATAACAGCTTGTCCGCCAAATGCGGAGATACATAAAACCGCTTTAGGCGCCGAAAATTCTTTAGATTGGATATATTATGAGCAAACGGAGGATGCTGTCAGGGAGTTGAAGAACAGAGGCTTTACTATTTGTGCTATAGAGCAGGCTGAGCGCAGTATTATGCTGGATGAACTGGTGTTGGACAAAACAAAAAAATATGCTGTTATATTAGGAAATGAGGTCAAAGGTGTCCGGCAGGAAGTTGTGGATTTATGTGATTGTTGCGTAGAAATTCCTCAGTATGGGACTAAACATTCATTGAATGTTTCCGTTGCAGCAGGTATTGTCATATGGGAATTTTTTAAGCAGTTAGGGTAACTTTGCGATATTTTTGTTAGTTTTGCAGTTGGACTTTAATAATATAGATGTATAATGTAAGGCTATGATCACAGAATCAGATAAACTTTATCTTGAGGAAAAAGGTATTTCCCCGGAAGAATTTCAAAAACAAATCGACAGTTTCCAAAAAGGATTCCCTTTTTTGGAAATATCAGCTCCTGCTTCGGTAGAAAAAGGAATAATGGTAGTTACGGCTGACGAGGAACAAAAATATTTGGATGCATGGAATAAATATGCATCTTCGGGTCGTAAAATAATGAAGTTTGTCCCTGCATCAGGTGCTGCCAGCAGAATGTTCAAGGATCTGTTTGAATTTCTGGATGCACCTTACGAAGTACCCACATCTGCATTTGAAAAGGTTTTTTTTGAGGGACTCGAAAAATTTGCTTTTTATGAAGAGTTGGATGCAGCCTGCATCAAAAACGAAGGTAAAGATCTCAAAACATTGTTGGCAGGTGGTGACTATAAATCAGTTGTAAGGAATTTATTGAAACCGGAAGGTCTTAATTATGGGAGTTTACCTAAAGGCCTGCTTCGATTTCACCGCTACGATGGCTTTTCTCGAACTCCGGTCGAAGAACATTTACAGGAAGGCTATCTGTATGCCCGGAATGATAAAGGGGAGATAAATCTTCATTTTACAGTATCTCCTGAGCATCGAAGTTTGTTTGAAAAATTGATAGGTTCTAAAAAGGAAAAAGCTGAAAAAGAATTATCCGTAAGCTATAATATAAGTTTCAGTGAGCAGAAGTCCAGTACTGATACTGTTGCTGTGGATGCTAATAACGAGCCATTCAGGGATAATGATAAGATTGTGTTCAGACCCGGGGGGCATGGGGCATTGATTGAGAACCTGAATGATCTGGACGCAGATATTATCTTTGTGAAAAATATAGATAATACAGTCCCTGATAAATACAAAGAAGTTGAAACTAAATATAAGAGGATACTGGCAGGTGTGCTGGTAGAAACACAGGGGAAAGTTTTCGACTATCTGAAACTTTTAGATAGTGGAAAATATACTCATAATGAATTGCTGGAAATTTTGCATTTCGTGCAGGATGTGCTGAATGTAAAGAATCCTGATACGAAATTTCTGGAAGATGCAGAGTTGGTCCTTTATCTAAAACGTAAGCTCGACAGGCCATGCCGTGTTTGCGGTATGGTAAGGAATGTCGGTGAGCCCGGAGGAGGTCCGTTTTTGGCGGTGAATTCGGATAAAACGGTTTCTCCCCAGATTTTGGAAAGTTCACAGATAGATATGTCTGATGAGGCCAAGAAAGAGATGTTTAAGAGTGGGACGCACTTCAATCCAGTGGATATTGTGTGTAGCGTAAAGGATTACAGAGGGTATCATTTCAATTTGAAAGATTATGTGGATTACAACACAGGGTTTATATCTGTCAAATCAAAAAATGGTAAGGAATTAAAGGCTTTGGAGCTGCCTGGATTATGGAATGGAGCCATGTCTGACTGGAATACGATATTTGTGGAAGTTCCGATTGAGACTTTTAATCCTGTGAAGACTGTGAATGATTTATTAAGAGGACGCCATTTATAATTGTATACCAGTTAATTGACGTATACTCTTATATATAATAGCAAACGTGTTATTTTTCACTAAAAAATGACTTAAAATGTTCATTGATAAGAAAAAAAAATTATCTTTGTGGTGTATTTCGAAGATACATGAAACTTTATAAACTGTCTTCCTTATGGTGCTTTTAGGATAACATTTTGATTTTGACTGACTTTAATAAAACTACAATAATGAAACTTCGATTAGTATTAGTCGTATTACTTTTTCTGCCTTTGTTTCTTAAAGGACAATCTGATGTAATATTTTACTCCAAAGGTAAAACGTATGTCAAATATAAGACCGATGGAACTCCTGCTCCTGTAGCTGGGGAAAGTTCGTCTACTTCATTATATATTGGCGGTTCCGCTAAATTTGCTACAGGTTCTGTGATTGTACAAAAAGGGCGTACGGAAATAACAGGAGATTTTATTAATGCTAAAGATCCTAATAGAAGAACTGAAACGGGCGAATTTTCACAGCTTTTCGATGGCAAAACTGTAAGTGACACAGAAACAACCGGTGTTATTGCTTTTATAGGTACTTCGCAACAGAATATATTTGGAACCGCTTCGGAAGGTTCGGTTACATGGGATAACAAGGAACAAAAAAAATATAACTGGATAGATTTTCCTACGATCAGTATAGAAAATAAAACGAATAATAACCTGTTGGTTAATGTATCGGCCGCGATATCTGTAGATTATATCCGTGCAAACGGTGATAATCGTTTGGCTGTAAATGCCGATGGGGTTACTAACCCGCTAATAATAAATACCGGTTTTGCCAGAATTAAGAATGTCTACTCAAATACAAGTGCAGATCCATTGGCTTTAGCTACCTATAGTGAGGTGGATTTGAAATTGTATAACTTTACAGCGGATGGTAGCGCTTCTACAGACGATGGACACTTTACCAGCGACAAGATAACAGATCCTGCTACTTTTGGTGGAACGCTCAGAACAGATGCTTCCAATCCTAACGGGGGAGCAGGCTGGAATAGGCTGACGGGATTTACGCCTCCATTCGAGCAATTGGGAGCCGATTACATGTTCTATCATACATTGACTAAGCCAAACAGCAGCAGCATTACTTCGTATGAAGGGCCTATAGTCGATCCCTTCTTTAGAATGAAAGCCGGGCGCGGGTATTTTATCAGTATGGAAGTTTCACATGCAGACCATACAACCGGACCAGACAATATTAATGACAGATGGAATTTCTTTAATTCTCCGACTAAGGGCATAAAGAATACAAAACGTGCAAGAGGCGGATATACTTTTAATCGGAAGATTCTCTATGATTTGGCTGCGCCTAATGGTGCAATGGAAGGCTTCAGCCGTTTCTTGTATAATGCAACTGAATTCAGTTCGGGTAATGCTTATTCAGATCCGGGATTACCAGTGAATGGTTTGAATGATCCTAAATGGATAGAAAATGGTAAAGACAGGTCCAGATACGAATTGATGACACAGGAAAAGTTTAATACCGGAGCTGTAATAGTGGATTTGGAGCCGGGTTTGAACTTTTTGGGTAATCCTTTTATGGCTCCGATAAGCTTAAATCCGTTATTAGGTTACAATACTACCCCGGAGAGTGATGGTAGTACTTATAACGAGCTTGCAGAGGCTTCAACTATTGCGAACGGATTTCAATCCACCTTATTTTCCCCCGACCAATCTAATAAGGTGATAATATCTTCCGTTTCTTCAACAGCAGACGTAAGGGCTAAATATTGGATGATAAACCAGGCTTTGGTTAAGTATGATCCTGATAAAAATATATTCAATTACAAGACAACTTATGATTTTGTGAGCCGAGACGGGGCGTCGGCCGTCTATGAAGTTCAGCCCGGTAGGACTGGCGTTGCAGCAGCTATTACGAATCCATTAGCACATGTGATTTCTCCTATGCAGATGTTTTGTTTGCAGGCAAGCAGGTCCATAACAATAAAGCTCGATCCGGCATTGCAGACTTTCGGTGTGCCTCGTTTCACTAAGAGCGCGGAGGCGACTAAGGCGTCAGTTAGTAATGACAATACTTCTGTAATGAAAGATTGGTTTATTGTGGAGGCTAAGAGTAATAACGGTACAACTGACAGAGCTACCGTGATATTTAATGATAATGCTAAGCCTCAGTATAAAACAGATCCGTACGATACAAGAAAGGGTATATCCGAAGCATTTGAAACATATGTGGATGAAGTAAACGGTAAGCCGACCAAGACTTCATTCGAGCAAAGTAAAGCAATCGTTTACACAAAATCCAGTGACCAGGAAAATCTCTTAGGAAATGCTGTCCCTACGCAGACAAAAGAATTAGCACTGTATTTTATGCCGCCTTCTTCAACACAGGAGATGACCCTAAAGTTCTACGGTTTGGAAAATATAGAATCTGTTCCTGGTGTATGGCTTATAGATAGGTATTTGAATAATAAGATAGTGAAAATTACTCCTGAAACTGAATATACATTTGTGTCAGAGGCTGCATCAAGTTCTACAAGTGAAGTAAATGACAACCGTTTTATCCTCCGTTTCTATGATACGGAAGGAACTGTGGTAGGACCGGATGACAAAGTAATATCTTGCTATTATAATTCATCGACATTATACATATCCGGTTTAATTGAAGATGATGTGAATAGCGATGTTGTTATTTATGATATGCAGGGACGTCTGATGGGACGCACAAAGATTACAGAATTACAGCAACCGTGGTCATATGTAAAGCCACTGAATATTGGAACATACATTGTAAAAATTACAGGAAAAAGAAATCATACAGTTAAATTTGTGAATTTACAGAACTAAATACAACGACGTAAGCTAAGTTAATTACACAGACACATACGCACGTAAAATAAAGATAGATGAAAACGAAACTACGAATATTGATATTTTTGACATTATTCTTTTGCTTAACGATTCCTTCGGTATCCATTCAGGCTGAGGAAACGCTTGATGCTTCCGTTATAACAACTGATTTACCTTCAACTTCATATCTGAAAAAAGAGAAGAGGTCTATAGCCAGTGAAACTCAAACCTCAGCTTTGGCAGCTCCAGCACGGGGATTTTTGGCCAGATCGAGCTCTTGGGAAGATCCATACTTGCCGGGAGAAGATGAATGGTCTAATCCGGGTAACGTCGGTGCACCGATTGGTGATATTTCCTTACCTATTATTTTATCTATATTATTCTTATATATGGTATATAGGGGAGTGACTACATCGAGACGAAAAAATAATCTTTAGAATTATAATTATATAGACATATGAATATAATAAAGAGGGTATTCGCAGATATGCGGATGCCCTCTTGCATTTTATTTGTCTTATGGGATGGGTTACAAAGAAAGTAAGATTATGGCCTGAATAAATTGAGGATCGTTTTTATCACGATCTTATTTAACCCGGTTTTAATGTATTCTAAAAAGCTTCAATTATATTAAATGTACAATTAAGTATTTATTTTTGTTCGATCCATTTTACTATCTTTTCACAGAATGGATCTTCACGGGGTGGAACGAAATCGACCAGATGACCGTTTTCGTCAATCATAAACTTTTGGAAATTCCATTGTACTTCGGCATCCAATTTGCCGTTTTCCGCTTTTTCGGTAAGCCATTTGTAAATTGGAGCTTTGTTGTCTCCAACTACATCTATTTTACTCATCATCGGGAAGGATACGTTATAATTTAACGTACAGAATGTTTTGATTTCTTCGTCTGTTCCCGGTTCCTGTCCATTGAAGTTGTTGGCAGGAAAGCCGATGATGACAAAATTCTTATCCTTATACTTTTCATATAGTTCTTGTAGCTTTGTGTATTGAGGTGTTAAGCCGCATTTAGACGCTACATTTACAACCAGAACCTTTTTCCCTTTTAAAGATGAAAAGTCGAATTCTTTTCCATCAATATCCTTTACTTTGAAATCATGCAAAGTCTTATCTTCCTGAACCATGGATATCATTATTAAGCTAAAAAATAAAGCAAGTGTCAGCTGTTTCATACCTTTTCTATTTGATTAACTAATAAATAAAACAATTAACTGCAGATAAAGTTTAGGAACAAATGGCTATCTACATTACCTTTTTTAAATGTAGTTTCGAAAACTTTCAAAAACTTTCGAAAATATTTTGAAATATTCCGAAATTTTCTTTTTTTTGTATAGTGAAACTAAAAAAACTAAAGCATGAGTATCAGCCAGCCTAATTCAGCAAAGTTATTTGATGCTATCATCATCGGGGGAGGTGCTACCGGAGCCGGGGTAGCCCGTGATTGCTCCCGCCGGGGCTTGCATGTATTGTTATTGGAAAGATATGATATAGCGACAGGCGCAACCGGACGCAATCATGGTTTGCTTCACAGTGGTGCACGTTATGCTGTTACTGATAGGGAGTCGGCTGAGGAATGTATTAAAGAAAATATGGTGCTGAAAAGGATAGCCAGTCATTGTATAGAGGAGACTAACGGGCTTTTTCTGACTCTGCCCGAAGATGATATTGCCTACCAGTCAAAGTTTGTCGAGGCATGTACTATGGCAGGCATCAACGCGCAAATAATAGATCCGAAGGAGGCGCTTGTGATGGAACCATCTGCTAATAAGAATATTATAGGGGCAGTAAAGGTTCCCGACGGATCTGTCGATCCCTTTCGTCTAACAGCTTCTAATATGATAGATGCGAAGAATTACGGGGCTGTGGTTTATACATATCACGAAGTTGTAGGGTTGATTCGTGAGCAAGGCAGGATTGTAGGAGTGAAGGTTTTTGGCCATAAAACGAAAGACACAAAAGAACTATATGCTTCTGTCGTAGTAAACGCAGGCGGTATTTGGGGGCAACATATATCTGAGTTTGCAGATGTAAAAGTAAATATGCTTCCGGCCAAAGGGGCTTTATTGATTTTTGGACACCGGATAAACAATATGGTGCTGAACAGGTGCCGCAAACCTGCCGATGCCGATATACTCGTTCCCGGAGATACAATATCGCTGATAGGTACTACATCGAGCAATATTCCGTACGACCAGATAGATAATATGGTGGTAACTCCGGAGGAAGTAGATACGCTTATCCGCGAAGGGGAAAAGTTAGCCCCGATACTCAACCGGACACGGATACTGCGGGCTTATGCAGGAGTGCGGCCTTTGGTTGCTTCAGATAATGATCCTACAGGACGCAGTGTAAGCCGGGGCATTGTTCTGCTCGATCATGCCAAGCGGGATGGACTGGAAGGATATGTAACTATAACGGGCGGCAAACTAATGACTTATCGCCTGATGGCAGAATGGGCAACGGATTTGGTATGCCAAAAATTGAATGTAACGAATAAATGTACTACTGCCGAAGAGACTCTGCCCGGTTCGCGGGAAAAAACAGAAGATATAAATAAGAAGATAGTATCGCTACCTGCGGCACAACGCAAATCTGCTATTTACCGTCATGGTGATATGGCGGGTAATTTGTCGGGTAATACGGAAGATGATAATAGTCTGGTTTGTGAGTGTGAAGAAGTATCAGTCGGGGAGGTGAAGTACGCGTTGGAAGAACTGAACGTGACTAATCTGGTTGACCTTCGCCGCCGTACACGTGTGGGGATGGGAACATGCCAGGGGGAACTGTGTGCCTGCCGTGCCGCCGGTATTATGGGCGATACGGATAAATTGTGTACAAAGACTGCCAAGGAAGATCTGGCTTACTTTCTGAATGAACGTTGGAAAGGTATTTATCCCATAGCATGGGGTGATACATTACGTGAAAGTGAATATACAAACTGGGTATATGAGAGTGTGTGCGGATTGAAGTTATTACAAAAGCAAGAAGGACAAGATGAAGTTTGACACCGTAATTATAGGAGGAGGGCTATCCGGCCTGACATGTGGAATACGTTTATTGCAGCAAGGACACCGTTGTGCGATTGTATCTTCAGGGCAGAGCGCGTTGCATTTCTCATCAGGTTCGTTCGATTTGTTGAATGTATTGCCGGATGGCGAAGCGGTAACCGATCCCCGGAGATCTGTGAAGGATTTGATCCGGATGTCTCCCTGTCATCCATACGCAAAATTGGGTGAAAATAAATTCGGTGAATTGGCGGGTAAATCAGAAGCTTTTCTCACGGCAATAGGCTTGCCTGTTCAGGGTGATTCTATGGAAAACCATTACCGGATAACTCCTATGGGAACATTGAAACCTACCTGGCTGTCTGCATCTGATTTTGCTGTCAGTAAATCGGAACGGGAATTGCCGTGGAAGAAAGTTTCGATTTTTAATATTGCCGGATTCCTTGATTTCTATCCTCGGTTTATAGCGGATGAATTTGCTAAAATGGGGACGAAGAGCGATATTCATCTGTTTAGCCTGCCCGATCTGGATTATCTTCGCCGCAATCCGAGTGAACTGCGTTCGACGAATATTGCACGGATACTCGATAAAGAATCCAATAAAGATGAATTGGTAAGGATATTAGGCAAGGTGGCGCTGGATAGCGAAGCCATCGTTTTTCCGGCATGTTTCGGATTGGAAAATACAAATATACTTGCCGCCTTGAGGAAGGCTGCAGGTAAGCCGGTATACCTGATTCCGACATTGCCGCCGTCTATAATAGGAATACACACGCAACAGTATATGCACGATTATTTTATTCATCTGGGAGGTGTATATATGTTGGGCGATACGGTAAAGCGGGCTGATGTGGAGGATAACAGGGTGATGAGGGTTTATTCTTACAACCACGGTAATATCCCTTTCAATGCCGGGAATATAGTTCTGGCAACAGGGAGCTATTTCAGTCAGGGGTTGATAGCGACGCGCTCCCGGGTTTACGAACCTGTGTTCGATCTGGATGTGTCTTATAATCCCGGCAGGGAAAACTGGTACAACCGGAATATGTTCGATAGACAGAATTATCAGGAATTTGGCGTAAAGACAAACGAAACATTCAACGCTTTATGTAAAGGTAAAGTTATAGAAAATCTATATGTTTCCGGTGCGCTTCTGGAAGGATTCAATCCGGTAAAAGAGGGTAGTGGGGCAGGGGTTTCCATCCTTAGCGCCCTGTTTATAGCGGATAAAATATTGAGTAAGTAAAAGAAAATAATAGGTCTGAGACCTGGAAGGAGGACGGTGATGAATCTTCAACAACATAACATAAGCGATAATAATTTCGAACAATGTATCAAATGTACCATCTGTACGGTATATTGTCCGGTAGCAGCTGTAAATCCCGCTTATCCCGGACCAAAGCAGGCCGGGCCTGACGGAGAACGTTTGCGTCTGAAAAAATCGAACTTTTATGACGAAGCATTGAAGTATTGCATCAATTGCAAGAGGTGTGAAGTGGCATGCCCTTCGAATGTGAAGATTGGCGATATTATCCAGTCGGCACGGATAAAATACAGTAAGAAAAAACCGAAACTGAGGGATTATATTCTGGCCAATACGGATATTGTAGGCTTGCTGGCTACTCCCTTTGCACCCATTGTAAATCTTGCTTTGGGATTAAAGCCGATGAAGTCAGTACTGGATGTTGCTTTGAAGATAGATCATCACCGTACTTTTCCGAAATATTCGTTCGGTACATTCGAAAGCTGGTATAAAAAGCAGGCGGATAAGCAAAAGAAATTTAAGGAACAGGTCAGCTATTTTCATGGTTGCTATGCCAATTATAATAATCCGCAACTGGGAAAAGATCTCGTAAAGGTATTTAATGCACTCGGAATCGGCGTTCAACTGCTTAGGAAAGAAAAGTGTTGTGGAGTGGCGTTGATTTCCAACGGTCTTATAGGTCAGGCTAAGAAACAGGCGGAGGTGAATATGGCTTCTATCAGGGAATCGGTACTGGAAAAGAATATTCCTGTGGTGGCAACTTCTTCGACCTGCACTTTTACCATACGGGACGAATATCCTCATTTGCTGGATATCGATACATCCGATGTAAGGGATAATGTGGAGCTTGCGACCCGTTATATATACTGTCTGTTAAGTATAACTGATGTGAAGTTGAAATTCGGTAAGGAAAAAATAAAGGTGGCCTATCATACGCCCTGCCATATGGAAAAACTGGGATGGTCGTACTATTCGATAGAATTACTGAAATTGATCCCGAATATAGAATTGAAAGTTCTTGATTCGCAATGTTGTGGTATTGCCGGGACCTACGGCTTTAAGAAAGAAAATTATAAGACATCCCAGGATATTGGCGCGTCTCTGTTCGGACAGATAGAAGCAAGTGATACAGACTATGTTGTTACCGATTGCGAAACATGCAAATGGCAGATAGAAATGTCGACAACGAAGCGTTGTGAGCATCCTATTTCGATTTTAGCAAAGGCTTTGGGTTAATTAAGGTTTCGAATAAAGTTTCGATATAATTCTATTAAAGTTTCTTTTCGAAATCAGAAAAGTTTTGATTTGAAATATAATTTTGCTTTGTATAGTTGTTTTTTTTAAGGCCGGCTAATTTTATTTTATTTTAATTGTTTGATATATAATATTTTGAGTGTTGTATTGGAGAGCTATTGGATCTGTGGTGTTAAAAATAAATTTTTATGAAACAAAAGTTTGCAAAAATATGTTATTATCGTTATATTTGTTTATACAGTGAAATAAAATAAAGTATTGATGATTTTTTATGTTTCAAAATAAGTTATACTGCTGTTTTATTTTCTCAAAAAAATAAAGTTATGGAAAGAATTTACAACATTGGAAGTAGCCATGAGGCCAAAATTAACGAATGTCGTCCGTTTGGCGTTCAGAGTTTTGACGTAGAAGCTGAGTATTCTACCTACAATGAGATCTTGAAGATCTTCAGAGAAGCTTTCAGCCTTGTTGATGTAACTCAGATAATTAAGAAACTGTAAGAAACCCGGTTGGGAAGTCAGCCTTTTTACAGATGATTATATGAATAGATTATACCTGTTTTTATAATTAGGTATTCCGTTCACAAAAAAGATGTATTCATTGGATACATCTTTTTTATTTCTATAAAAAAAGATGCTGGTTTATATGAATAGGAATGGAGTATTTTATCTATAGGATATAGCTTTTAGCTGATAGCTCTTTGATGTATTGATAGGCCGCTGCCCCAAGGGGACTTACAGAGAGGGAAAAAAAGTAACAGATAAAAAATAGTGGAAAAAGTGTAACTTTTGTAACTTTTTTGAAATAGTTACGGGTTTGCCTTGCCTTCGCTTCGGCGAATGTTATTTCTTCACCCTAGGGCAGTTACAAGTTACGAGTCGGCTGACTCCCTGTTTTGTTTCACGCAAAGACGCAAAGGCGCAAAGTTTTTACATCTTATGAGTTGTTGACTGATGACTGCTAACTGTTGACTGTAAAATAGTGTTACTTTTGTTACCTTTTGGGGAAGTTACGAGTAGACAAGACACGAGATACAAGTTGTTTACTGTTTACTGTTCACTGAAACAAGTGTTACCTTTGTTACTTTTTAACAAGTAGTAAATTTTAAGTAATAAGTAGTAAGTCATAAGTTGAGAAAGCTACATTACTGTTTACTGCTAACTGTAAAGTTGCTTTGCACTATTTGCTAATATACTAATTTGCAAATTTGTTAACTGAATTGGCTTGCGAAATAGTATCTTTACACTCGTAAAAAAATAAATGAAATGGACTTAAATTTAGAAGTGTTCTCCATCATCCTTTTTTTCGGTGCTTGCTTTGCCGGGTTTATCGGTTCACTGACAGGATTGGGTGGGGGTGTTGTAGTAATCCCCTTGCTTACTCTGGGGTTTGGCGTAGATATGCGCTATGCGATAGGAGCGGCTTTAGTAACATCGATTGCTACATCGTCGGGTGCGGCGGCGGCTTATATCAAAGAAGGAATAACCAATGTGCGTATAGGGATGTTTCTTGAGATAGCGACTACCACCGGGGCTGTGATCGGCGCTATAGTGGCTATGTATCTCGATAAAGTATATATTGCTGTCATATTCGGCTGTGTGTTGATTTTTTCGGCAGTACGTTCTATCAGCAAGAAGGAAGAGAATATAGATTATGCCGCGCCGGGTGATAAACTCGGGGAGAAACTGAAACTTAACGGTTCCTATCCCACAAAAGACGGGAGAATAGAAAAATATAATGTACATAATGTAATGGGTGGTTATTCACTGATGACATTGGCGGGTATTTTGTCCGGACTGTTAGGTATTGGTTCGGGAGCATTGAAAGTGCTGGCAATGGATACTGCTATGAAGATACCTTTTAAAGTATCTACCACAACAAGTAATTTCATGGTCGGTGTAACAGCTGCCGCAAGTGCGGTTATTTACCTGCAACGCGGATATATAGACCCGGGACTGGCAATGCCTATCGTTGTAGGGGTATTACTGGGGGCGTTCTTCGGATCTAAAATACTGCCTAAGACGAATGTGAAAAAATTGCGACTGCTTTTCAGTGTCGTGATTTTCTTGCTCGCTGTTTCGATGATATATAATGGTATAACCGGTAAACTGTGAACAGTAAACAACTCATAACTAAAACATCAGTATGAATATATTTACAAAAGAATTTTGGGCCGAAAGGGATATGGAGCTCTTTATAGGAAAACTGCTTCGCTATGGAGTTACCCTTGCCTGTGGCATTACACTCTTGGGAGGTATTATTTATCTTTTCCAGAATCACGGGGTGTCTATGGAACATTACAAACCAACGCCGGACGGGCAACCATTCCCCGGAGTAGAACATTATCTGAGGGAATTGTCTACAATAATTCCCCGTGTTTTGTCTCTCGATGGCGCGGCTATTATACAATTGGGGGTATGTGTGCTGATCGCGACGCCTATATTACGGGTTGCCTTTTCTGTAATTGGCTTTCTGATAGAAAAAGACTACATGTATGTGGTGGTGACCTTGATTGTTTTGTGTATTATTGTAGCCAATATGCTTTTAGGGCTACATTAAAGTATGCAATAATCAAGTCAGATTGAAATAATGTATTATTAAATGCTATCTTCTTTATGAATAAAATATTTCTTATAACTGCTTTTTTTATCTCTCTGTCTGTTCTCGGGCAGTCTGGAAAAGATGCCGGACTCGGCAGTATTAACAAGGAAAGTGCCGGAACTTATATCGGGTTCCTTGCCAGTGATGCTTTGCAGGGGCGGGAAGCGGGCAGGCATGGGAGCCGTATTGCTGCGGAGTATATCAAATCTCTGTTGCAGGATATGGGTGTTAAGCCTTTGAATACTGGTTCTTATTTCCAGCCGTTCGAAGCATATAGCCGCGAGCGTCAGACACGGGCGCGATTCTCCGTACATCCCGATTCTATAGCTAAATATAAGCAGGAAAGGGCCTATAGAAAACTGGAGTTGAAGAATGTTATGGGATATATTGAAGGTAAAAGGAAAGACGAATATGTGATTGTCGGCGCTCATTACGACCATCTGGGAGTGGATGAGAGTCTGGCCGGAGATAAAATATATAACGGCGCCGATGATAATGCCTCCGGGGTATCAGCCGTGTTACAGATAGCAAGAGCTTTTGTCGTTTCAGGTCAGCAGCCGGAGAGAACGGTTATATTTGCTTTCTGGGACGGGGAAGAACTGGGTTTGTTGGGTTCGGAATATTTTGTGGCTGATTGTCCTTTTGCATCATCTATCAAAGGATACCTGAACTTTGATATGATAGGCCGTAATATGGATGAGGCAAAACCGGAACATGTCGTTTATTTTTATACCGAATCACACCCTGCGTTCGGAGAATGGCTCAAAGATGATATAGAAACATACAAACTGAATCTGAAACCGGACTACAGGCCGTGGGATAAACCGATAGGGGGAAGTGATAATGCTTCTTTTGCAAAACGTGATATCCCTTTGATATGGTATCATACCGATGGACATCCCGATTATCATCAGCCTACCGACCATGCCGATAAAATAAACTGGGATAAACTGGTGGATATTACCAAGGCCTCTTTCCTCAATCTGTGGAATATGGCAAACCTGAAAAACTTTTGAATACATGAAACATATACTTACTTCTACACTACTCTTACTCTCTATTTATTGCTTATCTCAAACTTCTGTGGAAAAGGGTTTGTCGGCTATTACCCGTCAGCATGCCCTTACTTATATAGGAGTTCTGGCCAGTGACAGTCTTGAAGGACGGAAAGCTGGGCAGCGTGGCGGAGCGAAGGCTGCAAGCTATATCGCGGCTATTCTGGAAGATATTGGCATAAAGCCCTGGCAGGGCAAATTCATGCATCCTTTTATCCCGGATATTTTTAAAGGATCGGCTAATCAGGATACCAGATTGAATAATGTATTGGGATATATTCCGGGTAAAAATACCGACGAAATAGTTATGATAGGAGCGCATTACGATCATTTAGGACTAAACTCCGGCAATCTGAACGATAGTGTGTATAACGGGGCTGATGATAATGCTTCGGGCGTATCGGCTGTATTGCAGATAGCAAAGGCTTTCGTCGCTTCGGGTCAGAAACCCGATCGGACTGTCGTTTTCTCCCTTTGGGATGGGGAAGAAATGGGATTGTTGGGTTCTTTTCATTTTGTGGAAGAACACTTTTCATACATACCTGTTCCGCTGCTTTCACCTATCCCCATAAAAGGATATATCAATTGTGATATGATAGGGCGCAACAAAGACGGAGACGGTGCTCATGTATCTGTTTTTTATAGTGAAAGCAAACCTGTATTCGGGGAATGGATAAAGTCAGATATAGAAAGGTACAGCTTAAAGCTGACTCCGGACTTTCCATCTTTAGACAGTTCGCCGGGAGGGAGCGACCATATGCCGTTTATGCAGAAAGGTGTTCCCGTGATTTTTTATAACACCGATCTGCATCCCGATTATCATAAACTCAGCGATGAAGCGGATAAGATAAATTATGATAAGGTGGTGGATATAACCAAACTGGCGTTCCTTAATCTGTGGAATATGGCTAATCTGGAAAGTTTCTGATGAGGGGATTGGTAAAAAAATATGCCAACTCTAAATTAGATATTGGCATATAGATTATTGACAATAGTTATTGTTATTCTATAGGGTCTCCGGGAGTTTGTTTGCCGGGATCATAAATGGCAACCCCAACTTTAGAATCGGCACAACCATAGTATAGGAACCATTTGTTATTGAGATAGGCCAGTCCTTCTATAAAAACAGTCCCGTCGGTATATTGGCCGCTCTTTTCAAATTCGGCCATTGGGCGAAAGAAAGGAGTATCGAGCCGTCCGATGACTTTATATGGATTCTGCAGATCGAACAAGACTTGTCCGGCGCTGTATGTGCCCGCATTGAAGCGCTCGTCGCGTCTGTCATCGGTTCTGTTCTTGCCATTATACAGAAGGAGAATGCCTTTATCGGTTATTATCGCCGGAGGGCCGCATTCGGTAAGGGCGCTGTCGAAATACTTATAGCGTGGGTAGATAAGGCCTTTCAGTTCGTTCTTTTCATTGAGAAGGGGAGTCCAGTTTATCAGGTCGGTCGATGTAGCGGCATTGATCATGTGTTCACCCCAGTACATCAGATATGTCCCGTTTACTTTGGTAATTACGAGTTTACCGTCCGTTACCTTGGTAACAATGGATGCTGATTTGCTCGCCAGGTCTTTGAAACGGCCGTCGTATGCTTTAGCGAAAGCCGGGCCGTGTTTCTCCCATGTAATGAGGTCCTTCGAAGTAGCTACGCATAGGCGTGGAACTTGCCGGTTCCATGCGGTGTACATCATTACAAATGTTCCGTCTTCGGTCATGGCAACACGCGGGTCTTCGCAGCCGCCTTCCCATTCATATTCCTTATTGTTATCTTCAGCGGGATATAGCACAGGGGTATTGCGTAGTTGCATTGTGATACCGTCCGGACTTTCAGCTAAGCCTATACGGGATGTACGTTTGCCTATGCCTGTGGCAGAATTGTCTTCGGCGCGGTATAAGACATAGATCTTCCCGTCTTTTACAACTGCTGCCGGATTGAATGTGTCGCTTTCTTCCCATCCGACAGAATCTTTCTGCATAGGACAGAAGAATTTTGTAGCCGGATCGGGTTCGATTAATGGATTGACTCCGTCCGGACGGACAAATCCGCCAAAAGCCCAATCAGGAAGGTTATTGGAGTTGTCCGGTGTAGATACTTTATTCTCCTTCTGGCCGGTGCAGGAGAGCATGCCAAAACAGATGATAAGAGCGATGAATGCGCTTAAGTGTTTCATATTCAATTTATTTTAAGTATTCGTTCAAGGCGCTGTATTTATTGGAGGCTAAAGATAAATAATAAAGGCCATAAAACAGTGAAAGAGAGCTATAAACTCTCTTTCACAAGATAACCAATAAAATTTACCAGTCTGGATTTTGCACCAGATTTACGGCCTTCTGTAACTCAGTTTGCATAATCGGCCAATAATAATGCTTAGGAGCCTCGAATACCCGTGTTTCCTTACAGAAACGTTCCATCCTGTATTTTTTGCCTCCAACTTCGATTTTACCATTAGGATCTTCAACAGGCATCATACCGTTAATCATGCGCTGGCATTTAGGATATGGCTGATGGTATTGCGCCCAGTAGTTTTTGGATCTTTCGTTGTTCGTAGAACCTGCTGCCAGCCATTGTTGTTCTTTCGCCAACTCCGATTCGGTTGTCGGTTCCAGATATAAACGGCTGTAGAATGTTCTCTTGTTCTCATAATAGAATTCGACACGGCGCTCACGTTTGATATATTCCCTCATCAAATCCTTGTTTGTTTTACAAGCTACGGGCATAGGCACCATAAAAGAACGTGCCCTTACAGTATTCACAAGGTCATATATCGCTTGATTTGGCCCCGATACTTCATTTACAGCCTCAGCATAAATATAGATAAATTCCGGTAACCGCCATACAGGAGGGGCACTTATGGAAACACTACCGCTTCTGTTCCAGCCTTCCTGCAAATATTTGCGGTGATAATAGCCTGTGGTGGTCGCATTACTAGCCCCGATTTTGTCACTTCCGGAAGCTGTATTTGTAACAGAAGGATTGTTCCCTCCATCGCGGAATGCAGCTCCATGGAATATGATATCGCGGTAGAAGCGAGGGTCACGCCTGACCGACATGTATGGGTTACTGTCGTCGTATCCGTCTGCTATTGCTTTGCTGTCATAGATCGGATAACCGTATCCGTCAGGAGAAATGTACTCATATTCATCTACTTGTTCCTGTACGGGTTGCTGACGGGAACCTCCTCCGCGGCTAGGAGGATACATATCACCAAACCACCCTTCATACTTATCTTTTGTTACAAACCAAACAGCTTCGTTTTTGAATGCTTCTTCGTCGTAGAACATTTGCCAAAGGCGGGTATATACAGTGGAACCATTATAGTCTTTACCACCGCTGTCATTGAAATCAGCATTAGTATATTTGGTATAGAGGGAGTAGCGCGGTTTGCCGTCGGCCTGAAAATCAAGCACAGCTTTAGCTGCATCACGGGCAGCTTCCCAACGCTTGACATCGTAAGCATATTCAGACTCAAATTCACGTTTTCCTGTATAACCGTAACTGGCGGCTCCATTGTACATCGGTGCAGCAGCAGTCCATTTTGCGATAGCAATCAGTCCTAGGCAAGCACCTTTGTCTGCACGGGCAAAATCTATCCCTGTTTGATTTGCAGGCAGGCGGTTAGCCGCTTCATTGGCATCGGCCGCAATTTTATTAACGATCGTATGTACCGATTCTTTCTTAAAGTCCATAGGCTGATTGGCATCCACTACGTAATCGATATACGGTACTTCTCCGTACATGCGTACTAGTAAATAATGCAGATAGCCCCTGATGAAATATGCCTCTCCAACCCTTTTATTCAGGTCACCCGGATTGATGGGATTGTCGGGAGTGTTATACTTCGCAACTCCGGCGATGATTACATTCGCCCGGCGTATAGTATTATATATACCCTTCCAGAACATATCGTTGTTAGGCTGAGGTACAGCAGTAGGACTCCAGTCACCGCTATTGTAACGGTTTGTTATATTTCCCTCCACGTTAGTGGCTTCGGCTTCGTCGGTCAATCCGGCGGAAGAGAAATGTGATAACCATGTCATCGGGGCATTACACCTTTTTGTTCTCAGATATAAGTCTGTTACAAGCTGGTTTACCTTTTCATAGCTGGCAAAGGTTTTTTCTTCAGGAATCTGATCGTCGGGTTGCTTGTCCAGATATTCGCTACACGCAGCAAGAGACACCAATATGACTGCCAGCAGACCTTTTAATATATATTTGAAACTTTTCATATTCTTGTTATTTTATTAAAATGTAATATCCACACCAAAATTAAATACCTTTAATATAGGATACCAGTCTCCTCCTCCATTACGCATTTCAGGGTCTACATCTACATCACCCAGTTTATCCCATGTAGCCAGGTTCTGAGCCTGAGCATATACTCTGACATTGCTCAGTCCTGCTACTCTTATGATCTTGCGGGGTATTGTGTAACCGAGTTCTATATTCTTTAACCTTATATACGAACCATCGTACATGAAAAGAGAACTGCTTTCATTCTTATTATTAGAGTGTGTACCTATATGCAAAGCCGGATATTTGGCTGTTGCCGCAGTTTCAGGAGTCCATCTGTCGAGATGCATAGGTCTTACGCGTCCTATTTTGTCCTGGTCGAAGTTAGGAAAATCAAATACGGCAGCATCTTTCAGCATGATGGTAGAGTTTGTCGCACCCTGGAAGAGTACACTAAAATCGAATCCTTTATATTGTAGCGTAATCGGTAATCCGAATTGGATTTCCGGGCTGCGGGGATATCCCATCGCCATACGGTCGTTCTGGTCGGTAATAACCCCGTCTCCATCCAGATCTTTGTAAACAGCATCTCCCGGTATCAAGGTTCCCCATGGCTGATAGCCATCAGCATTCAATTTGTCTGCTTCGGCTTGGTCTGCAACAAAGTGGTCGAACACATAAAGCATATTTACATCCAGAGCTTGCCCTGTTTTCCGTCTCCATGCATATTCATAGACAACTTCATTCATGTAATCAACCCTATTACGGGCGAATGTGAAATTAGGCTTAATGAAATATCTGAAATCTCTACCTATCTTATCTGCCCATGTCACCTCAAATTCAAGTCCGTGATTTTTCACTTTACCTGAATTTATGCGGGGAGCGTCTTTTCCTACTATGTCAGGGAAACCTAGTTTGTCGCCTGTCAGTTCGGTAAGGATATCGTATCTGTTCTCGTAGAAGTAGTCGAATGAAAGTCTCAGCCGTTGTTTCAGGAAATTAGCGTCCAGCCCGATATTTAATTTCTGGGCTTTTTCCCAGGTCAAAACTCTGTTGGCTAAAGCACCTTCTCTCCATCCGCCCGGATTTGTGTTGAAGCCTCCTTCCCCGAAGTTGTAGCCTTCACCACCTTCGAAAAATTGCAGATAACCGAATCGTCCTCCCGGAAGTTTGTCACTACCTACCAAACCGTATGAACCTCTGATCTTTAAGAAATCCATCCACGATTTTGTACTATTCATGAATGATTCATTGGAGATTACCCATCCCACAGAACCGGCAGGGAAGAATCCGTAACGTTTTTCTTTTGCAAAGTTTTCGGAACCGTTATACCCGAAGTTGAATTCCGCAAAATAACGGTCTGAGAAATTATATGTAAACTGTCCGGTCAAGCCTTGATATCTGTGATCGGGACGAACTTTATCACCATCATATTGACCTTCTGTGGAGCGGTTGAACAGAAACATTCCGGTCACATTATGATTCTGTGCAAATGAGTTCTGATACATTAATTTTGCCTGATAGTATGTCCTGTTGGAAGGGTTGCTTTGAGTGAAGTTATTACCTACCGTCTGGTCTGTATTGTATTTATTACCGGTAGAATATGTTCCTTGGTAATGGCCGGGAGTCCTGTAAATGTCAATACCATCTGTAGGCTTGAATGTGGCGTAAGAAGGGTATTGGCGGTATCCTTCGCTATAAGTATTAACCTCCCTCCTTGTCCATTGTTCTTCACGGGCATCATAAGAGAAGGTTCCTTCGATTTTTAATCCTTTTGTAATGAAGTCCAGATCGTATCCCATAGAGAAGCTACCTTCCAGATATGTGAACTTTTGGGTGTGGTAGCCCGAACGGGATAATTCCCCTAATAGGTTGAAACGATAAATCTGGTCTCCGAACAGCATCCCCTTAGGATTGTTGACGAAATAACTTTGATTCGCCGGATTATCATTTTGTTCCAGAACAATCGGCAGGTAGGGAGGCTGGGTCATTGCAATATTTACCAGACGGCTGGCCGCCGAACCAATATTTGTACGGTCTGTTATTCGTGCGCCCAAGTCCAGTTTCACCCAGAACTTATCAGTAATATCTACATCTATATTCGAACGGAAATTATATTTTTTGAAATTGGGAGATGTGTCATAATCGGATAAGTCGACATGGTCGTAATTGGTTCCCTGATTCATATGTCCGGCCATAACAAAGTATCTGACCTTATCTGTACCGCCGCGAACCGACAGGTTATAGTCTTGCTGGGCGGCAGATTTGAACATATAATCGAAATAGTCCCAGTTGTATCCCAAGCCATCCGAATTATCACCTTTGGCCATTCTGAAATTGGCAATAGCTTCGTCAGTGAACGGATATTTAAAGTTTTCCAGGGTTCCGTTCATCATGGCGTCATTTCGCGATGCTTCGTTATATAGAGTCGCATAATCGGCAGAGCCTAATAAATTAGGGGTTTTACCTACTTTATTAAATCCAAAAGAAGCCTTGAAGTTCACAGAAGCCTTTTCCGAAGCTTTACCGCGCTTGGTGGTAACAACTATAACTCCATTGGCTCCACGGATACCATAAGGTGCAGTAGAAGCAGCATCTTTCAATATGGTGAATGTTTCGATCTCGTCTGCCGCCAGATAGGACATGTCGCGTTCTACTCCGTCAACGATTACGATTGGAGACTGATCCCCATAAGTGGACTTACCCCGAATAAACAATTCGGATTTATCTACGCCCGGTTCTCCTCCACTGAACTGGTTTACAATCAAACCCGGAAGTCGTCCGGCTAACGCGTTGTTTATATTTGCGGTGGGACTTTGTACGAGGTCTTTCGTCGTGATGGTTGCTACCGCGCCTGTGATATTCTCTCTTTTCTGAGTTGTGTAACCTACAACTACAACTTCATCCAGCGCCTTGATGTCCTCGACCAGATCGACGTTTAGTGTTGATCTGCCTTTCAGTTCTATCTGTTGCGGCTGGAATCCGATATATGAGAAAACGAGAGTAGCTTCAGCATACGGAACTTTTATGGAGAAGTTACCGTCTGCATCTGTCATAGTGGCAATGTTTGTTCCTTTTACAGAAACGCTGACACCGGGCAATGTCTCTTTGTTAGAACTGTCGAAAACCTTCCCTGTCACTTCCTTCTGGGCTTGTTCGGTTTTATGTACTGAAGCCGATATATATTGCGGGCTTCCTGTTGCTAATAATGTTATTATAAGCAATCCCGTTCTTATGCACATAAATACTTTCTTAGTAAAAATGTCTTTCATAATAGGTTAATTAAAGTTAGTAATTTGCGGTTCTTTACTATTTAATTGTGTCTCAGAGGGGCGTTTTATAACTCTTAGACACAGAGGAATATCCAGTCGATAGGAGTTTTTTGTTATTTTCATTGTTATAATAATTACGAATAAGGTTAGTTGTTTAAAATCTCTGATCTACTGTTATCTTTTTTATTTTTCCATAGGCTATAAATTTTAGAGGTTAATAATTGGAGTTTTTAATATGAATGGATGTTTTCCCTTCTTTAAGTTTTGATAAGTGCGTATAGACGCAAAAAACCTTCTTCCGGAGAACTTTTTTGTTCCCGGGAGAGGGGTTTCTGCATCTATACGCACCTGTCAAAACTTAGAAAAGGGAAATCATCCATTCATATTCAAAAAACCAATTACTAACCTCTAAAATTTATCGCCTATGGGAAAGCAAAAAAGATAACAATAGATCAGAGAATTAAATCAACTAACCTTAATCTGAAAATAAAATAATGATCCGAAAATGAGGGTAATTACTTATCCCTCTAAGTAAGACTAAGAAATTTATTATAGAAAAAATTTAATCTTAATTATGAAAAAAACATTGACCATTAGTATTAATATTTCAAATTAATAAAATGTAACACTATGAAAAAATTAAAGTATCTAATGTATTTGACTGTAACAGTTTTGTGTACGTTATTGTCTTGTAGCAACGAATCCAATGATCTTATAACCGATAATGATGAAAAAGAACAAAAAGAAGAGAAAAAAGAGTTAAAATCCATTGTTTATACAGATAATTATATACTCGACACTAATCAAGGCCTTTATATCGCTCCAGGTATAGAATGGTGGCATAATAGGGAGGGAACTTTTGGTTGTTACTTATATGATGTTTATTATCTAGACACTCCTTATTCTCCGTATTCACCAAACAACTATTTCCATTATATAAATATTATTTGGAATGGATACCCGCCATATAATTATTCTAATTTCCGAGACTATAGAATGCAAGTACAATACCGGATTGGTAATTATGATTGGATAACCCCAGGAAATGTAGCTAACGTTGAGGGAGTTCCATACCGAACATATGGAATCTATAATATTCTGGGGCATGAGGCAGCTTTAGACCTAAATTCTACAGATTTCGCTTATGGTAATTTAGAAATCAGAATAAGAATGGTGCATAAAGATTTCCCAGGTCCAAATATTGGCACAATAACAGAACCGAAATATAATGCCAACTTAGTTTCCAAATGGGCTTATTGTAACCGCATAGTTAATAACATTTACGGTTCAGGAAGTCCTTTGTTAGGAGATCCAAATACTGGAGTATATGGAAGAATTAAAATTTATGTGAGTATACCTCCCGATTCAAATCATGATGATTATTCTTATTTTGTATCATTTGGGGAACATTCTTATGATAAAAATTTTGCAATGGGAGGGATTAATGGTTTTTATTGGAAGCCTGTTAAGACCGGAACAGTCAATGTTATTGCTCAAAAAAGAGACACTTCTTCTACCCCTACATATATAAAGACGGTTTCAAAATCAAGTGCGTATGATGCAGGTACAGAAAGTCTGACTTTTACCTTTTCATCAAATGAATTTTGAAAATATCATTAAGAACAGCTCTCTTAAGTATCAGTCAATAAAATATTTAAAACTCAATGAAAAACATTATGGAAAAGTTTAAATCTTGGTGGCGTATCCGGTGGATAATGCCGCTCCTGCTATTTCTTTGCCTCACAAGCTGCAAAGATAACAATGAGAACAGCAACAGCGCGCCTCCTTTTGATTCTTCCCAACCGGTAGTGATAACCAATTTCCTTCCTAAAGAAGGAGGTATAGGACAGCGATTGGTCATTTACGGAAAAAACTTTGGTAATGACCTTAGCCTTATCCGCGTATATATTGGCGGCAAAGAGGCCAAAGTGATAGGTGTGGAAGGTGAAAGCCTTTACTGTCTGGTTCCCGGAAAAGCAATAAAAGGAAACATCGA
This sequence comes from Dysgonomonas sp. UBA7710, assembly GCF_002482385.1. Lineage (GTDB taxonomy): Bacteria > Bacteroidota > Bacteroidia > Bacteroidales > Dysgonomonadaceae > Dysgonomonas. The sequence goes on along the minus strand of NZ_DLFW01000013.1, from coordinate 21,337 downwards.
AGTATGGGTGGGAAAAGGAGACAATCCTGTCGTAGCCGAAGCCGGGGAAATATTCCAATATCAACGGAAGATGGTCGTTTCCACAGTGGCCGGGTATAAAACCGACAGGGATGACCAGGGATGGAAAGACGGGAAGTTTAAAGACCCAGATCCAAACAAAATGGCGGCAGGGTTCAGAAACTCGGGATGGCTGAAATTCGACCCGGTGAATCCTAAAAACCTGTGGATGGTATGTGATGGAAACGACGGGCTCTATCTGATAAATTTTCAGGACAGCACCATCACCAAAAGACAGGGAGGGTTTGACCGTCCCCGCGCAATTGATTTTACCATCGATGGGCAGTACATGCTTGTCGCGGAAGACAGGGGCGGAGAAGACGACCGGAATGTTATCAGGGTCGACCGCGCCCAAAACTTTGTGAACAAAGACATCATCACCAGGTATAAGCAATGCAACACGGTGGCGGTTCATCCTGTAAATGGCGAAATGTATTTCAACAGTTACGAAAAAGGACAATTCTACCGTTACGACCTGAACAAATATTTCAGCGAAGGATTGGGGCCTAAAGACTATGTCTCACTATTTTTTGTCCACGACCCGGAATGGGAATACCGTATCATTATACACCCTACGGGAAACTACGCATATGTAGTGATAGTCAATAAACATTATATCTTACGCGTCGATTACAACTGGGAAAAGCAACAGTTCAATCAACCCTATGTAGTATGCGGGACAATAAGGGAAAGCGGATATGAAGACGGCGTCGGTACCAGCACGCACCTCGATCAACCTTATCAGGGAGTGTTTGTGAAAAACACCGAATATGAGGCAGCTGGTAAAAGCGATGTATATGATTTTTACTTTACAGATAAATTTAATCATGCTATCCGTAAACTGACGCCTGAGGGCGCTGTAACCACATTCGCCGGACGGGGTAGTTCCAGTATCAATCCCAATCCTTATGGTTATATCGACGGGGATTTGCGTGAAGAAGCCCGTTTCGACCGTCCTACGGGAATCGCGTATAATGAAGGAGAACGCGCATTTTACGTAGCGGATGACGAAAATCGCCGCCTTCGTAAGATTGCCCTGGAAGAAATGGATGAAGAATAATTTAATTTATGAATAAACACATATCGATTATGAAGAAATTTTTAATAATATGTATGTCATTAATAGCCTTTTCTCTCAACACTTTCGCGCAGGAAACAGTTGAAGTGACAGGGCGGGTGACAGATGCCGGTAATGAGCCGTTAATTGGCGTAAGTGTCGCCGTGGCCGATGCTCCGGGATTGGGTACCATCACCGATGTGGACGGAAAATATAAGATAAAACTGGAAAGATACAAGAAGCTGGTTTTTTCTTACATCGGCTTTGAAAGACAGGAAGTCCTGATAAACGAACAGCGTGTGGTCGATATCACAATGAAAGAAGCTGAGTCCAGTGTATTGAAAGAGATTGTAGTGACCGGAACTGGTGTGCAGACAAAGCAAACCCTGACCGGTGCGGTATCTACGGTTAATATGCGGGACTTAAAGTCAAATCCGACGTCGAGCATATCCAATGCGCTGGCTGGTAATGTACCGGGTATTATGGCTATGGCTGTGTCGGGCCAGCCGGGGAAAAATATATCGGAATTCTGGATTCGCGGAATCTCCACATTTGGAGGCGGAAGCAGTGCGCTTGTGCTTGTAGACGGATTTGAGCGCGACCTGAACGATATTAATATAGAAGATATAGAATCTTTCTCGGTACTCAAGGATGCCTCCGTTACGGCTATTTACGGTTCCAAAGGAGCCAACGGCGTTATATTGATCACCACCAAACGCGGTAAATCGGGTAAGATAAACATCGATGTTAAAGTAGAAACCACATACAACACGCGTACTATTACGCCTGAGTTTGTCGATGGTTCTACCTATGCCAGCCTATTGAACGAGTCCCGTATCACCCGCAACTTTTCCCCGATCTATCAGCCGGAAGAACTGGAGATACTGCGTTTAGGGCTCGATCCCGACCTGTATCCGAATGTAGACTGGAAAGACCTGCTGCTCAAAGATGGCGCCATGGCATACCGTGCCAATATGAATATGAGCGGGGGAGGTACTACAGCCCGTTATTTTGTATCCGTCAGCTATTCGGACGAAGGTGGTATGTACAAAACCGATAAAGCGCTCAGAGAGGATTATGATACCAATGCGAATTACAAGAGATGGAATTACCGTCTCAACACAGATATAGACATCACCAAGTCCACTGTGCTGAAAGTCGGTGTATCGGGAATATTGTCGAAACGCAACAGCCCGGGAGTAGGTGATGAAAATAATAATGTATGGGCTTCCCTCTTCGGATATTCTCCTATACGTACACCGGTAATGTACTCGAATGGTTATGTGCCCGCTGTTGGTACGGGAGGGCAGACCAATCCATGGGTGATGGCTACACAGACAGGCTTCAATGAAAACTGGGAAAACAATATACAAACAAACGTATCCCTTGAGCAAAACTTCGATTTCATAACCAAGGGACTGCGTTTCACCGGCCACTTTGGTTTCGATACAGAGAATTCGAATAATATACAGCGCCGCAAATGGCCTGAACAATGGAAAGCTGAACGCAGTCGCAACGCGCAGGGCGAATTAGTTTTCACCCATATCTCCGATCCCAGTGAAATGGTACAGGGTGGTTATTCATCCGGTAACCGGCGCGAGTTTCTCGATTTAATGCTTAACTGGGACCGTGGATTTAACGGGCACAATGTCGGGGGAGCCCTTAAATATACAAGGGACGCTTTTATTAAAACTGTCGATTTAGGAACCGATATCAAAAACGGAGTATCGAGGCGTAATCAGGGATTGGCCGGACGCGTGACATATAACTGGAACCTGCGTTATTTCGCGGACTTTAATTTCGGATATACAGGTTCGGAAAACTTCGCCGTAGGCCAGCAATACGGATTCTTCCCTGCATTCTCGGCAGGCTGGAATATAGCTGAAGAAAAATTCATTAAAGACAAGCTGGAATGGATGAACATGTTCAAAGTTCGCTATTCCTGGGGTAGGGTAGGTAACGACAACTTAGGGGATATCCGCTTCCCGTATTTATACTCTATGGCAGAGATAGGGCACATGAACGATCAAAACATATGGGTACCGGAAGGAGGGTATCAATTGTCCGATTTCGGCACCGACCATTATATCGGAGGCTTGCGGTATACTCAGGTTGCTTCGCCGTATGTCACCTGGGAGATTGCTACCAAAAACAACCTGGGCTTCGATTTATCGCTTTTCGGAGATAAATTCCAGGCCAATGTGGACTTCTTCGATGAAAAACGTGAGGGAATATATATGGCGCGTAATTTCTTACCATCTATGGTTGGTTTGGAAAGTACTCCGAGCGCTAATGTGGGAGCAGTAAAATCAAGAGGATTTGACGGACGTATCGAATACAGGCAAAAACTGGGCGATGTGAACCTGACCGTCAGAGGCAATATGACATACAGTAAGAACGAAGTACTTGAAAGAGACGAGGAAAACAATGTATATGCATATCAGAACCAGGAAGGTTACCGGGTAGATCAGGCTAAAGGGTTGATATCCTTAGGTTTGTTTAAAGACTACGATGATATACGCAACAGCCCTACACAAACTTTTGGTACTGTTCAGCCAGGCGATATCAAGTATAAAGACGTCAATGGTGACGGTATTATAGACGACGGAGACCAGGTGGCTGTCGGCGCTACCCAGAGGCCTAATCTTATTTATGGCGCGGGTATATCCGCCAGTTGGAATGGATTTGATGTAAACGTACACTTCCAGGGCGCAGGGAAATCGACATTCTTCACATACGGAAAAACCGTGTATGCGTTCAGTGAAGGAGAATGGGGTACGGTATTAAAAGATGTAATGGGGCCTAACCGCTGGATAGCGGCCGATATTTCGGGCGACCCGTCGACAGAAGACCCGAACGCTTCGTATCCCCGGTTAAGTTTCGGCGGGAATGCGAACAACTACAGGAATTCGACTTTCTGGCTGCGAAACGGAGCGTACCTTCGCCTGAAAACGGTAGATATAGGATATACGCTTCCTAAAAACTTAACGAATAGGATTCATTGCAATAACATCCGGGTATTTTTGGTCGGGACCAATCTTTTGACCTGGTCTAAATTCAAACTTTGGGACCCTGAGCTTGCGACACCTCGTGGAGAAGATTATCCATTGGCGAAATCGATTACATTGGGCTTAAGTGTTAACTTATAAAATAAAGTAATATGATAAAGAAAATATATATTCTGTTATTGGTGCTGGGAGCAGGATTTTTCTTCTCCTGTTCGGATTATCTGGATTCCGACCAGTACTTCAAAGACCGTCTGACTACAGAGAAAGTATTTAAGAGTAAAGTATATTCCGAACAGTGGTTGTCGCATGTATTTCAAGAGTTTATGGATATAAACGCGGATGTGGCAAGTAAAGGGCATACGCCGCATTGTTTTGCAGACGATATGTACTATGGCGACCGCGACCATGATCTTGACCCTTCTAAGAATGAGCTATCGTACAATATGTTCAAAATGGGTGAATACAACGAAGGGGACAAGCAGGATTCATGGGTTAGATCCTATAGAGGAATACGGAATGCTTCGACTTTTATTCATAATATATATATGAATGAAGAAATGAGCCGCGACGAGATAGAGGATTACAGAGGCCAGGCCCGTTTTGCCAGAGCCTACCTGTACTGGTTGCTGCTGCGTAAATACGGACCTATTCCGATTGTCCCTGACGAGGGGATCGACTATACAGAAAGTTACGATGATATAGCTACTCCCCGCAGTACATATGAGGAGTGTGCCGAATATATAGCTACCGAGATGCAACAGGCTGCGAAAGAAATGGAGAAACTGGGTATGAGACGCGGGCAGGATGTTATCGCCCGCCCTACCTGCGGAGCGGCTTTAGCTACCCGCGCCAAGGTGTTGATATACGCGGCCAGTCCGTTAGCGAACGGCAATACGGCTGGCTGGGCTCAATTGTTGAAAGACGATGCGGGCAGGCCTTTACTTTCTCCGGACTACAACGAGGAAAAATGGGCTAAAGCGGCAGCCGCGGCCAGGGATGTCATCGAGCTCGGCGTATATGATTTATATTGGACTCCGCTTCGAACTACAGGCGACAATGTAGAACCCGCTACCATTGTTCCGCCAAGTGATGGCAATTTTTCCGAAAAAACATGGCCGGGAGGCTGGGCCAATATAGACCCATACCGGTCGTACAGGGATGTATTCAACGGGACATTAAGCGCATCGAGTAATCCTGAACTTATATTCACACGCGGGCAGAATCAGGGAGGCGAGAGTATTGTGAGCATGGTAGCGCACCAGTTGCCTCGTTCTGCTACAGGCTGGAATACTCATGGGCTTACTCAGAAATTAGTAGATGCGTATTATATGAATGATGGGACGGATGCCCCCGGCAAAGATAAAGAAATCGGACGGGGAGACGGTAGCAACCGTGTATCCGGATATGTGACACAAGAAGATTATGACGCCGGTAAATATAAACCTTTAAAGGAAGGTGTATCATTGCAATATGCCGACCGGGAGCCTCGGTTTTATGCCTCGGTATCTTATAACGGCGCTTTCTGGAATTTGCTGAACGAATCGCAGGAACGTAACCGTAACCAGCAGGTATTCTACTACCGTGACAATGCACAGGGGAACGGCTTCAATTCAACTAATGCATATTGGTTGCGTACAGGATTCGGCGTAATGAAATTTGTTCATCCCAGCGATACTTATGAAGGGGGAAACTCGTCCAGAATTGTAAATAAAGCAGAACCTGCCATCCGCTATGCGGATATCCTGCTTATCTACGCGGAAGCGTTAAACGAGCTGACAGGTTCGTACAATATTCCATCGTGGAAAGGCGAAGCATACACAATCAGCCGGGATATAACCCAAATGAAACGGGGAATTCATCCAGTACGTATCCGTGCCGGTGTGCCGGATTATCCGGAGACAGCATACTCGGAATCGGGACGGGACGATATGCGTAAAAGAATAAAACGCGAACGTTTTATAGAGCTTATGGGTGAAGGACAGCGCTACTACGATCTGCGCCGGTGGATGGATGCTCCGGTAGAAGAAGCTTTGCCTATATACGGTTGTAATGTGTTGATGACCGTAAACGACAGGGATTTGTTTCATCAACCGGTAGCCGTATGGATACTCAAAACCACTTTTGCCGATAAAATGTGGTTCTGGCCTATCAGCCATACTGAGTTGAAGCGCAACAAGCGCCTGACACAGAATCCTGGATGGACTTACAATGATTAATTATAAAATAAATGAATATATGAAAAAAATATATGGTTTGTTATCCTTGCTCGCTGTACTGATAATATTATTCAGTTCGTGCAACGATGAATGGAAAGATGAGCAATTTGAACACTATGTTTCTTTCAAGGCTCCCATAGGGGATGGAGGAGTAACCCCTATCTATGTTCGCTATAAAGACACTGACCCGGTGGTTTATCAGTTGCCTCTGATAGTCAGCGGTTCTACAAACAACGATAAGGACATGACAGTTCATGTGGCTACGGACCCGGATACGCTGAGAATCCTGAATTATGAACGTTTTCAGAGCCGTACGGATTTCTACTATAAAGAATTGACCAGCCAGTATTTTTCAATACCCGAAAGCGTAGGGATAAAGGCTGGGGAAAACACGTCTTTGCTGAATATTGATTTTAAGCTGGCCAATATTGACCTGGTAGATAAATGGGTGCTTCCGTTGACAATTTTAGATGATCCTTCTTATAATTATGTTGCAAATCCACGCAAAAATTATAAAAAAGCCTTGCTCCGCATCATTCCTTTCAATGATTATTCCGGAGTATACAGCGGTACGGCTCTGAAAGTCAACATGGCCGGATATGAAAATGAGACACCTATCGTTAAGGCTGAAATTCAATCGTATGTTGTCGATGAGCATACGCTGTTCTTCTATGCAGGGAATATAGATGAGGAACGTATAGACCGTGGAAGATACAAAGTCTATGCGACTTTCAGCGAGTCCGGAGGCGTGACGTTTTCTTCTGAAAACCCGGATATGAAACTGATTGTGAATAAAGATGCCAGTTATGTGGTGAGCGAAGTAATGGATGATGTCCGTCCATACCTGCTGCACCGTTATGTGACTATAAACAACATTGACTATCAGTTTACGGATTATACAATGATTCCAAATGTCGACATCGTATATAAAGTGACAGGTTCGCTGATTCTTGAACGCAAAATTAATACTCAGATACCTGATCAAGATCAGGCTATAGAGTGGTAGATAGGTAGTATTTAAGGTTGTGAAAGAAGAGGATGTTGCTGCTTATTTACGGTGGCATCATCCTCTGTTTTTTTATTATATTTAATATCTTTACGAAAAGAAATCATTATGAATATGAAAACTCGAATAGTATTGGTATTTTTTACTGTATTTATGGCCGGAAGAATGATGTCCATTAATATATCCGGCAGTATGGGTAATGAAAGGCCTGAGAAAGGTATATTTTCCCCGCCTCTGATGGGCTGGAGTTCATGGAATGCCTTCCGTGTAAATATAAGTGAAGACATAATTAAAGGACAGGCAGATTATCTGATTTCGAAAGGATTGAAAGACGCGGGCTATAAATTTGTAAATATCGACGACGGATTTTTTGGTGCGCGGGATAAGTCGGGCAAGATGCATGTCAATGCCGGGCGCTTTCCCAATGGTATGGAACCTGTGGTTAACCACATCCATCATCTTGGACTGAAGGCCGGAATCTATACAGACGCGGGAAATAACACATGCGGCTCTATGGCAGCGGAAGATCAGGATAAATCCGGTGTAGGTGCCGGAATTTATGGACATGAATTACAAGATGCCGAACTTTATTTCAGCGAATGGGGATTCGATTTTATCAAAATAGATTACTGTGGCGGTACGTATTTAGGATTGAGCGAGGAAGACAGGTATACATCTATCCGTAGCAACATAGACAAAGTAAAGAAAGGCATCGCCCTGAATATCTGCCGTTGGGCATTCCCGGGCACGTGGGCCAAAGATGTGGCTGATTCATGGCGTATAAGCGGGGATATCAATGCACACTGGAATTCGTTGAAATATGTAGTAGGTAAAAACCTCTATCTGTCGGCTTATGCAGGAGACGGACATTACAACGACATGGATATGATGGTTATCGGTTTTCAGAATAACAGCAAGGTCGGAGGTACAGGACTTACCCCGACGGAAGAGGAAGCTCATTTCGGTTTATGGTGTATTATGAGTTCCCCGCTACTTATCGGATGCGATTTGGAAAGGATGCCTGAATCTTCATTGAAATTATTAACGAATAAGGAACTTATTGCCTTGAATCAGGATCCGCTCGGGCTGCAAGCATATGTCGTACAACACGACAATGAAGGGTATGTATTGGTAAAAGATATTGAGCAAAAGAGAGGGAAAGTCCGTGCTGTGGCGCTTTATAATCCGGCCGATACGCCTTGTTCATTTTCTGTACCGTTTTCAGTGTTGGAATTTGAAGGGAAAGTGAAGGTAAGGGACTTAGTAAAACATACTGATCTGGGTAGTTTCTCAGGATCTTTTGAACAAAAGATACCTGCTCATAGCGCGATGATCCTGCGTATGGAAGGGCAAACACGTATCGAACCTGTATTGTACGAGGCCGAATGGGCTTATCTGCCCCTATTCAACGATTTGGGAAAAGCGCCGAAGGGGATTTTGTATGCGGTGGATGAAAAAGCTTCAGGAAAGATGAAAGTCGGTTACTGTGGAGGCAGTCCCGAAAACTATGCCGAATGGAAAGAAGTATACAGCAAAGAAGGCGGACATTATGATATGACAATTTTTTATTCGTTTGGCAATAACCGCAAACTGGAACTGACAGTCAACGGGCAAAAACAAATGCTCGAAGAACTCGGAATGGATGATAACCACTCTAAAATAACAGTGCCCATAGAATTAAAACCCGGGTACAATATAATCCGGATGGGAAATAACTATAACTGGGCTCCTGACATAGACTGTTTTACATTGACAAAGAAATAAGTTTACTTTTTCATGCCAAAACAATATTTAGACTATACTTGATGTACCAGCTTTGGATTAATTATTTCAAAACTAAAGAAAAGATAATTAAGAGCAAAAGGATAAGCTTATTTTAGTGTGTTTTTCACAATTTTGGGATGTACATAGCATGTATATGAATCTATGTACATCAGAAATAAAAGAGACTCATAATTTCTCATAAGCCTCTCATTGTCAATATAGCGGGTATAATGATATCGGTATGCTTATCGAACGGATGGATAAGCGGGATGAGATTATTGCCAAATGTATCAAGGACATGCAATTGACAACAGATCAGTATGTAAAACTTACTGAACTATCCATATTATTTAAATTAGTTATAACCCTATTCACACTTTGGAATACAAAAATTGATGGAATACGTTATAATACGATATATTAATACAAAAGAGACCGGGCCCGGTCTCTTTTGTATTTGATGCATCACTGCATTAAAAAGTGTTTGTATGAATTGGATGCAACATTATAAGGAGTGTATCCCGTCCCCTATATCAATAGTTTTTTTCCATCAATGTATTATAGTCTGTTTCTGCTTTAGGTATTTCATAATACCAGCCATTGTCTGTTGGTTGTTTTTCTAAGAATCCACAGAATGACTCTTTGAAGTTACTTCCTGTACGATAGAGTGGTAAATTCAAACGTTTCAGGTCAAACCAACGGAAACCTTCACCCCATAGTTCGATACGGCGATGATTCATAACTTCTTCCGCTAAAGCAGTTCCCGTATTTCCAGAATCGGTATATCCGGGATCGCGTTCTGCGATCAATTCCTGCAAATACGTCTTGGCCGGAGTATCCTGTCCTGAGCGGGCATACGCTTCAGCAGCTATCAAATAGAGTTCAGAAATACGCATGAAAGCAAAATCTCCCACCGCATCAGCCGTGGAGCGAGCCGTAAATTTACGATTTTGATAAACCCGTTTGTTATAAGTACTGACTGTTGGTACCGCGGCAGTACCGGTCGGGTCCCACCATTGGCGACGTAAATCGGTTGGCGACATCAGATCGTAAGTTGATTGGCTGATACATTTTATCCCTGTTTTGATGGAACTGGAGTTGAAGTTCCACGACATATACGCATAGAATGAATAGAAATACACCGTTTGGTCATCTTGGGTGATGGCGGCATACAAGGCTTCCTTAGTTGCTGTGGTAATGTTAGCAAATCCATTCATAAGCTCCGCCTGCTTCATGATCGATTTCCCGTTGGCTTTAGCCAGATTAATAGCAAGAACGGCCTGGGTAGCGGCTTCAGGATAGTTCTGTTGAGTTAAAGCGACTCTTGCCCTGAGTCCGGCAACAACAGCCGGGCTATAGTGATTAACAGCCGGGTTATACCCCTCCAGCAAAGTAGCTGCCGCCGTCAGATCCCTGTTGATTTTCGTATATACCTCTTCAACTGTATTACGAGCCATTTCTGTTACTTCCGATGATTCCCTGTAGGGGACGCCTAACTGGTTATTGACAGCTCCCGCGGCATAGCGTTTGGCGTAGTACTGAACGAGCTGGAAATGAGCCCAGCCCCGGATAGCTAAACATTCACCTTTGATCTGGGCTGCCAAAGGCTCTGTAGAGCCTGCATACTTAGTTTCTAAGTTCTCTAATATTTTATTGGCATTCAAAATAAATTGATAATAGGTATTCCATACGCCATAATTATAGGCAGAACTTGCGTTTGTGTTGATGGCCCATGTATGATGTGTTTGGTGCCATGTTTGTGTATCCCAGGTCATATCGTCCCCATGAGCTTCGCGTCCGATAATGAAGCCGGGCTCGCCGCCCAGCCCCTGATTACCCAGGTCTTGCGAAACCATCTTACGATGAATTCCGTTTAAGGCGATATACAAGCCATCCAATGTACTGCTGACTGTCTCCTCGGAAATGGCCCCTGTAGGCGTGGTTTCCAAAAAACTGTCATCACAACTTGAGAGCATAAATAATGCTGCAAGGGCGATAACGCTAATCTTTATTTTATATATCTGTTTCATAATTGTTTATTTTTTAGAATGACATGTTGAGGCCAAGCGTGAATGTTCTTGCCGGCATATATACGTTATAGGTAATACCATTGAAGTTTTGTTGAGGGTTTAAACCTTGCCTTGCTTTCAACATAAACAGGTTTTCTGCATTGAAAGTAAGTTTGGTTTCCCGTATCTGCACTTTATTAAGCAGGTTCTTAGGTAAAGTGTAAGATAGATTCACTGAACGCAAGTTCAAATAGTCTGTACTTACCAGCCAACGGGTAGAATACGATTGTCCTACATTGGTATTATGTGCGGCTGTCTTGTCGAGGCGGGGGACGTCGGTCACGTCGCCTTCGGCTTGCCACGCCCTTCGTACATCTACACTCATTGCATAACCGTAATTAGCCATATCCATCATGCTGAGATATATATTGTCAAGGGTTTTACCTCCCAGCTGATAGGAGAATACAGCGCCTAACGAAAATGCTTTATAGGCTACATTGAAATTGAAGCCTCCAAACCATTTAGGAATGGCAGTTCCGCTAAAATCATACTTCGCGTAACTATAAGAATTTGTCACAGGTACACCATTTATTTCTTGTACTGTTTTTTCGATAGCAGCGGTTAATGTACCCTTTTCCTTATTGTAAGCATCTGTATCCAGCAGATATAAGCCATCACCATTAGCAGGATCGACCCCATACCATTGTCTCAACCAAAATTCATAGATAGAACTGCCTTCCATCAGTTTTTTGGAACCGTCTATAAGTCCGTTCTCTTTGTTTTCGTCCGGCATCTTCAGTATTTTGTTTGTGATGCGTGTAGCATTCGCGCCTATATTTACCGCCCAATCGCTATTCTTAAATACCTGATAGTTAACATCGAGTTCTATACCGCTGTTTCTCACTTTACCGATGTTCTGCAACTGTGAACTTGCCCCCGTGGAAGTAGGCACATGTACATTGAACAGCAAGTCTTTGGAGTCTTTCTGAAAATATTCGATCGTTCCGGATAATTTACCGAATAAAGCAAATTCAAGAGCCGCATCTTTAGATATTTGCGTTTCCCATACAAGATTTTTATTGGACAAAGTAGAGAAATACACTCCTGCGTCGGGCCCATTATTGATACCCAGGTCATACAATGTCTGATAAGGGTAATAATCATTGTTACCATCGGCATCAAGTGTACGGTCAACACCGGTTTCTCCATAAGAAACCCTTAATTTCAGATTGTCCACCCAGTTTATATCCTGCATAAATTTTTCTTCGGAGATTCTCCAGGAAGCGCCATAAGACCAGAAATCTCCCCAGCGGCTATCTTTGGAAAAACGGGAAGTGCCATCATGCCTGTAAGAGAAAGATCCATAGTATTTATTATCATAATCATAGTTCAAACGAGCCAGATAGCCTTCCTTTTTATAGGTGTCCGTATAAGAAGAAACACTGCTGATAGTTGTAAAGTTAGGAAATTCATGTACGCCGCTGAATATTTCACCCACTTTCATGGAATATAAATATTCGTAAGAATAAATATAAGTTTCATGGCCGGCCAAGACATCGATGTGATGCTTGTCTATCGATTTATTGTAGCCGATCAATTGATTCAATGTTTGCGTTGTACTCCGGGTAGATGTGAGAGATAAACGTCCCGGGCCGGCAGTTCCGTCCCCTACTAACGGGTTTTCATATACTCTGGCACGGTAATCGGTACCATCGATGCTATAATTAGCGGTAAGCGTTAAGTTGGTGATGGGCGTCAAGGTGATATATGTACGCCCCGATGCATCATTCCGGTTAAACTGACGGCTATTATAATCTGTTTCCGCCAAAGCATCACGGCCGTTGCCGGAGAGCCGCGCCCCACTGTAGTCCCAAATATATTCTTTCGGATTGGTGGTCGGATTACCGGCGGCATCCAGGTAGGCTCCGGTATTCAGGTCATGCCTGTGTACAGGATATATAGGAGCCATGACCCTGACAAAACGGGTAAGATTACTATAAGAACTTGAACTACTCTGAGTAGAAGATGAATAATTAGATTGAGAACGCGCATAAGCCAAATTCACCCCTGACTTAAACCATTTAACCGGATTGATGTTGTGATTTAAGCGTGCTGACATACGGTTGAAGTTGGTTTTCATCATGTAGCCTTTTTCATCAAGATAAGATATGGAAGAATAGGTGTCGCTTTTATCAGTTTTGCTATTATAACCGAGAGAGTATTCCTGACGATAACCATTTCCGAAAGCAGCATCTTCAAAATCCAGGTCATCCGCCCATTTAAGCTTGGTAGCTGCGGGATTTAGTTTACCGTCCAGACCAACGACTTCACCATCGGCTATACCCACGAATGGATTATATTTCAACGTACTCACAATGTCTCTGGAAGCGATTTCGGCAGCTTCAGCTTGCGATTTACCGCTGGTAACACCCGAATTTTTCAACATCTGCCATTGCAGTGGGTAATACTCATATGCGTCTACTTTAGCATAATCAGCATAAGCCCTGTTTGACCAGCCTTGTGTAACATTTAATGTTACACCTGCTCCCTGCCTCCCTTTTTTTGTTGTGATTAAAACAACGCCATTACCTGCACTTGACCCATATAAGGAGGTAGAGGCAGCATCTTTTAAAATAGTCATTGACTCAATGTCACTTGGATTGATACTGGCGAGATTCCCATTATAAATAGACCCGTCTAAAATATAGAGGGGTGCATTGGAAGCGTTCACAGAACCAAATCCACGGATACGAATACCTACCGACTCCCCGGGTTGGCCCGTAGTAGTACTTACTTGTACACCGGTAGCATTCCCTTCGATCGCCGATAGGGCACTTGTAATAGGGCGAGAACTAATTTTATCAGAGTTGACAACAGAAGCAGATCCTGTAAAAGATGATTTTTTTGCAGTTCCGTAAGCCACTACCATTACTTCATCCAACAACTGAGAATCATTTTCCAAAGTAATTTTCAAATTTGTTCCGGCAGCAACCTCTTTGGTCTTCATGCCAATAAGAGAAATTACTAATGTTTTCTTATCCGCTGAAACATTCAAAGAGAAATTTCCGTTTACATCTGTTATAGTACCAGTAGAGGTACCTTTAACTACAACTGATGCCCCGATGGCAGGTTCCCCCAACTCATCAACAACAGTTCCTGAGATCTTTGTCGTTTGCGCCGCAATGTATCCTATACTTAGTAATAAGCAGGATAAAATTAACACCACTCTTTTCTTCATAATAATTGTAATTAATAGCTAAATATTGTTTTTATATCAACTCGACATTATAATTTGATAATATTTCTTCAGGCCTGATTCGCTCTTCAGTACAAACGCAAAAAGACCTCCATTCAGGAAACTCATATGTTTCCTGAATGGAGGTCTTTTGTGATAAAATGATAACCGGACACTCTTTATTACATCCGGTTTGTTGTTTTTGTGCCTTTTTTTAGCTAAATGTGTTCTCTCTCTCTCTCTCTCTCTAACAAAATATAGCTAACCTCCAAATTTTCAACCGGAAGAATAAAGTCTGAAACGGATATTTTTTCGTTGATTTGATTTCTTGGGGCCATATTAAGGGGATTCATCTTTATTTTACAATTTAGAAATAGAGATTACAGACAGCTAATCATATAGTTGGTCTCTACTTCAGAGAATTCGTCTATGGATTGATGTAGCAAAGATATTAAAATATTTTAATGCTAGCATAAAGAGGTGTTAAATTTTTACAATTTAAACTATAAATAGGTAAAACTCAGGTATGATGAACATTTTATATTTATTATTATCTTATAATCAAATAGATAATCTGATGGCTATATTACTTTAGCTTTGGCTTTATTAAATATATCAAATCTGGTAGTCCAAAAAGGAATATTCCGGCCTTGTCGTTGTTTATTAAAAAATATACTTTTTAGTTGTAATCCTTATCCGTGAATTTTAGAATACAATCTGCATTTGTCCCAGAACGACATTCGAATTTGGCGCATCCCACTTATTTGAGTAGTCGGAATAAGTATAGTTTAGTTGGAAACGGCACGATTTATAGAAGTAATAATTTACCCCTAAGGTATAATCCATCACTTCACTATTTATATTTTTATTCTGATTCAGATAATCTACCTTAGCAAATGCATTCAACTTCTCCGGAATGAAATACCATAACCCCACACCATGGATACCCTCTTTGCTGATACCCCCATCGTTGGCCTTTATCCATTCGGCGCGTGCATATAATCTGTTATTTTTATAATCTGAACTGACAATCCAACGGTTTCGCACATGGTCGTTTCTTTCATTTTCCCCGGTCTTTATGTATGTAGCTTCGCCAAAATACCCGCCACCACCTATGCGAAATCCTTTTACAGGTTGCAGCATAATATTGGCTGTAAAATCCTTCGAATTATTTGTTTCACTGGTAACGAGGCCTGTCCCCTGATATATTCCCAGTCCATATTCGAGAAGATGATGAGTACCCTTATTGATGAGGTTTCCGGATATCTTTATACCCATGTCGCGCCCGGCGTTATTCTTATTGTTTTGTAATTTTAAAACATCATCTCCCATACCTGCAAGTGCTGAGACAGAACGGGTATTGGTGATCGATTCCAAAGCAGTAAGAGAGAATTGATTTTCGAGGGAAAAAGGTGTTTTCATTTGCCCTACCCTGAGGTTAAAACTACCTGAGGGAGTCCAGTCGACATAATATTCTGTTAACGTAGGATTTACAAATTCCATCATTGCAAAGTATTTGAAATCTTTAAATATCTGCCCTTGCATATGTAAAAAGACAACTCTGGTGCTCAAATCATGCTTTACCTTGTTTACATCGCTATACTTATACAGCAATAAACCGTATCCCCCGAATTGCATATATGGCGTGTTGAATGCTTGTCTTATTTTTTCTACAGACTGGGTAAATGAATTATTCTGACTATCCTTATTTGATGATGCCCTCAGCGAATCAGCCTCATCCTGTGTAAGTATATTCTTTTCTACTAATTTTTTTAGAAGTTCTCTGTTCGGATCTTGCGAGTAGGCCAAAGAGCATGCTGTAAATAAAGAGAGTGCGAGTAGAAGTTTCTTCATAAAGTCTTTTGAATGGTTTTATTGTTTATATAAATTAATTGATGTTTATAGGTTCTCCAAGATGTTTTGGCCCTTTACCTGTAATGATATCGACAAAGACTTTCACCCGTGCGAATAGTTCCCTTATTTTTGTACGGTACGAAAAGCGATTCAGATCAGTATCCTTCGCGTTATACCCATATGCCTCCAATCCGTAATATTGGGCCAGGAATACGGCTCTTTCGTTATGAAACTCCTGAGATACGATAATAAAAGATTTTTGTCCGAATATCTCGCTCATTCTCACTACGGAGTCGAGCGTGCGCAATCCGGCATAGTCCATGTATATAATATCCCCGGGAACTCCGGCCTCAACCAGAGCGTCATACATATCCTGAGCTTCATTGTAATCTTTTGTGCTGTTATCGCCGCTTACTACAAATGCTTTTACTTTTCCGGCATCGTATAATTCTTTGGCCGCCCGGATACGGTATGTAAAATATAAATTTTGCCGGCCTCCTATATATCTGGCTGCTCCCAATACTAATGCAGCCTTTTGTGCAGGAATGCTATCAGTGTTATTATGGACGTAATCTTTAGTGTCATGGGGGATTTTCCAGTTAGCAAGAAGAACTGCCAATCCGATAATTATCAGAGGTATAAGTATTATCAACAAAACTTTAGTTAATTTCTTTTTCGTGTAAGGCTTCATTAAATGCGGTCTAGTACTTTTTTAATTAAATCTTCAATTGAACCTTTATAATTTGCGTTTGATTCTCCGGCAAGACGGTTGGCGATAATGGTACACACAGTCATGGCGCGATGTCCCATCAGTCGTCCCAATCCGGCGAGCGGAGCACTTTCCATCTCATAATTAGTTATCATATCTTCTCCAAACCGGAATGTCTCTATCTTACTGTTCAGATCAGGATTCGCCAAAGGTATGCGCACATACCGCCCCTGCGGGCCATAAAAGCCGATGGCGGAAATAGTCACTCCTTTTATCATGTCATATCCGATTTGTTCCACAAGACTCTCGTCTGCTTTGACCACATAGGGTGCGCAATGCCGGGGATTCCAGCCTACATATTCTTTGAATGCCGCTTCAAAGTCGTTCAATGTAATACTGTTTCGTCCGTCATAGTAGTTTAGAACGCCGTCGAATCCGATCGATTTAGCCGCTACTACATATGAGCCTATCGGACAGTATGGTTGTAATCCGCCTGACGTGCCTACCCGCACCATTGTCAGTTGCTTGAAGTCTTTTTTTACTTCCCGGCTATTGAAGTCCACATTGGCTAAGGCATCCAGTTCCGTGAGAACAATATCAATATTATCAGGCCCAATGCCGTGTGATATGGCTGTTATGCGTTTATCTTTGTAAGTCCCGGTGATAGTATGAAACTCACGGCTTTGTATATTACATTCTATGGTGTCGAAAAACGAAGCTGTGAGCGTAACTCTTTCGGGGTCGCCCATCATTATTATTTTATCTGATAGTTGTTCCGGTTTTATATGCAGATGGAATATACTGCCATCACTATTGATAATCAATTCGGAATTAGGTATTATTCGCATAATATTTCTATTTAGTGTTTCGAAATGCAAAGATATGGAATTTTGTCCATCAGGGAGATTGTAAACGATATAAAGTAAAAGGTAAACAAGTTTGATTTTATTTTTAACTTTGTAAAATACTTACGGGTTATTCTTTCCTTATAGATAAATTTAATATTAAATGATAATAACCATGAAAAGAAAACTAAGCGTATTTTTATCAATTATTTGCAGTTGCATACTCCTTTCTGCTAGCGGCCTGTATGCAAAAGAACCGGAAAGGAATTTAAGGGATGACGGAGAACTGTTTAAAGTTGCCATTGCGGGTTATACTTTTGTTAACTTCAACTTAGATGAGACATTGAAGATGATGCAGGAAGTAGATGTTCATTATCTATGCATTAAAGACTTTCATTTGCCTCTGACCAGTACCGATGAGGAGATTGCAGCTTTTCATGCGAAACTTGCAGCCCATAACGTCACCGGGTATGCGGTAGGACCTATCTATATGAAAACAAAGGAGGAAGTAGACCGTGCTTTCGACTATGCAAAGCGGGTAGGGGTGAAGTTAATTGTTGGTGTTCCTAATCATGAGGTATTGCCCTATGTAGACCAGAAAGTGAAAGAGTATGACTTTAAGTATGCCATTCATCTGCATGGCCCTGATATCAAGCTATATCCGAATGCTACGGATATATACGAGAATGTGAAAGATCTGGACCCGCGTATTGGTATGTGCCTCGATATTGGTCACGACGCCCGTGACGGACAAGATCCTGTTGCCGATCTGAAGAGGTATAAAGACCGTGTGTTTGATGTCCATATGAAAAATACAACTGCAGCCAGTAAAGAAGGTAAAACCGGGGAGATCGGGCGCGGTATCATAGATATCCCTGCATTTGTGCGTATGCTTCGCGAAGTAAAATACGACGGGGCTTGTAGCCTGGAATACGAGCGTAATATGAAAACTCCTTTGGCGGGGATAGCCGAATCTATCGGATATTTCAGGGGAGTGATAGATGCTACGAAGTAAAATCCTTATTTTTGCAGGCTAAAATTATTCTAATGAAAATTACCCTTCTTGTTATAGGCAAAACAGATGCCGGTTATTTCATCGATGCAGTGAGTGAGTATCAGAAGCGGCTGGAGCATTATGTCCCTTTCGAAATACAGGTTATACCTGATATAAAGAATACGAAGAGCCTTACTGCCGGTCAGCAAAAAGAAAAAGAAGGCGAGCTTATCCTTCGGAACCTGCAAGCGGGTGATTACCTGGTCTTACTGGATGATAAGGGAAAAGAATATACGTCTCTGCAATTTGCAACCTACATTGAAAAGAAGACACATGCGGTAGCCAAACGCCTTGTTTTTCTGATTGGCGGCCCTTAC
This sequence comes from Dysgonomonas sp. UBA7710, assembly GCF_002482385.1. Taxonomy (GTDB): domain Bacteria; phylum Bacteroidota; class Bacteroidia; order Bacteroidales; family Dysgonomonadaceae; genus Dysgonomonas. The sequence continues at coordinate 2,206 of NZ_DLFW01000013.1, read as the reverse complement.
GGCTTTGCCCGGAGTGTGTATGATAAGGCGAATGAAAAGCTAACCCTTTCGCGTATGACCTTTTCTCATCAGATGGTACGCCTGATTTTTGTAGAACAGTTATACCGGGCGATGACAATATTGAATAATGAGCCATATCACCATGAGTAAAATAAGAACGGGTTCAGCTATAAGTTGAACCCGTCTCCTTATATAGATATAAATCTTACATATTCATACCGCCACAAACAGGAATAGCCTGTCCGCTAACATATGAAGAAAGGTCAGAACCTAAGAATACAGCTACATTGGCCACATCTTCCGGTGTGCCGCCGCGACGCAATGGAATTTGTTCCGCCCACTTTTGTTTTACTTCGTCAGATAATACGCCTGTCATTTCTGTAATGATGAATCCCGGACAGATACAGTTGGCACGGATACCTCTTGAGCCAACCTCTTTAGCTATCGATTTGGCCAATCCGATCATACCGGCCTTAGATGCGGAGTAGTTTGTCTGCCCTGCATTACCGGAAAGACCTACAACTGAGCTCATATTGATAATGCTGCCACCTTTCTGTTTCATCATAATGGGGGTAACAGCATGGATGAAGTTGAATGCCGATTTCAGGTTGATATTGATAACCATATCCCATTGTTGCTCGGTCATACGCATCATTAATCCGTCACGGGTAATACCGGCATTATTTACAAGGATATCGATCTTTCCAAAATCTTTCATTATTTCTTCTACCACTTTATGTGTATCTTCGAAGTTTGCAGCATTAGAAGCGTATCCTTTAGCTTTTACTCCGAAAGCGGCGATTTCTGCTTCAGTGGCTTTCGCGTTATCATCTATCGCTAGATCGGTGAATGCAACATTGGCACCTTGTTCTGCATATTTTAGGGCAATGGCTTTACCTATGCCGCGGGCTGCACCTGTAATGACAGCGGTTTTACCTTCAAGTAATTTCATAATTTAAAATATAAATATTATAAGTAAAATAAAGTATTTTATGCGACGTTATTTGATCTTAACCGATTATTGTTATTGCAAATACAAAAGTAATAAATAGGTCTGTGACCTTAATTTAGTTGATAATCATTTCTTTTTTTTGATTCCTTCGAATATCAGATAGGCGATATTTTCGCGCTGAGATTCCGTTTTCAGACTTTCTGCTCTTATCTGCCCTCTTATATAAGGTACTTCCAGGCCTTTGAGTGCATGGTGAAGTATTTCGGCAGTGGCTTGTGTGTCGGGCATTTCGAAAGTGCCTTCTTCTACTCCTTTGGTTAATATATCGTTGAGTACCTGGATTTCCTTTATGTCAAATGATTTGCGTACGTTCTGCACACGCCAGATGTCACGGAAGAAGTCGGCTTTTAACGTACCGTTCCTCACTACAACGTTCTTTACCGCATCGAACCTGGTATAAAAGAAAAGGAGGAGTTTCTCATCGGCAGGAAGTTTCTTGCTCGCTACCGATTGCAGGGCGTGGTACATCTGGTCAAGCTCTGTTTCCAATACTGCCTGATAGACTTCATTCTTATTGTTGAAGTAGGTATATAATGTACGGCGGCCTTTATGCGAAGCCACAGCAATATCATTCATGGTTGTGTTATCCACACCCAGTTTTGCGAATAATTGACGAGCTACGTCAATTAATATATTTCGGGTTTTGTTTATGGCCATATATCAAAACTGCACACAAATATTCTAAGTGTGCAAATTTAGTATAAAAATATTGAATATATAAGATTTTAGATGTTTTTATCAGTTTTTCTTAGGATATACCAGAAAACGGAATCTGGCCGCTTATATTGGAAAAGGTTTTTTTCAGTTAACAGTTAACAGTCATCAGTTAACAACAGGTAAGATGTAAAAACTTTGCGTCTCTGCGTCTTTGCGTGAAACAAAATAAAGTGTCTTGTAACTCGTAACTTAAAAAAACTTGACTTACGACTTATTACTTAAAACTCATTACTTGCTAAAAGGTAACAAAGGTTACACTTATTTCAGTAAACAATAAACAACTTGTATCTTGTCTACTTGTAACTATTCCTCCGCTCGCGCAGACGTCCCGTCTGTGTGTTGCGTAGCAAACATTTTTGCCCTGTCAACAAGACACGGACTGGAAGTCCGCATCAGCGGGGAAACACTGTTTACAGTCAACAGTTAGCAGTCAACAGTCAACAACCCGTAAGATGTAAAAACTTTGCGCCTTTGCGT
>NZ_DLFW01000046.1 GCF_002482385.1 Dysgonomonas sp. UBA7710 | reverse complement strand
CTACTTTTCAATTATATTATACACGTAATTTCTTTAACCGCACGATTCAGATAGTTAGTGTGAACGTTCAGGCAACGGGCGTAATCCTGTGCTGTTTTCAGTTGTAAAGGGTGATCGGAGGTTTCGATGGGGAATTGCCGTTCCAATAGTTCGAGAAATACGGAGGTAATTCTTGCGGTTGCTTTTTTTGCCTGATGATAATGTTCTGAGGGTTGCAATTTCAATGCTTCATGAATAATCAGGCTGATATAGTTTCGGATAAGTTCATCTTTAAAAGTATAATCGTTTTCCTGCTCTTCAATCATTTTTTGAAAAAGAGTATTGAGGAACAATCTTTGTTCTTCGGATATTTCTAAAACAGGTGTTCCGTCAATTTTAAAGAATGGTGATTGAAGCATGCTCTCCGAACGATCGGATTGTTTTAAAAAGTCTTCCGAAAAAAGGCAAGTATAACCAATATATGTTCTTGATATTGTTTCCCATGAATAAGGAATATGCGGATTGCCAAAAAATAAAATGGTTCCTTCCTGTTCAAAGCTCCTGTCGGCATAGTGTATAATACTTCTTCCGGTAGTCAGGCAGATTTTATAGAATTCTTTACGGCTATACGTGCGTGTTGCATTACTGTCGTCTTCAATTTGAAATGCCTTGAACCCTTTTAGCTTAAGTTCAGTATTAAATTCGGATATTGAACGTTCTTTCTTCATAATACAAAGATAAGAAATTCAAACCGATTGAGATTCATTTTTCTATTTTTTCGAAAGGGAGATAAACCCTATTCGTCGTATCACACATTCTATAAGTCGGCAGTATCGGATTGCCTCACGATTCCTTATACTCTGCTGCCAGCTTTGTTATCTTTTCAAAGGTATAGATAAGTAAAAGTTCCGATGCTGTACCATTCGGCTTTAGCTTTGGTTATTCCCATAATGGGTGTTTTGTCATCAGGTTTGAGGTTGTTTTTAGGTAAAACTTAAAATTATCCAACGTTATTCAAATTTACGCAAATGATTGAATAAGTGACGAATAAGATTCAGCCTCGTAAAGTTATTCAGATAACGATTTGGTAACTGATTTCATCGCCGTTATTTGCTTTTTTATACTTTTATTCTCTTTTAGCCAAAATAATTGTTACTTATAATTCGTTGATTTCGTTCTTATTACCTTCAGTTGCTTTCTATTTTCTAAATGGCTGTTTTTTTAGGTACTGCATTATTAAAATGAGGAAACGGATAAAAAATAGGCAAAATTTTGTTAACCAAATAATTACAAAAGAAATAGAATGGGATTCGGGATATTTCGAAAAGAGAAGATAATCCAATAATAGTCTGTTTATCAATATATTACACATCTGATAGAGAGGAAACATATCCCTTATGATATCCTCCTATAAATGAATATTTTAAAATTCTGAAATTTTGACTGTCCCCGAATTTAGCAGTGCCTGATTCCGAAAAACTAACTGAATGCCATATAGTTACAACAATAAATAAAATTCCAATAAAACAAAACTTTTATAGTGTTGTTTTTCAATAGACTATGAACAATAATTTGAGAAGCACTCCTTTTTTCTGGGTGGAATAGAACTTTGAGGGTTACAGATAAAACCCTTTTATAGCAAAAAACTTGAGATTTTTTCTTTATTTCTTGCTCAAGAACTATCAAACCTTAGCTAATTTAATATTAAGGTAATATCTTCATTTTTTATACACTTACAAGAAAGTCTTATAATTTTCATATAAATATGTAAATACCTGATATACTGTAATTAATTATAGTATAGAGCTGAAAATAGAGTATCTGTTATAAATCATTTTTTTGTAACAGTCTTTTTCTGTAATATCTTTATGTGATATTTTATAAATAAAAGTGTCTATTCATGCTTTTGTGATTACAAACAGATTCAATGCTTTTGTACCACCCCCAATTAAAACAGGAATAGATTCCTCTTTAATACTTAATAATATATTAAACCTATGAGAAAGCTTTCTTTTATTGTCTTATTATTTTGCGGATATATAAATGCTCAAACATTGGATTTGCAACAAGCCGAGAAAATATTTAAGTTACCTGTCCATTGTATTGAGGTTGAATATCCCAATAAACTAGGACAAGTATTGGGAAGTACAAATGACCTGAAAAGTCCCAAGGAACTACGCCCGATCTTTTACGGTTGTTTTGACTGGCACTCCTCAGTACATGGATATTGGTCTATTGTAAAACTATTAAAAGATTATCCGCAACTGGATGAGTCGGGAACAGTGAAAAGCATATTGAACAGAAATATAACCATAGAAAATGTATCTGTAGAATCAGATTTCTTTGAGGATTATAACAACCGCAATTTTGAACGTACTTACGGGTGGGCATGGTTATTTCAACTGCAAAGTGAATTATATACATGGAAAAATGAGGATGCCCAACGTTGGTATAGGAATTTGAAGCCTTTGGCAGATATGCTTGTTGCCAAATACAAAGAATATTTACCCAAACTCAACTATCCTATCCGCACAGGTCAGCATGATAATACAGCTTTCGGGCTATCTTTATCTATAGATTTTGCGCGAACTGTAGGTGATAAAGACTTTGAGCAATTAATTGCGGAGCATGCTAAAAGGTTGTATAGGGCTGATGTAAGTTGTAATATTTCTTATGAACCCGGCGGGAATGACTTCTTGTCCCCTTGTCTTGAAGAGGCCTTACTGATGAGTAAAGTTTTGGATATTCAGGAATACAGAGCCTGGTTAAAAGCTTTCTTGCCAGATATATTCAACCCGGATTTTTCTCTCGAACCAGGTAAAGTATCAGATCGTACAGACGGACACTTAGTACATCTTGATGGATTAAATTTCAGCAGAGTGACATGTTTATATATCATTGCGAGGAAATTGCCTGAATTAAAATATTTAAGATCAATAGCAGGCAACCATCTCGAGTATTCTTTGAATAATATAACTAACGATGATTATATGGGAAGCCATTGGCTAGGAACTTTTGCTCTATATGCACTGATGAATAAATAGTAGATTCTGGTGAATTTTATTAAAAAATTAATATCTCTTAATCAAATATAAATATTACAAATCTATTATTAAAGTGTTTAAGCACCCTTATCTAAATTGTTTTTCATCTTCTCCATTTCCGCATTTATTTTCCGACATGAAATTAGTGAAATTCCATTGTTTAGGCAAATGAATGTCTTGTCACATGGAAAGAAATCTTCTTCCTTATCTGGCAGATATCAGCTATTTCCTTCAGATACTCGTTGGTATTCTGATTGCTTCGAAGAGGAAATAAAAGATGTTCAGGACTCTCTTTTGTTCCTGTAGTATAGCCCTGACTTTTTAATCTGATTCTTTTTGATGAAGAAAAGATACACTTACGGACATCATTTATGGTATTACCTTTCGGATGCCCAATACGGGTATTGCGAACCCTGTTATCCGGTAAATCCTTCTATCGAATTTGTCTGTTGTGATAAAAACGGGAATGAAGCACTTCGATATTCCAATAACCCGGTCAGACATCCCAACTGGTTTCCATTACTTGAAAAACTTTGCAAGAGGGAATGGACTAAGATTGAAGATAAAATATTCGAATACCACAAAAGAGGGCTTTTGTGACTGGCTGGATGCAAAGATGACAAAAGATACATCCTATGATTAACTCCCATTCCCGGATGATAAATCCCTGCTGGAACAGCATAGCAGGCAAATACGGAAATTGGCAGATGCATATAAAGTCGGCTTAGTCGATAGTTATGCTGTATTTAAGGAAAAGGCTTAATAGCAGTCTCCGCTATTCATAATATATTAATTTATACCTAGAATAAGATGTTGGTTATATCGTTTAAAACCAGCATCTTATTTTGTTTGTTATAATTTGGCAGTTTTGTGTTATTACTCCTACATAAAAAGATACATCTTTGCGGAAGTAAAACCTAACGGGTTCAATAAACCACAATTTAATACAATGTAATGCTATGAAAATGAAAAAAACATTATGGAAGGAGATAAGTTTTTCTCTTATTCTTCTTTTGTTTGGGGTTCTTCCTATGATGGCTCAGTCTCTCAAAATTGAAGGTAGAGTTACTGAAACAGGCGGGGAAACACTTGCAGGAGTAAGCGTCGTACTAAAAGGGACTACAATTGGAACTACTACAGACACCAATGGATTGTATACTCTTGATATTTCTCAATCAAATCAGCAGACCTTGGTTTTTACTTACATCGGATTCAGAACAGTAGAGGTAAATATGGTGCCAGATCAGACTCGGTATAATATTGAGATGGAAGACATATCTAAAGATTTGGAAGAAGTCGTAGTTGTTGCTTATGGTGTGCAGAAGAAAGCAAACCTTACAGGAGCAGTATCTTCGATACGTGTAAATGATATAAAGGATATTCCGGCATCGAATACTTCAAGCCTATTGCAGGGGCGTATGAGTGGGGTCACAGTCAGCACATTTTCTGCACAGCCGGGAATCAAAGATGACGTAGAGATTCGTATCCGGGGCATCAATACGTTCAATAACAATAATCCGATGATATTGATAGACGGTGTTGAAGGTAGCCTTAGCAGTGTAGCTCCTAACGATATTGAGAATATCTCGGTGTTGAAAGATGCTTCTTCCGCTGCAATATATGGAGTTCGTGCCGCTAATGGGGTAATTCTGATTACAACAAAGCGTGGAGTGTCGGGAGAAACACGGCTGTCGTATAATGCATCTTATGGTGTTCAGAAAGCTACAATCTTACCCAAGTATATCAATTCTTGGCAATGGGCTACATTATTTAATGAGCAAAATGAGGCCTTAGGAGATACGAATTCCAATTATACACCGGAAATGCTGGATAAGCTGAAAAATGGAAGTGATCCGAATAAATTTGCCAATACAAATTGGGCGGACGAATTGTTTCATGCAGCTCCGATACAGACCCATCACCTCTCCATGTCTGGGGGGAATGCAACTTCTAATTATATGGGTTCTATCGGCTATGTAGGGCAAGATGGGATATTGAAAGGAACAAGTACCGACAGGATAAATTTCCGCTTGAATGCAGATACGAAATTTATCAATATGATTACATTGGGAATGAATATCGCAGGTAATCACGAAGAGGTGACAGAACCTACAATAGGCAGCTATTACGTATTCGAAAACCTGAAATGGCATACGCGCCCATCAGTACCAGTTAAGTATCAGAACGGAGAATGGGGATATTCGGATGGAAACCCGCTCATGCAAATAATAAAGAACCCTGTTCATGCTACTACTATACCTCAAAAGACTAAATATAATCGTTTTGATGGAAAAGCATTTTTAGGTGTTGAACCGATAAAAAATCTGCATATAAAAACCAGTTTTGCTTATCAGTATGATAATTGGTCAAATGTGAATTTCTCTCATGACTATAAACCTCAAGATGCAGATGGTAATCCTGCCGGCGTTGGAGGAAAGACCACATTAGGAGAAAATATCTATACAGGAACACAATGGATTAATGAGAATACTATTACATATAATCTAAATGTTTCGGAAAATAATTTCAGCTTCTTATTGGGACAATCTTCTCAGTTTAATAGTTATCGCCAGACAATAGGTTCGGGTGAGGATTTTCCTAACAATAATCTTCACGTATTAGGAGCGGCTCTCACTACCTCTGCAAGGGGTGATGCAGCCGAGGCTACCCTTAGATCCTTCTTTGGAAGGCTTAATTATATCTTCAAAAGTCGCTATTTGGCAGAATTCAATATTCGTCGCGATGAATCGTCACGAATCCCTAAAAAGAACCGTGTCGGTTACTTCCCTTCGGTTTCGGCAGGATGGAATATTTCTGAAGAAACATTTTTCAAGGGGATTACAGAGATCAGTGCTCTTAAGCTGAGAGCTAGCTGGGGTAAATTAGGTAATCAGGAAATTGGTTATTATCCTTTTGCTCAATATATTGGTGTAGGACATAACTATGTGTGGGGAGATGATAAGGTTTCGGGTGTCGCCATTACATCACTGGCTAATCCAGATATCAAATGGGAGACCACTACCACTACCGACATCGGAATCGATGCGGCTTTCTTGAAAAATAAAATAACGCTTACTGCCGATTATTATAATAAGAAAACGTCAGATATTTTGTTGCAGCTTCCGATACCGGATATGCTGGGTGTAGACGAAGTGCCTTATGTAAATGCCGCTACTGTAAGAAACCGCGGATGGGAAATAGATTTAGGATATAATGATAAATGGAATGATTGGACATTCGGCGCAAGAGTAAACTTTAGTAAAGTAAAGAATGAAATTGTAGACCTTCACGGAAAAGAATCTTGGATTGGAAATTCAGGCTGGTCGATAAATCTGGAGGGGCATCCTATTAGTGCATACTATGGTTATATGTCCGATGGATTGTACAAAAATCAGAGTGAAGTAGACGAAGCAAACCAAAATAATGTAATTGGAGGAGGAAACCTTAAACTGGGAGATGTCCGCTACAAAGATATTAGCGGGCCGGAAGGTAAACCTGACGGTATTGTCGATACATATGACAGAACGGTAATTGGTAATCCTTTTCCAGATTTCACGTATGGCTTTAATCTGAATGCAGGCTATAAGAATTTCGATTTTTCAGCATTCTTTCAAGGTATAGCAGGTGTAGACCGCATTGTGATGGACTTTCCTACAGTTTCAGGTAATGTTTCTACACGCATGTGGGATCGTTATTCCGAAACCTCTAATCCGAATGGGAATTTTCCTAGACTCGGTAATGGTGACTATAATTCACAACCGTCTTCGTTCTGGCTGAAAGATGCTTCATATCTCAGATTGAAAAATATAGAATTAGGATATTCCTTTACTCCTAAATTGATAAATAAGATCAGATTACAACGTCTGAGAGTCTATGTTTCTGCACAGAATGCACTTACATTCTCTAAAATAAAAGATTATGACCCTGAAAAAATCGGAAGTGATACAAGAGGACATGCGTATCCTAATGCAAAAACATTTTCGGTAGGTTTAAATATTACTTTATAATTTAATTACTTGAAGACCATGAAAAAAATTATCATATCAATATTTTTATTGAGTACATTATTCTTTTCTTGCTCAGACTTTCTTGATAGAAATTCTTTATCGGAATTGTCTAATGAAACATTTTGGAGCAGCGAAGGGGATGCAACTAAAGCATTAGTAGGTTGTTATGATGCTTTGCAAATGGAAGGTGGAATAGCTTTCGTGTGGCCGGGAGCTAGTACTTGCAGTCTGAGAGAATTGGAATTTGCTACCGACAATGGCTTCTTTCTGTGGATTCCTTGGGTAGCTCCCGATGTGCTGACTAATAATACCCTGAGCCCTACATCGGGCCTGGTGCAAGCAGCATGGAAAGCCTCATATACAGGCATTGCCAGATGTAATGCAGTTATTAAAAATGTTCCATTAATGACTGAAGATCAGATTAGCAAAGAAAAAGCAAACCAGATAGTATGCGAGGCTAAGTTTCTCAGAGCTTTGTACTACAATCATCTGACAAGTTTATACCGTGATGTGCCTCTTACCTTAGATGTTCTAACAGTAGCTACAAGCCAGGTGCCTAAGTCACCGAAGGCAGAAGTGGTGGCACAGATAATAAAAGATTTGAAGGATATTTCAGGAGAAGATATGCTTCCGTTGACAACAGATCGGGGACGTGCTACCAGAGGTGCGGCATTAGGCCTATTGTGCCGGGTTTATTTATACAATGAAATGTATGAAGAAGCAGCTGATGCAGCAGAACAGGTTATCAAACTTAACGAATATATAATAGATCCGAATTATAGTACACTGTTTACAGAAGCCGGTAATACCAGTAAGGAAATTTTATTTGCCGTACGCTTTAAAAATACAGACCAAAGTCAAGGCGAAGGTGGATTTCTTGCATATAACTATGGATATCCGATGGAATGGATAACACCATATAAAAATTTGGCGAATGATTTCTATTGTAAAGATGGAAAGTCTATAACCGATTCAAATCTCTATGATCCGGATGATGATTCGAACCGAGATCCCCGTCTGACATATTCTATTGTTACTCCAAATTCTACATGGAATGGAGCTTGGGGGAAAGAGTCTGCGAGAGATGCATGGTGGAGGTACAATAGTCCGTCCGAATTGTATGTAAGAAAATACCAGTATGGTAGTACGGATTGGAAACCAGATAATCAGGATTTCTACATCATCAGGTATGCAGATATATTACTGATGCGTGCCGAAGCTTTGGCAAATCTATCTCAGGAGAAGACTGAAATTATGGGTTTGATTGACGAGGTACGTCAGCGTGCGGATGTAAAAATGCCGAAGGTAGAGGATGCTGAAGGAAGTAATCTATCTTATGAACAATTGCTTGATGTTATCAAACACGAGAGAAGGGTTGAATTTGCATTTGAAGGATTCCGGTACTTCGATTTGCTGAGGTGGAAAGGCATGGAAGATGCTTATGCAAAATGTAGGGCGGAAGGCTATGGTGGTTCCCATATTTTCGACTCTAAGAAGGGCTATGTTTGGCCTATATCACAAACTGAATTAGATAATAACAGGGCGTTAGTGCAAGCTCCGGAATGGGGCGGTAAATAAAATTAAGAGTTATGCTATTAGAGTAACCTGTTGCACTACAGGTTACTCTGTTAACTGAACCTGCTTTTATAGTTGGGGCTGAGATGTGCTTTATACCAGCTAAATAATTAGAACATGAAAAGAAATTACTTCATATTGTTTTTCATTATCTCATTTGTTATCGTAAGTTGCCAAAAGCATGAAGAAAGCCAACGAGCACGATTGTTTGACGAAAACTGGCTCTTTCATTATGGTGATATACCAAATGGGCAGGTCGCCGATCTGTATGTAGCCGGATGGACGGCTGTAGACTTACCTCACGATTGGAGTGTGGAGATGCCTTTTGCTAAAAGTGAGGGAGGCATTGCTATAGGGCAAACGCAGGGTGGCACGGCTTGGTATCGGAAAATATTTGTGATACCCGAATCAGGATTAGATAAACGTCAGCTTCTCTATTTCGAAGGGGTATATATGGAATCGGAAGTTTGGGTAAATGGTAGGCAGGTTTCTTTTCATCCATATGGCTATACATCCTTTTTTTGTGACATAACAGAGCTTTGTAATCCTGTGGGACGTGAAAATACAGTAGCTGTAAAGGTGAAAAACGAAGGTAGAAATAGCCGTTGGTATGCTGGATCGGGAATCTACCGTCATGTATGGTTAATAACTACCGATAAATTACATCTTGACGAATGGGCCACTTCTATTACTACAGATAATATTTCAGACGAAAAAGCAAATGTCAATCTGTCTATCGATGTTTTCAACAAAACAAACAAAGCGGTAGCTAGTGCTGTTACCGTAATTATCAAAGATAGCCGGAACAATCTTGTACAAAAGCAAAAAGTAGATTTTGACCTAAATATGTCAGAAACCAAAACCGTAAGCCAATCTATCGAAATATCAAAGCCTGATTTGTGGTCTGTCGATTCTCCGACCCTTTATACAGCGACAATCCTTTTGGAGTCGGGTGGAAAATTGAAAGATATGATTTCTATCCCTTTCGGGATACGTAGTATTTCTTTTTCGGCAAAGGACGGTTTCCTATTGAATGGTAAATCACTCAAGTTGAAAGGAGGTTGTGTTCACCACGATAACGGATTGCTGGGCGCTGTTGCCATAGACCGAGCCGAAGAGAAGAAAGTGGAGTTGTTGAAAGCCAATGGCTTTAATGCAGTGCGTTGTGCACATAATCCACCTTCTGAAAAATTTCTTGAAGCATGCGACCGCTTAGGTATTCTTGTCATAGATGAAGCCTTCGATCAGTGGCAGAAGCAGAAGAATCCGGGTGATTATCACCGTTTTTTTGACGAATGGCACGAAAAAGATTTAGCATCAATGGTTCTTCGCGACCGGAATCATCCATCTGTCATCATGTGGAGTATAGGAAATGAAATACAGGAACGTTCCGATACGTCGGGTGTTATTATAGCTCAGCGATTGAAAGAAATTGTGCGAAAGTATGATAAAACTCGTCCGGTAACTGCTGCGATAAATGATTATTGGGACAATCCGAATCAGAAATGGAAGACTGCGTCACCGGCGGCTTTCGGGCCTCTTGATGTTGGCGGCTATAACTATATGTGGTGGGAATACGAGCATGACACAAAGTTATATCCCGAAAGAATAATATATGGAAGCGAGACTACTGCAATGGAGCGTGCTGTTAACTGGGATTTAGTAGAAAAATATCCGAGTATAATCGGTGACTTCATCTGGACGGCTATTGACTATCTGGGTGAGTCGGGCATAGGCCATGCGATTAATATAAAAGAAGGCGAGAAAGATCCTCCGCAATTTCTTGATTGGCCTTGGTTTAATGCTTGGTGCGGAGATATTGACATTTGCGGATATAAGAAACCTCAGTCTGCATTGCGCGACGTATTATGGAATGAAAGTAAAATAGAAATACTGGTACATAATCCAATACCTGCAGGATGGCAAGAGAAGATCAGTTATTGGGGCTGGCCTGACGAAGATGCAAGTTGGAACTGGAAAGGATATGAAGATAAAATGATGGATGTGAAAGTGTATGCACGATATCCATCGGTACGGTTATATCTGAATGGCAAGCAATTGGAAGAGAAAGCAACTGCTCAGGATCGGATTAATAAATATTCAGCTCATTTTAAGGTGAAGTATGAACCCGGTACGCTTAAGGCAGCCGGTATAGGTATAGACCGGGAAAAAGAATCTGCGGTTCTTGTTACAACGGGAATACCTCTAAAAATAAGACTGAAACCAGATCGCTCTGATTTGAAAAATTCAAAGAATGACCTCTCTTATGTGCAAATAGAGTTGATAGACAAGGATGGGAATATTGTTCCTGATAGTGACACAAAACTGGAACTGAGTATATCCGGCAATGGAAAGATACTGGCCGCAGGGAATGCCTGTCCGACAGATATGGATAGCTTTAGATCGCTAACACCTAAAACATATAAAGGAAAAGCACTGGCGATTATACAGCCTAACAGCGAAAAAGGACAGATTATCCTGAATGTAAAAACACAGGAATATGGAGAACAATCCCTTTCAATTAATACACAATAAGATAAAAACTTAAGAAACAAACTAAACCTAATATAATTATGAACAAGAAAAAACAACTGTTTTATTGCTCTGTCATTTGCTTATTTGTATTTTACATATATGCTTGTACACAGTCTCAGAAAAACAGACAGGAAATCATTCCGGGAATAGTGTGGAATGATACGGAAGGCAATCCGATCAATGCGCATGGCGGAGGAATAATGTATCACGATGGCACATATTATTGGTATGGAGAACACAAAGGTGATTCTACTTATCGCCTCGATTGGGTAACAACATGGGAATGCTGGCGAGCTGATGCCGGAGGTGTATCTTGCTACTCATCCAAAGACCTTGTAACATGGAAATTTGAAGGTGTTGTATTGCCCTGCACACCCGAAGATATCACGTCCGATCTACACCCATCGCAAGTAATAGAACGTCCGAAAGTGATTTATAACGATAAGACGAAAAAATTTGTTATGTGGATGCATATCGAGAGTCCCAATTATGAAAAGGCTCATGCGGGGGTTGCCGTAAGTGACTCGCCTACGGGAAAATTTACTTATCAGGGTTCGTTCAAACCGAACGGGGGAGATAGTCGCGATCAAACTATCTTTAAGGATGACGACGGTCGTGCCTATCACATCTATTCTTCGGAATGGAATAAAACCCTATATATTGGGTTGTTAAACGATGAATATACTCAACATACGGGCAAGTTTACCCGTAACTTTATAGACATGTCGCGTGAGGCTCCGGCTATGTTCAAGCATCAAGGCAAATATTATATATTGAGTTCCGGTTGCACAGGATGGGATCCTAATGTTGCAGAATATGCGGTTGCCGATTCTATATTTGGAGAATGGAAAGCTATGGGGAATCCATGTGTTGGAAAGGATGCAGACAGTACTTTCTATGCACAAAGCACATTTGTATTACCTATTGTTGGAAAGAAGGATACATATATTGCAATGTTCGACCGTTGGAATAAAACAAACCTCATAGATTCACGCTATGTCTGGCTTCCTCTTACTTTTAAAGATAATAAGCCCGTGATAGAGTGGAAAGACAAATGGACGTTAGAATAAGGTGCCGTAATGAAAATAGAGGCTATCCGACTGAAAACACAAGGCGTTCAGATAGATTGTTATCTGATGGATGCTTTTTGGTTCGATGTAGAAGGAGGGTATCGGACATGGCATAAGCAGAACTAGCCAAATCACTAAAGAAAATATTAATCCGAAATTGCCGCTTACAATCACATGTTGGTCGAAAGAAGGAGAAAGTGAAAATTTTAAGATTGAAATATATAGTATCAATTAAAAGAAAAAAGAGAATGAAAAGACTGATAATATTACCACTTCTGTTTTTTACATTATCTATTGTACAGATAACAGCACAGCAGAAGTATACGATAGACGTATCAAAGGCAAATTTACGTCTCGAATCGGGGTATTTCAAAATGGGGAATCCCGGTCCGGCAGATAAACCTATTGAAGTAAACAATCAATATCTGACTATCGGTAAAAAGCCTGTTATACCCATTATGGGAGAACTGCATTATGCACGTTTGAAACCCGAACAATGGGAAGATTGTATTCTGAAAATGAAGGCTTGCGGCATCAATATTATTGCTACTTATCTTTTTTGGAATCACCATGAAGAAACAGAAGGTCAGTTTACCTGGACAGGGGATAAGGATCTCAGGGCATTTATACAACTCTGTCAGAAACATGGTATGTCTGTTTATCCGCGTATCGGGCCATGGTCGCATGGTGAAGCGCGTAACGGAGGTACTCCGGATTGGATATTGCAGAAGAAATTTCTTAAAGACCGCTCGAATGATCCGGTTTATCAGAATTATGTAGTTCGTTATTTTGGAGAAGTTGCCAATCAAATGAAAGGACTATATTACAAAGATGGCGGTAATATAATTGGTATTCAACTAGAAAATGAATATTGGTATGCAAAAGATGGAGAACCACATATTCAATGGTTGAAAGATGCAGCCCGGGCATGTGGTATAGATGTGCCATTATATACCGTTACGGGATGGGGCGGAGGCTCGGTTCCTCCGTATGAAGTTATTCCGTTATGGGGTGGATATGCCGACGAGCCTTGGATAGAAAGCGTAGAGAAACATGTATTACCGTTCTATTTTCAGTTCGATTCGTTTCGCGATAGCAAACATATCGGCAACGATCAGATAGACCGTAAAGAAGAGTATATGACTTATGAGCGTTACCCGTATTTTACATGCGAGATGGGTGTTGGTATTCCGATGATGTATCATCGCCGGATTGTACTTTCGCCTATCGACGGCTTGGGTATGATATTGGCAAAGCTAGGTTCGGGGAGCAACCTTCTTGGGTATTATATGTTTGCCGGAGGGACTAATCCACGAGGCGAACTGCATTCAACTGAAGAAGAGCAGGAGGAAACCGGATATTGGAGCCGTACTCCGGCTAAGTCTTACGATTTCAGAGCGGCAATAAGAGAGTCGGGCGAACTGGACCCATCATATAATCAGGTGAAAAAGCTTCATTATTTCGTGAATAGTTTTGAAGAAAATCTTGCGCCGATGATTCCTACTCTTGCTCGTACAAAAGAAGACGATTTACAATATGCAGTACGTTCCGATGGCGAATCTGCTTTCCTTTTCGGGATTAATTATACTCGTTATGTACCAAAGCCTGTAAGAAAAAACGTACAGTTCAGCGTTAAATTTAAAGGAGAAACTTTGCAGTTTCCGCAAACGGGCGTAGATATTCCGGACAGTACAGTTTTTATTTGGCCTGTGAATCTGAAAATGGATGACGCTTTACTAAAATATGCGACTGCACAACCATTGTCGAAAATAGAAAATACATATATCTTTTTTCAGAATAAAACTGTCCGCCCTGAGTTTGCGTTCGATGCCTCTACAGTCAACGATGTACAGTCGGTAAAGGTCACAGTTACTAAAAAAGGCAATTTAATGATGATTACGGATATTCAACCGGGCAAAGATTGCTTTATTGATGTTGTTTCAAAGAACGGAAGTAAACTCCGGATTTTGGTTCTAAATGAAGAGGATGCTACAAATTCGTGGGTACTCGAGCGTAGCGGTAAAAAAGAATTCTATATATCTGAATCGAATATGTATGTGAAATTAGATTCTGTATATGCATTTACCTCAGGTAAGGATATAAAAGTATATGAAATGAAGCAGGATGGTTTCACTGAACATAATTATCAAGCAGGTGCACAAGGTGAAATAAAATTGACAGCTCATCCTTTGTTTGCAGATGCAAAATGGCTAGAAACAGCAAATTTCAAAAATATACCAGCCTATCAGGTACGTCACCATCGCTTCTTCATCAAGGAGTTCAGTCTCGATAATCCATCTGCTTTTCGTAAAGCTACACTTTATATTTATCCCGAATCTGATTGTAAATTGCATATGAATGATAAATGGATAAGACAAGATGTTAAGCCGGGTCAGATTAATGCTATTGATATTACGGGATATGTAACTAAAGGGGAGAATATGATGTTTGTGGATTTTCCTTATATTGAAGGAAATGCCAAGTTTGCAGCAAGAGTAATTGTTGAATATAGTAACTATGACCGTATAGAATTTTCTACAGATAAATCGTGGCTAGCTGCCGATATGTATACAAATCCGTCGTCGACACGAGCACACGATCGTCCTCTAGAGCCTGTAATTGTAGATGAACCGGTTTATGCTAAAACGTTGAATTACCCTATTTTCAGCGAATGGGATATAAATATTCCCTGGGGTTCGTTCGAAAAATTGAGTGCACTATATACACATATTAGATATGCCGGTGATCGTGCCGAATTGTATAACGGACATATTCTTTCAGCTGATAGTTTCAATGACAATACTCCGTGGCAAATAGGTTTACAAAGGATTATTCCTAAAGTTGAGGGACAGAAATTAAGACTGGTAGTTTATCCTCTATCCGAAAAGACAAAGATGTATTTCGATGTGAAGCCTTCAGCCGGAGATTATAACAAGGCTGAAATAAAGAGTTTCGAAACCAAACGGGAATATTCTGTCAAAATAAAATAACGATATGAAGACCTTAAAGATCATTATATTATTGGGTCTGATATGCCATATGTCCCTATTTGCGCAAGACTTAAAACTTGGCTCTGTCTTTACGGATAATATGGTGTTGCAACAGCAATCTCAGACACCTGTATGGGGGTGGGGAAAGGAAAATTCTAAAATCAGTATGGCTACGTCGTGGGATGGGATATCATATGATGTTACAACCGATAAAAACGGTAAATGGAAAATTCTGGTAACAACTCCCGTAGCAGGTGGACCATATACGATTACAGTAAAAGGTTCGAATATTATTGAACTGAAAAACGTATATATTGGTGAGGTGTGGTTAGCTAGCGGCCAATCGAATATGAGTATGCTACTAAAAGGATATGAAAACCAACCAGTGATGCATTCTACAGAAGCTATTCTTAAATCGAAAGGGCGGAAAATCCATTTTATCAATATTCCTGCAATGGCAGCATACAGGGTCCAAGAAGAATTTGAAAATGCTAAATGGGAAACATCTTCTCTTTCCACAACAGGCGATTGTAGTGCTGTATGTTGGTTCTTTGCAGATCTGCTAAACCAGCAACTGGATATACCTGTGGGTATTATCAATGCTAGTTATGGCGGTTCTAACGTAGAGGCTTGGATGACTGATGTTGCATGTCGCGAGTTTCCCGGTATTCAAGTACCGGAGAAAAGCGAAGAAAAATCTCAATGGATAGGTAATGTCCCTACTTTGCTATACAATGGTATGATACATCCCATAGTTGGTTATAACATCAAAGGTATGATATGGTATCAGGGCGAATCCAATATCTTTAATGTGCCTCGCTATGCACCGTCTGTAGCTGCTATGGTAAAGGATTGGCGAAAAATATGGAGTGTAGGAGATTTTCCATTCTATTTTGCACAGATAGCACCCTATGATTATAAAGAATGGAACTTCTTTACACCGCAATGGCCTGAGATATCCGCTTATCAGCGAGAGGCGCAGATGAAATCGCAATCACTTATACCTAATAGTAAAATGGCTGTGTTGCTGGACGTAGGAGAAGAATATCAGATTCATCCCTCGCAAAAAAAAGAAGTAGGGCAACGTCTGGCTCTTCTCGCACTCGCAAATACATATGGAGCCAAAGGATTTGAATTCGAGAGTCCTGAATATGAACGTATGGAGATAGAGGGAGATAAAGCGATTATTCACTTTTCTAAACAATTTATGGGTCTTACCAGTTACGGAAAAGAGTTGAATCTATTTGAAATAGCAGGAGATAATAAGGTCTTTGTCAAAGCCAAAGCACATATAGATGGAGAAAAAGGTACAGTTGTTGTGTCCAGCTATTTAGTAAAGGAACCGAAAGCAGTACGTTATGCATTTAAAGATTATGTGCAGGCCGAATTATTTGGGACAGGAGGTCTTCCCGTTTCATCATTCAGGACAGATGATTGGGAATAAACACAAAGAATGGATAAATAGAAAAATATATATTGTTATGGAAAATATATTAAAAGCTGCGATTTTGTTACTAACCATTTTGCTGGTAGCATGTACTCAGCCTAAAACGACAAACTATTACTTCGATGCTGTTGACGGTAATGATTCCAATGCGGGAACAAATCCTTCCAAGCCGTTAAGAAGTTTAGCTAAATTGGGAGATATAAATGTTAAACCCGGCGATAGTATATTATTAAAATCAGGTTCTGTATTTACTGAAAAATTATATTTCAGCGGTAAGGGCGAAGCGGGTAAACCTATTGTAATAGGTAAGTATGGAGGAGAGTCAATGCCGCATATAAAAGGGGATGCCTCCAGTCTGGAAATGATACATATCTTCAACTGTGAGCACATTGTAGTCAGAGATATAGAAATCTCCAATAAAGGAGAGAAAATTCGGCCATATCTGAGCGGGTTACTCGTAGAACTTCAAAACTATGGAAGAGCAGAGAATATAATTATAGATAATCTTTTTATCCATGACGTTTATGGTTCTCTCATTAAGGGCGAGGGGCATGAACATGAGGATGCAGGAGGAGGACAAGCTATGATGTTGCGGAATTTCAAAGACGATGATACGGATTCTATTCCATCGTATTTCGACGGGTTGCTTGTGCAAAATTGCCTTATAAAGGATTCGCAACGCAATGGTATTATTATGTGGGGCAACTGGATAAGGAAACAATGGCTCCCGAGTTTGAATGTGGTAATCCGTAACAATGTAATTGATGGTGTGCCCGGCGATGGAATAGTTCCTACGGCATGTGACGGCGCAATTGTAGAATACAATGTAATGAAAAACTGCCCTCGTACCTTGCCAGCCTCAGAGGCTTGCGATGGTATCTGGCCTTTCTCTAGCGACAACACGATTATACAATATAATGTTGTGGATGGTCATAAGTCACAGACGGATGGTTATGGGTACGATTCTGATTACAATTCTAATAATTCGCAGTTTCGTTACAACCTGAGTTGCAATAGTGAAGGAGGATTTTTGTTGCTTTGTAATTCAGGAGGATGGCCTGAAGATTGGAGTGCAGGGAATAATGGAACTGTGGTTGAATACAATATCAGTATTAATGACGGGATAAGAAAACATATTGTAATGGAAAAGAAAACTGAGCATTACTCACCGGTGATACATATCACAGGGCCTGCACGCAATAGCAGGATAGAGAAAAATATTTTCTATGTATGCAAAAAAGAACTGCCGAAGATGGATAGACGCATAGTTCATTCCGATGATTGGCGCGGGTATGCTGATAGTACATTCTTCTGTAACAATTATATTTTTGTGGAAGAACCAAATCTTGCGTTTGATGCAACAAAATCGACAAATAACTTCATAGAAAACAATCTGTATGTGGGTCCATTGAAATATACCGGAAGCGGCTTTAAGAAGTATGGCGATAAATTTGATAAAGCGATGTGGTACGACTCCAAAGATGAAAACTGGAATAAACTCATAGAGTTTGTGAAAGATAAGAGCGTCTTTCTGAATGGAAGGGAAACCCCAATATTGGAAATTATAGGATATGATTTAAATTGAAAATAGTATAAAACCTATTTCTGCAACATTTTATAAAACAAAATAAATAGTTTATAGCCTTTATTTAATAAGTAGTTTTTGTGAACCATTTTTTCCTGTCTATCCCCGGTGTAATTATCCGGGGATATGAAAGGGGAGGAGATAAACATCTTATATTAAAAATATACATATGAAAAAAGTAATATTAGCTGCACTATCTGTTATCTTCGTAATTATACTCTCATCTTGTGATAAAGGGCAGAGTAACAAGGCTTACTATGTAGGGAATAATAATAAGGAACATACCGACGGCTCGAAACTTAATCCTTGGGGATCGTTTTGTGATGTGGATTATTCTCTATTGAAGGCTGGAGATACTATTTGCCTGATGAGTGACGGATTATTTAAAAGCATTGCTATAGATTCCCTGACAGTAGGAACCAAAGAAAAGCCGATAATAATCACTTCTTCTGGTAGCGGAAAAGCAAAAGTGGCTTCGGGAGATAGTGTCGGAATGCATATCCGAAATTCTAAGAACCTGAAAATTGAACGTCTGCATCTGATTGGTAGCGGGCGAAAAGATGGGAACACAAAAGATGGGTTGCTTGTCTATGAATGCGAAGGTATATATGTTTCGGAAATAGAGGCCGAAGGTTATCAAAAATCGGGACTACATATATCTTCTTCCTCTAATGTTATCGCTGATGGTATTAATGCCCATGATAATGGATTTGCAGGAATATTTGTTAGTGGAAAAGCAGATCGAAAAGATGCATCACAAAACATAGTAATAAGAAATAGTAAAGCTGATAATAATCCCGGAGATCCTACCAATCTGACCAATCACAGTGGAAATGGTATACTGGTAGGTAATTGCTCCAATGTAACAATAGAATACTGTACTGCCACCAACAATGGTTGGGATATGCCGCGAGTGGGAAATGGTCCTGTCGGTATTTGGGCTTATGAAGCCGATAATGTTTTGATTCAATATTGCATAGCTTACCGAAACAAGACTCAGAAAGGGGCAGCCGATGGCGGAGGTTTCGATTTAGATGGTGGTGTAACAAACTCAATTATACAATATTGCTTATCATATGAAAATGAAGGAAGCGGTTATGGCCTGTTTCAATACAATAACGCAAGTCCGTGGTATAATAATACGGTGCGTTACTGCATCAGCGAAAATGACGGGCTTGTTTCTGCTTCGCGTTCGGGTGTCTTTGTCTGGAATGCGACCGGAGATTCGACGCTATTAAAGGATTGTTATTTCTATAATAATACCATTTATAACGAAAAGGGAGCAGCGATTAGTTATGAAGCGAATAGTGCTCACCAAAATTTCTATTTCTATAACAATATTTTTGTAGCCGAAAATGACCTGATAACAGGTAAAGAACATAATAGTACATTCTTAGCCAATAATTGGTATAGTCTTAGCTCCGGCGGGTTTAAAATGAAGAATATGAATAATCTGGAAAACTGGGCGAAACAATATCAAAAAGAATATCAGGATGGTAAATTGGTAGGGCAAAATATTTCGCCTGAATTTAGAAATGCAGGAAAAACGAATCTGACAGACCCAAAGCAGTTATCATCTTATGATGCTTATTTCTTACCGGATAATTCTCCTTTAAGAACAAATGGTCTGAACCTGAGTGAGCTTTTAGGAATAGATACTGGAGGCAAAGATTTTAATCAGAAAAATGTAGGTCCGACAATCGTCGGTGCTTGCCAATAATTAACACTATTAGGATTGAAATTAAGAAAAAGGATGCTTAATTTGTATTATACTTTACCCGACTAAGCATTAATGATCTTTTACCAATGAAACGCGCCATTCTCACTTTGTTTGTACTTGCAATATCTGTGCTATCATATTCACAGGTATTCAATCATTACACAACAGCCGACGGGCTGTCAGGTACTGATGTAACGGCAATTTGCGAAAACGAGAACTTTCTTTGGATAGCGACGAACGATGGTCTTAACCGATTCGACGGGCGGGAATTTAAAGTATATAGAAATGATAACTCAGAAAATAGTTTGACCGAGAATAATATTGAAACTCTTATGTTCGACTCTCAGGGCTTACTCTGGATTGGGTTTAAGACTGGGGGAGTGGATATATTTAATCCTCGCAAGAATAAGTTTATACATCTCAGAGATATTGTAAAGGATTATCCTCAGCGTGTAGTCACAATCTATGAAGATTCCCGAAAGAATATATGGCTGGGAAGTTGGGAAGACGGTTTGTATCAATTAGAGCCTACAGGAATGGGTGATTTGTCGTTTCAAGTGTCTAAACATTATCCTCAGAATGTAGTATCCAGCATTATTGAAAAACCAGAAGGGAAATTGTGGATAGGAACCTACTACGGCTATTTTCTATACGATCTGGAAAAAAGAAAAGATATAAAGCTTAAAGATAACTATTTTGCTATAACACAGTTTCTTGATACAGGAGAGAAAAATAGTTTGTGGTTTTCTGCATGGACAAGTGGTTTGCATAGGCTGGAATGGGATGAGAATACTTTTTCTGTAGCCGATAAGAACATAAATAACAATACCGGCGATATTTATCGTATCTATTCTATCGGTAATAATCAGTTTTATCTCGGAACATGGGGCAGTGGAGTGAAGACTTTGAACTTGCAATCAGGAATGCCTGCAAGTACCGTAAAAACGGATGCTCCTGTTATCATGTCATTTTTTCGCGACCGTTTCAACAAATTATGGATAGGAACATACGGAGCTGGTCTTTTTCGGCTTAATGATGAAAATCGGGGAATAACAGCCCTTGCTCCGATCAATCGAAATGGGTTTTCGGCAGCTTATGCATTACGTTATTTTGATAACGATCATTTGCTTGTAGGCACATTGGGGGATGGTTTGTATTTATATGATCTGAGAAACAAGGCATTACTTCCGAAAGAAACTAAAAGCTCAGGGAATCTTTTTCATAAGTATATTCTATCACTCTATAAAGACGACGACCTTCTTATAGTTGGTACCGATAATATTGGAATTTTATATACTTCTTTAAAAAAAAAGACTCACTATTTTTCACTAAAAACATTCCGTGTAGACAACGGATTTGGTAAAGTGACGTCGATGTTCAAGGATAGTAAGAACCGATTTTGGATAGGAACGAAACAATTTGGATTAGTATCAATGAATTACGATGCGGCGAAAGAAACATTTACCAATTACATTCATTACGATTCTTTCGGGATGGATGAAATAACAGGCTTTGCCGAAGCTGTTGACGGCCAGATATGGATATCGTCACATAGTGGAATTTATTTATTCAATCCGCAGACGAACAAAGCGCAGAAATATGGGAAAGATAGTTCCGAAATGGTTTATAGTCTGGCGGAAGATACTAAAAATAATTGCTTGTGGCTAGGTACATCTGGAGGTCTGAGAAAATTGGATTATTCAGACAACGACAGTTTGAAAAATCCTGTCTCTCCAGAAATGCTGCCCGAAGGGGCAATACGTGATGTTATACTTGATGTTGACAACAATTTATGGTTTTCCGTCTCGAATCGAATATTCTGCTATGTTGACGGACGTAGCGAATTAAAAGAGATTAACCCCGGAATTGCTAATAATCAAGTGTTATTCTCAACATCCCGCTGTGAAACTGACGGTAAACAATACATTGTGTTTGGAGGAACAGAAAATCTGCTTCTTATCGATCCCAAAACTGTATTAAGTCAGCCCAATCATACAAAAATTCTATTGACAGAGTTGCAGATAGACCACCAGATAGTGGATGTAGGGCAGGAAGTATATGGCAAAGTAGTGTTAAACGAAGATACAGAGTATATCAATTCCATTACCTTGTCTTATCTCTGCAAATGGATCGGTCTTTCGTTTACAGAAGTAGGATGGGACAACTATCACAATAGCTATCAATATCAGATCAAGGGCTTTAGCGAAGATTGGCAGTATTTGGATATTTCGAAGCCAATCACATTTTCTCAATTGCCTCCGGGAGATTATACATTGCTTATCCGACTAAACAATGCATCTCTGACTCAAGATAATGAACCGCTATGGAGTCTGCATATTGAGATTACCCCACCTTGGTGGAGAACAAACCTGTTTTATATGATTTTGTCGTCGGTTATATTCTTGTCATTATTATCATTGTTCTTCACCATAAAAAACTATTATAAAAAGCGGCAATTGCAAAAACTGGAAGAAATAGAAAAAAAGAAGAAGGAAGAACTATTACAGGAGAAAGAAAGCTTCTTTGCAGGTCTGTCCCACGATCTGTTAACTCCGTTCTCTCTGATAATAGCGCCCATCAGTGACCTGATGAGAGATAAAGGAATGAATGAAGATCAGCGAGAGAAATTGGAGATAATCTCTAAAAACGCAACATTTTTGTCCGATATATTTAGTACTATACTCGACTTCAAACGGGCAGAACTTATCGATACCGAGATAAAAGAAAAGAATGTAGAACTGGTTTCCTTTATCCAGATTATAGTCAATGCTTTTGATTATCTGGCGAAGTCAAATAGCGTAAAATTATCTTACAAGCCGGATATTTCGCGGTTGTTTGTCTCTATTGATACCATCAAGCTTGAACGAATTCTGTACAACCTGATTAGCAACGCTCTCAAATTTACAAAAGAGGGAGGGGATATAGATGTGTTACTCAACTATGATGAATTATCAGATATCTTCTATCTGAAAGTGTGTGATACAGGAATCGGAATAGATGCTCAGAATCAGGATAAAGTGTTTGAGAAATTTTATCAGGAAGAGAAAGATAATAATTCTCAGGGATTGGGACTTGGTCTATATACTACCCGTAAATTTATACACATGATGGGAGGTGGCATCGAAATAAAATCGGCACCTCTCCGGGGAACAACTATAACGATCAATTTGCCTGCGAAAAAAATAGAAGAGTCAGAGCCTCTACAGGAAGAGAAAGAATATACCGACGGAGATAATCTTTTCACCATCTTATTAGTTGAAGATAACAATCAGTTACGTGACTATCTAAGGAAGAAATTGGCGGTACATTTCGATGTGGCTGTGGCATCGAATGGGATAGAGGCATTAGATTTTATCAAAAATAATCTTCCCGAAATAGTGATGTCGGATGTTATGATGCCTGAAATGGATGGACTGACACTTTGCTCTACGATAAAGAATGCGCCGATGTATTCAGATATATTTGTAATCTTGCTATCGGCAAAATCTTCATCTGAAGATGAAATGCAGGGCTATAAATCAGGTGCGGATTTTTATGTAAAAAAACCGTTCGACCCCGAAATACTTATCAAACAGATGGTGAATGTGTATGCAACACGTCAGCAGCGCAGAAAGCAAATTATTACAGATCTGCTATCGCCTCAGAGCGATAATGCCGGAATTCAACCCAAGGATGATTTTTTACAAAGAGCAATCCGTATAATAGAGGAACATCTGATGGATGAGAATTTCAAAATAGATGAATTCGCGGCAGAAATGCATCTGAGTAAGACTGTTTTACATCGCAAGTTTAAACTGATGATAGGCGAAACCCCCAATATATTTATCCGAAATATTCGTCTGAGAAAAGCTGCAAATATGCTAAAAGAGACAGATTTATCCATTTCGGAAATTGCTTATCTTACAGGTTTTAGTCAGGCTCATTATTTTATCAAATGTTTCAAAGAATTATATCAGGATACCCCGAAGAATTTCAGGAAAAGCAATAATTTGGAAGAATAGGCGGGGAGTGGCAGATTCAGCCCTGTTCCCGAGTGGATACCCGCGTATAACCAACGACCATATTAGTCATATTAAATCATTATTTATAAAACTAATAAATACGACGGAAAAAAGAACTGAATTCTGACCTATATTTCACTCAAAAAAACAGTTCCGTAAAACGGACGATTTTGGAACCGGATTTATGATAACAGGAAATATTTTGTAGTTTTATTCGTCAATAACAGCGAATAAAAATCAATCGGTAAGAAACAGAAAAACAATACTATATTTCAGAAAATAAATAATAATTTGAGGCATAAGTTTTTTTATTTTAGTATACGAATACGGGCTTTCCAAAGCCTCTGATATAAATAGATTTCAGCCCTATGCTTCTTTCTGTTTGTAAAGGGCACAACAAGTTTAGTACCATTCGACTTTCTTGATTTGCTGTGTAATTCCTTAAAAGAATCGCCTGCGATACAATAAATTTCTATAACTTTATCTTGGATTAGCATAATGACGCATTTTTATAAATGTTCTTATTGTCAAGTATAATAATATTAACCATACATCCTTTTTAGGTAATTTCTTAAATGGGAGGCAGGTTATTCGTTTTTATTCATCTATTATATGTTTATTCGAGCTATGAGGTTATTCTTGAAATATGCTATTACTATAATATTATGGATAATCGGCATAACAGCCAAAGCTGAATTAACCAACAGTATGTTTGATATCAGGCATATCGGTTACTCCGAAGGCCTTAGTAGTCAACGTGTGTTTTCTATTGTTGAAGATAATCATAGCGTAATATGGATTGCAACAAAAGTAGGAATAGACCGCTATAACGGTCAAACCATAAAAAGCTATACCTTGCCGGGTGACTTTCATTATGGCGATATGGCTGGGCGCAGACTTCGTTTGCTGTACAATGAACGTTATGGCGGGCTGTGGGCATACGACCATACCGGAAGGATATACCGTTATTCCATTCAAAATGACTGTTTTGAACAAGACTTATATTTGGGAGAATACATCAGTGGAGAAATCATACTTAATAAGCTATGCCTAGACCATAAAGGGACATTCTGGTTCGGACTAAGCAGTGGACTATATAGGAAAGAGGCAGATGGTCGTATTACTTCTATTGTTCCGAAACAATATGTAAATGATATTGTTTCTACAGGTGAATTTCTTTTTGTCGGCACTTCTATGGGAGTATTACAGCTCTTGCATTCCAAGTTAAGCGAGACACGCTGGCTGGCAAACGGAAAGGACATACAGACATTATTTTGCGACGTCGTTAAAAATGAACTCTGGATAGGGACAGTCAATAATGGCTTATGGGTAATGAACCTGAATACTTCCTCTCTGCTTCCTCTGAAAGAGCAAAATTTCAGTTTTCTCAACCCAATACGAGCTATTACAAGTTATGACTCCCATACAGTATTGGTAGGGGTAGATGGTGGAGGTGTGTATACAGTAGATAGAGATTCGAAAAAAGCTCATCGGTTAATGAGTACAGAAGACAGTACCGATATTTTTTTATTAGGCAACGGTATATATGCCATCACCAAAGACCGTCAGGGAAATATCTGGATAGGAAGCTATTCTGGAGGCGTATCCGTCGCCATCCTGTCGAGATACCCTGTTACAGTATTAGCACATGAAAGAGGGAATTCACAATCATTAGCCAATAATAACGTTGATGATATAGAAGAGAATATCAATGGAGACCTTTGGTTTGCTACCGATGATGGAATCAGCATACTGGATGCATCTTCCCACACCTGGAGTCATTGCTTAAAAGGCAATGTAATAGTCACTTTGTGTAAAGGTGAAGGGGGGTCAGTATGGGCAGGGACTTATGGGGATGGCATCTATCTTCTGAACAGCAGGGGACAAATTATACGACATCTCACCAAACAGCAGGGAGTGCTTACAACAAATTACATATTTTCCATAAAGCAGGATATGGATGGAGATTTTTGGGTGGGAGGTCTGGACGGAGATCTACTGATGATGGATAAAGAGGGACGATATATACAATCATACGATATAAAATGGATTCACTCCATAGAAGTGGTAGAGCATAACCAGATAGCAGTAGCCACTGTTAATGGTTTCTGCCTGGTGAACAAACATAGCGGGAATATACAACGCTATGCTACATTCCAGGAATTTCAGAATCAAAATACCAGTGCATATATCATTTCTATGCTTTTCAATGGCGATGGCACTGTTTGGCTTGGTACCGAAGGAGGTGGACTAAACCTGTATGATATGCGTACTCGGGAATTGAGGATGCTCACCACACAAGAGGGACTTCCATCTGATGATGTATATAGTCTGCAGCGAGATTCCAGGGGACGTTTATGGGTAAGCACAGGAAAAGGACTTGCATTAGTAGAAAACTTCAAGGTGTCGAATCTTAATTACCTGGGTGATATAAACAAAGAATATAACAAATCCTCATTTACTCGACTTGCAGACGGAAGATTTATCTATGGTAGCACAAATGGTGTTGTCTGCGTCACACCTAATGCCATTGCTGCAACAAACTATCAGGCTCCATTAAGATTTACCGGACTAACGATAGAATATCTGAGTACTGATGAAGAAGAACGTTTACGCCCTGTCATTTATGACATGTTGACTAATGGTACAGTCCAACTTGATTACATTCACAACTCATTTGCAATTACATTTGAGTCAATCAATTATCGATTTCAACGTGATATTGCCTATCAATACATTCTGGATGGATACGAAAAATCATGGAGTAGTATATCCTCCAATGGTATGGTGCGATACACAAATGTATCTCCGGGTTCTTATATTCTTAAGGTGCGCAGCTTACGCCAAAGTAATGGAGAAATAATATCCGAAAGAACGCTTATATTGAATGTGTCGGAACCTTGGTGGAATTCATGGTGGGCATGGCTGTTTTATATTTGTATTGCAGGTACTATTTTTTACTTCATCTTACGATATAATAGCAATCGACTTCAGAAAAAATATGATGAAGACAAAATACGATTCTTCATTGATACTGCGCATGACATCAGGACACCAGTGACACTTATCATGGCACCACTGGAAGATATGAGAAAAGAGGAGGGACTCTCCGGCAAATCTCTCTATTTTCTGGAACTGGCACGCAACAATACTCAAAAACTCTATACGCTCATCACACAACTACTCGAATTTGAGAAAGTTGATACCTATAAGCAACAGCTTGTATTAAACCCATTGAGCCTTAATGATATTCTTGCAGAAGAAGCTGCTAGTTTTCAGCCGCTTTGCGATAAAAAACAATTAAACTTAACCCTGTCTTTACCTGATGAAGATATTCGTATTATGGCTGACAGGCACATCATAGAGATGTTACTTGACAATCTTATTTCCAATGCCTGCAAATATACTATGCCGCAGGGCGATGTCTGTTTAAGTTTAAGTTGTACCAAACGAAAAGCAATTATAGAAGTTAAAGACAGCGGCATTGGTATTCCAAAGAAAGAATGGAAACATTTGTTTTCGGATGTATACAGGGCGGAAAATGCACGGGGATCTCAGGAGGATGGAGCAGGTTTTGGGCTCTTACAAGTGCATCGTATTGTGAAGATGCTGCATGGAAAGATTACGTTTCAGTCTGAAGAAAATAAAGGAAGTATCTTTACTGTAACATTAAGAAGGACCGATGCCTCTACTGTACCAACACCAAAACAAACTAATACCTCAAAGAAAGTTTTACTTACTGAGACTATAGACTTTGCAAAATATGGAAACAAAGAAATCAAAGATACAAGCAGGCAGCTAACCAGAGATATTCTGCTTATAGTAGAGGATCATGAAGCTCTCCGCTATTACTTACGTAAAACTTTTGAACATGATTACCGGGTGATTGATGTATCTGACGGACAAGCAGCCCTATCCTATCTTTCAAACGAGTACCCTGATTTAATACTGTCCGACGTTATGATGCCGGGAATACAAGGAGACGAACTTTGCAGGTTAGTCAAAGACAACCCCAATACATCAGGCATCCCATTCATTCTACTAACAGCAAAAGTCAACCATGATGCCACAGTTGAAGGATTAAAAAAAGGTGCGGATGACTATATTCCCAAACCTTTCAGTACTGAAATTCTGAAGTTGAAGGTAAAAGGACTAATTGAAAACAGGAATAGGCAAAGGGATTTCTTCATGAGACAAGCCATTGAACAGGTTGAGTCGAACAAGAGGCACACAGACAATAAAGAAAGTGAAGAGATAGCAGAAAATCAGGAAGTTCATGAGAGTAAAGTTGACGAATCATCTCTGAACATCATGTCGGAAGGAGATCGTCAGTTTATCATACGAACGACTCAACTTATAATCGAAAACATGAGTAGCATTGATTTTAACATCAATATCCTATGTCGTGAAATGGCCATGAGCCGAACACTTTTTTTCAGTCGCCTCAAATCGTTGACAGGGAAAGGGCCGCAAGAATTCATCCGCATCATACGACTCCAAAAAGCAGCCGAACTATTAAAAGAAGGTAGAAACGTAACTGAAGTTGCTGCCGATACGGGGTTTGTAAACACAAAATACTTTAGTTCATTATTTAAAAAACAATTTGGTGTCCAGCCTAGCAAATACTCAGAATAAAATCCGGACACAGAAAACACAGATCATATTAATTTGTATTTACTCGTCTACGTAATACAAGGCTGAGCATAAAAATTGTCAGCTATCAAACCTTATATGTCAGCAATCTGCCCATTGTTATTATTTACTATTATCATCTTTGTATCAGGCTTTAAGGAAAAAGCAGTAAAATAAATGTCCCAATATGAAAGAGACATTTTATTACGGTCTATTATCCCAAACAGCTATGAAAAATAAGTTTAACCTTAAACTATCTGTAATATGAGAAAGGTAATAATTTTACTACTATTATCAATGTGTTCAATGCAGCAAGCCTGCTCCTCCAACGATGGATATACAGAACCAGAAGAACCGGAAAAACTTCTTTTCAAAGACGATTTTAACTCCTTCAATGAAAATGTATGGACGAAAGAGGTCCATGAACCTGGATGGGTCAATAATGAGTTGCAAGCCTACGATCCGGCATATGTATCAGTTGGTATGGACGATGGTAAATCAGTTCTGATTCTGACAGCTGAACGGAAAGGAAACAAGATTTTCTCCGGACGGGTAAATTCTCAAGGAAAAAAGAGTTTCAAGTATGGAAGAATAGAGGCAAGCATAAAACTACCCAGAACTGGCAACGGCTTATGGCCAGCCTTCTGGATGATGGGAGATAATGATAAGCATTGGCCACAATGCGGAGAAATTGACATCATGGAAATGGGTGAGCATAACGGAATAGCTTCGGGCACTTCTGAGACATTTGTAAACACAGCTATTCATTATGGGGAGAATGTCGAAACCCACCGGCAAGAATATCATGCGGCAAATGTCGTTAACAATTTGCAAGACGGAAAATATCATACCTATACATTAGATCGGGACGAAAATAGCCTCACAATAACTATTGACAACATCAAATTCCGCTCTTTTGACATCAGCAAAATCAGTGGACGCTATGAATATTTCCAAGACAACTTCTATATCTTATTCAATCTTGCTGTAGGAGGTGATTTTCCCGGAATCCACAACATAAACGATATCACAGCGCTGAAAGACGGAGAAAAAGTACATATGTATATCGATTGGGTAAAAGTCTATTAATCTTAATTATATATTCTATGAAAGTAAGAAATTGTAAGTATGCATTGTTCTGTGGAACATTGTTTCTCTGCCTGTTGGGAAGCGTTCTACAAATGAAAGCAGCAAAACCGGATCAGTCTGCAATTGAACAAAAAGACAATAAAGTCACAGGAACAGTAAAAGATAATCTTGGACCTATCATCGGAGCATCTGTTGTAGAAAAAGGTACCACTAACGGAATAATGACTGATACAGATGGTAAGTTTAGCTTGAATGTTCAGCCTGGCACCACTCTTGTCATCAGCTACATAGGCTATAAGACTCAGGAGGTGAAAACCGGTCGTGAGCCGCTAAATATTATTTTAGAAGAAGACAGCAAAATGCTTGATGATGTAGTAGTTACGGCACTGGGTATTAAGAGGGAGCGTAAGGCGTTGGGCTATGGCGTGGATGAAATAAAAGGTGATGCCTTAACAAAGGCAAAAGAAACCAATGTTATCAATTCTATGGCTGGCCGTGTGGCAGGGTTGGTAGTCAGCCAGACTGCAGGCGGACCATCCGGTTCCACCCGAGTCATCCTGCGCGGTAGCACTGAAATGACAGGTAACAATCAGCCTTTGTATGTTATTGATGGTGTACCCCTCGACAACACCAATTATGGCAGTGCCGGAACATCCGGAGGTTTTGACCTTGGAGATGGTATCTCAAGCATTAATGCCGATGATATTGAGAATATGTCTGTATTAAAAGGCCCAGCCGCCTCTGCGCTGTACGGTAGCCGCGCCAGTCACGGTGTCATCCTTATCACCACCAAGAAGGCTAACGAAAAAGACAAATACAATGTAGAATATAACGGGACATTGACTTTCGATACACAGTTAGCCAAATGGAATGATATACAGCAAACATATGGCATGGGCAGTAACGGAACCTATAGCATCGATGCTGTATCCAACACTAACAAAAGCTGGGGTCCTAAAGCAGACGGAAGTAACATGCTAAAATATTTTGACGGAGTAGAGCGCCCCTACCTCATCATACCTGACAACACCTCGGATTTTTTCCGTACAGGACTCACAGCCACTAATACCGCCATTGTCAATACAAATAGTGGCAATACGGGTGTGCGCTTTACCTATACCGATATGCGTAACAAAGATATCGTACCAAAGACTCACATGAGCCGCGACATCTTCAACCTGCGTACCAACACTACTCTATCCAAAGTAGATCTCGACTTCAGCGCCAACTATACGCGTGAAGATGTGAAGAACCGCCCTGCATTAGGCGACAGTAAGTCAAATATCGGTAAAAACCTGATGACTCTGGCTACCTCTTATGACCAGAAATGGCTGAAAACCTATCAGGACGAAAATGGAGAATATTCTAATTGGAACGGTATGGACCCTTACAACGTAAATCCATATTGGGATGTATATAAGAATTCCAATAGTTCTAAAAAAGACCAGTTCCGTTTCAATGGCAAAGCCCTCTGGAATATCAGCAAACGTCTGAAATTGCAGGGAACGGTAGGAGCCGAACTTAACTGGTTTGCTTTCGAGGACTACAAAGCCCCTACCACGCCAGGGTTTGAAGCCGGACGTCTTCAAATTAGTAACTTCCGAAACCGCATGTACAATTTTGAAGTGCTCGCTCTTTACAACAACAGGTGGGGCGATTTTGACCTCAATGCTACACTTGGCGGCAACATTTATAAAGTAAATAACCTGACTACTATAACTACAGCACAAGATATGCAGATCCGCGATGTGGTGACTCTGATGAGCTTCAATGAAATAAGTGTTGAGCCGAATAGCTACCGCAAGCAAATCAACTCTGTTTATGGAGCAGTCAATATGGGATGGAAACACATGCTCTACCTTGATGCTACCCTGCGTGGTGACCAATCATCAACCCTGCCTATAGGAAATAACGTGTATGTTTATCCGTCATTCTCAGGCAGCTTCGTATTCTCCGAACTGGCCAAGTTGGACAATATTATGCCTTATGGAAAACTTCGTATGTCCTGGGCACAGGTAGGTAGTGATACTGACCCTTATCAGTTAGGTCTGGTGTATACAAAATCAAAATTCACTTACCCCGGTTACACCATTGGCTATATCAACAATAACACGATTCCTAATCAGAAACTGAAACCGACAAAGACCAATTCCTTTGAAATAGGTTTGGAAATGAAATTCCTGAAAAATCGTGTTGGCCTTGACTTCACCTACTATACACAAAACAGTAGAAACCAGATTCTGGGTATGGCCAGTTCATGGACAACAGGTTACACCAGCCGCCTGATCAATGCAGGCGAAATAGAGAATAGAGGCATAGAGATTGGGCTCAATACACGTCCTGTTCAAGTTAAAGACTTCTCTTGGGATTTGAACCTGAATTTTTCAAAGAATAGCAACAAAGTGAAAAAACTTGTTGACGATATGGATATGTTTGAATTAGAAAAAGCCGCATGGCTAGATGTGCAGGTAGCGGCCAAAGTGGGTGAAAACTTTGGATCTATTATTGGCCCTGACTTCAAGCGTAACGAAAATGGCGACATTCTCATCGATCCACAGACAGGTTTACCTCAGTATGACAAAAGTAATCATGTTCTGGGTAATGCTTCGTGGGATTGGACGGGTGGTCTCGTCACTACCTTCACTTATAAGAATCTATCACTCTCAGCCGTCTTCGATGTAAAAGTGGGTGCCGACCTCTACTCTATGTCAGCCCGGGCTACCTACGAGTCGGGTAAGAGTAAAGAAACGCTTGAAGGACGTGAGGGATGGTACAAGTCAGAAGAACAGCGCCAGGCCGCCGGTATCGCCAAAGGTTCTTCTGCATGGAACCCGACAGGTGGTTTTATAGCTCCCGGCGTGATTGACAATGGTGATGGTACTTATCGTGCAAACGATATGTACATCAATCCTGAAGAGTACTGGATGAGCGTCAGCAGAAATGCTCCATCGATGTTTATCTATGACAACTCGTATGTGAAATGCCGTGAAATTACAATGAGTTACAATGTGCCAAAACCATGGTTGAAGAATGTTGTGAAAGGTCTCACTCTTTCATTTGTTGCACGCAACCCATTCATCGTATGGAAGAATATCCCTAATATTGACCCGGATTCCAATTATAATAATACTACAGGAATGGGGCTTGAGTATGGTTCGTTGCCATCGCGCAAGAGCTATGGCTTCAACGTCAATGTAAAATTCTAAAAGGGTATCAAATTCAATTCATTTATAAAGAATATATACAATGAAATACAATAAATATATTACAATAATACTGATGGCGTGTACCATACTCTTTACTGCATGTAGTGATGAGTATATGGAAAACATGAATACCGACCCATCAAAGGCAGCTTCTATTGACCCTAATGCACAGCTCACTACTGCGCAGTTACAGACTTATGGCAGCCTCGATATGGTAGAAATTTACCGCAATTACCTCTATGCATTTAATCAGCACCTTATGGGATGCTGGAATACCACAAACTATGGAGGTCGTCATACACAAGATAACTCAGAGATGAGCCGCATATGGACATTCTTCTATGCTAATGCCATCAAAAACATCACCGATGCCGAATATCGCACTACCGATGATCCCAACAAAGTAAATATCAATTCTGCTCTACGCATATACAAAGTTTATCTCATCTCAATCATTACCGACATCTATGGAGACGTTCCTTACAGTGAGGCTGGTAAGGGTTTGCTTGAAGGAAAATACACTCCTCATTATGATAAACAGGAGGAAATATACAACGAATTCTTCCTTGAATTGAGTGCTGCCGCTGCAAATCTTGACGCAAGTAAGGATAAGATCACGGGTGATGTGATTTTCAATGGTAATGTGGCAAAATGGAAAAAACTGGCCAATTCGCTTCGCTTGCGCTTTGCCATGCGAATCTCCGATGCCGCTCCACAAAAAGGTCAGGAAGAATTTGAGAACGCGCTGCAGGCTGATGGAGGCGTTTTTGAAAGTGCAGCAGACGATGCGCTTATCAAATATATGAATATATCATTCAGCTTTGGACAGGAAGCATATACCGATTATCGTGGTAATGCTTTGTCACAGCTACTTTTCGGTAACGACCCTGCCAATAATCCAAGCTACCTATGCTCTACATTCTTCAATCAACTCTATAATACCGGCGACCCTCGTACTTTTAAAATTGCTCGTTGCTATTACGACGGTCTGATGGGTGCCACTAGTCCTGATAATCGTATTGATTTGACCGATGAGATGATTGCCAAAAACATCAAATTCCAGCCACGTGATCCGGGAGCTTACTCATGGGAACCATGGCCGTCGGGCTACGATAGCGATATATTGAAAGAACTGGCCGAGAATAATCCTTCGATTTCTGCCAGTGTAGCTCGTGAAACTGAACCAAAACTCGCCAATAACTTCCTCAAAGGTGATAATCCGGGTGTAGTGATGACTTCGGCAGAAGTGAAATTCTTATTGGCAGAGGCCAGTTTGAAAGGATGGAATGTTGGAAATGCTTCAGTTAACGATCTTTACAAACAGGGTGTACGTGCAGCAATGAACTTCCTTTCCGATAATTATGATTGTGAGGTCGTTTCTAATGATGATTTCGAAACGTTTTTCCCGAACATTGGTATAGGCTATACCAATGAGCAGAAAAAGGAAGCCATTAACACACAAGCATGGATTCTTCACTTCACTAATCCTGCCGAATCTTGGGCTAATATTCGCCGCTCAGGCTATCCAAAACTGAAATCACCGGCAGATTATGGCTTCGGCCAATTCCTTACTGGCGGTTCTGAAATTCCCGCACGTCTTTGCTACCCTGTACTTGAATCGTCTTACAACAAAGCAAGTTATGATGAGGCTTTGAACCGCATGGGTGGTGCCGATAGTTGGAACACACAAGTATGGTGGGATATTACGAAGTAATTATAAAAAAATAAAAGTCAAATATGAAAAAGATATATTATATACTGCTTACCTTGCTGGCTATGGGCTTTACCTTCACAGCTTGCAGTAACGAAGATCCGTTTTCGACAGCTACTGCCGATGATGAACCGCGAATACTCGATCCCATCTTCCCCGACCATGAAAGCGGTAATTTGCCCGTTATCGCCAATATTAGCCGCGATGCGAATCTTACAATGAAATTGACAGTTACTCCGGCAGATCATACCAACATATCATGGCAAATTGATGGTCATGAAGTGCAGACCGGAACAATGCTCGATATCAACCTTAAAGCCGGTACATATCAATTTAAGGTAGTAGCCTCAACCGAGGTCGGTAAGTCAACCTATCGCGAGGGTATCATACAAGTTAATCCTCTGTCTGATGATCCGTGGGCAACGGAAGTCGGATTTGAACGTATCATTGCTCCGGGCACAACGGCTCGCCTCTATGGTGATAACTTCAACAAGGTGAAAAGCATTGTTATTGGCGGAAAAACCATCACTGACATTAGCTATATTGAGTCCGAGAGCGGAAGTTATATAGAATATAACGTGCCAAACGATCTGGCAGAAGGCGAACATCGCGTGGTTCTTGTAGATACAGGTGATAGTGAGTTTGGCGGAAACATTGTTAAAGTTTCCAATGCTGCACTTATTACATCTGGAGCCGACCGTACCAACGCCAACAGAGAATGGGTAATGACTGGTATCAACCTCGACCAGATCGCTTCATTGACGTTTGGCGGACAAGCTATCTCTGAGTTCACACAACAGACTGCTATAGAAATTACAATTATCTGCCCGTCTCTTGCAGATGGAGAATATAAACTGACAGGAAAAACAAAAAACGGAGAAAATGTCCAATTCTATAGTACCAAGGGCATTACTATAGAACAAACAGTCACTGTATCTTCTGAAACTGTGCTTTGGCAAGGGCATCACTATGTATCATGGGACCGTCCTGATGGTGACCCTAATAAAATGTTCAACCTGATCGGCAAAGATGTATTTGCCACCATAAAGGCTGGAGCTACCTTGAGTATCCACTATTCAGTAGCCTCCGAAGATGTATATCATCAGTTGCGTACAACCAGTGGATGGTGGGATGATTTACCGGGCACTTCTGTTATCGAATTCTCGGAAGGCGGCGTGAAGACGGTATTACTCACACAGGCAGTACTGGATAA
This sequence comes from Dysgonomonas sp. UBA7710, assembly GCF_002482385.1. Taxonomy (GTDB): domain Bacteria; phylum Bacteroidota; class Bacteroidia; order Bacteroidales; family Dysgonomonadaceae; genus Dysgonomonas. The sequence continues at coordinate 92,647 of NZ_DLFW01000046.1, read as the reverse complement.
AATTCAGGCAGAAGACGGATTCCTTTGTATAGGCCATGGCTACTATGTGGATATGATAACTGTACAATAATAATTGCTAAAAGAATGATATTTTCTGATATGATACTAAAAAAGATACTATTAATCTCAACTATAATGGCAATGGCTGCCTGCTCTACGCAGGTAGCTCCTCCTGCCATTCCTAAGGATTCCCAGATAGAGCAACAAGTAGATGAAGTCCTCTCAAACATGACATTAGACGAAAAAATAGGTCAAATGACAGAACTTGCCATTGATGTATTGGGGGATTTCGAGGATGGTGAGTTCAAACTCGACGATAGCAAACTCAACAAGGCTATTGCGGAGTTCAAGGTGGGTTCATTTCTCAATGCTCCGGGACCTGTTGCACAAAACAGGGAGAAATGGCAGGAAATTATCGGTAAAATACAAGCTATATCGATGAAAGAGATCGGTATTCCATGTATTTATGGGCTGGATCAGACTCATGGTACTACCTATACATTAGATGGAACTCTTTTTCCACAGAACATTAATATAGCTGCTTCATTCAATCCTGAACTGGCGTACGAGGCAGCACGTGTCACTGCTTATGAAACCCGTGCAGCCAATTGTCCGTGGACTTATTCTCCCACAGTAGATATGGCGCGTGACCCGCGGTGGTCACGAGTTTGGGAAAACTTTGGCGAAGATTGTCTGGTCAATTCGATAATGGGCAGTTCTGCTGTTCGTGGTTATCAGGGCGACGACCCCAATCATATTCCGGCCGACCGTGTCGCCACATCTGTAAAGCACTATATGGGATACAGCATGTCGCGCACCGGAAAAGACCGCACGCCGGCTTACATATCTGTTTCAGACCTGCGAGAAAAGTGTTTTGCTCCTTTCAAGGAATGTGTTGAAGCCGGAGCTTTGACTATCATGGTCAACAGCGGCTCTATTAACGGAGTACCAGTACATGCCGACTATGAACTGCTAACAAAGTGGCTAAAAGAAGACCTTAATTGGGACGGTATGTTGATAACCGACTGGGCTGATATCAACAATCTGTATACACGCGAACATATTGCGGCAGATAAGAAAGAGGCTATCCAAATAGCCATTAATGCAGGTATAGACATGGCAATGGAACCTTACGACCTTAGTTTCTGTACTTTGCTGAAAGAATTGGTACAAGAGGACAAAGTGCAGATGAGCCGCATTGATGACGCCGTTCGTCGTATTCTCAGGCTCAAGTTTCGTTTAAACCTGTTTGAATGCCCCAATACTTTATCTGAAGATTATCCGCTTTTCGGCAGTAGCGAACATGCCGAACTAGCACTTCGCTCGGCTGAAGAATCGCAAATTTTGCTTAAAAACAAGGATAACATACTACCACTTGTAAAAGGTAAAAAGTTTCTCGTAACCGGTCCTAATGCCAATTCAATGCGCTGTTTGAACGGAGGATGGAGCTATTCGTGGCAAGGACATTTAGCCGACAGGTTTGCCGGCAAGTATAACACCATTTATGAGGCGCTTTCCAACAAATTTGGCGTAGACAATGTCCGTCTGGAGCAAGGAGTAACCTATAAGCCTGAAGGCGGTTACACGGAAGAGAATGAACCGGAGATTGAAAAAGCAGTCGCTGCCGCGCGCAATGTAGATATCATCATTGCCTGTATCGGTGAAAACTCGTATTGTGAAACACCAGGGAACCTTTCAGATCTCGTTATCTCAGCTAACCAAAGTAATCTTGTAAAAGCACTGGCCACTACAAGAAAGCCCATTATACTGATACTCAATGAGGGTAGACCTCGTATCATCAATGACCTAGAACCGCTGGCAAGCGGTATCATAAATATTCTGTTACCAGGAAACTATGGTGGCGACGCACTAGCTAATATTCTGGCGGGTGATGTCAATCCTAGTGCCAAGATGCCATACACATATCCGCGCAACCAAGCAGAACTTACCACCTATGACTACAGAGTAAGTGAAGAGATGGACAAGATGGAAGGCGCATACGACTACGATGCAGTTATCTCTGTACAATGGCCTTTTGGATATGGCCTTAGCTATACGACGTTTGAATACAGCAATTTCCAGACAAATGTGACTTCTTTTACTGCAGAAAATGAACTCCACTTCTCTATAGATGTTACCAATAGCGGAGCACGTGCCGGAAAAGAGGTTGTTATGTTGTTCAGCCGCGATTTAGTGGCATCACTTACTCCGGAAAGTCGCCGATTGCGAGCATTCAAGAAGGTTGAATTGCAACCCGGGGAGACCAAGACAGTCACGATGCTTATCAAAGGCAGTGATTTGGCTTTTGTCGGTGCCGATGGAAAATGGATTCTGGAACAGGGCGATTTCCGTATGCAAATTGGTAATCAGACAGTTAATATCACATGCAACAAAACGTATAAATGGAATACTCCTAATAAATAAATGTCACTCAAAAGCTTTAACAATTGAACAAGCCAACTCGCAGAACTGAAATAATCTAAATCGGGGACAATTTTTCGGTTTTACCACTGTCCCCGAATTTGCCATTTTTTGTCACTTTACAGAAAATAAAAAATCCTGAAACTCATTGAATTTCAGGATTTTACTTCATTTTTCATCTTATCTTGGCGGAGAGAGAGGGATTCGAACCCCCGGAACCTCGCAGTTCAACGGTTTTCAAGACCGCCGCAATCGACCACTCTGCCATCTCTCCAGTGTTTATCCTAACACTGTGCTTTTCCTCAAAAGCGATGCAAAGATATGTACTTTTTTCTAATTCCAAAATAAATAATGGCCTTTTTTACAATAAATCTGTATCATCAGAAGAAATGCTTGTTGAGGAAATCCATGAATTTTGCCTTATATGATTCTGACACAGGAATATATTCTTTTCCGAACACAATACAGTTTCTTTCTATTGTTTTTATCTTATCCAGATTAACTATAAAAGAGCGATGCACCCGCATAAACTGTTTCGCAGGTAGCCTTTCTTCCAGCGACTGCATACTCATCAACGAACTAACCGGCTCCTTCTGATTTTCCAGATGGAACTTTACATAATCCTTCTGGTTTTCTATATAGAGAATATCGTCAAACTCTATTTTCTCCATTCTGTAACCCGATTTCACGAATATACTTGTAGCAGAGGATGCTGCATTATCATTTGATGAAGCGGCTGTCAACTTAAACCATTCCAATGCTTTATTTGCTGCTTGCAGAAACTCTGTATAATTAATTGGTTTCAGTAGATAGTCCAGTGCATTTAGCCGGAAACCATCAATAGCATACTGGTCATACGCAGTTGTAAATATAATCTTTGTAGTAGGAGGGAGGGTCTTGGAAAATTCCAGACCCGTTATCTGAGGCATATTTATATCCAGAAACAATACGTCTATTTTTCCGTTGCTTATCGTATCCATAGCAGACAAAGCATTATTGAAAGTCCCGGTCAATTCCAAAAAGGGAGTTTTGGCAACATATGTCTTCAACAAATCTATTGCTAAAGGCTCATCGTCTATTATTGCACATTTCAGTTTCATAATATATTCTTTTCTTTCCCAAAATCGATCCTTAATAAAGTAAAGAAACTATTTGTCCGTCTCTCTGCGATAAATTCATGCCTGTTAGGATATAAAAGATCGAGCCTTTTGGACAGGTTAGTCAAACCAATACCGGAATTATGCTCTTCCATATTCATTTTTTCTTCTCTTTCCACAAGGCTGTTCTCCACTGTACAAAGCACTCCTTTTCCCGGATCTACCAAAATACTAACATCGATAAAACTTTCTTCACCATTATTTATCCCATGTTTAAAAGCATTCTCTATCAGGGTGATAAACATTAATGACGCAATCATATCATGGCTGCTTTTGCCGTCTATCAGCACATTCAGTTTCACGTTAGCACTAAGACGGAGCTTCATTAAATCAATATAATTCTGAGTAAACGTCAATTCCTTATCCAAAGGAACAAATTTCTCATCATTATCGTACATCACATAGCGTAAAAGATTACTGAGCCTATGGACGGCATCCTGCGCCCTGTTCTGATCGATAGCAATCAGTGAATATATATTATTCAGTGTATTAAAAAGAAAGTGAGGATTAAGCTGGCTTCTCAAGTTACGCAAATCGGCCTCTAACTGAACACTTTTCGACTTCTCAAAATTAATAGAATCCCGATACCAGCGAATAGTTGTTTTTATTGCTACAGCGAGCCCTATCACAAAAATAATGGATACATAATCGAATACGAAACGCATCAGAATTGGTGGTCCACCATGTTTGCCTTCCGGGAATCGGCCCATATGGAGAGGTCTCTTCTGCATGCCTTGTTCCATACTCTCTATTACCTGCGGATCAGGTCGCATGGATTCTGATATAAAAGTCTGAAGAATTACCAGAACGACTATAAGTGCTATATTTGTAATAACGTAAAGAGCAAACTTCCTGCTGAACAAGTACTTTTCTATCAAATAAGAATAGTTTGCATAAAACAATATGGCAAATATCCCCATGCGGATAACATAATTATAATAAGGTTTATAATCGAATGTTCCTTCACGCGAAATCAAATATATCGGAACCAGCAATGCAATCGTCCATATAATGATGTGTGGAAATATTTTTATAAAGTTTTTCATGTTCATATCATTTTAAAATACAATAAGTTAACTTTAGATACCTTAAGCTCGAATTTACATTTACTAACCATTTTTCGTTAAAAAGTAACAAACGTAACGTTTTTTTCAGTTATCAGTGAACAGTCATCAGTTAACAACTTATATCTCGTATCTCATATAATTTTCAACTTACTGCTTGTTAAAAAGTAACAAAGGTAACACATTATTCACATTTTATTACTGTTACTTTTTCCGAAAACCAATAACGAAATCAAATATCTCTGTACTTATAGCACAACCGTATAGATAAACAATTCTAGGGATAATTCAACCTTATTCATATCTCAGAGCTTCGATCGGATCAAGGTATGATGCTTTTTTTGCAGGATACCAGCCGAAGAAAATTCCCGTTGCAGTACACACAATGAAAGACAATACAATAGTATATACCTGGATGCTGATAGGCCATGCCAGCAGATAATTTACCATAAAAGCACTGCTGACGCCGAGTATCACACCGATAACCCCTCCTGTTACGCTCAGCAGGATAGCTTCGATCAGGAACTGCATCAATATATCCACACCTTTGGCTCCGATAGACATACGCAGCCCGATTTCACGGGTACGTTCAGTTACAGATACATACATGATATTCATAATGCCTATACCACCGACCAACAGCGATATACCGGCAATACATGCCAAAAGGATTGTCATCATATCCGTTGTGGAACTCATCATGGAAATCAGCTCTTTCTGTGAACGTACATTAAAATCATCTTCATCATTCGCACCTATTTTATGACGCTGCCGTAAAATGTTTTCTATACTTGTTATAGCATCCTCTGTCGCATCCTCTGTTACGGCAGAAGCCGATATGGACTGAATGTAAGTAATGGCCAGAATACGCTTCTGAACTGTCGTATAAGGGGCGATTATCAGGTCGTCCTGATCCATCCCCATTGTATTATCACCTTTGGAGGTAAGCACACCTATTACCTTAAAAGGTATTTTGTTGAAACGAATAGTCTGCCCAACAGGGTCTTCACCGTTTGTAAACAAATTATCTACAACAGTCTGTCCTATTACGCAAACTTTTGCAGAAGTCTTAACATCTCCTTCACTAAACATTTCGCCCTGGGAAATAGTATATTTGCGGATATCGAGATAGGACGGGTTTACACCATAAATGGAAGTAGGAGAGTTGTTAGCTCCATAAATCACCTGTCCCGATGATTGCACTTCAGGTGATGCTGCCGAAATATATTCGGCCTGCTCCACAATAGCCTCATAATCTTCGAGTTTCAGTGTCTGCATGCTCGATGCGCTCTGTCGTACTCCGCCAAACTGACCTGTTCCGGGCCGGATATTTATCATATTCGAACCCATTGTGGATATCTGGTCCTGTATACTCTTCTTCGAGCCTTGTCCTATTGCAAGCATAGTAATAACGGCCGCTACACCGATTATAATACCAAGCATAGTAAGGAATCCCCTGAACTTATTACCGCTCAGTGCCCGGAGAGCTATTCTGAATAGATTTACTAGATTCATAACTTTAATATGCCAATTTTTAATATACTAATGTGCTGATATTTTTTAACGAAAAGTGAAGGACGAAAAACGAAAAATATTTTTCACTTATCACTTTTCGTTTTTCACTTTCAAATTGGCACATTGGCATATTATCTCATTATTTCATTAATTATCTTCTTTCGGCAGTTTTGCTAAAAACTCCTTTGCCGACTGAATATTTTCATTATATTTATCCTCCTTGATACTACCATCGCGAATAACAATATTGCGACTGCTGAATGCCGAGATTTCAGGATTGTGGGTTACAAATATAATTGTACGCCCTTCCTCATCATGCATACGTTGCAATACGGAAAGAATTTCGAAAGATGTACGGGTATCGAGGTTTCCGGTAGCTTCATCAGCCAGTATTATCACGGGTTCATTCACCAGTGCCCGGGCAATAGCCACACGTTGCATCTGGCCTCCCGACATCTGATTGGACTTATGGTTCAGCCTGTCACCCAATCCGACTTCTTCCAAAGCCTTTATAGCACGCTGGTGGCGTTCCTTTGCCGAAACATCGGGGTTGTACATAAGAGGTAATTCCACATTTTCCACAGCTGTAGTCTTGGCCAACAGATTATAAGACTGGAATATAAACCCTATCTTACGGTTACGTAATGTAGCCCTGTCATTCTTTCCCATTTTGCGGACAGAAATACCGTCCAGGTAATATTCTCCCTCTGTAGGTGTATCCAGACAACCCAATATATTCAGTAAAGTAGATTTCCCGGAACCGCTTGTACCCATAATGGTTACAAATTCACCCTCCTGTATGCTGAAGCTGATACCCCGCAAGGCATGAACCGTTTCATCGCCTACAACATAGTCGCGTTTCAGATTTTCTACTCTTATAATTTCCTTATTCTGATTCATTACATTATCTCCTTCTGTTGCCGCCCGGACGCTGAGGCATAAACGGACTCGATTCGCCATTTGTTTTTTCAGGCTCGGACATACTGCTATTTGTCTCTTGCGAAATACCTGTAACAACTACTTCTCCCTGATTAAGTCCTTCCTTTACAGATACATGTACACCATCAGTAGTTCCTACTGTAATCTGTTTTGGTGAAAGTGTATTTCCCGATTTTACCCAAACTACTTTCTTTGTTTTATCTTTCGGATCGAACTGCAGAGGCTGTCCCAGTGTCAGGTCTTTAAAATTCTTCATTATATCGGGCTCAGGATTGAAGCGCAAAGCCTTAGATGGTACCACCAACACGTCTTGTTCTTCCTGTGTATAGATATTGACACTGGCTGTAAGTCCCGGTTTCAGTTTCAATTCGGGATTCGGAGCGTCTATAACGACTTCATATGTAACAACATTCGATGTTGTTGTAGCTTCGAGTCTTACCTGTACTACTTTTCCTTCAAATTCATCATCGGGAAAGGCATCCACTGTAAATGTTACACGTTGCCCTTCTTTCACACCGCCTATATCGGCCTCGTCCACATTGGCGATCACCCGCATCTTTGTCAGGTCGTTAGCTATGGTAAACAGGGTAGGGGTGCTGAATGAAGCGGCTACGGTTTGTCCTTCTTCTACCGCGCGGGATATAACCACCCCATCGATAGTAGATGTGATAGTTGCATATCCCAGATTGGTTTGTGCTTTCAGTACAGCGGCCTTCGATGAAGTTACAGCCAACTGTGCCGTCTGATATGCCGATTCGGCATTTTCCCAGTCTACCTTGCTTATAGCTTGCTTTTCCCACAGACCTTTCTGACGGTCGTAATTTTGTTTTTGTAATGTAAGCTCAACCTGTCTTGTCTGTAGATTGGCATTCGCGTTTTCCAGTTCCGACACAAGCAGCCTCTTATCCAGCTCGGCCAGTACTTGTCCGGCTTTGACTTCTGAATTAAAGTCCACATATATTTTAGATATAACACCCGATACCTGTGTACCTACCTCTACTAGTGTTATTGGCTCTATAGTACCTGTTGCTGTAACGGCAATAGAGATATTTCCTTTTTCTACTTTCGCTGTATCCAGCATAATCGCAGAACCTTTTGTTGATGGCAGGAGGAAGAATATCCCTGCAGCCACAATTACTATTACGGCTATAATAATCAGGTATTTTTTCAATTTCTTGTTCATAATTAGTTACGAGTTACGAGTAAACGAGTTACAAGTTGTTTATAATCTGTAAAGAGTTAATTGTCAACTATTAATTAATAATTATAATGCAATTTCCTGTCCCTGATAAAAATTAAGTAATTTGAGACTTACCAACGCTGTATATTTAGCTTGCAGCAAATCCTGCAAAGCATTGGCATAATTATTTTTTTCGGTCGTCAGTTCAACCGTATTGCGCATTCCCAGCGCATATTGTTCCTGCACCAGTTCATAGCTCAATTTGGCCGAATTAAGTTTGTCTTTTGCCGCATTGTATTTACTTTGTCCCGACACTGCATCCTGATACAGGTTTTCTATTGTCGACAGCAATGTCTTTTGTGTATCGATAAGATCCAGTTCAGCCATTTGAATATTCAAATCGGCTTTCTTTACATTCGACCGGTTCTGTTTATTATCAAATATAGGGATGCTGACCGTCAGTCCTACACTCTGATTGAAATTACGCCCTATCTGTGTCGCAAATGAGGGACTGCTGTTGAATATATTTCCTGTACCGATACTTCCCGATACGGATACTGTCGGTAAATAGCCCGCTTTGGCAGACGATTTGTTGAGTTCTGCCAGTTTTATATTTGTTTTGCTGCCGGCAATTTCCGGCATAATATTCAAAGCCCTCTGATAAACTTCATATTTTGAAGGGATAAAAGATAATATGTCCTGGTCGGCAATCCTGGGAAAGTCGATATCCATTTCTTCGTCATAATCAAGTTCCAGCAGCTGTTTTAATTGCAGCTTATAAACCTCAAACGAATTCTGAGCCTGCACCAGATTATATTTATCGGCACTGTATTGCGCTTCCACCTGCGCATATTCGCTCCGGGTTATACTACCGGCATCCAGAAATATTTTAGTCTGTTCCAATTGAGCGGAATCTGAAGCAACTATATTTTCATTGTTTTTTATCGATTCCCTGCTGTATAATATCTGTAGATAAGCCTGAGTAATAGCTATTTCTATATTGTTCTGGGTATTCTGGGTATTCAGATTCTGCATTTCTTTCTGCAATTGAGCCTGCTTTATATCATTCCTGTTTTTTCCACCGTTGTACACAGTCCAGTTCGCATTCAGGGTATATTGCCCGTTGAATAAACCTTCGTACCTGTAATCCCCGTTTCCATCCGGCGATTGGGAATTGGTATATCGCTGTGAGACACTTCCGCTGAGGGAAGGGAACAATGCGGCCTTGGATTGTGAAATATCCACATCGTAAGTTTCTGCTGTAATGTCCGATTTTTTCACCTGAATATTTTCCTGCCGTGCATAATCGATACAATCCCGCAAGGTCCATTTTCTTTGTGAAAAAGCAATGGTTGGTATCAGAACACCAACCATTACCAATCCAAACAATCTTTTAATATTATACGTGTCCATAAAATTCTAATTCATGAAGTTATCAAAACATATCGTCATCCGGCATATCCGGACGGCCTCCGCCATCATCGGGTCTTTGTGCGGGCGGCTGTTGCCTGTTGCCCCTTTCGGGTCTGCCTTGCCCTCTGAACTCTATATTCTTCTTACTAGCGGAGAATATATTATATTGCTCTTCGGATAGGATAGAACGATACTTCTTGTCATATTTTTCTTCTTTCTTTTTTATTTTTCCATCTATTTTAGCCATCTTCCCGAAAAGTTTCTGCCTTTCTTTTTCCGCCATTCCCGGATTTTCGGAATCTATTTTCAATTGCTGCTTTTCCTGCATCAACTTGGAAATATCCTTACGTTCATTGGTTATTTCCTTTCCCAGTTTTTCTCGTTGTTCCAGTGTTAGACCCGGGATTTCGGGCATACCCATTATCATAAAACTATCCTGGTTTTGTCCCTGACCGTTCATCATAGGCGGACGGCCTCCACCTCGGCCCCCCTGAGGTCTGCCACCGCCTCCTCCGCCCATTGGCGGTTGTGCGGCCAAACCGGAACACATAAGAATGAATGTTATTGCCAAAATCGACTTTTTCATATTTCATATTTTTATTTCTATCTCAAAATTATGAGGAGGAAGGGTGGCAAACAACGCTAATCGACAGACAGGCAGATTTCATAGATGTATAAGCGTTTTCGCCTGATAAAAGGGAAGTATTCGCTGTTAAGAATATCACAAAGGACTTAACAGGAAAGAGACAATTTCTTTGTTCAACCTTATTTTTTATGTAGCGTTTCTGTAACAAAAATACAAGTGCTTTGTATCGTAAAATTCAAAGAAAATATGTACAAGGAAATTAGGAATATGTTTAAGCTACGTAACTACTTATTAAAAGCTTTTTTTGCGGTATTTATATTACTATCAGCAAACACCCTGTCGGCACAGACAATAATAAAGGGGTCGGTAAAAGATGCCAAAACACTGGAAACACTACCCGGAGTTGCCATATCGGTAAAAAACACCACGATAGGAGTAATAACAAATGAAAATGGTGACTACGAACTTAATGTTGCCCCCGGGAAATATACCATAGTAACATCTTATTTATCTTATCAGCCGATGGAAATTACAGATGTGGAAGTAAAGAAAGGTGAGCCCACCATAGTAGATATTCCCATGAAGGAATCGGAACATGCGTTGGGCGAAGTATATGTAGTAGCGATAGGCCGTATAAACTCGGAAGTATCCCTCCTGAGTTCGATAAAGAAATCCAATGCTGTTATAAGCGGAGTATCCTCACAACAAATATCGAAAAGTCAGGACAGGGATGCATCGGAAGTAATAAGACGGGTGCCCGGAATTTCTATCATAGACGATAAATTTGTAGTAGCCAGAGGATTATCGCAAAGATATAATAATGTATGGGTAAATAACAGTACAATCCCCAGTTCGGAAGCAGATACCCGTGCTTTCTCATTCGATATCATCCCCAGTTCACAGATAGAAAATATCATGATCGTAAAATCACCGCAACCGGAACTGCCGGCTGATTTCTCGGGAGGTTTTATTAAGGTGGAGACAAAAGGTATTCCCGGCGAAAATTCAATACAGTTGAATTATGGTCTCGGTATCAATACTCAGACTCAGTTTAAGGATTTCAAATACAGCAAAGGCAGCGGAACAGATTTTCTTGGCTTCGACGATGGAATGAGAAGCTTGTCAAGTGCCTTTAATTCAGGACGAATCGACAATGCTAATGCAGAGCAGGTGAGTAACCTGACAAAGAACGGCTTCAATAACGATTGGTCTGTAAAGACAAAAAATCCATTACCCGACCAACGTTTAGGTTTCGTTATCAACCGTAAATATACCGGACAGGACAATAGTATGTGGGGACTTATCGCTGCTTTGAACTATAGCAATACAAGCAAGACATATACAGATATGGAAAACTCCAGATACGGCGTATATGATTCCGATAATGACAAACCATATTTTACATTTAAATACAAAGATAATCAGTATAATAATGATGCAAGGGTAGGGGCTTTAGCCAATCTTATATATATGCCGAACGACAAGCATCGTTTCGAATTCAGAAATATAGTAAACCAGATAGGGAAGAACAGATATACCGACCGCGAAGGATATCAGAACACAAGTGGATTTTACGGACAACGCAAGGCCGAATATATCTACAGTAGCCGCCTGGCTTACTCAGGACAATTAGCCGGAAAACATACCCTAACCGATAAAGACAATCTGGACTGGGTCACAGGTTTCTCCTACAGCAACAAGAACCAGCCGGACAGACGTATTATCAACTGGGAAGAAAACGGATATTCCGGAGATGCCCATTACAAAGAATACCAAATAGACCAGAATGATATAACACGGGACTATAATAAGCTGAACGAATATAGCTATACTTTATCGACAAATTATACACATGATTTTTCGTTCGACAATGGCTTCAAACCTTCTGTAAAAGCTGGAGTATACGGAGAATACAGAGACAGGAATTACAATACACGGTTTTTTAAATACCGTTGGATACCGGAAAATCTGCCCGATGATTTCGGTTACAGGGATGCTATCTCAGGGATACTGATTCCGGAAAATTATGGTGCAGATAAATTATACGCTTATGACGATACCGACCGACTTAACGATTATTCGGGTACGAATACACAGGCTGCAGGATATATAGGTTTCAACATCCCGTTCAGTAAGTTCAATATTTATACGGGTGCCCGTCTGGAGCATAATAAGATGTCGCTGAAAAGCTATACAACTATCTCCGGGGACAAATCGAAGACAACAGATTATTCATACACGGATATATTCCCATCGTTGAATGCGTCATACAATCTTACAGACGACCATCTGGTACGGATAGCATACGGACGCTCTACCAACAGACAGGAATTCAGGGAAATATCATCATCTTCATATTATGACTTCGACCTGTTCAGCTTCGTATCGGGTAATCCGGATCTGAAACCTGCTTATATCGACAATTTCGATATCAGATACGAGTTTTATCCTTCATCTTCGGAAATATTCTCCGTAGCCCTGTTCTACAAACGCTTTAAAGACCCGATCGAATGGACCTACCTTGACGGAGGGGGAACCTATATCTATACATTCAAGAATGCGGATAATGCAGATAATTACGGTATAGAAGTAGATATCAAAAAGAAGCTGGATTTTGTGGGACTGAAAGATTTCTCCCTGACATTCAATGGCTCATTGATTAAAAGTAAAGTGAAATTTAAAGAAAACTCGGGAGCGAATTACGACCGTCCGATGCAGGGACAATCTCCATATCTGATAAATGCAGGTATATTCTATCAGAATGAAGCTCTCGGGCTGAATGCAACAGTGCTTTATAATATTATAGGTAAACGTATTGTGGGAATCGGGCGCATATCCACCTCTTCAGGCTCTTCTATCAACAACGATATACCTGACATGTACGAAATGCCCCGCAATGTACTCGACCTGACTGTGACTAAAAAACTGGGTAAACATTTCGAGCTAAATGCCGGAATAAAAGATATTCTGGCAGCGAAAGCAAAGTATGCACAGTTTCCCAAATTTGTAGACAAGGACGGTAATACTCAAGAGAGGGAGCAAATAACGAAGGAATATAAAACCGGACAAAATATTTCATTAACAGCTAGATACTCATTCTAATTACACATATAGGTATCAAATAGTAAAACATTTTTTAATAATATTGATTATGAAAACTTTAAGTTTATTTAAAAGCGCATTTTTTATTGCATGTATAGCTTTGTTTCCGGCATGCTCGGATAGCAATGACGATACAGATGGTGGAAACGGAGGCGGAGAAGAAACCGAACAAATCCTGTTTAATAACGGAACAGAAATCGGTAATGGGGAACAAAATTTCTTTGTAAAAGAAAGCCATACAATCAGAAAAGGAACTTATGTACTCAAAGGCTGGGTATATATTGAAGATGGAGCTACTCTTACGATAGAGCCGGGAACAGTCATAAAAGGAGATAAAGAAACCAAAGCAGCCCTGATAGCTAAAAGAGGAGGAAAACTGATAGCTAAAGGAACTGCTGCCGAACCTATCATATTTACATCCAATCAGGCAAAAGGAAGTCGTAAACCGGGTGACTGGGGAGGTATTATCCTATGCGGTAGAGCTAAAAATAACATTGATATAGTAGACGGAATGCAGATAGAAGGCGGAGTAGACGCCAAGCATGGAGGAAACAACGACGAAGATAATTCAGGTGTAATTAGCTATGTGAGAATAGAATATGCCGGTTATCCGTTTGCTACCGATCAGGAAATAAACGGTCTGACAATGGGATCGGTAGGTCGCGGTACACAGATAGACCACGTACAGGTATCTTATAGTAATGACGATTCCTTTGAGTGGTTTGGCGGAACAGTAAATGCAAAATACCTTGTAGCATATCACGGATGGGATGACGATTTCGATACAGACAATGGATATTCAGGTAAATTGCAATTCCTTTTGTCAGTTAAAAATCCGAAAATAGCAGACCAATCCTTATCAAATGGTTTTGAATCCGATAACAATGCAAATGGTACAACTGACGAACCATATACTAAAGCCGTATTCAGTAATGTCACTCTGATAGGCCCAATGGGACAGACTACGGATTTTGCTAATACCACACAGTATATTACAGGTGACGGGCTGAATCCTAACAATGGATCAAGACTTGGTATATTCCAGGCAGCAATACAAATTCGCCGCAACTCACGTCTGAATCTCTTCAATTCCGTTGCTACAGGATATCCGGTAGGCCTGTTGTTAGACAATCAAAAAGGTACTACTCAAACATGGGCTACAGACGGCATACTTAAATTACAAAATAATGTATTCGCCGGAATGGGAATCGTAGGTTCTGATATCAACAAGCAGGCTAATGGATGGACAGACCAGTTATCTACAGACGGAACGAATGTTACCGACGCTACAAAAGCTTCATTCTCCAGTACATTCTTTAAAAAAGAAGGCAACAATAACACGATTCTGAATAATATATCGGACCTCAAACTGAAACAGCCTAACAGCAAAGAAGCCAATCCTAACTATGGACCTGTTACAGGAAGTCCGGTTCTTGGCTTAGGTGCATTTACAGATGCCTCGCTAAACGATTCATTCTTCACTATAGTAAATTATTCAGGAGCTTTTGCCAGCGACTCGGATAATGACAACTGGCTGAAAGGATGGACAAATTTTGACCCTCAAAACACTACTTATTAATATTACTTCAATTTTTCATAAAAGGGACGGTTAAATAAGCCGTCCCTTTTTATATACTATTATGGAGTAAAAAAAGACTTATTTCGTTTAGAATATTAAAAGATATAGATTAAAAGAATAAGAGAAGCTGAGCAGATTTTATATCCGGCTTCTTTTTTTGCATTATATTTGTTGCGTATATATTATCCTGATAAACGAAAGTCTGCCGGAAAATATTTTATTAAAGACAGACTGGCAACTCGTAACTAATAACTGTAACTGTTTTTTATGAAACGAATACCAGATATCAAAGATTTCCGTATCAAAGACACTTCGTTCGCCAACCTTATGAATAAGCGGATCTATAATGTTTTGCTGATAGCAACCAAATATGATTCTTTTATTCTCGAAGACGACGGACGTATCGACGAACAGATCTTTAATGAATATACGTCCCTTAACCTGAACTATCCGCCACGTTTTACACAAGTAGTTACTGAAGAAGAGGCTCTGACCGAACTTAGTGAGAATCACTATGAACTCATAATCCAGATGCCGAATATGGACGAAACGGATATGTTCGCCACGGCAAAACATATAAAGGAACATTTTAATGATATACCGTTTGTTGTTCTTACCCCGTTTTCGAGAGAAGTAACCAAGAGATTGTCGCAGGAAGACCTGTCGGGTGTAGATTATGTATTTAGCTGGCTTGGCAATCCCGATTTACTATTGGCTATCATAAAGCTGATAGAAGACGCAATGAATGCCGAACATGATACAGAAAGCGTAGGTGTACAGATCATCCTTCTTATCGAAGATTCGGTACGGTTTTATTCATCGGCCCTGCCAACCCTGTTCAAGATAGTTATGGAAGAATCGAAAGAATTTTCGAAAGAAGCCCTGAACGAACACCAACAGATGTTGCGTATGCGTGGCCGCCCTAAAATCATGCTAGCCCGCACCTTCGAAGAAGCTGTCGGGATATATACCGAATATAAAGATAATATACTTGGCATAGTGACCGATATGAGCTATATGCATGGGGGGACGAAGGACAAACTGGCTGGTTATAACTTTGCCAAATGGGTAAAGGAAAAGGATCGTTTCAAACCGATTGTCTTCACTTCGTCCGAAATAACGAACAAAGTATATGCAGACGAATTGGAGTGCAGTTTCATTGATAAAAACTCGAAAAGTTTTCCTCGCGATTTAAGAAAACAGGTTGTAAATAATTTCGGTTTCGGCGACTTCGTTATTATCAATCCCGAGACCCAGGAAGAGATATTCCGTATCCGCAACCTAAAGGATTTACAGAAAAATATATTTAATATACCAACCGATTCGCTGGTATACCATATGTCCCACAACCATTTTTCACGTTTTTTCTATTCCCGTGCACTGTTTCCGCTGGCAGAAGGATTGAAGAAAATAGATATTTCTGACTTCGACAATGTGGAAGACGCCCGCCAGATCATCTATGATATGATAATAAAATACCGGCGTATCAAAAATTCGGGAATTGTAGCCGTTTTTGATAAAGACAGGTTCGATGAATTCTCCAATTTTGTGCGAATGGGCGATGGATCTATAGGTGGAAAAGGCCGTAGTATCGCGTTTATGGATAACATTGTTAAAGAACACACCGAACTGAACGATGACGAGAATATTGTAGTAAGAATTCCCCGTACAGTGGTTATGTCCACCGATCTCTTTGATGAATTCATGGAAATAAACGATTTGTACCCCATAGCTCTATCCGACAGACCGGACGATGAGATTCTCCGTTATTTTCTTAAAGCCGGATTGCCGGACCGCCTGATTGAAGATTTTATGGCATTTCTGGATGTGGTAAAGGCACCCGTAGCCGTACGCTCATCAAGTTTGTTGGAAGATTCCCATTACCAACCGTTTGCAGGTGTGTATTCCACATATATGATACCACTACTACCCGATAAATATGAAATGCTGGGGCTTTTAGGAAAAGCGATTAAAGCCGTTTACGCATCTGTATTTTACAGAGATAGCAAGACATATATGGTAGCCACGCAAAACCTGATTGACCAGGAAAAAATGGCTATTGTATTACAGGAAGCTGTCGGAAGCCGTTATGGAGACCATTTCTATCCTACATTATCGGGAGTTGCCCGTTCGCTTAATTTCTATCCTGTAGGCAATGAAAAACCGGAAGAAGGTATTGCAAATATTGTGTTGGGACTGGGAAAATATATTGTCGAAGGCGGAGCCAGCCTGCGCTTTTCGCCCGCTCATCCGCATAATATAGTACAATTAAGTTCCGTTGATTTTGCATTAAGAGATACACAACGCTTCTTCTATGCGCTGGATATGAAAGATACAGATAAGGAATTTTCCACTAATGACGGTTTTAATCTGTTGAAACTGAATCTGAAAGATGCAGAAAAAGACGGCTCTATCAAATATATATCATCTACTTACGACCCGGTAGACCAGGTGATTTATGACGGTTATTATGAAGGAGGGCGAAAAATCCTATCTTTTGTTAATATATTGCAACACAATGTTTTCCCTTTGGCCGAAATATTGAAGCAAACACTCAGGATAGGACAGGAAGAAATGGGACGGGCAGTGGAAATAGAATTTGCCGCCGACCTGAAAGACAAAGGGGAAGGTACTTTCTACCTTTTGCAGATACGCCCTATTGTACAGAACCGCGAGTTGCAAAGTGAAGACCTGTCGCAGATAAAGCCTGAACAGGAAATATTACATTCCACAAGTGCGCTCGGCCATGGGGTAACCAGTGATGTGTACGACATAGTTTATGTGAAAACCAAAAGCTTCAGTGCAGCAAATAATCAATCGATTGTCGCAGAGATAGATGGTATAAACAGAGAATTTCTGGATAACGATAAGAATTATGTGCTTGTTGGCCCGGGAAGATGGGGGAGTAGTGATCCCTGGCTGGGAATACCGGTACGCTGGCCACAAATAAGTAATGCACGGGTGCTGGTAGAGATTGCGTTGGATAACTATAAGATAGAACCAAGTCAGGGCACGCACTTTTTCCAGAATCTGACCTCTTTTGGAGTCGGCTATTTCTCTATTAATCCCTTTTTACAAAACGACGGACTATTCGATGAAGAATATTTGAACAGCCAGCCGGCTGTTTACGAAACAGAATACCTGCGTCATGTCCGTTTCCCGAATCCTGTCATAATAAAGATAAACGGAAAGAAAAAGATCGGCGTTGTACTGAAACCTGAATAATAAAGTAATTATTACCTTATGAAAAAAGCGGTATTTATACTCCTATTGTTTATCTTAGTCCTGATGGTTAATGCTCAGCATACCGGAAAGGCAACATTCTATGGGACGAAATTCAATAACAGGAAAACTGCCAGCGGAGAGATATACAGAAAAGACAGTATGGTATGCGCCCATAAGACATATCCTTTTGGGACATTATTGAAAGTAAAGAACTTACATAATGATAAGGAGGTTGTAGTACGGGTAATAGACAGAGGTCCCTTCAGAAAGAAATATATCATAGATCTGTCTTATGCAGCTGCTAAAAAGATAGATATGTTAAGCCGGGGTGTTGCCGATGTTATGGTATCGGAGCATAAATATAATTTGCCGGCGCCTTTTACAATTTATATGTTTGATACGTTAAAGCTTCCAAAATAAGGATGGAAACTAAATTATTTTTATTAAATTTGAAATTATCAGATAAATCATGGTGAACATTAGAATCAAATCAGCATTTACATATAATCCTAAATAATAAGTAAATACGGGATTTAATAATAATCAGATCTCTTTTGTGTTCTATACTATAACCGGAGAGAGCCTTGGTTTCGGGATAAAAAAAATTATAAAAACTTGTCTGTTGAATAAATTGTTATATCTTTGCATTCGCTAACCAAAAATGGTTCCTTGGCCGAGTGGTTAGGCACCGGTCTGCAAAACCGTTGACGGCGGTTCGAATCCGCCAGGAACCTCCAAAAGAGCAAACTTTTAGGCTTTATTTTATGATAATAATCACTTTGGGTTATTATCTTCTAAAAAAGAATAAAATCCATAATAATTATTATAAATAGTATTTGAACTACCAAAAGGTTATTCCTTAATTATTTTTTGAAAATACATACAAAATCAGTATAATTTAATATAGATATACATGCGTATATATAACATTCTTGAGCTTAACGAAAAGCTCACAATAGAACTAAGAACTATCGCTAAAGAACTTGGAATCAGACGGCCTGACGCTTATAAAAAAGACGAACTTATCTATAAGATATTAGATGAACAGGCCATTATGGAAGCTAAGAATAAAAATTCGGAAAGCTACCAAAGTGAAGATAGGATAGAACAACAGCAGAAAAAATCGCAAGCTGCTGCTAAAGGAAAACAAAAAGCCCAGAATCAAACAAAAAAACAGGACCAAACTCCTAAACCTCAAACCACACCTCCTGCTCCTGTAAAAGAAAAAGTAGCAGCCGTACAACCCAAGAAAGAGGATACTCCAAAACCAACCCCTCAGGAAGAGGTGAAAAAGGAAGTTAAACCGGAACCGGTTAAAACCCCTGTTGCAGAGAAAAAAGAAGTTCCTGCACCTGTTGTAGCTGCTGAAAAAGCTCCGCAGAAGGAAATTATTGTTAAAAAGAATAACGGAGAGCCGAAGGAAAATAAACCTGAAGCCGAAGCTAAGCCACAACAACCGGCAGCAAAACCAACCCAACTGGTTTTCCGTTCAAATAAGGTAAGAGAAGAAGAACCGCAGGAACCTATTCCGGGATTACCTTTGCTTACCCCTCTGGAAGTAGACTCAGAAGTTACACCTGTCGAAATTATAGTGCCTGAAATCCCTGCAAAACCGGCAGCCAAACAGCCACAACAAAATCAACAACATAACAATAATAATCAGAAACAAAATAATCAGCAACAAGATAATAAACAATTCGATTTCGAAGGTATATTGAATGCTACCGGCGTACTCGAAATTATGCAGGAAGGTTACGGATTTTTACGTTCATCCGATTATAATTATATGTCTTCTCCTGACGATGTTTATATTTCTCAATCGCAGATCCGTCTATTCGGTCTTAAAACAGGAGATATCGTGGAAGGCCCTATCCGTCCTCCAAAAGAATCGGAGAAATTCTTTCCTTTAGTAAAAGTAGACAGAATTAATGGGCGCACACCGGACGAAGTTCGTGACCGTGTCCCGTTCGACCATCTGAAACCACTCTTCCCTGATGAGAAATTTAAGCTCACAAAGGGCCGCAACGATAACTTATCGTGCCGTGTAGTGGATTTATTCTCTCCGATAGGGAAAGGACAGCGTGGACTTATTGTTGCGCAGCCAAAAACAGGTAAGACTACATTACTGAAAGATATTGCAAACGCTATTGCCGACAACCATCCTGAAGTATATATGATTGTACTTCTTATCGATGAACGTCCTGAAGAGGTAACAGACATGGAACGCAGTGTAAATGCAGAGGTGATTGCTTCTACATTTGATGAACCTGCCGACCGTCACGTAAAAATAGCGGAAATAGTACTCAATAAAGCTAAACGCATGGTAGAATGCGGGCATGACGTGGTTATCCTCCTTGATTCCATTACCCGTCTGGCACGTGCTTACAATACAGTACAACCGGCATCGGGTAAAGTATTGACCGGGGGTGTGGATGCCAATGCCCTGCACAAACCGAAACGTTTCTTCGGGGCTGCCCGTAATATAGAGAACGGAGGTTCACTTACCATTATAGCTACTGCGCTTACAGAAACAGGTTCTAAAATGGATGATGTTATCTTCGAAGAATTTAAAGGTACAGGTAATATGGAACTTCAACTCGACCGTAAACTGTCCAACAAACGTATCTTCCCTGCTGTGGATATCATTGCATCCAGTACACGTCGCGACGACCTGCTGCTTAGCAACGATACACTCAGCCGTATGTGGGTTCTGCGTAACTTCTTATCGGATATGAATTCGGTAGAGGCAATGCAGTTCCTTGAAAACAGGTTGAGAAAAACAATAAATAATGAAGAGTTTCTCATTTCGATGAACGACTGATAGAAGATATTTATAATATTAAATACTTAAAGCAAGGGAAAAAGATTAACTTTACCCTTGCTTTTTTATTTCGAAAAAAACGGATAGCACTTTTGCTTGTATATTATAATGAATAGTATCAAACAAGTTATTACTGCCGGACGTTTACATAAAGAGCATATCAAAAGTAGCTTTAAAACAGATTGCAGATTCATTATCTCCGCTACTTTCTTATATTCATTACTTTAACTAAATAGTTTTATGGGACATAACCATAACCACGATGACCACGATCATGGGCATTCACACGGAGGCCACAGCCATAGTCACAATGCAAACAAAAAAGCATTGACTATCAGCTTTATCCTGATATCCGGATTTATGTTTATTGAATTTATCGGAGGATATCTGACAAACAGTCTGGCATTAATTTCCGATGCAGGGCATATGCTAAGTGATGCCGTGGCACTGGGATTAAGCCTAAGTGCACTAATCTTCGGCGCAAGAGCTGCCACTGCGTCCAAAACATATGGTTATAAACGCTTCGAAATTCTGGCAGCATTATTGAATGGAATTGTATTGGTATTGTTAGCTGTTTTCATCTTTAAAGAAGCCATTGAACGTCTATCTTCTCCCCCTCAGGTGATAGGCAAGGGGATGATGATAATATCCACTATCGGATTAATTATTAATATTATTGTTGCCTGGATATTGCATTCACAGGGTTCTACCGAAGAAAATCTGAATGTCCGCAGCGCATTTCTTCATGTTATCGGAGATTTGCTCGGTTCGGTAGGGGCTATCATTGCGGCTGTGCTTATTATGCTGTTCGGTTGGTATATAGCCGACCCGATAGCCAGTATGATTGTGTCTTTGTTAGTGCTTTACAGTGGCTGGAACGTGCTCAAAGAATCAGTAAACATATTGATGGAAGCCAAACCATCCGGTATCGATTCGGAAGAGGTGATAAATGTCCTCAAATCGGTGGATGGGGTAGAGGGTGTCCATGATCTGCATATATGGATGATAACCTCCGACTTCTCTGTGATGACAGTACATCTCAAAGTAAACCCGGAAGCAGACCGTGACCTTATCCTGGAAAAGGCAAAACGATCGATCGGCAAACAATTTGGCATCAGACATGTAACTATACAGACCGAAGGCCGTGAATTGTACCTGTGTGAAGAGTCATGCAATTGACAGCTACTTCTTTGCCAATACTATCGTTTCTGAGAATTTCCTAATCATATTAGTAAAAGACATTTTCAGACTATTATAATCACAGTTTGTTTCAGATTATAACCGGCAGATACCATTACTTTGCTACTATCTCGCCCGTTGTCATACATACGTTTTTCACAGGCATTGAGTTATTGGGATTTGTTTGTAAGTATATGAAAATATGTAAATATCGATGCGATTTTTCCCTATTTTTTCCGAACAGATATATTCCTGAAAAATTATATTAAAAACGGTCTGTAATAACAATAGTTTTTATAACTTTGTTCCCCTAAAAAAGTCGGATAATTAACACATCATGTCTTCAGAGAAAAAAATTAAAACAGCGTTAGTTTCAGTTTATCATAAAGATGGATTGGATGAGATCTTAAAAAAATTAGATAGTTTAGGTGTTCGTTTCATTTCTACAGGCGGAACGAAAAGTTTCATTGAATCGTTAGGCTTACCATGCGATGCCGTGGAAGATGCAACAGGTTATCCTTCTATTTTGGGTGGGCGGGTAAAAACATTACATCCGAAGATATTTGGTGGAATCCTCTGTCGCAGAGAACTAACCGAAGATATGAAACAGGTAAAAGCATACGATATACAAGAAATTGATCTGGTTATCGTGGACTTGTATCCTTTTGAAGACACAGTTGCTTCAGGCGCCAGCGAACAAGATATTATAGAAAAAATAGATATAGGTGGCATTTCCCTCATTCGTGCTGCAGCAAAAAATTTCAAAGACGTAATTATCGTTGCATCAAAACAACAATATCAACCATTGATGACCCTGCTGGAAGAAAAGTCCGGAAAATCAGATATTACAGACCGTAAGTTCTTTGCTAAAGAGGCTTTCTCGGTATCTTCTTCCTATGACACTGCCATATTTAATTATATGGATAATAATGAAGGAACAGCATTCCGTTATGCAGAAGACAATGCCATGCATCTTCGCTACGGAGAAAATCCACATCAGAAAGGTACATTCTATGGCGACTTCAATGCAATGTTTGACCAGTTGCATGGCCGTGAAATATCATATAACAATTTGCTTGACGTAGAATCTGCTGTAAGCCTTATCAGCGAATTCGATGAAACAACCGTCGCAATCTTGAAGCATAATAATGCCTGTGGCATTGCGTCGCGTCCTACCGTAGTTGAAGCATGGAAAGATGCTTTGGCCGGAGACCCTGTCTCGGCTTTTGGCGGTATCATTGTCAGCAACCGGAAAATAGATAAAGCAGCAGCAGAGGAGATCAACAATATTTTCTTTGAAATAGTAATTGCACCTGCATATGATAAGGATGCACTTGAAATTTTGGAACAAAAGAAAAATCGCATTATCTTAGTGCAGAAAGAAGGATTGGCCGGAGATAGACAATTCCGTTCACTCTTGAATGGTGTTTTGGTACAAGATAAAGATTTAAGTATACAAACAGCTGACGATCTAAAATTGGTAACAAACAGGCCACTGCAAGGTACAGAACTTGAAGACTTGTTATTTGCCAACAAATTAGTGAAGCATACTAAATCGAATGCCATCATTTTGGTTAAAAATAAACAATTGTGTGCCGGAGGTACCGGACAGACTTCACGTGTTGATGCATTGAAGCAGGCGATAGAAAAAGCGGATTCTTTTGGCTTTAGTCTCGATGGATCTGTTATGGCTTCCGATGCATTCTTTCCGTTTCCCGACTGTGTGGAAATAGCAGGTAATGCAGGAATTACAGCTGTAGTACAACCGGGAGGCTCAGTGAAAGATAATTTATCGGTCGAATATTGTAACGAACACAATATTTCGATGGTAATGACTGGTATCCGTCATTTTAAACATTAATAATTAACTGGTTAGTAAGCAAATATAAACAAGCTCAAATATGGGATTATTCTCTTTCACTCAAGAAATAGCGATGGATCTTGGCACGGCCAATACTATCATAATACATAATGGCAGAATTGTTGTAGACCAGCCCTCAGTAATTGCCCTTGAACGCAAAACAGGGAAAGTTATTGCTGTAGGGGAACAGGCCAGACAGATGCATGGTAAAACCCACGAAGACATCCGTACTGTAAGGCCATTGAAAGATGGTGTAATTGCAGACTTTACGGCTGCCGAACAGATGATTCGCGGATTGATAAAGATGTTCAACAACAAGAGCCGCCTTTTCTCTCCGTCATTGCGCATTGTTATTTGTATTCCTTCGGGAAGTACCGAAGTGGAAACCCGCGCTATCCGCGACTCTGCTGAACATGCCGGGGGGCGCGATGTGTATATGATATACGAACCGATGGCTGCGGCTCTGGGTATCGGTATCGATGTAGAAGCACCGGAAGGAAACATGATCGTAGATATAGGCGGTGGTACGACAGAAATTGCAGTTATTTCCTTAGGCGGTATCGTATCTAATAAATCTATAAAAATTGCAGGGGACGACCTTACTGAAGATATTCAGGAATACATGGGACGCCAACACAATATTAAAGTAGGAGAACGTACAGCGGAAAACATAAAGATAGCCGTTGGTGCTGCTCTGACCGAACTGCCGGACGAAGAAGTTCCGGAAGATTTCATCGTGCACGGACCAAACCGAATGACATCATTGCCGATGGATATCCCTGTATCATATCAGGAAATGGCTCATTGTCTCGATAAATCTTTATCCAAGATGGATTCGGCTATCCTGAGTGCATTGGAACAGACACCTCCGGAGTTATATGCCGATATTGTTCGTAATGGTATTTACCTCACAGGAGGAGGAGCCTTACTAAGAGGTCTTAGCAAGCGTTTCTCAGACAGAATAGGTATACAATTCTACGTTGCCGAAGATCCGCTTCATGCGGTGGCTAAAGGCACAGGAATTGCTTTGAAGAATATTGAGAAATTCAATTTCTTGATGCGGTAAGGTATTTGGTATTATATCTTATACCTAACTGATTTATAATAGATAAGAACAGATTATGCGCAACCTGATAAACTTTTTATTAAAGAATAGTTCTTGGTTTGTTTTCATTACACTTGAAATAATCTGTTTCTATTTTGTTTTTAGCGGAAACTCATTCCAAAAAAGTGTATACTTAAACTCTTCCAACGAAATAACGGGAAGAGTTTATGCTATATCAGGAAGTATCTCTTCCTATTTTGGATTAAGAACAGAAAACCAGCAGCTTTTACAAAAAAGTGCTGAATTACAAGCTGAAATAAACGAACTGAAAGATTATATATTCGCAATAGAGGCCGATTCATTGAAAACAGAGGCTTTCTTACGCGATTCGTTAGGACGGAGAGTTGAGCCGCATTTCGTAATTGCCCGGGTAGAAAAGAACAGTATTTCTCTTGTCGATAACTATATGATTATCAACAAAGGTAAGAATAATGGCGTACGGGCCGATATGGGTGTTGTGTCCCAACAAGGAATAGTGGGTGTTGTTATCGATGCAAGTGCCAATTATGGTATCGTGCAGCCTGTATTGAATCCGCATAGCCGGTTCAGTTGTAAGATATTGAATTCGAATGCTGCAGGCATACTTATCTGGGAAGGGGGAGACCCCCGTTATGCAATGCTTACCGAATATCCCAAATATGAGGATGTACAGATAGGGGATACGATTGTAACAACCGGCTTCTCGGACTTCTTTCCGGAAGGGATAATGGTAGGTACAATAGAAGAATATAAGAGTGAGACTGACGATAATTTCAATAGCTTGAAAGTGAAGTTATCTACGGACTTTGGCTCTCTCAAAAATGTACTTCTCATTAATAATACCAATGAGGAAATAAAAGAACTGGAGAATAAGATTAAAACCAAGAATGTTAAAAAGTAGTGTTTTAAAATATGCCTTGATGTTCGTGCTGCTTGTATTATTACAGGTATTGGTACTTAACAGGATTTCTTTTCTAAGTTATGCTGTACCTTTTGCATATATCTACTTTATACTGAAGCTACCTGTCGGGTTCAATAGGAATTTATCCACTTTATTGGGATTTATGCTTGGTTTCATTATTGATATTTTTTGTAATACGCCGGGTATAAATGCAGCAGCTACTACTTTTATTGGTTTTCTTTGCCGTCCAGTACAGGGATTGTTCTTTATGATAGACGATTACGATGGACAAACGCCCGGACTGAAGCTATTGGGGGTTGCATATATGAAATTTGCATTCTTTCTGACTCTTATACACCACATAGTATTAATTTCAATAGAGTCATTTTCATATTTCAATATAAAACTTGTCTTAATAAGGATACTACTATCTACAGTACTCACAACTATCCTTATTTTTGCATTTGAAGGATTTTCGTTAAAGCAAAAGAGTTCATGGCAAAAATCAACTTAGACCTCACTAAACGAAAATATGTTTTGGGCGGGATAGCCTGCGGCATAGTGCTCATATATATAGTTCAATTGTTCAATCTCCAGATAGTCAAGAGTGAATACAAAAGTTCTGCTGATGGGAATGCATTCTTTAATAGAACTTTATACCCTTCGCGCGGAAAAATATCGGACAGGAACGATAAGCTACTCGTTTTTAACCAGCCTACCTACGATCTTGTATATATTCCCCGCGAAGTGCAGCCTTTCGATACGCTCGATTTATGTAAAGCTCTTGATATTACCCGCGAACAGTTCGATAAACGTTTGGCCGATGTAAAAGACCGCAGGCAGAATCCAGGTTATTCGACCTATACTCAGCAAACTTTTATGACCCAACTTACCACACAGGAAAGTGGTATCCTTCAGGAGAAATTATACAAGTTCCCCGGATTTTTCATACAAAAGAGAACACTAAGGCAATATAACTACCATAATGCAGGTCTGTTGTTAGGATATGTAGCCGAAGTTAGTAAAAACCAGATGGAAAATGATGGCTACTATGTCAGGGGTGATTACGGCGGAAAGTCAGGACTGGAGGCATCTTATGAAAAGTATCTGAGAGGGGAGAAGGGTGTGGAAATACTACTTCGCGACGCACATGGACGCATACAAGGTAAATATGAAAACGGAAAGAATGATATAGCGCCTATTTCGGGGAAAGATCTAACCTTATCCATTGATATTGAGTTACAAGCATATGGAGAATATCTCATGCAAAATAAGGTTGGAAGTATTGTTATGATAGAACCTGCAACCGGTGAAATACTATGCTTGGTTACATCTCCTACCTATGATCCGTCAATGTTACTTGGTGGACGTGATTTCAAAAAGAATTATCTCGAATTGGAAAATAATCCACTAAAGCCCCTGTTGAACAGACCGATACAAGGTATGTATCCTCCCGGTTCTACATTCAAGACTACGCAAGGATTAGTATTTCTCCAAGAAGATATTATCACAGAGAACACCATGTACTCCTGTGCCGGAGGATATCCTCCATTAGGTGGCAGGCCCAAATGCCATCCGCATGGTTCTCCTCTGGCTTTGATTCCGGCTATTGCAACATCCTGTAACTCATACTTCTGCTATGGACTATCTGCAATGCTTAGCAACAGAAAGAAGTATAAGAACGTACCGGAGGCATTTGAAGTATGGAAAGACCATATGGTGGATATGGGATTCGGCTATCCGCTAGGAGTAGACCTTCCTTCTGAAAAAAGAGGTTTCATTCCTAATAGCAATTTCTACGACAGAGCTTATAGAAATAGCTGGAACGCTTCCACCATTATATCTATAGCAATCGGACAGGGAGAAGTCACCGCTACTCCGTTACAGGTTGCGAATCTGGCCGCAACAATCGCAAACAGAGGTCATTATGTTGTACCTCATGTAGTGAAGAACATACAGGACACTCCTCTCGATAGTATTTATACTCACAAACGGGAAACCGGAATAAAGAAAGAGCATTATCAATCTATAGTGGAAGGTATGGCCCGTGCAGTAACCGGAGGTACATGCCGCGGAGCAAATCTGCTACCGGATATTGAAGTATGCGGTAAAACAGGAACTGCTGAAAACCCTCATGGTAAAGACCACTCCATATTCATGGGATTTGCACCTAAGGATAACCCCAAAGTGGCTATATTTGTGATTGTTGAAAATGCAGGATTTGGAGCCACATTCGGAGTTCCTGTCGGGAGGCTGATGATGCAAAAGTATCTGAAAGGGGAAGTGCCTGCCAGTGACAAGTATATCGAGGACCGGATTGTAAATACAACAATACTTCCTCAGACATTCTTCAACTGGAACCGTACCAACAAACGGACTATGGAGTTTTCGCAACCTACCCCGGCAAGCAATGATGTAGAGAAAGATGAAGTAAAACCATTTACTCTGGAGAGCGATAATTGATAACTATAGACCGGCCATACAGATGTATCAGAGAGAAGATGAAAATATAAAGAAGAGCCTCGATTGGTTTACCATCGCCTTGTATATCATACTGATACTGGGTGGATGGTTCAGCATATATGGTGCCAGCTATCAGTATGAGAATGCTACCAGCATGTTCGATTTATCCGGAAGAGCAGGTATGCAGCTAATATGGATGGGGACGTCAATTATTCTGGGTTTCATCATCTTGAAGCTGGATAGTAACCTCTATGATATACTCGCTTATTATATATATGCTGCTTTCATACTCCTCTTACTGGCAACGGTCTTTTTGGCAACAGATATCAGGGGATCGCGATCGTGGCTTAAGATAACCAATTCGATACAAATCCAACCCGCCGAGTTCGCCAAGTTTGCTGTAGCGCTGGCTTTGGCACGGTTCCTCAATTCTTATAATTTCAAGTTGCTCGCACCCAAGAATCTGGGCATAATAGCCGTGATGATTCTGGTGCCTATGGCCCTGATTATGCTACAAAAAGAAACAGGTTCGGCTCTTGTATATACTGCATTTATACTGATGCTATACAGGGAGGGGCTACCTGGAATTATCCTTTTCCTGGGTGTTTCGGCTGTGGTACTTTTTGTTGTAGGGCTTAAATATTCCGAAACCGATATTGGGATTATCTCCACAGGTGAGTTTATATCTATCATATTAGTCATTGTCATCAGCGCCGTATTGGTAATGAGTTATCGCAAAGATGGCATAACCGCCCGTAATATATCCCTTGGAGCGACAGTCGCATTCGGTATTCCATACTTACTTTCATTAACTGGTGTCTCTATTGACTTTGGTATAGTTGCCCTGGCTGCCCTGGCTGTTTTAGTTGGCTATCTGTTATACATGGCTAAGAAGTACTGGTCGAAAGTCTATCTGCTTACGGCCGTATTCGCCCTGGGCAGTTTATTATTTGTAAGTTCGGTCGACTATCTTTTTACCGATATTATGCAACCTCACCAACAGATGCGTATCAAGGTTACGCTAGGTATGGAAGAAGACCTGATGGGTGCAGGATATAATGTCAATCAGTCAAAGATCGCAATCGGTTCGGGCGGAATTTTAGGTAAGGGGTACCTGAATGGAACCCAAACCAAACTGAAATATGTCCCTGAACAAGATACCGACTTCATATTCTGTACAGTAGGAGAAGAACAAGGCTTTGTAGGTTCTGTACTCGTCTTACTTTTGTTCTTAGCACTGATAATCAGGTTGATATATCTATCAGAAAGACAAAAGAATACGTTCGGACGGGTCTACGGCTATTGTGTAGCCTGTATCTTTCTGTTCCATCTGGCCATCAATGTAGGAATGGTGACCGGGCTAACTCCCGTAATTGGCATTCCATTGCCATTCTTCAGCTATGGGGGTTCTTCCCTCTGGGGATTTACCATTCTTCTATTTATCTTCCTGCGCATCGATATGGCAAGAAAGCGGAGATAAGCAAATTACTGTAATCCGGATAAATAATTCGAAAGCTCCTCATAATTGTACAGCTTTTCTCCAGTTCCATCTTTCTTTACTATCCTGATGGAAACAGCCGAATCAACTATTATTGAAAATAAGGTACTATTCTCTTCATTAGACACACCAAAGCCATGTCTTTCCAGCATATTTTTGGTCCAGTGATATAGATATCCCTCTGCCTGCAAATATACCTTTCTGCGGCTTTCCCTATTCGGTAAAAAATTCCCTGAATTCTTATCAAAAAGAATATTATCGCCCTTAAAGAAGTTGTCCATTGTACCGGATAATACAATATCTTCTGTTACTCCGCCAGTCAATCCTTTTTCTCGCGACAATAGCCATAAACGGTCGGCGAGGAGCAAGGCCATATCTATATCGTGAGTAGACAGTAGTATTGTTTTACCCTGATTCATGGTCAGGCTGTGAAGCAGATTCATTACTTCTATGCGGCTCTCAATATCCAGAAACGCGGTAGGCTCATCTAATAAGACAACCGGACATTGTTGCGCCAATGCTTTGGCTATCATAGCCTTTTGCCGTTCGCCATCCGATAATTCGGCTACATATACATCTGCTTTATGTACGATACAGACATCCTCCATGGCCTTTTGCACTATCTCTTTATCTTCTTTTGTCAATTGACCGAAAAATCCGGTGTAAGGATATCGTCCCAATTCGACTAATTCCCTGACCAATAACCCTCCCGCTGAAGTCTTGTCCGTTAACACCAAGCCTAATAATTGTGATAACTCCTTTTCAGAATAAGCATTTATATCCTTATTTTCAAAAAGTATACTACCACGCAAGCTGGGTTGTGAAGCACTGATTGTACGCAACAGAGTGGATTTACCTGCTCCATTAGCACCAATCAGGCATACAAGTTCTCCCTGATACAAGTCAAAAGACAAATCTTCATACAGAGCAGTCTTGTCTCTATGCTTCGTTTTTGCATAACCTATGCCTATGTTTCGTGCAGATATTATCGCTTTTTTATTCATCTTAAATTTCATCCTTCCTGTAAATAATATTACATATTTTAACTATATATAGTTAAAAAGTAACAGAAGTAACACGGAAAACCAATATGTCAATTAGCAAATTTGCCGATGTGCCAATTAACAATCGCCGAAGCGAAGGCGAGGCAATGGTGCGAGACGACAAAACTTGTAACATTAAAAAAAGTAACAAAAGTAATAATCATTCAAATTCTTTCTATTTCAATTTTAACAATATATCATTCAAAACATGCATAAAATTAATCTATATTAACCTTATATAGTTAAAAGGTAACAAAGTATACAACTTTTCTCTGTTTTTAGTAATATTACTTTTTTACTCATTACTTTCTAGATTTTACTTTATATAGATAAATCAATTGAAATATTGTATCTTTTTCTGGTTCAAAATCACATATATAATGACCGGAGCTCCGAATATCGGAGTTATCGCATTCAGAGGTAATGAACCCGAAGCGCCCGGAAGCACACTTATCAGGTTACATATGAGAGCCATTACCGAGCCTATCAGGATGGTAAAAGGTAACAACGATTTATGGTTGGATGTTCCCAGCAGCAAACGGGCGATATGCGGAACTGCCAAACCGATAAATGCAATAGGCCCGCAAAAAGCACAGGTTATTGCCGTCAAAAGACCTGCGCATAATAATAAAAGGAAGCGAATCAATTTTATATTCACACCCAGATTGGCAGCATACCTTTCCCCTAAGAGCAAAGCATTCAAAGGTTTAATCAATAAAACGGACAATAAAATACCTATACTTACCACAATGCAGTAGAATGGCAATTGCTCTGTAGACACACCCGAAAAATCCCCCATACCCCAAATCATAAATGAGTAAGCGTCTTCGCTTGTACTCCAGAATTTAAGGATGGAAATTATGGAGGATGTAAGATAGCCGACCATAATACCGATTATCAGCAACATAACATTGTTGCGAATAACAGATGCAAAGCCCATAATAATGGCAAGAATGAGAGCTGCCCCCACAAATGCGCCGAATACGATGCTCATCGAATAAGAAAAATCGAATCCTCCGACTGAACCTATTGTATTACCTATCAGTAAAATAACAAGTGCCACACCCAGATTTGCCCCCGAACTTATACCCAGAATCCCGGCATCGGCAAGCGGATTACGGAAAGCTGTCTGCAACAGTAATCCCGATACAGCTATGCCTCCTCCCGTAAATAGTGCCGTGATGGCCTGTGGCAATCGCGACTGTAACACGATATATTCCCAAGCCTGCTTCTCAACTTCATTTCCTGCCAATATATCGAAGATAGCGTGGGCCGGAATGGATACAGAGCCTAGAAATAGGTTTGCGGTAAACAAAATGGGGATACTTATCGTAAACAGAAGGCTATATATGAGGCTTTTAGACATTAATTTTCGTTTGGTTCCTTTGTCATTCTGAACGGAGTGAAGAATCTCGTAAATTTACACTAGATTCTTCACTCCGTTCAGAAACAACGTTCGACAGAGCGAAGCGGAGTCAATGACAAATTTTTCTATTTATTATGTTTAATACAATACTTTATATTTATCTCCGGTTTCTTTCACCACCTGCCGGTAAAATTCTTTCGGATAGCCCACACGCTGCGGTGAAGATGGTTTTCCGTGTTCATTACGGATAAACTCTCCGTCTTTTTCCTTGCGTACTACGCCGTCCATATATTTAATAACAAGGAACTCGCCCAGCTTCTTCCATTTGTCAAATGCATACTGTGCTTGTTCTCCACTATATTCAGTAAGGAACCGAACAGCTTGTTCCTGTGATTTTTCATACAATGCAAGAGCTTCTTTATCGGTTTTGTCCTGTTCGGCAAAGAATTTACTTTCCAACTCCTTTTGTACCTTTTCCAGATCCGGGTGCATATAGCTATATTTATTATATACCATGTTCGATACCCAGTTCTGAATCCAGAAACTGGATGTCCACGAGAAAGTATATAAATCGCCGTTTCCTTCGCGATAGCATTCCGGCACTTCGGTTATAGAACAATACATAGGGGTGAAAACAGTCTGATCGGCATCATCGGTTCCAAACCAAAGAATACCGCCTATTGGATCAGGCAACCATGAGCGCATTTGCGATGTAAAAACAAATCCTGTTTGCTGGGTAGCCACAGGGCGCTCGTTACAATACTGAACCGAGTCCGATTCCCAGGTTAGAGGAGCCCATCGATATGGAGACTTGAACGGGCCGGCACCTACATCATTAGTCCAGTCCAGTTCGGTACCTTCATAGTGGTCGCGCATCATTTCCTGTACATCAGCAACTGATAACTTTCTGTCGGGTTTGATGTATAGAGGCATTGGTTCTTGTGTCTTTCCTTGTGCATAAGTCACAAATTTTGCCATATCTTTATTATAGCGGTTGAAGAAAGTCCATACACGGGCTTCACAGAAACGTTGTCCGCCAAAATCAAGTGGATTATAAGCTTTCGCAAAACTAAAATCAGTATCCTTACCTGTGTAATAGCCTTTTTCTTTAGCAAAAGAAATTACGTCTTTCGAATAGATGCAATTCTCCGGGTCGTTTAGCGGAAACTGTTGTATACGGGCCTGATTGGCATGAGCGGATATACAATCATCAGGAATACGCACAGCTACCCAGACGGCGCCTTTATTTCCTTTTCCTTTACCTATCATCTCCAGTACCCATATTTCATTGGGGTCGCCAATAGAAAAAGATTCGCCACCGCTATAATAGCCGTATTCGGCTACCAGTTCTGTCATTACTTTTATCGCTTCCCGTGCGTTCTTCGCTCTTTGCAGAGTTATATATATAAGGCTACCGTAATCCATTATACCATCCGGA
Organism: Dysgonomonas sp. UBA7710; assembly: GCF_002482385.1. Classification (GTDB taxonomy): domain Bacteria; phylum Bacteroidota; class Bacteroidia; order Bacteroidales; family Dysgonomonadaceae; genus Dysgonomonas. The sequence continues at coordinate 58,812 of NZ_DLFW01000046.1, read as the reverse complement.
TCGGCCAGCTCTTCACGTCCTCCGAAAGTTGTTTCACCGATAGTCACCTGATGCTCATTCATGTTTCCCACCACATTATAGGTCTGAGCGGGTTGGGCTATCTCACCCATATATCTTCCGGTATCCCATTCATACACTTTCAGCATATCACCTTTAGCCCATTTTTTAGCGGGCCAATGGTATAGTTCACCGAATAAAGCGTAAGAATCGGCGGAATAACTGATAATAGTAGAGCCGTCGAGAGACGCTTTTTTGCCAACTAAAAAATTTGTACAGGCAAATACGTGAATCTGGGCGGCCAAATAAAAGAGAGTAAATAAAAATATCTTCTTCATAGTTCTAATTTTTTTAATGATGTAAAGATAAACTTTATTATTTATATATAAGGAAGGCATCTGGATAAATATACAAAAGTATTGCAACTTCAATTTACATAAGTATACTACTTGTAATATTCAAGAATATATTATGTAATATTCAAATGTAAATAGATAAAAATGTATTAAACATTATGAGCTAATATACATTTGTTGCATCTATTAGAATACACGGATGTATATAGTTAAAATAATATATTTTAAATACAATAATATGTTATATTCCAATATATTAATACTAATATTTAAAGTTATAGTTTAATATGATAAGCAATAGAGTAGGGGATATAACGGGATTTAGGGGCTATATACGCCTATAAAGCATATTATAATATTAATTATTAATAATTTAATGAAAATATGTGAAGTAATACTTATTTATATATTGATGTGAATACATTTGTAAAGCAATCAATTGTAAACAGTTCCAAACAATTGTAAACGACAAATGTAAATAAATAAAATTTCCTTTTGTAAAATATATTATTTACATTTGTTATATCATTATATACATTACTATATATGAAAGATCGTATAAGATTAATAATGGAACGTGAGCATCTCACTCCATCAGCATTTGCAGATAGGCTACAACTTGGACGGGCTGTTATATCACATATCCTTAATGGACGTAACAATCCCAGCCTGGATGTGGTTACACGTATTTTATCCAAGGTTAATTATATTAATCCCGACTGGTTACTTACCGGAAATGGCGATATGATCAAAACTGATGGAGGAAAAACTTCAACTATGCATCAAGTATCTATTCCTTCATCCAATAATTTTCATCCAAGCCAAAATCAACCGGATTTATTCTCCCAGACTTCTGTATCTCCATCCATTCCCCAACCGGAAACAGAATATCGCAAGGAAAATATAGTTGAGCAGGCTCAAAATACATATGAAAAAACTATAAATCAGCCTGTTATATATCAGAAAACACCAGAACGAAAAATCAGTAAAATAATTATTTATTACTCGGATAATACATTTGAGACATTCAATGCCGATAATTCACCTTTATAATAAAAAATAAGGACGAAAAACCTTTCGCCCTTAATGAATGAGTTTGATAAAAATATAATCTTTATCCGATTCTTTTCAGTTCCACTGTAAAATGCCTGAGAAGTTCGGCTTCCCATGTAATAGCCAAACCTTTAGTTATATTCTCCCTTCTGTCGAATATATTTTTCAATGCGGCTGCTACCACATTCATATGGTTGTCGGTATATACACGCCTCGGAATAGCCAGCCGCAATAAGTCCAACCCATCGAAACGGTTTTCACGCGTTACAGGATCATGGTCAGCCAGTATATATCCTATCTCGCATCCGCGTATACCTGCTTCCAGATATAGTTCCACAGTCAGAGTCTGAGCCGGAAACTGCTCCTTAGGCACATGAGTCAGTATCTTGGTGGCATCTACGAATATCGCATGCCCCCCTGCAGGACGCTGATATGGTATCCCGTACTCGTCGAGTTTCTTACCCAGATATTCTACCTGTTTGATACGGCTCTCCAGATTGTCGAATTCGGTGTTTTCGTCAAGGCCTATAGCCAGTGCATTCATATCACGCCCATTCATACCGCCATAAGTAATAAAGCCCTCATAAACGATTCCTTTTACCTTGGCCATATCATACCACGATTTCAGTCGGGTAGCAATAAATCCACCCATATTTACAATTGCGTCTTTCTTGGCGCTCATTGTCATTGCGTCGGCATTCGTAAACATTTCTATACATATCTCTTTGATTGACTTATCCTTATATCCATCTTCACGCATCTTTATAAAATAGGCATTCTCAGCAAAACGAGCCGAGTCGAACAACACTTTTTTGCCATACTTATCAGCCAAAGCGCGTACTTCCTTGAGATTCTGCATAGATACAGGTTGCCCGCCTGCCGTATTATTTGTTATGGTAACGATAATAAACGGAATGCGGTCGCCATATTTAATCAGGGCATCTTCCAGCTTCTTCACATCCACATTCCCTTTAAACGGGATTTCGAGCTGTGTGTCCTTTGCTTCATCGATTGTACAATCGAGTGCAACGGCTTTCCGGGACTCTATATGCCCTTTTGTGGTATCGAAATGGGAATTACCCGGACACACATCGCCTTCTTTTACCAGGCAAGAGAATAACACGTTCTCGGCAGCACGTCCCTGATGAGCCGGCAATACATATTCAAAGCCTGTGATCCGGGTCACCATATCCTTCATATTGTAATAAGACGTTGCTCCGGCATAACTCTCATCCCCGAGCATCATGCCGGCCCATTGGCGGTCGCTCATGGCTCCTGTACCCGAATCGGTAATAAGGTCTATATAGACCTGTTCGGCTTTTAGCTGAAACATATTGTATCCGGCTTCTTTAAGCCATTGTTCACGTTCTTCTCTCGTACTTTTTCGAATCGGCTCAATCATCTTGATTTTCCATGATTCTGCAAATGGTAGTTCCATATATGGGTTATGAATTTTAAGTTATAAATTATGAATTGAAGAATGTATATACAGTTGTATATATAACTCATTGACTAAAACACCGGCATGTTTCAGAAAATGATAAATAGATAAATGAAACAGGAAATTTATAACGTAAAATGGTCTCTATCCTTAATGTTAAGGAATATGGGGCTGAATGATGTGTTTTTGAAACTTAAAGCCATAGTTATACTATCGTTTCAGGTCGTAAATGATATCATAAAGATACAAAAAAAAATCATAAAATTATTCTGCCCCGGCAATTTTCTAGTACGCCCAAACTTTACTAACTTTGTACCCGAATAGAATCAGATATTTATCTCTAAAAAAACTAAGGTAAATGAAAAAAATGCTGGATTTAGTTGTTACCGAAAACAACCAACTAAACCAAAGTTATTGCCTCATAAAACTTACCACCACAGACCATTCCCCTTTACCGGAAATGTTTCCCGGACAATTTGTTGAAGTAAGAGTAGATGGTTCTCCATCCACCTATCTGCGCCGGCCTATTTCCGTAAACTTTTTGGACAAAGCAAAAAATGAGTTGTGGCTGCTTGTACAGGCAATTGGTGACGGAACACGTAAAATGTGCGAATATAAGAAAGGTGATATAGTGAATCTTCTGCTTCCTCTGGGTAATTCATTCTCTATCCCTACCGAAAAAGAGGGGCAGGAATTACTGCTTATCGGCGGTGGTGTAGGAACAGCCCCTATGCTCTATCTCGGTGCATGCCTGAAAGAAAAAGGATTTAGCCCTAGATTTCTCTTAGGAGCAAGATCGAAGAATGATTTACTCCAATTAGATGACTTTGCCCGCTATGGAGAAGTGTTTTGCACGACTGAAGATGGCAGCTATGGAGAAAAGGGATATGTTACCAACCATTCAGTGTTAAAAAACACCCGTTTTTCGTCCATTTACACCTGCGGGCCAAAGCCTATGATGGTGGCTGTGGCAAGGTATGCAAACGAACATAGAATTAACTGCGAAGCATCTCTCGAAAACATGATGGCATGCGGGTTTGGCGTATGTTTGTGTTGTGTGGAAAAGACCAGCGAAGGGAATATATGTGTCTGCACAGATGGTCCCGTATTTAATATAGAAAAGTTGACATGGATAAACTAGCTGTAAACATAGGTAAACTACATTTGAAGAACCCGGTTATGACCGCATCGGGTACTTTTGGCTATGGAAAAGAGTATTTGGACTTCATTGACCTATCGCGAATAGGTGGTATTTTTGTAAAAGGAACCACTATTCGGAATCGTCAGGGGAATGATTATCCTCGTATGGCGGAGACACCTTCAGGCATGTTAAACGCTGTGGGACTGCAAAATAAGGGTGTCGACTACTTTGTTTCGAACATCTATCCCGAGATAAAAGACTTCGATACAAATGTAATAGTCAATGTATCGGGCTCCACCATCGAAGATTACGTAGAATGTACCGAAAAACTACTCGGTTTGGATAAGATTCCGGCTATTGAGCTGAACATTTCCTGTCCGAATGTAAAGGAAGGCGGTATGGCTTTCGGGGTATGTGCCGATTCGGCTGCCGACGTCACAAGAGCCGTACGCGAAGTATGGGACAAGACACTGATCGTAAAATTATCCCCCAATGTAACTGATGTCACCGAAATAGCCCGTGCCGTGGAAGCCGAAGGAGCTGATTCTGTTTCTCTGATAAATACATTATTGGGAATGGCTATCGATATAAACAAAAGACGTCCGGTACTATCTACCGTAACAGGAGGCCTTTCCGGCCCATGTGTAAAGCCTGTTGCCCTGCGAATGGTATGGCAAACATATAATGCCGTGAAAATTCCGGTTATTGGTATGGGCGGTATTTCGTGCTGGCAGGATGCCATTGAGTTCATTCTGGCCGGTTCATCAGCAATACAGATAGGTACACATAACTTTATCGATCCTACGATTTCAGTAAAAGTTGTGGACGGTATAAAAGAATATCTGGATAAAAACAATATCAGTTCAATCCGGGATTTAGTCGGTGCATTGGAAATATAGAACTATCAGATTTACATAATTAAAAAGGCTATGAGAAAAATTCATAGCCTTTTTAATTATCCTTATACAGCAAGTTTTACTTAATAAATCCCACAGCCTGCACTAGAGCGACCTCCTGTTTATCTGTCAGCTTCAATGCATTATGCACATCCGGTCTCTTGAATGAACCACGGGCAACAGAACCTAATCCGGCTGAAGCACAGTAAAGATATACATTCTGAATGGAGAAGCCTGCGTCCATCAGCCCCGCATCGCGGCTGTTTTTATCCAGATTGATAACGTAAATCAAAGAAAGTGAGGCATTCTCAGAAATATTCGGTTGTCCTAAAGCAGCTCTGAAATCACCTTTTTCTTTCAATACCAATTTGTTTGCTTTAGCGTCGTAAAAATAGATACCACTGCTAAGCATCACATATACATCTACTTCCTGTTTGTTCTGGGAAGAAGGCACAGTCCGTTTGTCTTCTCTGTTGAAACCATATGCTGCCCACAATAAATCGGACAAAGTCTGTGCCGGCAAGTCTTTATATTCAAAGTTACGATGCGATTGCCGATCGTTTAACGCTTCCATTAATGGTTTTCCTCCTGTTTTTGTAGGCGGAACCAACTCTATATCCTGAGCCGATATATAGCTAACCAGACACAATAAAGCAATAACAAATAATCCTCTTTTCATAATTAAAGCACTTTTAAATTTTAAAGGTCGCAGACCTGTTAACCATTTTGATAAGTAAAAAGCAAGAGTAAGTTATGATTTTGATTATACACATCAAATCTTACCTGCACTCAATATGTACAAAAATAAACAATAATAACAATTCAAACTTCCTGTTGGAAATCTTTAGTGTTGCTTTTTAAGTAAAATTCACAACATTATATACGAATGAATCATCTATTCCGATATATTTTTCACCATATATCTTATCTTTGCAATGAAATTTTTTAGTAATGCGAAAACTCATTTTATTACTTACAATAATTATTGGGATTACAGCCCAAACAAAGGCTCAGGAAATGCAGCGAATTGTATTGAGCGACTCGGCTAAAGTCAGCCTGTTGACCAATGCGCCCTGGGATGAAGCTGTTTATTCCCTTTTTGGACATACATCAATGCGTGTAAGCGACCCGGCGCAAAACATTGATTATGCTTTTAACTTTGGCTTATTCAATATGTCCAAATCCAATTTTATATTTCTCTTTATGAAGGGGGAAACCGATTATATGGTTGCTCCGATACCATACAATGCGTATTATCAGGAGTATAAAGAAAGAGGTGTAGGCATAATAGAACAAGTATTTAACCTTACTCAAAAGGAAAAACAGGACATATTCGATGCATTACTAGTCAACTGTTTACCCGAAAACAGGGAATACCGTTATAACTACTTTTACGACAACTGTTCCACGCGTCCCAGAGACATCTTCGAAAAATATATCAATGGAAAAATAGAATATACACCTACGAATAGAGAGCAGACATATCGTGATTTAGTAATAGAATGTACCAACAGCAGGCTGTGGTTTCGCTTCGGAATAAATCTGGTAATAGGTGCGGATGCAGACAAGGTGATAACAGACCGGCAAAAGGATTTCCTGCCCCGTTATCTGATGAATGCTTATGAAGGAGCGACTGTAACAGGCGACAGTATCCCAAGAAATATTTTATTGTCCACAACCACTCTGCTGGAAGCAAAACCTTTCGAAAAAGATTTTCCGGTTACACCTCTGTATGCCGGCATCATATTACTGATTATCAGCATCCTTATTTCGTATCTGGTATATAAAAAGCAAATGAAAGGACTAGGAAAGGCATTCGATACAATCCTATTTCTGATTGCGGGAATAGCAGGATGTATTATTTTCTTTCTTATGTTCTTTTCGGTACACCCTTGTACCAATCCAAACTGGAATATCATATGGCTGAATCCGCTGCAACTCATTGTGGCTCTGCTATTCTTTGTAAAATCACTGTCAAAGTGTATTTATTATTATCATTTTATTAACTTTGTGGCGCTTTTAGCGTTTCTTTTGGCATGGAATTTGATTCCACAACAATTAGAAATGACATTCATTCCGTTCATTTTGTCCATCGGGCTAAGATCGTTTATGAATATATTGCAACAAAAAAAGTTTAAGAAAAAAGCTGATTACAGCTTACCTAGAGCAAAATGATAAGAATAATAACCTCATTAGTAGCAGTACTGACTATTACATCCATTCAGGCACAAAGTTCTGTGCGTGAGACTCCAAAATTGGTAATAGGCATTACTATCGACCAGTTAAGGGGGGATTATCTTGAACTTTTCCGAAACAATTTCTCTGAAAGAGGATTCAAGCGCCTGTTGAACGAAGGTTTGGTTTACCAAAATATAAAATTCGACTTTCCATATCTCGATGATGCTTCTGCTATAGCCACAATCTACACGGGTGCTACGCCATTTTATCATGGTATTGTAGGCAACAAAAAGTATCTGGCAGCTAAAGAGCAGGAAGTCTTCACATTTTCAGACCCTGCCTATTTAGGCAACTATACAGATGATAAGGTTTCTCCCTTAGCTCTCAAATCCTCGACTATCACCGATGAATTGAAGCTTGCGACCAAGGGAACTTCCGATGTATATTCGTTTGCGCCGCAGATATCTCAGGCTTTAATTACTGCCGGATTGAGAGGCAATGCCGCATACTGGGTCGATGACTATACCGGAAAATGGGCATCCAGCACCTATTATAAAAACTTCTATTGGACAGTAGATCAGGATAACCGGGGCAATTCCGGTTTTTCAGTTCAGGCATGGGATATGCGATGGACTCCGCTTTTGAGCATCAGTGATTATAAGGCTTTTCCTTATGTGGAAAACAAAGCTTCTTTTACACATCATACGGGTACTGACAAAGCGACATACTTACTGGCAAAACAGACACCCATTGTAAATCAGAATGTGACAACCACGGCTCTGACAGTGCTCTCCAAAGCGGAATTAGGAAAGCGTACAAGCCCGGATTTTTTGTCGCTCACATTCTATGCAGGGAATTACCCTAACGTAAGGTCTGACTATTCATACGAAATTCAGGATGTATATGTCCGCCTCGATCGTGAAATAGAAAAAATCCTGGATGAAGTAGAGAGAACCGTGGGACTGAAAAATACATTAATATTTGTCTCGTCTACAGGATATTATAATTCGAATGATGTCAGCTATTCGGACGGACAAAACATCCCTGAAAATAAATTCTATATCAATCGTTGCGAAGCATTGTTGAACATGTACCTGATGGCTATTTATGGCAGGGACAACAAGTGGGTGAATAAAATCTACAACGGACAGGTATATCTCAATAGGGAATTAATAAAGCAAAAACAAATATCATTACAGGAAATACAGGATAAAGCTGCCGAATTCGTTTCCGAATTCACAGGGGTACAAGAGGTGTATACCTCTTACCAGATACAGCACGGGCAATGGAATCCTGTAATGGAGTATTATAAAAACGGTTATACAAAAGAAACTTCGGGTGACCTCTTTATCGAGTTACAACCGGGGTATAAAGTTGTAAATGAACAGGATGCTTCTTTCAAAGAAAAGCAGATACGAAATAATGCGGTTGTCTGTCCTGTTATATTCTTTGGTAATAATATAAAGGCCGAAAGAATAAAAAGAACTATAAAAGCTACTGAAATAGCCCCTACAGTGTCCTACATCATGCGCATACGCTCACCGAATGCGGCACGGGAAGAAGCTCTGTCAGAATTACTCTGATATATATAATTTCAAAATTTCAGGTTTCAAAATTTCAAAATTTACAATCCTGAAACTTGAATAGAAAATTGACCTGAGTGGTCAATCTTGAAATTTTTTAATATTTAAATATTTAAATCTTGAAATAAATAAAACAGTTATATGGGATTCGCTGATATTTTATCATCATTATTCGGAAACAAATCTCAACGCGACTTAAAAGAGATTAATCCGTATGTAGACCGCATCAGGGCAATATATCCGTCGATAGAAAAACTTTCTCATGACGAATTACGCGCCAAAACTGCTGAAATAAGGCAACAGGTACAAGACTATGTAGCCACCGAAAAAAATAAGATTGCCGAGCTGAAAGCCGGGGTTGAAGCACTGGAAATAGATCAGCGCGAAGACGTTTGGGCAGAAGTGGACAAACTGGAAAAGGAAATTACCGATAAATATGAAGAAGTACTCGAAAAAGTACTTCCCGAAGTATTTTCAATAGTAAAAGAAACCGCCCGCCGTTTCACTCAAAACGAAGAAGTTGTAGTGACAGCAACCGATTTCGACAGAGAACTTGCTGAAACACACGATTTTGTTGACATAGACGGCGATAAGGCTATTTATTACAATCACTGGACTGCCGGAGGAAACGAAATAGTCTGGGATATGATCCATTACGATGTACAGCTCTTCGGAGGGGTTGTGCTGCATAAAGGTAAAATTGCCGAAATGGCCACAGGGGAAGGTAAAACGCTGGTAGGTACCTTGCCTGTATTCCTCAATGCCCTTACAGGAAACGGTGTGCACGTGGTAACAGTGAATGACTACCTTGCAAAACGTGACTCGGAATGGATGGGGCCTATCTATATGTTCAACGGACTGTCTGTAGACTGTATAGATAAACATCAACCAAACTCGGAAGGCCGTCGCAAAGCATATCAGGCAGACATCACATTCGGAACTAACAATGAATTCGGTTTCGACTACCTGCGTGATAATATGGCGATTAATCCGTCAGACCTTGTACAACGCAAACACAATTATGCAATTGTGGACGAGGTTGACTCCGTATTGATTGACGATGCACGTACTCCATTAATTATATCAGGACCTATACCTAGAGGAGAGCAACAATTATTTGAGGAATTCCGTCCGCGTGTAGAAATTATAGTAAAAGCACAAAGAGACCTTTGTACTAAATTACTTGCGGAAGCTAAAGCAAAAATGGCTTCGGAAGATAAAAAAGAACAGGAAGAAGGTAGTCTATTGTTATATCGCTCATTCAAGGGGCTTCCTAAAAACAAGCCGCTTATTAAATTCCTTAGTGAACCGGGGATAAAATCGTCGATGCTGAAAACGGAAGAGCATTATATGGCAGAACAGATGCGCAATATGCATATTGTTACTGACGACTTGTACTTCGTTATCGATGAAAAGAATAATAGCATAGAGCTTACAGATAAGGGAATCGACCTGCTTACAGGTAATTCCGACGACCCGTTATTCTTTGTATTGCCGGATATCGGCGCACTCCTTTCCGACTTGGAAAATCAGTCGTTGACCGATGCACAAAAAGCTGAAAAGAAAGACGAACTGATGCAGAGTTACTCTATCAAATCGGAGAGAGTACATACAGTGAACCAATTACTTAAAGCATATGCTTTGTTTGAGAAAGATGACGAATACGTTGTCATCGACAACAAAGTAATGATTGTAGACGAGCAAACAGGCCGTATCATGGATGGCCGCCGCTACTCTGATGGGCTGCATCAGGCAATAGAAGCGAAAGAACGTGTGAAAGTAGAAGCTGCCACACAAACATTTGCAACTATTACCCTGCAGAACTATTTCCGTATGTACCACAAACTTTCGGGTATGACCGGTACGGCAGAAACAGAGGCAGGCGAGTTGTGGAATATCTACAAGCTCGATGTGGTTGTAATCCCTACGAACAGGCCAATTGCCCGTAAGGATATGAACGACCGTATATATAAAACAAAACGTGAAAAATATACTGCTGTTATACACGAGATAGAAGAGCTTGTCAATCAAGGCCGTGCTGTACTTGTGGGTACTACTTCGGTGGAAATTTCCGAGTTGTTGAGTAAGATGCTTACCATGCGTAAGATTAAGCATAACGTACTGAATGCCAAGTTGCACCAGCGTGAAGCCGAAGTTGTGGCCTTAGCCGGACAACCGGGGGCAGTTACCATTGCCACCAATATGGCCGGTCGTGGTACCGACATCAAGCTTGCTCCTAGTGTAAAAGAAGCCGGAGGGTTGGCTATTATAGGTACTGAAAGGCACGAATCGCGCCGTGTAGACCGCCAGTTGCGTGGTCGTGCAGGACGCCAGGGTGACCCGGGTTCTTCCGTATTCTACATCTCGCTGGAAGACGACCTGATGCGTCTGTTCGCATCGGAACGTATTGCCGGAATGATGGACCGTATGGGCTTCAAAGAAGGCGAAATGCTTGAACATAACATGCTTAGTAAATCAGTAGAGCGCGCGCAGAAGAAAGTGGAAGAAAATAACTTCGGTATCCGTAAACGTTTGCTGGAATACGATGATGTGATGAACTCACAACGTGAGGTCATTTACAAACGTCGTCGCCATGCACTTATGGGCGAACGTATCGGAATCGATATCGTGAATATGTTCTACGACACTGCCGTGAATATAGTAGAGCAATATGCAGACAATCTTGACTACGAAGGATTAAAGATAGATCTGTTACGCTTGCTTGCTATTGAAGTTCCGTTCGATGAAGCCAGTTTCCGCACAATGAAATCGGATGCAATGGTAGATCAGATTTATGACAGAGCTGTTCAGAACTTCAAACATAAGATGGATCGTCTGGCTGAAATAGCCAATCCGGTAATCAAACAGGTCTATGAAGAACAAGGTGATAAATTCGAGAACATACTGATTCCTATCACAGACGGAAAACGCGTCTACAATATATCATGCAATCTGAAAGAAGCATACGACAGCCAGTCGAAGGATATTATCAAATCGTTTGAAAAAGCAATCGTATTGCACACCATAGACGAAGAATGGAAGGAACATCTTCGCGAAATGGACGAACTTCGCCAGTCTGTACAGAATGCAAGCTATGAACAGAAAGACCCTTTATTGATCTACAAACTGGAATCATTCAACTTGTTCAAATCCATGCTCAACAGTGTTAACGGTAAAGCGGTTACAATACTGATGCGCGGACAAATACCTGTGCGTGAACCGGAACAGGTGCGTCAGGCAGCCCCGGAGCAAAAGACGGATTATAGCCGCTATCGCACAGAACGTAATGAAATGGAAGACGGAAACGCTTCTCAGGGAGGAGGACAAAGACCTTCGCAACCACAGGGAGCGCCGAAGATAGCACCCGTACATGTAGATAAAAAGCCGGGAAGAAACGACCCTTGCTATTGTGGAAGTGGTAAGAAATATAAGAACTGTCACGGTAAAAACGAATGATCTTAGTACACAAAAGAAATGAATTAGCCGGTTACATTTTGAATGCTTGATTTATTCTTAAACCTGCTAATAATTAAATACAAAAAGCCCGATGAAATTTAGTATTCATCGGGCTTTTTTGCCATATTATATTTTCTTAATACAAAGAAAATTTGTATCTTAGCATGTTTTTTGAACACTAGAAAATACCTTATTTCCGAGGTACTTCACAAATATTTGAGAATAAAAATTTTATCTTAAAATAATGGCAGAAACAGAGGACAGAATTATTAAGATTAACATCGAGGATGAGATGAAATCGGCCTACATTGATTATTCAATGTCGGTAATAGTATCGAGGGCATTACCTGATGTAAGGGACGGATTCAAACCCGTTCACCGCCGTATTCTTTTCGGTATGAGCGAACTTGGTAACGCATCTAACAAACCACACAAAAAATCCGCCAGAATAGTCGGAGAAGTATTAGGTAAGTATCACCCACATGGCGATTCATCAGTTTATTTTGCAATGGTGCGTATGGCTCAGGAATGGAGCATGCGTTACCTGTTGGTAGACGGACAAGGTAATATGGGTAGTGTGGATGGTGATATGCCTGCTGCCATGCGTTATACGGAAGCAAGACTTAGCCGTTTGGCCGAAGAAATGCTTAAAGATATAGATAAGGAAACGGTTGATTTTCAGTTGAATTTCGATGACACATTGAAAGAGCCGACTGTTCTCCCTACACGTATTCCGAATTTGCTTATCAATGGTGCATCAGGTATAGCTGTGGGAATGGCTACCAATATGGCTCCGCACAATATGACCGAAGCTATCAATGCCACCATTGCATATATAGAAAATAAAGACATCGATACTGCCGGATTGATGCAACACATAAAAGCCCCGGATTTTCCATCGGGAGGTTTTATTTATGGTTACCAGGGTGTTATTGATGCTTTCGAAACAGGTCGCGGACGCGTGGTTATGCGTGGTCGTGCCGAAATAGAAATGGAAGGTAATCATGAAAAGATCGTGATTACAGAAATTCCGTATCTTGTAAATAAAGCAGAGTTGATTAAGCATATAGCTGATCTGGTTGGAGAAAAGCGCCTGGAAGGAATCAGCAATGTCAATGATGAATCGGACCGTCAGGGTATGCGTATTGTTGTGGATATCAAACGTGATGCAAATGCGAATGTAGTCCTCAATAAACTGTATAAACTTACGGCATTACAATCTTCATTCAGTGTAAATAATATCGCCCTGGTCAAAGGCCGGCCAAAAACGTTGAACCTAAAAGAAATGATAGGCTTTTTCGTTGAACACAGAATTGACGTTGTAACCCGCAGGACTATTTATGAACTTCGCAAAGCAGAAGAACGTGCTCATATATTAGAAGGATTAATCATAGCCTCAGATAATATCGATGAAGTCATTGCTATCATCAGAGCCTCCAAGTCGCCTCAAGAAGCTATAGAGAGCTTGATAGAGCGATTCAAACTTTCTGAAATACAGGCCCGTGCTATCGTTGAAATGCGTCTGCGCCAGTTGACGGGTCTGGAACAGGATAAGCTGCGCAACGAATATGATGAAATACAAAAATTAATAGCCTATCTGAATGAAATTCTGGTAAATGAAGAGCTTCGTATGAAAGTTATTACTGATGAATTAATTGAAGTAAGGGATAAATATGGCGATGCACGCCGTACGGAGATTGTATATGCATCAGAAGAGCTTAATCCGGAAGATTTCTATTCTAATGATGAAATGATTATTACCATTTCACATCTTGGCTATATCAAACGTACTCCTCTATCTGAATTCAGGGCGCAAAACAGAGGTGGAGTAGGAGCAAAAGGTTCCGAGACACGCGATACAGACTTTATAGAGCATATTTATCCGGCATCTATGCACAATTACATGTTGCTGTTTACACAAAAAGGAAAATGTTACTGGCTGCGTGTATTCGATATACCTGAAGGAACCAAGAATTCGAAAGGACGTGCAATTCAGAACCTGCTGAATATTGATTCTGATGATAAAGTAACGGCATTTGTTCGTGTGAGAGGTTTCAGTGACACTGAGTTTATAAACAGTCACTATCTGATTTTCTGTACAAAAGAAGGCGTGATAAAGAAAACAAGTCTGGAAGCCTATTCCCGTCCACGCCAGAACGGTGTGAATGCAATCACTATCCGTGAAGAAGATAAAGTAATCGAAGTCCTGATGACGGACGGCGAAAGTGAAATTTTACTTGCTAACCGCAACGGACGCGCCATCCGCTTCAATGAAAAAGATGTGCGGGTAATGGGACGGACAGCAACCGGAGTACGTGGTATGCGTTTAGATGAAGACGGACAGGATGAAGTAATCGGTATGTTGGCTATGTCAAAAGAAGCCCAGAAAAACGAAACCATTATGGTAGTTTCGGAACAAGGCTACGGTAAACGTACAAATCTGAACGAAAAAGACGAAGAAGGAAACGAAATACTCGATGAAAACGGCGAAATAGTACCGGTTTACCGTATTACAAGTCGTGGAGGTAAAGGGGTTAAAACTCTTAATATTACAGAGAAAACAGGTAAGCTTGTATCTATAAATAGTGTTACTGACGAAAACGATTTAATGATTATTAACAAGTCTGGTATCACTATTCGTCTAAAAGTTTCAGATATTCGCACTATGGGACGTGCTACTCAGGGAGTAAGGCTCATAAATCTGGGAAAAAGAAATGATGAAATCGCATCAATCTGTAAAGTAGAATCTGAATCAGAACCGGATGATATAGAAGATGTTGACATTCCGGATAATGAAACAGACAATACAAACAATACAGAAATAACTGAGGAATAATTAATTTTAAAATAAATGATTTTATGAAACGTATATTATTAGTAACATCATTATGCTTACTTGCCAGCTTTTCGTTCGCTCAGAAGAAAGCTGTGAAAGATGCTAAATCAGCGATGAAAAACAATGTTCCGGAGGCAAGAGAACTTATTAAGCCAGCTTTGACAAACCCGGAAACAGCAAGTGATCCTGAAACATGGAAAATAGCCGGAGATATTGAATACAAAGCATTCGACGATGAGCGTACTTTAGAAATGCAAAAAGAAATAACAGGAAAAGGTGGTAACGAAGAAGCTATGTACGTTGGCTTATACAATATGTATGACCCATATATCAAAGCTGACGAACTGGGCCAGGTACCAAACGAAAAGGGCCAGGTAAAAAATAAATTCAGAAAAGATATCGTTAAAAATATGAGAGACGGCCACAGATTCTATATCAATGGCGGTGTATTCTATAACGATAAAAAAGATTTCAAAAAAGCTGCAGACTTCTTTGAAAGATATTGGGAACTACCAACATTGGCTATGTTTGAAGATACGCAAGCAGATTTCAACCTGCAAGACACTACATATCAAACAATTAAATACTATGCAGTGATCAGTTCAATCCAGTCTCAAGACCATCCGCGTTCAATAAAACTCTTGAAAAAGCTAATATCAGAGCCATACATTCAAAACAGTACATATAAAGAAAGTGATGTATATGAATTGCTTACAAGCGAGTATCAACAAATAGATGATAGCGTAGCTTATGTAAATGCTTTATTGGAAGGTGCTCAGAAATTTCCTAAGAATAAATATTTTACGCCAAATCTGATTAATGAATATATCAGAGGAGGTAAGACTACAGAAGCTATCGCATACCTTGATCAGGCAATTGTAAATGATCCTACAAATACATGTGACCTGATGAGTGTGAAAGCATCTTTATATTCAGAACAAAAAGATTATGCTCAGGCAGAGCCTGCATATCAGACAGCTCTAAATGCTGATGCTAACTGCGAAAGAGCTTTAGAAGGATTAGGTGTACTATATGTATTGCAGGCACAGGATATGAAGGAAAAAGCCGGACAATCGACTAACAGAAAAGAACAGGCTGATATGGACAAGCAAACAACAGAGTTATACTCAAAAGCTCTGCCGTATCTGGAAAAATATCGTGATATTCTGAAGAGCAAAAATGCTGAAAGTTTAGACTTAAGACCAGCATTAATGAAACTACAGAACGTTTATTATAACCTGAGTCTTTTGAATGTAGATAAATCGAAAGAATTAGAAGCAATAGACAAAGAACTCAGCGCATTGAACTAAGTTCTATAAATATATAAGAAAGCATCTGTAGAAATCTCTATAGATGCTTTTCTTTTTATTATCTTCTCGTTGTTTTTTGCTATATTTACAAGCTAAATTAAAGATTAAAATTAATCAAGGAATAAATTCAGATAAAAGTTATATAATTACTATTATGTTTAATTACATATTTTAATGGTCCCCTATAACTTTTCTATCCTGACTTATTCATAGCAATAAGCAAATACATGGAACATTTCGAAAACGACGAACAATTTCAGGGATTGCGCGTAAATAAAGGTACAGGAGAACAGCCGACAGTTAATCCCTACTTAGATAGCTTCAAAAAATTCAAACGTAAAACATATACCGTATCCGAATATGTTGAAGGTATACTAAAGGGAAATATAAGCATTCTGGGTCAAGCCGTTACACTTATAGAAAGTGCAAAGGCAGAACATCAGTCTATAGCTCAGGAAGTTATCGAAAAATGTCTCCCATACACGGGTAATTCTGTACGTGTGGGGATTACAGGTGTTCCCGGTGCAGGAAAAAGTACTTCTATAGACGCTTTTGGGATGCACATCCTGAAAGAAAATGAAAGCTCTAAAGTAGCGGTATTAGCGATCGACCCATCCAGTGAACTTACCAAAGGAAGTATTTTGGGGGATAAAACCCGCATGGAACGGTTATCTGTAGAGAAAAGGGCCTTTATCCGCCCCTCCCCTTCTGCAGGCTCACTTGGCGGTGTTGCCCGCAAAACGCGGGAAACAATCATTTTGTGTGAAGCTGCCGGCTTTGATCGTATTATAGTTGAAACTGTTGGAGTTGGACAATCTGAAACGGCTGTACATTCAATGGTCGACTTCTTTCTATTAATCCAATTAGCCGGAACCGGAGACGAATTGCAAGGGATCAAACGCGGAATAATGGAAATGGCGGATGGAATTGTTATTAATAAGGCAGATGGCAACAATATAGAAAAGGCGCGTTTGGCTCAATCACATTTTCAGAATGCTCTGCATTTGTTTCCTCTACCCGATTCCGGCTGGGAGCCTAAGGTCCTGACATATTCCGGCTATTATGAAATAGGAATTGATGAAGTATGGAATATGATAGATGAATACATCGATTTTGTTAAGAAAAGCGGCTACTTTGAACACAGACGTAATTCCCAATCCAGATTCTGGATGTATGAAACTATTAATGAAAGGCTGAAAAGTAATTTTTATAACGATCCGGAAGTACAGAAAGAGTTGATTTTATGTGAAAGCCAAGTGTTAAATTCACATATGAGTTCGTTTGTTGCGGCCAATAAAGTGTTGGATATATACTTAAAACGCTCATAAATAACCTCTTTTTAACTAAAGGAAAGCTTTATTATTCACTTTTAAAGTCCTTATTTTACCACAGAATTGATTATATTTGTACGCATTATCACAAAAATAATTTCATTGTTGAATTAACATAATATAAATCATGGAAAAACCATATGCTATTGGAATCGATATCGGTGGAACTAACTCTGTTTTCGGTATAGTCGACAAGCGCGGCCATATCATAAATCAGGGTTCTATAAAAACAGGTGCTTACAAAGAAATAAACGAATACGTAGACCATCTATCAGCTGGTGTTCAGGAGATAATAGATCAGGTCGGAGGTTCGGGAAATATCAAAGGTATTGGAGTTGGAGCACCAAATGGTAACTTTTTCACCGGTTGTATCGAATTTGCACCAAATCTCCCTTGGAAAGGTGTAATTCCATTGGCTCAAATGCTTACTGACAAATTAAATATACCCGTAGCTCTTACAAATGACGCAAATGCAGCTGCAATCGGCGAAATGACCTATGGTGCAGCACGCGGAATGAAAGACTTCATTGTTATTACATTGGGAACCGGTGTCGGTAGCGGTATTGTGGTAAATGGCCAGTTAGTATATGGACATGATGGATTTGCCGGAGAATTAGGGCATACAACAGCTATCCGCGAAGGCCGTATGTGCGGTTGCGGGAAAAAAGGATGTCTCGAAACATACAGTTCAGCTACAGGTGTTGCCCGTACAGCTAAAGAATATCTGCAAACAAGAAAGGACCCAAGTGTATTGCGGGAGTTGGCCATCGATGAAATCACATCAAAAGATGTATATGATGCGGCTGTAAAAGGCGATAAACTGGCTAAGGAAATTTTCGAATATACAGGTCAGGTTTTAGGAGAATCATTCGCCGACTTCGTTGCATTTTCCAGTCCTGAAGCTATCATCTTATTTGGAGGTTTAATAAAGGCCGGCAAACTTATCTTCGATCCTGTGCGTAAGCATATGGAAGAGAATCTGCTCCCTATTTACCGTAATAAGATAAAACTATTAATGTCGGAACTTAAGGAAAGCGATGCTGCGGTACTTGGTGCCAGTGCATTAGGTTGGGAAGTAAAAGACTATTAAATTTAAGCCAAAACAGTAAATGTATGTATATTAACAGCCTGTAGAATAAAGATATTTGCAGGCTGTTTCCTTTTAGCTACCGAAGTTTCAAAATCAGTCTGATTTTATTAACTTTGTCCGAAAATAAATAGGTCTGAGACTTTAAATAAACTTATTAATAACAAACATGAGCGATCAACGATATAACCAGCGAGGAGTTTCCGCATCGAAAGAAGATGTACACAATGCTATAAAGAACATTGACAAAGGAATATTTCCAAAAGCATTTTGCAAAATAATTCCTGATATACTGGGCGGGGATCCCGAATACTGCAATATAATGCATGCCGACGGAGCCGGTACTAAATCATCCCTTGCATATATCTACTGGAAAGAAACCGGAGATATATCCATCTGGAAAGGTATTGCCCAGGATGCATTGATAATGAACATCGACGATCTGCTATGTGTTGGCGCAACCGATAATATACTACTATCATCCACCATCGGCAGAAACAAAATGCTGATTCCCGGCGAAGTTATATCAGCCATTATAAACGGGACAAACGACTTATGTGAAGAATTATCAAACCTCGGTGTCAATATATATCCTACAGGCGGTGAAACAGCCGATGTAGGCGATTTGGTACGCACGATTATTGTGGACAGTACTGTTACCTGTCGCATGAAACGGTCTGATGTAATCTCCAATGACAAAATACAGGGAGGAGATGTTATCGTTGGGCTTTCATCATACGGCCGGGCTACATATGAGAAAGAATATAATGGCGGAATGGGTAGCAATGGTCTTACATCAGCACGCCACGATGTATTCGCCAAATATCTTGCAGCCAAGTATCCTGAAAGTTATGACTCTTCTATCCCTCTGGATTTGGTATATTCCGGAAATATGAAGTTAACCGATGATATAGAGGGTTTAGATATAGATGCGGGAAGACTGGTGCTCTCCCCTACCCGCACCTATGCGCCTGTCATTAAACAGATATTGGAAAAGCTAAGATCTCATGTCCATGGCATGGTACATTGCTCAGGTGGCGCACAAACCAAAGTTTTACATTTTGTTGATAATGTGAAAATTACGAAGAATAATCTATTTCCTGTTCCTCCATTATTCAAGCTTATACAGGAGCAATCCGGTACAGACTGGAAAGAAATGTATAAGGTATTTAATATGGGACACCGCATGGAGATATACTTATCACCGGAATATGCCCAGGAAGTAATTGAAACCTCCAAATCATACGGAATCGATGCACAGATAGTCGGTTTTGTTGAAAAATCAGATAAAACAGAACTGGTGATAGAAAGTGAATTTGGTCGTTTCGAATACTAATTTAGAATGATTATCTATAAGGTATTACACATTTAACTTCTGTTAATAATATTATAGCCGAATAGCACTTATATTTGTAACATTACCAAACTCAGTATGTAACCAAACAATTAAAAAAAGAAAGAGATGAAAAAACTTCTAATGTCAGTTATCATGTGTATCGCTTTTGTTGCATCATCAAGTGTAATGGCTCAGGATACTACTCCTAAAAAAGAGTGCTGTAAAGCCAAAACAGAATGCACGAAAGATAAAAAAGAATCTGCAAAAGACAAGAAAGAATGCACCAAAGACAAGGCTGCTGATAAAAAAGCTTGTTGCACTAAAGATAAAAAAGCTGACAAAAAGTAATTTTAAAGAACTGATAAAAAAGGGATTCCGGGTGGAATCCCTTTTTCTGTTCATATCTTACAACTTTCTGAAAGGCGGTTTCACCACTTCTGCTTTCAGATTCTTATCACGCACTTTGATGAAAACCGGTGTACCTAATGCTGCATACTCTGGTTTAATATAGCCCATCCCAACGCCTATTTTTGCAGTCGGCGACATTGTTCCGGATGTTACTATTCCGATTTTTTCATTCCTATCATTTACTATATCGTACCCATGACGCGGTATTCCCTTTTCCAGCATATGAAATCCGCATAACTTACGGCTTACACCGTCTGCCTTTTGTTTCTCTAATATGGGACGTGCAGTAAAATTCCGCCCTTCCGTAAATTTAGTTATCCAGCCCAGTCCGGCCTCGATAGAAGTGGTTGTATCATCCAAATCATTACCATAGA
Source organism: Dysgonomonas sp. UBA7710 (assembly GCF_002482385.1). Classification (GTDB taxonomy): domain Bacteria; phylum Bacteroidota; class Bacteroidia; order Bacteroidales; family Dysgonomonadaceae; genus Dysgonomonas. The sequence continues at coordinate 38,029 of NZ_DLFW01000046.1, read as the reverse complement.
GGCAGAATCCCATTTCGAGACGTAATGTATCGCGTGCGCCAAGTCCGATAGGTTTGATTCCAAATTCTTTTCCTGCCTCAAACAAAGCATTCCATATATCTACACCATATTGCGGATAAAAGTAGATTTCAAAGCCTCCCGCACCAGTATATCCGGTATTGGATATAATCACATTATCTAATCCGGAACCAGTCAAACTTCCTATCGCGAATGAATAATAAGGAATCTTGGTCAAATCTATTTTTGTCAATTTCTGCAACGTAGCCAAGGCTTTAGGTCCTTGTATAGCCAATTGCGCAATTTTATCCGAAGCATTTTCCAAGTCCGCAAATTCATCGTTATGCTCCGTAAACCATTTCCAGTCCTTCTCTATATTAGATGCATTCACAACAAGCATATACTTTTCCGGTTCGTAATGATATACGATTATATCATCCACAATCCCTCCCTGGTCGTTTATAATGGCAGAATACTGCGCTTTTCCTATTTCTAGGGAAGCCACATCATTACTCATCATCCGTCGCAGGAAAGCTTCGGCACGTGGACCTTTAACCCATATTTCGCCCATATGCGAAACATCAAATACTCCTACTCCTGTGCATACAGTCATATGCTCATCTATTATACCGGAATATTCAATAGGCATATTATAACCTGCAAATTCATGCATTTTCGCCCCGAGTTCAATGTGGATATCCGTAAAAGGTGTTTTCTTCATATTTGCTTATATATTTTAAGTATTAACATTATTCTATTTACTTGCGACTATCTCTGCTAATTTTACGATTACCTCTACGGCTTTTTCCATCGATTGCACAGGAACGAATTCGTAGCGTCCATGGAAATTATGCCCTCCGGCAAAAATATTCGGACAAGGTAATCCTTTAAATGATAACTGTGCGCCGTCTGTACCTCCGCGTATAGGTTTCACAACCGGAGTCACTCCTACCGCCTCCATAGCTTCAAAAGCCATATCTACAATATGTTTTACAGGCTCTACCTTCTCGCGCATATTATAATACTGGTCTTTTATTTCAACTGTAGTACTCTTAGGATACAGTTTATTGATGAAGTCCACTGTTTCGAGCATTAACCGTTTGCGCCCTTCAAACAAATCCCGGTCATGGTCGCGTATAATATAGCCCACTGTAGCCGAATCTACTGTCCCCGAGACATTGGTAAGGTGGAAGAACCCTTCATACTTGGTAGTATGCTCCGGCCTTTCGCCGGCAGGAAGTAAGGATATCAGTTTATTGGCAACCACAAGAGCATTTGTCATCTTATCCTTTGCATATCCGGGATGCACACTCCTACCCTGGATATTAATTTTTACACCGGCAGCGTTGAAGTTTTCATACTCCAGTTCTCCAATCGGGCCGCCATCCATTGTATAAGCCCATTCGCAACCGAATTTTTCCACATCAAACTTATGCGCTCCCAGTCCGATCTCTTCATCAGGATTGAATCCGATACGGATTTTTCCATGCTTTATTTCAGGATGATCCTGAAGATATTTGATTGCAGTAATAATTTCAGCTATACCCGCTTTATCATCTGCACCCAGCAATGTATTGCCATCTGTCACTATCAAATCCTGCCCTTTATAATCGAGCATTTCAGGAAAATCGGCAGGGGAAAGCACTACATTAGTATCCTTATTCAGTACTATATCATTTCCATCATAGTTTTTTACAATGCGGGGATTAACATCCTTTCCTGTCAGATCAGGGCTGGTATCCAGATGGGCTATAAAGCCGATAGCAGGAATCTTCTTATCCGTATTAGCCGGAAGAGTAGCCATCAGATAGGCATTATCGTCCAGTGTAATATCTTCCAAACCCATTTCGCGGAGTTCTTTTTCTATCTCCCGTGCCAAAACCATTTGCCCCGGAGTACTTGGGGTTATACCTGTTTCTGTATCCGATTCTGTATCAAATTTTGCGTATTTGATGAAACGATCTGTTACTGTCATGTTATTTTGTTTTTTTCTTAATATTTTTTCGTATAAAATGTCAATTTATAAGTCACTGATATCTAACTTCTTTTTCTGGAAAAGACTTCCAATACAAATGTAGTAAAAGGAAATCAAAGGAAAAAATCGAATTCACATTTTGTGAATATGAAAAATTTATCTACTTTTGTCGCGGGTAAGTCCTATACGGTCAGCTCCCGATTAATCCCCCAGGGTTTGATCGCAGCAAGGGCCGTCGGTTGTAGCGACGCGATATAGTCAGCTTACCCACTTGCCTCTTTAGCTCAGTTGGCCAGAGCACGTGATTTGTAATCTCGGGGTCGTTGGTTCGAATCCAACAAGAGGCTCAAAAAAGACCGTTTGAAATATTCAGACGGTCTTTTTTTATTCCGTGATCTTTATAACTTAATAATATGCTAATCAATGAATTGCACAATATCTTCCGGACTCGTCGAACGAGCGATGAACACAGTCTTCTAAAGAGAGTCCGTAAAAATAGTTACCAAGCAGATAAATTGTATCTGATAGCTTCGCTTTAGCTACTTGTTCCGCCATATTCAGATGCGGCATGCGTAATGAAGGCAGTATATGTCTTATTATTTTCCATTCCAGTATATCTTCGCGCGAAATATTCAGCACTCTGCATATTATATCAAACTTTTCATCTTCATCTTTCTCTCCCTTTTCGAAGTGGAATGTAAAACTCCTTAACTTTTCATCTTCGACCAGATCGCGGGATACCGCAGAATGAAAGTCATCCGAAACAGGTATTATTCCTGCCACATCCTGTATTCCCGGCTTATCCTTCGGCACTATGACATTCAATGATTCGGTCTGAAATAAAGGTATCGATGCCAGTAATACCGATAAGGGCGCCTCTATATCCTTAATCAGCCGTGATGCAGTCTGGGGATCTGTGGCTATTGCTATGTGAGAGGTATTAAATGTTTTACCTTCCAAAGTGATTATCCTATATCCGTCACTATTACGCTGAATATCCAATACCTCGCATGATTTTTCAATTTGCAGGTTATCTTTTTCTATTATGGAATGCAGGAATGACGATAAGCCTTTATTAAAAGTATATTTCCGTGGAAATTCTTTATATCTGTCTTTCCTGCGCTTCAGAAACAATTCGGTGGGATAATCATCCGCACTTTGTGAAATGACGGCTCTGAAAAGTCTTGAGAACAATCTATTATAGTTAGACAAGCCTACAATCTTACTAAAATACTCTTTCACGGTTTTATCCTTCTTCGATATAAAGAACATTTTCGGCCCATTCAGGATAAGAGACGGGAGAGACATTTCCGCAAACATTTTTTTTATCTGCCCCCGGGCATATGTCACATAACTCGCTTTACCCAACGGCCTGATTAAATCCGTAGATTCGATATCTTTTACAATCGATAATAAACGGGTATAAGAATTGTAACATGTATGCGCTCCAAACTCTCTCCAATAATCAGGGTATTTTTCCGAAAACAGACTTTGCACCTGCCCTCCCGTATTATCATCTTTTTCTATAATCAATACCTTTTTGCCTGCCATATGCATGTAATGAGCAAAAGATATTCCACTTATCCCCCCTCCTATCACAATACAGTCATACATTGTTTCACTCATACATTTCCTTTTAATATTAACACAAATGACAAAGATAATCAGTTAACAGTCATCAGTTAGCTGTTGACAGTAATTCTTTCCAACCTCTTTTTAAATTAACATTAGTTTGCAATATATAGTTAAAAAGTAACAGAAGTAACAGAAAACTAATGTGCTAATTAGCCAATATGCCGATGTGCCAATGTTTTTAACGAAAAATGAAAAACGAAGAACGAAAAATATTTTTAAACGAAAAACGAAGAATGAAAAGTGAAGAATGTTTTTAAACGAGGAACTAAAAGTGATAAGTGATAAATATTTTTCACTCTTAATTTTTAGTTTTTCATTTTCTTTCACTTTTAATTTTTCACTTTTCACTTTTAGTTTAAAACATTTGCTAATATGCTAATCAATCTTTCAAAGAGCTATCAGCTAACAGCTAAAGGTTATCAGCTCCAATTACATAGATAAACTTTTTCTACTTTCTTATCATATAGTAATAAATATTACACTTAAAAACACTCTCTCCCACTATCTTTAATCTATAAATTAATTAAAAATATCACTACATCTAGTGATTGACTTTTATTAAGGCTTTTACTTAAATTTGCATATCAACTAAAATACAACCAAAGCACCTTGAAAAAGAGACCGGACATCAAAAATATTATCTTATTAATATTTTTATTTACAGCCACTTACTCATATGTAAAAGCAGAAGACATACAGGGCGAGAACGATTCTGTGAAGATGAAATTTACAGCAAAAGAAGTTGTCATAGAATCATTCAAGCAGAACAACAACCTCTTTTTGCAGCCTGTATCCGCCTCATTGCTGACAGGCAAGGAAGTGAAGGATTTCAATATCATAAATATAAAGGAAATTACTTCTATCGTTCCAAACCTGTTTATTCCCGACTATGGTTCCAAAATGACATCACCGGCTTACATCAGGGGAATAGGCTCACACCGTAATGCACCGTCTGTAGGGCTTTATGTGGATGGCGTACCGTATTTCGACCGTTCCACATTTGATATTAATATCAACGACATCGACCGCATTGAAGTATTGCGGGGGTCACAAGGTACTATCTATGGCCGTAATACGATGGGAGGGATAATCAATGTTTTCACCAAATCGCCATTTAAATACAAGGGTACAAACCTGAATCTGACAGCAGGAAATTATAACAATTATCAAACAGGCTTGTCTCATTACGGCAATGTGGATAACAAAGTAGGTTATGCCATATCGGGAAACTACCTCCATTCGGGAGGATACTTCAAAAATACGACAACCGGTAAGAAAGCCGACCCCATAGATGCGGTCTCTACCCGTGCACGTATCAGTTGGCGTGTGCAGCCCCAATTGCTGATGCATCTGGTAACGGCATATGAATATTCCGACCAGGATGGCTATCCTTACAGGGTATTGCACAAGGACACAGGCGAAATAGACGAGGTGAATTACAATGCCCGTAGCTATTACCGCCGGAATATGTCTACAAACGGATTGAATATAGAGTATATAACCGACCAGTTTAAACTTAGTTCTCAATCGTCTTTTCAGTTTTATGACGGCAAGCAGGGACTGGATCAGGACTTTACGCCGAAGGATTCCTATTACGTAGATTTCTATCAGCGTCAACAGATGTACTCACAGGAATTTAATATCGGGTCATTGAAAGACGACAGCCGCTATGTATGGCAGTTCGGCCTGTTTGGTTTTCACCAGAGTTATTTTCAGACAAATGATGTCAATAATCTTTTAACAGGAGCACATACAATACAAAGTGCAAAAAATCCGACCGATGGATTTGCAGCCTATCATCAGTCTACGATTAACGATATTATAACACCCGGCTTATCCCTCGTATTGGGCGTTCGTTACGACCGGGAGAAAACTAAATCTACTATGGTAGGTACCCCGTTGACAAAGGCGGGTGAATCCATTACCGACAAGAATTCTTTCTCGCAATTGACTCCGAAAGCGGCTATCCAATATACTTTCAAACAAGACGGATTGGCTTACTTTTCAGTAACCAAAGGATATAAGACAGGTGGCTTTAACAATACAGCCGAAAAGGAAGAAGACCTGATATTCAACCCCGAATATAGCTGGAGTTACGAGATTGGTTCACGCTCCGGATTTTTCAATAATCTTTTATTCCTCGACTTGAGTTTGTTCTATATCAACTGGGAAAACCAGCAGATATCACAGACAAAGACCAGTGGAAAAGGCTTTATAATCAAGAATGCAGGCAAATCGGCCAGCAAAGGAGTTGAATTATCAGCACAGGTGAACCCTGTAAGAAATCTTAGTTTCCAGCTGGGATATGGTTATACAAATGCAAAGTATAAAGACTATAAGGACTATAATGCCGCTACCGGGGTAACAACTACATACGATGATAATTACCTGCCGATGGTACCGCAGAATACAGTTTCCATATCTGCGAACTATACATTCGGCATAAACCGGAAATGGCTGGATAATATCGTATTGAACGCTCAGTATATAGGAGCAGGCAAATTATACTGGACCGACAAGAATGATATATCACAGGATTATTATGGTATATTCAATGGCAAAGTTTCTTTTGTGAAGAAAGATTTTTCCATAGATTTGTGGTCGAAAAATATTGGAGGGGAAAAATATAATTCTTATTACTTCTCCACATCGAGTCAACATTATGTGCAAAGAGGCAGGCCGTTTACCTGCGGTGTAAATATGAACCTAAAATTTTAAACTATCGGGATGAAGCTAAACTATCAAAAAGGGGGACACTTATTTACATTTTTTTGCCTGTATATTGCACAGTCGATCCCGATGAGCTTTTTCTCTACGGTGCTTCCTGTTATTATGCGGCAACAGAATTTCTCCCTGGAGACAATAGGTCTGCTTCAGTTGCTCAAACTGCCCTGGATACTCAAATTCCTGTGGTCGCCGATGGTAGACCGCTCAACCTATAAGCTGAACGACTTTAAGCGCTGGATATTCTCGTCCGAGCTTATCTATGCAAGTATTATCCTTGCTGTTTCGTTCCTCGATTTCAAAACTACTCCTTACCTGATAATAGGCCTTGTTATACTATCATTCGTCGCATCCGCCACACAGGATATAGCAACCGATTCATTGGCCGTACTATCATTCAGCAAAAAAGATAAGAGCTTGGCTAACAGCATGCAGTCGATGGGTAGCTTTGCCGGGGCAATGGTCGGCGGCGGATTTTTACTGCTGCTTTACCACAAATTCGGATGGGGCAACCTCCTACCTTTTCTCGCCCTGTTTGTCATCATAGCACTTATCCCCCTCTTTTTCTTCAAGGGTAACAGGGGACATGAAATCATAAAAGAAAAACAAGCCGAAAAAGCTACGGCAAATGATATACTGGGATTTTTCAAGCAGAAAGGGATATCGAAACAAATCATTTTCCTGTTCCTTTATTATGCCGGGCTGATAGGTATTTTAGCCATGTTGAAGCCCATGCTTGTGGACTATGGGTATGATATGAAAGAAATCGGCGTCATGTCGGGTATTGTAGGTACTTCTATCGGATGCCTAGCGTCGTTCGGGGGCGGTTTTATCGTGCGTAAGATAGGAAGACACGCCGCACGTCTTATATTTGCCGTATTTACGTTGATTACCACTATATATTTCTGTCTGCTGGTAACTGTGCTGCCTGTCAATATAGCGACACTACATCTGGGGATCTCCTTGTTATGGGGAAGCTACGGCCTGTCTGTCATTGTGGTATATACCACTGCTATGGACTGTGTACGCAAGGGATATGAAGGCACGGATTTTACTATACAAACGGTTATCACACACCTTAGCGGCATCGTTATGGGTGTCAGTTCGGGGAAGATAGCCGCAATGATTACTTATAAAGGTTTGTTTGTAGTAGAAATGTGTATTGCAGCCATTTCTCTTACATTCATACTCTTTGCATTCAAATTAAAAGCACCGAAGGAAAAAGATGAAACAAGAATTACTGAATAAATACAGCATACCCGTACCGCGATATACGAGCTATCCGCCTGCAAACTTCTTCAACGAATCGTTTACGTCCGAAAAATTCCGTCAGATTGTTGTAGAATCGAATAAGGAAAATCCACGGCATATTTCTGTGTATATCCATATTCCGTTTTGTTATCATATGTGCTTCTATTGCGGGTGTAACTCACAGTTACTAAGAGATAATGAGATCGTACTGAAGTATATAAATGCTTTGAAGAAGGAGATTAAAATGGTACTCCCCCTACTCGACCACAATCGTAAAATATCGCAGATACATTACGGCGGAGGTACGCCGACATCGCAACCGGTATCTGTACTTAAAGAACTGAATGAACTGATATTATCCGAATTCGATTGTATAGAAAATCCCGAAATAGCCATTGAATGCCATCCCGGCTATGCCGATGAAGTGTATTGGAATGAGCTTGTTAATGCCGGATTTAACCGTATCAGCCTCGGGATACAGGACTTTGATGAGGAGGTGCTGAAAGCATCGAACCGTAAAGCGCCGAGAATGGCTATGGAAGATGTAGTCCGCATACTCCGCAATAGGAATGTGTCGCTGAATATGGACTTTATCTATGGGCTGCCGCTTCAAACGCCCCAATCGTTCGCAAAAACCATAAACAGAGCCATCGCACTCCGCCCCGACAGGATAGTTACTTTCTCCTATGCGCATGTACCTTGGGTAAATGAATTGCAAAAGAATCTGGAAAAAGTCGGTTTACCATCGGTGGAAATAAAAAGCCAGCTATATTCAACAGCGAAAAAACTATTGACCGATGCCGGATATAAGACTATCGGACTCGACCACTTCGTACTTCCCGACGATGAATTATTCACAGCTCAACAATCGAAAACACTGCACCGTAATTTTCAGGGATATTGTACCCGCCGGACTACAGGACAGGTTTACGCATTCGGCATAACAGGTATCAGCCAATTGGCGACTGCCTACAGCCAGAATACAAAAGACCTGAATACATATATCAGACAAATAAACGAGGGTATTTTCCCTATTGCAAAAGGCTATATACTGAATGAGGAGGAACAGATTACCCGAGAGGTTATTTCCCAACTAATGTGTAATTATACAGTCAGTTGGCCGGAACTGTCCAATACATTGGATATTCCTGTGGCGAAGATAAAATCTGCGGTTAATTATAACGAAACGGCATTACAGGCATTTGCTGCCGATGGGATTATAGAGTATAATGAGGATTATATAAGTATTGTTCCCGATGCCGCTCCATTTGTCCGCAATGTAGCCGCGTCTTTCGACAAACTGACAGGTACGAAGGAAAACCTATACTCCAGATCTATCTGATTCAGCTATAAATCAATATTTCATTTATAAGGAATACGCCGACACACATCATTATCGTTGTAACAAGGCATTTAGACAGCGATCTGACGTTTCTTTTCGCTGCCGACACTATTGCCCAGATCAGAGTGACGAAGAACAAAGTGCCATAAATAAAATCCCTGACCGGATATTTTACTGTTTCCATATAATAGGATTCCGCAAGCGGCACATCTCCTGTAGGAAGCTTTGATACTGTTTCGAAAAAAGTGGCATTCCCAAACGAGTAAAAATATGTACACATCATATACCCGCTCAGTAATATGGTGAATATGGATATTATACGGAACCCTACATTAGTATGCTGCTTATAGTTATTGTAATTTTCGTTCATGTCTGTTCGATTCTTCTTGTAACTGATAGCAAAATTATAAGATTATTGAAGAATAAACAATTTATTATGAACATAATATTGAGAGATTCCTATTCTTTAATAAAATCGGTTATATCCGTTATTACTTCCGGCATAATCTGCTTATCCACATTTGTATACGAATCTTTTACCTGTGTTGGCTGATCTGTCGTTTCACTGTTTTTCATTACATGGTCCATCTTATCAATGATAATTTTTTTTGCTTTTTTGTTTGCACCGGCCAGTAGTCCGGCTTGCCTTACTGTTACCTGAATATCTGTTGTACCTTGCAATAAGAGAACAGGAATCGTCAACTTAGAAATTTCTTCCTGCGGATTATACTTAAACCAGGAAATCATATAAGGTTGTACGCTTGGACGGAACAACATATTGAGCGAGGCGGGAACATCTGTGATGGTTTCGCCTTTATCTAATTTGTCTATATATGAAAATATCATATCCCTTGCTACCTGCGGCTGCGCAGCCATTTGTTTACCCAACTGCTCCTTCAGTATATTTGCTGCCGGCTCCCCTACTCCTGCTACAGATATGTATTTGGAGACTTTCTTATTATCCTGTGCAGCAATCATCCCTATCAGCGAGCCTTCACTATGCCCGATTATGACAATCTCCGAAAATCGTTTATCCTTAGCCAGAAGATCAATCCAACTGCGTACATCATTTACATAATCATCGAAACGCAGATCCGCTTCATTTTTTCCGGCAGCCTTACTTTCTGCAATACCCCGTTTATCAAAACAAAGCGTTGCTATCTTATTGTAAAATAATCCGTCCGATAACATTTTCAATGAATTATTCTTCATCTGAGGCTGATTTCCGTTTCGGTCTGTCGGGCCGGAACCGGCAATAATCAGGGCCACCGGGATTGGTTTATTGTTCACAGGGACTTTTAATGTTCCATAAATATCTCCTGTACCCGTTTTTAAGACTACGGATTCTTCAGTAACCAGTAGTTGTGCCGATATTGAAAGTGATAATATGCAGAACAGCGCTAAAATATATATTTTATTCATAATCAAGGTATTTACAGAATAATATACAGTGCTATTTTGGAGAGAATTTCCGCTACAATCAATGCTATTGCAAACGATATCCCACCTACTACACCCTTTATATTGGCCGATACCGTATAGGCGTTGTATTTGAGAACAACAGACCAAATGGCAAATAACATTGTGGTTAATCCGGCTATAGTCATCATTACTGCATTTTCTCTAAGTATAGCCATCATTTCGCCTATTTTTGTTGTATTAATATCGCCTATACAAATATGGAAAGAAGGTATAAATCCCAACAATGCTGCAAATATCAACGGAGCTTGTGATAATGCCATTGTACCGGCAATATCTATCAGCCGTATAGATGATTTGGTTACAATACGGGCAGTCAGATAAAACACAACCGTAAGTAATCCCCACCCTGCCAATTGATATATAATATGGTTTAAATACAAAGTATCAGCGGCAAGGCATCCATAATGAATATCCAATGCCCCATCGAAATGTGTATTACTCAGATATCCCAATATGGATAAAAGAAACATAACAGCCAGACCGATAATAAGAGCTTTTACCCCTGCTATAAATCTGAACGGGGCGAATAACCATGTTGTAATCGAATTGTTATTTTTCATAGTTTTTTATCTTTTCTATTATATCATCCAATAAATTTCTTACCGTAGGATAGCTTAAACCCAAATCTTTAGCCATATCTTTAAGACTTCCGCTATTTTTTACAAACCTGAGGATAAAATCCTGTTCTTCTATAGGCAAGCGCGCCAATACCGGAAGTGCGTATAATCCGTGTACTTCTGTACCACAATTTTCGCACAACAAACTTTTTACTTTCAATTGAGCCTGGCAGCTCGGGCAATTACAAGGTAACATAATATCATTATTTTTTTTACAAAACTAAATATTATTTTAATAAAATCAAATAATACATAAATAATATTTAGTTTATTTGATTAATTATTTATCTAAATTGCACTTTTATTAATTACATGATCGCTATTATTAAATTTTATCTTCTGAAAACTACAGCCCTCTTACTATTGTTTCTACTGCAAGTTGAAGAAACTTATGGATATACAAACCACAATTTGTTTATCTTTAATCCGGATTATACATAGTATCTATATATGGAATATTATCATGTTATACTTTTCCTGCTGGCAATAGCAATAGCAATATCAGCTCTGGCCCCCAGAGTAAAAGTGCCCTATCCTGTCCTGTTGATGGTTGTGGGCATTGCCGTCGGTTTCATACCCGGCTTTCACTATGTACCTATCGACCCCGATGTGGTATTCCTGCTATTTTTACCGCCCCTGCTCTACGATGCTGCCGTAAATATGCCGTTTAAGGATTTTAAGGCTAATTTTGGAACTATTTCCATGATGGCTGTCACCTTGGTTTTCATCTCTATGATTGCAATTGCCATAGTAGCCCGTTTCCTGATTCCCGGCATATCGTGGCCGGTAGCATTCGTTATAGGAGCAATACTATCTCCGCCGGATGCTATTGCAACGTCAGGGATAACCAAGAGCTTGCAACTTTCTCATCGTACGAATACAATACTTGAGGGCGAAAGCCTTATAAACGATGCATCGGCTCTTACAGCTTACCGGATTGCCCTCGGTGTAGCTATAGGAGGTATATTTTCGGTATGGGAAGCCGGACTTGAATTTGTTGTCACTATAATGGGCGGCTGTCTGATCGGTGCTATCATGGCTTTTCTGTTTGGATATACTGTATCGAAAGTGAAACTCGAAAGCACAGCCATTGTCAGCCTGAATCTGATGCTACCATTTGTAGCTTATCAGTTTGCCGAAGAACTGAACGTTTCGGGAGTCCTTGCTGTTGTATTTATGGGTGTACTTATTGCCGGACATGTACATAAGAACAAACTATTGTCGGATGTCACCCGCGTACAATCACGTTCTGTATGGAACACAATCATTTATCTGCTAAGCGGACTTGTATTTATACTTATCGGCCTGGAATTACCCCAAGTGCTTAGAGAGATACCTTCATCATCAGTCATTCCTCTCGTAATTAGTGCCTTTGCAATTTTTGTAATAGCTTTGCTCATTCGTATAATCGTTGTATTCAGGCATAAGTTTAAGCTGGACAAATTGGTTTCCATCGTAAATAGCGACGGATATGGAACTAAAATATCCTCCCGGCGCGCTGAAAGGATAAAACATGTGAAGGCTCTTACGTGGAAAGATGCATTGCTTATCGGCTGGTCGGGCATGCGGGGCATTGTATCTGTAGCTACGGCGATTGCTCTGCCTGTTACATTGGATGATGGAACTATTTTCCACCAGCGCAACAGTATTATATTTCTTACTGTATTAGTTGTTGTATTGATGCTGCTTATACAAGGTATGGGCTTACCATTACTAATTAAATGGCTCAAAATAGAAAGCAGTGACGAAGATATTGAACAAAAAACTGAATCTGCCCCCCTCAAATAAAAAAGACTCCGGATATTACCGGAGTCTTTTTTATATAATAAGAGCTATTATTCATTTATCAGTGTGAACAACTCTTCAGCAGCTTCACGAGGACCGTCTTTTGTCTTACCGTCTATAGCAAGCGATGTATGCATCTCTCCTATCTTTACTCCGGCAGCCTTCATGTCTTTGAAGTAAGCACGCACCAAGACCTCTGTTTCTTTGCGTTCCTGAACAGGGCCAAACGGATTTGCAAAATATGATTTTACCAATCCTTTTTCGGTTGTAGTTCCTTTTGCTTTACGGGCACCATCTTCAAATACCTGAATGGCATGATCCAGATTCTCATAAATGAGGATTTTCTTGTCCGCCTCATTGTAGTTATTTGCATATAGGAAATAATCGATCGGATAGCCTTTGGATATAATCTCGTAAGTAGATATAGGAATTGTAACACGGGCATTTATTTTGTCCATATTGGTATATACCCCTTTATCCAATTGCTCGAAAGCATAAGCAGGATCAAGGTCGTCTACACGGACAAATGCTCCGATTTCGGTTCCATATGCTTTGATAGTACCGTCTTTCTCTTTTTTCAGATACCCCATATCATCGAAGATCACACGCATGTGGCGAATGTAATTTTCGTTCAGGGTACGGAATGCCTCCAGACTTTCCGATTTTCCGGCTCCGCTGTCACCCATAATGATAATGTTGGATTCTTTACCGTTGCGAAGCACAATGTTTACCATCGCTCCATGTATAGGCAGACTTCCTGTGTCTATCTGCTTTACATTATGCAATGTAAGGAGCATTTTCTTCATGTAACCGAAATAATCGATATCGTCGCAATAATTAGCGTAGCCGATAAGAATATCATTCTTTTTATCCTTATAATAGAATGTACGTTTTTCTTCATATCCGTCAGGATATCCGAATACATATATCATGTCCGGTTTTTTACCGATATATTCGGTTTCTGTCGCCAGTTCAAACAGATTTGCCAGTCCAATGCCATGAACCATAAAATCCTTATGAAAATAAACAAAGGTAAGCATATTACCTACCTTAGCCGGAAACACAAACCAATCATCTTCATTAAGCACAATGTTTACCAGTGGATTTTGCTGGTGCTCCTGGAATATTCCATCGCGCGTATTCCTTTTTGTGTATGAAATGTATGGCGGCTGAAAAACGACTGTACTGATAAACGGTATAGATGCCAACCCCTTGTATTCCACAGGACAATTCCAGCTGACATCATTCAATGTAAGTCCGGCATTAGCTCCGGCTACAGACTGGCGATAAACACGTGTTTCGTGCCCGTTGACTGTTGTCTGTATCCTGCGGCCTGTTGATAATACAAGATCATTAAACATATCATTAGCCTGTATAAAGCGTACATTCTGTAAGCCTTCTCCTACCCGCGAGTTTCTTACGATAGTATAGCGTTCGAGCCGTTTCCAGTAAGCAAAAAGCAATTCGGTAACTTCTATAAACAGGTGTTTATCTTCAAAGAATTTCGAATATTTATTATCAACCGCAATTACCTCGTTTATTTCAAATACTGTCAGCAATTTAAAGACTTCTATGAGGGAGTCTACCGTTTCGTCTTCACTGCCGAAATGGGTGATGTAATAGTCATAAATGACCCCTTCATCTTTTTTCAAAACCTGTTTAATAAAAGACTCGACAACACGTCTGAATCCGTAGCTATTAAGCAGTTTTTGTTTTGTATCGCAATATTTGAGCGTAAAGTTAATCATTGCTCTTCCTCTGGAAAGCGTAAATTCGTGTAACATAATGTTTTATATATGGTTAAATAAATACAAAAAGATTAATTTCCTTAGAACTATCTAAGCAAAGATAACAGTTTTATTTAACTTTTCGGTTATTTTGACACGTTATAAATAAGACGTATATGTTAAATATTCTTTTAGAGCCATATAAATTATCAACTCGTTTTAAAACTTATATGTACCAACTTTGTTTTATAATAAAGGGTAAATAAATACAATGGATGCGAATAATAGTATATCCATTAAAACAATAATATTATGGCAAATTCTAAAATTACAAACATTCTGGGCGATCAAAGTGAATATCTGCTCGGACATGTAAGCAAAACGATTGACAAGTCGCTAATTCATGCGCCTGAACCCAATTTTATAGACAATATCTGGATCGATTCGGATCGCAACATTCCTACATTGAATAACCTTCAGCGTCTATTCAGCCATGGTAGACTTGCCGATACAGGGTACTTATCAATCCTGCCTGTAGATCAGGATATCGAACATAGTGCAGGAGCTTCCTTTGCCCCAAATCCAATCTATTTCGATTCTGAGAATATTGTAAAATTAGCAATAGAAGCCGGATGTAGTGCCGTGGCATCTACTTACGGCGTATTAGGTTCGGTAGCCCGTAAGTATGCACACAAAATACCATTCGTGGTGAAGATTAATCATAATGAACTACTGACCTATCCTACAACCTATGACCAGGTTCTGTTTGGAACAATAAAAGAGGCTTGGAATATGGGTGCTGCTGCTGTTGGAGCAACAATTTACTTCGGCTCCGAACAAAGTCGCCGGCAAATTGTTGATATAGCTAAAGCATTCGAGTATGCGCACGAGTTGGGAATGGCAACGATCCTTTGGTGTTATCTCCGAAACAGTGATTTCAAGAAGGACGGAGTGGATTATCATAGTGCCGCCGATCTGACAAGTCAGGCCAATCATATTGGAGTAACCATAAAAGCCGACATAGTGAAGCAAAAGCTGCCGACTAATAACGGAGGCTTCAAAGCTATAAACTTCTCCAAATGGGACGAACGCATGTATACTGAACTGGCATCAGACCATCCGATAGATCTCTGTCGTTACCAGGTAGCCAACGGGTATATGGGGCGTGTGGGTCTGATTAATTCAGGAGGTGAATCACATGGAGCTTCCGACCTGAAAGATGCCGTATATACAGCCGTGGTAAATAAACGCGCCGGAGGTATGGGCCTGATCTGTGGACGTAAAGCGTTCCAGCGCCCGATGAAAGAAGGTGTAGAGTTGATTAACACGATACAAGATGTATATTTAGATAAAGATATAAAATTAGCGTGAGCTAAGTCTAGTGTTTTTTATTATAGTTGCTGAAGATGCCCTTGCACCATGTGCGGGGCTTCTTTTTGCCCCTCTTTGTCATTATTCGTTTATTCTATTGATTTTCTTTACATTAACCTTCGATCCATTATGATTATTGCCTGTTTTTATAGTTATATTTTGATAAATTTGCTGAAAAAGATGTCAATATATCCGATTAGAATGTCATACTGAAAACAGTCCAGCCATCTTTAACATAGTGTTTCAGATTACCGCCATGCAAACGCATTATATAGCGGGATATACTCAACCCTATTCCTGTCCCTGAATTTTTAGTCGTAAAAAATGGAATGAATATATTTGGTATTACTTCCTGCGGAATGAGTTCGCCATTATTACATACATCTATATTTGTTTTGTTATCGGTATGGCTGATCTTTATTTTTACACTTCCTTTTTCATCAGGCTTTAATGCTTCAACCGCATTTTTCACCAGATTGACCAATACCTGTGTGATCTGTGATTCATCAGCATTTACAATCAGGGATGGCGCGGTATATTGCAGTTCCAGTAATATTCCTTTTTCCTGCACCATCGCCGACTCCAGGCTAACCACCTTTTCTACTAGAGGAATCAGGTCGAATTCTATCAATTGAGGCTTTGGAACCCCTGTAAATTTACGGTACGATTCCACAAATACCATAAGTCCTTTGGCCGTGGAACTGATGGTTTCCAATGCCTCCACTGTATTTTGCCGGAGATTGTCATCCGATTGGTTATCCCGGGATATTTTATAAGAGAACAGCAATGTATCCGTCAGCGATGTGATAGGCGCTATCGAGTTCATTATTTCGTGAGTCATCACTCGTATAAGGCGCACCCATGATTCCATCTCTTTCGCCTCCAGCTCGTTCCCGATACTATTAAGCGTAAAGATTTTCATTGTACCCCTTTTCAGTGTTATTTTGGATACACGCAGGCTTATTAGAGTTTCTTCCCGTTCATTGGCTATTTTCAGATACTTATTGTCATTTGTTTCCAGATGGAGAAATATAGATGGAAATGATTCGTCAATTACTTTCAACTGATTTAAATGGGTAAAGACCGGTAATCCCAGCAACTCATTCGTTGCCCGGTTCGTTATCAGCACATTGTTATGCTCATCCAATATAATGATACCGGTAGAAACACTTTCAACTATCAGGCTCAGAAACTTCTCATTTTCTATCACTTCTTTCCGGGCCTTAGACAGAATCTCCTTGATACGGTTCATCATCTGGTTCAGTTCCTGTTCGCGCTTCGATATTTTAGTTACAGCAAAGTTGAATGAATAGTCACCATTATCAAGGGCATTGAGCAGGAATAAAATATTCTGATTAAACTTCTTATAATGTTTCTGTAACCTGTTAATGGAAAATACGGCTATCAGGATACACAATGGCCCGTATACATATTCTTTTTCCAGAAGACAATAAGTGGCAGCAGCTACCGAAAGCATCAGCAACCCTATATATATCAACAATTTATATTCTATTGATTTAAACATATTCTTCAATCATTTACTTTCCTGTTTTCAAAGTATTTTTACATTTATTAACCATATATAGTTAAAAGGTAACAAAAGTAACAGCTTTTCAGTTAACAGTGAACAACTTGTATCTTGTTTACTTGTAACTCATGACTGTTAAAAAGTAACAGAAGTAACACATTTTTCATGTTTTATTCTTCGTTCTCCGTTTTTCACTTATTATTTATCTTTTCTGTTATAGATAAAGAAATCGGATTATAATCCATATTTTTTCATTTTATTATAAAGAGTCGGACGCGTAATTCCCAGCTCGGCGGCAATAGCAGATATATTCTTATCATATTTGCTCAATGCTTTTTCTATGAGTATTTTTTCCATCTCGTCCAGTGTGATGGATTCGATAATAGCAGCCCTGTCTTCGGTAGCCCGCATGTAAAAATCGGACGGTTGTAACTCTGCCCCGTCGCACAGGATGACAGCTTTTTCTACAGCATGCTCCAGTTCGCGCACATTGCCGGGCCATAAATAATTCTCTAGTTTTTCGATGGTTTTATCATTAAAAACAAGCTCTTTTTTATTGTATTTTTTTGCAAAGCGGGATAAGAAAAAATCGGCCAGTAAGGAAATATCTTCCTTGCGGTCACGTAATGCAGGTACCTCGATCTGGATAGTATCGAGACGGTATAATAAATCTTCCCTGAATTCACCGTTTTTTACAGATTCGAACAGATTACGGTTTGTAGCACTTATCAGCCGTATATCCACAGCGATAGGCTTGTTACTCCCTACCCTCACTATTTGCCGCGATTGTAATGCTGTAAGCAGCTTTGCCTGCAATATATAACTAAGGTTTCCTATCTCATCCAGAAAAAGTGTACCTTTATCCGCTGCTTCAAACTTTCCGGCACGATCGGTTCTTGCATCGGTAAATGCACCTTTTGTATGACCGAAAAGCTCGCTTTCGAACAATGTTTCGGTAATAGCACCCATATCTACACTGACCAGCGTTTCATCCGCCCGCAGGGATAACTGGTGTATTTTCCGGGCAATCAATTCCTTTCCTGTACCATTCTCTCCTGTGATAAGTACGTTAGCATCCGTTTTAGCAACTTTCTTTATCATAGAAAGCAAATTTTGCATAGCTTCGGATTTTCCCCAGCATACATCAGAATCTTTGGTCAATTCGGAATTCAGTATATCCTGCTTTTCCCTGAGTTTCTTAACCTCTTTTCTCGATTGACGGAGTGCCAAGGCAGATTGCAATGTTGCCAGCAATTTGGCATTATCCCAAGGTTTCACGACAAAGTCGCTCGCACCTTCTTTCAGAGCCTTCACGGCCAGTTCTATATCGGCATACGCAGTGAATAAAACAACCGGAAGCTCCGGGTCGGTCTTCTTTACCTCCGACAGCCAGAACAGTCCTTCGTTTCCGGTATTTATTCCGGCCGAATAATTCATATCCAGCAATACAATATCCGGATTTTTTTCTCTGAGCATAGAGAGGAGCATATTGGGCGATGACAACAAAGTGACTTCTTCGAAGTAATTATCAAGTAAGATTCGCAATGCACTCAATACATTTTTATTATCATCTACAATCAGGATGCTGCCTTTTTTCATTCCGGGGTTTATTGGTCAATGATACAAATATAGAAATTTATTAGTTATGCCAATTAGTAGCTGAAATAATTGTTGTTGCGTGAAAACGTTCTATTATTTTCTGCAATTTTTACTACGCGCAATCAGAGATTGCTTGTGTTCCTTTTGCCCAAAGCTGCAAAAGGAACCAAAAACGCTTTAGCGCCCCGCTTCATAGGCCGACCCGTAACGGACTAAAAGACGAAACGAAAAAACTCGCTCTAAATGTTGTAAAATATGAATTGGCAGATAAGCTCAAACACGTTTTCGTTTTTTCGTCTTTTAATCCTACGGGTACCCCGTCCATGAAGCTAACGGCGCAGGCTGACGCACTAACGGAGCAAAGCCCCTAATCTAATATGCGTCAGCCTTATCGTGCGTCAGCCCCTGCGCATTAGTGACGCAGGCGGGGTACCCACACGGTGCAGTCGGCTAAGAAAGGGACGGGGCGATAGCCCGTTTGTCCCTTTCAGCCGATAAACCGGTTGTGGGTCGCCGAGGAACGAAGCGCTAGCTTTTTGCTTACTTTTGGGCAATGCCAAAAGTGAGGGCAAGCCCGGGAGGGCGCGGTAGGCTTGAACCGAATGATAAAAGTTTTTACAAAGAATGCTTATATGATGAAAAGAATCCAACGTTAAAATTAAACTACAGATATAAAAGTGCGAATAAAACAAAGAGGCACGGAATTTCGTCCATGCCTCTTCTGTTTTATATTCCAGGGTAAATTATTTACCTTGTTCCAGTTTTAATGTAATTGTTGGCTGGTCACATACTTCAGTAGGACCGAAGTATTGGATTGGGCCAGGGTAAACGAATTCTGTACCTACAGCCCAAGCTTCACGATTTGCCACCAGATATTTAAACGGAGCACCATCGAGTTCAACAAGAGCTTTACGAATAACAGGCTTCATTTCGCCATGACGGCGTTCCATATTCATCATCATTGTCACAGGTACACCACCCGCTATCCATTCACTGGCCGGAGCTGTAGTGTTACGTACTGATGACATATATCCGGTTTTGCCTGCACCAATAAGGGCAGCAGCTGTATATCCCAATGAATAGCAATAGTCCGCATCATAATTTGAAGGAGCAGCACAACGGCCTTCATATCCGAAGAAATGTACTTGCGATGCAAATTTACCGCTATATTTTCCTTCCGCTTTCATTTCAGCAAGTTTGTTTCCTACCATTTCGGCCAGTAACTTTTCTGTTTCGATAAGAGAAACCTGTACATTACCATGAGGGTCACGGTCGAGTGTCAGCTGGCGGGCAACACCATCCGGAAGGCTGGCAAATACCTTTGAATTATCGGCAGACAGATTCTTTCTGATATAAGCCAATTGCTCATCTTTAGGAACTGCATTGAATTCGTCCTGATGATGTGCAAGGAAATCATTCAATTCTGAAATAAGCACTTTCATCGCAGGGATAAACTCGATAAGACCTTCAGGAATAAGTACAGTACCGAAGTTATTACCATCGGCAGCGCGACGTGCCACAGCTTTAGCTATATCTGTCACGATATCGTCAAGTGATAATTTTTTAGCTTCCACTTCTTCCGAAATGATACAGATATTAGGCTGTACCTGCAATGCGCATTCAAGAGCAATATGAGAAGCCGAACGTCCCATCAACTTAATGAAGTGCCAATATTTACGGGCTGAGTTACAGTCACGTTGAATGTTACCGATTACTTCAGCATATACTTTACAAGCTGTATCGAAACCGAACGATGTTTCTATCATCTCGTTTTTAAGGTCACCATCAATTGTCTTAGGACAGCCGATTACCTGTACGCCTGCATTGATCGCTTTGTAATATTCAGCTAATACACAAGCATTTGTGTTTGAGTCATCACCACCGATAATAACCAGCGCTTTAATATCCAGTTTTTTGAGGATTTCAAGCCCTTTGTCAAACTGTTCTTTCGATTCCAGTTTGGTACGTCCCGAACCTATGATATCAAAACCACCTGTATTGCGGTATTCATCAATAATTTCCCCCGTAAGTTCTTTATAATCGTGGTCGACCAATCCTCCGGGGCCCATAAGGAAACCATAAAGGCGACTGCCGGAATTTAAGTTTTTGATTCCGTCGAAGAGGCCTGCAATTACATTGTGGCCACCGGGAGCTTGCCCACCCGAAAGGATAACTCCAACATTGATAGCCGGATAGTTTGCTTTTTCTGAAGCCTCTACAAACTTGAGAGTTGGCATTCCATATGTATTGGGAAATAACTTCTTCACTTCTTCCTGGTCAGCTACCGATTGTGTTGCTGCACCCTCTTCAATTTTCACAGAACCATACAATGCTTTCGGCATTTTTGGTTTATAAGCAGCCCTGGCTACTTGTAAAGCACTTTTTACCATCGTTTTTTTATTGGTTTATATAGTTAAATTTATTCAGCTCTTTTTTAAGGCTCGCAAATTTCGTCATTTTTTTTCAAATATGAAAGAGTTTTCAGCCCATATCGAGCCTATTTTTATACAATAAGCATTGTTTTCCTGATATAATCTTCTCTTTTGATGGTTTTGCTTATCCTTTTATCATTTTTAGTAATGTTTTTCATATTCAATATATCATTATGATACACAAATACTATATTGTAACCTAAAAATACCACAACAAACATGCATATTAACTATATTTAACTATAAAATAGTAACATTTTGATATATATTACATCTGATATATTAGAAAACAATATATCTTTGTATTACTAAATTAATTTTGAATCATGAAAACAAAAACTTTATTTTCGTTATTAGCTATTCTGTTCTTTTCTGCAAATATTTTTGCAGGCACACCGGAAACTATCAAATTTACCAATGTTGAACAAACAGAAGAAGGTTGTGTGAAAGAATTTATTTTTTGTGACAAAAACACAAATGCTCCACTAACAAAGACTACTTACGTCTATGATGCTGCTAACCGCATGATGGAAAAAGCCACTTATGAATGGATGGGCGAAAAAGGATGGACCGGTATTCAGAAGTATGAATATACTTACAATGCGGAAAATCAGGCTCAGACTCCAACCATAATCAAGTGGGACAAGAAGTCCAACGATTGGGCTAAGAAATAAAAAGCTTTACTCATTACATATATAAAAACCTGAGACAAAGATTCTTTTAATAATTTAAGTTTAAAATTTTCCCGAATAGCTAAAGTGGATTATATGACGCCGCTCTTTTCATCGAAAAGAGCGGTTTTTTTATTATATCCGATTCTGTAAAATGTATCTTTTTCGATACAATAAAATACCCTAATAGCCAAAACAATATGTAGAAATTTGTTTTTTATATCTGAATTTCTGTAACTTTTTTCTACCAATCTCGTCATATACATAGAAAGCGCTTATAAAAATATTCAATCAGTGTAAATTTAGTTTAATAAAAAACGATTATGAAAGCAAAAGTTTCAACTTCAATAATAGCATTCTTATTTCTATCAGTAAGTCTTTTTTCCCAAAGTAATGCAGGAAGAGATACAAAAATAAGTAAAGATGACAATGGATATACCACTAAAGAGTCTATTCAGTATCAACGGACAAAGGCCGTCTCAAAAATTGTATATCTGTATGATCCGGCTGACAGGCTGATAGAAAGAATAGCCTATCTTTCAGAGTATGGTACGAAATGGATTCCTGTCCAAAAATACAAATATGAATATACCGCCGATGGAAAAATAGCCAATATAATCTGTACAAAATGGGATCAGGAACAGAAAGCGTGGGCGGGAAAATCGCAATGTATAGCACATTCGTACGGGAATAAGAGTACAATTGTAAGACAGATGACTATCGATACTAAAGATTATAATTTGCTTACTATGAATAAATAGGTTTTGAAGATGTTGTTCTGAAAAATAAGAGCTTTCCTAAGAAAATATCAGGAAAGCTCTTATTTTTTGTAGAAAATAGAGACAATTACAGCTTATAATTCAGATTTTGGGCAAAATGTTAAAGGAAATCTTTACCTTTGCATACCACTATTTTTTAATCGAAATATATGAGATCTAAATCATTATTAGCCCTTAACATCGTCATTGCCCTGACTTTGAATTCATGCATCCAGGACGAACCCCTAAACAGAGAAGCCGACATCACAGATGTAAAAGTAGAAGGGGATACTTTTATTTCGAGTATCATATCCGAAGCGAACAATGAAATCAATATATTCGTAACCAGCGAAGCCGATATAACTAATCTAACTCCGGTAATAGAACTTTCCCCGGGTGCGACAGTTTCCCCCGCATCGGGAATAGCTATGGACTTCACAGAAGGACAAAAATATAAGGTTACATCGGAAGACGGTAATTATTCGAAGGAATATACCATTACAGTGACATCTAATATTGATCTGAAATACGACTTTGAAGACTGGGGGGAAGCCGGTGTAAGCGGACGTAAATACCCCATACTATTATCCAATCATAATGCCTGGAGCACAGGGAACTCCGGCGTTGCTATAGTTGTGAATGCAAACCCTTATCCGACAGAGAAAACAACAGACTCTTATGCAGGGACTTATGCTGCTAAATTGCAGACTATTAAAGGCCTGTATATTTCTGTAACCGGTCAGAATATACCTATCTTTGCCGGATCGCTGTTCTTAGGCGAATTTAGCGCAAACATTACTAATCCTCTACTCTCCCTTAAACTGGGGCGCATGTATTCCGAAACAAACGGTAAACCCGTAACATTTACCGGATATTACAAATACACTCCGGGAGACGTATTTACTGATAAAGACGGTAATCCTGTTGCCGGAAGAGTAGATGAATGCAGTATATATGCTGTCATATTTAAGGTTAGCAAGGGCTCTTCCGGACACACTGAATATCTGAATGGTGAGACGGTTTCGACCTCGGATAAAGTTATAGCCAGGGCCGAATGGAGTAGAGAAACGAGCTCTATTACCGATGAAGAAGTAAATAAAGGTTTCTACAAATTCACTATTCCGTTCGTATATACAGAAAATTTCGACTTCACGAAGAACAATTATAAGCTGACGATCGTCTTATCTTCGAGTCAGGATGGAAATCTATATGAGGGAGCGATAGGCAGTACATTGATTGTTGATGAACTGGAAATATTAACCGAAAGTTTTTAAATCGAAAGAGTATGAAATTGAGATCTTATAATATAATATTTGCTTTTCTTCTCGTATCTGCATTTTCGGCAAGTATATCCGCCCAGATACAGGATAAGAAACCTCTCGACTTATCATTCCTGCTCGGTTTTAATATCGGAGGTACAGCGCCGCTTCCTCTACCGGCCGAAGTGAGGAAGATTGAAAGTTATAATCCGAAATTTAATCCGCAATTGGGTTTCAACGTTGTATACAGCCTCGATGACAAATGGGGTGTCGGAACAGGAGCAACTCTCGACTGGAAAGGAATGAGAGTAAGGGACGAAGTGAAATACATGAAAACAAGCGTTGTACTTACGGAAGATGGCAGCCGCCTTAGCGGCTATTTTGTAGGAAAGAATATGACAAACGTAGATATGACCTACCTTACCATACCTATCTATGGGACATATAATTTCAACAACAGATGGCAAGCACGCCTGGGTATATATGCCGCTAGGACACTTTCTTCCAAGTTCAACGGGAAAGTCCACGATGGATATATGCGCATAGATACACCCGTGGGACAAAGACAGGAAATAGATGGAGAGGGAGCCACATTCGACTTTAGCGACGACACCCGCGACTATGATTTCGGTATATTGGGCGGAGGCGAATTCCGGCTTACAAATCGTGTGGGATTTTACGGAAGCCTCACATGGGGGCTGGTTCCTTATTTTTATTCGGGAACAAATCCTATCGAATTCAAGATGCACAATATCTATGGGACAATAGGCATCACATACAGATTGAAATAATAACGTTATAATATTGATATACGGAGAGGTGGCTTCCTACCGAAGCCATCTCTTTCATATTTATGACGCATACACCTGACTTCACTCAGGTTGCTTATCAAAATATAAAGTCTTACCTTTGCAGCGTAAAAATAACAATATAGACATGACTAAAATTTCAACGGTTCTTTTCGATTTCGACGGAGTTATTGCTGATACCGAACCTCAATATGATATCCATATTGAAGACCTGGGAGAAAGATATAATCTGGGTATAGAAAATTTTGCCTTACAAGTGAAAGGTACTACTTCACCCGATATACTGAAAAAGTATTTCAGCCACTTATCTCAGGAAGAACAAGACAAGATAGCTAAAGAACTGGAAGATTTTGAACTCAATATGGATTTTCCACTGGTTGATGGTGTGATGGACTTTATCAGGTACCTGAAAGATAATAACTATAAAACAGGCATAGTAACCAGCTCCCAGGACTTCAAAATGAAAAGGGCGCTCGATATTCTTCAATTATCCGATACTTTCGATGTAGTAGTCACTGCTGCGCGTATTACTGAAGGCAAGCCTAATCCGATGTGCTACAAACTGGCCGCTCAAGACCTGAATTCTTCTCCGGATGAATGCATTGTCTTTGAGGACTCACTGCATGGCATACGGGCAGGTCAGGATGCAGGTATGAAAGTAATCGGCCTGTCGACCACCATACCGCACGAAGTACTGGTAGAAAGAACAGAGAATGTGATACCGAATTTTACTGATATGCAGCAAATTATCAAATACCTGAACTGATTCCCGTCAGGCCCTTGTTCAGAAACTTAATAAAATCCAGTTCAAAATTTGTCGTAAAAACATCTTTACCCAGATTGGACTGGATTTCTTCTATCTTCCAGAAGCGTCCGTCCGCCAGTTCATCCCTGTTTAATACAAAGCCACCATTATATACCGCATAGAAACAATAACTTAATTCGCGCTCCCGATCTGTTTCTATAATATATTTTGTGATAAAATGCGGCTCTATACCCGAAAGGCCTAATTCTTCTCCGGCTTCGCGGCAGGCTGCCATCTCCGGCATTTCATCCAGATCGATATGTCCGGCAACGGACGAATCCCACTTGTCGGGCTGTACGTCTTTTGTCGCGGAACGCTTTTGCAGATACAAATCCCCTTCCGAATTGAATATATGCAAATGAATAACAGGGTGTAAAAGTTTCGAACCATCGTGGCAGACACTGCGGGGCGCCTGTCCGATTATATTGCCTGTTTCGTCAACAAGCGGAAAAATTTCTTCCGGCATAATCATATCAGTCTTTAAACAAAAGGCTTTCCGAACGTCCTTTCTTGAAAATCATTGTGCCGTTCCTGACACCCTTTCGTATCACCTTTTGCTGTTCATCCGGCAAAGATACAATATCCTTACAAGCATCAGAGCAGCAGCCTTTCATTTTTTCCGCACATTCATCACATTGTATGAACAGCAGATGGCATCCGTCATTCTTACAGTTGGTATGTGTATCGCATGGTTTTCCACACTGATGGCAATGAGCGATTATATCTTCTGTGATACGTTCCCCCAAACGGTTATCGAATACAAAGTTTTTACCTGTAAACTTAGATTCCAGCCCTTCGGCTTTGATCTGACGGGTATATTCGATAATACCGCCTTCGAGCTGATAAACGTTCCTGAATCCCTGATGTTTGAAGTACGCACTGGCTTTCTCGCAACGAATACCGCCTGTACAATACATCAGCAGCTTTTTATTATCCTTATACTCTTTCAACTGCTCGTGTATAATGGGCAGTGAATCGCGGAACGTATCTACATCGGGAGTTATGGCTCCTGTAAAATGCCCTATTTCGCTTTCATAATGGTTTCGCATATCTA
Source organism: Dysgonomonas sp. UBA7710 (assembly GCF_002482385.1). GTDB lineage: Bacteria > Bacteroidota > Bacteroidia > Bacteroidales > Dysgonomonadaceae > Dysgonomonas. The sequence goes on along the minus strand of NZ_DLFW01000046.1, from coordinate 11,208 downwards.
TTACTATAGTATCCGGATCATCCATCATGTTGTTAAAATCTTTTGCCTTTAAGTGTGTGCCTATATCAGTAGGGTCGAAAGTCTCATCATTTAATCCGTCGGCCACAATTTTATCTCTTACTTTTATCTTGAGTTTCAGAAAAGATTTGTTATCATGTTCCACAGCTACATTCAGCCGTATTCCTTTCATAAACGGATATGTATCCAGAAAATCTTTAAAGGCTTCCATATTAGCTGCCGGTAATGATAACTGGGCATTGATACCTTCCTTAGCCACATAGATGCGCCCAAGGACATCTAATTTATTCCAACGGACAAACAATTCGTCTCTGAACTCTTGCGGATTTTGTATATGCGCGTATGCATAGAAAGACAAAGTCAATCGTTGAAGTCCGGCATCATCAATAAGTCTGGCTCTCTCTTCTGCACTTAATGTATTATATAATTGCATTTTATATAAAAATTAATTTAGAATAATTACAAATAAAAAAACAAAGATATACAGGATACAACTAACAGTACCAATTTTCTATATCAATAGTATTTATACAACATAGATGAAGGAATATTGATCTATTGTAATAAAATTTGACAAACACTGTAAAATTATTTTACACTTTTACCATTCACCAAAATACATAAATAACTATACAACAATTAATTATACATTATGGCACGACTTTAGCTCTATAGATATTAAAAATGTAAATAAAACTATGAAATATATAATCTTTATTATCGCATTCATTATCGGCTTTACAGCCAATGCCCAGGAAAAAAAGTGGACACTGGAAGAGTGTATGCGGTATGCAATAGAGAACAGCCCGAAGAAAAACAAGCAAGACGCTCAAAACAGCATCTACCACCAAAATTTTCTGGAAGCTGTAGGAAAACTTATACCATCTCTGAGCGCAAATACCAATGCTTCATTCAATTTCGGACGTGGGCTGGATTCTGAAACAAACACATACACCGATATCAACTCTTTCAGTAACAATTATAGTCTTTACTCGTCACTTGTTTTATTCGATGGCTTTTCGAATATTAATAAAATGAAAATGCAGAAGGTGAACAAACTGATGGGTAAACAGCAATTACAGCAGACTAAAGATGTAATAGCTTACGAAACCATGGAAGCATTTATCAATGTAGCATATTATATGGATATGGTAAAACTGGCTGAACAACAGCTTGAAGAAAGTACTGCTAATGTAAAGCAAATCAAACGGATGGAAGAACTGGGAATGAAAGGCGCGGCAGATGTAGCCGAACTTGTAGCCAAAGAAGCAGCCGATAATTATAACCTTACACGCCAGAAAAATCTTTTGGTAATAGGCATTATTGTATTAAAGGAAAAAATGAATTTCCCCATCGAAGACGATATCGAGATAAGCAATATCGTCTCGGACGAATTGATAACGAAGACTCAGGAAACAGCAGTCTCCATTTTTGAAAATGCAAAGTCAGTCAACCCGAAAGCGATGGCGGCCGAATCCGCGTTTCAGGCACAGCAACTGGCATACAAGTCGGCGAAAGGGAGCTTCTCTCCCACTCTGTCTGTGGAAGCCGGCATTTCTACTAACTTTTCCCGTTATATGGACGGCAGTGAATACTCTTCATTCAAAGACCAGATAAGAGACAAGCGCGGGCATTACATAGGATTTTCCCTTTCTATCCCTATATTCTCAGGATTCTCACGTTCTGCACAAGTAAAAAGAAGCAAGGCTCAAACCGTCATAGCACGTAACGAACGGGACGAAACGTTGCGTACACTATATAGCGAGGTAGAGCAGGCGGTTGCCGATATGAACGGGCTGGCCGACGAGTTTTATCAGGCAAAAAAACAAACTGATGCCATGACCGTCGCACACAATGTAAATCAACGGAAATTTACCGAAGGATTGATTAATGCAATAGAACTGCATACCAGTTCCAATCGTCTGTTACAGGCAAAAGTAGATGAACTGAACGCACGTCTGAAATACGAAATAAAGCATCGTTTGGTAGATTATTACAAAGGTACTCCATTCATCACAGAATAATGTAAATGATGGAATATGTGTATTTTGAATTAAATTATAAGCGAAGCCAAATCTTGAAATCTTGAAATCTTGAAATAATAAATCATATGGACATTAAAATAGAAAAGAAAAAAGGAATACAGAAAAAACATATCCCCTTCATTGCCGGAGGTATCTTTTTACTTGGGCTTATCGGTTGGTTCATATTCGGTAATCATGCCTCAAAGCTGAATATCGAAAAAAACAAGGTTACTATACAGGAATCTGCCAAAGGCATGTTCAACGATTATGTCCGCATCCCCGGACAGGTACAGCCCATCAATACAATCTTTCTCAGCGCAATAGAAGGCGGTATGGTAGCAGAGAAGCTGATAGAAGAAGGTTCGGAAGTACGCAAAGGAGATATTATAATCCGACTGACAAACCCGATGCTAAGCCTCAACATACTCGATAGCGAAGCACAGCTGGCCGAAAAGCAAAACTTTCTTCGTAATACGCAGGTGTCTATGGAGCAGGAAAGACTCAGCCTGAAAAAAGAGAAACTGCAACTGGATGTGGACGTGGAACGCAAGAAGAGAAAATATGAACAGTATAAGCAACTACATTCTGAAAAGTTGACTTCTAAAGAAGAATACCTGCAGGCCAAAGAAGATTACGAATTTGCAGTAGACGGACGTGTATTGGTTGTTGAGCGTCAGAAACAGGATTCGTTATACCGGGGTATCCAGGTAGACCAGATGGAAGAAAGTTTGCACAATATCCGTAAGAATCTGGTACTGGTACGTCAACGTGTGGATAATCTGAATGTGAAAGCCCCTGTCGACGGACAATTGGGTGTACTGGATGTCGAGATAGGACAAACAGTCGCTTCCGGTGAACGTATAGGCCAAATCAGCGTATTATCCGATTATAAGGTAGAAGCGATGATCGACGAGCACTATATAGATAGAGTAAAAGCCGGATTGGACGCCACATTCGAACGTCAGAATAAAGACTTTGCTCTGCGCGTAAGGAAAGTATATCCGGAAGTACGGGATAAACAATTTAAAACCGATTTTGTATTCGAAGGAGAGCGCCCCGATAATATCCGCGCCGGACAGACATACTATATAAATCTCCAGTTGGGGCAACCTGCCGAAGCTATATTAATACCGCGCGGCCCGTTTTATCAGACTACCGGTGGGCAATGGATATTCGTTGTTGTACCGGACGACAGCAAGGCCGTAAGGCGTAAAATAACGATAGGCCGCCAGAACCCGAACTATTACGAGGTAACCAGCGGACTGGAGCCCGGCGAAAAAGTGATTACGTCTGCATACGATAGCTATGGAGATATACAGGAACTGATACTAAAATAGAAATACTATGAATATATTAAGGTCTTACAAGCGTACCCGCCTCTTTCTGTGGGTGAATATAACAGGACTGGCTATCGGTCTGGCTACTTCCATCATGCTGATTCTTTTTATTATAAATGAATGGAGTTATGATAAACATCTTGTAAATAATGAGCGGATAGTGAATCTGGTAACCATAGTAGACGATAATGGCAATATACGTAAAAACGGCATAACACTACGCACTGCTTATACTGAACTACCGGCAAAAGTTCCGGGAATAGAAGCCGCCACTCAAATATATGATGCCGGGAATATTGAAGCTATAAATAACCTCGAACATTTCCAGAATTTAAGGCTTATTTTTGCTGATCCTGATTTTTTTAAGGTATTTTCTTTAAAGTTCGTAGAAGGTACGCCTCAGACTGCCCTAAACGATATGAACTCATTTGTCATCACCCGTCAAAAAGCCGAAGTTATATTTGGGAGTGCAAGCAATGCCATGGGGAAAACCTTGAAGATCGACGGAGGAGATGTTACCATTTCGGCCGTAGTTGAAGAATTTCCCAAAAACACTCATTTTTCCTTTGATGTAATAGGAAAAATTCCACAATACATGGAAGATTATTATAAAGGGTTGGAATTCAATACATACTATCTAATAAAACCTGATATTCCGATAGCAAATGTTACGGCATCCATTGAAAAAGAATATGCTACCCTGATGAAACCCTGGGCTGCTAACTTCGGAGCTAAAGCCTATGGCATTACGCAGAATGTCACTGATATATACATGCATTCTCTGGCCGATAGCCGTCTTTGGAAACGCAGCAGTACGACTTTTATATGGTTGTTATCGGGGTTGACCCTCTTTATACTGGTTTTGGCTATAACAAACTTTATAAACCTGTTTATGGCACAAGGGGAAACACGTATGAATGAAATCGGAATACGCAAGACGAATGGTGCACGTGTACAGGATATTATCGGGCAATTTTTCAGGGAAGTATCGCTTATTGTCTTCGTTGCATTTGCCGCCGGATTCATTCTGGCTGTCGTCTGCACGCCTTACTTTGCCGATCTGATAAAAAAGGATATAGACCTGATGCAGTTGCTAAATCCTATATTTATAGCATGTATTATAGCTCTCTTTATTATTACTGTCATACTATCTGCATTTTATCCTGCATTTTATTTGAGCCGTTACAATCCATTAGACATTTTGGGTAAACGTATTAAATTTTCGAAACGCAGATTGAATACTATTGTTGTAGTCTTCCAGTCTGTTATAACAATTGTACTTATTTCGTTCATTCTGATTATCAATAAACAGACTACTTACCTCCAAAATATACCGTTAGGCTATAATCCGGATGGCGTAATGTGCGCACTGGTTACAAAGGATATATCCAAGAGTTATGATGCAGTAAAACAGGAATTACTCAGTTTACCTGAAATAAAAATGGTAAGCGGAGGCCATCATATCATTGGCGAAGGATGTAGCGGGCAACTAATCGCATTATTGGAAAGCAAAGAAAAAGGGCTTTCAATAAACGAATACAGAATTATGAGCGGATTGTGCGAATTAATGGAATTTAAGCTGCAGGAAGGGGAGTTTTATAAAGAAGAAACCCCTGACAGCATCCGCCAGATCGTATTAAACGAAGCCGCTATAAAAATGCTGGGACTTACTTATCCCGTTGTTGGAAAACAAGTTTACTACAAAGGTACCAGTGAAATTATAGGTGTCGTGAAAAAATTTTATTATGACAGTCCGGCCAATAGTATAGCACCTATAGTGCTGACCCGTGTAAGAGGAGCAGGACTTCTTTATATAAAGTATGATGAGCATGTGAGCAGAAGAACTGCTCAGGAAGTAACAGTAAATGCTCTCAGAAAATTTGACCCCGATTTTTATCTTAACCCGATGTGGAGCGAAGATATATACAAGGCTAAATTCGATACCATCAAGACTCAGGGAAAAGTTATAATGATAAGCTCATTCTTATCTATATTTATTGCTATGTTGGGATTGGTAGCCATGCATCTCTACAGCACTATGCGCCGTATAAAAGAGATCGGTATAAGGAGAGTGAACGGAGCCAGTGTAGAAAACATTTTCACACTGCTTACACGCGATATTATAATATGGATTTGTATCGCCGGAGCGATAGCCATGCCTATAGTGTACTATTTCGCTTCCGAGTGGCTCAATAATTACACGAACCGTACATCTCTCGGTTGGAGTATTTTTCTATTTCCCATACTGATTCAATATATTATAGCTATTTCAGTCACATCGTTGGTTAGTATCAGGGTATTATCCAGAAATCCCATAGAAGCATTAAAGACAGAATGAAAAGATGAAAGCCATATTCAGTAATTTTATTTACACATTCAAAAAATACAGGGTATCGGGTATCCTTAATATACTCGGACTGACCGCCGCCTTTGCTGCATTCCTTATCATTTCCATTCAGGTAAATTTTGAGTATAGTTTCGAGAAGTGCCATTCCAATGCAGGCAGGATATACAGGGTGGAAGGTACCAACTTCAAAACCGGCGAAGACTGGACTATCCATTCACGCCCATTTACGGCTGCCGTAATAGCGTCTTCGCCGCATATTATCGCCGGTACGCTTATTAATCCTTATATAGACGAATTCTACGTTACTGTCGATGAAGGGAATATACAAAGAGGATTTAAAGAAGCTTTTACTACCTGCAATACAGGTATAGTAAAGATGTTCGACTTCAAGATGCTCGAAGGTCAGGCTGATTGCCTGAATAACCCTGAAAATGTAATGATTCCGAAAAGTATAGCCCGTAAAATGTTTGGTGACAAACAAGCGGTAGGTAAGCAACTCAACCTGACCGGAAGTTTGTGGTCGAAACAGGACAAAGGATTCCTGATTGTCGGCGGTGTATTCGAAGATTTCCCGGATAATACTCAACTGAAGAATTGTATTTATACAGCAATAGCCGAAAATTATGCGATAAGCGACTGGGGCAGTTCCAATTATTTCTGCTATATCCTGCTCGATAACAATGTATCCCCGCAAGAAATAGCTGATAATTTTAATAAGAACTTCGATTTCACCAAAACTTTTAATGAGGACAATGAAACAGGGATAAAGCTGACTCCACTCCCGGCGATTTATTTTCAAAACAGTGATCCTTCGGGCAAGTTCGTAAAAAGCGGGAGTGAAACTACACCCCTGTTGCTGATTACTATTGGCATCATCATTATAGTTATAGCCATTATTAATTATACGAACTTTAATATGGCGTTGTCCCCGATGCGTATGCGTAGTATAAACACGAGGAAAATATTGGGAAGTACCAATACATCCCTCCGGTTGGGTATTATTTCGGAAGGTATCATCATGAGCCTGATATCTTTTATACTGGCCATCCTTGTTACTGTTATTCTGGACGGGAGCAATGCCTTGCCTTTTATACGTGCCGATATAAATCCGGCGAATAATATCTTCCCGACTCTGATTACAGGGCTGATTGCCATTATAGCAGGAACAATTGCAAGCATACGCCCTGCATTTTATATGACATCTTATTCTCCGGCTTTGGCTTTGAAAGGAAATTTCGGACTCTCACCTTCGGGCAAGAAGCTACGGACTATATTGATCGGATTTCAATTTCTGACGTCTATTATACTCATTACAACATCATTCTTTGTCTATAAACAAAACCTGTTTATGCAAAAATATACACTGGGTTATAATACTGATAACATAGCCGTCGTAGAACTGCCACAAAGCATTGCATGGAAAGACAAAAACTCTTTTACTGCCGCGTTGAAAGACAATCCCGCTATAATAGACGTCGCTTTCTCCCATCAGAAGTTCGGAGCTTCGGATAATTACCGCACATGGGGTGCGAAATATAAAGATGAAAGTATCGGTTTTTATTCACTGTCCGTATCATGGAATTTTCTCGACGTTATGGACATAAAGGTCAGGGAAGGCAGAATGCCTGATGAATCGGTAAAGAATGATTCTGTTGTATCCTATATCATAAACAGTAACCTGCAAAAAAAATATGATATAAAGCCGGGTGAAATTATCGATGTGGAATGGATCAGAACTCATGAAAAAAACAATGACGGACGAGTGCTGGGTATAACAGACGACGTAAAGTTCAGGTCATTGCGCAACCAATCGGAAGATATGGCATTTGTTTTCAATGACGGCAATTTACAATCATATTCGTACATACGCATAAAAATGGGTGCGGATATAAGGCAGGCTGTATCATACATTGAGAAAACCATTTCAGACTTCGATCCTGCATATCCTGTCAAAATAGAGTTTTACGATCAGGTGTTTGACAGCTTATACAAACAGGAAATAAGTACGGAAGCCACAATAAGCATGTTCAGCATACTGGCTATTATCATATCCATTGTCGGCGTATTCGGTATAGCCATGTTCGAGTGTGAATACAAGCGTAAAGAAATAGGTGTACGGAAGATATTGGGATCTAATGAACTCGAAATCCTGACTCTTTTGAATAAGAACTACCTATTGATTTTCATTATATGCTTTATCATATCTGTTCCTGTCAGTTATTATATACTAAATCGCTGGCTGGAGAATTTTACCTACAGAACTCCATTAGACTGGTGGGGATTCGTTTTGGCGGGCATTCCTATACTACTTATCATTATACTGACAGTCAGCGGACAAAGTTGGCGAGCCGCAAATATGAATCCAGTAGACTCATTAAAAAACGAATGATATAAATAAAAAGAAGTATTTAATAATACATTATTTCAATCTAACCTATTATTGTATTTAAGCAAAACAAAATAATAAATAGGTCTGCGACCTTAAGAAACAATTTAAATTTAAAAGTTATGATACAGATCAATGATTTAAAGAAAGTATTCCGTACAGAAGAAGTAGAGACAATCGCTCTGAACGGTATATCCATGCATGTCAACAAAGGTGAGTTTATTGCTATTATGGGACCTTCGGGCTGTGGTAAATCCACCCTGCTAAATATTCTGGGACTGTTGGACAACCCTACATCCGGACATTATCTATTAGACAAAAATGAAGTCGGCAACTTAAAGGAAAAGGAACGCACACAGACCCGTAAAGGAAATATCGGATTTGTATTCCAAAGCTTCAACTTGATTGAAGAAATGACCGTCTTCGAAAATGTAGAACTCCCGCTCACCTATCTGAAAGTAAAAGCATCGGAACGCAAAAAACGTGTAGAAGACACTCTTCGCAGAATGAGTATCAGCCACAGAGCAAGCCATTTCCCCAACCAGCTATCAGGAGGCCAGCAACAACGTGTTGCCATAGCACGTGCTGTTATTGCCAATCCCAAGCTGATACTTGCCGATGAGCCGACCGGTAATCTGGATTCTAAAAACGGAAAGGATGTAATGGATCTACTCACCGAACTTAACAGGGAAGGTGCAACTATTGTCATGGTAACTCACTCCCAGCACGATGCGTCATTTGCCCATCGTATAGTAAACTTGTTCGACGGGCAGATCGTTACCGAAGTGGAAAGCATGATGTAATATCCCCATATGGATTTGTTCCCCTATGAATTAATGAAGTAATATACTTATGAAACAATTCACGTTAAATAAATAAGTCAAAGAACTCTTTATGTATCATATATGCGGGTTTCTTTCCTTGCTATCAGCTGGCAATACCTTAGAGCCCCCGTATCAATCCTGCTAAATCATTAAAAGGAATTAATAATAATCACTTCTTCCCTTTAAAATTCTCTATCGCTTTCAACAAGCGGTCCAAAGGGTTGATATCATAGCGGAGATTGAAGCGTATGTTATTAAAGTCCAGCTTGTTGACCACGCGTGTAGTCGCGTTGTATTTCTTGGTATATGATTTACCTACAAGGCGATAGATATTATCGAGGTCTTTGGCCGGATGCTCCCTCGCTTGCGGGTCGGAAGCATAGGGATCGAATCCCAGTTTATCCTTGATAAAACGCCCTGTCAGCCGTTTGTCTATTTTCCTGAAATGGTTAGTCTCGGCCAGAAACCACGCTTCTATTTCGTGTACGGCTATAATGACGTCGAAATACTGAGCATCATTCTTCAACTTATTGGGAAGAAACCGCAACCCTTTTTCCAGTTTTTCCAAATCGTCTATCGGCAACGGATACAGATCGCGTAATCCAATAATCATTTCATAACCGTTTTTTCGTAAAGTCTCTATATTATCGAGTATTTCAGATTTCACGCGGTTGTCCGAACCACAGTCGAAAATGAGCACTTCATATTTCGGATTACGCGAAAATGAAGAGTTCCGCACAATCTCTACTTTCGGGATATTCACTCCTCCGCGAAACTGTTTCTGTATAATATTTATCTGTTGAGTTCCCAGAATTTCCTTTATCAAGCGATTCACGAAAATCTGCTCGGTCTGTCCTTCAACAAAAAAAGCAATCCGTTTCATCAATCGTTATCTTCATCTATAACACCAAAGCCTTTCTTGAAAAAGTCCGTGGCAAGAAAATCAAAGTTATTCAGTCCCGTATATTTAAAATCGTCGAAGGTATCTTTCGAATTGGTGTAATCGTAAAATATAGACTTGCTACTCTCCCGCCCTATCACAGACCAGTAGCGAAGCGGTATCTGGTTCATAACCTGCCTGTCGTTGGATGTCATGAAGAACTGCATACTTGATTTGTTGACTTTCTTTATAACCAGATCCATCATCTTTTTCGAACTTTCAAAATCGAGACCTTCGCCCATATCGTCGATAAGCAGGCAAAGCGAAATATCGCTCAGCCGCGCATAACTTAACATAATAAATAAAGACAAGGCACGGAACATTCCCTGCGACATCTCACGCTGGGAGATGGTATATTCCCCATCTTCTTCGATAAAGATACCAAAGCCACCCCGAGTTTCCTTTATATCGATATTTGTGATTGAATAACCGAGTTCCTGCATACCGGCTTTAACTTCCGAAATAAACGTTTCGCCAAAAAGCTCCCTGCCCTTATAAAAAGTGTATATGAGCACGTCCGGATCGTCTATATCATGGTCGTCCCCGTCTATTTGCGTATAGTCTTTTACCAGACGGTTCTTTTCCAATTGATTGGCAAAGAGGTAATTCTTTAATGATTCGCCCCATGATACAAGATTCGCGAAATAGGGTTTACCTTCGGCATCGCATTGTGATATAACGATTTCGAAACCGGCAACCTCGAACGGAATCTTTTCTCCCTGAGAATTCAATAATATCCTTTCCGACCTGTTAAGCAATACTTTATCATTGAGAGACAGTACTTCATCCGTGACAATCCTATCTTTGAAGGTCAAAGAATATTTGTATTTATCATTATTGCCATTGGTAAATATCAGTTCGAACAATTCGGACGGACTGATTGCATATTTCAAGTCTATCCTGCCCGATAGTAAATCGGCAATTTCACGGATGACATTCAATGTGCGACTCTTACCCGAAGCATTTTTGCCTACCAGTAAGTTTATATTATTGAAATAAGCATAATCACCACCATTTCCCACAATGCTCCATTCGCGGGGTTCTCCTACATAGCGGGTATATTTTAAAGCACTTAGTATCATTCAAGTAATAAGTTTAGGGTATTACGAATAAGTATATATCTGCTGTTACAGACTCAAATATACGCTTTTTTTCAGTAATCGGTAAACAAAAATCATAAGCCTTATTGCTAATACGGGAGCATATTGCCAATCCTCTTTTTATTTTACATTCATTAACTTTATATTGTTAAAATGTAACGAAAGTAACGGAAATCAATTATAAATACGAATCAGTAGTTATGTTTTAATGTTCTATTTTTTCTAACGCGCC
>NZ_DLFW01000037.1 GCF_002482385.1 Dysgonomonas sp. UBA7710 | reverse complement strand
TCACGGACGAAATCTTTATCTTTCTTCAGGCCCAGCTCAAAAGACCTGTTCCCAAAGAATATTTGAACGGAGGGTATTTAGTTATCCGTGTCGACGGGGATTCTATGGATGACGGAACTAAGAGGCCGTTATCCGATGGAGACGAACTCCTCGTCAAAGAAAAAAACTAGGCATATTAGATGAGTTACCGATACGCGAAACTTTATTTGTTATAACGTCTTTAGATGGTAATGTTTTAAAGCAAATCACAGAGGTGAACAAAGAAGAAAGGTATATTCTTTGCCATTCTTTTAATCCGTCATATGAAGATTATAAAATAAGTTTTGATGATATATATCAAATATTTGTTGTTTGCAAGGTAGTCCAAAAACAAATAAGTTTAACTTGAATAAGCTATAAAGTATATAGCTTTCAAGATATGTCTAAAGTGTACTTAAAATTTTAACCGTGCAATTTTAGTGCAATTCTAAAAGTGTCGATCATAATTGTCTATATTTTAGTTGAATAAAAATATCAAATTACTTCTGGAAAGCGTGTATACCCCTAAAGGGTATCGAGAGTTCGAATCTCTTCCTTTCCGCTATAACTATTAGTTATAGTAAAAGCGACTCAATACATATTGTATTGAGTCGCTTTTATTGTTTAAAAGAATGCCTGTTTATAACCGTTATTAAGACAAATGAGATATTTATTTTTTATAAATATTTTATAAGTGATTTTATGCAATGTGTCATGTTTACTAATTCGGAAAAAACAATCATGGCAACATTCAAAGCTGTTATTTTAGTTGGTAATATTCATAAAAGGTTGGATAGTACAAAAAATATTAGAATAAGAACTTACTTATGTTTTAAAACCTTCTCTTAAATATTAAATATTAATTAAATTATGTTATTTTTATATTTTATTTGTGAAATCTGAAGATGACATTTATCTATATGATAAAAAGAAATATTTCTCTTTATATAAAGTGCCTGAAATCGTAATTTAAATACTAATAATTAATATCTTAACTATGAAACCTGTCCAGATTCTCTTCTTGCTGTTCCTGTGGATGGCATTACCCGGTTTTAGCCAGTTGAACAGTTCTCACAACCATCTTCGTCCCGGCGATGTGTTAATAAAACAACAGGTAGAATATAAATATCCCGGAGGAGGGGGTAAGGACCGTCTTTGGGATTTCAGGAACCTCAAGACACTGAATGACGCCTATACCCTGACATATTCATTACCGCCTCTGGAAGGGGATAGTGTTTATATACTGGGTAATACCCGTTATCCTAAAAAGGATATTTCGGACAATGAGCTGATTGTGGGCACGGAACATAATACGATGTATTATTACCGGATGATACATGACTCACTATTACAGACCGGCCATGAAAACCCCTCTGTCGTACTGGCTTATACCTCTCCTGTGGTACAGGCTGTCTATCCGCTGAACTACGGTCAAAGCACCAGTTCGCAATACCTATCCGAAGGTTTATATTCAGGAACAGTGGCTATACAGACCAAAGGCACGGTGACAACTGCGGCCGATGCCTACGGGAAGTTGCTGCTTCCTTCGGGAGATACACTCAGTCCTGTACTTAGGGTTAAGACAACGCAGACGATTTATGATATACCGGGTGAGGGAAGCTATACGGTTGATGATGCAGGCAATACAGGTAAACAGTTAGAAACCTGCTGCTGGTACAGCAAAGGCTACCGCTATCCGGTATTTGAGACTGTTCGTAATATTAACCTGAATGACAGTACGGAAATCTTTTCCACAGCATTTTTCTATCCACCACAAGACCATCTTTATCTGGAAACCGATCCTGAGAATTTTGCTTTGCTGGAAGAAATGTGGGATATGGATAAGAAACAGGAGGAACTGCAAGAACAGGCAAAGACGGTTTCTCTGGAAGATATTATGAGTTGTAAGATATACCCGAATCCGGTAATCTCTATTCTGAACCTGGAGTATGAGTTAAAGCAGGAAGCGAAAGTCGCTTTTGAATTGTATTCGATAGAGGGGATGCCGGTAAGAAGAACACAAGCCAAACCGCAAAAGGTCGGCACGTATTATGAGAGCATCGACTGCTCAAATCTACAGTCGAAGAATTATGTACTCAGGATTACGGCGAATGGGACATTTGTGAATGAAATTGTTATTAAAAAGTAAACCTTATTTTTATTTATTTCCAAAAATCCGGATGAATTATGCCAAAACATAATATTAAAGCTATGATAAGATATATATTATTTTTATTCATATCGGTTGTGTTTATAACACCAATGAACGCACAATCGAATAATGTCCTATTCATGAAACCTCAGGTAACACTTCAAGCTCCCAATATATCCTCTTTGGGAAATTTTGGCAATTTTCCTATCGGACATTATTCAGGAACGACCAATCTCAGTATACCCTTTTATGAAATAGATCTGGATGGTCTGAAAATTCCTATAGAACTAAGATATAATTCATCGGGAATTAAAATAGAACAAGAATCCAGTTGGGTAGGATTAGGCTGGTCCTTACAGATCGGGGGCACTATTTCCAAGGAAGTAAGAGGATGGAATGACTTCGGAGGTAATATTATAGATTACAATAAATATCCTGACTATTTTTTTGGTAAAAATCCTGATCCTGACCCTGGGTATTATTTCAATGATTCGTATGATTTTCCACCCCGGAACTCAAATGATGAGATTGTACGAACATATGCAAGTAATAACTCAAATGAAGTTGCCATTCTGAATAAACTGTCAAATATAGATACACAACCGGATATGTTCCATTTTAATTTTTGCTCTTATTCCGGAACTATGTATTTTGACCGAAAAACAAAGATGGGGAACCTGTATGCAAAACCTATTGTAAAGAATCCTAAAGATTATTTAGATATCAGTTACGATATAAAAAATTCGAAATGGACGATAACGGATTCATACGGATACAAATTCTATTTCAGTTCTACCGAAAGGACAGAAGTCCATGATATCTCCTTTCCTTATCCTTCAGGACCTAATCCTCCTTATCCGGTAACATATGATAAGAAAAACATCCCGTCGAGGATAAAAATGCCTGTTGTCACGACAAGCTGGTACATCGATTCTATCGTTTCCCCCAAAGGGAATAAGGTAACGTTTCACTATGACACGGAACTGTTCTCTACCCCAGTGATGTTCACTGAAGTATTGTTGATGAAAACTACCTGTACAGCAAGAAATTTAAACTATAACTACAGTTATTCGGTTCATGAACAAAATATATTGAAGAAGATCGAATTTAACGGAGGAAGCATTCTTTTTAGTACATCGGCAAGAAAAGATATAGATAATGTACACTATCCAAATTCGGAACTCTCCAGAGGGCATACCGGCATTGATTCTCAAAAACTGGACGATTTAGAGATCCGGAATACGGGTAGTGTTACTGTAAAGAAATTCAAATTCGGATATAGCTACATGGGAGACACAAATGACTATAATAGTTGCCGCTTGGTACTGAATACCGTAACGGAAGAAAGCGGCAATACAAAGCTGAACCCGTATGAATTCACATATATACAAGGGATTCTGCCTAAAAAGAATTCGATCGAAACCGATCTCTGGGGATATTACAATGGGCCATTAAAGAGAGTGGCCGGGGGATATTTTACGATACCAACCTTTGTTGAAGCGACAGATAATAAAAAATTAGAAGTGCGTGGGGGAAAATATGCAATACCTGATTTTAATTATGCCCGGATAGGGACGCTTAGCGAAGTCAGGTATCCGACAGGTGGCATATCAGAATTTGTTTATGAATCTCCTGTGGTTAATACACAATATGCTTATTATTCTGAATACAGAGGAAACGTCGCCTCTTTCAGACACATTCCATATGCTAATCCTGCGGATTTGAATATACTCACTTTTTCATCGACATTCACTTTGACAGAAGAGGCTTATGTCCAGATTAATACCTCGTATTATTATTTCGAGAACATCTTAAGCGGTAATTATCCGGATAATTACGTGTCGTTATGGTTACGGCGTGTGTTGCCCGATGGTAAGAAGGAAACAGTTATTGACAGTAAGGATATTGGATTCAGGCTGTTTGGGAAAACCGGCGAAAAGAAGAGTGAACTTTATTTGCTGGACGCAGGAACATATGAACTTGCCGGGCAAAAAGAGCCGTACTTGGTAAATAAATACCACTTTTTCGTCGATGCCAGTTCTCAATCGGTAAAACGGACGCCTTGTAATTTGGGCGGAGGACTAAGAATAAAGGAAATACACAGCTATGATAAAGGCAGTTTGATTTCCAAGAAGAAATTCTCTTATGAAACCGGTACCTTACTCGCGGATGCGGAATATCTGAATTTAATGCGGTTTGGAAATACACCTCTACCTACTGTATGTTCTCCTAACACCTCCGGTTATGTTTCTTTTGATGTCTCTGTAAACGGAAAGGCTTCGTCAAATATCGGTTACCGGTATGTAGAAGAAACTACTGAAGACTCCGCAGGGCAGACAACCGGAAAAACAGTTTACCGCTACCATGTCGAACAATCGGGAAAGATTTCATCCATGCCGGGGTTTCCTTATGAACCCGATCTCCGGAACGGAACGTTATACGAAACCGGTATATATGACAACAAAGGCTCTATGGTAAAAAAAATAGAACGGATTTATTCAATAAAGCCAGGACAAACGGAAAAGCTAACGGAAGCGTTATTTATGTATTACGGCCCCCATGATATACCTCCTGGGTCAAAATTCTATGATCTGAAATCGGAACGCTGGGTCTTGGATAGTGAGATCACAACCGACTATCTTAATGGTAACGGAATATTGAAGAGCTCGACCAAATATACATATGATCCGGTTTACTGGACTTTAACCAAAACAGAAATGAGTGACAGTAAAAATGAAAAATTAGAAGAATTATCCAAATACCCGTTCAATTTTACGGATCCGATGAGCGTAAAAATGATAAATAGGAACATGGTAGGCGCTCCTGTTGAAAAAGTAGCATTGAGAAACAATCTGGTAGTGTCAGGCAATAAAGCCATATATTATGATTCCTTAGGAATGTGTTTACCAAAGGTGATCCAGAAGCTCAATATAGCCAAGCCTGAAAGTTTGACATCTTACAGCCAGTTTTTTGAAGAAGAATTTCGTTTCGACCGATATGACAACAAAGGGAATGTTGTCCAGATTACAGATAAAGATAATGTTCCTACCGTTTACCTCTGGTCTTACAGCGGACAATATCCTATTACCGAAATCAGGAATGCCACATTCACAGAAGTGGAGGCTGCAGTAAAAACGGTATTTTCAGTAGCCAATACCGATGCCTTGTCCGCGCAATTAACACCGAATGAGACAAAACTTAAAGACGGCAGCCTGCAAAAAGCATTGCCAAATGCCCTTGTTACTACCTATACATATAGACCTCTTGTAGGCATGCTCACTTCAACCGACTCATCAGGAATAACTACTTATTATGATTACGATGCATTCGGACGGTTGAAAGAAACCTATATTTATAAGGATAACATTATCGCTCCTGCCAATAAGCAAGCTGTGCAAAAATATGAATATCATTACCAGAACCAATAAAAACGAACGATTGTTATGAAAAAGAATATTTTAATTATCCTGTCACTTGTAATGACAACAATTATATATGCTCAAGACCAGACTGTAAATGGAAACCTATCTGTAAAAGGAAAATTGATTCTGCCTCTAGCTGCAGTTCAAGATAACCAGTCTCCAGGTTTAATAGCCGTAAATAATGATGACTTTCTATACAAAGGAAAATATCTTAACCATTATGGATTAGGATTCTATAGACGTAATGATTCGGAATCAGCTCTACGAGCTTATATATCCGATTATTTTGGAATTGACTTTTTTACATCAGGTGCTCAAAGAGTAACTATTGGAAATAGTGGCAATGTCGGCATAGGGACAGACAGTCCCCAATATAAGCTTCATATAGAAGGCGATACATATACTACCGGCTGGTTTAGAGTAAATGGGAATCAGGGACTCTATTTTCAGTCTTGGGGAGGAGGCTTTTATATGACAGACGCTACATGGATAAGAACCTATGGCAATAAAAATTTTTATCATAATACCGGAGTCATGCGTACAGACGGGGTATTCCATGTCGGGCCAAATGGAGATCGGTTGATTGTCAATGCGAATGGCAACATCGGCATCGGTGTTACCACCCCTCAATCCAGACTCGAAGTCGCCGGTACTATCCGTTCCAAAGAAGTCAAAATAGAAGCCACCGGCTGGTCCGATTTTGTTTTCAATAAAAATTATGATTTACCGAAACTTTCGGAAGTAGAAAAGCATATAAACGAGAAGCAGCACTTGCCCGGTATTCCATCGGAGAAGGAGGTATTGGAAAATGGGATCAATGTAGGAGAAATGCAGTCCAAACTTTTACAAAAGATAGAAGAGTTGACTTTGTATGTTATCGACCTTAAAAAGGAAAATGACCGACAGAGTAGGGTTATACAGGAATTACAGAATCAACGTAACAATTAAATACAGAAAAGACAAATATGAAAAAATTAATACTATTTCTAATTTTGTTATTTGCTTCCAATATATGTTTTGGACAATCAATGAATGTTTTCAGCAAACCGGACTTACCACAATACATACTAGTTGGCAGTATACCCGGCAGTTTGGAATGGGCCGGAAATGTAGAGAGAGTCAAGGTCGAACTATTCGGAGGTAACTATGGTGAAGGCTCACAGTCAAGGATAGTTTATGTTGTAGATTCCAGATACGGGTGCAGAATAAGTAAAGAAATTACAGCAGGCATAACGACAGGAACCCATAAATTAAGAATTTTCCAACGAGACAATATGTATGATGTTGTTATTGAAGTATTTGGTTGGGGTGGATATAATATCAGATCGACCGTCTTATCATATGAAGCATATCCATCTGATTTTAAATGTGTAACCTATGATATTTCCGAAAAAAAAGAAGTGACTTCTAATTTCATCACAACTATACTCACAGTCAGCGATAAGAATGGTAATTTTGGTATCGGTACAGAGAATCCCCAATCCAGACTCGATGTCGCCGGTACCATCCGTTCCAAAGAAGTCAAGATAGAAGCCACCGGCTGGTCCGATTTTGTTTTCAATAAAAATTATGATTTACCGAAACTTTCGGAAGTAGAAAAGCATATAAACGAGAAGCAGCACTTGCCCGGTATTCCATCGGAGAAAGAGGTGTTGGAAAATGGCATCAGTGTAGGAGAAATGCAGGCTAAGCTTTTACAGAAGATCGAAGAACTGACATTGTATGTCATCGAACAGGACAAAGTGATTAAATCCTTGAAAGAAGAAAACAAGGAGATTAAGAATCAACTAAAAAACGTTCAGCCATGAAAAAACTACTACACCATCTCTGTTTGTTGCTGTGCAGTACAGGCTTATTCAGTCAGGCTAACCTCACCCTGAATACGGTCCGTACCTCGGGAGGCGCAGAGACCGC
>NZ_DLFW01000050.1 GCF_002482385.1 Dysgonomonas sp. UBA7710 | reverse complement strand
TGAGTACATTTATCATATCAGCGGTCATCTTCTCCAGATCATATTCAGGTCTCCAATCCCACTCCTGACGCGCACAGGTATCATCCAGTGAGTTGGGCCATGAATCGGCAATCGCCTGCTTCAATGGATCTATATCATATTCCATCTCAAAATCAGGATAATGCTTCTTTATAGCTTTATAAAGCATCTCCGGATCGAAGCTCATTGCCGCTATATTGAACGAATTGCGATGGATCAATCTATCTGGATTAGCTTCCATTATGTTGATAGCAGCATTCAGGGCATCCGGCATATACATCATATCCATAAAAGTTCCGGCCTTCAACGGACAGATAAACTTCTCCTCTTTCACCGCATTGTAATATATCTCTACGGCATAGTCGGTAGTTCCACCTCCCGGATGGGTCAGGTTGGATATAATACCCGGAAAACGAACCGAACGGGTATCCACCCCCCAGCGGTCATGGTAATAATCGCTAAGCAATTCGCCCATCACTTTGGTTATACCGTATACCGTTTTCGGGCGTTGAACTGTATCCTGAGGCGTCTTATCCTTTGGGGTATCAGGCCCGAAGGCGCCGATAGAACTCGGAGTGAACACAGCACAATTAAACTCCTTAGCTACATCGAGGCAATTCATCAGGCTGCCCACTCCGACATCCCATCCCAGCTTAGGATTTTTTTCGGCCGTTGCTGACAATATAGCAGCCAGATTGTAGATGGTATCTATCTTGTATTTCTTCACTGCATCGGCGATCTGTTTTATGTCGGTGGCATCTATCTCTACGGTGGGGCCCCAATCGAAAAAACCATCGGGATAAGGAGGCTTATAATATCCGCAGATTACATTACTGTCGCCGTAAATCGAACGCAATTTGATACTTAGTTCCGAGCCGATCTGACCCGTACTGCCTACTATAAGAATGTTTTTCATCGTTTATTTAATTACACCTAATTCTCTTCCTATTTTTGTGAATGCCGTTATACATTTATCAAGATGGTCTTTTTCATGACCGGCAGATATCTGCACACGGATACGCGCCAAGTCTTTAGGCACTACCGGATAATAGAATCCTGTAACATAAATACCTTCATCCAATAACCGGGCTGCCATATCCTGAGATAACTTCGCATCATACAGCATCACCGCGCAGATGGATGATTGTGTTGGTTTGATATCAAAGCCTGCCGCTTTCATCTTTTCTACGAAATAGTCTGTATTAGCATGCAGTTTATCTTGTAGTTCATTCGTGCGTTCCATCATCTCGAACATCTTAATCCCCGCCGCTGTGATTGCAGGAGGTAGCGAATTTGAGAATAAATAAGGACGTGAACGCTGGCGAAGCATATCTATTATCTCCTTTTTACCTGTTGTAAATCCGCCGATAGCTCCCCCAAACGATTTACCTAAAGTACCCGTGATAATTTCAACCTTACCACGCAGATTGAATAACTCGGTAGTGCCTCGTCCGGTCCTGCCCACAACACCCGCTGAATGAGATTCGTCTATCATTATCATGGCATTGTATTTCTGTGCCAGTTCGTATATTTTATCCATCGGGGCTACATTACCGTCCATAGAGAACACACCGTCTGTAACTATCAGCCGGAAACGTTGCGATTGTGCCAGTTTCAACTGTTTCTCGAGGTCTTCCATATCCGCATTTGCATAACGGTAGCGAACAGCTTTACACAGACGTACGCCATCTATTATGGAGGCATGGTTCAATGAATCGGATATAATAGCATCCTGATCGTTCAACAACGGTTCGAACACCCCGCCATTGGCATCAAAGCAGGCCGCATACAAGATGGAATCTTCCATACCGAAAAATTTTGCAATGGCCGCTTCGAGTTGCTTATGCAAATCCTGAGTACCGCATATAAACCGGACCGAAGACATCCCGAAACCCCGGGAATCCATAGCCTCTTTGGCGGCTTCGATCAATTCCTTATTATCTGATAACCCCAGATAATTATTTGCGCAGAAGTTCAGCACTTCCTGCCCGGTACTCACACGTATAGATGCTCCCTGTGGAGACACGATTATACGTTCATTTTTGTACAGTCCTGCCGATTGTATATCAGCAAGTTCGTTTTGTAGATACTTTTGAAAGTTAGAGTAGGTATTCATAGTCTTAATTTTTAACGTAAAGGTAATAAAATGTCATCTGATAGAATAAATATTAATTGGAAATATTTTTTCAAGATCAGAGAAATAAATCTTTCAAAAATGAAATGACAAAAGTATCCCAACTAAATCTAAAATATAGTATCGTAATAATCAAAAAAGGTAACAAAAGTAACACTTTTTACAAATAATACACACCTGTCACTTTTCTTTCTATAACCCATAATCAGCTGGTAAATAAACCATTTTTGATTTATTAATAAAAAAAGTAACAAAAGTAACAGATTCTACACGCTTTTTCATTTCTTACTTTTTATCTTTGATTATCCAACATCACTATCTATTCTTAGATATAGATAAATTTTTATAGTATATATATATATATGTTTGCCTGTTTTTCATCTGTAATATTTTATTACCGCATATATCCACACTATAGTTTATATACGATTAATGTCTAAAAATGTAATCATGAAAAAGTTATTATTTTTATTTTTTATTTTATTATCAAGTCATGCCGGTATGCATTCACAATCAGGAAAAGAATTATTGACACTGGATAATTATCTGATTCCAAAAAATAAGAAGGGAATATCTATTGGAAAATTCAACATTCCCGCAGGAGAAAAAATCTCGTTGACAAAAGACAATTCCAGATTATTCACAATAAGCAAGGACGGATACATCTCCCTGAAAAAAAATGCCGCTCTGACAGAATCCTCTCCCTGGCGTTTCGAAGTTACTGTAAAGACCAAAGACGGAGAGAAAACCTTCGAACTGGTCAGAGACGACTTTATCCGAAACAAGGTAATCGCACACCGTGGGGCATGGAAAAACCATGATGCCAGCCAGAACTCATTAAAATCATTGAAAAAAGCGATAGAAATAGGCTGCGAAGGCTCCGAATTTGATGTATGGCTGTCTTCCGACAATAAAGTTATTCTCTCACACGACCCCGAAATAGGAGGTAAAAAGGTAGAAGAAACTACTGCCGGAGAACTACATAAAATAGAATTGAAAGACGGAGATAAACTGCCAAGCCTCGAAGAATATATCAAATGTATTAAAGAACAGAATAAGACCCGTCTGATACTGGAAGTTAAAGCTTCGCAAAAAGGAAAAGAACGTAGCGAAGCCGTTGCCGATTCGGCTGTCCATATAGTACACCGTATGAATGCGCAGGCATGGACCGACTATATAACATTCAGTTTCGATGCGGCAAAACGCATCAGAGAACTGGACCCAACGGCAAAAATCCTTTATCTGGAAGCCGATAAAACGCTGGAAGAACTGAAAGCGGAAAGAATGTCTGGTATAGATTATCACTATAGCCATTTTCTTAAAGATACGGATCTAGCAAAAAAAGCAAAATCCATGGGATTACTCACCAATGCTTGGACTGTGAATAAAGTAGAAGATATGCAAACAATGCTCAATCAGGAAATCGATTACATTACCACAGACGAACCGGAAATACTTCTTGAAATACTGGACGCTAAAAAATAAAAGTTATA
This sequence comes from Dysgonomonas sp. UBA7710, assembly GCF_002482385.1. Classification (GTDB taxonomy): domain Bacteria; phylum Bacteroidota; class Bacteroidia; order Bacteroidales; family Dysgonomonadaceae; genus Dysgonomonas. Next base: position 46,390 of record NZ_DLFW01000050.1, on the reverse strand, counting down.
CTTCAATACTGTAAGCGCTGAAATTCAAATATTTCAGCGTTTTTTTTATTTTCCATCAAAAAAATAATAGTCTTGTTGTGGAATATATGCTATGCATTCCTCTATATGATGCAACCGATAAAACTTAGATTATTATGAGTAAGACTGCAATATACCCCATCTGTCTGATATCGATGATAGCCTCTGCTATATTCTATCAGTTCAAAGGTAATCCCAGAGATAAATACAAAAATAACATTGAAGTATTGGCTCAATCCATAGAGCGACCGGAACACCAGTCTTCTACATTGACAGCCTATAATGATGCCGTACCAACCATACTGTCGGTTATGGCGATAGCCAGACCATTGCTAACCGGACAGGAGCCGTTTTCGGTAAGCCTCGATAACGGAATATGGTATATCAGCGGAACAAAAGGCGATATAGTAAAAGTCAGTAAAGCCACAGGAGAAGTATTATGATATATTCACGAATAGATAATATCTGAAAATATAAGGCTGCCCCCTTAGCCTCCCGGCTTCGTCAGGTAATGAACATCTCTCAATTTCTCATTCATTACTTGTAGCTAAGCCGGGATTAAACAAGAAAGTCCGGTATAGAACCGGACTTTTCATCTTATTTCTTTTCTTTTCCGAAATGAGAGAATTTAGATACATAGTTATCGGGAATATTTTGACCGTTAACTGCTCCCGAAAGTGTAGCTGTACTTAACATATTATTTTCATCGAGAACATATTTATACACGATGTCAGCATAGTCGGACTCCACCCCGTTCCGGTCTATTTTCTTTATTACCGTTCGCGATACATTATTCACGCTAGCCTTTCCAAGATATTTAGCCGACAGAAAAGGCAAACTGGACATAAACCAACACCCTCCCCTGCTCTTTATACTTATTGTATTCAGAGGCATTTCATATACATAGCTTGCCGACTGAATATATGCAGTCTTGTCATATGTATATATATGATGATAACCGGCCGATGAAGTCACTTCGGTTATATTACCATCTGTAATCACATATTCTTCAGCATATGACAGGGAGTTATTATTTCCACTATAATCATAATGATCCATATTGGTCATATATCCTTCTGCATTATATTTACAGACCGTGGAATCGTTCTGTGTTCTTCTGTTCGATATTAGTTCGCCATCCTTAAATGTCTCTATATTGGTCACATGCAAGGCATAATCTATCTGTTTATTCTCATTCAGGTAAATCAGCAGGCTATCCGATGTCCGGCCTGTCGCAGAGGAATTCCTTACGCGGGAAAAAGAAAAGAATTTATCCTTATAATCAACCCGGATATAATCTCCCCCATCATTATCAATGATGATTATGGAATCAGCATCATTGTATGTCAGGGTAAAATCATCTCGGGACTGCATTTCCAACTTATTAGATTCCGGATAATCCACACTTTCCAACAGCCAGTAGTATTCAGGTTGAGGCTCCGGCTCAGGTTCGGGTTCCTTTTCATGATAAAGCATTATATCTTCTCCGGCACACGAAGAAAATATGACAATAACCGATAAGATACAGATAATGTAGCGTGTTAAGATCTTCATTCTTTAATATAAATGATAGTGTTTAATTAAGCTTCAATAACATTAAGCACTTTTGCCAGACCCGGCAAAATAAAAATTAATACTGGTTCTGCTCTGGCTAGTTAAGACGTGCGTTTTACATGCTCAAAGATAATATATTATCCCTAATTAAAAATATCCCTGCTATAAAACATCATGATAAACGAATGCTTTTCACTGCTATTATTCCGTTTGTCTATCGTATAATTCATATCTTTATCGGCTAAACTATAAAATATTATAAAATATATGAAATTACGATTGTCGGTTATTGCCCTATGCCTCATATTGGTTATAGGAATGTTTTCTCAGACCAAACAAAAATTACCTCAGATATATGCAGCTCCGCCCGTTGCTGTTATCAATCCGTTAATTGTGGACTCTACCAATCTGAAAGGAGATAAGTATTCGGAAAAGGAGTTATTGAAAATGAGTATGACCATTCCTGAGCAAACCGCTTTTGTAAGACCTCTTAAATCCGACACTGCCGGATATTTTTATGCGGAAAAGCCAAGGGAAGGCTATACTTTCCAGCTATTCTCATTCTATGTACAGGCCGACCGTTATGCGAAATTATCCTTAAAGATAACCTCTCCGAATATGTTCGAACTATACGTAGATGGTAAACTCAGCACATCGAAAACCACCAGAGAAGAAAATTTCAGGAATGAAAAAGAGGTTACTGCTGCTTTCAACCCATATCCTTTATCCAGCCGTGTTGTAATCAAGCTACTGGCTTCGGCGGAAGATAAGTCCTCCCCGATTTTCAAAATTGTATTGGAAAATGAGAAGGATGATGACAAGACTACTTTTTCAGTTCAAAATACGAGTAAAAGGTTTGTAAACTTTACTGATATGCTCTTAGGTAAAAGAGTAACCAATACCAGTATATCGCCAAACGGACAATACGCTTTGATTTCGTACAGAAATACATTCGGAGAAAAAAGCGTATCCACAACCGAATTATATAATGTTTCTACAGGCAGGCAAGTCCTTCTGGATACCGATGGCAGTAAAAAACAGTTAAGCTGGATGCCTGTAAGCGAAAAAATGTTCTACTTATTAAAAACGGAAGATGGCACAAATCTGATTACCATCGATCCGGCGACATTACAGGAAACGATCCTTGCAAAGAACATTCCGGACGAGTATATGACTTTCTCCCCCGATGAAAAGACTCTTTTCTATACCAAACAGGAGAAAGGCGAAGAAACCAAAGGCGATTTAAAGCTTTTATTATCACCTGAAGACCGCCAACCGGGGTACACCAACCGTTCGTTCATCTATAAATACGACATCAGATCGGGTCTAAGCCAGCAACTTACATATGGCTCGCATACCACATGGCTCAACGATATCAGCGCCGACTCAAAACAGCTTCTGATTTCTTTTACCGATGAAACAGTGACCGAACGTCCGTTCCGTAAATATACGATGCTCAAACTGGATTTGCCGACTATGACAGTAGATACTTTATGGACAAACGAAGGCTTTGCACATGGCGCATCATTCTCTCCTGACGGGAAAAAAGTCCTCATTTCGGGTTCAGGTGAAGCCTTCGGCGGTATAGGACAAAATATAGATGCCGGACAAATAGCCAATAGCTATAACGGCCTCGCATTTATCATGGACTTGAGCACAAAACAGATTGACCCGATTACAAAGAACTTCGACCCGAGTATCGACAATAGTTTCTGGAACAAGAAAGATAATCTGATCTATTTCCGTACTACCGACAAGGACTATGTGAATATGTATGCATACAATCCTTCCGGCAAGTCTTTCGCTAAATTACCATTGAATGAGGAAGTCATCCGTTCATTCTCTACGGCTGACAATGCTATGTCCGCCATCTATTTCGGCGTGAGCCAGTCGAATTCTACCCGTGCTTATCTGTATGATATAAAAAATCAAAAGTCGACAATGGTAGCCGACCCATACAACGACAGGTTATCGGAAATGACTCTCGGAAAAGCAGAAGACTGGAACTTTACCAATTCCGCAGGAACAGAGATAAAGGGCAGTTGTTACCTGCCGCCAAACTTCGACGCGTCCAAGAAATATCCGATGATCGTATATTACTACGGAGGTACCAGCCCTACTTCCCGTACATTTGAAGGGCCGTATCCTGCTCATGTCTTTGCAGCGCAAGGCTATGTGGTATATATTATACAGCCGAGCGGCGCAACAGGATTCGGACAGAAGTTTGCAGCTCTGCATGTCAATGCATGGGGTAAACGTACAGCCGAAGATATCATAGAAGGCGTAAAACAGTTTGTAAAAGAACACCCTTATGTAAATGATAAGAAGATCGGCTGTGTAGGCGCATCATACGGTGGATTTATGACCATGTACCTGCAAACCCGGACGGATATATTCGCTGCTGCCGTATCCCACGCGGGAATCAGTTCCATCAGCAGCTACTGGGGCGAAGGATACTGGGGATACACTTATAGTTCGGGTGCAAGCGCGCACAGCTATCCGTGGAACAATCCCGATCTGTATGTAAAGCAAAGCCCGTTGTTCAGCGCCGACAAAGTACACACACCTATTCTGTTTACACACGGTACGGTCGACACCAATGTACCTATAGGCGAAAGTATCCAGATGTACACAGCTTTGAAGATATTGGGACGCCCGGCAGAATTCATACAGGTGAAAGACGAAAACCACGGAGTAATGAATTATAAGCGGCGTGTGGAATGGAACAATTCCATCATGGCCTGGTTTGCCAAATGGCTGAAGGACGATAATGGCTGGTGGAAAGGTCTTTATCCCGACGCAAAATAATTTTATTAATAATAAGTATTAAGTAATAAGCTTGAAGAACTTCAAACCACTTATTACTTAATACTTACAATGAAAGAATGAGTCCCAAGCGTACGAAAAATTGATTGTTGCCGCGCGACACATTCATATCATACCCTGTCTTTATATAAAACAAACTATAGGCGCACATAATATTAGGAGTAAGCACAATTCCGCTCGACTTTTTCTCATGGAAATTTCGTAAATACCCCACATCGCACGACAGCCACAAAACACTTTTATCGGCATAATCTCCAAAGACCATATTTGCAAAATCGAATGTCGGCGAAATAGCCTTCGTATTCAATCCTGAAAGTTTGGTACTGCCTCCTGTATAATCCAAGCCTCCGAACAAGAAGAAATTTACATCTCCTTTATATGTGTAATATCTGGTATGTACATTAGCTGCGAACTGGACTCTCTCACTCTTTGCCACTTGCATGCCTGCGCCGATCATCTGCGCCGATACAGTAATGGATACAAGCACGAGAACTAAAAGGAAAATCAGAGATTTCAGCATATTCATTTTTATACAAGATTATTCCCTTACTAAAGGCAAGGTAGAACAACGGAGCAACCCGCCCATTTTGGATATCTCGAAATAAGGGATAGCCTCTACAGTCAGCCCCCATTCGTCAGCCAGATGGCGATTAAGGCGCGTAAAACGCTCCTCGCTTACAACAACCGTAGGAGATATGGAAAATACATTCGTATTCATATAATACATTTCTTCCTGTGTAACCTCGAAAATATTCTTTCTACCGAAGAAATCGACCAGATAATGATAGTCTTTTTCGTGCTTGAAGCCATCTTTATAGATAATAGCCTTACCATTACCTACAGGCATGAAAGTGCAATCGAGATGCAGGATACCTTTATGGGGGTCGGTATCATCTTTTTCCAGCTCTAATGCCACAAAATTCTTCTCAGGATATAATTCCCGAAGGAATGCTATCGCATACGCATTTGTTCTGGCCGTTTTGTACTCGGGATAATCTCTTTCCATATAAGTGCCTACAAAAACAGTATCATCATACAGTACCACGTCTCCGCCTTCTACATGCGCTTTCTCCGGCAGGTTATATATTTTATTGAAAGCTATCCGGCTATAGATAGGCGCATATGCTTCCTGTTCATCTGCCCGGTCGGGTATAATATTTGATGTGATGATCTTATCGTCAATTACAAATGCTACATCACGGGCATAAACCTGATTACAGTTGGGCAAAATAAGAGGACGAAGAATTTCCACACCATATTTTAAGAAAATTTCTTCAAATGCGGTCATTTCATCGGCGATACTCCCCTCTTGGGGATAAGTCCCATTTTGTACAGACTCATATGATTTGGCATCATATGTCTCCTCCAATACTGGTTCTTTTCCCAATGAATACGGTTGTCCCAGCACAACGGTTTTCAGCGGTGCAGTTTCATTTTGTATATTCAGTATCATAATCTTCCATTTTGTACAAAGATAGTGCTTTTATAAAAATAAGGGATACCCCTTTAAGCCTTTAGGATAAATGCACGAAGATTGGCAACTGAACCACCTGTTAAATATTTACATTTATTAACCATATATAGTTAAAAAGTAACAAAGGTAACACTATTTACAGTCATCAGTTAGCAGTCATCAGTTAACAACTTGTATCTCGTGTCTTGTCTACTCGTAACTTCCCCAAAAGGTAACAAAGGTAACACATGTTTCAGTTAACAGTAAACAGTTAGCAGTCAACAACTGGTAAGATGTGAAACCTTTGCGCCTTTGCGTCTTTACGTGAGACAAAACAGGGCGTCAGCCAACCCGTAACTATCCGCAGGACGAAGAAATAACATTCGCCGAAGCGAAGGCGAGGCAAACCCGTAACTCTTAAAAAGTTACAAAAGTTACACTTTTTCCTCTATTTTTTATCTGTTACTTTTTTCCCTCTCTGTAAGTCCCCCTTGGGGGATTGAGGGGGCTGATTCATTTTTTCAAAGAGCTACAAGCTACCGGCTCTAATTACATAGATAAACTTTTACAAAAAAATGAACTTCGCGCCATTGCCCTGTTAAATCTTATTTTTCTTTATTATAGCTATCATTGAACAATACAAGTCTTATTATTGTTTTATTGTATTAATCAGGCAAATTATAAAAACAGTAGTATGGAAAAAATGTACACAGCAGTAGCGACTTCTGTTGGAGGAAGAAGTGGTAGTGTCAAGTCTTCGGACGGAGTACTGAACCTGGAAGTGAGACCTCCAAAAGAAATGGGTGGCCCGGGTGGTAATTACACAAATCCTGAACAACTTTTTGCAGCAGGTTATTCCGCCTGCTTCGGCAGCGCATTAAGCCACGTTGCATTAGCAAAAAAAATTCACATAAAACCGGAAGTGACTGCCAGAGTAAGCATCGGCACTAAAGAAGGCGGAGGCTTTCAACTGGCTGTGGAAATGGATGTACATATAAAAGGGATCAGCCAGCAAGAAGCTGAAGAACTGGTTAAAGAAGCACATCAGGTATGCCCTTACTCCAATGCTACACGAAATAATATAGAAGTGACTTTGAAAGTAACCAGTGAAAATAAATAATTAAGCAGTTTCACTGCCCTGTATTTATTATTATATATGGATTGATTTTTTGGATAAAAAGCGTGAGTATAAACTCACGCTTTTTATTTAATAATAATATTGTGTTGAATTAGAGAAGGGCGAAAAATCTTTCACACCTGCATTCTCTACTTCAATATCACGGTCACTCCTTTTGCACCATGTGCGCCTACAACCAGCGACTGTTCTATATCAGCCGTTTTGGACGGGCCGGAGATAAATACACCGAATCCATAATCGTTGAATGTCAGTTTATCATAGGCTTCATGCATATTATTCACCACATCCTTCTTATCGATTACGATAACAAGATATTCCGAAATAAAATAAATCACTTTCTCCTTTACGTTCTGCGGAACCCATACACATCCGTTTTCAGCAACACCTACCTCTCCCTCTATTATGGCCAGGTCTATCCCATTCAATTCGTGCGGACCCGCGGCATTATCCGGATTAATAGTTGCAATGGTTATATCCGGTAAGTTGGAGGCTATCACTTTAGCGTCCGCATACAGAGAGCCGATAACTTTATTTATATCTTCATCATCATTCAGGATAATGGCATCTCCTCCTACAGCCTTACTTATTTCTATAAATTGGGCGATTGTATCGGGATATTGTATTCCTTCTATATCTATATCGGGCATTTCATATCTGTCGGTTATATGCTGCCTTATATTGCCTAATATATCATTTTTACTACTCATCCTTATTTGTTTTTAGTCTGTACTTTCCCCTTTTTCCACATCTCGGTAAACGATTCGCCTGCAAATCGTGGTAATTCCCGTCCTTTACCCCAGTCGTTCAATCCGTTATACAGCATAAATCGCGGCAGGTGATTTACAACCGGTGCAAGTTTCAGTCCTGTTTTGTATAAAGCCGGATGCATAAACAGGAATTTCATGCCCCACGACATCATCTTCTTCATCTTATCCGCCTTGTGAAACGAATCGAGATTCTGTCGCCAACGGTATATCTGATCTGCCAGATCTATTTTTACCGGACAAACATTGTTGCACGAGTAGCAAAGCGAACAAGCCGAAACATTATCAGCGTATTCCTCCGGCGATTTCAGCATTCCCAGATTAATACCGATAGGCCCCGGTATAAAATAAGTATAGGAATACCCTCCACTTCTCCGGTACACCGGACATGTATTCATACATGCCCCGCAACGGATACATTTCAGCGTTTGTATATGTTCTTTATTTCCGAGTATTTCACTTCGTCCGTTATCGACCAGTATAATATGCATCCCGCAACCTTTACGCGGCTTGCGGAAATGGGAAGTATAAGTCGTTACAGGCTGCCCCGTAGCCGAACGGGCGAGCAAACGGATATATACACTCAGGGCTTTGAGATCCGGTATAATTTTCTCTATTCCCATCGATACAATGTGTACTTTGGGCAGAGAGGTACCCATATCAGCATTCCCTTCGTTGGTACAGACTATCACGTCACCGGTCTCCGCCACACCGAAGTTAGCCCCTGTCATGCTTGCATCGGCTGTCAGGAATTCGTTGCGCAAATGCTGACGGGCAGCGCGGGTAAGGTATGTAGGATCACTGTTATTTTTTTCGGTATGCAGCTTATCTTCGAAGAGTTTGCCTACTTCCTGCCGCTTCAGGTGAATGGCAGGCATTACAATGTGGCTCGGCGGCTCATTCATCAGCTGGAGAATGCGCTCACCCAAATCGCTCTCAACCACATCGATACCCCTGTTTATCAGGTAAGGGTTCAGGTGACATTCTTCGGTAAGCATAGATTTACTTTTTACCAACTTCTTCGCATTATTCTCCGAGAGAATACCGTATACGATCTCATTATGTTCCTTTGCGTCTTTTGCCCAATGAATAATAACACCGTTGGATTCAGCATTACTGACAAATTTTTCAAGATATTGGTCGAGATGGGTAATGGTATGCATCTTCACCTTCGCAGCCAGTTCACGCAAGTGTTCCCATTCGGGGATAGCCATTGCCATACGATCACGTTTCTCCCGTACCATCCAAAGGGTTTCGTTATGCCATGTTTCCTGCTCTTTATTAGCAATAAAGCGGTCTGCCGCCTTCGTATGTTTTGTACTCATAGTCCCGCAGCTAAAATTTGAATAACATGAATAAACTTAACCGGAAGTTTCTCTCTGCTAACCACTCCCTGCATATGCATCAGGCATGAACTATCGGCTCCGGTTATATATTCTGCCCCGGTAGCCATATGGTTCCTTACTTTATCCTGCCCCATACATACAGAAACAGAAGGTTCTTCGATAGAAAACATTCCTCCAAAGCCGCAGCATTCATCGACTTTCTGAGGTTCCAGTACTTCTATTCCTTCTACTAAGGACAGTAAATCCCTGACCTTTGAGTAACGGGGAATATTTAATTCACTTGCCGAAGATAAATGTAATTCCCGCACACCATGACAACTGTTATGTACACTCACTTTATGAGGAAAGTTACCCGGAAGTTTGTCCACTTTCAATATATCGTGAAGGAACTCGCACAGGTCATATATTTTTCCGCTTGTCCGGCAAAAATGCTGTTCTTTCTGCAGCAGGCGGGGATAATTTTCTTTTACAAAAGCGGCGCAACTGGCCGACGGAGCGACAATATAGTCGTATTTGCAGAAAAGTTCTTCGAACTGTTTTGCCAAAGGAATGGCTTTGTCTTCAAAACCTGCATTTGCCATAGGTTGCCCGCAACAAGTCTGATCGATGGGATAATCCACATCCACACCCAGATAATCGAGCAGCTTGTATGAGGCTACCCCCACTTCGGGATATATGGTATTTACATAGCAGGGGATAAATAATCCTACTTTCATCTTTATCTTAAAATTAGTTGATCGCTATAAAGGTAATAATATAAAAAACTCAAAGCCAGCAGACTTTGAGTTTTTTATTATTAGACTTATCAGCCTTTTGTTTCCAGATACACGACATGTGTCTGAAGATATTCTTCAAGTCCGTGTTTACCATCGGCGCCGCCGATTCCCGATTTGCGCCATCCGGCATGGAATCCCTGCATAGCTTCAAAGTTTTCACGGTTGATGTATGTTTCTCCGAATTTAAGCACTCTTACCAATTTGAAAGCTGTATCCAGATTCTGAGTATAAACGGAAGATGTCAGCCCATATTCACAATCGTTAGCCCATTCAATGGCATCGTTTATATCGGAAAATTCAACGACAGGCAATACCGGGCCAAATGTTTCTTCCTGTATAATATCCATTTTCTGAGTGGCTTCTGCAAGAACAGTAGGCTCGAAGAAATAGCCTTTCGTTCCGATACGCTTGCCCCCACAAAGAAGTTTACAGCCTTGATTTATCGCTTTCGCTACTTTTTCTTCCACCGATTTCAACGCATTAGCTTCTACAAGCGGCCCCATATCCAAATCCGCAACTTCGGAAGGATTACCGGCCTTTACAGCTTTCATCCCAGCAACCAGTTTTTCAAGGAATATGTCTTTCACTTTCTTGTGTACATATACCCGTTCGGCACAGTTACAAACTTGCCCTGTATTGATAACACGGGATGCGATTATCGATTTCACCGCGAGATCGAGGTCGGCATCGTCCATAACGATAGCCGGAGCTTTACCTCCCAGTTCAAGCGAAACTTTAGTAACATTTGCCGATGCAGCGGCCATAGTTTGTACACCTGCCCCTACACTACCTGTAAGGCTTACCATACCTACTTTCGGATTGGCAGCCAGTTCGTGACCGATAACAGAACCACGTCCCATTATCAGGTTGAATACTCCGGCAGGAAGGCCTGTTTCTTCAACTATCCGGGCAAATACATATGCGTTTTCGGGTGTGATCTGGCTCGGTTTTACCACTATTGTGTTTCCCGTCACCAATGCCGGAGCTGCTTTACGGGCTATGAGGAAGAACGGGAAATTCCACGGAAGAATACCGGTTGTAACCCCGATCGGTTTTTTAAACAGGAAAATATTTTCGTGCGGACGGTCGCTCTGGATAATTTCACCTTCATATCTGCGTGCCCATCCTGCCATATATTCGAGGTAATCGGCTGTGAAAAGGACTTCTACATTTGCCAGCCCCTGTGTTTTTCCTCCTTCACGAACAATTATATCAGTCAGTTCTTTTTCTCTTTTACGGATTCCTGCTGCAATTTTTATCAGGTAACCCGCCCTTTCCACAGCAGGAGTGGCGGCCCATTTGTCCTGCGCCTTTTCGGCAGCATCGATTGCCTTCTTCGCATCTTCGATTGTACCTTCGGGTTGTCGTGATATTACTTCTTCTGTCGACGGATTTAGTACATCTATCCATTTGCCGGATGTGTTTTCTACAAATTTACCGTCGATAAACATTTTTAGTTCTTTCATGGTGTTTAATGTTTATATTATTAATATACAGGTATTCCAAGCCTAAATTCGGAAACTAAAATTATAAAAAAAACAGCATACCGCATTACAAAATTTGATATTATAGTTTCAATAAATGACCATATAGCAATAAACTAAACTTATCTTTACAGTTTAAACTAAACTTAACATGAAACGAATAGCAATAACGGGAGCGGCAGGCAACCTTGGCGGATTATTAGCTCAGGGAATGAAAGATATGAATGTAAATCTGAACTTGCTGATACATAAAAAAGATGCCGCCGATAATCTGAAAGAGAAAGAGAATATATCCGTTTTTAAAGTAGATTTAGCAAACAAGGAGACATTGCGCGATGCACTCGAAAATGTCGATGTAATCGTTCATTTTGCGGGAATATTATTCAAAGCGAATCCCGAAAAATTCCTGCCGACTACGAATACGCAATATTTCAACAATTTATTAGATGTCGCTATCGGGCAGAAAGTAAAACGCATTATCCTCATCAGTTTTCCACATGTAGAAGGTGAATGCAGCCCGGAAAATCCGGCGACCGGAGTATTGGACGGAGAACCGGAATCGATGCATGCAAAAACACGTCTCGAGGAAGAAAAACTCTTGTTCCGGTATGGAGAGAAATATGATTTCGAAGCTGTCTCTTTACGTGTAGGGATGGTCTACGGTAAAGGAATCCTTATGATAGATGCAGCACAATGGTTTGCCCGCCACTGGTTACTGGGAGTGTGGAGGAAACCGACCTATATACATCTCATCTCGAAACCCGATTTTGTGGATGCAACTATTGCGGCCACTCTAAACCCCGATATAAAGGGGATTTATCATATTGGGGATGAGGGGGTGCAAACTCTGCAACAATTCCTTGACGATATAACAATCTATAAAGGAAATCACAAACCGTGGCGTATGCCCGTGTGGATGATAATGACGGCAGCCCGGGGATTTGAATTATTCTCCACGCTTTTCGGTACTCGAAGCCCGTTGACCGTTGATTTTGTAAAAATAGGAATAGTGTCTTATTATGGAGATACGAGGCGCATGAGAAAGGAATTGCTTCCCGAATTGAAATTCAGGACATATAAAGAAGGCATTGAACTGTTTTGAAAAAAAATAAAGGGAAGAATAAATCCTTCCCTCCAATTTGTTTAATAAACATCACATCTTATTTATTAGCTACAAGAACACCTTGTGTCTGCTGATATGTAGCATTTAATATTGCCAGATATTTACGGTATTGCTGTGCAGATAATACAGATTTAGTGTTTGCCAAATTGAAGGCCAAGGCTTTCCAAGCCCCCTCTTTGTCATTATCCTGCAACGCATTTTTTAATCTCTCAGCCGAATCATAGAATATATTCCCGAGCTGTTCTTTCTGTGCAGGACTTGCCTGTACATAATCGGTTACTGTATTGAATGTGCTCTTGTTATTCAACACCCATAAAACCTCATAATCGTTACTCGCAAATGAACTGATACTGAACGCCAGTATCGCTACAAATAAAATTGATAACCTTTTCATAACCAAAAAATTTTAATTTAAAAACAATCTTTATTGACTTACAGGCATAAAAAAAACAAAGAAATCCCATCTTATCCATGGTATTCTTTGTTTGTTATACTTGTAAATTATTAATAACCTAATTCACGATACAAATGTAAAGAATAATTTTCAATATAGCATCTTTTTAACATAAAAATGCACATTTATATAACATATATATTTTCTATCAAATTATTGTAAACTTTTTTGATATATAATTGTTATATACAACTATGCTTATTGTAAAACAGACTATAGAAAATTATAGAAAAAAAAACGATCTATATATAAAAAAAAGCAACTGTTGGTTGCTTTTTTTTATCGGAGTAAGGCTGGAGAAATTATTCCGTTGCCCCTTTTACAAATTCAAGAACAACATTTCCTTCTTTGAAGAATGTCAGTTTATCTCCATTCAATCCGGCTTGCAGAGGGCTGGCAAGAAGCCCTGTAAATAAACCTTCACCTTTCAGGCTTGGACAAGCCATTTTTGTAGACATTACAGGGCCAAAAGTCACCGTATTTTCCTGCAATGTATATGATGTACGATATGTGTTACAGCCTCCATTGCCGAATGCTCTTCCGTCTGCTGTGAACTCCATTGTAGGAGTTTTTCCTGTAAACAATGTAGCCATATCACCACCAGCTATAGATGTAAGAGTCCACGTACCAGCCAGATTTTCTGCATTTACGATATTCGTAGCAGCAGCTACCTTAGGCGCTTCACCTTTTTCGAATTGTAGTATTACTGTTTTATCCTCAGACAGAGTCAGTAATCCCTCTTTGTCTACCGATAAGATAAGGTTAGGAGTAGAAAGCGCAGTAAAAAACTGGGGCTCTTTATTCGCTTGTACGCACATCATCATTGTAGCTGCCAGATTAGGCGCTGAAAATTCATTCTTATCTGTCAGCGTAAAAGCTCCGGTGAATCCGTTACATCCGCCATTACCGGAAATCAGACTTTTAGCAAAATCGAATTGCAGATAAGGCAATGTTCCTGCAAATGCTGTTTTAGCATCTTCACCTTTTAGAGTTTTAAGAGTCCAATAACCTTCCAATTGGGTTTTATCAACTGGCTTTGCCGAATTGCAATTTTGCAAGCCGAATGCAAGTGTTATAATTGCGATCACAAGAACCGCCGGATTTAAAATACGTTTCATAATTAATATTTTAATGATAATTCTATTACTTTAATTCAAATCTGTCGGCATCTTTCCATACGGGAAATTTAGCCCTGAATTGCTCCAATTCCAATTTTGATATACAAACAGTTCCTACCTGCCCGAGGTCCGTCCCAAGAGAAAGGATTTCATTTCCTTTAGCATCGATGACTTTTGAACAGCCTTCGTGTATCAGTCCGTTACCATCCTTTCCTATCCGGTTTACCCCACATACATAAGTCATATTTTCAAGAGCACGGGCCATCAACAAAGCATTCCATACTTTTGCCCGTGAAGCCGGCCAGTTAGCCGTATAAATAAGCAGGTCATACTCATTATCAATATTTCTGGCCCATACGGGAAACCGTAAGTCGTAACAAATAAGTAAACAGATATTGAAGCCTTTATGTTCAAAGATCAAACGTTTGCCTCCTGCCGAAAAAGATTGAGGTTCAGCACCCATGCGGAAGAGATGGCGTTTGTCGTAATAGAATTCTTTATCAGGAGTAATGAAAAATCCCCGGTTGTAAAAATCAGTGTTTTCCTTGGCAATAAAACTTCCGCAAATAGCCACGTCATATTCCGCGGCCCACTGTTTCAATAAGGTAATAGTAGTACCCCTAAGCGGCTCAGCCAGATTACGGCTGTTCATAGAAAAGCCGGTAGTACACATTTCGGGCAGGATTATAACATCTGTTTTACCTTCAAGTCCCGACACAATAGTGTGTATGTAATCAAGGTTTTTCTGTTTATTTTCCCATGCAATGTCGTATTGCACAAGACTAATCCTGAGCTTACAATCTTGTAGCATAATATGTTATCAAGTTAAAAGTGAAGAACGAAAAGTGAAAAATATATTAAATCTTAATTTTTCACTTTTAATTTTTCGTTTTTCATTTTAAAGAAAAGTACTCCGGATGCTTTGCAGTCACTCCTTTATAGCAGGCTTTAATTATTTCCAAATCGGCGTCCACATCTCCGGAAGGCATCAGAATCTCCTTAAAATCAGCTTCTTTCCTACCGTAATCAAGTGCCGCAACAACAATCGGTACATGAGCTGCCAGAGCAATAAAATAAAACCCTTTTTTCCATTCTGCATTCAGTTTCCGGGTAGCTTCGGGGGTTATAGCAAGTTGAAAACTTTCTCTCTTAGCATATATTTCCGCCATCTGTTCTGTCAGTGAAGTTTTCCGGGAACGGTCTACAGGGATACCACCAAGTCCTTTGAAAATAAGATTCATAGGGAAGAAGAACCATTCTTTTTTAATCAGGAATGATGCTTTTCTGCCTAATGCACTATAAACAGTCAGGCCCAAAGGCAAATCCCAGTTACTTGTATGAGGTGCAACACAAATAACACATTTCTCTGGCAGTTCGGTCTGCCCTGTTATTTTCCACCCGATAAGGCGGAGAATAAAATTACTGAAACTTTTCATTAACCCAGAGATGCTATTTCTTTGGCGATCGTATTTGTTTGTTCCTGGATGTCAACTCTTAATTTTTTATAATAAGACTTAACCCTGCCTTTTACATCCTTGCCTTCATTTACATTTACCCGTTTCAGCAATTCGTTTTGTACTTCTACTATACGGGCAATGACTTTGTCTGCAGCATCTTTGTCTGCATCCACTACGAATATCTTATAAAACAGACAATCGACATATAGTAATTCCATCGTTGCATTTATACTTTTTTTTAGTTTTCGTCTGCTACTCATAAGAAAATATTTTTTATACGTTTATATCTTTATTATCTTTGTGCTCCTTTTTTAAGGAAAAGAGATATTTAATGTCTTGTCTTTAAATCATAACCAATACCGTTGTTTTATTTAGACATACAATTAAATAGGTCTGAAACCTTAGGTTGCGGAGGCAAAGGTACTAAAAAAGATACTGATAAACTTACGCATTAAAAATTAATAAGTATTAAATTAGAGAAACCACAAAACGATACAGTATATAGCATAATATGGCAAAACAAAATAACAATCCCGACTATATCTTCGAAACAAGCTGGGAGGTTTGCAACAAAGTAGGAGGGATATATACGGTATTATCGACAAGGGCTAAGTCGATGCAGGATATATGCAAAGACAAAGTTATATTTATAGGACCGGATGTATGGACGGAAAAAGAAAGTCCGTGGTTTAAAGAAGATGAAACCCTCTTGGCAGACTGGAAAAAAACTGCGATAAAGCAAGACCGGTTGAACATTCGTGTCGGCCGTTGGGATGTTCCCGGACAACCTATCGTGGTGCTTGTAGATTTTAACCAGTTTTTTCCCGCGAAGGATGCGATTTATGGCGACATGTGGCATAAATTCGGTGTAGATTCCCTGCATGCCTATGGCGACTATGACGAGTCCTGCATGTTTGCATATGCTTCAGGTGCAGTTATCGAAAGTTTTTATAAATATCACAAACTTCAGGATGAAAATGTAGTCGCTCATTTCAACGAATGGATGTTAGGAATGGGTGCATTATATATAAAAGACCGTCTGCCTAAAGTGGGGACGCTTTTTACCACACACGCCACATCTATCGGGCGTTCTATAGCCGGAAACGGCAAACCTCTTTACAATTATCTGTCGGCCTATGATAGCGACCAGATGGCGCGCGAACTGAATATGGAAGCAAAGCATTCCATAGAAAAGGCTGCCGCACAGCATGTCGATTGTTTTACTACTGTGAGCGATATTACAGCCCGTGAGTGCCGCCAGTTGCTTCATCGCGATCCTATAGTGACGCCTAACGGATTCGAAAAAGATTTTATTCCGGTAGGACAAGAGCACGAAGAAAAACGCCTTGCCGCCCGTAAGAAACTTATAAACGTAGCAGAAAAATTATTGGGATATGACATTCAGGAAGATGCTTTGCTGGTTGCAACCAGCGGGCGTTATGAGTATCGCAACAAAGGTATAGATGTATTTATCGACGCTATGCACCGGTTGGAGCAGATAAAGCAACTCGAAAAAGACGTAATTGCGTTCATAATGGTGCCGGCGTGGATCAGCGGGCCCCGCGCCGATCTGCAGGACAGGTTAAAACTGAAAAAGACTCCAAGTGCTGCTCTCAGTCATCCACATATAACTCATTGGCTCCGCAATATGAACCACGATTCGGTCCTGAACCAGATTAGTTATCTGAAAATGGAAAATAAAGCGGAAGACCGGGTAAAAATTATTTTTGTTCCATCTTATCTCAACGGCAATGATGGTATATTCAATATGCCATATTATGATTTGCTTATTGGTCTGGACGTCACTGTATTTCCTTCTTACTATGAGCCTTGGGGCTATACGCCACACGAGAGTATTGCATTCTCCGTACCTACTATTACGACTTCCCTGGCCGGATTCGGACTCTGGATGCGTAAGATGGGCGATGAGAAAGGAATGGACGACGGAGCAGAAGTCATAACCCGTGATGACTACAATTTTATTGAAGTTTCGGAAGATATCTGCAACCGTGTATTCGAAATGACGACAAAAAGTAATGAGCAGGAGAAAATCTTGCGTCAGGCAGCATTAGATAGGGCTGATATGGCCGATTGGAAACATTTCTTCAAATACTATCAGGATGCTTACCGCATTGCCTTGGCCGAAGCCGCAAACAGAATATGAATCTTTGGTTTATTGCAAACGTTTGCAATAAACAGGAGAGACTTAAACAAAATATATAGGGAAAAGAAGCTTCAAGTTTATTATATTTGTAGTTTCGGGAAATTAAACAAACCGCAAAACATATCCGTTATAAAAGGAGTGAGGAAAGGAATCTATACAGTTTAAATAATATATTTATGAGAATTAAAGCAAGTTATTCTAACACTCCCTCTTGGAGGAGTGCGTATACACAAGTGAATCTGCCGAAAGAATTACTACCATTGGAAAAGATGGCACATAATCTATGGTGGGTATGGAACAACGACGCAACAGACCTTTTCGCTGAATTTGATCCTGAACTTTGGAGAAAAAGCGAACACAACCCGGTTATCTTACTACAGAAAATTTCTTACGAAAGAATTGACGAAATTCTTAAAGACTCTATCCTGATGGATAAAGTGAAAAAAGTGATTAAGAATTTCGAATCATATATAGCCGAAAAATTTGATAAAGCAAAACCATCCGTTGCATATTTCAGTATGGAGTATGGCTTTTCGCATGTATTGAAGATTTATTCAGGAGGTCTTGGGGTATTGGCCGGCGACTATCTGAAAGAAGCCAGTGATAGCCACGTAGACCTCACAGGGGTTGGTTTCCTGTACCGTTATGGATATTTCACGCAGTCTATTTCTCCTGACGGTCAACAGGTGGCTAATTATGAGCCGCAAAACTTCGGTGAATTACCTCTCGATCCGGTATTGAACGAAGACGGAAACCAGATGATCCTGGCTGTGCCATACCCCGACAGGGATATCTATGCAAATGTATGGAGAGTAAATGTAGGACGTATTAGCCTATACTTGCTTGATACCGATCTCGATCTGAACAGTGAATATGACCGTCCTATTACTCACCAGTTATATGGTGGTGACTGGGAGAACCGTCTGAAACAGGAATATCTGTTAGGTATCGGTGGTATTTTGCTACTTAACAAACTGGGAATTAAGAAAGAAATATATCATTGTAATGAAGGCCATGCCGCATTGATTAATGTTCAGCGTCTGCTTGATCTTATCGAAGGTGAAGGGCTTACATTCAATCAGGCATTGGAAGTTGTACGTGCTTCGGGTCTGTACACAGTGCATACTCCGGTTCCGGCAGGACACGACTATTTCGATGAAGGTTTGCTCGGTAAATATCTTGGCAGCTATCCGGCCCGCCTGGGTATCTCATGGCAGGATTTTGTAGATATGGGGCGTGAGCATCCGGGAAGCGGGGAAAAATTCAGTATGAGTGTGTTTGCGCTCAATACCTGTCTTGAAGCCAATGGCGTAAGTTACCTGCATGGAATCGTTTCGCGCCATATGTTCCAGCCTGTATGGCCGGGATACTTTCCTGAAGAGCTACATGTAGGACATGTAACCAATGGTGTACACATGCCGACATGGACTGCAAAGGAAATGAAAGAACTATATGAGAGGACATTCGATAAGAATTTCTATAATGACCAGTCTAATCATGAAATATGGGATAATATATACAGCGTTCCCGATGCTGAAATATGGAAACTGCGTCTGGCAATGAAGAAACGTCTGGTTTCTTATGTTCAGGAGCAAATGAAAGAAGGATGGATAAAGAACCAGAAAGCGCCGTCTGCAATATTCAATATTGTGGATAAAATCAATCCGGATGCGTTGCTAGTAGGTTTCGGCCGCCGTTTTGCGACATATAAGCGTGCTCATTTGTTGTTTACTGATCTCGACCGTTTGTCGAAACTTGTAAATAACGAAAAATATCCGATCCAGTTCCTGTATACAGGAAAAGCCCACCCAGCCGATGGAGCCGGACAAGGTTTGATAAAGCAGATTGTAGAGATCTCGCGCCGTCCTGAATTTTTCGGAAAGATCATTTTCCTTGAAAACTATGATATGCGTCTTGCCAAACGCCTTATATCGGGAGTTGATATCTGGTTGAATACGCCGACACGCCCATTGGAGGCTTCCGGTACATCCGGCGAAAAAGCAGAAATGAACGGGGTACTTAACTTCTCCGTCCTTGATGGATGGTGGTATGAAGGATACCGTAAAGATGCCGGCTGGTGTCTGACAGAGAAACGTACTTATACCAATCAGGCATATCAGGATGAACTGGATGCTTCAGAGATATACTCTATGTTCGAGAACGAGATACTTCCTTTGTATTATGCCCGTAATTCGAAGGGATATTCCCCTGAATGGATACAGTATATCAAGAACTCCATCGCCAATATCGCACCGGAATATACAACCAAACGTATGATCGACGATTATATCAAGAACTTCTATAAAGTGGAAGAAAGCCGTTCTAAACTGGTTACTGCGAACAACTATGCCAAGGCTAAGGAATTGGCTGCATGGAAAGAAGATACCGCTGCCAACTGGGATAAGTTCACAGTAGAGCAGTTGACCTTCAACGGGCAGGATTTAAGAGACGGGGCCGGACTTTCTTCTCCTAACCTTACCGAAGGTGAAAAGATGAAAGTGGAAGTAGTCCTTGATAAGAAGGAAATGAAAGGTGATTTAGGTGTAGAATGCGTACTGACTGAATATGACGCGGAGAAGAAGGTTGATAAATTCATATCGGCTCAGGAATTCAAGTTAGTGAAGCAGGAAGGTTCGAAACTGTATTTCGAAATGAATGCCGAAGCTAAAATACCGGGCTTGTGTAATTTCGCATACCGTGTGTTCCCTAAACATCCGGACATGGCTCACCGTATGGACTTTGCTTATGTACGTTGGATTTGATAGTCTTTAAAGCAAGATAAGAGAATAATAATTTTCGATAAAGTGAACCCTAGAAGTTTGACAACTTTTAGGGTTTGTTTTTTTGATAAGTTTATCTATATAATCAGAGCCGGTAGCCTTTAGTTGTTAGCTCGTAGGCTCTTTGAAATATTGATATGAGGATTTAAAGATTCAAGGTTTAATGATTTAGAAATTGAAAATGAATAAAAGTTGTAACCTTTGTTACTTTTTAAGAGTTACGGGTTTGCCTCGCCTTCGCTTCGGCGAATGTTATTTCTTCGTCCTGCGGATAGTTACGGGTTGGCTGACGCCCTGTTTTGTCTCACGCAAAGACGCTAAGACGCAAAGGTTTTACATCTTACCAGTTGTTGACTGCTAACTGTTTACTGTTTACTGAAACATGTGTTACTTTTGTTACCTTTTGGGAAAGTTACGAGTAGACAAGACACAAGATACAAGTTGTTAACTGATGACTATTAACTGTTAGCTGTTAACTGTAAATAGTGTTACCTTTGTTACCTTTTTCAACTCCCGGACAATAAAACAGCAATAACATACTGTTTAACAACCTAGTATATCTTCGCTGCATTTTTCTTACTTTTTATTGTAACAAATTTTCAGCCTGTTCCGTCTTAGTATTTGAAAACAGATGAAAGCGCACATCTATCATTAATTTACTAACTTTAATATAGGAACTGTTATGAAAAAATATTTATTTTGTTTAGTATTACTTTTTGGTTTCATACTGGCTGCTCCGGCACAAAATATAGACCAGTTATTGAAAAAAGTATCTAAAACCGAGAATATAGAGAAAGTCAAAATCGGAAAGTTTATGATGTCTCTGGGCAAAGCGTTTGGTGGTGTAGGCGATATGCCGGTAGCAAGGGGGATACATTCTATGGAAATATATGATTTATCGTCTTGTGATAATGGCCTGAAAAAAGATTTAGCGAAACAATTCAATAAACTGAAAGACGGCGGAGGCTACGAAACCCTTATTTATGCCAAGGATAAAAGAGATGGTGTACGCATAATGGTGAAGAAGGACAAAGACACCATCAAAGAAATGATAATATTGTGTATGGACGAACAAGACCCTACTATAATCCGGTTTTCGGGAAAAATAAAAGATAATGACATTGCCGAACTGGTAAACAAATACGACAAATAAATATAAGAAAAAGAAAGTATTTAATCCAATATTTTTTAATCATAACTAATTATTACCGTTGCAGATATAAAAATAACAAATAGGTCTGCGACCTTAACAAAGTAAAACACAATCGATTTATGAAAAAGTTTATAGTATTTTTTATTCTAATATTAGCAGGAAGCCATATTGCAACAGCCCAGGAGCTGGATCGTCTGATGGAAGAAGTGGCAAAAAATGAAAAGGCGCAACGTCAGGTAGTAGACAAGGCTATGCTGGGTGCTTCCATGGCGCAGGCACAGGCTCAGGACCCGACAGGGGAATTGAAATCGAAAATGCCTTCGTTTATGCAGAAGATAGATTCTATACAGGTGGTCACATTGGAGGAGGATGCTCCCGATACAAGAAATATGGTACTGGACAATTTGAACTCATTTAAAGATGATGATATATATTCTACACTGGTAAGAGTCAAGGACGGTGAAGATAATGTACGCATCATTGCTAAGAAGAACGGGGAAACAGTATCCGATGTATATATTTTTGTGATGGATGAAGACGATATCGTTTTGGTAAAAATGAGTGGAAGACTGGAGCAATCCGATTTGGAAGATATAGTTAAAGAACAGACAAAGAACAAGAAATAGATGGATGCGGAAACTTTTAAAAAAGTATTTCTCCCATATCATCAGAAATTGTATCGAATAGCTTATCGTATTGTACAGGATGCCGCAAATGCCGAAGACATAGTTCAGGAAACGTTCATAAAACTCTGGAACAAGCGCGGAGATATGCAGGACATAGAAAACACCGAAGCTTTCTCAATTATCATACTCCGCAACACATGCCTGGATCATCTACGGAAAACAAAAAACGATTATCATACGAATTATGACACCGACATTCCCGAAACGGCATCTTTGGTCAAACAGATAGAGATACAGGACGAAGCCGAACGGGTAAAAAAACTGATAAACAAGTTGCCTGAACAGCAACGCCAAGTTATGATAATGAAACATTGGGACGGGTATTCGGATGAAGAAATAGAACAGATAACGGGAATCAGCCCGGGAAACATAAGGGTTATACTCTCAAGGGCCAGGAAAACGATACGCGAACAATTCATAAAAATACAACAGTGATGAAAACGGACGAAATAAAAATAATACTGGATGCTTTCTACAACGGTGAAACAACTGTCGCAGAAGAGCTTATATTGCTGAAATATTTTAGCAGTGAAGATGTTGCCGAAGAATTACTGGATGAGAAAGGAATTTTCCTCAGTATGTATCAGGCAGAGCCGATAGATGTACCTCCGGCTTTGGAACCGAAACTGGAAAACCTCATCGACGAACTTGCTTCGAAAGAAGAAAAGAATACTGAGATAAAAACCGGGCTTAACAGGAAACATCTGTTGAGATGGGCGGGGAGTGCCGCAGCTTGTATAGCCTTGCTGATTTCCGTTACATTCTACTTCAACAATAAGCCGGATGTAGGTCAACCGCCTGTAACTCCCGGACAACAAACTGCTGAAAACCTGAGTGAAGCGGACAAAAAAGCCCTGAAAGAAGCGGAAGATGCACTTATCCTGTTGTCTTCTAACTTTAACAAAGGGGTAAATCAACTGGCCATAGTCACTTCAAGCCTTGACAAATCAAATGAAATATTAAACAAAACGCTTAATCGCAAAAAAGATAAAGAATCATGAAAATAAAAGTACTCATTACAGCAATATTACTCCTGACCGGCTTTGCTACTATGCAGTCGCAGAACAATATGTTCGACAGGCTTTCGGATAATAAGGACATCTCCACAGTCTATATCTCCAAAGCATTACTCAGTATGATGCCGAAGATGGATGTTGGAGCCGGAGGTGCTGATATTAAATCACTGGCCGGCAAACTCGAACAACTGGAAATCTACAGCAGCCAAAGTAAGGACGCGGCGAAACTCATCAGAATGGAATTTGAAGGACTAACGAAGAGTAAAACATACGAAACTCTCATGGCCATCAAAGATAAAGGCGATAATATAACTTTCTATGCCCGCAAGGAGAAGGATAACTTCAAAGACCTGATAATGTTCATCAACGACCCCGAAGAATGTACGGTCATCCGTATCATGGGTACTTTTACGGCAGAAGACGTCCAGAAAGTAATGAACAGCAGCAACAAAAAATAAGCAACAAAAAACCCCGGAAAGTAATTCTCCGGGGCTTCTTTATCTAATGACCTATTGGTATTGTCATTTCTTTGCCTGCAATGCTGCAAATATCAGGCCTTCGAGTTCTTCGGCAAGCTCCGGATTGTCTTTTACCATATCCTTTGCCGCTTCACGTCCTTGCCCCAGCTTTGTATCATTGTAGCTATACCACGACCCGCTCTTCTTGATGATCCCTAGTTCGGCACCGAGGTCGATAATCTCACCGGAACGGGAAATTCCCTCTCCGTACATGATGTCGAATTCAGCTTTACGGAATGGTGGGGCAACCTTATTCTTCGCTACTTTTACACGGGTCTGGCTACCTTTCACTTCATCACCGTCTTTTAGTTGTCCGATACGACGGATATCGAGACGTACAGAAGAATAGTACTTCAGAGCATTACCTCCGGTTGTTGTTTCCGGCGAACCGAACATAACTCCGATTTTATCACGCAACTGATTGATAAATATACATGTAGTACTGGTCTTATTGATAGCTGCCGTTAGCTTGCGCAATGCCTGCGACATCAGACGGGCCTGAAGCCCCATTTTAGAGTCTCCCATTTCACCTTCGAGTTCAGCCTTCGGCGTCAGTGCAGCCACAGAGTCTATCACTACGATATCTATAGCCGACGAGCGGATTAACTGTTCCGCAATCTCCAAGGCCTGCTCTCCACTGTCGGGTTGGGATATATAAAGATTCTCTATATCCACTCCCAATTTTTCAGCATAGAAGCGGTCGAAAGCATGCTCTGCATCGATAAATGCCGCGATACCTCCGGCTTTCTGGGCTTCTGCAATAGCATGTATGGCCAATGTTGTTTTTCCGGATGATTCGGGTCCGTATATCTCGATTACCCTGCCACGAGGATACCCTCCTACTCCAAGAGCGGCATTCAACGCGATAGAACCTGTAGGAATGACAGAAATTTCGTCGACCTTATCATCTCCCATTTTCATTATCGAGCCTTTACCGTAGCTTTTCTCTATTTTATCCATTGCAGCTTGCAGAGCTTTAAGTTTCTCTGTATTCGGCGCCGCTTTCTTTTCTTTCTCTTCTGCCATTATCAGTTTTCTTTCTTTTGGTTTGTTTATAATTGTTTTAATATCTGCTCCGCATGCTCTTTCGTCTTTATCTCTTTAGAGCCTATTACTTGCTCGATAATCCCTGATTCATCGATAAGGAATGTTGTACGGAAAGTGCCCATAAATTTACGCCCCATAAACGTTTTCTCGCCCCATACTCCGAATGCCTCGACCTGTTTCTTATCAGTATCGGCAATAAGAGGGAACGGTAACTGTTGTTTCTCGATAAACTTTTTATGTGCTTTTTCATCATCCACACTTACTCCAAGTATCTGATATCCGGCCTTACGGAGCTTCGAGAAATTATCCCTGAAACTACATGCCTCAGCTGTACATCCGGGTGTACTGTCTTTAGGATAAAAATAGAGGACTAGTTTTTGCCCCGCATAGTCGCTGGATTTAACGGTTTCCCCGTCTTGATTTACTCCTAATATATCCGGGATTTTATCCCCTATGTTTAATGCCATAATTCTTATTATTTACTATTCAACATATGCAGTTCGCTCATAAATCGTATTCTGTCTTCTCTCCTTATTCCGTTTATCCATGGTAACGTTCGCCTCCTGAAATATACGGCTTGTCTCATAATATAGTTGTATATCGGAATTGGCTTCGGCCACGAGAATACCAAATTTATCCAATACCATTATCTTTTGTTTTACAGCCTCCGGGTAATCGGGGACATAATTATAGTATTCGAGTCAGCCCGGATATATCGGCATATTCACAAATGTTCTCATACTGTTTGCTTTATTAGCTGTGTTAATTAAGTTACGGTCGCTACCGCTCTACTTTACTTCGAACCATTTATCATTTTTAAGTGGTACGAATAGTTCCATCTTATCTAACAGGGTATCTACATTATTTTCCACTATCATAATATCCCTGTATTCATCTTTCAGAAACCCTTTCTCTATCATCTTTTCGGACATGGCGACCAAAGGGTCATAATATCCTAATGTATTAAGTAATCCTACAGGTTTCTTATGCAGGGCTAATTGTGCCCATGTGAGCATCTCAAATAACTCCTCCATTGTACCATAACCTCCGGGCAATGCTATTACGGCATCGCTAAGTTCGCTCATCAAAGCCTTACGCTCATGCATCGTCTCTACAATATGCATTTTGGTTATTTTTTTGTGCTCTAATTCCTTTTGTTTAAGGAATTCAGGTATTACACCGATCACCTCTCCATTTTCTGCTAAAGCACCATTGGCTACAGCACCCATCAGGCCCACATGTGCACCTCCATAGATAACACCATATCCTCTGCGGGCTATTCTTTTTCCTAACAATATTGCTTGTTCTGCAAAAACGCTCTCGTTTCCTGATGACGAACCGCAAAAAACCGATATATATTTCATCTGTATAAAATCTACTTTAAAAGGAATACCCAGAGCTTGTAAGTCTATGATCCCTATATGTTAAGATATACGCTAAATATTATGTAATTTAGAATTCATTATTCTAACAAAGATAATAATAATCTTACAGAATATAGTGGAATAAAAAACTCTGTTGAAAACTTTTATTCCTTTATTTTTTTTTACAGATAGAAGAAGTTCTTCCGGCTATTGAGGTTTGTCGATTGATGGGCAGAGTTTGCCACATTCTTTTAAAGATAGACCAAAGAGAAGCACTTTAATAAAGCTTGATAAATAATCTCAGCTTAGATATAATCCCGGCAAATAATGGGTCTGGTATACAAAAATGTAAAAAGTCCGCAAATTCCCTTCGCAGACTTTCCAACCTTAACACAAACTTTACAAAACTACACAATAATAGAGTTAAACTACAACCTATTCAGGTTTTCATTTAAATAAATATATTTTCCTCATATATTTACATCACAAATGTACGGAATTATAGGCCTCTATCATTACATAAAGATGCCCGCTTTTTCAGAATTCGTGCCTTTCTGCTAGATTAAGCTTTTGCTGCAACTTTTTTTCGACGAATTCTGCCCGGTGTGGTACCAAAATGTACTTTACAAAAGTCGTTAAAGTGGGAAGGTGAGGAAAACCCATACTCTTCGCTTATTTCTTTAAATGATTTCTCTGTACTGTTTATCTGATGATATATAGATTTTGAGCGCTCATCTTTCATCCAATGATACGCAGAAACACCGAATACTTTCTTGAATCGTTTTTGAAAACCGGAAAGACTATAGTGAGTCATATCTGCTAACTCCTGAACAGTCCTGGCTTTGTAGTGATTTTTTATAACCAGATCGGAAAATGAAATATCTTTACTGAGCAGAGGATAGAAAAAGCCTAAAAGAGCAGCTTTCTCGTAATAAGCACGTAGAAGAAAATAAAATTCTTTAGCTTTCAATTCGAAATAATATGTACACTTTAAACCATCGGACATACAAATATCCAAAAATGAGAGGAAGCATTCTACTCTTTCATTTATATCTAAGTAATATAAATCCGGCTCAAAATCATCAGCCTTCTCCCGAAGCAAAACATCTAAAGAAAAACAATCACACAGTTGCTTTGTATTATGTAAACGGATAATAATGAAAGTACAATCTTCTTCGGCATGACAATCCATCTGGCTACCCGAAGGAATCAGCATTATTTTACCTCCGATAATAGTCCTTTCCGTAAATTCTCCAAAAGAAAAACGCAAGATGCCGCATTGTACAAAAAAGGCTTTATTATCAATGGAAAATATTTTCCACTTCTGCCCCTTTTTTACATTAATTTTTTCGATTGTAGGTCTTTCCCCTTTTTCGTAATTATAGCAGGTGAGATGTTCCTGTGGATATAATAATTCCATTTGGATATTCCTCTAAAATTGTTTTGTTATAGCCTTGCTTCGCGATGTACCGAAAGATTAGTACCTATTCTATTTTTATTCAATATCGTAATATCATCAAGACATAACGTCTCTGATTGCAAATATAAATAAAAAAAGTAATATTATCGCATCCAAAAAGGATAATATACCATTATTTACCAATACTTACACATACTCTGACTATCCCGGATAAAAGGGTTTTAATCGATTCTATTCCGGAACAGATGAAGGTTTAAAAGGGCATCTTCCTATCCTTTAAAAAATTATGGACGAAAACTGCATTTAACTGATACTTTTCCACTATCTTTTAGCCAGAATAAACACAATACAACTCTCGCTAATATTTAAACATTATAACAATCTCATATGTTTAGTATTATATAAGCAGGAATCTGATACTTAACTAAATAGCTGAAGAATATGAAAACAAATCATAAACCAACTGCAAATTCAGCCATATTGCTCCTGTTTCTCTTTTTTGCAATTCCATTATGGGCACAGGTCGGTGTGGACTACATTTCTGTAAGCGGGGTAGTGAAAGACAAACGTACTAAAAAGAAAATGGAATATGTAAGCGTATCCGTCCCGGGTACCAATATAGGAACTATCACAAATACCGACGGGGAATTTACAATCAAAATAAAAGAAGAGGTACATGCAGAATCGATAGAAATATCCCATATCGGATATATAAACTATGTCCTGCCTATTGAGGGCCGGAATATGAACAACGTTACAATATGGCTTACGGCCAATGAGAACGAGCTGTCGGAAGTAGTTGTACACCCGACGAATCCCCGTGAACTGGTAAAAGCCGCTATTCAAAAAATCGAAGACAACTATAGCCTCAATCCGAACTTATTGACCGGATTCTATCGGGAAACAATAAAAAAAGGACGGAATTACATTAATATCTCTGAAGCGGTTATCGATATTTATAAGTCTTCGTATAAAGAAGACACTCGAAGAGATAAAGTACAAATCTTCAAGGGTAGAAAGCTGATTAGCCCCAAGCCCGGCGACACACTTGTCGTTAAGCTTCTGGGAGGTCCTACCCTGGCGGTTTATTTAGATGTAGTAAAAAACACGGATGACATTTTACTGGATTCCGAAACTTTAGACCACTACGCCTACACAATGGAAGAAAGTGTGATGATAAATGAGCGGCTTCATTATGTCATCAGCTTTACCCCTATCCCAATCCTTCCATATGCATTGTATCACGGAAAATATTATATAGACAAGCAGACTCTCACTTTTTCGAGGGCTGAATTCAGCCTGAATATGGATGACCGCAACAAAGCCACGCAGGCTATCCTGATAAAAAAACCGGCAAAACTGCACTTCAAGCCGGAAGAAGTATCATTCATCGTCACATACAGAGAGCGGGAAGGACGCAGCTACCTCAATTATATACGGAATGATATCCGCTTTAAATGTGATTGGAAAAAGCGTTTCTTTTTCTTCTCAACCAACTATGAGGTAGTTTCTGAAATGGTAGTAACCGACCGTAAAGAAGAAGATATAACTAATATCCCGAACAAACTGGCATTCAAGCAAACCCAGTCCTTGTCCGATAAAGTCAGTGATTTCTCCGATAAAAACTTCTGGGAGGATTTCAATATTATAGAGCCTACCGAATCATTGGAATCAGCCGTAAACAGATTAAAAAAGAAACATGAATAAAAATAGGCATCACAAACCCCTCTTAACCTGAGGGGTTCTTTCTATAACTTGCCGTACTGATAAAAACACTATCTTTGCCTCTCATTCGTAAAGTACAAAGACATGAATTTTCTGGCACATGCATACTTGTCATTCGGAGACCCTGATATACTGATTGGAAATATGATTGCCGATATGGTAAAAGGCAAACAGATAGAACAGTATCCCGAACGGATACAGCATGGAATACACATACACAGGCATATAGATGCATATACCGACAGTCATCCCGTTACCTTACAGGCAATGGAGGTATTCCGGTCGTCGGCACATAAATATGCAGGTCCTTTTCTGGATGTCTCGTACGATCATTTTCTGGCTTTAGATAAGTTGAACGAGCCGGAAGAAGGCTGGAAAGGATTCGCGGCTAAATGTTATTCACAGATCGAACAATATGCAGAAATTCTGCCATCCAGATTTTGCAGTATGTTCATGTATATGAAAAGTGAGGACTGGTTTTTCAACTACCGTTACAACTGGATGATAGAGCGCAGCTTCGACCGCCTGCAACAGCGGGCAGCCTATCTACCCGACAATGCACATATATTCACTGATTTCGAAAAGCATTATAAGGAGATAGCCGAAAGCTATAATGAGTTCTTTCCGGACTTAAAGGCTTACACAAAAGAAATATCCTTATAGATCATTCCTTTTAAAAAGTACTGGACATCCGCTGCACAATATTGCACAACTGGCAGACATCGTCCAGTTTAAGCTCGAAATCAGCATATTCCGGTGATGGATTGAGGGAATGGCAGATTATGGTACCTTTCTCCAAATCCTGGCTGATTATTTGCTTGCACAGTATCGTATTGTTGAGCACTATTATCCAATTTGGAAAATCCTCGGTATGCAGTTTGTTGCGCCAATGTTCTTTGCCCAACTCCCGGGCCAGCACAATATCGCCATTACTGAGACTCCGCTTGGAATCATTATCCATACTATCTCCTTTTATCTCAAAAGCAAAGTAACGGCCATGGCCTATCTTGTCTACAATAAAGTCAAATTCTTCGAATTCATCGCTTACATACTCCACGTCGCGACAGTCGTCGATATATTTGGCATATGCTTTTACAGGGATGAAAGGTACCCGCATACGATACTTCCCGTTCGACATTTCATAATACTTCAGTCCCGACTTAGTGGTAAGGTATGGCTCTTCGCCCCGTACTTTTTCAGGGCGGTTCATATATCCTGTCCCATTGGCAAGCCATTCTTCATTCACTTTAAAATATGCAGCCAAGATGGCAATATTTGACTTATTGGGATTCGTCTTGCCTTCTATATAATTGGCGATTGTACCCTTGGTTATCGCTGTATCTTTCCAGATACGGTAAGCGGTGACGCCCTCTTTTTCCAATAAATGCTTCAACCTGTCTTTAAATTCCATACTATCCGCTTTTAAATTTTAACTTAGCAACTGTATTATCCAGTATAAAAATCAATTACAATAACAAATATAGTAAAATATTGAATTATAAATATATTTTTAGATTAAAAATGTGCATTTCATCGAGAAAAATATATACTTAAGAAAATATTCGCTAGTTTTGTATAAAAGATACAGCGGGAATACAAATGGACGATAAAAAGGGGAAAAGTCATAATCGGGGATTTATGCAATGGATACTTCTTATCACTATTATATTAATGATAGGTTTTGCCATCGCTTATTTCTTTTTTGATTTTCCTGTAAAATTTATTCCTGTAATACTTATTTTCCCTTTATTCGGGGGTCTTTTTAATAAAAAGAAGTAATAGACGGATAACCTCAGAGACACAATACAAAATTATCAGAATCATCAGTCTGGCTATTATGTTCCCGTACTGATTATATAATAAACTCTTTCACAAAAAGGCTTATACCCTAAATATTTTTTTTAACAGTTTAGTTATTTATGGATAAACAATAGCCTTTATTTGATTGTTATTTTAATAAATATCCTATATTTGTTAATAAGAAATTTACTAATCCACAAAATAGACAACATTATGAAAGGTTTTATATTGGGACTTGCTGTCGGTGCACTGGGTGTGTATGCAGCGCTTAAACTATCGGATGAAGAAACCCGCGAAGAATTGCGCACCAAAGTAAATAACGCTACAGGTAAAGCTAAAGCTGAATTAGACCATACCCTTGTCGTGGGCAAGAGTAAAGCCTTGCGCGCCGGAGTACGCGCCAGACAAGAAGTAAGAAAAGGGGCAAAAAAAATTAATGAGGTAACTGCCGATGTAGCAGGGAAATTAGCTAGCGAACTATCTGACATTGAAGCTAAAGCTAAGGCAAAAGCTTAATATTATGTACAGTTTTTAAATATAAAAAATAAGGCTTGAAGATTTCAAGCCTTATTTTTTTAAGGTCGCAAACCTATTTATTTTTCAGACGTAACATCTGCAAACAGTTACATTTGAAAGATATATCATTAAATACTTTCGGTTACTTATTTAAACAATTGCGGAATAAATTCTATCATATAATCACGCCAGTTGCTCCATGTATGCCCACCTTCGCTTTCATGATAGACATATTTGAAACTGAGACTATCCAGTTTTGCCCGGTAGTCAGCTACATCCTTGTACAGAAAGTCAGTCTTTCCTATAGCAATCCAGTATAATTTTACACCATTCTTATTCTGAGCCTCCAATGTAGCGTCAATATCTTTGTATACAGGCGACTCAACATCCTGCCGCGGCTTGATCGCCGGAGAAAAAAGACCGATATAATCGAAAGTATCGGGATAATAACGGGAAATATGCAAAGAATGAAAACCTCCCATCGACAGGCCGGCTATTGCCCTACCCGATTTATTTTTTATAACCCGGTAACTGTCTTCCACAAAACGTATCACATCTTTGAAAGTATCTTCCATCTTTCCATCCATCGTATGAGGAAGCATGAAAGACGGTTTGTAAAAACCCAGGCTCGATTCACCGGGAGCCGCTTCCTGAGCTACATTTCCATTTGTCATTACCACTATCATCGGCTTTGCTTTACCCTGTGCAATCAGATTATCGAGTATCTGGGAAGCCCGTCCGAGAGCCATCCATGCTTCTTCATCGCCACCCATGCCATGCAGCAGATACAGCACCGGGTATTTTTCTTTGCCGGTTTCGTATCCGGCAGGCGTATAGATTGTAATTCTGCGCTGCATATCATTTCCGGGAGAAGAATACCACCGGCGCGTCACTGAGCCGTGAGGGACTTTATTCACTTTATATAAGTCTCCATTCCCTCCTCCGATTACAAATATGTTGGAAAGGGTGGAGACATCCCTGTTGATATAAACATTGCTTGGATCATCTGTCTTCAAACTATCTACCCAGAAGGAATAACTGTAAAGATCGGAACGAAGTGGTCCGGTCGTATATGACCACAGACCTTTATCATCTTTATTCATAGCTACAGGCTGCTGTATCCAATCTCCGGATATTTTTACTTCTCTTGCATTAGGAGCATGCAATCTGAAAGTCACAGTATTATTCTCATGTACCTCCGGAGAAACAATTTCGGAACCTCCCCATAAAGCCTGCTGGGGAAATAGGTTTGCGCAAAATATGATGCTTATAATAAGCAGGAACAGTGTTTTTTTCATGACTGTTAATATTAAAATGTATATGTTTCTGGAAAATCCTTACTTGCCACTGTCGAGATAGCCGCGTTTGAATATATCTACCAACAGTATAAACATTGACAGGAACAGCGGGCCGAAGATAACACCCCAGAACCCAAATACCGGCAATCCTATCACAACACCAAATAC
Organism: Dysgonomonas sp. UBA7710; assembly: GCF_002482385.1. GTDB lineage: Bacteria > Bacteroidota > Bacteroidia > Bacteroidales > Dysgonomonadaceae > Dysgonomonas. The sequence continues at coordinate 13,224 of NZ_DLFW01000050.1, read as the reverse complement.
GGTAATCAGCGGATGTGTATTTGCAATCTTCTTCTGAAGAACAAAGCGCAGCAGATTATCGACATTGGAAATAACAATCAATGAATAAGCCGTCAGACCGAGCGCATTCAGCCAATCCCCGGTAATGGCCATATAAATAACAAGCGGCAGCCAGATAAACATCGTTCCCACAATAGGAATAATAGTAGCAAAGCATGTAAGAAAGCCGAAAAGAATAGGATCGGGAACTCCAAATATGATATAACCGAGAGTTGCAAAAATACCTTGTATGGATGCCAGCAAAGGAATACCTATAGCATTCGATTTTACCATTACATCGATTTCGCGAAGAACATCTTTTTTGTTTTCATTATTAAATGGCAGTAAATCATTTAGATAAGCTTCCATTCGCGTTCCTCCGATCAACATAAAATAGAGGACAAATAACATTACTACTGAATTGACGGCAAAACTGCTCACACTACCGATAAGTATCTGTCCTATTTTGGGCAGATAGGCGGCAGCGCTCACAAGGTTGTCCGTACTTAATATATTGTAACCGGTGCGCTCTTTCACCATGGCTATTACTTCCTGGACAGATTCTATAGACGAGGTAAGGTTTAAATTTATACCCTGCAATTCCTGGATCAATAACCACACGGCAATAGCCAGAGGAATAAGAAAACACATAACCACCTCTATCAATATAAGCGAAGCTGCCAAATTCCTCCCTAACCTCTTTTTTCCGGTTAAATAAAACATCTGCTTCCTTACCAGAATATATACGGTCGACGCACCCAATATACCGCTAAAGAGAGGTGAGAAATAGTGAAAGAGAATCACTCCCATGAAAAGGATAATAATAATCAGGGAATATTGCCAGTATTGTTCTTTTATAGTCATAAAATCAATGGTTTGATGGTTTACAAAATTAAATTATGTGATTCTATTTTCAATATATTTAACACGAAAGATGCAATTATGTTTAACATTTTATTTTTTCATCATCACACGGAGGCATTTAATATATTTTTATCGGGATTCATTTCTTTTATACTTCATATTTATATAATAATATGATCGTTCCCCATAGCGGTTATTATAACTAATCCAAATCCAAATTTAAGTAAATAATGTTTATTTCAAGCAATTATAAGATAACAAAAACGGCCGATACATAATGTATCAGCCGCAATATATGAATGGGTAAAATCTTCAATCCCAGAGTTTCTTATTGCTAAGAGCGTATTTACCACCTCCGGTAAATATCAGGGCTACCGCACCAAAGAAATACAAAGCCTGCAACTCGATAGTCCAGCCACCTGCTTCGTTAACCGTAAATATATCCGCGGTATGCGCCATCCCCACGGCTACAAGCATATTAAACGCGAATATAGCTGCCGCAACACGCGTACCAAAACCAAATATAATAAATAACGGAGCTATTACCTCCCCTATATATACACCATAAACGATAGAAGATGGTAACCCACTGGCTTCCAGCATCTGTTCTATACCTCCTGCGCCATGCATCAATTTGGCTACACCATGCATCAACATCAATACACCGATACTCAACCGGAGAATGAGCAATCCTAAATCTGTATTCCTTTCTAATACTTTCATATACTGTTATTATAATAGTTACAGTAAATAGAACAAAGAAATATCCGGAAAGTTCGTTCTTTCCGGAAAAAAAGCTATTTTGGCAACACAAAAGGAATAGGCAACATCACTTCCATCGGCGTAGGCTTACCTTCTTTAAGACCGGGAATCCATTTAGGCATCTTCTTTATCAGATAAAAAGCCTCTTCGTTACAATCACGGAATATACCTTTGAATAAGGCTATCCGGGATATCTCCCCTTGTTCCGATATTAATATATTATATATAACCCGTCCTTCTATCCCCATCTGAATAGCCCGCTTAGGATATTTCAGGTTAGATTTCAGATATGCCTCCAGCGCTTCCCTTCCTCCGGGAAACTGAGGGGCTCTATTCAACAAGGTATCTGATTGGGCAATTGTATCCGGAACAACCTTTTCGGTATTATTCCGGGGAAAATCTGCCTCATTTGTCATTAGAGAACCAACATAAAAATTATCGTTCGCTTCTTTCTCCCTCTGTTCTTTCGCCCTTTTCTTCAAATTTTCATCGGCCTTAAAACTGACAGTAAGCTTTTGTTCCATTTTTACAGGCTGACCGGAATCGGTGGCAGGAATCCATCCGGGCATAGCGTTCACCACACGCATTACTTCATCGTCGGCAACGGGATCAAATCCTCTTGTTATTCCAACTTCCTGCACCGTTCCATCCTTGTCTATCGTAAACTTTATGTCAAGGTCACCTTCCATTTCTATCTTTAGCAAAAGATAAGGATATCTGATATTACTTTCCAAAAATTTATATAATCCGGCCTCTCCTCCCGGAAATTGAGGCGCTATTATATTCTCCGATCCGGTTTCTGCCGGAACAAGTTTTACCGACACTCCGTTTTGTGCCGAAAGTGCGGATAAACTGATGATTAATGCAATTGTAAAGATCAAGTATTTGTGTATCATTATATATTTGTTTTTCCAATCTCTGGCTTATCCTCCTGATAAGCACAATTTCTAAAACTTTTTTAATTACCTCTTCCATTCAAAAATAACAGGTTAACGGGATTAAGCAAACACATAGTTATAATTTTTAAGAAAGTTTATCTATATAATCAGAGCCGATAGCCTTTAGCTGTTAGCTTATAGCTCTTTGAAATATTGATAGACCCCTCCAACTTCCCCAAGGGGCAGGGCTGTTAAGTTCTCTTCTTTGTTCTGTTATTTTCTGCTGTCATTGGCTCCGCTTCGCTCTGCCGAACGTTGTTTCTGAGTGGAACGAAGAATCCCGACCCTGAGAAACGAGATGTTTCACTCCGTTCAACATGACACAGAGGGTATAAATAATTAGAACTTAACAGCCCTGCCCCCAAAGGGGACTTACAGAGAGGGAAAAAAGTAACGGATAGAAAATTGTGGAAAAAGTGTAACTTTTGTAACTTTTTTTGAGATACGAGTAGACAAGACACGAGATACAAGTTGCTAACTGATGACTGAAAATACTGTTACCTTTGTTACTTTTTGAGATACGAGTAGACAAGATACTAGTTGTTAACTGATAACTGATAACTGTAAATAGTGTTACTTATGTTACTTTTTAACTATAAATTGCAAATACAGGTTAAAATAAAAAAAGGATCTGAGAGGTCCTTGTTAATTGGTTAGCAAAAAAATAATAAGACAACCTGTCAAGATTAAATACATCAGGTTATAAATTTAGTTTGTAGAAACCATATCAAGTAACACAAAGATAAAAAAACATGAAATAAAATGGAATAAAGTTGTTAAAGACACAACTTAACGTTAAAAAAAAGTCTTTTTGTTTATCTTTGCATAAAAAATATATAAATATATGTGTGGAATAGTAGGTTATATTGGTTTTCGGGAAGCTTATCCTATTTTAATTAAGGGATTACACAGACTTGAATACAGAGGTTACGACAGTGCAGGAGTTGCTATCATTAACGAAGAGAATAAACTATCGGTATATAAAGCAAAAGGTCGGGTACAAGACCTTGAAGAATATGCCCGTGACAAAGATACAACAGGTACGATAGGAATAGCACACACACGTTGGGCAACACATGGTGAGCCCAGTAATGCCAATGCACACCCTCACTATTCCCAATCGGAATCACTGGCCCTTATCCATAACGGGATTATCGAAAATTATGCTGTTCTAAAAGCCGAACTGGTAAATAACGGATATTCATTCCATAGCAGCACCGACACTGAAGTATTGGTTCAATTGATTGAATATATAAAACAGATAAATCACTGCGATCTTTTTTCTGCTGTGCAGATTGCGCTTAATCAGATAGTTGGAGCTTATGCTATCGCCATAATAGAAAAGGGAAATCCGGATCAGATCATCGCCGCCCGTAAAAGTAGCCCACTGGTAATAGGAATCGGTGAAGGAGAATTTTTTATAGGTTCCGATGCATCACCGATTATCGAATTTACAAAGAAAGTTGTCTACCTCGACGATGAAGAAATTGCTATTATCAAAAGGAGTGAAGAGCCCAAAATAGTCACCATATCGAATATCGAACATACACCGAAAGTTAAAGAATTGGAAATGAATCTCAGTCAGCTGGAAAGAGGTGGTTATCCACACTTTATGCTGAAGGAAATATTCGAACAACCCGAAACATTAAAAAGCTGCATGAGCGGACGGATCAATATCGAAGGTACACATGTGACTCTCTCGGGTATTATCGACCATAAAGACAAATTCACTAATGCACGGCGTATCATAATCATAGCATGTGGCACATCCTGGCATGCCGGGTTGATAGGAGAATATCTGTTCGAAGAATTCTGCCGTATTCCGGTGGAAGTGGAATATGCTTCGGAATTCAGATACCGTAATCCGGTAATCTGCCCTGATGATATTGTCATAGCTATTTCCCAGTCGGGAGAAACAGCAGATTCGCTTGCAGCTATCGATCTGGCCCGTAAAGCAGGTGCATTTGTTTATGGAGTTTGCAATGTGGTAGGTTCTTCCATTCCCCGCAATACCGACTCCGGTTCATATACACATTGCGGACACGAAATCGGGGTTGCTTCCACAAAGGCATTTACAGCACAAGTTACCGTCTTGACTATGATGGCGCTTGCTATTGCTAAGGAAAAAGGAACCATACCGGATAATAAATATCTGAAAGTAATTAAGGAACTTCAAAGTATCCCGGCAAAGATAGAACATGCTCTTACTTTGAACGATAAAATAAAAGAGCTTTCTTTAATCTTCACCTATGCACAGAACTTTATCTATTTAGGCCGTGGCTACAATTATCCGATTGCACTGGAAGGGGCTTTAAAACTAAAGGAAATATCATATATCCACGCCGAAGGTTATCCTGCGGCTGAAATGAAGCATGGTCCGATTGCTTTAATTGATAACGAAATGCCGATAGTAACAATTGCCACACATAGTGCTATCTACGAGAAGGTAGTCAGCAATATACAGGAAATAAAAGCCCGTAAAGGCCGCGTCATAGCCATTATCAATGAAGGGGACGAGACAATGAAAGCATTGGCCGATCATTATATCGAGATTCCTGCAACAGAAGAATGCCTTGACCCGCTATTAACTTCGATTCCTCTGCAATTACTCGCATATCACATAGCCGTAAATAAAAACAGGGATGTAGATATGCCGCGTAATCTTGCAAAATCTGTTACTGTAGAGTGATTGTTTTGGTATATTATGATTATATTTGTCGATATATATTATCAGCCAGAGGCATTTTGCAAAATATTTCTATCTTTGCATAAAACTTTACATAGAAAAACGAAATTAATATGAAAATCAGATTCTTCCTTTTCACACTGACCTGCTTTCTCATCCTAAGCATGAGCATGTTTGCTCAAAGCAGTAGTCTGGCTGCGGGCACAAAAATAACTATGTTCGACGATAAGAAAAAGAATATTGAAAACTTAGAAGTTGGTGACGTCGTTTTATCTTTCAATACGAGAGATAAGGTATATGAAGAAAAGAAGGTAAAAAGCATAAACAAAATAATGTACAGTAGACTTGTCCGTGTCACACTGAATAGCGGAGTACAACTTACCATGACCAGCGATTGCCCGTTTCTTGCGGAAAAAGGCTGGGTATCTATCGATCCTGAACTCACTATGTCTAATAAAAAATATACTGATGTAAAGCGTTGTCAGATAGGTGAATTCGCACTCTTCTACAATGTAACAAGTACAGACTATGTAGAAATCACTGTTATCCAAGGCATAATGAACCCAACCCAGACTTATATCGTAGAACTGGAAGGAGATGGAGCTATTATAGCCAACGGTTTTCTTGTAGGTCAGAATTAATAAAGAATGAGGCTCGATACGAATAATATACAAGAGCGAATGAAGAATACTTTTCTGGAGACATTGAACATCACATTTATAGAATCTGATGATCCAATGTCTCTTGAAGCGATTATGCCCGTCACCCAGCAGATGACCCAAACCATGGGTGTTCTGCATGGCGGGGCAACTATCTCTCTGGCTGAATCGCTGGCAGGAGCAGGTTCAAATAATATATGCGCAAGTGATGAACGGTGTTTCGGTATGCAGATAAGCGCCAGTCATATATCAAGTGCCAACGTAGGCGATTCTGTTCGTGCAAAAGGGGTAATCCAACACAAAGGACGCTCTACACACGTGTGGAACGTCGATGTATTCTCAGAAAATACAGGCCGGTTAATATCTTCTATACGCATAACAAACGCTGTTGTGAAACAGGTCGTATATTTTGGAAAAGGGAAATAGAATATCCCATAATTTATGTAAACCTAATTAAACCTTTCAATACCTTCTATGTTCTAATAGAAAAGCAAACTACTAAAAAGAACTGTTATGAAAAAGTCAGCATTCATCATTATATTCATGGTTCTGTTATTCTCTGCTTGTGGCACTATGCGGCTTGCAGATGTATCAAACCTAGCTATAGGAATGACCCAGAATGAGGTAAACCAGATAATGGGGCAACCCATACGAATACTATCTTCTACTTATACACAAGACGGACGACAAGAGGTCTATGAGTATTATACTTACAGAAATGAGGTCTACGCGATAGAATTCTGGAACGGACAATTATCCCGGTATGACTTTATGTATGAAGACGTCCCTCCTGCCGGAATTGCTCCACGTCCGCCATATACTACTTATCCAAACAGGCCGTTGCCTAATCGTCCGTCACAGCCTAATCGTCCGGAAAACAACAGGCCTTCAAATCGCCCGGACAACAACACTTCCAATTCAGGAAGACCTACAACCAGACCGTCGGAGGATAATAAACCCGGAAATAGCGGCAGACCATCGTCCGGCGGAACAGAGCGGCCCTCTTATGGCTCCGGAAACAGGACATCATCAAGAAGTAGCACTCCTACTAAAGAGCAAAGTAAAGAAACCGAAGAAAACAAAGACAAGAAATAAAAACCAACACCCATTCTTATCAGGTAAGGATGGGCGTTTTATATAGAGTCGGGGCTCACTTCCCTTATTATTTCCTGTCACAGGGATGCTGTTAGTATATCAATAAGTTTGTACACTATAACAACTATACATACTACAACGATTGCTATCATAACGGCTAAAATTTTATTTGCATATTTTTTCATAATATCTCTATCCTTTTGACTTATTATACCTATCAACCACCTCATCTATACTGATATCCAGCAATTCCATAGTCTTGAAAGTTTCAGGAAGCATTTCCTCGAAGAAATCTTTCTTCTGAAGATTCAGTATCAGTTTACGGGCATTTTCCGCTACATAATATCCCATACCACGCTTTGAATAAATGATGTTCTCGGTTTGCATATATTCAAATGCCCGCATGGCTGTGTTGGGATTGACCTGCAACATTGTACCCAATTCTCTGACAGAAGGGACACGCTCCTCTTCGGCCCATTCATTGGTCAACATCTTCTGAAAACAGAAGTCCACTATTTGCAGATATATCGGCTTATTTGATTTAAAATCCATAATGTTAAATTTCTGTTTCTCTCAATTTAAAGAAGGATACAATCCACATACCCGTTGGTACTACAACGTCTATAATAATGCTACAGCCCCTAACTATGCTATCCGATGTAAAAGCTATAAGACCAACGGAATGTCCTGCTTCGTAACCTATTCTGAAGGCTTGCTGTTGGTCGCTGTTCAGATTAAATGTCATATTGCCATGTTCCATAGACAGATGCACCATCAGTATTGCACCGAATACGGCTACTATAAACAGTATTAATAAAACGACAGAGGTCTTGGCAAAAGCATACCGTTTGAAGTAATAATATCCACACATGAATACAGATTGGAAAAACAGCATCGAGAATAAAGTCTTGGATGCATAAAGATTTTCAGTCAATACCATTTCTTTAGCATGCGACTGCACTCCCTCAACCGGGATAATGCCTGTTATAATGTTCAGCAATGACAACAATATGAATACCATTACCGGCAGGACAATTACATATTTAATCCAGACACTTATAAATTTTTCGAAAGTTGATGAGGGCAATGTGAAATCGAAAATACTTGAATGTTTTCCCCTCGATTTCTCAAAAAAGCAAGGTCCGGCTATTATGATGGTACCCACAATAAGATATATCAACCAAATCAAATTATTATCGCTTGTCAGTACATTCAAGAGCATGGATAAAAAGTACAGGCCTGTAAGTCCGCCCGCAATATACAGATACTGCATCCTCGATAAGAAGAAATTACGTTTTTCCAGCTCCCAAAAACGATTTATATTAAATATTGCATTCATTCTGTCATCTGTTAGAGTTAAATAATTCTTTAATCTTCGTTTTATTGTTCACAACCGTATTGAATAGAGCCTCTATATTTAATGTACTCTCTTCCTTATATTGGTTCACCTGCACTGATGCATAACCTTGCATTGTCTGTTCGCAATACAATGCCTCTTCCGGTTTGGTTGATGTATACGAGAAAAAAAGTTTCCTGGTAATCTCCTCCACCGAGTTATTCAATAATACCTGATTACGGTCCAATATAATGATAGGATCTATCAGGCTTTCCAGATCCCGCACCTGATGTGTAGATATCAGGATGCATCTGCTCTCTTCAAAAGCCGAAGCTACAATTTTTCTGAACTGAGCCTTCGACGGAATATCCAGGCCATTCGTTGGTTCATCGAGCAAAGTAATTGGTGTATTTAGAGCAAGAGCGAATGCTATCATTACTTTCTTTTTTTGCCCGAAGGATAATTCAGCCATCTTCCTATCCTTCTCTACATGAAAGTCATTCAGATAAACATCGAACTGTGTCTCACTGAAATTGGGATAAAAAGAAGAATTATACTTTATAAAATCTTTTATAAGCATATTCTGCGCCTGAAACTCCTCCGGCAAGAAGAAAAGTTGCTTCAGCATCTCCGGATTTCTGTATGCCGATTCATATTCGAATACTTTACAACTACCACTCTTTGGGAAACATAATCCGCTGATTAAATGCAACAAAGTAGTTTTTCCCACCCCATTTTCACCGAGCAGACCATATATCCCCCCTTGCATATCAAAAGAAACATGCTCAAATACCGGTCGTTTCTTATAATAATAGAAGCTTAAGTCATTTATCTTTATCATACATTTAGTGTATTAGCTTATTAGTACACCGCAAATATATTACATATTTTTATATATGCAATAGAAAATGAAAACTTTTTTTGAAAAATTTAGACCGGACATCAATAACGACATATAAACAACTAATAACCAATATTATAATCAATAAAATCCTTTCTAAGATACATAAAAAGGTAACAAAGGTAACACTATTTACAGTCAACAGTTAGCAACTTGTCTCTCGTGTCTTGTCTACTCGTAACTTCCCCAAAAGGTAACAAAAGTAACAACCTTTACAGTCATCAGTCAACAGTTAACAGTTAGCAACTTGTATCTCGTACCTCGTCTACTCGCATCTCAAAAAAAGTTACAAAAGTTACACTTTTTCCACTATTTTTTATCTGTTACTTTTTTCCCTCTCTGTAAGTCCCTTTTGGGGCAGGGCTGTAAAGTTCTGGATTCTGTTCTGTTATTTTCTGCTGTCATTGGCTTCGCTTCGCTCTGCCGAACGTTGTTTCTGAGTGGAACGAAGGATCTCTTTCGATTAATGAGATGTTTCACTTCGTTCAACATGACAAAGTAGATATAAGAACTCTGCTCGCGCAGACGTCCCGTCTGTGTGTTGTGTAGCAAACATTTTGCCCTGTAAGAACACTCGTAACTGGAAGTCCGCGCCAGCGGGGAGATTGAGTGGGCTAATCATTTTTTCAAAGAACTATCAGCCAACAGCTAAAGGCCATCAGCCATATATAGATAAACTTCCTGAAAAATATCTCGCTTTTTACCAATATATAATCTATTGATAGCTTATCTTTGTTTTTAACTATAAACAATAATGGAATATATGAAAACGAGCATAAATTGCAAAATCGGCAGAGCCAATAACAATTCACCAAAGTACATGATAATTTTGTCATGCGAGTTTCCATACATCCATTAAAAACAAAGTTATCGTATGAAATACATCGTCTTTATCTCAAGTCTCATTCTCCTTTTATCGAGTTGTAAATCAACGACAAGCAGTATGCACTCAAAGCCTGAAGGATGGTTCAACATAGCTGTAGCCGAAGATGTGGAAATATATACGGATACGGCCAGCATAAGACACGAAGGTGCAGTAGCCTATGCCCGTGAGAAAAGGGTTTATATAACACCTGGAAGCAAAAAGCTGTATGTAGACAAAATCAGAGCAGAATATACTAAAATGGGTAAAGCCGAAAAAGCCGATAAATGGAATGATTTCAGTTACTGCGTCTATAACTGCCTGTATGAGTGTACCAACAAAAGATTCAGAATATTATCGGTCGAGGACTATGACTCTGCCGGGAAACGAATAGCCAAAACCACTCCGGCCAAAAATAATATCAGATGGCTGAATGTCGATAGTGAAACTGTTGGAGACTATACTTTCTTCTTTGTATGTGATTATCAGCAATAAAGGACATTTAAAAGAAAATTCGTATCTTTGTAGTCAAATTTAGTCGAAGATGCTCGCTATAACGATATCATGGATTGCTATTTCGGTAGTTTTCCTTTCTATGGGGGATATTCTTGTCTCCTTATATAACAGACTTTGCAAACAAAATGAACAATATGGACTTACGGATACATTCCTGCTTGGAATGTGCTTTACCCTGATACCTTTATCCATTACTTCATTCTGGTTGCCATCCAATCATTATATATTATCGGCACTTCTTACAGTGTGCATTATATATTGGATCATAAGGAAAAATTATCTTCGGGCTATCGTCCGTAAAGTAAAATCAAGCTTTGCCCATTTACGCCTTTTTCAGTCAGCAATTTTCATTATACCCATTATCAGCCTGATGATTGCCATCATCTGGCAGGTAGGTGTATTCGATTCCCTGCTCTACCATCAACAAAATATACGCTGGAACGAGGAATTTGCCATAGTACCCGGATTAGGAAATATAGAACACAGGTTCAGTTTCAATTCCAACTACCTCCTGCTATCAGCGATTTTCAGCCTGAGAGCCATATTCGGCGAAGGTGTATATAGTTTGCAGGTACTGGTATTGATAGCTGTGATATGCTGGACAATAAAAGAGATCATACAATCGGGCTATGAGATAAAGCGCATATTACTGTTATTTATAATAACAGGATATATCTTTACATTCGGATATTCATTAGCTGCAACGTCTACGGATGCCATACCCAACATAGTATCTCTATACCTGATAGCAAAACTGCTGTTATATCCGAATTCTCTAAGAAACAAAAAATTGTTTTTTGTTATTATTCCCATAGCCTTATTTACATTCAAACTCACTATAATTCCGCTTGGCCTCATCTCTTTATATATACTTGTCCGGCTGCTCCGGAACAAAGAATACAGGACAGCCCTATTCCTGATTTTCATTCCGGCTGTGATACTGATACTTTGGTTTATCAGGAATGTTATTATTTCGGGCTATCTGATTTTTCCACTTCACGAAATAAATATTTTTACTGTTGACTGGAAACTTCCTGCATTTGTAGCCATAGAAGAAAAAGATTTTATTTTTTCTTGCGGAATACGTATTCTGAATGATATTATCTGGCAAATTTCCCATCCTGAGTTAAGCAGCTTTGATGGAATATACAGATGGTGTATGAACCTTATTTTTATAGTCCCTACCCTGCTTTCTCCTGTAATAGTCATTTATTCGCTGATAAGAAAGAGGTATCTGAATAAAAATGTATACTTTGTGTATATCATATTATCAGCAGTTATAGGAGTATGGTATTGGGGTGGACCCGATCCCCGCTTTATAGGAGGAATATTATTTGCTATTATATATTATATCTGCTATCTTTTACTCGTTACAAGAGAAGAAAAAATGTACCCGAAAACGGGTACAATACTTACTGCTGCATTTGCCCTTATTATGGGATACTGGGCCGTAAGCCGTTCTATTAAGTTTTATAATATGTTTGACTTAAAAACCCCTAAAAAAGATAGCAGGCCTGTATCCGACATCCTTATAAGACAATACCCTTACAGGGAATTACTCAAATCGCTCACTCTATATACTGATGAGTTTCTTCCTTACAAACTGGACAACGGGGCAATCATTTATATTAGTAAGTCACCGGAAATACCTGACGGACGGTTTGTATGCTTCGAAAGTCCTTTTCCGTGCACAATACTACAGGCCGATGCTCTGGGAAAGTATCAGGATATAAGCTCTGTTACTACACGGGGTAAAAGTTTACAGGACGGATTCAGACCGAAATAGGAGCAAATTTATTTCAGATTAAGAGTCTATTCTACTTTTTTCCCGAAAGGAAACAGCGCCAGATGTATCAGTTTAAAGTGTTGTTTTCCAAAAGGAATGCCTATTATTGTAATACAGAATATAATTCCCCAGAACAAATGGGTAAGGGCAATCCAGAACCCTCCGATAATAATCCAGATAATGTTCATCACCAGGCTAAGGCAACCGATAGAGCTTTTATCATCTACAACCTTACTGCCAAAAGGCCATAATGCAAGAATACCCAGTTTGAAGGACTGTATACCGAATGGAATACCTATAATTGTAATCATCATCAAAAAGCCCGCAATAAAGTATTCGAGAGCTATCATAAAACCGCCGAATAATACCCAGATAATATTCCCTATAGTTTTCATATCAATTATACATTATGATTATGTTTTAGGCAAATATAGCAGGAAAAATAACATCTTACTCATTACCCAAGTTTTTTTCTATCAGGTATATGTATAATAATTAATAGCTGAAATCTTTATTGTTGTATAAAAATGTTGGTTTGTTTAATGCTACGCGCAATCAAAGATTGCTTGTGTTCCTTTTGCCCAAAGCCGCAAAAGGAACCAAAAACGCTTTAGCGCCCCGCTTCATAGGCCGACCCGTAACGGACTAAAAGACGAAACGGAAAAACTCGCTGGAAAGATTGTATAATCCGAATCGAAAGATTAGCTCAAACACGTTTCCGTTTTTTCGTCTTTTCATCCTACGGGTACCCCGTCCATAAAGCTAACGGCGCAGGCTTACGCACGACAAGGCTAGCGCATA
>NZ_DLFW01000048.1 GCF_002482385.1 Dysgonomonas sp. UBA7710 | reverse complement strand
ATATTTTATATCATTCCAAATATTTTAAGAGGTATTTTTGAACTATTTTTAGGCACTTTATTCAATATACTAATAACCAAGTCATTATAAAAAATAAATTTTAAGCTATTTTTTCGAGAAAAATTTACAATACGGAGTTAACCCACATTCTTCGCATTTAGGTCTCCGCGCAACACAGACATATCTGCCATGTAAAATTAACCAATGATGAGCTTTTGATAAATATTTTGCCGGTATATATTTTATCAATTCTCTTTCTGTTTGTTCCGGATTTTTCGAATTATCAGTTAATCCAATTCGGTTGGAAACCCTAAAAACATGTGTATCGACTGGCATTGCCGGTTTATTAAAGGCTACAATAAGCATCACATTAGCTGTTTTGCGACCAACCCCGGGTATAGTTTCCAATTCTTCCATAGTATCGGGAACCTTCCCTCCAAAGTCATCCACAAGCTTCTTAGCCATTCCTAACAGATTCTTTGCTTTATTGTTGGGATAAGACACACTTTTTATGTAATGATAAATAGCATCGGTAGTAGAAACCGCCATCACCTCAGGTGTGGGGTATGCTTCGAATAAGGGTGGTGTTACCATATTGACCCGTTTATCTGTGCACTGGGCAGATAAAATGACAGCAATCAACAGGTGAAAAGGATTGTCATAATGCAATTCTGTCTCTGCTACAGGCATATTTTTATCAAACCAACTAATAACCCCGGCATAACGTTCTTTCTTTGTCATATTCTCTTTAATTAAAAAAGCCCCTCATAGCTTTTACTACAAGGGACTTTAAATATAGTGATTAAATTTTTCTTTCAAGAATTTTACCAGAATTTCACCCTGTTATCTTCCACTTTCATCTTATTCCTCAATATAGATACAGCCTGTGACATCATCTGGTAATAATTGGCCTGCTTTAATGACTGTTTTGTCTGTTCTGCATTAAATTCTTTTGTATCTTCTGTTTTATTTGTCACATTCAACACATACACTCCGGATTTTCCTTTCATAGGAGCTTCCAGTTTATTAACCTGGCCTAATTTGGAATATACATTCATTAGAGGCTCATAACCAATTCCTGATAAGTTATTGGTCTGGAATGTAACAAAGTTAACAGTATCCACCTTCCCTGACACAGCTTGTGCATAAGCATCCAAAGATGTCAGATTCTTAGCTTTTAAGTCAGCTATGATTTTCTCTGCTTTTTTATCATTTATCAATTCTGCCTTTAATGCTGTTGCTACTTCAGAAACCGGCATATAGTCGCCGGTAATTTCATTTTTCACGATTGCAACAACACGTTTATCGGACATGTCAAATTTCTTAACCGAACCAACCTTTTCATTGAAAGCCCAATGTATTACCTGACGAGTCCCTGTAGCCTGGCCTAATGCTATTTCGGAAGGTGATATTATCGAATTCTGAATCAGACTGTAGCCTTTAGCTTGAGCTGCTTTGTCAAAATTCTCCAGATTTCCATTCTCACTTACAAATTGGTTCAATTCGTTATCTATAGCATTCTGAGTTTTATCGCTAATTATAACAGGCAATTGTATTACAGCCAATTTCACCTTTGGTACCGGATTAGTCTTATCTGATATACGAATCAACTGATCCTGACCGCCTACCTTCAATTTCAGAACTTCACCTTTTGCAGCAGCAAAACATTCTTTTGCAATTCCTGCGCTTGCCAACATCGCTTCGTTAGTCCACCCCAGATCACCGCCATTAGAGTTAGGGAATAGTTCGTCAGCTACAACGCCGAAATCTTTACCACCTTTAAGAACAGCCTGTATACTATCAACAATGTGGGCTGATGTTTTTTCATCAAGTCCTTGCGGCAATGGTATTATTTGTAGTTTAATAGAATCCGCAGCATTTGTCCGGTCTATTAGTTTATACATCAGATAGGTCTGATCCTCACGAACCGGTCCATAAATATCGCCAACAGATGCAGATTGTACAAATGTTTTAGCATCGGCAGGCAATGATGATACTGCCATAAAGATATCCTGATATGTAGATGAATATTCACTTAGAACAATAGCCGGATTATCTGCCATTTTCAATTTTTCATACGCTGCATTCATTTCTTGTTCTATAGCAGCATAATCTTCATCGCTAGGAACAACATCTTTAATAAAGTAGGAAATTTTGCGAAGCTCTGTATCCAATTTATAATTGTTTTTACGCAAATCATAAAGTGCTTTTATTTCTTTATCTGAAACCTGGACTGCAGAATCGGCCAAGGTCGAATATCTCTGAACGACGTATGCTATATCTGCAACATTTTTAGAATCGTCATAGGCAGCCTTTGCTTCAGTATCACTAACCAAAACTGAACCGGCCACTAATGAAGCATATTTTTCTTCAAGACGTTGATATTTCATCATATTTTGTATAAAGGCCCAGATTTCCCTTCTGGCCATAATCTCAGATCTATGAGGTTCCTGCATAGTAGCCGGATCCTGATTAATATCGGAAAGGAATTGCATCAGATATGCTTTGTCGAACTGGCCTGTCTGAGGATTTGCGAAAAAAGGTATTTGATACAATATAGGAGCTACAACAGGTCCATATACCATATCATTCAATTCTTCAGGTGTAACGGCCAATCCTAAATTGCTGGCTTCTTCGTCCAACATTATTTCTTTTACCATTTGCTGGTAAGCCATCTCTCTGATTTGAGAATTTGTGAACTCATCCAATGAGGATTGATTCGACATAACTTTCTGAAAGTTTTCCCATTGAGCTATTTTGTCCGAATATTCCTTCGTTGTAATCACCTTTCCATCTACAACAAATGCTTTGTCTCT
Source organism: Dysgonomonas sp. UBA7710 (assembly GCF_002482385.1). GTDB lineage: Bacteria > Bacteroidota > Bacteroidia > Bacteroidales > Dysgonomonadaceae > Dysgonomonas. The sequence goes on along the minus strand of NZ_DLFW01000048.1, from coordinate 100,600 downwards.
CATTTTATTAACAAAGGTCGTAACTTCACCCCATGGAAATACAAATGCTAATAAACCCACCGCGATTATACCGACAAGCAGGCCTGATTTGCTCCTAATTTTCTGTAATGCAGCCATTTAAATAATAATTACTTTTTATATTGTTTATTTTAAATTCTCAAAGATACAGTTTTCAGCGTGCGAAGATAATAAATTGAGATTGAATTTCATTCATATTTGAAAAACTATTCTGCTTTTTCTTCTTTGTTTTCTTCATCTTCGTTCACATAAAACACTGTTTTCTTTCCGGCATTCTCCCCTACTTCCATAAATTCGTATGCTGTCATTTGCTGGTTAGCTACCATACCATTTCGGGCAATTAACACTCCTTTTTCGGGTCTATTTACCTCGACTAGCTTGTTCGAATATATTTTCTGTTCCTGCTGATTCCAAAAAAACTCATCTCCAGTAAATGTTTCCCCGACAATATTTCGTGCAAAAACATTCCCTTTGAGTCGCCAGAGTTTACGTCTGGTATAATTCCATACTGTATCGGCCTTGATAGTGAATACTACAACAAAAGCAGTGTCAAATTTCTCCAGATAGAGTCCTTCCGGAAAAAACCAGTAAGGGTCTTTGGCTTCGTCAAAAACATCCCACGTTTTAGTTATCATTTTATATTTGATAAGTCCCGAATCGGAAATGAGCATCCGTACACTGTCTGTATGCATGGATGGCACGATTTCTTTGTCATATTTGAAATTTACGGCAGAACTGACTTCCTTCTTACAGGATGCAAAAAAGAAAGGTGCAGCAAATATTGCGATTACTGCGACCATGAACAGTTTTTGGAGTGGCATTAACTTCATCAGGCTAATATACTTAAAAACAATGAGCCTCAATCAGTAATTGAGGCCATTTATCTTGATTCTGTATTTTTTATTCAACTTTACGACGGAAGAACCAAAGTTCATTGACATTGACATTCAACGATACACCAAAGTATTCTTCACTTATCATATTACTAAGCTTAGGTTTTAATTTTTTGTATTCGAAATTGATATTGATATACGACACCCGCTGGCCGATATTATCCCGGATAGGCAAACCGAAACCTAATGTCGCTCCATATTCTTTATAACCATCTATTTTTCCGGACGCGTCCATCACATTCAAGTATGAGTTGGCATAATTAACCCCTCCCCTGAATCTGATTTTCTTAAAGAAACTCCTGTCGTACGGATCTATCATATACTCAGCACCAACACTATACTTCCATCTGTCATTAAAACGGTCGGCATCATTTAGTCCGTCGTTCATGTACGAAGTATATTTAGCTTTGCTCCAACGTTGATAAGTAGCATCTGCTCCAAACACAAGTTTATTGTTACTGTTAACTGTGAATCCCAATCCGTATGTTTCCGGAATTCCGGCATCAACTCCATTATAAACGGTCGTATCTCCCTGAACTAAGGTATTGGATGCAGATATTACCTGACGTATATTATTGTAATCGGCCGAAGAGTTAATCTTGGGAGAATAAACAGCACCTATTGTCAACATTCTATTTTTAGCTATCGGCATTTCATACTGGAGACCGATATCGAATTTTGCCGCTTTAACGGATAACTCGGTCATATCTCTGGAGGTATTTGTAGTACTACCTGTTAATGCAGGCAAACTACGTGTATGGTCTAACGTGCCAAAAAGATAAGAAACATTTGCTCCCGCAGACAAACCTTTTATTGGTGTAGAATACCCCAATCCTCCATATATCTGGCTTAATCCCCCGCTACCGGAAAATGATTTGCTATACGATACTGAGCCGTTCGTTTCTGTTGACCCGAATTTATAACCAACCGAAGAAAAGGGTATAATACCAAAACTAAGACCGAGACCTTTCTTCAAGGGAACGAGTATTGTTATATAATCAAGCCCTCCGCTATACTTATTATCAGAATTAACTCCGTCACTCAATTTTCCGCGATTGAAATTAATGCCTATATCGAATAGAAAAGTTAGCGAGTCTACTCTGGAATATGATGCCGGATTCTGTGGGTTTGCACTCTGGCTGTTGCGAAGTCCGTAACCTATACCTCCCATTGCCTTTGATGGACCTACTGCCTGGTCTCTCAGTACTCCGTAGCCATATCTGCTATATGGAGAATCGGTTTGAGCTCTTAGTGAGCCTACAATACAAGCCAAAAGGGCTATTAAAAGAAGATTTTTACTCTTTAGCATTTTTAATTCAATATACGGTTTAATCCTGTAAATCTCAATTTTATACAAAAAACACCTGTTCTATCAGTCATTTCGTATTCTCATCTATAAACAAATTTTTAAGCAAATTATTATTCAGGTAATGCAAAACTTCGATAGAAAGCTGAATAATCATCCAAAAGCCTTATCGGTACTGGTATTTTTCATTTAATTTATCTGACTAATAAACAGCCTTTTCAATGACGAATATCCTTTATTTACTACTAAATTCACTTAAATCAGATGAAATTTGTGCAAAGTAAATTAAAAAAAACCAGTTAACCGACGATTTAGATAAAATGTCATATTTTTTTTGCCTTAAAAAGGTTAATTATCCTTATTTTAGTACCTTTATACGCGATTTTAAGCTAAATGAATAATTACGGTAAATACTACATAAGTATATTCACAAACAAGCTGAAACCATTCAAAGATATCATATGGTTTTTATGCTTGTTCCTCATATTTGAATTTATTTGGAAACTTTGTGTACATCAGGGAGAAGATGAAAGGATACTCCTCGTGCTGGGCAAAGATTTGACTTCATCTACCGAAGGTATGAACCTATGGACAGCTGATATCGTATACCGGGTCGTACATGACCTGCTCGGATATCATGATTTTAAAATCATTAACGGGTATACACTTTATTTCGAAAATTCTATTCCGGTAGATATTATATGGGGATGCACGGGATTGAAGCAACTTTTCATGTTCACCTTCATCCTTACATTCTATTTTGGACCGGTGAAGAAGAAATTGTGGTACATTCCCATGTCGCTGGTTATCCTCTTGTTAATTAACATCCTTAGGCTGGCTATAATACTTATTATCATACGCAACCCATTTCCCGAGTGGTTCATACCTGTAAATGAATGGTATAATAACTGTCAATGGGTGAACACCAAAGAATGCTACCTGAAATTTTATGAAGACTGGTTTAATGTCTTCCATCGGGATGTATTTGTCTGGATATACTACGACGGAGTTATCTTTGTCTTATGGCTGATATGGGAAGAGAAAATCCATAAACCTTATCTAAGATTAATTGACAAGAGGCCGGAAACAAACAGGAATCCACAAAAGAACATAAAAGCTTAAGTTTCGCTTATGAATCAACGGCGGCCTGTAGCCCTGTTTTTATGGCTGGTTTTGAATCTGAAGTTATAAAAAGGTTGTAAAAAATCCATTAGAATCAAAGAGGAATGGAATTTCCCGGACCGAAAGTATTGTGTTGATTTATTTATTATTATCAGCTGTACGACTAATCTGAACATAAATAAAAATACTGTGATGCCTAATAATGTCCAATGGAAAAATATAGCAGAGTACACAACAAGAGCAACTAGCATTAGATAAAATAAGTAACGTGTAGCCGCTTCCAAAGCAAATAAATTGATTGGTGTTTTACGTTTAAAATACTTCTTTGTAATCGAATAAGATTTCTTTACTTGTTTCCACAATGAAAACCGATCATTAGAGGATTCCATAAAACTATCGGACGATAGGGCCACAGAAGTATTAGTATCAGTAATTATCTGGTTGATGAATACATCCTCCCCATTCTCTAAATTAAGAAACGCGGCAAAACCTTTATTATCGAAAAAGAGGTGCTTACGAAAAGCTAGATTACGGTATATTCCTGTAAATGGCCTGCTCTTGAGAGCCATGGATATATACTGCATAGAGAACAAATGATTATCGAAACGTGCGATACGGTTAAAAAACGTCTTTGTCCTGCTATAAAAAGAATAACCGAGAACGACATCTTTTCCGTCCGGAAGCTCTTCCATCATAGACGATATCCATTGATCAGATACTGGTTTGGAATAAGGTTCTGTAAATAACAAAACTTCTCCTTTAGCAGCTTTGATCCCGATAGTGAGAGCCAGTTTGCGACGGCCAAAAGTTATATCGTTCGAATAAGGCAAATATGTGATGTACAAATGAGGGTGTTTAAGTTGCAGAGACTGTAACAAAGTTTCACTCTCATCCGTAGAACCATTATTAACAACAATAACTTCGAAATCCGGATAATCCTGAGTCAGAATTACAGGCAAATTCTCAGCCAACTCATCAGCAGCATTTTCCGAAGCTATAATAACAGATACTTTAGGTTTCCGGCAAAATGGTTTGTTACTATTCTTCTCTCTCTTACAGGCAACAGAATAGGGCTTCCTGTAATAATTGAAATAGAAGAAAATTTGAATAAGAAACAACAGGGAGAAAAATGCTATCCCTGCAATTTCCAGTTCGTTAAACATGAAGTAATGTAAGATTTGCTCAATCATTGCCTGCATTCTAAAGAAATATCTTCATAAAAAGACAAGAGCCATATATTCATACGACTCCTGACTTATATTGTTGTACGATTATATTTTATCCGAGTAATATGGTTTTGGCAATTCGCGGCAGTTATATTGTGATGCCATTATTTCACCATATGCACCGGCCGAACGAAGGACAAGCATATCACCTCTCTGGGTTTCATTCAGCTCGTAATCTTTTGCAAAAACGTCCGAAGATTCGCATATAGGCCCTACCACATCATATTTTTTAACCGGAAGGCTGGACGAAATATTTTCAATTTTATGATATGCCTGATATAGTGCCGGACGAATAAGATCTGTCATACCAGCATCTACAATCACGAACACTTTATTTTCTCCATGCTTTACATATGTTGTACGAGTTACCAATGCTCCGCATTGAGCTACAATAGAGCGTCCTAATTCAAAATGTGCAATTTGCCCGTCTCTGAGCTTAAGGTTTTTATTAAATAAAGCGAAATATCCAGCGAAATCTGAAACCGGATGAGCATCAGGATTCTCATAATCTATACCGAGGCCTCCACCAAGATTGATATGCTCCAGTTTTATTTCTTTTTCCTCGAAATATGTCTGTAATTCATTAACACGTTTACATAAAGGCTCGAAAGTCTCTGCCTCCTCTATCTGAGAACCTATATGGAAATGTATCCCTATGAGTTTGATCGCTTTCAGAGTCTTCAGTTTCTCTATCACCGCATCGAGATGCGCCATAGCAAAACCAAATTTATTTTCATTCAGGCCGGTTGTTATATATTCGTGTGTATGAGCATCTACATTCGGATTGATTCGCAAAGCTACCTGAGCTTGCTTGCCTTTCTTGCCTGCTAGTTCATTGATTATTTCCAATTCGGGTAAGGACTCTACGTTAAAACAGAAAATATTAAGGTCGAGAGCCAGATTTATTTCCTTATCAGTCTTACCTACTCCTGCAAAAACAATTTTTGAAGCCGGAAACCCTGCATTTACCGCCGCTTTCACTTCATTTCCGCTTACACAGTCGGCGCCAAAACCTTCCGAAGCAATAAGTTCAAGAATCCTGCGGTTTGCATTGGCCTTTACAGCATAATGCTGTACAAATCCGTATTTTTTTGTCTCTTCTTTTACGATCTTCAATGTCCTTTTCAGCAAATCCATATCGTAATAATAAAAAGGCGTTTCGATACCTTTTAGCTTGTCAACAGGAAAATTTCCTTTTGTCATTTGGAATTTAATAATTAATTAAACAATTTGTCATTCAGAATTTGGAGCGTCTTTTCTTTATCTTTACTTTCTATCAGAAATGAAAAGTTGTATTTGCTGCCGCCATATGAAATCATCCGGATAGATATGCCCTTTACGGCATTCAATATCGTAGATGCAAAACTGGCGTCTTCCGATTCCAGATTTCCGATTACGGAAATGATTACCATATTGGAATCGACGGAAACTGTACCATATTTCTTCAGTTCGTCAAGAATAAGTTGTATATTTTTGTCATCATCTATAGTAAGAGAAACTCCTATTTCGGACGTAGCCAGCATATCGATTGATGTCTGGTAGTTTTCAAATACTTCGGTAACACGACGTAGAAAACCATGTGCGAGCAACATCCTGCCCGATTTTATTTTTATTGCAGTAATATTCTCCTTAGCGGCCACTGCCTTTATGGCGCGGGCCTCTGTTTCGTTGGAGATAAGTGTTCCTGCGGCATCGGGATATTCCGTATTTTTAAGACATACGGCTATATCAGCCAATTTTGCAGGCAGTATGCTCGATGGATGAAGTATTTTTATACCAAAATACGCCAACTCGGCTGCTTCATCGAAATTCAGGTGGCGGATAGCTGTAGTTCCTTTTACATAACGCGGATCATTGTTCTGCATTGCATGCACATCAGCCCAAATCTGAATTTCGTCAGCACCTACCGCCGCACCAACAAGCGATGCCGTATAGTCACTTCCCCCTTTACGCAAATCGTCGATCTCGCCATATGCATTGCGGCAGATATATCCTTGTGTGATATACAAATCCGCTCCTTTGGCCGCATCAAGTAAAGCTGTGAGCTTTTCCTTTATATATGCAGGGTCGGGCGCCGAGTTCTTATCGGTACGCATATATTCAAGCGCAGGTATCAATACTGCATTTATCTTCTTCTCGGTAAGGTATAAATGGAATAGTTCCGAACTGAGCAATTCACTTTGTGCCATTACCACCCGTTCCTCAAAAAGAGTGAACAGGTCTTTAGTGAAAGTACGGATATAATTAAACTTTGCCGCGATTACTTCTTCCGCTTTCAATCTGAAGGCTTCTCCGCTAAAAAGGTCGGAAACGAAATCGTTGTACTGCTTCTCCAGCCTGTTTATTATTTCAATGGCCCCTTCCTGATTCTTTTTGTACAGATAGTCCGACACTTCGGCTAATGCCTCTGCTGTTCCCCGCATCGATGACAACACAATGATATTATTGCCTCCGCGGGCAACAATATTTGCTACATTTTTCATCTTGTCTGCTGTAGCAATAGACGCACTACCAAATTTCAGGACTTTCATCTTCTACATTTTAATTAAACTGTTCATTGCATAACGACTATGCAATCAAGGTGCAAAAATATAAATTTTTTGTGGCAAAAATTTCAGAATAAAGCATATATTTGAAATTTGTTTAACTTTTTATCATATAAAACACAAAATCATTCATTTATGTTTAGAAATTTTCTCTGTCTGTCGACTCTTTTATTTTTCATTGCCTGTACTTCCGACAAACCTACTCCCGTAGCCAGTTACGATATAGTACCCATGGTACAGGAAATAAAAGCGGTAGACGGTAAGCCTTTCATACTGAATAAGACTACAAAGATATCATTTCCTGCCGCAAATAGCAAGCTGGCACGATCAGCGGCTTTATTATCCGAATATATTGCGCAGATAACAGGCTTAAGACTTGAAATAACCAACAAGCAGGATATTGAGAATGCTATAAAACTCACCATTGACTATTCAAGCGATAATCCTGAAGCCTATATTATAAGTGTGAATTCTTCGCTCATCACCATAAACGGATCTACTGAAGCAGGAACTTTTTACGGAATCCAAACCATCCGGAAATCAATTCCGGTAAATGCTGATACCGAAATAGAATTTCCGAGCGCCGAGATTACAGATTATCCCGAATATGCTCACAGGGGAGCTTCATTGGATGTATCACGACATTTTTTCCCTGTTGATTTTGTGAAAAAATATATTGATATACTGGCCATGTTCAATATCAATATCTTTCACTGGCATCTGACCGACGATCAGGGCTGGCGTATTGAGATAAAGAAGTACCCTAAGCTTACCGAAGTAGGTTCTACGCGTGAGCATACAATTATAGGCCGCCATACAGGCGAATTTGACAACAAACCTGTTAGCGGATTTTATACACAAGAAGAAATAAAAGATATTGTAAAATATGCTGAAGAGCATTTTATAACCATCATTCCGGAGATAGATATTCCGGGACATACATTAGCCGCTCTAGCTTCATACCCTTATCTGGGCTGTACGGGAGGGCCCTATCAGGTCGGTGCCGAATGGGGTATCTATGAAGATGTGCTTTGCGCAGGTAATGAGGAAGTGTTTATGTTTCTCGATGATGTGATGACCGAAGTACTCCCATTGTTTCCCTCCCGATATATCCATATAGGAGGTGATGAGTGCCTTAAAAGCAGATGGATGGCATGTCCTAAATGTCAGGCAAGAATGAGACAGTTGAGACTGAAAGAATCACCGGAACATTCTCTCGGAGAACAATTACAGAGCTATTTCATATCCAGAGTAGAAAAAATGATAAACGCTAAAAACAAAAAAATTATCGGCTGGGATGAAATACTGGAGGGTGGAATCGCCCCTAATGCAACAATCATGTCATGGCGCGGTACTGAAGGAGGTGTCTATGCTGCTAACAAAGGTCACGATGTGATAATGACGCCTGAACAATATGTATATCTGGATTATTATCAATCTCCTGATATAGATAACGAACCTTTCACATTTGGCTGGCTGACGGAACTGAAAAAGACATATTCATTTAATCCGATGCCTGCCGGCTTAGATGAGAACAGTCAGAAGCATATTCTGGGAGCACAAGTTAATATATGGACAGAATATATGCCTTCGGGACAGAATGTTGAATATATGTTGCTTCCCCGTATATGCGCTCTCGCAGAAACTGTATGGACAAATCCGGAGAGGAAAGATTATGGTGATTTTGTTTCTCGTTTATACCGGCTATCTAAACACTTCGACAAACTGGGATATGAGAATTGTAAGCAGGCTTACGAAATACAGGATTCTATAGTTGTGGATACAATTAAGAATGAGATAAACCTTTATATGTCGACATTTGACAACAGCCCTATTTATTATACACTGGGCAATAAAGAGCCGACAGCCGAATCTGTACCTTACATATATGGCAGCCCGATAACCATAAAAGGCAATACTATATTCAAGGCTGTTGCATATCGGAAAAATGTAAGAGGCAAGGTTTATTCGAAAGACTTCATTTTTCATAAGGCTTGTGCCAAACCCATAACATTAAAATATGATCCGGATAAACGCTATACTTTCAGTGGCGCGACAACACTGGTTAATGGACAATTAGGTTCGAATGCCAGTTACCGTACAGGCATGTGGCTGGGTTTTGCCGGCACCGATTTTGAAGCAGACATAGATATGAAAGAGCAGACCGACATTTCATCCTTGGATTTGAATTCATATGTAAATACCAGAGGGGGATTATTTGCACCGAAAAGCCTTGCTTTATTAGTATCTGCAGATGGTAATACATATAAGGAAGTATTTAAGGAGACATACGAAGAACGTACAGAGCATATAAGCCCTGTGGTGATTACTTTATCGGCTAATCTGGACGAAACAGTGAAAGCCCGGTACGTAAAAGTAATTGCCGAATCAATAAAGGAATTGCCCGATTGGCACGAAAAGAAAGGGGACAAGGCTTACCTGATGATAGATGAAGTAAGAGTTTATTAAACTCATACCTCCTACTTCGCCCGCGACTGTATATTCTGCACACCTATCAGGCTATCGTAACGCTGGCCTGTGGGGCGGTAGTAAACATAGACAGAATATTCATTCTCCGCTTCGAAATAATTGCCTTCGATATTAGTAGTAACAAAGTTGTTTCCGTCTTTTGTAAGATAGAGATAATTATACATACCCTGTTTCAATAACAAGGAAAGACGGTATAACTTCTCATTATAATCATATTTCATCTTGTATTTGTCGGTAAAGGTATTATCGGTAAAATTTCCATTTATATATATACTTTCCAACAAAGGCTCATCCATAGCCAATGTAAAATTGGTAGTAAAATAATCAGCCTCTGTTTCAGGATATTCACTATCATTATTCCTTATAAAGAAGCGGCCGTTCTGATCCTGATCGTAACTATAAGAACGTCCGGCACGTACCTTATCCGTTTCAATATCCATCTCATAACCCGGACGGACATATCTGATGTGGGCTACATTCATACCATTATATCTATGGCTCGATGTTTCAAAGCGGCGATATTCGTTCCCGGCCTGAAATATCAAATCCCGATTGTGTTCGTATATCAGTTTGCCGGGATTCACATATGTCGGTTTTAGCTTGCGCTTTTCATTATCCAATCTGTTGTTTTGTTGTACAAACACCATAATTTCGGTAAAGGGATCTCTGATATTCATACCTTGATGATGAATCGTGAAAGATACCTGCTGGTGACTTTTATTAAAGTCTATGTCGGTATTGGATGAGACTGTGGCCGCTATATTTATAGCCGGATCTACCACCGAGAAGCAGGCTGTAAGTAATACTATACCGGGTTCACCGTCCTCATAAACTTCGACAACATAATTTCCCGATATTTTCAGGCTCACATCCCTGTTTGGTATATCCAGATTGAAATGTGTATATTCGACTGTAGTATTGACCGATGGAGCGTAATCATCTATAGGATTGTCATTAAATCCGTTCAGATAATCGATCTCAGAGATGCCCTTGCTTTTTAACCAATAAGCATCGCAATGTATGACGCGATATCGCAGGCGGTTGAAGGAATTATCCGACAAGCGGTCAAAACTGATGTTGATATTATCATCGCTATTCAGTCTAGCCACCGGATTCTGGTTCCGGCTCCCATTCAGGTTTACCTCTATTGTATATATTTCATCTGAAAGGGCCTGAGTCCGGTATGCCTGCGCCGAAAGCATACTGCAAATAAACAGGAGTATCGTTATAAGCTTATATCTCATCATCGCCTTATTTTTTCTTATATTGGCAAATGTAATAAAAAAACTGCAAGAGTAGTATCTTGCAGTTCCTTATATGGTATTATCAAAGCAGAGTCACTCTTCTTCGAAATCTCCTTTCATATTATGGAACACATTCTGAACATCGTCATCATCTTCGAATTTATCCAATAGCTTTTGTATTTGTTCCTGTTGTTCCTTTGTCAGTTCTTTCAGGTCATTCGGAATACGCTCAAACTCGGCACTGTGTATTTCAAATCCGTTTTCTTCGAGATATTTCTGTATTTCAGAGTAAGATTTAAACTCTCCGTAGAGTATTATATCATCACCGTCATGCTCTACTTCGTCAACACCGTAGTCAATTAATTCCAGTTCCAGATCTTCCAGTGAGACACCGTCCTTTGCTCCGATTTTAAACACACATTTGTGGTCGAAAAGAAATTCAAGGCTACCCGAAGTCCCCAGTGAACCATTATGCTTATTAAAGTAGCTGCGTACATTCGCAACAGTACGCGTCGGATTATCGGTTGCAGTCTCCACCACGATAGCAATTCCAAACGGCCCGTATCCTTCATATACAACCTCCTTATAATCAGCCTCGTCTTTCGATATTGCTTTTTTTATGGCACGTTCTACATTTTCCTTTGGCATATTCTCCTTCTTCACTTGCTGCATCAACACACGAAGACGGGGATTGGTATCAGGCTCAGGGCCACCCTCTTTTACTGCTATTGTTATTTGTCTCCCTAGTTTAGTGAACACACGGGCCATATTGCCCCAACGTTTCATCTTTGTCGCTTTGCGGTATTCGAACGCTCTTCCCATAATATTTATATCAATCGTTTATTCTTTTGGTAGGCAAAAGTATAAAAAATATCGGAGATTTGGAATAAGGACCATTTATTCATTATCACGGATAAGGATTTTCTTTTGCCCCTTTTCAATATATGATAGTTACCAGATTTATAATTAACAATTAGCCTCAATCCCCGATAATTTCATCACAAAAAATCACAGTAACTATCCGGTTTGTATAATCATTATTAAAAACAGCCCTATATCGAAACTAATATATATCATCTTTGTTTTAGGATATATATAGTTTCATAGATCTATATCCCCATATTATTATCAACCTTTAAAAATCTACGGATATGGATATTATATACAATAACCTAAAATACGCAACACTTACAGTTCAAGGCAATTGTGAGATATGCAAACAACGGATAGAAAACGCAGCTTTATCAGTAGACGGCGTATTTTCCGCGACATGGAACATACAGAATGGCAAACTCCAGATAGGCTTTAACCCTGAGAAAACAAATTCCGAAGAGATCAGTAAAGCTATCGCAAAAGTAGGCCACGACACCGATAAGAACAAAGCCGACAAGGTAAAACATGATGAACTGTCCGACTGTTGTAAATGAGTATAACCAATATAGAAAGCGATAAGATATTGACTCCTATCGCTTTTTTATATCTGTCCTTTTGGCGAACCTTATCTCAATTGTGCACCGAGTTCACTCTCCAGCGACTTCTGTATTTTCTGCATAATGGCATCTATCTGCTTGTCATTAAGCGTCTTTTCATCGTCCTGCAATACAAACTTCACAGCATATGACTTCTTGCCTTCAGGCAGATTCTTACCTTCATATACATCGAATAGCCTTACCTCTTTCAGCAACTTGCGTTCCGCCTTGTATGCTATTTTCTCTATCTGGTCGAACAATACAGGCTCATCCAGCAACAATGCCAAATCCCGTTTCACAGCCGGGAATTTCGACATTTCAGAATACGTGATCGTATTCTTCCTTATCTCTTTCATCAGCGCATCCCAGTTGAGTTCCGCGAAATATACTTCGGTATTTATATCCTGCGCTTTAAGCAGCTTTTTGTTTACGATACCCAATACACCCCACGATTTTCCTTTGCCCTTTGCCTGAATAGCTATAGCAGTGCTGAATATTTCATTCGATAATTGCTCATAATCATATTTAGAGACAGGTATCCCCAAACGGGCAAGTATATTTTCCACATAGGCTTTTAACTGGAATACAGACGATTTCTCATTAGCTGAAGTCCAGCTATTATCTATGCTGCTTCCGCTGAGCCATATACCCAAATGATATTCCTCGCTGTATTCTTTCAGTGTTTCGCCTTCCGTTTTTTTCTCGGCATCATAGAAATAGCAATTTCCGAATTCGTAGAAACGGATATCAGGATTCTGTCGGTTACGGTTATAAGCGATACTCTCCAACCCTCCGTAAATAAGTGTCTGGCGCATAACATTCAGGTCAGTACTCAAAGGATTGAGCAGATACACACACTTAGAAGCAGGATATACTTGCGAATCGGTATAATAAGCCTCTTTCGTAAGCGAGTTGTTCATTATTTCGTTGAAACCACTTCCTGTCAGTTGTTCCGAGACCAGATTCTGGAGATCATATCCCTTATCGGTAGGTGTTTCGTATGACAGGTTCGATTTCAGGTTGTCGCCTATTTCTATATTATTATAGCCATATACACGAAGTATGTCTTCTATCACGTCCACATCACGCAGCACATCTACGCGGTATGTCGGTATTTCGATAGTGAGCATATCATCGCTTTCTTCTGTGATAACCATCTCCAGATTATTCAGGATAGACCTCACCGTTTGCTTATCTATAATCTTGCCTATAAGCGAGTTTACCTTTTCGTATGATAATTTTACAATCGGCCTCTCCACAGGATTAGGATATACATCCTGAATATCTCCTGTAATCTTTCCTCCTGCAATCTCCTTTATCAGCATTGCGGCATATTTCAGTACATAAATGGTATCATTCGGATCGCAGCCACGCTCGAAATGGAAAGAAGCATCCGTATTCAGTCCGTGACGGCGCGCTGTTTTGCGTATCCATGTAGGATTAAAATACGCTGATTCCAGAAACACCTCTGTTGTACTTTCCGTCACACCCGATTTCATTCCTCCGAATACACCCCCGATACACATACCCTCTTTATCGTTGCATATCATCAGGTCTCTGTCGCTAAGGGTACGCTCCACCTCATCGAGTGTAACGAATTTTGTACCTTCGGGTAACGTTCTTACAATTACTTCTCCGCCTGTGATATGAGCCACATCGAAAGCATGAAGGGGATGTCCCATGCTATGCAATACATAGTTGGTGATATCCACCACATTATTAATAGGTCGCTGACCGATAAGTGTAAGCTTTTCTTTCAGCCAGTCGGGACTTTCGGTTACTTTCACACCCCGGATTGTAAGTCCTGCATAACGCGGACAAGCCTCTGTGTTTTCTACTCTTACCGTAACTGCACCCGTCGGTTCATCGATCTTGAAGTCATCCACAGATGGCAATGTGAGTGCCCCTTTCAGTTTATTCTGACGCAAATAGGCTTCCAAATCGCGGGCTACACCGTAATGCGACGCTCCGTCTATACGGTTAGGTGTAATATCTACTTCGAGTATATAATCGCTTTTGACATTGTAATATTCTTTGGCCGGCATTCCTACCTTCGCATCAGCTGGCAGCACAATGATTCCCGCATGGCTGGTACCGATACCGATTTCATCTTCGGCACATATCATCCCGAAAGATTCCGTTCCCCTGATTTTAGATTTCTTGATTGTAAACGATTCTTCTCCCTGATACAGTTTAGTACCCACAAGAGCAACCACTACTTTCTGTCCGGCAGCTACATTCGGTGCGCCGCAAACAATCTGCAACGGTTCTTCCTGTCCCACGTTAACGGTGGTTACATGCAGGTGGTCGGAATCGGGATGATCTGCACATGTTAGCACTTCTCCGATAACAAGGCCTTCCAGCCCGCCTTTGATGGTTTCTACTTCTTCCACACCGCCTGTTTCCAAACCCAAGGATGTAAGGGCGGCGGATGTTTCCTCCGGAGTCAAATCGAAATCAAGGTAATCTTTCAACCAATTGTACGAAATATTCATTATATGATAGTTTATATTTTTTATTTCATTTGCCGGTTTCCCGACAGTCAACACAATCAGAATAAATACTGCTTCTGATCTTGCTTTCTGAAACGTTCAAAAAAAGTCCGTCAAAAATACAAAATATATTTTAGTAAACAGTAATCGGAAATAAGCAAACAACAGACATAAGATATAAAAGGTAACAAAAGTAACACATATATCAGTTAGCAGTCATCAGTTATCAGAAAACAACCCGCATCCCGTCCACTCGTAACCCGTACTATTAAAAAGTAACAAAGGTGACACCTTTTCAGTTAGCAGTAAGCAGTAAACAGTCTGCCAACTCGTAACTTGTAACTGCCCTAGGGCGAAGTAACTCATTATTAAAAAAACTTGACTTACTACTTGTTAAAAGGTTACAAAGGTTACACTTTTTTTAATCATTAAACCTTGAATCTTCAAATCCTCATATCATTCTTTCAAAAAGCTGATAGCTATCAGCTAACGGCTAAAAGCTAAAAGCTATTATTACATATATAGATAATTTTTTTCCGCAAGAATCGGGTTTATTTTCTAATTCCCCTACCCTAACTTCGCATTATAATATTTAAATTTGTTTCTTATGAACCAGCAAAACAATATAGACTTCGACCGCATCAAAGATGCTATCGGATATATAACCAATAATTATAAATTCCAGCCCGGTTTGGACGATGTTGCTGCCCATGTTGCGCTTAGCCCTTACCATCTTCAACGTATGTTTACCGAGTGGGCGGGAGTAAGCCCTAAAAAATTTCTCCAATACATCAGTATCGAAAATGCCAAGAAGATACTCAAAGAGAGCCGTGCCACACTTTTCGATGCTGCTTTTGAGGTCGGATTATCGGGCACAGGACGCCTACATGACCTGTTTGTAAAAATAGAAGGGATGACACCCGGAGAATATAAAAACGGAGGAGAAAACCTGGCTATCAATTACAGCTTTGCAGAAACTCCCTTCGGCGAGATTCTGATAGCATCTACTATGAAAGGTATCTGCTACATGGCTTTCGCTAATAATGAAACAACCGCTTTGGAAGAACTTCAAAAACTATTCCCGAACGCAGACTATAAACAACTGACAGACAACAACCAACAAAATGCACTATATATATTCAAACAAGACTGGCAACGACCGGAACAAATAAAACTGCATGTGAAAGGTACCGATTTTCAGCTTAAAGTATGGGAGTCCCTCTTGAAAATACCCATGGGCAGACTCTTAACTTATAGCGACATTGCCAGACAAACAGGCAACCCCAAGGCAAGCAGGGCTGTAGGTTCTGCCGTGGGCGACAACCCTGTTGCATACCTTATTCCCTGCCACCGGGTAATACTATCTTCGGGTTCATTCGGACAGTATCACTGGGATAGCAGCCGTAAGGCTGCAATAATAGGATGGGAAAATGTAAACATAAATAATCGTTGAAAAGCGTCTTTACATCTTTGTGAGAGATTTCTTTATTTTATAATATCTAAAAAACAAACTTTCTAAAATATTTTTATTTCAGAACCTTTCAAAACTATTGTATATTTCGGAAAAAATCTTATTTTTGTATTAAGCTAAAAAAGCGAAAATAAACTATTAACAAAGAACTGCCATGAAAGAGTTTTTTTCAAGTATGGATGCTACACAACAGTTTTATTGGTATGTAGCTATAGGAGCCAGTGTTATATTTATAATCCAGACCATTATGACTTTTATCGGAGCCGATACCGATACAGGTATAGATGCCGATTTCGATGGTAATCTGGATGGGGCTGATTCTCCTTTTCAATTATTTTCACTAAGGAATTTGGTTAACTTCCTGCTTGGATTCGGATGGACAGGAGCAGTATTGTACGGCTCGTTCGAAAGTAAGATTATAGTAGGCATAATCGCATTCCTTGTAGGTTCACTATTTATCATTCTCTTTTTCCTTGTTATGAAAGGACTGATGAAATTATCAGAAGACAACACCTTCAAAATAGAAGATACAATAGGGAAAACAGCCGATGTATATATGAATATCCCTGCCGCAAAAGGCGGAAAAGGTAAAATATTTATAAGTATCAAAGGTTCTACGCACGAATTACCGGCTATCACATCCAGTGATATGGACATAAAAAGCGGTTCACTGGTGAAAGTAGAGGCCATAGAAGGAGGTATTCTTCTGGTTTCGCCCATGGCTAATTAAAGTAACTCTATTATAAACTAATTTAAAAACATTTATTAATTATGATTGATGGTATACCTGATGTTGCGATTATTATAGTCGTAGGTGTCATTGCCCTGTTTGTATTTATTTCGGCCATGGTGTCGAGATACAAACGATGTCCGTCCGATAAAATCCTGGTAGTATATGGAAAAACAGGCGGTGCATCGGCCAAATGTATTCACGGTGGCGGTGCGTTCATTATTCCTGTTATCCAGGATTTTGCTTATCTGGATCTGAAACCGATATCCATCGAAGCCAACCTCACCAGCGCACTGAGTAAACAAAATATCCGTGTAGATGTTCCGTGTCGCTTTACAATTGCCATTTCCACCGAGAAGGAAAATATGAATAACGCGGCAGAAAGGCTTCTGGGACTGACTACTTCCCAGATACAGGAATTGGCTAAAGATATCCTGTTCGGACAATTGCGTCTGGTTATCGCTACCATGATGATCGAGGAGATCAACTCCGACCGCGACAAGTTCCTTGACAACATTGCGAAAAACGTGGATACGGAACTTCGCAAAATTGGTCTGAAACTGATAAATGTAAATGTTACCGACATCAATGATGAATCAGGCTACATAGAAGCATTGGGTAAGGAAGCCGCTGCAAAAGCTATCAATGAAGCAAAAATCAGCGTGGCTGAGCAGGAAAAAATCGGGGAAACAGGTAAGGCTGTCGCCGACAGAATGCGCGATGTACAAATTGCCGAAACTCACAGAGACAGGGACGTATCCATCGCTGTGGCTCAGAAGGACAGAGAAGTAAGCATTGCAGGTGCTGCAAGAGACGAATCTATCGGTAAGGCCGAAGCAGACAGGGATACCCGTGTGAAAACCGCCGAAGCCAATGCAATAGCCGTAAAGGGTGAAAACACCGCGAAAATAGAAATTGCAGGTTCGGATGCCCAACGCCGCGAGAAAGAAGCGGAAGCTGCACGTCTGGCTGTTGCTGCCGAAAAAGTACAGCAGGCCAAGGCTCTCGAAGAAGCATATATGGCTGAACAAAAAGCCGAGTTGGCTCGTTCGGAAAGAGAGCGTTCGACGCAGATAGCCAACGTTGTTGTTCCTGCCGAGATAGAAAAGCAAAGAATTATCATTGAAGCGCAGGCTGCCGCCGAACGTGTACGTGAACAGGCTAAAGGAGATGCAGACGCTATCTTCGCCAAAATGGATGCGGAAGCACGCGGTTTGTATGAAATACTGACCAAACAGGCGGAAGGTTACAGGGATGTTGTAAATGCTGCAAAAGGCGATCCTGTGGCAGCTTACCAGCTATTGTTGATAGAGAAATTGCCTGAACTGGTTAAGACTCAGGTTGAGGCCGTTAAGAATATCAAAATTGACAAAGTTACTGTCTGGGATACAGGAAACGGTGCGGGTGACGATGGCAGGACATCTACCGCCAACTTTATATCGGGCCTGATGAAATCCGTACCTCCGTTAAACGACTTGTTCGGAATGGCGGGAATGAATCTTCCGTCTTATCTGAAAGGACAGGCGGAAAAGGATAAAGAGGTAATAATTCCACTGGCTCCTACACCTGCTGAAGATGAGAAAAAGAAGAAATAATATCAGTAAATAATTGAAGAAAAGCCTTGCATAAAAGATTTTGCGAGGCTTTTTTTATATTCAGGCTTTATGGCAAATCAATAATACTTTCCTGTCGTCGGCTAATGTAGTGGCAAATATGTATATATCTCCCCCATCTTTCAGCCCTGTTTTTTTTCTTATTTCCTGAACTGACAAAGGGAAATTGCGGGTAGTAATATTTGCCTGCTTAATATCCGACAGGTATTCCTTCATATCTTTCTTATTCAGAGAGCAGATATTATCCACAACAAACTTTCGTCCCGGAAAATCTTCATACAATACATCAGACGTATACAAGTGACTGCTGGGATGTAATTTATCCAGAGAATAAGCTTTTGCTATACTTTTGTATGCACCGGCTTTCAATATCGACGCATTTGGTTCGTACAGGTATTTTGCTATTTTAGTTGTATAATTCAAAGAGATAGTGTCTTCATCTTCTTTATAGAAAGTATAAGTATCTGTATTGCTATTCTGTATATTTACGCAATGGTAAAGAGTTTTACCTGTATTTCCTTTTTTGATAAAGAGCAACTCTTTGCA
Source organism: Dysgonomonas sp. UBA7710 (assembly GCF_002482385.1). Taxonomy (GTDB): domain Bacteria; phylum Bacteroidota; class Bacteroidia; order Bacteroidales; family Dysgonomonadaceae; genus Dysgonomonas. The sequence continues at coordinate 81,434 of NZ_DLFW01000048.1, read as the reverse complement.
TTCATTATTCACACTGATAATATATACATCCGACACGGATTTCACCGATTTTACGGCAAGAGTAATATCCAGCATCGGCGACAGTTTTATCATTACCTGCTTCGATTTTTCTTCCAGCAATGATTCTATATCGAGAATATTCGGAGTACAATCTTCTATCAGTACTGTTTTACGGCCTGTACTATCTCTGCGTGCAGGATCTATATAAATAAGGTTGACAGGAGGCATAGAAGACAAGTAACTCACTGCATCTTCATTTACGACCTTTATATCCTGTCCCAGTATTTTAAAGTTATGAACAGCTATTTCGGCCAACTCCGATTGCTGCTCTACATAAACGGCATTATTGAAACCATGAGCGAGAAAAAAACAGTCTACTCCCAGGCCACCGGTAAGATCGGCCATAGATTCACCTCCGCATAGCGAGGCCTTAAACAGGGCTGTTTGTTCCGACGAGCATTGTTCCATCGACAAATGTTTGGGATAAATTATGTTGTCATTGGCATACCACGAAGGGATTTTCTCTTTGGCTATCTTGCGTCCTGTAACCTGACGAATAGCCATTTCCATATCTATATCGGGATATTGCTTTGCCTGTAAAGCAAGCGAATGCACATCATCAGCCTCATGAGTAATTATAAAAGCCTTTAATTCGTCGCTAAGGTTCATTTTTTCTTCATTCTGATGAAAGGGCTCAGTGTACTGCCCTTTTGTATGGAATCAGGTACAATCGGAGGAGGCACCGTATCTTTCTTGTGTCTTATCCACGGATAGTTGAATAAGTCGCGCAACCCGTCAAAATCTTTCTTATAAATGATACCGACACCCTGTGTCTGTGTAGCATGTTCCAGATAATAGAACTTCTCATTATAGTGATTATATGCCTTTATACGCCATGTACCCGCGTTATTGAGCAGATATTCTATATCTATATCGGTTATCATGGCTTCATTATCCATGGTTATATTGTTACGATAATTACGATAACCAAAGTTCCCATTTATCAGAAGCCTGTTATTCAATAGCTGGCTCGACAATAACAATTCAGCCTCCGTATTCGTTAATTCGGCATCACTATAGCGGATATTAGTACCCAGTTGCCACCTGTCATCTATCCGGCTGACAATTTTTGTCAGCTGATTAGATAAAGTAGCGGAGGCCACAGCTGCGAAATCAGATGTCTGCGCACCCGGCGTCGCATAATTAGGAGCTTTGAACTTAGATAATATCAGCAGGTATGCAACCTGTTTGTTTATTTCGTCCTGAGTATTCAAAAGATTTTTCACCTGCCGCTCTACCTCTGCATCTGTCGATGGCAATGCTATATCCAAATCTACGTTGGGATGCTTGAGCGGACCGGTCAGGTTGAGTATACAATTAACCGGGATAGTAGTTTGCCCTACCTTTTTGGCCAGATCATCGTCCAAATCGTTAAGACTCGCATTCACTTTGTATATAGCATCCACATTCAGAGTCGCATCAAACGGATCACCCCTGAATTGCACATTACTTCCATCCTGTATATCGAACCGTCTCTCCATCAATCTCTGGAAAGTAAAATTGTAACTTCCCCTGTTGATATTATATGTACCATAGAGACGTGGCGAAGATTTCAGATTCCATTCGAAGCGCATAGCTCCGCTACCCGTTCCCCTCAGTATATCACCACCCACAGGGTCCATCAGCAACTCTAATGTAGCGTCGGGAGTTACATCCACATAAAAGTTCATATTGATATCCATTCCCGCATCATTGCGGGGAGCCAGTATCGATGTTTTTACCTCTTTTACCGTATCTCCTTCCTGTTTATTCTTATATGTTATAAAAGAATATTCATTGACGACATCTTCCATAAAATTCATACGTACAAGTGTATTGGCTTCCGTACGCATCCTGATATTCACATCCACGGCACTTTCGTCACCGCCGATAGTCCCATTTCCACTGCCGAATACTTTTCCGTAAAACAGGGGATTTACAGAATGTGAAGCGTTGTAAACAAGAAAATTATCAGCTTTCAATTCGACCAGATACATAAATTTACTAAAGAAATCATGCGCAACCTTACCGCTTGCATGCGCACTGTTATTAAACTGATCGGTCAGTATCAAATCATTAAAGTAGATAAGGTCTTTCTTCAGATAAACCGTATCGGAAAACGAATAGCGTGTATTCAGGAAACGAATTCCCAAGCTTCCGTCTTTGATAAACGCCTTCCCTTCTACTGTTACATTCGAAAAGTCTCCATATAGATGTACTTTTCCCGTACCCCGTCCTGTGATATTGTCAAAGATAGTTTCGGCATATTTATTCAGAAAGCCTATGTTGATACTATCGGCATCGAAATTTAATGATAATCTCTGTTTTATAGGGTCTAAGATTCCATCTACTTTCGTCTGCTTATTTTCCTTGCTAACGATCAGCCCGTCGAGGACAACCTGATTAGTCTCATCATCCAGTTCACTGAATATATTCAATTTACCTAATTCCGTCCCGTTAAATTTAAAGTCGGTCACTTCGAGGCGTGTATTTGCATATGGCTTCTTCTCTATACTCGATACGAACAGGCTACCTGTGGCTGCCCCACCAAACTGAAGGGCATCTATAGCTAAAGTCTGGAAAACATATTCGAGATTAATATTTTTGAGTTCAGCCTTTAATATATCATTTGAATCCTTTTGGGTATATTTCCCGTTTACTTTTACCTCCTGACTACCATCTTCGTTATATATACGGAAATTATCGACGGACACCAGACCATCCTGTATGGCTATATGTGACTGGTCCATTTTCCAATCGGCATTATTCAGCAATAGTTCGCCAGGTAATGTGTTTATATCCACTCTGAAAGGCTCTGTTTCATTTTTAGTAAGGAGTGTACTTATTGAAAAGTTTCCGCGGGCTTTCTGCGCACCTGTATTTATCAGTGATATATTTGTATTGATTAGATTATCTTTAATCTTAGAATTAATAGCAACATCATTGATTGTATTTTTCTTGCCTGCAACCAATGCGTTTATTTTAGCATCTATCGTATCGTGCGGATTGCGTATTGCAACATATCCCGATTGTATGCTCATTCCGGCTGCTTTTACCGACGGAGCAAATATTTCGAGATTAAACCTGTCATTTATATTATTATAAGACCCGATTATTTTAGAAGTACTCAATACTGTAACAGGCAGATCGAGTATACTGCTTAGTGATTCGCTATTGTTTATCTGCAATTCGAAATTAAGCATATTAGGTTTCTCTTCCGGTCTTTTCTTATTGTCAGGCTTTATAAGAGCCGGCAAATACATGCTCAATGTCTGCTTCACGCTATATATCATCGACGACATGGAATATATCCCGTTGATATCTCCTTTTAGCAAGTTAGACCTTATACTCAGCCTGCGATTGTCCGGGAAGCCGGCAACCCTTGCCACAAGACTATCCATTTGAAATAACTTATCATCCCGGATAAAATCTATAGAATCTATCCTTACATATCCCTCTGCATTATCGATATGGCTACCGATAAAATCTGCATCTATGGAAAGAGAGAGATAAGAGTGCTGCATCTTTTCGGCCAAATGCAAATTAGCCAGTTGAACGTTCTTTATTCTGGCCCTGAAATTCAACTCCGGATTCTCTTTATCAGTCAAATCAAACAGTCCGTTAACATTCAATATACCATTCTCGTCATTCACATTCAGTTGCCCGTCTACCCGCAGGCCGTCGTAAGTTGCATCCAGCGAAATATCTTTATACGTATATCCTTTGAGATCGAAATTATGAATATCTCCGTCTGCTGTCCCCCTGATTTTACCATATATGGGTTTCTCCAAATCAACAGCAAGATTGAATGATATCTTGTTCAAGTCTTTGTTATCCAAAAGCTTTCCCAGTTCGAAGTCTGAAGTATAAACTTTCCCATGTACAAAGGAACTTATTCCTTTTCTTGGATTCAGCCCGAAGAGCACATCTGTTTTAATAATACCCAGGTCTGTATCCAGACTGCCAAAAGCCGTAAGTTGTTTTAAATAACCCGAAATATCGCCGATAAAAGACAATCTACCTAACTTTTTTAATTGCGGTGGCAATTGAGTCTTATTTTTGGAAAAATTATTGAGTATACTTTCCACCTCATTAATCCCAATAGTCAAATCGTCGACACTGCCCAAAAGATATGTTTTTTCGGAATCCCGGATATCTTTGACCTCTGCATTAGCAGTCAAATGCATCTTTTCCCCATAATTTACGAACAATTCAGAAAGGGTCAGATTATCCAGCGAACCCGAAACATGGGCACGTATATTAACTAAGTCATTGAAATTCTGCAATACGGGAACAAATGCCGCTATATCTTTCGGAGCTATATATGAAGGGGCTACGCGACAATCAAGAACTGCGTAATCAAGTATTTTAGCCGTATCACTTGTCGGCGTGAGGTCTATTTCGCATTTTTCTAACGACATATAGGAAGATGGCAGGTTCAGCTCAAATCCCCTGACCGACATCTTTTTCCCCTGACTGATTACTCTGAATACAAGATTCGATATCTCCAGTCCGCTTTTTTCCTTCAGACTGATTTTTTTCACCTGAATATTAAGAGAGTCTTCCTTTATAGACTTTACAGTAAACTTAGCATCCATACCGGATACTTGTATATGATTTGCATCAAACTGGCCAACCTTTAAAGGACGGTCTTTTACATCATATGAAAAGTGGCCATTGGACAGGTTGATTGCATTCAGCTTAATATCCAGCTTGGCTTTCGGTTTATCATCTTTCGATTTGAATGCATCAATTACATATTGTATATTCAGAGGAGCACTTGTACTGTCTTTCGATAAGTGGACTTCAAAATCGGTAAGCCATGCAGAAGTGATTACTATCTTACCGTTTATAAGGGCAAGGATATCAACGCCTGCCGAAACCTTATCAGCCATCAAAACTTTCTCATTGGATTGGTCATAAAGATACAGGCTATCGATAGCAATGGTATTGAACGGTTCAAAATGAAGACTGCCGATCCCCAGTTCTGTACCTAATTTAGCCTTCAGTTCCTTCACAATAAGGTCTTTGGCATATTCCTGAACAGCGGATGTGTTCAATAAGCCAAACAACAGGATAACCAGACCGAAAATTATCCCGAAAATAGTGAGAAATATTTTTTTAAACCGTTTTATAACTCTTTCCTTTAAGGTCGCGGACCTATTTTTTTACTTTGGTAAGTATAATAACTAATGTAAGTTACCGCTCGAAGATATATCATTAAATACTATCTTCTGCTTAATAGTGCAAAAGTATTAAAAAAATGAGATTTTTCCCTATCCCCATATCGCTATCTTGAACAAAAGAAATGATGTTAAGATAATTTATAGAAAAATCCTTTTCATCACAAAGAGAACCGATTTCTAAACCGGTTCTCTTTGTTACTAATTATCCATTATCCGTTTTGGGTTCCTTCTCCTTTTTTGTCCGTCCTGCTTTACGAAGTGCCTGATCGAGAATATACTGTATCTGCCCGTTGGTACTGCGAAACTCGTCGGCAGCCCATTTTTCAATTGCATCCATCATTTCGGAATCGATACGCAGGACGAAGCTTTTTACAGTAGATTCTTTTTCTTTTTTAGCCACAATAATATTAATTTAAAGATTTAAAGATTTCAATATTGAAAGAAATACCATTTTGAAATCTTGAAACCTGAAATAGAATTAATGATGCAGTGTTCCCGCATTCACTATCGGTTGAGCCGCCTCATCAGCACAAAGTACCACAAGTAAATTACTCACCATGGCAGCTTTACGCTCCTCGTCAAGTTCCACTATCTGGTCTTTTTGCAGTTTATCCAAGGCCAACTGCACCATACTTACCGCGCCTTCCACTATCTTCTCACGGGCAGCGATAATCGCATCTGCCTGCTGACGGCGGAGCATCACGCTCGCTATTTCAGCTGCATATGCGAGGTAATTGATGCGAGCTTCTATGACTTCGATACCAGCAATTGCCAAGCGGCTATTCAGTTCATCTTCCAGCTTCTGGCTCACCTCATCACCGTCGGAACGAAGAGTTATCGCATCCGCTTCATGATTGTTATTATCATATGCATACATACCGGCTACCTGACGCAAAGCGGCATCACTCTGTATTTTCACAAAGTTGGCGGCTGCAGTCATTACACTGCTTCCGGCTGCATCGATGTCGAAAGATGCTTTATATGTATCTTTTACTTTCCAAACCAACACTGCGCCAATCATTATAGGATTACCCACTTTGTCATTTACCTTTACAGGCTCTATATCGAGATTTCGTGCACGAATAGGAATCCGGCGTGTAGAATAGAAAGGATTTACCCAGAAAAAACCATTTTCGGTAAATGTTCCTCTATATTTTCCAAAGAATATCATTACACGGGTTTCGTTCGGTTCTATCATAATAAGCCCGTAGAATATTGCAGGAATCAGCAATACACAACCGACTATTCCTCCTGCCACCCCTGCGATCGTTTCTGTTGTTATAGCAAAAATACTTGCACCAACCAAAATCAATCCAATTACAATAGCTGCAAATCCTGAGATTTTAGCTCCTTCAAACTTCTTCTCCCGTGTTTCCATATTATTTATTATTTGATATTAAAATGATATCATAAAGATATAAATAATTTTATTATATGCAAATGAAAAAGGGTGTATTTAAATAAAATAAGTTTCATGGTATATACACTATGAAACTACATCCGGATAATATTTTATTTCATTCAAATAAATTCGAATTCTGATATCTGCCCGTACTCCGACAAATCATCGAATGCCCCGGCCAAATCCGTTTTACCGAAATATACTTTAAAACAGTTTATTACCCCGCCATGAGCAAAGACTGCCACAGTAGAGTGATCCTGCCCTTTAAGTTCGTCGAGGAAAGATGCTATACGCTTATACATTTGTGCAAAGGATTCTCCGTTGGGCGCAGGGGTATTTATCCAGTCTTTTTCCCATTCCGTCATATCTATCTTGTCCCACTCCTGCATTTCCCATTCGCCGAAATTCAGTTCTTTCAACCTGTCCTTGAGGCGTATATTTTCATATCCGCAATACTCGGCAAGTTTTTTTGCCCGGCTCAACGGACTGGAAAATACAGCATCGAAAGTTATATCTTTCAGGTTTTGCTTTACTATTTCAGCTTCACTTTCAAAGGTTTCTTTTAATGGCACATCAGTTTGTCCGTAGCAAACACCGTTTACGCCAACTGCTGTATGTCGTACAATATATATTTTCATGAAATCAATTAGTAAATTAGCCAATTTGAATATTAACCTATTAAACAGCTAAACAATTCAATATTATCACTATTCCCAGATAAAAAGACAATTCACACATCAGGAATGTAGCTCCGCAACAATCACCTGTATAGCCCCCGATTTTCTTTTTCATCAGAAGAATTAATCCTGCGAAAACAAAGATAGGAAATATTATAGCCGGCAAAAAGTCAATTTTTAATAATAAAATAAAAGGGAATAGTCCTAATATGATAGATATAACACCTGTTCTGACTGACATTTTATTATAAACCACCTTCGATTTACTGGTTTCCTCATTTCGGGCATATGGCAGGAACAGAGTTATGAGTGATGCTATGAATTTACATAACGGATCTGCCGATAATATCACAAGGCAAGCCATTTCGAGACTAAGATTGCTCAGAAGCAAATAAAATAATGAAAAATAAAATATCAGGCTGACAACCCCATATGTACCAATGTGCGAATCCTTCATTATCTCCAGCGTCCGCTCGCGTGTATTCCCTCCCCCAAATCCATCGAAGAAATCGGCCAGACCATCTTCGTGCAATGCTCCCGTAACTAGTAAACGGCTTAGTATTGCCAGAATAACAGCAATGGAATAAGGCAAAATTTGCGCAGCACTCCAAAGCACCCCTGCCATCACCGCTGCCGTGAGCCATCCGGCAACGGGCCAGTAATTGATTACCTGCTTATAATACGGGGCAGGTACATTAAAGGCCTTTAACCGCCAAAACGGTAAACGGGTAAAAAAAACGAGGGCGGCAGCTATATTTTTCATTATAAAACAGTTACGAGTTACATGTTACATGTTACGAGTCAATAATTAGCCAATCTGTTTTTGATGTGTTAGCAAACTTGTAACTCGTAACTGCCTACAGGGCGAAGTAACTTGTAACTATTTAAAAATACTTTGTCACTTTTATCTCCTTAAACGAATGCATCTCGTTTATCATATGCAGGGCAGAAGCGACAATAGGATAGGCACATAACGCACCTGTGCCCTCTCCCAACCTGAGACCAAGATTCAGTATAGGTTTTGCCTTCAGATAATCCAATACCAGTTTGTGACCTGCTTCATCACCCTGATGCCCGAAAATAGCATAATGCAATACATTTTCGTTTGACTTAGATGCTACAAGCATGCAATTCGTCATAATGAAACCATCGACCAGAATCATCATTTTCAGTTCGGCAGCTTTGAGCATAGCGCCCACAGTCATCACCATCTCATAACCTCCAAAATAGCGCATAATATCCTCGACAGAGGCATCGCCTTTGTAATTTTCCATAGATTGTTTCAGCACATTGTATTTGTGGCTGATGATTTTACCTGTATGGTCGCATCCGGCGCCAATGCACTGATCTAACGGGATACCTGTAAGATAGGTCATCCAGAGGGAAGAAGACGAAGTATTCGTTATACCCATCTCTCCAAAACCAATGACATTGCACCCCTCGTCGTAACATGTCTGTGCACATTCTGCCCCGCGTTGTACGGCCAACTCCATTTCTTCATGCGTCATAGCTGCCTCGTGCAGATAATTGCGTGTGCTCTTACGGATTTTCTTATCTATGATAGGATCGCCATCTTTGAAATCGAAATTAACACCCGAATCCACCACTTTAAGGTTAAACCCATGCTGACGGGCCAAGAAATTAATTCCTGCGCCACCTGCCCAAAAGTTTAATATCATTTGATATGTTACCTCCTGCGGAGAAGGGCTTACACCTTCGGCTGCGATACCGTGATCGCCTGCAAATACGATATGGCAGGGATTCGTCAGTTTAGGACTGAGGGATTGTTGCACCCAGCCGATTTGCATGGCAAGGTCTTCCAATACGCCTAATGAACCTTTCGGTTTGGTAAGGTTATCAATTTTTTCCTGTAAATAAGAACGGACTTCGTCGTTTGGTTTTTCGATGTTGAATTGTTGCATTATATTCTAGTTTATGCTGCCAGCGAATACAGGCAGATTATATTAGTCTCTTTCATCCTTTCAGATTTGCAATCCGAAAGTTTTATACCATTCATAATCAGTATATATTTTGTTAAAAAGTAACAAAGGTTACACTATTTACAGTCATCAGCCAACAACTTGTATCTCGTGTCTTGTCTACTCGTATCTCATATAACTTAAAAACTTACGACTTGTTAAAAAGTAACAAAGGTAACAACCTTTACAGTCATCAGTTAACAACTCGTATCTCGTGTCTTGTTTACTTGTAACTTTTTTCAAAAGGTAACAAAGGTAACAACCTTTCGAAATTTTTCACACTGTTACTTTTCTATCGACAACACGCTTGTTATCTGTACCATATAGATAAAATGACATTAAAAAAGTAACAGTTTCCGGACCTGTAGGGACGAAAAAACATTCACCCATTAATTAGGGAAAATTCTTTGCTCCTATGGAATCACTCGCAACTATTCTCTATTTATACCCAAAAGTATTCAGAGCATCGGCTACAACAAAGTTACTACCTCCGATGAATATGAAATCATTGGATGCTGCCCAGTCTTTTGCCGCCCGAACAGCTTCCGCCACTGTCGGATATGAATATCCCATCAAACCTTTCTTCTGGGCCTGCATTTGCAGTTCGCGCTCGTTCATGGCACGGGGAACAGAAGCTTTGGTAAAGTAATAAATGGCTTTACGGGGCAGTAATTCGAGTATGGAAGCAATATCTTTATCATTTACCATTCCCAGTACAATATGTAGTGTATCGCACTTCTCATTAGCCAGCTGCTCGGCTATATACTTCATTCCGGCTACATTGTGTCCTGTATCACATACTATTTTAGGGTGCAACTCCTGCAGAATCTGCCAACGCCCCATCAGGCCTGTCAGTTTGGTTACATATGCAAATCCGTTATAGACAGCCTTAGACGGAATAGTATATCCTATTTTCTGTAATTCCTTGACCGCACATAATACTGTGGCCGCATTCTTTATTTGTGCATACCCTGACAGTTCGCCTTTAAGATGCAGATAATACTTTGTATCGAAAAGCCAGCCACTTGCTGTCCTCAAACTCGACTGGATTATATGTTCATCTTCGGCAAATAGAATGGGTGCTCCCACCCTTTCCGCTGTGTCGGCAAATACAGTCTTTATCTCACCTTCCGCTTCACCTATAATTACAGGTATACCTTTCTTTATAATACCGGCCTTTTCGGAGGCAATCTTTTCCAATGTATTGCCAAGAAACTGCATATGGTCGAAACTTATATTGGTTATTACGCTGAGGTCCGGCGTGATAATATTAGTACTATCCAGCCTCCCACCCAGTCCCACCTCTATGATAGCTACATCTACATGCATATCCGCAAAGTAAAGGAACGACATCATCATTGTCAGTTCAAAAAACGAAGGCTCTACCGGTTCGAAATATTCCCGGTGCTTTTCTACAAAATCCACAACATACTGCTGTGATATCTTTTCCCCGTTGACACGTATACGCTCCCTGAAGTCTACCAGATGCGGCGAAGTGTATAGCCCTACCTTATATCCGGCTTCCTGTAATATGGCTGCAAGCAAATGCGAGGTCGAACCCTTGCCGTTCGTTCCGGCTATATGGATTGTTTTATATTTAGTATGGGGATGTGCAAAATATGTATCGAGGGCAAGGCTGTTGTCCAATCCCTCTTTGTATGCGATACCACCTACTCTTTGGTATACGGGCAGTTGGTTGTACAAATATTCTATGGTCTCCTGATAGGTCATTATCCTTGTTATCTTTTATATTTCAGAGTGAATGGATACTCTCGTTTAACTTATCCAGAAATTGCGCTACATGCAGGCCATCCATTACAGCATGATTGACAGTTATAGAAACAGGCAATAGCAATTTTTGTTCTTTTGAAAAGAGTTTTCCCGTCGATATTTTGGGGATGGCCCCGTTATTACCGAACGAAACAGCATGCTTCATATCGGTAAACCGTATCCACGGAACTGATGAATAATGAATAACATTATTATTACCGGGAAGGCTTTGCAGTCCCAGTCCTGTCGTATTCTTCACCCGCTCTATAACCAATAAAGCATTGTTTGTAAATTCTTCTATATCGGAAAAATATTCGAAAAAAGAAAAACAGAATGTACCGTCATCACGGCCTACCGTCGATTCGGGATGAATGGTATCGTAGCAAAGCAGTTCTTCATCTTCGATCCTGTAACGGAACGCTTCTACCGCATTGGCAGCCCGCATAATCCTGTGTAACGAATGAAGAAAAAACGAAGACTTACTATCTTTACTATAATTATAAACAGGAGTAAAATCAACATCGACCGTCATACCGAAAAAGGGGTCATCGAACGACCTGAAAAAATTGTAATGCTCTTTCCGGTTCCATGTATTTAAATCGATTCTTTTTTTCATCCGGCATTCTGCATAGTAGGAAGGTACATCAGTTTATAAGACAACATGATAGATGTATCATCTGTATCGAATGCTATTATCTGTATATCCATTATAAAAAATAATGCACTTAAATATTAATAAAATCAGTCTTTAGATTGTAAAGATATTAACTATTTAGGGGAATTATTCATTTTTTTCTTAATTAATTGCAGTATTATGGGAAAAGACATAATAAGAAATCCTCCCAACAAACTTATTATGGTAAAAGAGACAGTCAGAATCCCTTTTTCGGAGGCTATTGCATAGGCCCATGCGCAAACCGGTATAAAAAGGAATACAGAAGTTATTAATCCCGGAGAAAATCTCCGTTTAACAACAGTGGTTCCGATATGGGCAAAGATAGCATTTACAGCAGCTAGTCCGACAAATAAATATGCAAAGACCGGACAGGTATATCCGACAGCCGAGCAACAAATACCCAATACAATGACGGCGAAATTGGCTACAAAAAATTCAGCCCATTCCATTTTCAGACCGGATGTTTGCTGTGCCCATGATTTCCAGTCCAACACATACTCTTCGAGAATATGCGCCGAATAAGCTACAGTTAATATCCAGAAGGGCACATTTTCCATCCTGTAAAATATCTGTTTTTATCCGAAAAGTTGTCTGAAAGCCTCTTCAACCTTTCTCACCTGGATGATTTCGATATTGACTTTCGATGTAAATCCTTTCAAATTATTTTGCGGTACAAGTATTTTCGAAAAGCCGAGTTTTTCGGCTTCCAGTATGCGTTGCTCGATACGGTTGACCGGACGGATTTCTCCGGACAGACCGACTTCACCTGTCATACACACATGCTTCTCGATGGAAATATCCAGGCTGGATGATAATACGGCACTGATAACAGACAAGTCCATGCCGGGATCGTTTACTTTCAATCCCCCCGCAATATTCAGGAAAACATCTTTCTGGATAAGTTTGAAACCCGCCCGTTTTTCCAACACGGCAAGAAGCATGTTCATCCGGCGGAGGTCAAATCCGGTAGCCGAGCGTTGCGGCGTACCATATGCAGCCGTGCTGACCAGCGCCTGTGTTTCTATCAGAAACGGACGTATGCCTTCGATAGCCGCGGAAATGGATACACCGCTCAATCCCTCATGGTTCTGCGTGAGCAGCAATTCGGACGGATTACTCACTTCACGCAATCCATTTTGGCGCATCTCATAAATACCCAGCTCGGCAGTGCTGCCAAAGCGGTTTTTAATACTGCGCAGGATACGGTACATATAGTGCTGGTCGCCTTCGAACTGGAGTACTGTATCAACGATATGCTCCAATACTTTCGGCCCGGCTATACTTCCCTCCTTATTGATATGTCCTATCAATACGACTGGTGTATTTGTTTCTTTTGCAAACTTGAGTATCGCAGCCGAACATTCGCGTACCTGCGATACGCTTCCCGGCGAAGATTCTACTGCATCGGTAAAAACCGTCTGGATGGAATCGATAATAACAAATCCGGGATTCAGATTCTGAATATGTACAAATATCTGTTCCAGATTGGTTTCACAGACTATAAAACAATTTTCACTATTGGAATTGATACGGTCGGCACGTAGTTTCAACTGGCGTGCGCTCTCCTCTCCCGATATATATAGTGTCTTTATTCCGTTCAGTCCTAATACGGTCTGCAATATTAAAGTCGATTTGCCGATACCGGGCTCCCCTCCTATCAATACCAGTGAGCCGGGCACAAGGCCTCCTCCGAGTACACGGTTGAGTTCCCCGTCGTGCAAGTCGATACGTGGCTCCTCACCTGTCTGTACATCTTTCAGAAGTAAAGGTTTGGCCTTAGTGGTGTCGAATATATGCAGGCCGCTTTTTGCCGAAGACTTCTCCTTACTTATTATTTCCTCTACATAGGTATTCCATTCGCCGCAAACAGGACATTTACCCAGCCATTTGGGTGAATCATTGCCGCAATTGCTGCAAACATATACCGATTTTATCTTTACCATGTTATTTTCTCCGCTTTCTTTGTCCCGTTTTTGGTTATAGTTTGTATGATATATGTGTCTCTTGGCAAAATACTGATATCTATTGGCTCCTCTTTTACATCAAGACCTTTTTTATCAATGACCGTATCGCCGTTCAGATTGATTATCCGGATGCGTCTAATAGAATCGTCTTCCTTATTAAGTGTTACTGTAAGGGTTTTTGTCCCGGTTATAGCGTATTTCACAGTACTTACTACTGAAACCGTTATTTGGGCTGCCTTATTTTTCTTATCCGTAATATTAATTAGTGCAGAACCAAAATCGAGAGCCTTGATTATAACTTTACTACTATTTAATTCTGCCGACACTATATTACTGTTTGATGATGAAACAGTATAATCACCATTTCCATCAAGAATTGTAACTTCAGTAGTTGTATTCAGAATCATAGAGAGGTCATTATTATCCAATACAATATTTTTTTCTATATCATCATTGTTGTTCAGTCCGGCAAGTTTGGTTACTCCTGTATTTGTCGGATCTAAATATTTACTCATATGCTTGTTCGCATCCGGATATTGATCCCAGTGATACCACAATTTCCCATAATAGTCGGGGATTGTCAAATCACAAGAGTTGTTTTCACCACCTGTCAGCGTACCTATAATCAACCCTGCCGGATTGAAAATAGGACTGCCCGATGAACCCCCTTGAGTAGCTCCTTTTGTATAAGTAACCACCCAATGTGCATTCGTCGCTGAACCACTCCACGTACCCGTAGACAATTCCTTTTCATAAAATGATATTTTCTTCACATCCCCCATCGGGTGATGAATTATAGCTCCGCTGCTACTCGCTTTATTTTCTCTGTTCCATCCGTTAAAATATACGTCCCAATCGTCAGGAATGCTTTCTGTAAGTTTAAGTAATGCTCCGTCACTTCCTCCATTTATCGGATTAAGCACCATTACTTCCGAACCTTTGTGGTATTTATATCTGGGAGCCTGGGCCCCAGCTTCCATCTCGCAGGTAGGATATTCATATTCAAAAATGAATGATGTATTGTCCGGAATTTGATCGACAGTCATATTTTCGAAACAATGGTCGGCCGTAAGTAAATACGGAGTCTTATCATTGTTTGTATTATTAATAAGAGATCCCGAACATAAATACGTTTTCCTATCGCTTTTTGTCATTCTTAACAAAACCACGCCTTTCTTTTGGTATTGCCAATTTTCAGCATCAGGGCAATTAACGTTAATCATACATGACGCAGATGTATCAAAATCGGAATGTTCCCCATTTCCGTTTGTATATTTATACCCTACATCGGATAAAAGTATACGGGGTGTTTCCGCTATTTTCTCCGGAATAACATATTCCAGTACGACATTATCCCCTTTTAAATTTTCTATAGAATATGGCCCGCCGGAAGGATTATCATTATGGTTGTACACAACAGCATCGGTTGTATTATTTTTATTGTAGACATATAGCTTTGCCCCTTCGGGTAAATAAAAATCGTCGAACCGGACAAAGAAACCTGTTGCCTGAGGTACATCAATATTCAGCTTCCAGATTTTATCCTTGTTCGACAATGCCGACCAGGAACCGATAGTATCCATATTTATACCGAGTGTATATACCTTTGCTTCCAATAGTGCAGTTCCCCGTTTATTGTATTGGATGTCGGCAACAGTATATTTGGTCTGCTTCAAATCGACAATCAATGAAACCTGCGATTTATCTTCATTCAGTGTGTATTGCTTATCCTGAGCAACAACAGACACAACTGACGCAAGTATTATTACACCCGATAAAAACTTCTTCGATAGATTAGATTTCATAATTTATCAATTAATTGCTGAACATATTTATTAACATCATCCCGATTGACCAGTTCTTCCGTTTCGAATATAATCTGTGCCTGAGTGTAATACGGATTTCTTTTCTCCAGACTCTCTACGACAAAAGCGAAAAGTTCTTCTTCATTTTTGTCTTTTATGAGTGGACGTTTTTCCTTACATGTGTTTAACCGTGCGGCGAGTGCCTCAGGCGCAGCATTCAGATATACCGTAGTACCGGCCTTATTCATATACTCCATATTATCAAAGAAACATGGAGTACCACCTCCTGTAGAAATGACTACATTTTCGAATTCGCCAACTTCTTTCAGTACAGTGCTTTCTATTTTACGGAATTCTGCTTCGCCAACATCCTGAAACAGCTGGCTCACAGTTTTTTGGTAACGCGCTTGTATAAAGTGGTCTAAATCTATAAATTCAAGTTCCAGAACTTTCGCGAGTTCTTTTCCGGCAGTGGTTTTCCCGGCACCCATATACCCAATCAGGAATATTCTCTTCATTTATATTATTCGATATATACTAATCATACAAAAATAGGAATAAAATAGTTAAAGAAGATTAGAGATCTTAATATTATTAAGTTTTAACGACTGTAAATATCCCTTATCGAAATCTGAGATTTCCACGTCTCAAAATAATAAAAACAGTTAATCGACTAATCACCTGTTTTTGTCTAAAAAAATAGTCTTAAAAAATTTGCTGTCTAAAAGAATAGACATACATTTGCATAATGACCAATAAATATAGTATGCAACTTACGAAAGCCGAAGAACAAATAATGCAGATACTGTGGACTATGGAAGAAGGCACAGTACAGGATATATTGAAAGGATTTACCGGAAATAAACCTGCCAGAACAACAATAGCTACAGTATTAACCATCCTGGAGGGCAAAGATTTCGTATCGCACCGTAGCGAAGGACGTGTTAATGTATATAAAGCCCTTATCTCGAAAGAGAATTATTCCAAGAAACAATTATTCGGATTTGTAAAAGACTATTTCAACGGGTCATTCTCTTCTATGGTTTCATTTTTTGCAAAAGAAACTAACCTCTCTATTGAACAGATGGATGAAATGCTGGATGAAACGCGTAAAGCACTCGAAGAAGAAACCAATAAAACTAAATAGCCATGGAAACGTTCATTATTTACATAGCTAAAACAGGTATTTGTCTGGGTATATTTCTCGTTATATACTCCTTATTTTTGCGCCCGACCACATTCTTTCGTTTCAATAGGATATTTCTGCTCTCCGGCTTTGTAGCATCATTGGTTATTCCTGCTATTAAGTATACTTATGAGGTGATTATCCCGGTCTCTGTAGTCCAAAATATAGAAACAGCTTCAGAAACTGTGCCTGTAACACCTACCGCCGGCATCAATATCTGGATTGTGTTATCAAGTCTGTATCTGGTTGGTACATTAGTACTGACAGGCCGGAATATGTATGCTTATACAAAACTCCGGAAACTGGTAAAAAGCGGAGTGAAATATAATAACAAAGGTTTTAAACTTGTAGAGAACAATAACATAAACTCTCCATTCACGGTATTGAATTATATATTAATGAATACAAGCAATCTGAGCCAGATAGAAAAAGATTTGATTCTCAGGCACGAAATAACCCATGTTAGCCAAAAACATTGGGTAGACCTTTTATGCAGCGAATGCATGCTCGTATTGCAATGGTTCAATCCACTGGCATGGGTATATGTAAAACTATTGAAAGAAAATCATGAGTTTCTGGCGGATAAGGCCGTGATAGATTCTGGAGTTTCCCCGGCGCTTTATCAAGCAGTATTAATTAATCAGAAATTTCAGGGACCTGTGTTCTCTTTTTCCAATTCATTCAATTATTCCAAACCGTTAAATCGTTTATCTATGATAAAAAAGGCGAAGAGTTCGCCATGGAGGAGAGCTATGGTTTTAGCCATTATTCCTATCTTCGGATTGTTTTTGTGGGCCTCGTCAGAACCCCGTTATGTATTCGGCCAGCCGGATATACAGGTTGTTCCGGACGACTCTATTGTCGTAGTCGGATATGGGTCAACGGGCAATGTTTCTACCGATTCTCTGATTAAAACCAAAAAGATAATTATAAAGAAGAAAAAAGACTCCATTAGTTCAGATAAAAGCAATACAAAAATAGAGATCAAAGGGGTATATACTATGACCGCAGGAGATGCAGACCCTATAGTTTTTATTGATGGTAAAAAATCGGATAAGGTAAAAATGGAAACTATAAATCCTGCTGACGTAGAATCTGTTTCCGTACTTAAAGATGCTCTCGCAGTAGAGATGCATGGAGAAGGCACTAAACACGGGGTTATTCATATCAAAACAAAGGAATATGTAAAGAATAATCCGGAACAAGGAAGCAATAAGTTTGAGCTAAAAACAGGAAAAGGAATGACATTTATGAAGAGGGACTCTCTGAATACAGATTTGAATGGAGTTCCAACTAAAATAATAAAACGTTGGAAATCAAATGAACCTGTAATTTATCTCGATGGTGTAAAAATAAAAACCTTAGAGAATATAAACCCTGACGATATAGAAAGTATCGAGGTACTTAAAGACAAGACCGCCATTTCCATATATGGTACTGAAGGAAAAAATGGTGTGATACTGATAACTTCAAAGAAAAAAGATAGCACTAAACAGAAATAAATAATTATAACAAGAAACGGAATTATTCCAGACTTTACATAGCTTTCAACGACAAGGTTGAAGTTTTATCATATAAATTCTTTTTTTAATTCTCCTTTTCAAAAAATAAAAAGTTTGAAAGAATTTTCTTTTATTAAAGTCATTCTTTAATAACTGACAGGGCAAATAAGGCGATTAATACATATTTCTTCTTTGACTTCATTGCGATGATTAATTATTTGCCCGTTTTATTGGCTTTTTTCTTATATCGTTTTCGGTAAACAAAATATCCGGATATTAGTATTGAGATAATGAGCGATCCTGAGAGGAAAATAAAGAAATCAGAAAATATACCGATAACAGGAGAATATATCCTGCCTACATGGGTTTCAAGGCACAAATGCCATAAAGACATTCTTCCATTATCCTTAATATGGCCGGGCATTGGAGCAAAGTTATCGTCCTGTCTTAATCCCCTTGCGCCCAAGTTGTAATCGAAAATAGTGACCATATTGTTGATATCTGCCGAATACCCGGATACTGCATTGGTTACAACAGGTGGACCTCCACGCTGCATAATGGCTGGTCTCAGAGTATACGCATCAATACTTTTCCCTGTTTTCCTGTCCCAGTAATATACCCCGCTGAAAGATCCCGTCAACCACCGGCCGGATTCATCTTGTTCAAAAACCGTGACCCCCATAACACTCACTGGAGGCGGCGATTGTATTCTCTTAGGGGTAGATTCAAAATTATCCAGATGGTAAAAGCCTTCAGAAGAATATAGTATCCATGATTTCTCCGATTTATCGTAACGAATACATCTTAATTTATCGAACCAAGGATTATCGTCATTTAGAATTGTACCGGGCAAAGTAGAAATTTTGGCACGAATAATGGCTATCAGTAACGGAGGACGCAGAAAAGTCCCCGAAAGGACAAGAACCAATAAAAATGCAAGCAATGTAACTCCTAGTTTGTTGTGAATCTTTATCGATTTTTTCCAGACCGTAGTATATGGTTTACCATCTTTCTTCCGGGCCTTTCTTCTTTTTATTATTTTAGGAAAAAAGGTGAATATGATGCCTGTAACACATAAGATAATGGAAACAATCCCTAGCATATCAACAAATAACCTTCCCGGCATTCCGAATAGCTCACCACTGTGCAATGTCCACATAAACCTGAAAAGGGAAGTTTCCTTTTTATAACCTTCAGGAGCTTTAAGCTCTATTTTATGGAATTGTTGATAGGGATATAAAGAAACAAAGGCGTAGGAACGGGTAAGGATAATAAGAGAGTCGCCCTGAGCCTGAATGTCAGATATGCGTTCATCAGTATCCAGCTCTTGTGAAAGAAGACTCCATTTATTATTCGGTTTGTCCAGTTTATATAGATCAAAAGTAGTTGCAGAGAAAACATCACCGTTGTTTGTCCGCACAATATTTCCCACAATACGGTTGTCTGCTCCTGCTTTTAAACCCTCTTCATAGTAAGAAATATCTGAAGCGAGAGAGTCTGTGATTAGTAACCCTACTCCTCCATAAAGCAAAACAGAATCTTGTGATAACCTGAAAGAACCCTTTAAAGCCCCATTATTCCAGTTATCATACTTATAGCCGGCAGGCAAATATGATCTTGGAATATCAATACTGGAAATCCCTTCTCTATGATTGAGGAATATGCCCGACAGGGCGAATATGATAAAGAAGAATGAAAGAACGAGTCCTGCCCATTTATGCCATTTTCTCATTTTCTACTGTTTGTTATTATTTTTTAATTGGTCAATTTATACAACCTGACCGGTCTATACTTATTTTGCAAAAGCATTTCCTTTACTATTGCGCCATCCCTGTTTATTGAATATATCCCGTTGATATTTTCCGTATTGCTGTTGGGCACACAGATATAAAGTTTATCATCTACAATACTGAATACGTTCATTCGTGCAGACGGGTCAGATGCCGGAATATCTAACTTGCGGATAGACATATCCCGGGGATTTAGTTCATAATACTCCATCTCTATCTTACTCCCTTCCGAATCGCTATCTGAAAAAGTATATTTAATCGTGGATATATGCAGGTATATTTTATTGTTATAGCTGATAATAGACTGAGCAATACGTCCCTTTCCAAAATATTTATCTACGTTAAATTCCCACGTTTTGTCAAAATCCGTTTCCCCTCTTTCTATCCTGAATATTTTAGATTCGGTAGGCGTACCAAATTGGTTCCATCCCCACGAACAGAGATACATATCACCCGATTCGGTCTTAGTTGTAGGATTGTTTTCCGAAACAAAGAAGCCGACTGTACGGGTATTGGGATAACTGATGATTTTCTCTACTTTTTTTGTTTCGATATCTATTACAGCCAAATAAAAATTCGTTTCACTATCCGCTATAATATTAAATCCCACTGTTTCCAGAAATACTACGCTTACATATAACTTTCCTTCTTTTTCATCTAATACCAATGAACCCGTACGCACCATATTATTACCGCTTTCGTCGAGCCATTTAGCATCGGGACGGAAGTTCATTATCGCTTCCTTCAGATCAATTGACCCGGTAGTATTCATTGTGTACGGATTGAACATGTATATGCTCTGCGGAGACAAGCCTTCGTTATAATAAAACCCGAGGTTACGGTCAACAATACATAGTTTACGGGACGGGAACAAGTTATTTTTTCTCAGGTTGAGACTCTCGTTTATAAATACCCGATTACTCATATTAAGGCTTAAGCGATATATACCGGGGGTGGACGACATTCCCTTTTTATCCTTTGCCATAGCAAAGAAATATTTTCCGATAGATTGATGTCCGGCTGAGGTAGACGGATCTGAATTTGTAAACAAAGATTCTTCCGATAATAATTCGTATGGCTCAATATTATTCTTTACCTGATTCATTTCAAATGTGAAGAATCGTGTTATATCCGAGTTGGACGCCTCCTCTACAGCCAGCACATAATTATTAGAGGTGAAGTCCAGACGGGGTGTATTGTCATTTTCAAGATTCTCAACTTCGCACGATTGTATAAAAAAAGAACTGAGAATTATAAAACAGAAGTATTTTAAAGTCTTCATAATCGAATCTATTTGAAGAGATAAACCGCTTTAGCCCAGAAACTGCGTCCGGGATTCTGCATTTTGAAGTTATTATAGATGTCTTTATCAAAAATATTACGCACCTCAAATCCTAATGTCAACCGGCTTTCCTTATATGTCTTCATATCGAAAGAAGTGCCTGCTGTGTGAAGCTGTTGTTGAGGAATAACACGGTCTGTAGAAATTTTCGATTTGCCAAAAAGGCCTAAGAAACCATCAGGCTCGTACTGTTTCTCTATATAATCCAGATAATATTGATGTACATATGAATAATTCCAATAGGTACGAAGTATATTATTCTTACCCAATACATTATTGATAGTATATTCTACACCCAGATTTCCATAATAGAAAGGCGTATTGCTGATACGGGCATCTTTAAAATGCACATCATTTGCATTTTCGTCGAGCGAGCCATTGTATCTGAATTCATTATAAGTAAGATTCCCCGTCAGTCTGAGCTTATCGAAGAAGGTATAGTATCCGTCGAGTTCAATCCCATACCCTTTTACTTTCTCCAGATTGAGGAACAACCCCTGATATTGATTGATTTCCTTGAGCTTTATCAGGTCTGTTGTATTCCTGAAATAAGTATTTATCTCAAAATTGTATTTTGCCGGCTTATGCAGCTTCAGTCCCAGATTGAAATTATTACTTTTCTCAGGTGATAAATCGAGATTGGAAATGATAAAAGTATTATCCCCGAAGATTTCCATCTGGTCGGGTAACCGGTAGGTATTTTCATATGACGCGCGTATCAGAAGGTTATTCAGTATATTATACTTTACTGCCAGAGAGAAACTAAGCCCTTGTTTAGAGATGGATCTGTCTTCATTTACCAATTCGGACGAGCTATATACCGATTCTTTGCCTTTAGTCTGATAGAACAGGGACTTCATTTGTACAATCGTATTCAACTTGTTGTCAAACAATCCGGCATTATACCCTACCCCTACAATCAGACGATTATACGTAATGCGTTTTTTTTCTAAAGGATTGACCTCATCATCTTTCTTGTTGATGAAATAGTTATCAACTACATTAGCGGTAAGTATATGGGACGGGGTGATATGGTAAGACAATAATCCACGATATATCATATTCTGATAATCGGACTCAAGCCCGTTTTTCCCCGGAGCAGATGTATAAACACTCCCTATCTCTGAAGCAGAAGTAGAAGAGTGCGCTACTCCTTTCCAGTCATAATATGTATTCTTCAGTGTATCTACAAACAGATTGTCTATCTTACTATAAACAAGAAAGTGTGTTGTATTCAACCTGCTGTCTATAAAAGATTTCCGGTAAGTAACGGAAGGTATGGCAATCGCTTTTTCGGTACGATAGACTGCACCAAAAGCCCTGTCACGGGTGGTAAAATCATTCTGCATGTCCTGATGCAGGGCAAAGCTGGTCACTCTGAATTGCAAAAGGTCTGCCCACGACAGATTGTCGAAGTTTACATATCCTTCTACAAAATATTGCTTAAACTTATTATGGAATAAACGGGCTTCTATGTATGTATTACGTCCTGTTTCTTCTTCATAATAAGGCAGATTTTTTACCTTGTAATCGTTATCGGAATAATTTCCGAAGGCATACAAACCTACTGATATATTTCTGTTCAACCGCCGGAATCCGTTAATAGTCGCTATGTTCGTATTGAAAGACCCTCTTTCGAATGACACTTGAATCTCTGAATCGTATAACTTACGGCTTACCAGATTTATAGCTCCCCCTAAAGCATCTATCCCTATTTCTGTCGGTAATACACCTTTATAAACCTCCATACGTTCGACAGAATTGACCGGAATTTTGGTTATACCGAAACTTGAACCGAGATAATCCAAGGGAATACCGTCCCGCATCAGTTTGATAGATCTGCCGCTAAACCCGTTTATTATAACCTCATTGCTAGCTCCTAATGCCCCCGTATTACGCAAACGCACGCCCGGACTTGCATTCAGCAAATTTTGAATATTTGTAGCCTTTTCGTGAAAGTGAGTTACATCGATCACTTCTGCCTTGATGGGATTCAATCTGAGTTCATCAATCTTTCTGCTGGCACTTATAGTTACTTCTTTGAGCTCTATGGCCGAAGTTTTTATATGGAAATCCAAAGTATCAGTAGATGCTTTGAGGTCGACAGACTTTACTTCAACATATCCATCCTGATGTAGCGCGTACAGAACATAGGTCCCTGACGGTAAATTGTTGATTGTATACCTGCCCTTAGCATCAGTAAAAGCCCGAGTATCCAATTCTTCAATTATTACTTCTATATTTTCCCGAACTGTATTGTCAACGTATACATGCCCGGAAATACTATGCTTTTTATTTTGAGAATAAGATTGGTATGGGCAAAGCGATATTATTAATATACAGATTAGTATATATTTCATCTCGTTTAAATAAATAAAGTAAAAGAAGGAGTTTCTCCGTTTACTCCTTCCCTACTCTGATTTAGATACTATCTACATTATTTAGTGAAAACCGTATAATTGTCCTTTTTTACAGTAGTACTATTATCGCTTACATCGTCAGCAGATACAGAAGTAAATTCTCTTTTCAGAATATCAGCGCTTACTGTACTTAGATCAAGTTTGGTTTCAGCTTCCTGCCCGGCATTATTTATCACTTCTTGTAATTCCAGTACGAGTGATTTCACATCGTCAGTTATCTGATATGAAGCTTTCCATACAAATTTCATTACAGAGCTTTCCATTGCTCCTTCTCCTTTTGCATAACTTATAATGTATGTTGTATTATCATATTGCCAAGTCGTTTCTTTGGTACTCACAATACCCATTGGAAATGAATATCTGAATTTAAGTACACTCTCATCTTCGAAATAGAGAGTGATAAGTTTAGCAAATTCCAATACCGGATTCTGGGTAGCAAATCCCGGATCATATATTTTCGATCCTATTTTCAGCATCCATGCAGTGCCTGCCAGATTTGCTTTTGTTACCACAGTAGGATCAATTTGTTCCGGCAGTTTAAACGCTGCACCATTCAATTTCAGATTGGGAGATACTTCCGTATCTATTTCCCCGCTGGTCTCCACTAACGTGAATGTTGCTGTTGCTGCCACTTTAGGACGAGTCATTGGGTTTGAAGATTCATCCATTCTATCCTGATCGATACTTACCAATGTTGTTGTGAAGATAAGCACACGTTTGCCATCCAGAGTAGTTTCTTCTAAAGAAGAAGTTTTGGACATTGAAAAGTCATAGGGAGGCATCTGGCTATTAAACTGAACGACTTCAAACGCTTTTCCGTCTTCACTCTGGTTCCATATCCAATATACCTTTCCTGAGCCTCCATACGAGCTGCCGGTTATTAACTTAAATACTTTTCCCGATTTCTGTGTCTGAGAATCTGTGTAATCCTCGTTCGTAAACTCAACACCCGAAGCACTTTCGAACATATAAGGAGCCCAGCCAAAAACATCCATCACATCAGAGAATGTCTCGCTTTTCCACGCTTTGACATTCGATTTGAAGTTTATTTCTTTAATAATCCATTTTCCTTCCAACTTTATACTTTCGGTCGGTATTACCGGATTATTATCATTATCATCATCACTACTGCAAGAATTCAAAAATAATATACTGCATAGAACAAGCAGTACAACTTTAATATTTTTCATATGTTTATTGATTAATATAATTTAATGTTTTGCAAAGGTATTCGATGCATAAGTGAGTCACAATACCTAGAAGTTAGGGTTTTTTAATAAAAAAATAATGATTTATGATTACTTATATATAACTATAAAACAATCTATTATAAAAATAAAATTAAAAACATGTCACATATGTTACAGTATATATATTTTTGCGGCATTAATTATATTTTATTAACATCTTATAAAAATAGTATTTTGAATATTATTATCTTAAATAGATTAATTATCACTTTTTTGAAAAATAACGAATGTGTAGGTAATATCTTTTACTCATATTCTGTTTTTATTAATCATTACTAAAATCAATTAGCCTAACCATATCTTATTTATTAGTGTTAATTAAGAATAAAACCCTTTCGTCTGAAAATAAAAACAAATAATTTTGAAAAAACTTTCCTCTAATTCATAATGAACAATGGCTTCCAAGGTTTTAATTATTGAAGATGACAATACATTCGGAATCGTCCTTAAGAAATGGTTTAACAAAAATGGATTTGATGCATTCGTTAAATCTACTTTGGTTGAAGCTAAAAAGAATCTATTAAAGGCTGATTTCAAGTTAATTATCACCGACCTGAGACTTCCTGACGGAGATGGAATAATGTTGTTGACATGGATCAGAGAGAGGAAAATAAACACTCCTGTAATTGTCATGACCAGCTACGGGGAGGTTCAGAGTGCTGTCGCAGCAATTAAACTGGGAGCTTTCGATTATATGGAAAAGCCTATAAATCCGGACATTCTAAGATCAAAAATAGATGAAGCTCTAAATTATACTCCAATTAAAATACCAAAAGAGAATCCTCCTGCAACAAATATCGTTTATGGCAACAGTACTTTATCCAAACAAATGTACGAGCATATAAAACTAGTTGCACCGACACACCTGTCTGTACTTATAATAGGAGAAAGCGGAACGGGAAAGGAATATACTGCACGGATGATACATGACAACAGCCAAAGAAAACAAGCTCCGTTTGTGGCTGTAGATTGTGGTAGCTTGTCAAAAGAATTGGCGCCAAGCGAACTATTCGGCCATCTGAAAGGATCATTCACCTCTGCTATTGCGGATAAGAAAGGTGTATTTGAACAAGCAGGAGGAGGAACAGTTTTCCTTGACGAAGTGGGAAACTTGTCTTACGAAGTACAAGTTCAGCTGTTAAGAGCCATACAGGAACGAAAAATACGTCCGGTAGGCTCTGCCAGCGACATTAAAGTCGATGTAAGGATGATAGTCGCAACTAATGAAAATTTAGAAACAGCGATCTCGGAAGGGCGTTTTCGTGAAGATTTATATCATCGATTAAATGAGTTTACTTTAATAGTTCCCCCTTTACGCGAGCGAAAAGAGGATATCGTTCTTTTTGCAAATAGTTTTTTAACTGATGCCAACAAAGAATTGGAACGAAATGTAGAGCGATTCTCGGAAGATAGTATGTCCATACTAAAACAATATCGCTGGCCAGGTAATCTACGTGAATTAAGAAATGTTATACGAAGAACTGTATTGTTTGCAAAAGGAACGGAAATTACCCCTGACCTCTTACCTGAATTTATTCAAATCCCTATACAACCAGAACAAACCTTACTGCCGGCAGATGAACGGGAACAAATTCTAAAAGCCCTGAAAATAACGAAAGGAAATAAAACAAAAGCAGCAAACCTACTCAATATAGATAGAAAAACTCTTTATAATAAAATGCATCAATATGGTATGGATATTTAATGAGATTTCAAATAATTTTCAGTTTCAGTTATTATCTGTTCCGCATATTCAATAAGTTCAAGTACATCATCCTCCCATCCGGGATACATTGACATTCCATCTAAACGGTGTGCGTCCAGTTTCTTCAATATATCTAACTTCTCAACTGCTCCGACCTGTATAAACATCGGCTGCATTTTATGGCTAATAAACTGAGCCATGTTATAATCACTATTGAGTACGGCCTGTTTAAGTTTGCCGATATTTTCTGTTGTAGAATCGACAAAAGATGTTAGAACCTCATGCAATGCATCGGAATCTTCTTCCAGCATTTTATTAAGCGAACTAAAGCCTGCTACTCTTTCATCTTTTATTTGTCCTCCGAACAGTAACTTTAAGTCACAGGTTGAAATCGGTTTCTTAATATAGGCTTTAAATCCCATTCTTATAAAATCATCATTATTAATATCTTCCCGGGCCGTAACGACTGTAACCGGTATATTTATTCCACTATATTTTATCCTGTTTAAAACATCAATTCCATTAAAATTCTCCATTTCCATATCCGTCAATATCTCATCATATTGATTGATTTCTGTTATTATATTTTCAAAATCTGCTATATTACCACACATAGAAGGTATATGCCCTAAGTCTGATAACATATTGCGAATAATTATCAAATAAGATATATCATCGTCTACTATTAATATTCTCTTAGGAATAAAAGTTTCATTTATAGAAACTTCACTTACCGGAATAGATATTTCAGTTCTGGTTCCCTTCCCTTCTTCCGAAGTAACTTTTATATTTCCCTGAAATAAATCGACCAAACCTTTTACGACATACATTCCAAATCCTGAACCTTCCGACAAATGTGAATTTTGATCAACCCGGCTAAATGGCTGAAATATATTTTTGATTTGATTTTCAGGAATACCTACGCCTGTATCCTCTATAGTACAATATAATCCGGAATCAGAATATTTTACATTAAACTGAATGAAACCCTCTAATGTATATTTAATTGAATTAGATAATATATTTATTAGTATTTGTTTAATTTTTAAAGAATCGGACGACAATATCAAATTTTTATCGAAGTCAAACGAATAGGCCAATGTAAGATTCTTCTTGTTTGCAAGAGGAATAAACATTTCAACTGTCTGCTGACATAGGGCATGTAGATTAAAGATACGATTCGATATATTCGAAGTACCTTGTTCAATACTCGAAAATTCCAATAGGTTACCTAGCAAAGCAAGGATATATTCTCCCGAATCTTTCATCGTGCGCACTTCATCATGTAGAAACCCATTGCTTGTTTCTTTTAATTCTAACGTTCCTAGTATAGAATTAAGAGGCGTTTTAATATCATGAGAAATAGATAGTAACAATTTATGACGACTATCCATAATTTGCTTAATCCTCAGGTTTGCCCGTTCTACATTCTTTCGCAGTCTATAACTCTTATTTACATCACTTATTATGAGTGATATAAATATAAAAATCAAGATAAGAGAAACGATACTACTTATTATAGAATAAGTATTATTATTACGTATCAGTTGTTCGCTTTTCTGAATTTCATCAAGTCTCGCCTGAACAGTTTGGTTATACAAGCCAATTAGTAATGTAGTGATTTCAGAAGAAATTTCCTGATCTGCTACAATTAGGCTGCTTAGATTTTTTTCGATAGATATAATTCTTTTTACATAGTCGTCTTTGGCTTGTTCTGCTATTTCTGTAACCTCTGTAACTACATGGAGTGTATCGTTTTTCGGCACAGTCAATGTATCCAACCTGGCTGTAGTAATTGAAGTCACAGTATCGGCCCCTTTTGAAGAAGAAAACAATTCCCCCAGTTTCCTCCAGAAGCCTTTTTGGGGCCCCGAATAAATTATAGTATCCTGTACCGTTGTAGTGACCAAGACAGTATCTTTTTTGATAACAGGATCGATTTCTTTTAATATTTCATTTATTGATTCTATGGGATTTTTATTATTAAATTGTTTATTCAAATTTGAAACAATTACCCCTTTTTTTACCAAAAGGTGATTAATTTGTTGTAATTTATCGTTGTGTAATGGATTTATATGACTAAGAGAATCCATTAGCTGTTCGACGATATTCAGGCTTTCATTGAAGGATTTATAATGCCTTATTTGCTTTGTAGACACATACATATTTACTTCCGATTGCGATGCATTTACAGAATCAATCAGTTCGTTGACTAATGATAGCTCTTTATAGTACTGTGAAATACTTCTCTTTTGATCATCAATGTCATCTCTTAGTTTATATATATAAATAAGCATTCCGCCACAAATAAAAGCAACAATTACATATATCAATATAGCTTTGAATCTTATATTTTTTTCGGGAGTTTCTGACATCCTTTTATTATTTATTTCTATTATACATATATAAAACGAACAAATAATAATTCTATTTAGTTTTCCACAGTCTAAATTGTGGAAATTTTCCACAGTTCCACAGTTTCATTTCTGCTATCTGATTAACAACATTCACATATCGCACTGATTTACGGAGCATTACAAAAACAAAGAATATTTATGGTCTTTTTGGCATACCTATTGCAAATTGTATAATGTAACGGAAGTTTACACATTTATACTTATTAATAGTAATTTAAAAATTTGGAGACATGAAAACAATGAAATTAATGATGTTAGCCATTGCGATAGTTTTTGGAACATCAGCTTTTGCAAATGTACAAAGTTTATCAGTTGAGAATAATGCAGTCGTTGCTGTTAGTCAAGCAAATGATGACGGATATGTGGACGTGAAGTTAGAAGATTTGAACGAGAAAGTACAAGCTGCTATTCAAGGGTACACAGAATCATATAATGTCACAGCTCTGGCCTACAATGCAGATAAGAAACTTACTAAAGTAACTTTATCTTCAAAATCAGATGAAAGCATTAAAGTTGTTATTTTGGATGACGAAGGTAAGGAATATGTAGAAACTGCTGCCGAATAAATTATACCCAATCTACATCTGACAATTTTAGTAGATAAAAGGAAATGCTTTCAGCATTTCCTTTTATTTTTTAGAGAATGAGAGAAAAAAGCAATGAAAAATACTAATCAAAATGCTTATTTAATTCGTATATGAGTTTGTCAATATTACCTGGCCATAGAAATATAAACAGGAATAATGTCTTTATAATTTGTGAATCTTCTCTTTATCTTTAAATTCAATAATGCGAGTTCAGGTTACATGTTTAGATTCTTCTTTTTATACAGCGTTCACTTTAATTTTTCAATTAATACTTAGAAATATTATTCAGAGACATACATAAATATAAGAGTTTCACTAACTGTTCCTATTTATCCATGAATGATAATTCAAATAGATATTTTCTCTCCGGAAATACAATCATGATATTCTATTCTTTATAAAAAACTATTTCAACTTCAATTTTTTTTCTGGTCAGAAGTAACACTCAACGAGACAATTTTAGATCCTTTTCCAAAAACGGGAATATAACTTAGCAAGCGAACCATAAAATTATATGGTCGCATACCATGCATAATATAAAATACCTTATCTAATTTTAAATTAGGATGCCATTCTTTAAATATCTGGTTGTTATCAAATCCCCAGGCAAAAATTGCTTTTGACTTTCGCAGGGTATCATGCTTATCCGAATGCCGGCTAAGATACCCGGATAATCCGTCGAAAATAATGGATGCTCCCGGAAAGCGTTTTGATATAGCTGTTAGCAAATTTCTAACCATTTCTTCCGGGAAGTACATAAACACACCTTCTGCTATAAAAATAAAGTGATTATCTGAGTGTTTTTCTTTCAATTTATCCAGCCAATCTATTTCAAAAGCAGACCCAGATATTAAAGATTGATTCTTTCGTACAGGGATTAACTGTTGCCGTAATTGAATGGATTCAGGAATATCCAATTCATAAAAAACTGCTTCAGATGCATTCTTTATCCGGTTATATCTATCATCTAAGCCACAACCGATATTTACAACAATTGTGTTTTTATGAGTAGAAATAAACTTTTCCAACTCGTTGTCAATATATTTCAGACGGACGCAGGTTCCCAGACGACTCATTGTTTTGATTCCCGAATATTTTTCAAATGGATAATCTACCATGTTCATCAATTCTAAACTCTTACTGTCTCCCAAAACAGGATTTTTCTGTTGGGCGTCTAAAGCTCTCATATAGACAGTGATGAAAAGTGTATCAGCTATATTATCACTGATGGAGGGAACTAATTTTCTCATAATTTATATATGATTAGTACCTTACAAAGGTAGAAGTTACAGAAACTAAATTAAATCCCCATTATTTGTGATAATTCCTGTTAAAATAACGATAATTAGGTATCAATGAATATAAGAAATAGGAATATTAAGCATTCGGTTTATTAGTCATATATAGCTATTTACAACTCTTATAAATAGCTATATATGAATTGTTATATTAATTCTAATACTGAAGTCTGAATTATAAAATAAAGGTTTAATTTCTGTCTTTTATTTTTAAACTTATTGCTTTTAATTGTTGCCATCCGGCTTTATCTGTCAGCCGAACCATAAAATGATAATCTCCAGTATCCACATCCTCTGGTATAAAAATTTCATTATCGGCTTCAAAGATATTTTTTCCTAAAGGAATCGAGAAATCCTGATTATAGACAAATGCTTTTACTGGAGTTTTCTTTGGTTCCAAATCACACTCTACATCATCCGTACTATGGGAATGATGATCGAAATTATTATGAATTTCGATATTGTAATTTCCCAATTCCTCATTATCTGTGAATACTGCCCTGAAAGGGAAGCTTTCCCCCCGGTACAAAATCACACAATTTTGTGGATAAGCATTCTTGAAGCCCATATCTATGGAAGGTTTCTCCATATCCCGGCTGTCTTCATCATCATTACTACAAGCCATAGCAAGAAGACAAAAAAGGCTGAATAGTATAATCTTTTTATTCATTCTGTTTTTTTAAGCGAATAGTTTTTATTCAAAATTATTCTCCTGTAATAGTAAGTTTATCTTTTATAGTTTTATTGGCACCTTTAGCATCATTTATCCTTATTTCAATTATATACTCTCCAACAGCAGCTCCGGTTGCCTTCAAGTGTTTATGAAAAGTATATTCTTTTACATCACCTGTTGCAAATTCATCAACATACGTTTCATTGAGTACATAAGTTGTTGGAGTTTCTGCTTTATAGACACGCACGCGAATAGATTTTAACGGATGTGTTGCATTCACTTTAAACTCGGTATGAATGTTAGATGCTACGGCTGAATTATTGCTTCCTATTTCTAAGCCGGATATAGCAATCCCTGTTTCTTTAACTTCTATATCCATCGATTTTTCAAGAGACTTTCCGCTTTTATCATATACTTGGAAGTGAAGGTGGTAATCCCCGGCAGGAGTATTATCAGGTATAAGTAAGTGCTTATGGAAATCTTTTAGTTCAGTTTCACCTGCATAGGTATAAGTCGTATCCAATTCAAAAGCAGCAGTTCCACCTTCGCTGTGAATTTCTACAAATATCCTGTCAATCCCTTTTTCCGCTTTAATAGATGCAGCCTCTATCACCGGAGCAGTACCGATATATCCGGTTTTGTCATCCGGAAAATCATGACCAGATCCGAAAATAAGCCCGTCAATAGAAATAGACACTTCTGCTTCTTTGAGAGTTAATTCAGATTCAGCCGTAGCTGTTTGTCCAAATTGATCCACTACAACTAAGTGTAAATGGTATTTTCCTGCCGGAGCATCCGCCGGAATGTCCAGATGTTCATGGAATGTTGCATTTTTATTCCCCACATACTTGGAATCAGTATACACTTTTCCAAACTCATACGTACCATCAATCTGATGTATTTCCACTTCAATTTCTTTTATCAGGCCTTCAGCCAGGATTGTAGCTTCAATATGCGCATCTGTTCCTATATAGGCCGTTTGGTCATTAGGTGAATCGTGGCCGGAACCTAATTCCAATATCTGAACTGTTGGCTTAGCTGGATTGTCATCATCGTCATCACTACTACAAGACGAAAAAACTAGTAAGGACATGTTTAAAAGAAGGATTGCTCCCCATAAAAATTTTTGTTTCATAATACATTAATTAAGTAGGCTGTATATGCCCGGTTAGAAAATAAAAATATTAAGTGTATTCATTTAAAAATTATATCCGATCATAATTGATATATTTCGTCCCGGTTCCGGAACATCTATCAGCCGATAATAACTTGTATGGTCGTAATACCTCCTATTCAATAGATTTTGCCCCTGCAGACGTAATTTTATTTGGTTTCGGTTTATCTGCCAGCTACGCCCCAACGACAGATTTATCGTCTGGTATCCTTTTGTTTTGTTTTCAGGAGGTACTATTCTGTTTTGAGAACCTACAATATTATATTCCAGCCGGATATTTCCATCTGTTCCGAATATCTTATTTTGAGGATGATAAGCAACAATAAAATTGGAAGACCATGGAGGAGAGAAGGGAAGCGTATATCCTTTCTTATCGCCTGAAAGTTGTTCGGCATATAAGTACTCGCCTTCTATTCCCAATGTGATCTGATGATTTAGTTTGTATTCCAGACTGGTCTCAAATCCATATCTTATTATTTTTGCCTGTGTATAGTAATACATCTGTAAACCTTCATAATATCCCGATGTCGGATTCAAATAAATATAGTTGGGAAAATAATTCAAGTAAGGCTCCAACCGGATATCCAAGACATCATTTTTCCAATTGATACCCATATCTATCTGATAAGATTCTTCCGGATTCAGGTTCTTATCCCCTTTTTCGTAGCGGAATATGTGATAGTTCACCCCATCAGACCCCAGCTCTTTTGGAGTAGGAGCGCGGAAACTTTTACCTGCATTGGCTTTAAGCATCCAATTATCTTTATTGTAATTAATGCCTACCGACCAGGTGAAGCTATTGAAACTCCTTTTCAGGTTGGCAGCCCGTTCCTTATATACCCAGTCTCCATTTTCCACAGGTGTTTGATACCAGTCGTGATAACTGTCTGTATGAATCTTCGTCCTGTCTATCCGTATTCCGGAATTAATAATTAAGCTTTCTGATAAGGAATAACGATCATAGAGAAAAACTCCTATATTGGTTGTTCGAAAATCAGGAATAATAAACCCCCATCCATCTCTTGAGTTATGCTGATATTCCGAATTAATTCCACCTTGTAAACTGTGCTTATTCTTTATTGGCAGTTTAAATAAGATATTGGATGTATATGTATTTTTATTAAACTTACGCTCCAACGCATCGGACGGGATAGGCATATATCCGTGTGATACAGGCTCTGACAATTCTTTTCTCAGATTGTTCTGATAAGCAAAATTACCTTCAAGATGCAGTGTTCCCAGCTGTAAATGGGAGTTGTTGATTACCTTGAAGTGATTAACCGAATGGTAGGGTAAATCAATATCCCTAGAGGATTTGTCGTAATCAATACCGGACATGTGTACCTCCAGGCCATGCGCATCGGCAAAGAAGCCGCTCTTTGAATATACATCCGATATCAGAAAGTTACTGCGAAATTTCTCATTTATGTATCCCAGTGTAACTCCTGCATTTTGATCTCTCCCGGCTGTATTCCGTAATCGTCTATCTTTGAGCTTTATATAATAAGAATAGTACTGTATACTATCAGTAGGGACTTTATAATCACCATAATCTACATAGGTGGCATTAACTTTATAATAAAACTTATTGTTTCGTCCGGCTATCAGACCGGAAAAACCAAGCGATTCATTATTGCTTCTTCCGTAGAAATTTATATTCCCTTCGGTTTTGGTTGAAGGAATATAATTATTACGTAAACTTATTACTCCACCTATGGCGTCGCCACCATACAATAACGAACCCGGGCCTTTTAGAATTTCAATATCATCGACCGAAAACTGGTCTATTTCCAATCCGTGATCCTCACCCCATTGCTGTCCTTCGTGTTTGATCCCATTTTCGGTAACCATCATCCTGTTAAAGCCAAATCCTCTGATAGCCGGTTTTGATTGCCCCGAACCGATAGTCATTGCTCTGACACCCGGTATTTTCTCTAAACTTTGCATCAGACTTCCCGAGAAATTATCTTCAATATATGATTTATCGGCCTTAACGATATTCAGAGATGATTTCATTTGAAAGTTTTTCCTGCTATCAGCGCTTACTGTGACCTCATTCAGTTCTATATCATTCTTTTTAAGAATAAAATCCCGGTGCATATTATTATCCACGCTTAATTGTGTTGACATAGGGAAATAGCCTAAAGCATCAATATGGATTGTTATAGTCCCGGATGTTGATAGCATGAGTTCAAAGTATCCGTTCCGGTCGCTTCGGGTTACTTTATTAACCCCTACAACCGAAACTGTAACAGCTTCTATCGGTACTCTTTCATCGTTCATAATAAATCCGCTGATTTTAATTGAAGATTGTGCCGAAAGATTGATACCCATAAAAAGAAAAACCAGATATGTATAAATAAATTTCATTCGCTTTTTTATAAAAAATCCCAGTTGTTATCCGTCAGTAGTTGATTCTGATAAGCATTGTATTCAATGTCTGTGCAAAGACAAGATTCCATTTCCGCTCTTATCTTCTTTTCATCCATATTTTGTCCGATAAATACAATTTCATTCATACGGTCTCCCCATTTCTTATCCCACCGGCTCAATATATATTCTTCATTTGCCTGAAATGAAGGATGCTGATTTCTTTCTTTTATAGGGAAAGATGCCCACCAGGAACCAATCCGTTCCACGACAATAGATCCTCCGGCCTGACTAAGCAACAATGCTTCGTCTTTGCGGCTTGCCAGCCAGAAAAATCCTTTGCTGCGGACAATGCCTGCATCCCAATGTTTGCTAAGATATTCCCTGAATCTTCGAGGGTGTAAAGGACGGTGCTCTCTGAGAACAAATGAACCGATACCGTATTCATCTGTTTCGGGAATATGTTTGTTCTGCAATTCGTTCTGCCATCCCGAACTTTGGGCAGCTTCTACAAAATCGAATAGATGTGTATTGAGAATCTCTTTAGGATCAATCTTGCCATGATCGGCTAAAATAATCTTCGCACCGGGGTTTAATTTACGGATAATGCTCTTCATTTCTTCCTGTTGATGTACAGATATCAGGTCTACCTTATTCAATATGATGACATTCGCAAATTCGATCTGTTCTACTAAAAGATCTACAATGGAGCGTTCACTGATCGTATTGTCAGGGTCTCTGTCTGTTAATGTTTCGGACGATCCGAAATCGTTATAAAAATTGAATCCATCGACAACGGTTACCATTGTATCCAGACGTGAAATTTTCGTCAGGTCAACGCCCAAATCTTCAAAGGCATAGCTGAATGACTGTGCGATAGGCATAGGCTCTGCTATCCCTGTTCCTTCGATCAATAAATAATCGAATTTGCCATTTTCGACCAAACGGGTTACCTCTTTTACCAAATCGTCCCGCAGCGTACAGCATATACAACCATTGCTAAGCTGTACCAGCTTTTCCTCTGTGCGGGAAAGAGTAGAGCCTCTTTCCACTAATTGAGCATCAATATTGACTTCGCTCATATCATTGACTATGACAGCGACCTTCATATTCTCACGGTTATTGAGAATATGGTTTAATATGGTTGTCTTTCCGGCCCCCAAAAAGCCACTTAAGACTGTTACAGGTATTTTGTTCATTGTTTTATTATTTTATTCTGCTCTTAATTTGTATATGTTTTCTTCTATTTCCAGATTATCGAGATTGCGGCCAATGAATACGAGTTTGCAATAACGTTCTTCATTAGACTGCCACAAATCGCCTTTATCAAATACATAATTATCCTTTATTGCATGTAAAATGCATTTCTCAGGCACATCTTTAAAACTGAGAATACCTTTTACCCGGTACGGCCTGTATTTGGCAAAGAAGAGGATAGTCTCGAACCAAAAGCGGAAACGTTCAAAGTCCAAGTCTCCGGGAATGGAGATTCCAACCGATTTTATATCATGCTTCACATTATTATTACCCAGAAAGGTAAGATTCTTAAAAGAAGAGACGGATTGTTCGATTTTTCTGCCCAAATACTGACAAGTATCCAGAATTTCAACCTGAGAGATATCCGCTTTTGAAGTTGGATATATTCTAGCCAGTTGATTGAATTCCTGCATCCTATCTTTTAATTCATCGGAATATCCTGTTCTTACCAGATCTACTTTATTCAACAAAATGATATCAGCTATAGCTAGTTGTTTACGCACTTCGGGTTCCGAATTTATCAGGTCCTCAATATTAACTGCATCTACCAGACAAATCACAGAATCAATAGCAAAACGTTCTATGATCTCATAATCAGACAGAAAAGCATTTACGATGGATATGGGGTCGGCGATTCCCGTTGTTTCTATCAATAAGTGGTTGAAATCATAATTCCCTGTCAACAACTTGTTTATAAGTTCATAAAAATCATTATTTAAAGAACAGCAGATACAGCCGTTGGAGAGTTCGAATATATTCTCATCAGCTCCGATAATAAAACTTCCGTCCAGACCGATCTCTCCAAATTCATTTTCGATAATTGCGAACTTTTTCTCCGGATATTCTTTTATCAGGTTGTTTATTAAAGTAGTTTTCCCGGCTCCTAAAAATCCGGTTATTATTGTCACAGGGATCTTGCCCATTATTATTTAATTTAATTAGATAATCAGTTTAGTTCTATTTTTGGATTTATGATTGCTCCATCGATTTAAATTTTGTCCAAATCAGCGCATTAATACAGGCAACTACGCAGATATTACCTCCGGGTCGGATCAAAGATCCGTATGCCGCCATAGAATTAAATAACAACACCGTCTATTTCTTCTTCAGATGAATTATTACATGCTTTACAAATTCCCGTTATAGTTATGCTACGCGTCTTTTCTTTATATCCTTGCGGAACGACCGGAAACTGAGTTTTTATTTCCACATCAGCTATTCTTTGGCACTCGGTACAATAAAATTGAACTGCTGTTTCATTGTTTTTGATTCTCCGGACAAAAAGTGTATTTGATTATTTTGCCCTGAGTAATCATTCCTTGAATAATTTTTGTATCCAACAGACTTTTTATTGAGCGATAGAATGTTACCCTGTCAACTTCATGTATTCTTTTTTTTATATCAGATTCACTCAAAGGGGCCTCACTACTTATAATCGTATTCAAAATTGCAATCCGGGCTGATGTCCCTTTTAAGTTATTCCGGTGTAATATATCTTTGACTGAATCCATCTCAGTATGTTTTTAAATCAATCTTGAAATAACATTGTTGCAAATGTAATAAAAATTCATTTGCAACAATGTTGCGAATTAAAAAATTAATTACTTTTGTTGAAAATATTATTGGTTATGGATAAGAGTTTAGCTACAGATAATATACAGTATTCTTATAATCAAGAATATACGTTCAAATTTCCAAATATTTCGTGTAAAAAAGGAAGCCATTTACTTGTTGCAGGCCCGTCGGGTTGCGGGAAGACAACATTATTACACCTGATAGCAGGTTTAATAAGCCCCAAAAGCGGAAATATTTATGTAAAAGGGACGGATATCACTAGGTTAAGAAGTAAAGAACTAGACAGATATAGAGGACGGGAAATTGGAATAGTTTTCCAAGTTCCCCATTTTATAAAATCATTAACAGCCGAAGAAAATTTAATGATGGCAGCATCCCTTAATAACCTGCCAGTAGAGAAGACTTATCTGGACAATCTGTTCCATTCTTTGAATATCAGCCGCTGCCGGAAAAGTAAAACAAACGAAATGAGCCAAGGAGAACTACAGCGATTATCCATCGCCAGAGCAGTAATCAATAAACCATCTCTTATACTTGCCGACGAACCTACATCAAGTCTTGATGATAAAAATTGCAAAGAAGCTGTCGGACTTCTTCAGAATAAGGCAGAAGAGCTTGGGACCAGTTTAATAATAGTAACTCATGACAGCCGGCTTATTTCTGATTTTTCCCAGATCATCCATTTATAATCATTAAAGACAATGAATATTATACAATTCAATTATAAGCAAATAAAGAGTCGCCCGTTATCCTCGGTTTTAAATATTATTCTTTTTGCAACAGGAATCACTATAATCTCTTTGGTTTTTCTCTTAAAAGAATCTTTTGAAAACCAGATATATAAAAATGCCGGAGGGATAGATCTTGTTGTGGGTGCCAAGGGGAGTCCCCTACAGCTAATATTGTCAGGCATTTATCATGTTGACTACCCAACGGGAAATATAGATTACAATGAGGCAATAGAATTAAGCAAGAATCCTTTAATAAAACAGGCAATTCCACTTGCTCTTGGCGATAATTTCAAAGGGTTTCGTATTGTCGGTACCAATAAGGCATACCCTGATATTTACAAAGGACAATTAAAAACAGGAAGCTTATGGCAAAAAGACTTTGACGTTACAATCGGCTCAAAAGTCGCTTCAAAGACAGGATTAGCAATAGGTCGTCAATTTGCAGGAGTCCACGGTCTATCTGCTGAATCGGACCATGTACATGAAAGTACTCCTTATACGGTAACCGGCATCTTTAAAGAAACAGGAACAGTCCTTGACCAGTTGATCTTAACCAATGTTGAGAGCGTATGGAAAATACATGAACACCATCATGACCATAGTAAGTCTGGAGATCATCACAATTGTGACCATGAGCACAATAAAGAAGGGGGGCATACTCACGAACATGATGAACAAGCGGATAATCCAAAAGAAATAACATCTTTGCTCATTCAATACCAGAATCCGATGGGAACCATAACTTTGCCACGCCTTATTAATAAATCGACCAATATGCAGGCTGCATCGCCTGTACAGGAAATAAACCGTCTGTACTCATTGCTTGGTATAGGCATTGAAGCTTTAACATATATAAGCGGATTTATTATATTTATTTCCGCTCTGAGTATTTTCATTTCACTGCTGAACTCCCTGAAAGATCGGGAATATGAGCTGGCACTGATACGTGTCATGGGAGGAAGTCGCTTTAGATTGTTTGGCTGTATCGTTTTAGAAGGAGTAAGCTTTGTTATTCTCGGTTATATAATCGGATTCGTAATCAGTCGTTTAGCAATGTTCTCCTTATCTTCTTATACTGACAATAATTTTAATTATAGCCTGCTGGAGTGGGTAACTTTAACTGACTTATCTCTATTATCCGTTTCGTTGGTTATAGGCCTCATAGCAGCATTTATACCGGCACTTAAAGCAATGAATGCCAACATCTCAAAAATATTAGGCCAATGAAAAAAGTAATTCTCTTTGTCATTTTTATTTTCTGGTTTTGTTTGTTAAAAGCCCAGAAACCAATAGCCTGGCAGGCTTTGAATGACGTATATTGGAAGCGTAGCTATGTAAAAGCATTAGATGGATATTACGATATCCCTCATTTTGGATCAGGTATTGAAGCTTTGAATAAAAAAGAGATATCGATCAAAGGTTTTTATGTTCCGATCGATATGGAAGGAAAAATGTTTGCTTTGTCAAAGTCTCCGTCCTCCATGTGTTTTTTTTGTGGGACAGGCGGTATAGAAACGGTTATGGAAATATTTGTCAAAAAAGGATATAAGGAGCTAAGACGGGTTAAAACGGATAAGTATATAGAAATTAAAGGTATACTGGTTATAAATCGGGATGACCCAAATCATCTGATGTACCTATTGAAAGATGCAGAATTAGTAAAGATTATTAAATAAATAGTATTAACGAGTACCAACAAATTCTAACCGAACAATATCTTCTATAGTACCTCCGAATAAATCCAAATGACCTCTATCGTTCATCTTGAATGTACCGATGATATATACATAATGATCATTGTAATCCATAATATTCTTACCCTGTGTCAACTTCTCTGAAAAGTCTACCCAAAAAGAATTATTATAAATATTGTTTTTGAAATCTTCTTGGTGTAAATATAAAGCGTTGCCCTCGAATTCTAAATGCAGATACCCTATTACCTGAAGCATTTTGCCATCGTATTTCTCTGGGTTAGCAATGAGCTTTATTAATGAAGTAGTTTCGTAAATATTGAAATCCCATGGGCTTGGATCTATATATCTAATTGAATCTGTATTGGTCTGGGCAAAAACGGATGAACAGCTAAAAGCCAGAAAAGCGATAAAACTATAAATATATTTCTTCATTGGTTCTTCTTGATTATTGACATAAAAGTACAAAAATATTTTCTCTAAATAATTAATCTATTGAGTTTAGAATATCAAGTTTCCCATCGTTAATAATTTTTATAACAAGTTCTCCGAAAAGCGTATTCTGCCAGGCGAACCATTCGCGGGTAAATTCATTAGGATCATCTTTGTGAAATGATTCGTGTATAAATCCTTTTCCGGCATCTGTATTCAGAAGAGATTCCATACACATCTTAATTTCGACATCATCCTGGGAAGTGAAGGCTTTCATCATAATGCTCATAGGCCATATCATATCATATCGTCCTATATGTGGACTGCCGATTCCTTCTCCAGCTCTTCCTTTGAAAAAATATGGATTGTCATCACTCCATATAAAACGGCGGGTATTCTGATAAACAGGATCATTGATATCTACATCGCCAAGATAGGACATTGCCAGCAGGCTTGGAACATTCGGATCATCCATAAGGCAATAATTTCCAAAACCATCAACTTCATACGCATATATCGGCCCATATTTCGGATGTTCATATATGGCATATTTTTTTAGTGCGGTTTCAATCTCGTCAGCCAGGGCTATACATTCTTCCGCCAAATTGCTGTTCTTGTTAACAGACAGGAGTATATCGGCCGCTTTACGCAATGTTGTTACCGCCATAAAATTGGATGGGATAAGAAACTCATAAGATGTGGCATCGTCTGACGGACGAAAAGATGAAGCAATCAGTCCGACAGGTCTTACAGGGTTTCCCCAACCGCGGTTGTTCTTAGTATCGAGTTGTCTATCGGTCATTCGTAAAAAGAAATATTCTCCCGGATTTTCTTTGCGCTGCTGTTCTTTCATCGTTTTCAATACATTTTCGATCGCCCTTATCCAAGTCTCACCGAAAACGACAGTATCTCCTGTGGTTTTCCAGTATTCATAGGCTAAGCGGATAGGATAACAGTGTGAGTCTATCTCCCATTTGCGTTCGTAAACAAGAGGGTTTGCCGGTTCGTTAGTTACATCGCTTGCCCAACGGCTGTCTTTCACCGGGCCATCATTGAAAGCATTAGCATATGGATCTATAGTAAGGCAAATAAACTGGCGGTTGATAACCCCGGCAAGCATCTGTTTAAGCTTTGGATCACGGTTGGCAAATTGTACATAAGGCCATACCTGAGCTCCTGAATCACGTAGCCACATAGCATGAATGTCCCCTGTATACACAAAGGTGTCGGGTATACCGTCTGTCATCCGGAAATGGACTGTAGTTTCCAATGTATTTGGAAAACAGTTCTCAAACATCCATCTCAACTTAGGATTAGTTAATAAGTTTGTTATCAGGGTTATTTCATCCTCTATCACCTGCGATGTGAAAAGCCGCTTTTCCAATGGTTTCCGTTGAGAAACATAATCAGGCGTAATTTGAGCCTTTAATGAAAGAGCTCCTAATGTTGAAAACAATAAAAATGATATAAATAGTTTTAGGCTCATCTTGTCTGTTTATTTATAGTTAACTTTCCTATTATTCAAACCATACAGCAGGCTTTGTGCCCATTTCAAATTCCAGTTTTCCTCCATTCGATATGTCGGAGAAATTAATATATGGCAACCTATATGACTTCCCATTAAGTTTCAAAGATTGAATATATTTATTTTCTGTTGAATTATTATGGGCGACAATGGTAAACAATCTATCCTTTCCGACATTCAATATAGCCTCATCAACTATTGGCGACCCGAAATAATAACGACCGCCGGCAGGTTCAACCTGATAAAATCCGAGAGCCGATAAGATATACCAAGCCGACATTTGACCTACATCCTCATTCCCAGATAATCCATCCGGTTGATTATGGTAAAGTTCCGCAAGTACCTGTCTTACCAAACCGGCTGTTTTCCATGGTTGTCCCGTCATTGTATATAGGTAAAGTACATGATGGCTGGGCTCGTTACCATGGGCATATTGTCCTATAAGTCCACTGATATCCGGGGAAGCTTCTTCTCCCATATCACCCTCGATGATAAACAAAGAATCAAGTTTCTGATGAAAATTCTCACGAGAGCCGAATAGTCCGGTAAGTCCCTCTATGTCGTGAGGCACCAGCCATGTATACTGCCATGCGTTACCTTCGGTATAGTCATCTTCCCTATGGGTAGAATGGATAGGATTGAATGGAGTACGCCATTTTCCATCAGAAGAAAGTCCTCTTAAAAAATGACTTTGTGTATCAAAATAATACCTATATGCTTTGCTTCTGTTATTGAAGTATTGGTAATCCATTTTCTTATCATTTTTTTGTGCCACCTGAGCCAAAGCCCAGTCTGCCAATGCATATTCGAGACATGTCGCTACCGATTCATTGTATTTATCAAACGGGATATAACCATACTTTTTGTATAAGTCCAGTCCCCGTTCATCCAGTGTGGCTGATATTTTCATTGCGTCATATGCCAGATCATAATCAAAACCGGTAAAACCCTTCAGTATGGCATCTGCGACAACCGGAATAGCTGGATTGCCAACCATACAGTTCGTTTCGCACCCCATCAGATGCCAAACCGGGAGCTTGCCCTGTTGTTTATATATATGCAGCATCGTATTTACCATATCAGGAACTTTCTCGGGATGGATTATTGTCATCAACGGATGTGCAGCACGATAAGTATCCCACAATGAAAAGGTAGTATAATTAGTAAATCCGTCATCCGAATGAGATTGTCCATCAGCTCCCCGGTAATCTCCGTTCACATCATTAAAAACTGACGGAGCAATCATTGTATGGTAAAGTCCGGTATAAAATATCTTCTTTACATTCTCGTCTCCGGTTTTTATTTTTATTTTCGACAATTCCTCATTCCAGGCATTGTAAGCATTTTGTTTTACTTGATCGAAATCCCATGCAGGAAGTTCAGCCTTCATATTCAGCATTGCATTTTCGATACTTACAGGAGATAAAGCCACTTTAATATAAAGCGGTTCTATACCTATATTTCCATAAAAAGCTTCCCCATATACTTGCTTCGATGTAAATGACTTATCTTCTTTCGGTATATTTTTATCATAGAGTTGGAATTTATTAAAAGGACGGGAAAATTCCACAACAAAGTATATTCGCTGATCGTTGGCCCAACCTTTCGAATACCGGTATCCGGCAACGGTGCTATTGTTTAATACGGTCAGGGTTCCTTCTACCGGGCTATCCCAGCAGGTACCGTTTTCCACATCTATGACAATACGGGCATCGTTGGTTTCCTCTTCAAAAGTATATTTGTGGAATCCCACTCTTTGAGTTGCTGTCAGTTCTACATTTACATTGTAACGGTCGAGGAATGTGGCGTAATAACCGGGAGCAAAATGTTCATTAGCATGACTGAAGTAAGACCACATCCCCGTATCATAACTATCTTGTGTGCCACGGCTATGGTTTACAGTACCTGTTGCAGGCATCAGTACAATATCACTCAGGTCTCCTATACCGGTACCACTCAGATGCAAATGGCTGAATCCGATAACCGTTGTATCGGATATGTGATAACCGGATGTCCAGTCCCATGTTTGGGGGATACTTGTCGGTCCTAGTTGTACCAATCCGAAAGGGACATTCGCCCCCATAAAAA
Source organism: Dysgonomonas sp. UBA7710 (assembly GCF_002482385.1). Taxonomy (GTDB): domain Bacteria; phylum Bacteroidota; class Bacteroidia; order Bacteroidales; family Dysgonomonadaceae; genus Dysgonomonas. The sequence continues at coordinate 36,923 of NZ_DLFW01000048.1, read as the reverse complement.
CATGGCCGTGCCCACCGGTGCCAATACGTTGATCAACATATTTTGCAAAATCATTTTCTTCAACATGTTGATCCATATTTTTACAGGAAGAGGCAAGCACAGCCAAACCAAACAATACATAGCCTAATACTCCAAGCTTCTTTATTTGAATATGATTTCCTTTCATTTTCTGATCTGATTTTTTTATATTTATTTTTCTTGCTTCAGATTAAGAGTAATTCTCCCTGCATTTATGAGTTCCTGATGAGATATACGGTAACTTCTAAATGGCTTCCCTCCTACAGTTATATTCTTTATATATATACCTGACTCATTATTGCGATTCGATTCTATAACCAGTTCTTTCTGCTTCCAGTAGCGTTCGTCAAGCTTTATTGTTATCCGGTCAAACACAGGACTCGTCAGTGTATAAGAAGGCTCTCCTGGACAGTCCGGGTAAAAACCCATCATATTAAACACCGCCCACGCAGACATGGTACCGGCATCGTCATTTCCCGGAATTCCGTCAGGCTTAATGGTATAGTGTTTATCTAACAGGCGACGCACATGACGCTGTGTACGCCACTCCTCTCCTTTAAAATAACTGAAAAGATAAGGGTATGCGATGTCCGGCTCATTAGCAGGATCATAATAATCTTTATCAAAAACCATTTCAAGCTTATCTATAAACTTCTTTTTTCCACCCATAAGTTTTGCAAGCCCTTCCACATCATGCGGTACATAAAAAGTATAATTCCATGCGCTTCCTTCATGAAAGCCCGGATTCTCTTCAAAATTCATACCCTGATTCGGATTAAAAGGAGATAAGAAAGTCCCATCCACAAGCTTAGGGCGGAAAGTTCCGTATTCGGATGAGTAATAGTTCTTGTAGCCTAAAGAACGTTGTTTGAAAAGGGTAGCATCTTCCTTTTTGCCCAAAGCTTCTGCCAAACGGGACAGCGAATAATCAGCTATATAATATTCCAGAGCATGAGAAACCGAATTATCAAACTCACTTCTTAGAGGTACATATCCCAACCGCATATAATCACTATTATCAGGCCGCATACGATTAAAATCACCTTTTGAGGATGCATAGTAAGAGTCAGGTAATGCCCCTCCTTTTCGTATTGTATCGGTTGAATAAGATATACCTGCCATAGTTGCCGATTTATAAAAGGCTTTATAAGCCGTTTCAATTTCAAAATCACGTAATCCTTTCAGCCATGTGTCTGTGATAACAGGAATTGAAGGGTCCCCTTCCATCGTCCAGGTCTCACGTCCGTATAGTTCCCATTTAGGCATCCAACCCCATTCTTTGTACATATCTATCATAGACCGTACCATGTCCATCTGGCGGTCAGGCCAGACAAGAGTCATCAGTTGGTGCAAGTTACGGTAGGTATCCCAAAGAGAGAAAACCGTATAACGGATATTATCAGTCTTCAAAATCTTATTTCCCTCCATAGCGGGATATTCTCCATTCACATCGTTTAATACATTCGGATGTATCAACGTATGATAAAGGGCTGTGTAGAAAACTGTCTTTTGTTCATCTGTCCCGCCTTCAATCAGAATACGTGACAAATCATTATTCCATTTCTCTTTGGCTTCGGCATATATGGTATCAAAATTTTTATCTTTAGTCTCCTTATCAAGATTAAGCCGGGCATTCTCTATACTGACAAATGAAACACCTATTTGTACTTCTATTTGTTCTTCTTCCGGTAAATCGAAACTAAACCATGCACCGACATCATCTCCTGCAATATCTTTCTGGTATCCCTCATATATTTTGTACTTTCCATGATCGGGGTCCCATTGGGCTTTAACTCCTTCCATCAGACGTTGTTTCTTCCATAGTCCGCTTTGAGAAGGATTTTTTGCAATACGCATCACAAAATAGACAGGAAAAACAGCTCGCGAATTATAGCAGAATGTACCCAACATTTTCATTCCTTCTACTTCATTACTCCCATTGAAACGGACAAAAGCTCCTGATTCATTGGTCAGCCCCTGACCCAGATTGAACAATATATTCGCCCGTCCTTTTGGAAATGTATAACGGTGTACGCCGGCACGGGTTGTAGATGTAACTTCTGTTAGAATATCATATTTCGTCAACCTGTTGGAATAATATCCCGGAGTAGCTTTCTCCCGGATATAGCGGCTACCATAATGATGATAATCCACGTCCAACTCCCCCATTGTTGGCATTATCAATAATGACCCCAAGTCCGGACAACCTACCCCGCTCAGATTTACATGTGAGTAACCGGTAAAAAAAACATTGTTATATTCATATGGAGTCGACCACCAGCGTGCGTCTTTATCGAATGTATTGTCTTTACTTCCCATTACATTGAAAGGCACAACCGACATCATTCCATTAGGCACAACCGCCCCGGGATTGGTAGTACCGAAATTCGTTGTCCCTATGAAAGGATCAACCCAATCGACAGGCTGTTTTTTCTGTGGGTATAAGGAAGATGCAGCAATGGTGAATACTATTATCAGAGTGACACGTCTTTTCATTACAATATTATAGAATATTTGTTTGTTTCGTAAATTCTATTATTTCGTCTATATAGCCGAATGCCAATCCGGTAACAGTATCGGCACATCCGTAATATACAGCAATGCGCCGGGTTTCGGGGTCGTGCAATGCTGCACAAGGGAATGTAACATTAGGCACATCTCCTGTCAACTCGTACAATTCCCGTGGAGCGATAAGGTATGCGCCGCTGCGGGCGATTACTTTCCACGGCTCATCCTTATCCAGTAATGCTGAACCGAAGCTATAAACATAACCGTTACATGAACGCAATACACCATGATATATCATCAGCCAGCCCTCTGATGTTTCGATAGGAATAGGGCCTGCCCCTATTTTCATACATTGCCATGCGCTGTGTTCGAATGCGGCGGGTGACATAACATGCCTGTGACGTCCCCAGAATTCCATGTCGGGAGATTCGCTGTAGAATATATCGCCGAAAGCTGTATGTCCGTTATCGCTCGGACGACTAAGCATGGCAAAACGCCCGTTTATCTTGCGCGGAAACATTACTCCGTTGCGGTTAAATGGTATAAAAGCATTCTCCAGTTGGTGGAATGTTTTGAAATCTTTCGTCCATGCACAACCGATAGTAGGCCCGTGATAGCCGTTACACCATGTCACATAATAACGATCTTCGATCCAAACAACGCGAGGATCGTAGCCATAAACCCATTCCCCAATCTCGGTATCGGCACCAGTAAATATTATATCCTCTTCCTTAATATCCCAGTTGATTCCGTCTTTACTGAACCCGGCATGAAGCCTCATCCGGCGATTAGTATCATCACAACGGAATACTCCGGCATAACCATTGCCGAAAGGCACAACGGCGCTATTGAAAATACTGTTCGATGTACTAAGGGCATCACGGCCAATAATCGGGTTGGCAGAATAACGCCACATTACATCTTTACATCCTGCCGGACGTTCTTCCCAAGGCATACCCGATAAAGACTGACCTTCTATTTTTAATTTGCTTGCCATAATTGCATTATTATTTTATAGCTAGATTTATTTAATTTCTTCTGTTAATATTTCGCCCTCATTTTCCTTTCTATCGGGATATTTAAACGGAATTATGCGGGAAACCACCAAAGCCGGTATCATTGCAACGGCAACAACCACAAAGAATTGCTTGTATCCCAGCCAATCACTTAATACACCGCTGACCATTCCGGCACACATGTACCCAAGGTTCATTACTCCCGATGCAAAAGCATAATGCGCCATTTTGTGCGCTCCCGGTGCTACCTGTTGCATCATAAACAGAGTGAGGCCAACAAAACCAAATCCATAACCAAAGTATTCACATATAACGGCCGAGCCTATGAGAAATGTATTTGACGGTTGGAATATGGCCAGCAACAAATAGATAAGGAATGGCAGGTTAATTGCACAACAAAGTATGAATAATGTTTTTTGTAGTCCTTTATGGGAAATGTAATACCCTGCAAGTATCGAGCCCAGGATAAATGCCACGGTTCCGAATGTACCGTTTATAAGCCCTATCTGGCTTACTGCAAGACCAAGACCTCCATTTTCTACAGGGGCTTTCAGAAAGAGTGGTAATATCTTGATCGCCAGCCCTTCGGACAGCCTGTATAATATGATAAATATAATATAATAAGCAATGTTTTTCTTCTGGAAGAATGTTACAAATACATTCTTAAAAGAATTCCATCCCTCTCTGGCAGAATTAATTTTAGTTGCAGAAATTCCTCCGGACGGAAGCACACGGCTATGCCACAAGCTCAAAAGAATCATTATGGCAGCAACTACTCCCATTATAAGCATCCACGCATTGACAACCCCCATTGTATTTTTCAGTGTTCCGGCAAGAAATACCAATCCTCCGTTAGCTACAACCTTTGCTATATTGAAGAAAGCACCCTGCCATCCGATATATTTAGCCTGGGTCTTTGTATCCAGTTCTGTCATATACACCCCATCGGTAGCTATATCGTGCGTGGCCCCGCTAAATGCAATCACTCCCATCAATGCAATGGTATAGGTAAAGAAATCGGGCAAAGGAAGACTCAGCGCTACCAGGGCAAAACAAAGCCCGGTAATCATCTGGGTACCGACTACAAAGTATTTCTTTGTTTTGAACATTTCCAGAAAAGGACTCCATACAGGTTTCAAACTCCACGGAAGTATAATGAGCGATGTCCAAAAAGCGACTGTGGCATCAGATATTCCCATTTCGGAAAACATAATTACCGACACAAGCTGTACCATGACAAACGGTAAGCCCATGCCAAAATAAACCGTAGGAACCCAAAACAAAGGAGATTTAACCTTAGATATAATATATTTCATGTTTTTCAAATGAGTTTTAAAATAGATCTGCCGAACTCCAGATATACAATACAAAATAACTTTTGTAGCAAATTATTCTGTTTGCTATTCAGATTGGTTAAGGCACAAAACTGAAAAACCACAAAGATATTTCAAGGATTCGATCATTTTATTTTCTAAAGAAAGCCGCACGGACAAAGGTTATCCGCCTTCGCCTGTGCGGCTGTTAATTGTTTATAATACTTTAGATTGCACTTTATATAGGTGCACAGAAGTATCCTGTATATAATTTCTCTTGCTCGTCATTTATATATGAGAATATTCCCCAGATGTTGGTTCCATCGTTTTTAATGATTCTCATTGTGACAGGAGTAACAATAGAACCAGCACTATAATAGTAATAGTCAAACACAGCATCTTCTTTGGTTCCTACATCTTTACCTCCCTTAAATTCCAATTTATACCAATAATAGGAATAGTAGTCCCAGCCATACCTTTGTTTACCTTGGCTAGTTACTTCATTCAGATATGTATAATACGAGGCATCCGTTTTGGAACCATTATAAAAATAACGCCGGGTATTGTCAAGCATAATAGTTTCTAACTCTGCATCCGTAAAAGGATTCATAGATGCCGTTACTGTAACCGCAATATCTTCCGATAGCCCGGTACAGTCCGTTACCGTAACTATAGCTGTAAATTCTATTTTCTTAGAAACAGCAGTCATGCTGATAACCCCTTCTTCATTCACGCTAACTGTCACGGCAGGATTGTTTGATGTAACTTCATATCCGCCGTTACCTAACACTACATTCGCAGTCAGAGTCTTAGAATTACCTAATACGGTTACCAAGTCAAATGTTTCATGACTTAACTGGAGCTTATCGGTGGTGTACACACTAACCGGCACTTTACGATAGCGGCTATACTTATCAGAAACGATCAATGAGGTCTGCCCATTCGCAACTCCTTCTACTTTCACCACTCCATCTACAATTTCAGCTTTGGCTATATTTGCATCCAAAATAAATGCATCATATTCTCCTCCCCCTTCTTTTACATCCACAGTTATTTTATTCTCAACGCCTACTTTTACCCTAATAGATTCCTGTCCAAGTGTAAATGCCGGAACTTCGGTTTCGCCTCCGGGATTTATAGTTTCATTGTCGTCATCGTTGCATCCAGTAAACCCAATGGGCAACAACATGACTACGACCAACATCTGTATTATTTTATTTATGGTTTTCATAATTCATTTCACATTTAAATGATTAGTACGCTTTCCTATCTCCAGTCTTTCGGATACTTAATACCATCAAATACCAGTTCATCGTCGTAGAATGCTCTTGCCATTCTTTGCATAGCCAAATATTGAAGAGCAAAATTAGATCGGTTAGGGTCCATAGCAAAGATCATATGTGACAAATATCCGTTGTCGCGCATTCTTTTCAAGTTACTTTCACTTGCTATACGTCCTTGTGAAAACTCTTGTGAATACAGGCCCATATTAGCTTTAGGCATTCCTGGGAAATAAGAGGTTAAATCTGAAGAACCACCATAATCATGTAATGCATAATCAACAAACTCGCCGGAATTCATACCATCAATAACAGGCAGGCCGTATGTTGTGCTATAAGCATAAGCAACCACCCATCGTTCCGGTTGAATTTTCTTTACTTCATAGCAGAGGCGTGCTGCCGGCTCCTTACCGGGATATACAAATCCGGGAGTTATATTACTGTATTCATAGTTTGAATATTCATCATCTACAAATATTCCGTCCAGTTGGTAAGCATCACACATTGCTTTTACTTCCTTGGCAAATTCCTGAGCTGTTTCTTTACTCATATTTGCTATTCCCGACCGGTCATGGTTCCCTAAAAGCCCTAATATAATCTTTATACCTCTATCTTGTAATGGCTTCAGGTATTTCTCACGGTTATCAAGAATGGCTTTTACATTTTCGTTGTTGAAAATATATACCCGTCCGGTTTCTTCGTTATAGTTGATATTCGCGGAAAAAATAATCAAAGCATCTACTAACGGTTTACCGTTACTGGCTAATGTAAAGCTAAGATTGTTTAGCGGATTGGTATCATTAACCTCCATACAACTGAATACTTTAACACCCGGAGCACCATCTACGTATTTGGTACAGTCAGGAATTCCGGTCAGGTCTTTTATGAATATCATGCGGGTTTGGTCAGCTTCCGCTAATTTAAAATCGCCCGAAGTTACTTTCATACGCAAAGGAATAACATAGCTTTTTTCAGGAGAAAGACTACCATCTGAAGTATATGATATTTTCATGGCAGCTGATTGCTCCGAACCTTTATTCAGGCTGATAGTTCCACCATCAGCCAATATAACTTTTGCCTGAGGAAAAACTTCGTAAGTAGTACCGTAGGTATTATTATATTCGGTAAGTATAGTTTCGTCATAGCTTACAGCTACTGTAGCTTCCGAGGCAAGTTTTGCTGTCGTCTTCAGTTGCAGGTACATATCACCTGCATCGCGGAATTCTACATTCGAGAACATTCGCTTTCCGTTGTTGTCGCTAATGTAGCCCATTACAGAACCGTCCCCTGTAGAATATCTGTTTTCATCGAGAATTCCTACTGTAATATCTTCGGAGCAGGCTGTAAGCAAACTGCCTGCCAGCATAAAGGCTGCAATCCAATATTTAGATTTTAAATATTTCATAAATTCTTTTCTTAAAAGTTATAAGACTGTTATTTAGGCAACGAAACCGGCATCCATGTAATTGTCTTGTTTGCAACTATGGTATTCTCATGCCCTGTATGATCAGCTATTATCTGTCCGCTTCCTTCGTTGAACTTCCAATATGCTGCTAAGCCCGGACTGTCAGGCGCTACTACATAAAAATGATCTTTCCCTTGAATTTCATCTGCAGTAAGTACACGGTTCCACACCCGGCACTCGGATATAGTTCCTTCCATATAACGATTGTCGTCATACGATTTTCCGACATAGAAGCTTGATGTAGCCCAGTTCACGCTATTTCGATAATTTGTTGTTTTAGTATCGCCTTTTTTGACACCATTGATATAAACATTCACAGCACCATCAGCCGAGTTGTAAGTAGCAGCGAAATGTACCCATACGTTGGTCGGTAACTGCCAGGCTGCATCTGTGATATTTCCACTGGAAGTAGCTAACTGGAGCTGATTGTCAGGGACTCCTGCATCGCCAATACGGAAAAGGAAGCTTCCTTCGATACCCATTACTGTACTAATAAGTTTCCCAAACTTGTTTACATATAACAATACTTCTATAGATACCTCTTTCATATCTTTCAAGGAAGAAGTCCCCGGATTCTGTAGCGAAAGGTAATTTTCTGTAATATCGGCTACTGTATTAATCAGGGCAGCACCTTTAATTACGAAGTAAGTATTACGGGCGCTTTTCAGGAATTCAATATTTGATTGGGCCACGGTTATTGGTAATACATAAACTAAATCACGGTCTAAGCCGGAAAGGTTTTTGAAACTTATTTCCACATCACTACCTTTCACTGTACCGGCTGCAATGGTAGATACCGCCTCTGTAAACTCATAATATTCACCGGGAAGGATAATGGCATTATCTTCATATGTCATATTATATTGGCTTACTAAAGACTCGTCCACTTTATAAGTCACTACAATATCAGATCCTTCGGGCTTGGCAATAGAAGTCTGAATGGTTCTGCTCTCTGTTTCATTAGTTCCCATCAGCAGTATAGAGCCAACTTTCTCCGAAGTGGTGAAAGCTTTATTATCATAATTTTCCGTATCATCTCCGCAAGAAGTGAATGCACCGCAAGCCAAGAATGCTACAAAAAATGAAAGTACTAAATTATTGATTCTGTTTTTCATAATCATTTCTTCTTTTATTTTACGGATGGATTAACACTCGAAATAATTTTTCTCAGGTAGTAATAATCCTTTACAGTGGTATGGTAATCGGTAGATGCATTGTAAACACCCACGGCTTTTACTTTTATTCCACCATGCGGAACCGGCGCCCAGTCGGCGAGTCCTTCCATCGTCACTGTTCCGTCGGCAAAATATCCGATACTTTTGTTCGGATCATTCAGATCAATAGCCATTACCACCATTCCGAAACGATCTTTTGCAATATTATCTATGTTCGCTAGTAATAAAGTATAAGTCAATTCATCCTTTGCTGTTGCTGTTTTTCCTGAAACAAGGATAGACAGACAATCATCTAGTAATGAAGAATCTATCAGATTTTGAGGCTTTCCTTCGTATATTGTTATTTTCCCCGGATTACGTCTTTTCCAGTCTCTCATAATATTGATGAAAGCGGTTTCGTTTTCGATATATTGTTTCAATTCATCAGGACGCATATGAAGCCGTGATTTTCCGGCATAACCGATACAAATACCATCGTAGTTGTATTTGTTCACCAAGCTGAGTGAGTACTCCAAAGAATCAGTCAGAAAGTCAAGAAATTCCAATGCAATCGGTTCTTCTTCGGTGGCTAATTCAAGTTTGGCGTTATATGCGGCTTTGATTGTCTCAAAGTCTATCGTGTAGATAACCTTCGTTCCCTTCTCACTGCGCACTTTGCTTATATCTTCCAACTCCCAGTTGGCGAGTTTATCCGGATGTATCAGTCCAATTATGTCTACACTGTCGGGAAGATCTGTTATGTGATGCGCCCTGGTGTAAGGTTTCTTTTCACTGTTATCAACCCAGGCATATACCAGAACGTGATCTGATTCTTTATACTCTCGCAGGTTTTCCAGATATCGGGCATAAAGTTCCGGGTTCTCTTCTGCTACATTCGCCTTGTTGAGATCGATTGTTTCCACCTCTGTCCAATCATTGCAGGATACCATCAGTATGGCTGCCAGCATGGAAAAAAGCATTAGAGAAATATTATTTTTCTTATATTTTTTCATAATTATTCTTAGTTAAAACGGATTATTTACCAGGTTTGCAATCCCACCATACACGGGTAGCCATGGAATCACCTTTTTTATTGCTCGATTCCCTTGTCAATAAGCTAACTGCAGCTTCTACGTTTTCCCTGTTTTCGCGGTACTCATTCGTAGGATAAGCCAGACGGGCTATCCCTTCAGCATCATTAACGATTCCTCCGCTCAAGTTGACTGCCATCGGCATTAACTTAGGATATCCGGTACGGCGATATTCCGACCAGGCTTCCATGCAATTAGGGAATATAGCTATCCACTTTTGGGTAATTATTTTCTCCAGTTTTATCTCAAAATCGAAAGCCTCATCCCATGCAACAGTCACATTGGACACAATAGAGCCGGAATAATCATAGATTTGTCCGGATTTTCTGGCTAGTGGGTCTCTGTAGGCTGTCACTTTTCCCGTAGCATTTGCAATATAAGCATCCGCCCCTGTAACATTCCGTTCAGCGAACGATATACGGATACCTTCCTCGTAAAGAGCCTGGGCAGTACCTCCCATATTCCATCCGCGAAGGGCACCCTCAGCACGTAAAAAAGTGGCTTCGGAAGCCGGAAAAACGAGGATATCATCTTCAGTGGTAACATTCATGCAAGAATAGCCATGAGACCATGAATTAAATTCTCCCTGCCTGATTCCGCGACGCAAACCTACATAATCTTCCGCATCGGTGTAACCTCCATTCGAGGTAGTGCCAAAGGTTGACTTGTTATAATATACCTGACGACGAGGATCATTAAATCCATTCATATAGCAAACCAAGTCGGCGGAAATACGGGCATCAGACCAGTTAGGCATGAAGCGTTCCCACGGATTATGATCGGCTACTTTGCGAAAAGCGCCATCTGTAGATGCTGTCATTACACCCAATTCAGAGTTGACGGCTTCTTCCGCTTTTGTTTTCGCCAAGGTTGCATCAGCATATACTATACGCATAGCCATACGAAGTTTCAGGGAATTCGCAAACTTTGCCCAGGAAGCGATATTACCTCCAAAGATGCGGTCTGCTCCTGCATTGAACTGTTGGGTAGACAATCTGGTGAGTACTGCAATGATATTATCCAGATCATCGAACATTTTCGTATATATGTCTTTTTGCGAATCGTAAGGAGACTTAATAGCATTGTCGACACCCACTTTTGTGTAAGGTATCGGGCCATATGTATCGGTTACACGAAGCATCACAGCAATGCGATACAATTCGGCCAGTGAAAGAAAAAGTTCATCTTCGCTCTGGTTTACCAATTGGAAATAATCAGGATAGAACTTCTCATAGAAATCGCCAAAAGGAACCCTCGACCAGTTTTCCGATGGGTTGTAAGTCGCAAAACGTCCGGACCAGCCGGTGCCCAGGTTAGAATCGGCTATATATCCGGAAAATCCACCCGGCATCAGACAGTCAACATATTGAGAGAAATTCTCATTTTCGGGCATCATCACATCCTGCATATTCAATACAAGAGCTCTGACTAAGTACCCGTCTGCCATCATATCATCTACATCCGGTTCGTAAGGATTCTTATTATAATCTTCGAAATTCGATGTGCAAGCGGCTATACCAAAAAGGATTGCGCCGATCATGATAAACTTTGCTATGGTTTTATGTAATTCCATACTGTCTGAGTTTTAGAATTTAAGTTTTACATTGAGTCCTATGCTGCGCAAACTTGGCATCATAAAATAGTCAATACCCTGATAGTAATTGCCTGTGGTGGCAACAGCCTCAGGATCGAACGGAGCCTTGCAATAGAACATAAACAGGTTGCGACCTACCAATGAAAGTGTGATGTCTGCAATATTATTAATCTTTGCACGAGGGATCGTATAGCTGAAAGAAGCTTCCTGTAAACGTATATTCGTAGCGCTATAGGTGTAGAACAAAGGAATACCACTATCAGCTCCAATTAATGAGTACCATTGTTGTGCATCCAGCACATCATTACCATTGATAACTACACCCCCATTGTCACGGGCATTTCCTGTTGCTTCAGATACGCCGTAAGAGTCGAGAACTGCTTGTGTCGCTGAATAAACGACGCCGCCAAAACGCGCTGAAACAAGGAAGCCTAATCCGAAATTGCCCAACGAGAAGTCATTGCGCCATGCCATATTTGATTTAGGAAAGACAGAGCCCAGATAGATACCTTCTGCCAGATCATTCACCTTTACAGCACCGCTTGCATCTACATAAATATTGTTGTTCGAATCACGTTGCAAGTCGGCCATGGAATATAAATCTCCTAACGAACCACCTTTCTTTAAAATGAAGCGCGCTTTAGATAAACCGCCTACATTCATTTCTTCTTTTGTGATTGTTTCTCCGGTCAACGGGTGTATATATCCATCTATCAGGTTGTTAATCTTGTTCTTATTGGCACTAAAAGTATAATTAGAACTCCAGGTAAATTTATTCCAGGTGTTTTTGTAACCCAAAGAAAGTTCTATACCATGATTGCTTACATCACCTGTTTGCGCATAAAATGTACTATAACCACCTGTAGGAGATAAATTAGCATTCATCGTTTGGTTATAGGTTTTTGTATTATAATATGACACATCCAGATTAAAATTTTTAAAGAAGTGGGAAGTAAGACCTATCTCCCAGGAATTAGTCCGTTCCGGTTTCAGGTTATACAACGGATAGGCTGATTGTGAAGTAAAGCTCCCTTTTGAATCATCCCATGAGAAAGTAGGATAAGCCAGAAAACGTGCAAATGGAAGACCTACCGATGCCCATGAACTGCGTAGTTTCAGATAGGATATATTTTGAGGTAAAGTCAAAAGTTCAGATAAAATAATCGAGCCACCTACGGATGGGTAGAAGAACGATTTCTGTGCAGAGCGGGGACCTGCAAGCTGTGAAGGCCAATCGTTACGTCCGGTGAACGTCAGGTAATATGTACTCTCGTAACCCACTTCAGCGGAAGCAAAAACAGATTGAGTTTGTTCACGGTAACCGTTTTCCGATCGTTTAGTTGTCGCTTTATCCAACTGGGCGATAGTGAAATAATTCGCAAGTCCATCTGCAGGTATAGGCCCCGAAACAGAGAGAGCATCTGAACGATTATCGGAGTAAGAAGCACCGACATTCGCTGTCAATGACCAATCTTCGCCAAGATGCTTGTTGACATTCATAAGGATATCTGCATATGTTTGTTTGTCTCCCGTATTGGTTACACCATAGTAACCGTTTTGTGAACCTTCGGCGATAACAGGCTCGGTACTGGCATAATATTTCTGTTTATATGTATTTGTAGAGTTATCCACGCGAACCCGTCCGGAAACATTCAACCAACTCAGAATATCATAAGACAGTGCAGCACTGAGCATGTAACGGTCTTTTTCATTCTCACGCAAGTTGCGATAATTTATCCAGTATGGGTTTTGCAAACGAAATGAACCGCCACCCTGTGGCCAATACTGGGTATATAAATTACGGGCAGGATCGAAACGTTCGAACATTTTATATTCTTCCCAGTCGTTTCCCCGCGGAAACAAATAAGCAGATGCAACCGGATTGGCATATACGCCCTGGTTCACCATATTATCATCTTTCTGTATGATATACTGCATACCCATATCAAGTTTCATTTTATCATTTAAGAAAGATGTCGTATTACGGAAGGTAAAATTGTAACGATCGTATTTATTATTAGGCACTATTCCCCGTGAATTTACAGCAGCAGCCGACAGGTAAGTCTGATTCTGTTGAGAACCTGTAGACAGGGTAACCGTTTCCGTACCAATAAGACCTGTTTGGAAATAATCATCTTTCGGGTTGTATCCGTAGTAGTTGCCGGCGTTTAGACGAGAGCCCCAACTGGCTTCCGTGCCGGATGTTCCGTACCTATCCTGAAATTTATGCATGACAAAAGGATTCAGCATCTCAGTATTGCTTGATACGGTAACTGTAGTACGTCCTATATGCCCTTTTTTTGTTGTAATAAGGATAGCTCCATTTGAGGCGTTGCTACCATAAAGAGCTGCGGCAGCTGCACCCGACAAAACGGATATGGATTCAATGTCCTCAGGATTGATATCGGCGATGGCTTCACTGGATCCTTGCGATTGGAATTCCTCGCTTCCTCCCGCCGCACTAAGATTGTACATAGGGATACCATCTATTACGTAAAGAGCGTTACTCGACTGCTCAATTCCACGAGAACCTCGCATGACGACCTTACTGGCACCTCCGATACCGGAAGAGGATGCATTAATGTTCAAACCGGCAACTTTACCACTCAGAGAGTTGATAAAGTTGGCGCTTTTCACAGTCAACGCGGACTCGGCATCTATCTGTGTTACATTGTAACTCAACGCTTTCTCCGAACGCTTGATGCCCAAGGCTGTGACAACTACAGCATCTAAAATATTATCCTTTCCCTGAAGTGTAATGTTGAACTGTATTTTATTACCAACCGGTACTATAACAGATTCATAACCTACATAAGAAACTCGCAGGGATGTGTTTCCGGAAATAGAAGCCCGTAAAGAGAAAGCACCATCTATGTCTGTCAAGGTCCCGTTTGTAGTGCCGTCTATTGCAACAGAGGCTCCGATAACAGGTTCTCCGTGCTCGTCATATACAATCCCTGATAGCGTTTCAACTTTATCAGCAGGGACAACTTGCTTAGATAAAAGAATATTAGAGTTACTTATTTTATAAGTAATGTCTGTTCCTTTTACCATTTGCTCCAGCGCTTCACTGAGTGGCTTATTTTGCGTGTTAACACTTACATTTTGCTTGATATCTACTTCTTTATCTGATATAAAGAGGTATTTGGTTTGTTTTTCGATTTCATTCATTACACTTTCCATCGGGACATTCCGCATATTTATAGTCACCTGGGTATTTTGTGCAAGAATAGATTGTTGGTTGATCAGAAAAAAACAAATGGCTAACATAGTGGTAAAGAACCATTTTTTTTGCTGAATACTTTTTTTATCCATAACTTTGTGAAATAAGAATCATTAGTAGTTAGAACTTTAAAGTTAATTAACTGCGATTCACGACCTGTCGATGTTACAGCATTGGCAGGTTTTTATTATGTAAATGGCAGATTGAGGTTAGGTTATTCTTTTTGTTATTCCATAGGCATATTAAGGTTTTGTTGATAAAATCATTATAGAATTGTTATTACTCCCGTCTCCGGATCTCTTTTATAAGTAAAGTCTGATGACAATTGCAATATTTTTAAAGCATGATCGATCCCATCAGAAACGCGAATTTTACCACGATTATAATTAATACTCGGGATTTTTTTACTTCGTATTTCTATTTGAACATTAAAGATTTGTTCAAATTTGGCCATAAGCTCTTCAAATGTTGTATCATGGATGCTTATAATTCCTTCAGGCCAAAGGTATTCATCATGATTCTTAATATTTTCCAGTTGTAAGTATCCGTCTTTAAGGGTTACTTCTTCATTAACTTTCATTATAATGGAACTCTCAGGGCTAAGTTTGTTCGTCAATTTTATTGAACCAGCCATTAGGGCTACAGAAAAACTGTTTGATGATTCATTGGCATTAATATTAAATTTTGTGCCAAGTACCTCAATATTACAAGCATAAGTTTCTACTATAAAAGGATGTTTTTCATCATGTTTTACGTTGAACATTGCTTCACCGGATAATTTTACAAGACGTTGATTTCCTGAAAAAACAGATGGGTATTCCAACTTTGCACCCGAATTAAGCCAAACTTCGGTGCCATCACCTAATTTTATACATATTCGTTGTCCTCCGGGAACTTCTACCATTGTCTTTTGGTTAGACAGATTATCCAATTTATCTGAAATGTAATTATAGCCGATACCTGCTGCAATAATTATTACTATTGAAGCGGCTACAGATATTTTTGTAAGTTTTGTAAATAGCGAAACACGAAGTGAAGTTTTGTCTGAAGTCATGTCTTGTAACTCGGGAGCACATAGGGCCATACCCTCCATTATCAATTGCATCGAATCTAATTCTTTGCGATGTTCGGGTTCTGCTTCCAGCCAATCAACCAAAAGCTTTTCTTCTTCCGGTGTTGTTTCGCACTTTAAAAACTTTATGAGTAATTCTTTTTCCATACTATAATAAAGACACTTAATAGTTGGTTGTTTGCAATTAAAAAGAGATTTTTTTATTTTACAAAGATTTTACAGAAAAAACTGTCTAATACCCAACATTATAAGTAATGGAAGATAATCTCTCAATGATAATCTAAGAATTTGGGTTGCTTTCCGGATTTCAAAATTGACCTGATTAAAAGACAATCCAAATTTTTCTCCGATCTCTTTATAGGTCATATTATCAAAACGATTAGCAAGAAATACCCTGCGTGTTTGTTTAGGCATATTTGCCAATTCCCGTTTTATAATAGCGGCTATTTCATCTGCATAAAGGCCGTTTGGATCGTTTGTCTCAATAGTTGCTATACGTGACGATATTACGCGTAATGCTGTCGAATGAATATCTTCTTGTGCCTTTAAATGTATACTTTGATCCCGCAGCCAATTTAGACAGCGACGTTTTATCGAAATTAATATATATGAAGGTATATTGTGAACTATTTCTGTCTTGTTTCTGTTTTCCCAGAAAGAGATGAAGCAATCCATAACCAAATCTTCTGCAACCATAACATCCCGGACATATGAACGAGCAACTATCACAAATTGTGACTTATACTGTTCAAATAACTTTCCAAATTCAGCAGAGGTTATTTGTGTAAATGAATCCTGAGACATCCTCAATCAAATTTATAGTCTTACTATGATTACTTTAGTTAATCAGAATCAGACTTTTGTGTTTTCTGAATATTTAGATTATATGTTGTATATATAAAGACACATAAATCAACATTATTTGTAATCAAATATAAATTTTATATTTTTTGATAACAAACTTGTAGCTTATCTAAATTTGGATTTGTTTTTGAAAATAGTTATTTTTCTCTAATACCTTCTTCCGTTTTTTCTTCCTGCGATGCAAGTTTTATCTATTTTCATACCGACAGTACCTTATATTTCTCAAATGATTAGCAATAACCTTTTCACCTTCCCACTCTTCTTTTTCGAGATATATGCCGAGATCCGGAGAGGCAATATCTCTATATTTCTCTTTTTCTACATAACGTAATAAACTACAGTTACAAAGTAGTAAAAAATGAAGATTCTATAAGCTAAAAACAATAATAATGAATTAGGCAATATTAAATAGATAATAACTTAAAACATATCTTTTACTAGTGATTAGCAGAATGTAAAAAAGTTTATTTACATTTGTATCATTATTCTAAAGGGAATGGGACTTCCCTGTTATAAACCGCTAATCAAATAGCTGATAGTTCCTACCATTTAATTAATCTTAGTAGATTATGGGTAGGAGTTATATATACAGGCATTCGGTAGCGGATTTTTTATTTCCGCAAGACTCTTCTTAATCACATTTTTAATCACATACAAAATATTTTGTGTGCTGTATCCTTATATCATTTTGGCAATATTATCAATAAATAAAACTTAAGTTATGAAAATTTCAAGAATAGAAGCATTAGAGATTCTCGATTCAAGAGGAAATCCTACCGTAGAAGCCAATATCCTACTGGAAGACGGAACACAGGCAAGGGCAATGGTTCCCAGTGGTGCATCCACAGGAGAAAGAGAAGCAACAGAACTCCGGGACGGAGATAAAAAACGTTATGGAGGTAAAGGAGTACTAAAAGCGGTTGATAATGTAAATTCAATTATCGCTAATGAAATCGTAGGTAAATGTTTCCACAGTCAACGCGAACTTGATTATTTAATGATCGATTTGGATGGGACACCAAACAAGTCGAAACTCGGAGCAAATGCTATTTTAGCCGTTTCGATGGCATATGCAAGGGCAAAAGCATTGAGTAGAAAAACTCCGTTGTACCAATACTTAGGAGGCAGTAATGCCTATATACTGCCTGTACCTTGTATGAATGTAATCAATGGGGGTAAGCATGCTGATAACAATGTAGATTTTCAGGAATTTATGATCGCTCCGCATAATGCTCCTTCATTCCGTGAAGCAATACGCATGGGAGAAGAAGTGTTTCACACATTGAAAGCTGTATTAAATAAAAAAGGGCTGAGTACAGGTGTCGGTGATGAAGGTGGTTTTGCACCGGATTTGAAATCAAACGAAGAAGCAGTAGAGGTTATTCTCGAAGCCATTAGAAAAGCAGGCTATAAGCCCGGAGAAGATGTCAGTATCTGCCTCGACCCCGCTACTAGTGAATTGTGGGAAAACGGAAAGTATAAATTATTCAAGAGTACAGGCAAACTGCTAACCAGTGATGAAATGATAAAAATGTGGGAAAACTGGACGAAACAATATCCTATTGTGTTACTTGAAGACGGCTTGGCTGAAAACGATTGGGAAGGTTGGCAAGCTTTAACCAAAGATTTGGGAAACAAAACAGAGTTAGTTGGAGATGATATTTTTTGCACCAACAAAGCCATTCTTCAAGAAGGTATCGACAAAGGTGTTGCCAATTCTATTCTTATAAAATTAAATCAGATAGGTACAGTAACTGAAACATTGGAAACAATGGAACTGGCAAATAAGAATGGCTACAATACATTCATTTCGCACCGCAGTGGCGAAACGGTAGACACTTTTATCGCAGATCTGACAGTTGGACTTAATGCCGGTCATATAAAAACAGGTAGCGGATGCAGGGGCGAACGTGTTGAGAAGTTCAACCAATTTATGCGGATCGAGCATGAGTTAGGTAAAAACTCTCTATTCGCGGGGAAAAAAACATTTAAAAATAACTAAGTATTTCACTTTGAAAGGTGATTAGAAATAGTCACCTTTCTTTATGTTTTGTAACTATAATATGTACCGGATAAATTCATATAAAAGGTTAATGATTAAAATAGAACAGATTCCACTCCTGTTTTACTTGTTCAAATGGTTAATTATAACATTAATTGCAGGTGCATTGATTGGTTCGGCATCAGCCTTATTACTTATTTCACTCGATTTAGTAACAAATTACAGGGAGTCACATCTATGGATAATTGCATTGTTACCTATAGCGGGTCTGCTTATCGGATTAATGTATCATTACTGGGGTGGTAATGTCGTAAAAGGAAATAATTACCTGATAGAAGAAATACATGCGCCCAAAGATATTATCCCCTTTAAGATGGCACCTCTTATTTATATAGGGACGGTTATCACGCATCTTTTTGGAGGTTCGGCAGGACGGGAAGGAACTGCTGTACAAATGGGAGGAGCAATTGCCGGTCAGTTTTCCCGCATATTCAGATTAAAGCAGCGTGACCATAGAATAATGATTATAGTGGGTATTAGTGCAGGATTTGCTTCGGTATTCGGCACACCACTGGCAGGAGCGGTCTTTGCATTGGAAGTGATTATTGTAGGAAGAATGAGATATGAAGCTATATTACCGAGTTTTCTGGCGGCTATTTTCGCCCATCTGGCATGTCACTTGTGGGGTGTAGCACATACTCATTATAGTATTCCTTTCGTTCCCGAGTTAAGCATTCTGAATATCTTGCTTGCGGTAGCTGTTAGTATTCTGTTTGGTCTTACAGCCATGCTTTTTTCCCGTTCGGTACACCTTTGGACTAAATTGGCGAAAGATAAGATAAAGTATGCACCACTTCGTCCGTTTATAGGTGGAGTGATTATCGCTCTCGTTGTTTGGGGCTTAGGCACAACAAAATATATCGGACTTGGAGTGCCAACTATTGTTGAATCATTTTCTGTACAGCAGGATTGGTATGACTTTTTAGCAAAAATACTTTTTACAACATTTACTATCGGAGTTGGATTTAAGGGAGGGGAAGTTACTCCGTTATTTTTTATTGGAGCCACATTAGGAAGTGCATTATTTGGAATTATTCCTTTGCCAATGGCACTGTTGGCGGGAATGGGATTTGTCGGTGTATTTGCAGGAGCAACTAATACTCCTATTGCATGTACCCTTATGGGAATAGAATTGTTTGGAGCGGAAAGTGCTATCTACATTGGCATTGCCTGTGTTATCTCATATCTGTTTTCAGGACATACCGGAATATACGCTTCTCAGATAGTGGGAAGCCCGAAACATCTTATATACGGAAAATTTAAAGGACAACATATAAAATAAAATACAATGAATAACAATAATATTACCGTTCGAATCTATTTTGAACACGGACAAAAAGTAAAAGGGCTTACTTTCATGCAAAGACTATTTCACAATGGTTTTTCTCATTACATATTAAAAGCAGCTAAAGAAGCCAGAATTAACCAAGCAATCTCCTTCCATGTAACAGCTGGTTACCTTGCACATCACTCGAAAATACAGACAGAACATCCAGAGATATTATCTCTTAAGCATCCTCAATGTATCGAATTGTCAGGAGAAAAAGAGACGATTAACTCATTTTTAGATAAATATAAAGAGCAGTTTGAGAATAGTGAAATCAGCATCATTGAAGATCAAATCAGTTTAAATCTTCCAAACTTTGAGGAAAAAGTAACAGAAAACTATAAAAAGGTTTTGATAGCTGTTGATGGTAGTGAAAACTCTTTGAATGTGGTAAAAAAAGGTGTCGAATTGGCAAAACAACTTAATGCCGAAATAGCTCTCATATTTGTTGTTGACAAAACGAAGGCTGTTGGTAATCCTGATGCAGGGATAATGCCAAATGAAGCACTTATAGCATTGAAGAAAGAAGCTTTAGATACATTAGATCAATTTATTAAAATATATGGATCGGATTATAACATCTTAAAATTTATGCCTGAAGGTAACCCCAAAGATGATGTACTACAAACTGCTGAAGATTGGTGTGCAGACTTAATTGTTGTAGGTATACATGGGAAAAGTGGCTTTGCGTTGTTTGCTATGGGCAGTATTGCTCAACATATTATTTTACATTCAAAAGTTCCTGTATTAATTACTACACCACGAAAGAAATAAAGAAAACAATTCAAATCAAGCATAGAATTAAACATCTGTCTATCAATATTTAGCATTTTTTTTTGTGATTATATACCAGCTTACTGTTTAAAACTTGTTAAAGTTCTTTTTATCTTATTCTGCAAATGTAAAAAGGAGACTTTATACCTCTTGGTTAAGAGATGTCAAAACTTATTATTTCCTATATATCTGTTATTTTACAATATCACAAGTCATGCCTTTTTTGTCTTTCGGTTGTCTTTCTGCCTAAACAGATAAAAAAGAAAAAAGCCCTTCATATTCAGTGAATATGAAGGGCTTGTCTTACTTCTGTCGCCCTTTATCTTAAGGCTTCTGCGGTATGGACGGGACTCTTATTTATTTTTAATATTTTTCTATATTTTACAATAATTACTATATATCAATACTTTATATTTTTATAATTTCCCATTTTGTTTGCATTGTTCAATAGTTTTTGTAGATTTGCACGACAAATGCACGACACTTTTAAATATAAAAAGTATGGCAAATTATGTTCCTTATATACTAGCGAAACGTATTTCTCAAGATGGGACTACTCCTTTGTATGTATGCTATAACTATTCTCGTTCTCGAAGAACTCTTATCGCAACAGGTTACGACATAAAGCCTGAGCATTGGGATAATAAGAAAAAATGGATAAAGCGAGCTTGTCCGCAATTTGAAGAGATTGATCTTGTACTTACCAAAATAACATCTAAACTTGGCGAAATACTCAGTTATGCAGTGGACAATACTATTGACCCTACTGTGGACTATATTCTGCTCGAATTGGAAAAGAATAGAGAGTATGAGCAACGTTCGAATAGAGTAGATATGTTTAAAACATTGGAGCTGTATATTGAAGAAAAAGCTCCCCATGTTTCTAAAGATCAAGTAAAAGACTATAAGACATTGCGAAAGCACCTCACTAATTTCAAAGAATATTCATCTCAGCCTGTCACATTCAGAAATTTGAATCTTAAATTCTATAATGAATTTATGGATTATCTTTTCTACAAAGCTGTCAAACCTGATGGAACAGTTGGTTTAGTTACTAATTCGGCAGGAAAAGTTGTACGACTGCTAAAAGGATTTGTCAACTATCAAATTACGAAAGGAGTGATTCCTAATATTGATTTGAAATCATTCAAGGTTGTAGAGGAAGAGACGGATGCAATTTATCTCAATGAAAAAGAATTAGAGGCTATTTATAGGCTTGACTTATCTGAGGATAAGGAATTGGAAGAAATAAGAGACATCTTCATAGTGGGCTGTTATACAGGCCTTCGATATAGTGATTTATCTACACTAAACTCGGAGCACATTGATCATATCAATGGGAATATTAATATTAAGCAACGTAAAGTACACAAAGCCGTTGTTATTCCAATGATTGACTATGTGCCTGATATTCTTAAGAAGTATGATTATAATTTACCGAAAGTCCATAGTTATAAATTTAATGAACGAGTAAAAGAGTTAGGACAGAGAATAAAACTTATCCACAAAGTAGAAGTCGTGAGAAAGAGAGGAAACAATAGGGTTGCCGAGGTAAACAAGAAATGGGAAATGATCTCGTCACATACCTGTAGGCGTTCCTTTTGTACCAATATGTATCTATCGGGCTTTCCTGCCGAGGAACTAATGAAAATATCGGGACACAAAAGTCCAGCTGCATTTATGCGATATATTAAAGTCGATAACTTTCAGGCTGCTGATAGATTGAAAGCATTGAGAAATAACTTGAAGAAGTGATTTTCTAATTCTGCATCTAATGGTTGCAGAATTAAACTTCAGTTTTTGTTATATTTTATTATTTTTACAGATACAAATAACTAATCCCAATATGGAACTCAATAAACGACAGTCGAGCTTTGACCAACTTATAGATAGTATTTCTCAAGCACATTATCAATTTCAAGATAATGCTCAAAAGAGTGTCAATCTAAATCTGACCCTTCGCAATTGGCTTGTTGGATATTATATCGTTGAGTATGAACAGAAGGGAGAAGATAAAGCAAAATATGGAGATAATTTGATAGGTGAAATAGCCTCTCAATTGAAACAAAAAGAGGTAAAAGGATTTTCTGTCAGTGCTCTGAAAAATCATAGAACTTTTTATCAGAGGTATCCGCAAATAAGACAATCAGTGATTGGCTTATTGCAAAGCATAGATAATCAGCTGAATATACAAGGTTTAGAAAAAAGCCAATCACTGATTAGCCAATTCGATGAGGAAATGATATTACCTGTTGAGTTGATATTATCGAAACTCACATACACACATTTTATAGAGTTGTTTAAAATTGAAGATCCTTTGGAACGTTTATTTTATGAAGTAGAAACGATCAAGAACAATTGGAGCGTTAGAGATCTGAAAAGAGCCACAAATACGTCTTTAGCTTTCCGAACATCTATATCTACGAATAAAGAGGCACTTATAGCCAAAGTGAAGAGTTTAAAGCCTACCACTAATTCCGAAATACTTAGAGATCCCTATATTCTTGAATTTTTGGGTTTAGAAGATAATTCTGCCCACTCAGAACTAGACTTGGAGCAAGCTATACTAACTCATTTACAAAAATTTCTGGTAGAACTTGGGACTGGGTTCTGTTTCGAAGCTCGCCAAAAACGAATTACATTTGACAATACTCATTACCGGATAGACTTAGTGTTTTACCATCGAATTTTAAAAAGTCACGTTTTAGTAGATTTGAAGATCGGAGAATTTACTCATGCCGATGCAGGGCAAATGACTCTTTATCTGAATTATTTCAAAGCAGAAGAGATGACAGAAGGCGATAATCCCCCAATCGGAATTATTTTATGTGCTGATAAAAATGACACATTGGTAAAATACACTACTGTCAATATGGAAGATCAGCTCTTTGTTTCAAAATATCTTCTAAAATTACCAGATAAGAAAGTTTTAGAAAATATTGTCAAAGCAGAGTTGGAGAAATAAAAGAATGGAATTTCTCCGGCTGATGGTTGGAGAATTATAAAGTATAGATTATATGACAGTTTTTTTAAGAGTACATCATTGTGGAATACGCTCTTAAAGATTCTATTCAACCAATTGGTGTGGCAACCTATAGACTTACATCTGAATTGCCTGATTCTTATCAGAAAATCCTTCCAGATGGGAAAAGATTGCGAGAAAGATAGATTTGTTGAAAGAATAGTGATTTAATTCGGGCTTCAATGACCGCCGAATTCAGAATATTCAATAAGCCAATCAACGATTAGCTTATTGAAGAATAAAAAATCAAATTCTTTTTACTCCAGTATTGCATCCAATATTTCCTGAAAAATATTATTTTTGTTAGGGAACGCTGATAAACAATCTCTTGTGAAAACAAAAAAACGTGTACTATTATTGGGAAATCATCAGAAACAAGTATTGCTGCTATTTATTCTTCTCTTGCAGCAATCAGGAATATTTGTCATATCTCAAACAAAAATAACTTATCCTGAGTTGGAGCTGTATCGCCGAACACTTGCTTCAGAACAGGTCTCTGCCTATCAAAAAGCATTGAAGGATTATGACAATGTATCACATATCGAAAAAACATATTCAGATAGTAAAGAACTGAACCATCAT
This sequence comes from Dysgonomonas sp. UBA7710, assembly GCF_002482385.1. GTDB lineage: Bacteria > Bacteroidota > Bacteroidia > Bacteroidales > Dysgonomonadaceae > Dysgonomonas. The sequence continues at coordinate 12,558 of NZ_DLFW01000048.1, read as the reverse complement.
TACAAAAAAATTACTAATCTGCCCAGCACAACATACGATCAAACAAACCTAAAAATTAACGAATACTATTCCCTGTCGCTGCAAGCCGCAAGGAAACGATATATTAACTTGGAGCTTGAATTACTCCTCCAAGCATTCAATACGGCCTTTTGGTCGCAGCCCCCCAGTTATACAAAAGCCTTTGAAATGGCTATACTACTCGAAAAGAAGCTATCCGTTGTTTCAGAGAAAGAATATCCCGATAAAAGAGCCGCTTATTTTAAATTAGGAGAAGCCTATTATCTATTCAATGACTTTAATAAAAGCATCGAATTACTTAAACATGCTATCACAGAAAAGCCTTCACGCTCTTTTACCGACTGTGCCAATCTGGATGCACGTAAAATTATTGGTATCTGTTATGCCAATATAAGCCAGATGGATACTTCCGACTATTACTTCCAGTCTACACTGAAGAGTAAAGATATTGTGCTTAACCGCCCTGTATATAATGCTATTGCCTTGTCACATTTGGCATGTAATGCGATGCTGAAAGGAGAATACGAAAAATCTCTGGCATTGGATCTGGAAGTACTACCGTTTTTGAAAAGAGGGGATGATTACGGACATCTTGCCGGAATGTATGCCTGTCAATGTTTTTCCTATTTCGGAATGGAAGAATCATCCCAAATAGCCATGTTAGCAGACAGTGTTCTTTACTATGCACACAAAGATACTTATAATAAAAATAAACGTCTAAAGCAGGCGTACACCATTTTGGCAAAATACAGTGCCAAGCAAGGAGATATAGATAAGGCACAGGAATATAATGATTCTCTAATAAGTATTTATAAGGAAGAAGATAAAGTTTGTAGCTCTCAGTATATCGTTCAGGCAAAGCAAAACATTGCAGAAAACGAAATAGAAACAAGAAAAGCGGAAGCTGAAACACAACGTAAAGCCATACTGATTATATCCATCGTATTTATACTATCAGTTGCCGCCCTATCCGTTATCGTAGTACTTTATCGCCGTACACAATCAGCCTACAGGACGTTAGTTCGGAAAAATCAGGAATGGGCAAACTCAATAGAAGGAATTGAGGGTACATTTATTCTTAATCAGGTTGACTGCAAAAATAATGATAAGAATAAACTAACTCCCGTTGGTATAGATAATCCCTCGGACAATGTATCTAAAGAAGACCTTGCTGTCATGTCACGTATATTCTCTTTTGTCGTCGGCCAAAAGCTATATACTTCACCCGGCTTTAACCTTGAGATCTTATCAGAACATGTAGGTATCAACCGTAAATACCTATCCAAAGCAATCAATAGTACCACAGGTAAAAATTTCAACACCTATATCAATGAATACCGGGTGAAAGAGGCTATCCGCCTTTTATCAGATCCTGGAAATAAATTTTTGTCTGTCGATGATATCGGTATACGGGTAGGCTTTAGCAACCGCAGTTCTTTCTATGAATCATTCCGAAAAATGACAGGTATTTCTCCTTCCCAATTCAAAAAAACGAAAAAAAACATGTCAGGATTTGAGGATTAATATCCATTGTATTTATTTGTTAATAAATATTTTACAATAAAATATGTCAAGAATCAGGCAAAAGCAAGTCTCACAACTCTTTTGCCTGATTTATTTTTAGAATTTTCGCTTAACTTTACTCTGTGTTTTAACACATCATCTCACAATTTTCATTCTGATACTAAATAAATTCAGGCTATTTCCATTGCCCTAAGATATAATATAACATCTATATAAACAAAATAAAGAACAAGATGAAATCTTATACCCTCTTTATTCTACTGTTTGCTTTATCCTTGTATTCCTACGGACAAAGCAACGCGGAATCATTATCTACTTACTCGCCAAAAGGCAGTATCAGTTTACGAACCAATGTAATCCCCTGGTTAATGCTTACCCCGAATGTGGGTATAGAATATAAAAACTCCGACCACGTAAGCCTGATTATTGATGGTGGCTGGGCACACTGGAGCCTGGATACCCAAAACAAATACTGGCGGATGTGGAATCTGGCTCCACAGGCACGCTATTATATAGGAGAATCCAAATACAATTACATTGGAGCCCAATATACAATGGGCGAGTACAACCTGACAGGCAACCAAGGCAAGTATATGGGTGGAGGACTTACCCTCGGTCATCAATTCTATGCAGGCAAAAATCTGATGGTCGACTTAGGATTTTCTTTAGGCTACCTGCATCTCTATGACAAGGAAAAATACCAACGGATTGGAGGTGTAGACTACCGTGACGGAAAGAAAACCGCTAACGGCTACTGGGGGCCAACAGGTATCTCCATGACCTTTGTCTGGAAAATAAATTGATAACGGAAAAATAAATCAAGATATGAAAATCAATATAAACAAGCTACTCCTATTCACTGCTAACTGTTTACTGTTAAGTGTAATATCCTGTACCAGAGTAGACCTCGAAGATCCGTTGAAAGGAAAAATGACACTTGTTACTGACTGGAGTAAACGTACCTCGGGTATAGAGCAACCTGCAAGTTACATGGTAATAATCAACAATCAAACCTTGAACTATACACAAGCCACGAACATATTACCAGAGCTTGAGGCAGGTAATTATCCCATTTATATCTATAACAGCCCTGATAGAATAAGCATCACAGGGACAACCGCAGCAGTAACAATGACAGGTAATTTGGTTGATCCCCTTCCCGGATGGCTATTTACAGCCACTACAGAGGCTAGGTATGCAGACTTCAAAGAAGAGACAATTACCGTGCAAATGCGACAGCAAGTAAGACAGTTGACTATTGAATTAACTGTAACAGAAGGCGATCCCAAACGTATTGCGTCCACTTCCGCAACATTAACGGGTATTGCCAACAGCCTTGATTATGAGATTAATATGCATAGCGGTACAAATCTATCTATCGCGCCTTCTTTTACCCGCGATGGCAATAAGCTCACGGCCACAGTTCGTCTGTTAGGTATGGCGAATGAAACTAAGAAACTCATATTGGATATCACCTTTACCGATGGCGAGACTCAACACATAGAATCGGATGTGAGTGCCCAATTGGTTAATTTCAATCAGAACAAACATGTTCCTCTAACTATTTCAGGCAATCTGAATACACCCGAAGAAAGTGGATTTGCAGCCACCATTACAGGGTGGAAGGTGACAGGTAGCAGCAGCGGAGTAGCTTGGTAATCATCAAAAAAGTAAAAGAGAACTAATAAAAAAAGCTAAAATATATGAAAGCAATACGATTATTAACGTTACTGGGCAGCCTCGTGTGGATGGCTTCATGTAGCAATGATAATGATGAATTATTTCCGAACCCACAAGGCGGCGAACAGATAACATTTGCAATGAATTTTGCCGGAGAGGAAGACAACGCGCCTAAAACAAAGGTTGCTACTACATATAACTTCATCAGTACGTGGCAGAATGGCGATAAAATAGGAGTATACATCGTAAAAGGTAATGGAGGATTACTGGCATCGGGTAACTATGCCGATAATGTGCAATTTACTTACAACAATGGAGCATGGATTACCATCACTCCGCAGTATTACCCAAACGATGGTGATAATTTGAGTTTTTATGCCTATTATCCCTACGATGCCGGTATGACCAACCCGAATGCTTACATTTTCAATGTACCGATAGATCAAGCGTCTAATGATGGTGAGTATTATAAGAAAAATGATTTTTTGTGGGCTAAACTGGAGAATGTTTCTAAAAATGACAATGTTCTAGTTTTACTATTTTCACATGCTTTGGCTATGATAGAATTAGCTATAGCTGATAATGTTAACACCCCACCAACAGTCAATCTATTGGAGGCAGTAACCGATTGCACTATAAATTTGGCTAATCAAAGTATAATACCCGGAAGCACAAAGAATACGATCCAAATGTGGCGAAGATATACTAGTGGTTATTATACCTTTTTTCGCTGGGCATTAGTGCCTCCTCAAACAATGGATATTCGCTTTGTGTGGAAGAAAAACGACATACCTTACACAGTCACTCCCGCAACAAATGTGGCCCTTACAAGCGGAAATATAAAGAAATACAGTACAACTCAACCATAAAATAGGAATAATAAATAATATATAAAATAATTTAAACAAAACAGATTATGAAAACAAAATTTCTGTCAGCATTAGCAATTACAGTAATTTTACTTGTATCATGTAGTAACGAAGACAACACACCCGAAACAAACGACGGACATGTAAAATTTTCGTCAGGTGTATCTGCTAACCAGACCAAAGTAGGCGGAAGCGATGGCAATCAGTGGGAAGGCAACGAGGCAATCGGTATCTATATGGTAGAAACCGGAGACGTGCTTATAGCCGAAGATGCCGAAAATATTAAGTACACTACAACATCCACAGGTGCGGCAGCAACTTTCACATCCACTACCCCTATTTACTATCCGGTGGATGCTACGCAGAAAGTAGACTTTATTGCCTATCACCCCTACAGTGGTTCGGTAAGCAGTTATGTATATCCCATAAATGTAGCCAACCAAAGCAATCAGTCGGCTATCGACCTGATGAGGGCAACGGCCAACAATAGCGGATCGGGATACGACAAAACACAAGGAGTGAGCTATGTAAATCTAGCATTCGATCACAAGTTGACTAAGGTGATAATCAATACAACTCCCGACACCGATAACGGGCTTACACAAACCGATCTAGCTAACATGACTGTAACCATCAATGGGTTGAATACAAAAGCTAATTATAACATAACCACAGATTTATTGAGTACACCAAATACCGTTGCAGACATATTGACAAAAAACACTACTGGCGGAAAGCTGTACGAAGCGATTGTAGTGCCCCAGTCTTTTACCGCAGGTGTGGTAACTGTTGAGTTCGCTCTGAACAATGCCAAAAGCGAAGTATTTGTTTATGAAGTCCCTGCCACAACTTTTGCCAAAGCTGAAAAACACACCTTCAATGTTACGGTGCAACGCACAGGCGTAGCTGTTCGTGGTACTATCAATGGATGGGATCAGGTAGGAGCTGTTTCGGGTACTGCCAAGTAAAATAGTCAGAAACTGAACAGTTATGAAGCAAATAATCAGATTATATACTCTTCTTGTTGCATCCTGCCTCCTAACGGGATGCAACAGCGATGAGGATGTAGGAGGCAAAGCTGCTCCTGTTGCCGTGCAGTTCGGTTCAGGCATTGTCCAAACCAAAACCACAAATGATGGCAATCAATGGACGCTGAATGATCCCATAGGCATTTTTATGCTAAAGAATGGGCAACCCCTTAATAGTAGCTATATAACAGAGGATGCTGATAATGTCGAATATAAGGCGCAGACAGGCGGCAACGTTATAAGCGGATTTACTCCTGTGAGTGGCACGCCTATTTTCTATCCACAGAATGGAGACAAAGTGGACTTTATCGCCTACTACCCGTATAAATCCTCATTAACGAATTATATTTATCCTGTCGATGTAAGCAATCAGACTAGTCCTGCCAATATCGATGTATTATATGCTAATACGGCAAATACCGCCAGTGGTGGTTACAATAAAAATAGTGGTACAGTAGATTTGGGATTCAACCATGCATTAAGCAAGCTCAGTTTTATGCTGATTTCGAGTACAGGTTCCCCAAATCTGACAGGAGCTAAAATAGAAATTACCAATCTTGCTACTACTGCCAGTGTAAGTTTGGCAAATGGATCGGTAACGGAAACCAACAGCGGGCAGACATTAATAGCCAACACCGCCACAGATGGGTTGAGCAGTTCAGCTATTGTTATACCGCAAACCTTATCGGGAAATAAATTGGTTGTAACTCTAACCGACAATGCAAGCAAATTTGAATGGAATTTTCCTGCGAATACAGAACTTCAGATAGGTAAAAACCATCAATATAATATTACAGTAGGCAAGACCGGTATAACTGTTAGCTCCAGTGGTATTACAAGTTGGATAGGAACAGGTAATCCTGCAACACAGGGTACAATACAAAAGGGGTATAAGGTAGGCGACTACTATCCAGATCCTACTGCCATATACCAAAACGGAGTACTTATCAGCGGAATGCCGGCTGTAGGTGTTGTATTCTGGCTAAGTAATCAAGGAGCTGGCAATCATCCGTATGATAAGGTTAGTGTACATGGGAAAATTGTCGGATTGTATGAACGGGCAGAGGTTGCACTGGATGAAACATGGGCTACAAATTATGGAACTACTTATAATGCGGGCACAGGTTGGTATACACCCCTGAGTGTAGATATGGATTACCTTTATTGTGCTTATAATGGGATGAATTACGAGACATGGGGAGAAGACTACCCAAGTAACAGAAATAGAAACGATTCCGCCCAAACTTGGTTCAATACTAAAATAACAGATGCAGGTGGAGATAATATTACAGGTTCATTGTATTATGGATCACCTAAAAGTGATGAATGGGGAAATCCTACCCCGGGAGGAGGATTTGTATATTATATATACTTTAGTTCAGGATCTAAATTTTTCTTACTGTGGAGTGGTAACAATGCAAAAATGAGAGTGATAAATGATTTTTAAAGAATAAATAAAGGTGGTATCCGAAAAGCCGGAAATAGAGTAGGAAAAACAAAATAGAGCTGTTTCTAAAGAAAGGAGGAAAAAGAAATAGGATAAAAGACAAATGAATGTAAAACAATTTAAAAAAAATGATTATGAAAAGTACATGGTTTGTATTTACTTCTCTAGAAAATCCAAAAGAGATTAAAACAGCTTCGAATTATCTTGACTATCTGACATGGGATAAAACCCGTTGGACAGCTGAGTTTAAAGATGGTAAATTTTATCATTATCCCGAAGGGAAAAAAGACAAAGGGCATACTGATAATATTTTAAACTACATTTCAGACGCAGGTGAAAAATGGCAACTGAAGTTTGACGGAACAACTTTTGTGCATTCTCCCGAAGGTGATGAATCTAAATCTCATACTGATGACCATATATGCTATATTGGTTGGGATGGTCGTAAATGGAAAGGTGAACTTTTGATACTGATAAATCATTTGCACGACTAAACATTTTGATCCATAATTATTGGGATACTTGAAAAATTTCAGCTTACTCAATAGTATTGGAAAACACGAAGAGCCATACCTTATCGGGAATGACTCTTTGTTACATATATGATCACTTGAAAGTTGGATAAAATAGGTGTTTGAGCTATTTCAATTTATATTGATTTCTTCTAGGATTTACCGTCTCTGTCCCTGATTTTTTTTAGGTTCATTCGGTTTTATCCCCAAAGCTTCCAACGATTCCTTATATTTCTTCCTGCACCAGTTTGTATCATCCACTCCGTCAATAGTCAGTTCATATTTGTCTGGCTTTTCTGAATGTTGCTTGATCTCCGCAACAGACCTTTCCGTTTTGAAATATCGTTTGTATTCAGGAGAATATACATCCCCTTTGAATACAACAGGTTTTATTTCTAATATATTCTTGATAAGACTCTCTGTAAACTTCATAGTCTGTAACAACTTTTCAATCCATAGCAACTCTTTGATCTTTGGAAATAAGTCATAGATTTTCTTTAGCTCCTGTTTTAGTTTATCATATGCAGTCTCATGTTCCTTTTGCTTGGTCTGCATATCCTGTTTCAGAGTCTTCACTTCTTGAATTAGATTTTCCTTTTCTTCTTTCAGATACTCTATCTCCTGCTGTTGCCGTTTCACTTTGGAAGAACCTATCATAGAGCTAATCCCATCCATAATAGTAGAACCTACATCGGCCGCCGTATTTTTGAGTTTCTCGGTTTTCAATTCGCCCTTAGTTTTACTAAGTACCTGTTCTGTTTGTAGCAATTCGGCTTCTTTCTGTTGCTTCTGCTTCTCGGCTTGTTCGAAATCTTGCTTTGCCTCTTGTTCCTGTTGTTTGAGTTGCTCAATGTTCTTGCGTCTGGATTCTTCCTGCATCAGCAATAAGCCTATATTTACCTGTAAGTTATTGGACTCTTCTTTTTGATTGCGATAAAACTCCGATGTGCTGATATGCCGGGCTTCCGATCCTTTGATACCTCGATCCAATCCATATTGAGCCATAGCTTCCGCATAACTATCCTGATAGTGGATCAGCTTTTCTTTGGTCATTACATCATCAGCACAGAGTCGAGGCCTATTTATGTTTTTCTTCTTATACTGCTTTTTGGGAGCTTCCGGTTCTTTATTGGATTTTTTCTTTCTCCGTTCTCCCTGAACAATCGGAACTACCGAAGCGTGTATATGCGGAGCATCTTCATCCAGATGCAAAGTTGCCGCTACAACATTTTTCTCTCCGTATTCTTTTTTTAGCCAATCCATACTATCCCGACACCATTCATCGAGTTTGCCTTCCGCTTGTATTCTCAGCATGTCTTCAGTACTGCCGGAGAGTATAAGTCGAATAACCTGTACCTGGTTTTTTCCGACCTTACGGCTTAGCCCTGCATTTTCCAGTCGGTGTTGTATCGCTTCCGTTCTATTGGTTACTCCTTCGGGAAATTCAATCAATTCTTTATTCAAATGTGTCCGTTTCGGATCGACATTCGGAGCTATTACTTTCCGTTCTATATGGTCTGTCATCGCCGCTTCGTTTCGTGGTGATTTATCTAAATGAAGAACAACATATCCCATAGCTATTTTTAATTAAAAAGTTCGTAATTTTGATAATTGGAAACCATGCCTGCCGCCTATCCCTTGTCGGTGGACTATGATTCATCATTCCAAATAGTCGCTTAAAGCGACTGCGGTCATCAGACCGCTCAGGGGGATTCAAAAGGGGGAACACCCTTTGCCTATTGGGATTTTTTAGTGGTAGTGAAACGAGAGCGTAAAGAAAAATCCCTAATAGGCTATGGCTTTTTCAAAAGCCCCTTGGGTACGCATGAAAGTTTAGGGTCTGAAACCTTTGAAGGGTTTCCGTTCGACTTCCGTTTTAGGCTTCTCTTTTTGCTGTATCTGCCTGATCGAAATAAGATACTCGTTCAGGTCTTTATAGCCTGCATACTTTGCTGACTGATCAATTACAGCCGGATGAGTTTGTTTAATGGTTAGAGTAGCTTTCTTTCCCGGACTATCATTATCGAGATAAGTATGGACTTCTTTGTATTCTTTTAGCTTGTCGATAGCTTTGGGAAGGTTGGATAGTGAATTAAGTACTATAGCATCCTCTTGGGGAGAATGAATATTCCTTAATGTCAGGTAGGAGAGGAAATCGGTAAAACCTTCAAAGACTAAACACGATTCTTTTGTGTTATTGGTATTGTTTGCTCCGTTATATGTTGCTACATCCATAGAAGTACAACCCTTAAATGGCTCGCTCCGTAATATCCAACCCTCATTATCATTTGGAAAACCGATAGCAAAGAAAGATTTTCCGTTCACGGAATAATGAATTTCAGAGCAATATTGCTTGGCGATATCAAGACTTATCTTTCTTTCCGATATATAATCGATCAGGGCTTGGTGTGTGATCGGAAGCACCTTTTGTATTGTTATAGCAGGGGTATTCTTCTTTGAATTATTGCCGTGAAAAGAAAAAGACTCTGATTGCTGTTGTGCTGTTGTAGTGTTGTGCAGATTTACTGATGTACTGTTGTATCGATTTAGTTCTTGCATTGCTTCGTTCAATGAACAATTATTGATTCGCATAACCAAATCGATCATTGTTCCCCCGTCATTGCTTCCGAAATCGATCCATAGATTTTTATTATAATCGACTTTCAGGCTTGCATTATTGTCCTCTCTGAATGGAGAACGGTACATGCCATAATAACCATGATCTTTAACCGGATGGATACCTCTATTAGCCAGATAGACTTTGATACTTATTTTATTTGCTTCGTTATATGTTGTCATAATCTTGTTTTTAATTTTGTAAAACTTTTTCTTACTACATACTACAAATGACTTAAGTGTTTTATTTTTAGGTTGTAATATGTAGTATCTATATCGAATTGTAGTAACTAAATACCTTACAACTGTAGTAAGGTAGTAACAGGAGAGTAAGATGATATTTTTGCACCTACTACATCTAATCTTTTTTCTTTCATGGGATTATCTGTTATGTAGTAAGGTAGTAAGCAAAAAGAATGCATCATCTTTATTACAGTTCTTGATCGACAAAGGGATTCGGCTTAATCTTCTTTATCCGGTAACCATATACAGGAGAGGGATTGCGGTTAATCCGTTTCTGAGTCCGTGTAAATCCAGCCTTCCGGATGGCTTCGCCCATCCGTTTCTCTGACAGGGGCAAAGAGCTAAATATCTTTAGATAGTTCAGTACCTGAGCCGTTGTCATAAACGAATCGTCCGTATCATCGGGCTTTTCAAAACCCTGCATCAGCATTTCATATTCTACTGTTTGCACATGAAAACCCGAACTTAACCTGTGTAATTCTTCTATTTCCTTGTTATCAAACCAATAGCGGACACTTTGTTTGTATAAATACATGATTTCAGAGAAAACATGATCCATATTGATGGATAAAGCCTTGTCGATATCAATACGGATAACCTCGAATGGAAGAAAGCGTCTGCTGCCTGTAGGATCAGTCAGAAAATCGTTGCCGTTCACCGATGCCATAAAGCTCGCCAGATGAGAGTATTCTTCAATATAGGTATCGTATGGCCTGCGGTACTTGACAGCCGGAGTCGTTATCAGGTTTTTGAGTTCGTTCTCATCATGTTTGTTTAAAGCTCGCAGCTGGTCATCAATATTGATAAACAGGTATTCGGCGATCAGGGTCAATACATCTTTTCCCTGTGGATCTATCTTCCCTGTGAACAGATAGCTTTTTAACGGATCTGGGCAAAGATGGTCGAGCCATGTTGTTTTAAACTTACCTTGTTCGCCAGTCAGCACTAAACAAGTGTGATTCTGACAACCGACATCACTCATCGCATTAGCTACAACCCCGATCAGCCACTTTAAAATGTATTCTTTCCACTTATCAGGATTGGAGACTTCAACGGTTTGCAAGAGCTGATCAGTATATCCAAAGTCCAACGGATTCAGCAAAGGCAATCGAGAAAGATATTCCCGGATGGGATGTACTTTTTCCGCAAAGTTGCTTTCGAGAATAGCCCGGATATTATCCGCAGAAGTGGTAATGCCAATGCGGACATCAATTTCCCGGCGGAGGGAATTCAGGAAGTATTTGGTTACAGGCCTGAATTCCCCTTGTGCATGGATGTCCCGGTACTCTGTCCGGCTCTTTACGGTATTGAACCGAAAGTTGTACAGTGTCCGCAGTTCCTCTTCAATCCGTTCATTTTTCGACCTACGGGCAGAGGCTGATGCTTTTTCTTTCATGGCATCAAGAATCTTCTGCGGTTCTGAGTCGGTTTAAGATAAAGTTTAAGATTTCTTCTTTGTTGTAAAATACAAGTTTTTCGCCGAATCGGTATTCTTTATAATAACCAAGTCTGGCATATTTACGGACGGTGGGAGCAGAGGCCTTGAGAAGTTTAACAGCCTCTTTCATTTTGATTAGATTGTTCATCGCCTTGTCAACCGGCGATACTTGTTCTTGAGGAATACTATTCTCAATAGCTTCCTCATTTTCTGATTTTAACCAGAATTTCTTGAATGTCTTTCTCATTTTACTAATAATTTTAGAAATTTCGAAAGACAAATATATATAACAATTTATCTGAATATAAGCAATTTATATCACTGGGACAAGTTGGGACAACAACTCACGAAATGGGGCAAGTCCGTTTGTTACGCTGAGAATAAATAAAGATAACTGAATAGAAATAAAGGAGAGTCTCAGACTTTGAGCGATAGAGTTTTCATGTCTTTTTCAATAATCGATACCGCTTTTGCAAGTCTAATTTCAGAATAAAATTCCCGAATCGTATCTAAATGCTTTAGAAGTGTTTTACTATCGACATTACTACGGTTTAAGGAGGGAGTCGCGTGTAGCTTTGTATCGGACGGAGCAATTTTTTCTCCGATAAGTATTTGCCATGCTTGCAATCGCTCTTCGGGTGTATAGGCGGAAATAAGTTCCGAAGCCAATAAATAGCCGAAAATACGATCGCCTAATTGCTTCCTGCCTTTTATAGAATAGCATTTTAGAATTTTATCTTTTACTACCTGTATCATATCTTCTTTTGTCAAGCTACCAGCTTGTGTAAAAGATGACATGCCATACAACATAGATTTTATAGCTTCATCCGAAATATCATCCTGTATGAATAGCTTCTCTACTTCTTCACGTTTGGTCCTTATTATTTCAGCTATATGTTTTTGTTCTCTACCTGTTCCAAAAAGCAAATTAAAGAACGGTATTACGCTGGAAACTTTTAGCATAAGGTTACTCTCTTCAGATATTTTCGCACAATCATCTAAAAAGACATTTACATCAGGAGCTTTACCTTTCGCTTGTTGTATCTTAAAGCTGGCATAATAGAATTTAAGGATGGAAACATCTGATGTTCCCAAGAAGTTATCGTTGTATATTTTTCGATACTTATCCATACTTCACTAAATTTCTCTACAAAATTACGAAGATTTTTTATTTTTACGATAC
>NZ_DLFW01000004.1 GCF_002482385.1 Dysgonomonas sp. UBA7710 | reverse complement strand
TTAAGTTTTAATTACCGTCATTTTATCTCCCTTTTCTAAATGACTGCTGTTTCCTTCAGATATTCATTCATTTTCTGATTACTGTTTATAGGAAATATTGGTTCATCATTATATTGCCGTTTATATTTCTCTAAAATTTGAAGCGGGATCTTCAATAATGAGATATATGCTGGCTGGTGAGTCTTAGCAGCATAATTTACAACAGAACGAAACCTCTGGATAAATATTGTTGCAGTATTGTAACTACATAGATGCTTCTCTTTTAGGAAAGAGAAAAAAAGTTCAATGAATTCAAGAGTGACTTTACTTAGTTGAATGTCAGATATCCCATATTGGGATTGCATAAATTCTATTAATCTGCTTAGGGTTAGTTTATACCTGCTATAGGTCTTAACTGTAATTACACTAGGAACCAATTTACTGTAATGAGCATTGTGTCTTTCAAACTGATATACTAATTTAGTTACAACTATTTATAAAAGCAGAGATTTTAATTAAAATAACACGTTGATATACAGGCAAATATGTTTATTAAAGATCCAGGGTTCGGATCTAAAAAAAGCTTTGTAAATGATTTATTTACAAAGCTTTACATTCTCAGTGATCCCGCTGGGACGGGTCGTATATATTCAACTCGGCTATACAAGCGAGTTTGCATGATGTCTAAAAAGTAGTCCTTGAGTCAGGCTACGATTGTATTTCACTATTTTTCTGCTTACTTCACAACTTCTTGTGGCGGTAGTGTAAAGGTAGGAAATTGTTTTGAAAGTTCAATTTCTGTCTTTCTAATTTATACTTAACTATACCCTATATGGTACAACTTCAAGCTTAAAACATAACTTTATACCCTAATGGGTATAGATATGAAAAAGGATCATACTTTATTAGTTGGCAATATCAAAGCTTTCCTTTTAGTTGTTTCCCCAGTATTGTTAAGCGATATTTTTGTAAGCTGCTATTTGGCTTATCTGGTATAGTCATCTCAACAAAACCAAGATCTAATGCAGGTTTTAGATAATTAGATCTGAAATTTTCCCTATGAGAAAGGCCTAATTTGTTTTGTATTTCTTGCCTATCCATTTCTCTATCCAAAATTTTAACAAGTTCCTTGACTTGCTCGGTCACTTGCTCGGTCACTTGCTCGGTCACTTGCTCGGTCACTTGCTCGGTCACCTGCTCCGAAACAGGGAATGTCATTCGCAAGAAATTTTCAGTAAATTTAAAACACTCTTTACCATAAGTTCTCAAAATACGAGGAACTCCAGAGCCTAAATGTTCTACTAAATCTAAATCTCTAAACACTCGCATCAGCTCTTTGTTGCGAGGAACAGAATAGCCTTCAAAAAACTCTTTTTCAGTCATACCTTGGGGTAAACTTCCGAATGAAGTAATTTCGATTCTATCATCAAAAAATTCAAATTTGGGTGGAACTTCTGAGGTATAATCATTATGAACCATTGCATTAATTATTGCTTCACGCAATGCAACAGGATTCCACAACCTTTTTTCTTCACGTTCTTTAGGTGTAATTCTGGCTAAGGTTTTATTTTCTATATCAATCTTATCAAGAACTTGTTTTGTCGCTTTAACTAATGAACAATAACCATATTCGTTATTCTCTTTTAAATCAACCCTATCAAGTCCATCATATTTTGCAACCTTTATTGATGTTCCATTTGTATCAGCTAATAAATAAGCCACATAATTATATTTATCATCCTCTGTGAGTAATTCTAAATTGGATGCAAATTGCTGGTTCAGCGTTTTGTTCGCACTTTCATAGTAAATTTTTAGTTGTTCAAATGTAAGACTTTGATTAGGAGATTTGATTTTACCAATAGAATTGCGAGTGCGTTTAGAGAACAGAGATTCAATCATTCTGACAGGCATCGGTTCGGCAGCTGTTCCAATACGCATGAATGTACCTTTTTCTGACATTCCAAGCTTTTTGATATAATATGGTTTTTCTGTGCCACTAGCAAAAGTAATTTTTATTACATCTACTGAATCAATATTCTCAACTGTAACATCAAATAATCCCATACAAGAAGGCATGATATTATTCTTCAAGCGATCTTTGATTTTTAGCATATCGCCATCAGTATCATTAACACCGATGGCTTTACCTGCCTTGTCTATACCGATGTAAATAATCCCACCTTCCTGATAATTGAGAAAAGCAATCGCCTCTTTTTCTAAATCATCAGTGAGTTGCTGTTTGTATTCTATGCGGTTGGTTTCGGTAGCCATAATTATTTTATTTTTACTTCTTTAATATAGCGATTTGTCACAATAATAAGCATAATAAAAGTATAAATTAATGAAAGTATACATAGTAATGATAAAACTATATTGACTCCATTAAAGAACTCTGTAGATAAAAGGCAATTACCAGATGCCAGAAATGAGAAGAAACTGACAATGAAAGTATAAAAAACAAGAATTAACAAGTATATATTTATTTTCTTTGTACTTGATATATATTTTTCTGCAAATATTATCTTTTGATCTAATATAGTTTTACTAGATTTCTTCTGCTTTCTTTTTAATTCTGTATAGATTGATAGGTCACTTTTTTTATTCAAAACAAAAGTATACAAAACTGTAAAAACAGTGATGCCAATTCCAAACAGACTTAGTTCTATCGTTAATATAGTTTCAAAATCAAACATTATAACTTGCTATATAATTAATAATTATAGGCAGCATTCTTTCCAAAATAAAATCCTTGTCTTGCAATTTCTTGTTCTTTTCTTCAGTTTCAAGTAGTTCAAAACTATCTGTAAATGTTAGTTCTGCGGTTTCCTCAAAAAGAGTTTGGGCTTCCTTTTTTAATGTGTCAAATTCATCATATTCAGCCTCAGTCATCCCTTGATACCTTCTTACTAATTTAAATTTTTTCTTACCCTGAGTGAATTCGGCTTCACGAATCTGATACTCATCGTGATTGAAATCTTCTTCCAACAATTTTTCTACAGAGTTAAAAGGAATGTCTTTATATGTTTTCTTTTTATCCTTCTTTATCTTTGATTCTACTAAGTAAGTAATATATTTCTCATTAGCATCTGATATGTCTTTTTCAACACCAATATATCTCAATTGGAAAACGGGTATTGATACCTGTTGTACTTTATCTAAAAGATCTTTGGGTTTGATACTCGTAAAACTCCAATGTAGCACTCTATTTATGACCAACTTTGCAGTATTTACAATATCTGTGTCATTTTTATTTGTATCTCCACAAACAAATACTAACCAATTAACTTTTTGGTTTGGTTCATAACCAACAAAGTTGGGATAAAATAACATATAATTATGTTCACTAACTAATTTAGTTGTATCAGATAGAACTCGAATCGTACCATCTGAATCCTCTGTATATGCATCATGTATATTTGTATTGAATGTTGTTGTTTTCAATAACAAGGTCGGTATTTCGTTGGGATCTTCTCCATATGGGCAGTCAAAATAATCTACTTTTTGAATTACTTTACGCTGAGTCTTATTACTTCGATTAAATGCAACTCTACCAATATCTGCATTATTATTATAATTGTTTAATTCCTCTTTAAGTCTAGTAATTACACTTTCATATGTAAAACTTCCTTCTTTTACTTCTGTAGCATATACTGGTACTTTTACTACAAATGGTTTCTTTTCCTCAACTTTTCTTTTAGCCATAAGGTAACATGTTTTGAAGATTACTTATCTGATTCATATACAAATATACCGATTAAATATTAATTAACAGTGTCTAATAAAAGCTTAAATACATTGTTCGTATTGTATAAATGTTACCATGGTTGAAGATTATTCCTGGCTAAAAGATGGCCTTATGAATTTTTCGTCAAAACGATCTCCTCATTCCCCTATTCCGTTTCTTCCTCTTTATCTCTTCGACTTTTTTCAAGTCCTCTACATCCTCTCCCATGAATCTTGGGCGAAAAAATTTTCAAAACAGAAGTTAATCCTAAGTCTGTTGATGAACTTATATTCAGATCTGCATTTCTGGATCTATCCTTCCCTATCTGTACATCTGCATACAAGCCTATTTCCTTTTTCACGAGTAAGCTGATCTGCTCGGATATAGACCTATTCTTCATCGTATTACAATATTCAAAAGTTTCAGATAATTGTCTATCATAATTGAATAGCTTATCTAACCTTTTTTTTGCGTTGTGAAACAAAGTCTTTCTGTCAACCCCTCTCTTAATAACCCTTTTCTTCGTCTCCCGATGACTCGTCAATGGGTGTTAAAGCTTCTTCCTATTTGAAACGTTTGAAATGTATTTCTTCAATAAATTAAGGTCGCACGCTTTCCATGTGTTTTGCATATCATTGTTAATATTACCCATTTTGTCATAACTCAATCCCAACCCCTGTGTTATTTCTATTTTTACTTTCAACGAAGTTTTATTTCAATATATTTGTGTAGATTTAAACATTTATTATTTAACATAGTCCGATTGTTAATGACTAAAAAAATTATAGCCTTAGAGTTTCTAGAAGAGTTAGAAAGTATTCATAAGAATGAAGTTCTGTCTCTGTCAATAAAGTATCCTCAACTAAGAAGCTTGCTAGAAAAGGTTTGTAGAGATCTTACATCAATAACCCCCGTTCAATTCTCGAATTTTTTTTCTAGACTAAGTTTTGTTTGTCGTACATATAATATTAATGGATCTATTCACGGACTACGAATTACAGCAAACAAAGTGTTACATGAAAGTCTTGTCCCTTTGGAAGACGATTATAGATATCACGTTTCTCTTTTCGCTGAATTTCTTAAAGTCGCTTATTCTATCAATATTCCACAAAATTTATTATTGAACGAAAAGCGTGGAAAAGAATTTTCTGTCATTAAGAACATCCGATTAAGTGAAGCTAAAGTTTGTATAGTTGAAATGAGAGCGAATCATTTGATTTGCCATATTGATACTTTAAGTGTAAAAGAACCCGCTTATGAGTTTGCTCCAGAGAAGCTCGTAACAGTTCAGATATTGGAAACGGGTGTGAATGAAATCATTACCTCATGTAAAGATTTTTGGGAAGGAGCTGTTTTATATCTTATCGATATCGTCATTGATGCTAACGAAGTCTTTCATCCTAACATTATTGTACTAGAACCTGATTATCTTCTGGATGTTTCCTCTATTGCAGAATGTGTTCAAGATTATGGAGAAACGGAATTATTATTTTTCAAGTCTAAGTTTGAAACAGTGCCTAACTCTAAACATATACTGCTGGGTAATTTTGCAAACTTGGTAGTTGATGAGATTTTTTCAAATCCTTTAACTCCTGTGGAGTTTGGAAGTGCTTTTGTCAAGCATTTTAAAAAAAGTCCGTTTGAGTATACTACCTGTGTAGATATTTCAGATCAACAGGATTTTAGCAAGTATCATCAGGAAAGCCAGAAACAGTTTCTGAAAATTAAGCAAACTATTGAGAATGATTTTACACAATTAGGTATTGATCTGGAAAATATATCTTTGGAACCTTCTTTTTTGTCCGAAAGGTTTGGATTACAGGGAAGGATGGATATGCTTGATTGGAGAAAAACTGGGGGCGTCTCTAAAATTATAGAGTTAAAGTCGGGCAGCACACCATTTCCTGATGACGGCGTTAGTATAAAGAACAATCATCAGGCTCAGCTATTTATGTATTATCTTCTCTATTCTCAGGTAGGGAAACTGAGTATGGGGCAGATAAATAATAAAGTGCAGGGGTTTATTTTGTATTCGAAGCCTGATCACGGCAATCTGAGGAATATTGGGGCTTATCTGAATAGATTTCAAGTAGTGATTAATCTGAGAAATAAGATTATTACAAGAGAACATCTTCTAGCAAAAGATGATGAAAAATCTACTGAAACTCTTTTAGCAATGATCAATGCTCAAAATCTCATCAATAGGGATATTCATCCTAATTTCAGACGTATCATAGAGCCTCAATTGGATGATTTTCTTAAACCGATAGCTTCGGCCTCAGATCTAGAGAAGAGTTATTTTATTTCATTTGTGAATTATGTTTCTTACGAACATTTTCTAAGTAAGGTGGGCAGTGCTGAACGCGATAGAGAAAATGGTTCGAATGGTTTAGCTAGACTTTGGCTGGATAGTTTTGAGGAGAAGAAAGATAAATTTCAGATCTTATATGATTTAGAAATTGAGAGTAATAAAATCGATCAGGAAGAACAAATTATTGAGTTCAAGAGGACAAATACTGATAATAAACATGTGAATTTCAGAGCTGGGGATATTTGTGTGCTATATCCCCGCAATGGTGAATCGGAAACCGTTTCTCATAGTCAGATTTTTAAATGTACGATCAAGGAAATCACGGCTGATTCTGTTACCGTATATTTTAGATACAAACAACGTAATAAGGCATTTTTTACTTCTTTTGGTTCTAACGGAAAATGGGCTCTGGAAAGTGACTTTATGGAGATTTCCTTTAATTCTATGTATCGGAATCTTTATAATTTTCTGAAAGAAAGTTCCTCATTTAAAAAATTAATTTTAACGCAGGAATATTCCGGTAAAGGAAAGGATTATGGCTATAAGAACTCTTCTATCAGCTATGAGCAGCAAATGGTTATTAATAAGGCTTTATCTGCAGATCATTATTTTTTACTGAATGGCCCTCCTGGTACAGGGAAAACTTCGATTATTATTAAAAATATGGTTAAAGAGCTTATTGCTAATAAGAAAAGTATTCTTGTGCTGGCTTATACTAATCGTGCAGTTGATGAACTTTGCGAGGCAATTAACCATGCCTGCGAAGGGGGAAGTGAACGAAATTTTATTCGCTTTGGGTCTCGGTTATCTACTGGTATTGAATATCAGGGAAATCTGCTGGATGTAGTAATGGAAGAGAGAGAGAAAGAGTTGTTAGCATCAGGTAAAAGATTTGGACGTGCTGAGGTGGCCAGTATTCTCAAAGAAAATAATGTGTATGTTTCTACTGTAGCTTCAATAGGTAGCAAGGAGCATATTTTCCAAGTGAAAAACTTTGATTACATAATAGTTGATGAAGCTTCTCAGATTCTGGAACCCCAATTGGTGGGTATTTTGGGGAAAGCATCAACATTTGTACTTATTGGGGATCATAAGCAATTGCCTGCAATTTCTTTGCAGTCTGTTAAGAGGTCTAAAACTAATAATCGATTGCTAGAGTCTATCGGCTTGTATAACAGAAAGAATTCTCTATTTGAACGTCTTTACAAATTTTGTGAAGACAATAAACATGTGGATTCTTATGATACCTTAACATATCAAGGGCGTATGCATAAAGATATTTCTCTATTCCCTAATTTTGCATTTTATAAAGGGCTATTGCGTGAAGCTTATGATGCACCGGGTATTGATGTGGCAACTAGGACAGCATTATACCGACAGGTAACGGATTTGCAGTTTTCAGAATCTGGAGCACATAGTGTCAGAAAGTTGCTAAGCCAAAAGAGGTTGGTTTTTTTTAATAATAAAAAGGTCGATAATTTTTATGCAAAAAGTAATACTTCTGAGGCTGATTTTGTTGTTTATATCATTAAGGAAATCATAGCCTTGTATGATAGTAATAATAAAGAGTTCGATCCGCTTACAACAGTAGGTATTATTGCACCTTTTCGAAATCAGATAGCGCTTATCAAGCATAAACTGGAAGAGGAAGGCATCCCCAATTATGATAAGATTACTGTCGATTCCGTAGAGCGATTCCAGGGAAGCCAACGAGATATTATTATTTATTCTTTTTCTGTCAATAATCCCTTCCAATTAGAAGGAATGATTAGTTTAAATGATGAAGGAGATGTCGATCGCAAATTAAATGTGGCTCTTACACGGGCTCGTGAGCAGATGGTATTGATAGGCAATGATAATATATTATCTGACAACCTTATATATCTGAGTCTGATAGAGTATTGCAAATCAAAAGGAGGCTACATTAATACATCTTTGTCTGATATATTGGCAGGACAGCCGATCTATTTTCCTGACGGAATCAATACCGCTGAGATGATAGCACCATCCGTGATTAGCGAGCCTTTTAAAAGTGTGTTTGAGAATAAGGTAGAGGTGGTGATCAAAAATGATAGACGTACAAAATGGCCCAATGAAATATTAGGGTTAAACACGGATTTTATGCGTAATAACCTTACGCAGTATGGAATGGCTGATTTTGATAAACAAATTGATTTGAATTATCTGCAAAATGTAGGCGGGTATATGGATCGTCAACAAAGTTTGTTGGCTTATTATACACCCAAAGAAAATGTTTTGCTGTATTGTTATTGGAATATGAGAAAATATTTTATTTCAATGCAGCATATTTTTCTTAGCCATAAGACGTTCTTTTTGTCAAAATTTCAGAATACGGAAGAGCGAATAGTATTTATAGATTATGGCTGCGGACCACTAACTGCTTCTCTGGCTTTTAATAATGTTTTTAAAACAGAGACTAGTCGTAAGGTGCATTATTTAGCGGTAGACGTTTCAAAGTCGATGCTTGACAAGGCAAGGCAATTTAGCGAATCAGGGGCTTTTAAAGTTATAGATACATTTGATTTGTGTGAGGGGCTGGATAAAAGTAATCCTGCTTATTATAGAGATGAGTTTGCATTACCTCATACAGTTGTTTTGGCATGTGCTAATTCTTTGTCTAATTTGGATCTTGATGAAGTTAATAAATTAGCCTGTTTTCTGAATAATCTGATGAATCAATATCCTCTAAATAGTTATATTTTGGTATATCAGAACCCAATCAATCGCGACCAAAACCTAAGGAGATTATTGGAAAAAACTCCTAAATTTAATAAGATATTTATAGCTAAAGATGAGATAGTGTATTATGATAGCCAGTATCAGGATTGGTATGCGACACATGAATATTTTAGCTATGAGGTAATTACTAACTAAGCTGATCTTTATGTGTATGTGGTTATTAGTTATTTAGGATTGAGATTAGTGTAAGCAATTGATCTTGCCCTATGCTTTTTATCGAATGGTATGCTTCTCTATGACAGTGTCTGTACTTTTTGCCACTTCCGCAAAAACATTTTGAGGTGCGTGAGGGGGGATTACTTTTATAGATATACGTTAATAAAGAATAGATTTTGATTAAATCTTTGGTGTTTAGAATATCATATAGAGACTCTAAGATGCCCTTTAAGCCATGAGATCTTTCATGAAGAAAGTAGCCTTCTTTCTCTCTAAAACTCTGATTGTGTAAATAAGGGACAACCTGATTTTGAATAAAAGTTGTAAGAGTGACTCCTTTTGCACAGTGAATATACTCCTCTATGGGTGTACACAGACAGAAATGTCCATCGCTATACACATGCCAATCTATATTATGCGGCAATCTTCCTTGTGTTTCATATACAAGCGGGAAACTCTTAGGATAATTGGGAGCGCATTCTATGCGTATGGAGTAGGCGTCATACGCTACGCTGTTTTTATCGAACAGATTGATTGTGCCTTCCAGGAATGGAAGAGCATCTTCCCGACTATGTATGTGCAAGTCGGGAAAATGGCTTATAGCTTCTGCGGCTTCTTCTATAAATAGGATGTATGTGTTATTCATAGCCAAATGGATAGGATCCTGCCGCTCCTGCCGCTGCTGCCGCTGAACTGCGTGAATTATTTTCTTGTTTATCTTCTCCGAGAGGAAATCTGTCTCCGAAATGTTTACGCCACAGTTTGCTGGCTTCTTTTTGGTTCGTCTCCCGAATTGCGGAATCTGCATCTGTTATGAATTTTTCGAGTGTTTCTAAAAATTTTTCTTTGTTTGAATAGTTTTCCAGCAAATCATCATTTGGTACAGCAGGGACTATGCATTCAAATTTATTGTTAAGTACTTTTTTGATCTCCTTTAGAATGTCACGTGTCGTGATATCATCCCGTTCATTCAGTACAATTTTTTGTTTTGCATTAGTGGCCAGGATTGTCAATGCCAAACCACTTGGCATTTTAAAATTCTGCTTGTCTGCCCATCCTTTAAGATATTTGATGCTTCGTACTAACCGACCCTCTTTATCTTTTTTAGATACAAACCAGTCTACTACGGCTTTCGGGTCGCTGTTTTCAAAACCAACACCTTTGACAGCGATTTTGTATTCCTGCCCATCTATTTTGTAATAAACCGGATGGTCTATTTCATAATCATTGGCAAAAATGGAGCGTACACATTTTTTGCGATTTTCTGGTGCTGTAGCCGTGTAGCCATCGACGGCTTGTCTTACCCATTCCTTGAGGGTTGATGCGGATACATCAGGTTCCCGAAAAAAGTAGATACCATCATCGAGGTCACAGATGTCTTCTGCTGTGCGGATGCCGTTTTTCATTTTATAAGACCCTTGTATATAGAAGTAGGGTACATAATCCGGATGGTTTTCTTTGAACCAAGCGGTGATTCTTTTACGAAGTCCTTCTTTCGAATTCTTCATTCTCTCGTTCTTTTTTGAACCTATGGAGATATCGCCATGATATTCCTGAAATAAATTGTGACAGTTTGCCATTTTGTTATTGTTTTAAAAAGTTTAAAATTTCGGTTAATCTGTTTTTTGCTAATTCATCACCGATAGACTTCATACGGTCTATGTGTTTTTGTTTGGAGGAATTGAGTTCAATGTTGTCGCCTTTCATATCATGCTGGATGCGCAGATGACTGAATGTATTACCTATTTTGCCCAGTGCGCGCTGTAGAAAGAGTAAGTATTGCTCCGTGATCTGCGCTTGTGTGTCCAATACTAAGTCCACTAACTTAGGATTAGGAAATAGCCAGTCAAATACGTTTCTTGGACGCCAAGAACGTTTTATGATTTGTTTTCCCTGACCTGTACCCAACGATAAGAGTGCTATGTCTCCAATAGGCACACCAAGCTTATCGGTTGCTTCAAATACGCCAATTAAAGCTGGATTATTCGCGAATATTCCGCCGTCGATCATGTTGATATTAGTTCCTTCTCCAAGCTCGTTCTTAAATGAAAAAGTATGGGGTGGAAAATATACTGGCGCAGATGCACTGGACATTGCTACATGGTATGCTGGGAGTTTATAATCTCTTCTGTATTCTGAATGATGTTTGGTTTTCAGCACGTTTATTGCACCGTCGTTGCCGTTAAATGCAGGTATGCACACCTTGTTTTTAAGGTCGTTCATTAATGGATCCTGACCACCATTTGCTTCTGCATAGACTTCCTTTAGCTTTTTTAGCAATTGCTTGTTACTGTAGATCGCATTAAAGAAAGCTCTGCTCTTACGGGGCAGAAAGCGAAAGACAAATCTTGGGAAGATGATTTTTGCATGATCTTCATAGAATTTTGCCAGTTCTTTTGCTGGTATGCCTAATGCAAGGCCTATTGCAAGGATGGCTCCTGTTGAGGTGCCGCAGATAAGATCAAAATGTTCATGCAGTGGTTTGTCTGGTTCTTCCTTTTGCAATTCTTCTTCTAGCTCGGCCAGAACTTTGGCAGGGATAAGGCCTCTTATCCCGCCTCCGTCAATAGAGAGTATTTTGAATTTTTTATTTTTCTCCATATAGCTGTTATTTTAATGGTGTCCCATAAATAGCTGCCCAGTCTGGTCCAAATTGACTCGATATACATCTTTCAAGCGATATATTTAAGATTGAGCACATCCTTTTGGCATCATCTTTTCCTTGTACCGCCGTCTTAGTTTGATGTGTAAGAGTTGTGTTTGGTAAGTGCACATCAAGTCCTTTTTGGTCTTTGAGAACCTGTTTGTAACCCAATTCGAACATCTTTTCTTTGAATTCCCGATGTTTGGAGGGAATGTCGTAGGTAATTATTATTGCCATATTCTAAAAAATTTACTGTTAAAAAAATGGAACTATCTTCTGCGGATATTCCGGTTATTTATTTAGATTTTTTTACTGTTTCTTTGACAGTTATTTTGGGATACTTGCCTGCATAACGCTTCGCTATGAATTTCCCTGTTCTCTCGTCTCTTTGTACTGTTTTTTTCTTTATGATTTTTACACATCTCCTTTCTCGTTGATTTGTTTTTCTTAGTGCAAATTGTATGCCAAGTGAAATTTAATTGATTTTAGTTTGTTTTTTTTGATAATTATATCAATATTTGATTTATAATTATCAAAAAATGATATGAAAATATTGATTTCATGGATTGCTACAATGCATGATTTTACGAGAAATCCGGAAACAAGACAAATTAGCGGTATCAATGAAAATGGACCGACCTTTAATTTTCACAAAGACTTCTTTGATCATGACAAGCATGTTATTTTATCATCCGAGAAAGGTGATAAACCGGATCCTTATATTGAAAAGCTGCGAACTGTTTTAGGCAAAAAATATCCTGAGCGCACTATTGAAAACCAGTATCTGGATGTTACGGATGTTATAAATATACCGTTAATAAAAAGTAAAGTAGAAGGCTTGCTTATGAGGGAGTATAAGGATGACGAGATCAACATTTTCTTTTCTCCCGGCACTTCTGCTATGCAGATTTCGTGGTATCTGATTCATGAGTCAAATCTGTTTAATACAAGAATGTTTCAAGTACGCCCCAAAGAGCATTCTAAAACTGGCAAGGCAGAATTACTGGATATGCAGGTTGTAAAATCGACAATTCCGGGGGGGAGTATAATTAAGGAAGAGAGTGTTGTATATCATAAAGAAGATTACCTTATAACAGATTCCCTAAAACCAATTTACTGGAAAGCAGAGATGATTGCGAAAGCAGATCAGGTAACTACTTTGATTGGAGGTGAGAGTGGTTCTGGCAAAGAGCATTTGGCAAATTATATACATAGGAACTCAGCAAGAAATCACAAGCCATTTATTGCTATAAATTGTTCTGCTTTTACGGATGAGCTTCTTGAATCGAGATTATTTGGGCATATGAAAGGGGCTTTTACCGGTGCAGTTGCAGATCATAAAGGCTTATTGGAAGAAGCACAAGGTGGAACTGTTTTTTTAGATGAGATTGGGGATATTTCACCTTATATGCAACAGTTATTGTTACGGGTTATTCAAGAAAAAAGAATTCTCAGAATAGGAGATACCAAGGAAAAGAAAATTGATGTAAGGATTATAGCCGCTACAAATAGGGATCTCCCTTTGCGATGTGCAGAAGGGAATTTCCGCTGGGATTTATTTTATCGCCTTGCTGTAACGGAACTCACCTTACCTCCTTTACGGGATAGAGGGGTAAAAGAGAAAAAAGAATTGGTCGATTTTTTCATAGAGTCCAAAAGAAAATTGTTTAAAAGATCAAAAAAATTGTGCATGGAAAAGGATATCGAACAATTTATATTGAATTATCCATTCCCTGGAAATGTCCGTGAAGTTGAAAATTTAATTGAAAATCTTTATGTTTTTAATAATAATGTTGTTTCAATGGAGACATTACCTGTAAGGCTGCTAAATCCTGCGGATGAACTTAAGCTGGATTTAAAGACAGCTGAAAAGGTGCATATTATAAAGGTGCTGAAAATAGCTAAAAACAAACAACAGGCAGCAAAGTTGTTGGGCTGTGTAATAAATACTCTAGAGAAGAAGATTAAGGATTATGGAATAGAGGTGGATAGCTTACAGTCCTAAAAAACAATATTTTAACAGATAAGATGTTTTTTATCAGAGGATTTAATCCTGATATGTTTGTATCTGTATTTAACCGCTATTTGAGATAAGAATCAGACAAAATCTGTCCCAGGCTAGATATTTTCTTTGTAAACATAATATAATCAGATAAATATAAGATTGGCGCATAAATAAAGTACCTTCCAGCTGTACCTTCAGGTGGCTACGATTTCAGACGTAAGATGTGTAAGCAAACACCGGTATTTAAACCGCTCGGTACGGATCTATTTCATTGCGCATTCCTTTATTTGCATTTATAATACTGCTTTTTATGCAATTATCTACTGTGTTTTTGTCGCGATTTCTTCTTTTTTCTTTTCAAAGTAAGTTGTTCTTCCTCTTCTTTCTTTACATTAGGAGTAAATAAACTTAAGACAGAAGACAAGCCCAAATCTAGATTATTTATTATCTGTTTATTTTTTCTTTCATCAGAAATTTGTCTTTTCTGCATTATGAGTTGATCTGTAATATTTCCATTCTTCATCGTATTATAATACTCAAAGCTTTCATCTATCGGTCGGTCATAGCTGAATAGGCTATCAAAGCCTTGTTCTACTTGCCGAAATAGATTAGTTCTATCGAAACCGCCCTTGATTACTCCTTTCTTTGTATTTCGATGATTGGTTAATGGTGAGAGTTTGATTTTATTGGCTTGATCTTTACGACTGACAATAATATGGCAATGCATATTATTGTCATTGTTCTCCGATCTGTCTCTATTAAAGTGTATCTTCCCATAAAACTTAATGTCTTCTGCTGATAATCCTTTATTGAAATTTTTGGCGTACTCAGAAATAAAGACTTCTCTAATATATTTCCTCATCGATTTGGCTTGTTCCTGTTCGGTGTTACCCATTGCTTGTAATTCTTTAGCCGATGGGCTGATATGGATAGCATAAAACTTAGCATCTGTTTTCAGAAGTTGAGCTTTGTTGTTATCTATGTCCTTTACAACTTGTGATTTATATAGATTCTCTTCTGTCAGATTGAAGAAGCCTTCTGTATAAATACCTTTCTCCATGCGTTCTAAATCTTCATGTTCGAGATATGCTGCGAGTCGCCTACAACTACCTGCATTGTTATATACTCCATTTGACGGTGGCGGGAAATCTATATTCATTTGGGTATTATTGATCGTTAATAAGATTGGTTATTTCAGCCTTTAGGTTTTCTTTTCGTTTTCCATCCATCAATCCTGCTGTGGTTAATTCTGAATAGAGGCTGATAAGTTGTAGTAGTTTCTTATTATCCTTCTGCTGATTTTTATAGATTGCCGATAGCTGTTTTGCCTGATTATTAATAGCATCTGCATGCCCTGTAAACTTTTCGCTTAACATCCTTAGCAGATTGCTCTGTCCTTCCTGATTGGCTTTAAGATGTGAAAGGATAATATCTTCCATCGACTTGACAATCTGATCAAATCTTGTGGCGATTGAATTACTTGTGCGTATCATCGGATTGAGTTGCTCTTCTTCATAGTGCCGGATAAAACGAATAATATCATCCTGCCGTTTATTGATCTTCCTTAGTTCTGCTTTTGTCGATTCGGGAACTTCGCTTGGGTTGATATTTGCTTTATCCAAATACAGAAAGGCAAGCTTTGTAATTTCTCCTTTTTTCAGCGAATAGCGTTTACAGAGTTTTTCTATTATTTTGTCCGTTACCTTATCTATCGCTATGGTGGTGAAGATGGTTTTTCTATTCTGTTTTTCCATTGTTATAACTATTTTATAGTTATTTATATATCTAACTTGCTCAAATAGAATTGTCTATCAATTACAGTTATAGCAAGTGTTATAACAGTGCTTTTTTATAAAGCACTAAAGCCGAAGGCTTTGCCCCGAAGGGCAAGAGGAGAACAGGACGATAGTCCAGTTCCCTCTTGCTCAATTTAGCTAAACAATCCGAAGCGGTTGAGCGAGGGTGTTTCTGCTAAATGCGGAGCCTTTAGGGAGGGTGATGGACTAAACACAGCCCTCACCCTTTTGCTTCATTCTGCTTAGATTAATAGATGCAGAATCATTTCAAGGTATTACCATCTTCTATACCTTTGTTGAACATCACTATCTCTTTCTTCGAGGCATAGGATTGAATAAAATCTTTCACATCTGCCATACGATAGAAAGTTTTTCTTCTAACAAGGAAATATCGAAGTTGTCCGCTATCCCGATATCTTTGGAGTGTTCGATATGATACTTTGAGAAGAAAGGCGAGATCTTGATTATCTAGTAACTTATCTTCATTGTTAAATGTTTCTCCTGTAGCCATCATTGCTTTAAGATCACTGCCTATAATTGTAAGCTTCTTGAATAGTTTCTCCATCCATGATAGGAAGTCTTCATTGTCTAAATACATAATTCTTTGTTTTTGAAATTAATAATTGATTAATTCCAATCGATTGGTAAAGCAAAGAACTGACAATCGGAGACAGAAAAATAGAGGGATAGTTAACTACCCCTCTAACAACAAGCTGCAATACACTCGTATACATTTTGTTATAAATGCATTATTTTTCATCTTATTTCTTTGTCCTTGCGAATTATCATATTGCGAAGGAAATCAAGAGCTTTGGTTCGGTTGAATGGTTTTCGTTTGTATATTTCACTCGTCTTGTCTGAGATATCTCCAAAAGAAACATTGAAGATCAATTCGAATTTATTTCCAATCTGACTTTTACTTGCTGGCTTACCTTCATTGTTAAATACTTCCTGACTTAGATAGAGACTTTCAACAATCTCTGCCAATGCTACAATCCCTAAATCTTTTGACTTAGGGATTATATGCAGATCGGATTTAAATGTCTGCTCTTTTACAAATCGTTCAGGATGGGTGAATCTTGTCTCCAGTAATACAAGCTCAGAATCAATAACAGAAATAGCTTTCTGCAAATAGAGATTTTTCAAGGCATTTTTCCCCCTGCTCGTATTGTAGAGTTGAGTTTAAAAAGCCTAATTCAATGCGAGTAATATTCAGCATCCGAAAGACAGTAGAATAGTCTATTTCAGATTTACTGATCGTTGTTTTTATTTTTTCGGTAAAGTCTCTATAGGCATCTTGAATTTCATGGTTTCTTACTTGCTGCGAAGCTTCAGATAGTAGCTTGAACATCTTCATCCCTAATAAATTATTCATAAGCATACGTTTTAATAATTAATAAATCGAGTTATCTATCAAGGTATCAACCCTGTATGCTGAATGATATTTGATACTATATCAAATACCGTTTTTTATTATCAAAACAATAGGTTTACCAGAAGTCATAGTTTTTTTCGTAGAAAAATTCTACGAGAAAAATTCCAATAGAATTTGTATTAAAAAAGAAATTCTATCTTTGTGATAGAGTCATTTGAAACAATGAAAAACTGGGTAGTCCAAAGTCCTGATCTCAAATCTGAGATATTACCCATTCTATTTCTTTGGCTCGTTAAACTATTATCAAATAGTAATCTGGTATCTTCTTATCATAAATAAAACAATGTATAATAGTCTTTTTAAAAATTTAGCACGACATGTGAACCTTTCGCCAGAAGAATTAGATTTGGTTTCGGCTAAAGTGCAAAAGACAATAATCGCCAAGAATCATTTCCTTCTTCAGGAGAAAGGGTATTCTCGCATGCTTTATTTTGTGGAAAAAGGATGTTTAAGAGTTTTTTCAACCGATGACTCAGGTAAAGAAACAAATGTGCTGTTTGCCCCTGAAAATTGGTGGGCTTGTGATATTTATAGTTTTACGAATGGTAAAGCTTCCCGATTTTCCATAGAAGCATTAGAAGATAGTCTACTTTTAGGGATTCATCATCATGATTTGGAAGAATTATTCCATTCAGTCCCTAAGCTTGAGCGATTTTTTAGAATTCTGTTTCAGAATGCTTTCGGGTTATATCAACGTCGCTTGTCCTTAGTTCTTTCAGCACCTGCAAAAGATCGCTATAAGTTCTTTAAAAGACAATATCCGACTTTAGAGTTAAGAATCTCACAAAAACACATTGCTTCATATCTTGGTATAACGACCGTGTTTTTAAGTAATATAAGAAAGCAAAGAAGCTGAAATTTCAGTAAATCGTTTGGTCATAAAAAATCTGTATAGATTAATTGGCTTTACCATTTAACTTCTCCTTCCGCACTATAAAACTTTCCGGTTGCTCCTTTATCTGGGAGTATAGCACATTGAACTATTGGTTGAGCACCTTCTTCAACTGTTTTAAAGCCTTTGTAATTGTTGAAATCTGTAGCCGTATGCCCCGGAGTAACACTATTCACTTTAAAATTTGTATTTCTTAATTCATAAGCTAGTGCTATAGTATATGCATTGATAGCAGATTTGGATGCTCCGTAAACAGCAAAAAACGGTTTCACGGAATCGTACTTTATCCAATTAGGATCACTATTTTCCATTAAAGAACCGACTTCACTTGAAACATTGACTATTCTTGGGGATTCTGATTTTCTCAAAAGATCTAAAAATTGTTGTGTCACTTCAATAGTTCCAAATACATTGGTTTGAAAAACATCTTTATAATTTTCAATACTTGTCGTAGATGGTTCTTGTGGCATGGTACCAAGAATTCCTGCATTATTAATAAGTATATCCAACGATTCAACTTTCTTTTCCAATTCAGCTTTTGCTGCTTTTATTGATGTGCTATCTGCTATATCGATATGTAAAGGTGCAATATTAAAAAATCCCAGTTCATGTAAAGCTAACACAGCTTTCTCTCCCTTCTCTTTATTTCTACTTCCCAGATACACAAAATAACCTAAGGCTGCCATTTGCTTTGCCGTTTCAAAACCAATTCCTTTATTTGCACCTGTTATTAATACTGTTCTCATATTTCTTTATTTATATAGACGAAAAATATATTGGTATACAATCTAAATTAGTTTAATCCTAATTTCTCTACTGGATAATCTTCCGGAAGAGAAAAAAAACTAACCAGTTTGGTTATTTTAAAATTATCATCGTATTCAAAGAAGTCTACTCCAATATTTACACCTCCGCCAAAAGTAGCTTTCCATTCATACTTACCATAATTATGATGATGCTCGGCTTTTTTGTGTATTTCAAAAACCCGGTCAGGAATAATCTTGAGTGATTCATAGGCAAACGTAGCCAATTCTTCAACATTATTATAATGACCAAATTGATCTATATATTCAGCTTCTTCTGCCCAAATTTTAGAGAATTCTCTTTTGTAAGATGCTAAATCTTTTTGGTTCCAAGCGATAACATATTGCGTTATCATTTCTTCTACTGTATTCATTATTGTATGTATTTAATTATAACACAAAATTATTAAATGAAGAGGAGAATAAAATTAAACTACTTTAATAAATAAGTCTCTATCCCTATTTATTTGAAGAACTTAAGTTCGGTATAGATCGTACTTATAACGATAATTATTATTAATTTCGTTTAGCATCTTCTGATAGAGGTCAACAATTTCCTGATCTTGACTTTGGTCTAAATGATATATCGGTTTTCTTCCAGAAATAAACAAAGGAAGGTCATGGATCCCGTTTCTATAGCTATCTGTAAAGAAAGATTCTTTAAAAACACAAAAAAAGCCAGTAGGGCAGTCTTCTAGTCGTTCAAACTTATATGGAATGGTCGGATTTAAAAAAAAGTGTGCTGCCATTGATATTTATACTTTTATCTGCATAATGGCAGCGATGTGTTCCCCGAATCAGCATTATTTAAAAAAATCATAGCGAGAGTAAGCTGCTAGCAATGTGCCTCCAATACTATCTTCCAAACAGAAAACATTAAAATCTCCGGTTCCAATTGGCGACATTGGTGGGATGTTTTATTATGAATAGATATTTTTTTTAACATCATATTTTTGTAGATTATTATTGAAAAGAGATGACATTGTTCAGTTAAAACTTGCTCTAAACTCAAGTGGCGATTGCTGTGTTTTTGATTTAAAGAACCTGCTAAAAGATTGTGGTTGTTCAAATCCTAATTCATATGCAATTTCACTAACCGAAAGAGTTGAAGTGGATAGCTTTTCTTTAGCTTGAGCAATCAACTTTTCATGGATGTGTTGTTGTGTTGTCATACTTGTTAAAGATTTGAGCAAGGTCCCTAAGTAATTGGGAGAAATATTCAACTTCTCTGCTAAATAATGGGCGGTAGGTAACCCTTTATTCACCAAATTTTCAGAGAAATATTCATCCAAGATTATTTCTAATTTTTCCAGAATTTGATGATTTCCTTTTCTTCGTGTGATAAATTGTCTACGGTAAAAACGTTCAAAATAGTTGAGTAATAATTCTATTTGAGAAATAATAATACTCTGAGTGAAGTTATCAATATTGGAATGATATTCACGACGGATATTATGTATAAGGTCGGAAAGAATATTCTCTTCTTTCTCTGAAACGAATAATGCTTCATTGACTTTATAACCAAAGAAATCATATTTTTTGATATTCTTTGCCAAAGATGTATTCCATAAGAAATCCGGATGGATTAATAGAACCCATCCAGATGGCTTTATTTCAGATTCTTCAACAATAATATTTACTAACTGACCTGGAGCCACAAATGCAACCACTCCTTCATCAAAGTCGTATGGCAATTGTCCGTACCTGAACTTTCCTTGAATATCGCGTTTTAAACCAACAGAATAAAAATATTGTATCCAACTAATTTCATTTCCATCTGTCTGATATTCCACTAACCCATAATCAACCAGACTGATTAAAGGATGTTCGGGTTTCGGGAGATTACACATTTTGTGAAACTCAGTAATAGTGTTACAGATATGTATTTTCTTGTTCTCCATATTACTTGTAAAAGTATGAAAAAACCGTACTACCTATTACCTGTAATACGGCTTTTTTATAGTTAAAAATCTGTTGATCTGCTAAGAGTTTCATTGTCATTCAATGCCTTTTCTACTACTTCAATTTTGCCTTGAGCTTGTTTGAAAGCATCACTACCCAAGAAAAGGTGTAAAGGAGGATTAGCTGTTTCTGTTATTTTGATAAAAGCTACTGCTGCTTTTTCAGGATTTCCTTGCTGATTTCCATTCAGTTCATTAATATGAAAAGATTCAACTTTTCGTCCCTCTGTATATTCTACAATTGATTTTTTTGGTAAACTAATTGAATCTTGCTCCAAAAAATTAGTGCGAAATACACCCGGATAAACCACTGTTACCGAAATACCAAATTCTTTAGCTTCTGCTGATAAGGCTTCAGTTAATCCCGCAACAGCAAATTTGGTAGCACAATAGATTCCAACACCAGCATATGCACCAGTAAATCCACCAATAGAAGATATATTAATGATGTGTCCAGACTTCTTCATACGCATAAATGGCATTACATGTCGAATAACATTCAACGATCCGAAAACATTGATATCAAAATTCTTTCGGGTTTCTTCATCAGTTAACTCTTCAATCGTTCCCAATTGACCATATCCGGCATTATTAACAACTACATCAATCCTTCCGAAATGATCAATCGTTTTGTTTATAGCATCTTTAACACTAGTTTCATCTACTAGATTTACTTCCAATGGAAGAAAATTAGCTTTTTCGCCAACTTGTTCTTTTAAGGATTGAATAGTCCTGGAAGTGGCAGCAACAGCATAGTTTTGAGCCAATAATGCTTTCACTAACGACAATCCTATTCCTTTTGACGCTCCGGTTATAAACCATACCTTTTTATTATCCATTTTTTTGATTTTTAGTTATTACATGGCAAAGATATTTTGGATATATTTTGAATAAGTAGCTGAAACTCGGATTTACATACCCAAATCAAAGATTGGTTTCATTACATAGATTTTTATGAAACTTTTTTTTTAACTGATAAACACCCCATTTAAAAAGAGAATAATAAAAGCAAGGTTTTACCAAAGAATACGCTTTTGAAAAAAGGAAGATTCTTTGAGTGAACCCGAAGGGCTTGACCTTGATTAAATTATTCTCTTATAATACATTTGTGTTCAGATGAAAGAAAAGAGACTTAGAGAGAGAATTTCTTATCCACTTCTTGAATATCTCTCATAATAGAGCTATCCAACACTTTTGCATAATGCTGAGTCGTACGAACATTTGAATGCCCCAATATCTTAGCTACATTTTCCAACGATACTTTATTGGCTAAAAATACAATTGTAGCCGCTGTATGTCGGGCTACATGCGTGCTAAGCTTCTTCGTAATTCCGCATGAATCAGCAATCTCCTTCAAATAGGAATTCATCCGTTGATTGGTAGGTACAGGAAATAATACATTCTTCTCAATACACTCAGGATGATCTGCATATTTGTCTATTAACATTTTAGCTGCCGTTATCAGAGGAATATTGCACATATTGTTAGTCTTCTGCCTATTCTTGCGAATCCATAATGAGCCGTTATTATCCTTTACTAAATGCTCAGACTTTAATTGCTCAATATCCGAAAATGCCAATCCTGTAAAGCACTGGAAGAGAAAAATATCTTTGACCGTACTTAGTCTTTCAATAGAAAAATCCTTCTGGATAATGGAGTTCAATTCTTCCTGTGTCAGGAATTCGATATTAGTTTCCTCGAACTTGAATCGGTAAGTCATAAAAGGGTCTTTCTGAATCCAGTCATTAGAATAAGCAATACGCATAATTTTCTTTACCTGCTTCAATCGGGTGATAGCGGTGTTTTGGGCGCAGTTCTTCTCGGTCTTTAAAAAGGTATCGAATTTTTGAATGAAGGGTAGATCAATATCCTTCAGATTGATATCGGACTTCTTATACTCTTTCTTTAAGAACTCCTTCAAATATCGGACTGTACCCTCGAAGCGGATAATTGTCTTTTGTGCATAACCCTTACCTTCTAACAGTTTGATTTCTTTATTATGTTCCTCGAAAACGTCAAGTAAGGTTTTGTGTTTATCTTCAACACCACAAAAGCGGTTACAGATCTCTTTTGCAGATATTTCGAGGTTGTCGGCTTCGAGTTGCCTGTGGATATTCTGAATTTTAGTTCTGACCGTATCAATATACATATTGATCTCGGTTGATAGCTTGTCTTTGGTTTTTAGTTTCCCTTTGGTCTGATCCCAATTCTCGACAAGTGTACTTCTTCGGATAAACATTTCACAAAACTGTCTGTCTACCGTGATTCTCATTGAGATTGGGGCTTCTCCGTTTGCTTTGATTTTATTCTTTTTGAGAAAGAATAAAACATGGAAGGATTTTTGTTTCATTTTACTACTTTTTTTGTGGTTAAAATTACGTTTAAACCATCAAGTAGTCATAAGGTAAGTTGCTGACAAATAATGACTAATTCTCAAAATCGTGGACCATTTTTCGCACGCTTGCTTGTCCACGATTTAGGCATGTATATACTGTCGTAAATTGCCCTTTTTTGCCTATTTGGACAAAAGAAAAAGCCTTGACTTTCTACTGAAAATCAAGGCTTTACTTCTTTTTGCGTCATTTGCTAGTGATCCCGCTGGGGCTCGAACCCAGGACCCCATCATTAAAAGTGATGTGCTCTACCTGCTGAGCTACGGAATCTCCCTGTTGCTTTACTAAAGCGAGTGCAAAGGTAGTAGAAAATATTTATTATCCAAATTTATACTTCTAAAAAATGTATGTCATAAAAAGAGTTGCTACTCCTGTTTTCATATAAAATAATGATAAAAACATTATATACAAATACTTAGAACCAACCTTCCATATTAGCTAAAATATCTTTTTTTTTAATTTTATTTCATTTCACCTCATTATTATCCGTAATTCAACGTCAATATTACAATAATGGAAAAATACAATAAAGCGTTCCTGGACAAGAAACAATTGATTTTGTAAAAATCATTCGGAATATCCCGTCAAAAGAATCTGAATTATCCCTTCTCCTGTATAATCAAATTGGCCTCATTATATGAAGTGGAATACCCGATTTCTGAAATGAAAGATAAAAACTCATAAATCAATAATTCACTCTACTATACAAAGATATATTTTACTAACTTTGCTTAAAGTCCTATGCTATCGATGAAAAAAATACTTTCCCTCATTATACTATTATTTTTCATTAGTGATGTTTTTTCAAAAATATCACAAGATACAATACTTATTTCCCTTTATAAACTGGTAGAACATAAAGAGGTATACATGGCAGAAAAAGAAGATGGAATATCCGAAATAAAGAAAATGCTCAAAACGCCCAATATTACATCGGAACAGCGATATGACATTAATCTTAAACTCTATAATGAATACAAAACTTATATATCAGATTCTGCAATTTATTATGCAAGGGAAAATACCGCTATAGCAAAAAAACTAAATCGTCCGGTATGGACTTACGAATCTCAATTAGACCTAGTATCATTATATATCGTTGCAGGAATGTACATAGAAGCAATCGATATTCTTAAATCAATAAATAACAAGAATCTTCCCGACTGGTTATTAATTAAGTATTACGATTGTTATAAACAATTATATAACTATTATTCAAATAATAACCTCTATACTCGCATATATGTAGAGAAGAGTAAATTATATCGGGATTCATTACTCAATGTTCTGGATAAAAAATCCAATCACTATAAAATAGTATATGCTGAAAAACTGTATGATGAGAACAAGTTAACAGAAGCCCGACAAATACTACAGGAGCTTTTAAACCAGACGAAATCCGACACTCATGAAAAGGCTGTACTTGCGTATGCACTTGCAAACATTTACAAAAAAGAGGGAAGCATTGGTCTACAAAAACACTATTATGCTATATCCGCTATCTGTGATATAAAAAATGCAATCAAAGAGAACGCATCCATGCAGGCTTTAGCTTCTGTCTTATACGAAACAGGTGAAGTAGAAAGAGCTTATGATTGCATTAAATCGTCGATGGAAGATGCAATGTTCTGCAATGCACGATTGAGAACATATGAAGTTTCTCAGATATTCCCGATTATAGACTCTGCCTATCAGGAAAACGTGAACAAGCAAAAATCGGAACTGCAACTATTCCTCATTCTTGTCAGTATATTATCTATATTTCTGATTATGGCAATAATATATGTGTACAGGCAAATGAAGAGAGTTGCCCGTATACGCAAGGAACTCTACCACACTAACGTAAAACTGAATGAACTCAACATCGATCTACAATCCACGATTAATCAACTCAATGACGTAAACAAAGAACTCTCAGATGTAAATAATGAACTGTCAGAAGCAAACCAAATCAAGGAAGCATATATAGGACATTTCCTTGATTTATGCTCGACATACATTAATAAACTCGAAAAGTATCAAAATACACTCAATAAAAAAGCGGTGGAGAAGAAGCTGGATGAATTATACAAGATATTAAAATCCAGAGAGATGATTGATAATGAATTGAAAGAGCTTTATGAAAACTTTGACAATATATTTTTACATTTATACCCTAACTTTGTTGAGGAATTTAACTCCCTATTGGTGAGAGACGGACAATTTATATTAAAACCAAACGAACTATTGAACGTAGAACTTCGTATATTTGCATTAATAAGACTGGGAATAACCGACAGTTCTAAAATTGCAAGCTTTTTACACTATTCAGCAAATACCATTTATAGCTATCGCACCAGAGTTCGGAATAAAGCCGCCGTGCCTCGCGAAGAATTTGAATCTATGGTAATGAAAATAGGCATAATAAAGAAAAATTAAGACATACCACATCCATATTTTTCAACTCCTTTTAAATATTTAAATACCTACTATTCACATATTTAATAATTTATACTATCTATATTTTATCCATGTGAATTTTCTTTACTTAATAACTGCTTATATTTTTGCATGTAAGAGGTTAGGTCCATTTTCAGTCTCCAAAACTGAAGAAACTATGTTAACCATAAACAAGAAAAATTCATAAATCGTATAGACCATGAGAAAAGATCAAAAAAAGAAATGGGCATATGTTAGTAGAATAAGTTTACTTATTCTGACTTTATTTTTTACACTTCACCTATCTGCTCAAAACAAAAAAACAATTACAGGAACAATCCTCGATGAAAAAGGAGAAAGCATCATCGGGGCATCCGTTGCAGTAAAAGGTACCACCAATGGCACAATTACGGATATAGATGGTAAATTCTCTCTGAATGTAAATGAGAATGATATTCTGGCCATATCTTATGTGGGTTTTTTAGCGCAGGAAATCCCGGTAACAGGCAAATCCAACCTGCAAATTACCCTGAAAGAAAATACAGAAATGCTGGATGAAATTGTTGTAGTAGGTTATGGTGTAATGAGAAAAAGAGACTTAACCGGAGCAGTTTCTTCCATCGATTCAAAATCGATGCAGGATAAACCCGTCGCCAATATCGGAGAAGCCTTGCAGGGAAGGGCTTCCGGTGTTCAGATTATAAATTCAGGTGCACCGGGTAGTAATGTTTCTATCCGTATAAGGGGAATAAGTACCATTAATAACAGTGAACCGTTATTAGTAATAGATGGCGTACCGACAGACCTTTCTTTAAACGCCCTCAATATGGATGATGTGCAAACAGTCGACGTATTGAAAGATGCCTCGGCAACAGCTATTTACGGATCAAGAGGTGCAAATGGGGTCGTTATTATTACGACCAAAAAAGGGAAATCCGGTGATGGCGTTGTATCATTCAGCGCCAATTGGGGCATACAGGATGCAACCAGCATGCCTGATATGCTAAATGCAAGCCAATTTGCGTCCTACCACAATGACATGATAGCAAATTATAGCGGGACGGAGAACCTGATGCAAAGACCTGATTTTGCTGATCCGACAACATTGGGAAAAGGTACAGATTGGATAGACGAATTGTTTCGGACAAGTATGATCCAAAATTACTCCGTATCTTATTCCGGCGGCACAGATAAGAGTAACTATTATGTATCGGCAGGGATTCTGGATCAGGAGGGGATTGTTACTGATACCTCTTATAAGCGGTATACTGTACAATTCAATGGGGAGTCGAAAGTAAAACCCTGGCTTAAATTAGGTAATAATGTTACATTAAGTCATGATGCCAAGAAGCAGGGAAGCTACAGTATTCGCGATGCGATGGCCGCACAACCTACACAACCGGTTTACAATGAAGACGGAACTTATTCCGGCCCGGGCAATCCTGCATATTGGTATGGAGATATTAAGAATCCGTTAGGAAATGCAAAAGTCAATAGCCAGAGCACCAAAGGCTATAATTTGCTGGGAAATATTTTTGCCGAGATCAATTTCTTCGATAAAGTTACTTTCAAAACGCTGGGTGGTATAGATTTTAAGTTCTGGGACAAGGAAAACTTTAGTCCTAAATACGATTGGAAACCGATTTCCCAACCCGAATCATACCGCTACGAAGAGTCTAACAAAAGCCTCACTTACCTTTGGGATAATACCCTTACCTATATAGATACCTTCAATGAAAATCACCACCTGAACGTGATGATTGGCTCGAGTGCCCAAAATAATGTATACAATAAGATGAATGCCAGTGTACAAGGCTTTCTGAGCGACAAGAATAACCAGTTATCTAACGGTTTGAACCAACCGACAGTCGGTGGAACAAAGAATGACTGGGCACTACTTTCATTCATGGGCAGGGTAAACTATAACTATACTGATAAATATTTGCTGACATTAACTGTCCGTCGCGATGGCTCTTCTCGTTTCTCAAAAGATAATCGTTGGGGAACCTTTCCTTCCGTTGCAGCAGCATGGCGTCTGTCGGAAGAAGCTTTTTATCAGAAGAATAAATGGGTAAACGATATAAAGGTAAGAGCGGGTTACGGAGTTACGGGAAATCAATGGGGTATAAATGAGTATGCCTATTTTACTAAACTAAAAACAGGACAATATGTATTTAACGGAACGCCTGTATCGACACTATACCCGCTTGTAATGCCAAATCCGGATGTTAAATGGGAGACCGTAAAACAATGGAATGCAGGGATTGACCTTTCACTGATCGACCAGCGTATTAACCTGTCATTAGACGGATATATCAAAAACACGACCGATATGCTGGTGCCGATGGCAGTGCCTATCACAACAGGATATTCGGATATCTATGTACCAAGTATTAATGCCGGAAAAGTGCGGAATACAGGATGGGAATTAACCATATCTTCCCGCAACCTGACCGGAGAACTGGAATGGAACACAGATTTGAATGTCTCTTACAATAAAAACAAAGTCATCAGCATGAATGATGGTGTACCTTTATTTACCGGAGATGATATTAATATGACGAAAGTATTGGTAAATGCAGAAGGCAATCCAATCAATTCATTCTACGGCTATGTAACAAATGGTTTGTTTCAGAATTGGGATCAGGTTAACAACGCCTCCATACAAGTTCCGGGAGGAACAGCACCGGGGGACATCCGCTTCAGTGATCTGGACAATAATGGGGTCATAAATGATAATGACCGTACATACATAGGTAATCCGACTCCGGAATGGTCATTCTCGATGAATAACAGTTTTGCTTACAAAAACTTCGATTTGCAAATATTCCTGCAGGGAGTAGCCGGTAATGATATTTACAATGCAAACCGTATCTGGCAGGAAGGAATGGCTGTACCTCAAAATCAAACAGCTAAAGTATTGGACAGATGGACAGGGGAAGGGACCAGTAATTCAGTACCAAGGGCTGTATACAGCGACCCGAATAAGAATGCACGCCATTCCGACCGGTTTGTTGAAGACGGTTCTTATCTAAGAATTAAAAACCTGACATTAGGATATACATTGCCGCAAGCAATCTCAAAGAAAGCTTATTTACAAACAGTACGCATGTACATGTCATGCCAGAATCTCTATACTTTCACAAAATATTCAGGATTCGATCCGGAAGTTGGAGCTAATGGTATAGACCTAAGTACATATCCGCTCACACGTACGATCAGCTTTGGAGTAAATGTTAAATTCTAAGGTTATAATTTTAATATTAAAGAAAAGAAAATCATGAAAAAAATAATATATACAGGTCTTATTATGTTAGCATCTTTACTGGTTTCCTGTTCGGACTTCCTTGATAAAGAACCTTATGAAGACCCTAGCGCAGAAGTATTGAGCGACAAAGAATCTGCTATCGCTTTAGTAAACGGGGCATATCAACCCCTCCAACGTCCTAAGCTCTATAATATGCGTATCTGGACACTCGATATTATTGCAGGCAACAGTGAAGTAGGTGCAGGAGGCGGTACGGATGGAATAGAGACTGTCGACATAGCTAATTTCGTGACTACTACCGACAATGCTGCAGCTTTGGATATCTGGCGTGGCCCCAATCCCGGTATTTTGTATTGTAACACAGTTTTAGAAAGTGTTCCTTCTATGGATATCGATCAGGCTTTAAAAAACAGATGTATAGGGGAAGCCAAATTCCTGAGGGCACATTATTATTTCATTCTGGTTCAACTATTTGGTGATGTGCCTCTAA
Source organism: Dysgonomonas sp. UBA7710 (assembly GCF_002482385.1). Classification (GTDB taxonomy): domain Bacteria; phylum Bacteroidota; class Bacteroidia; order Bacteroidales; family Dysgonomonadaceae; genus Dysgonomonas. The sequence continues at coordinate 61,875 of NZ_DLFW01000004.1, read as the reverse complement.
CAACTACCACTCCTAAACCGGGTGATAATCTCAAGCCAACCCGTACAGACAAGATGAGCATTTACAACGAAGTAATCATTCCTGACCTGAAGGAAGCTATCGAACTTTTACCTCCACGCGAAGAGTATTCGGGTAGTGACATAGGCCGCGCGTCCAGAGGAGCTGCCGCAGGTATGCTGGCTAAAGTTTACCTTACATTGGGGATGTATGATGAAAGTCTCAAAATGTGTAATATGGTGGAAAGTCTTGGTTATACATTAAATCCGGATTATAGCGATTGTTTCGGCGGTGAAGCCAAAAATAAGAATACATCGGAGTCACTTTTCGAAGTTCAATATTACGGGTTGACAAAAGCCGATTTCTGGAGTGATGAAAATCAGGCAAACTGGCTCAGCACCTATATGGGGCCACGAAATTCAGGATGGGTAGGGGGAGCCTACGGATGGAACCAGCCTACACAGGAATTTGTAGACCAATATGAGAATGGTGATTTACGAAAAGACAAAACAATCCTGTATGAAGGATGCCCGTCTTTCGATAGTAAGACCTATAAGTCTAATATGTCTAATACAGGCTATAATGTCCGTAAATTCTTGGTTCCGCTATCAATTTCAGCTGATTATAATACAAACTCAGCAAGTATTATCGTTTTGCGTTACGCTGATGTATTACTGATGAAAGCCGAGGCCCTTAACGAATTAGGACAAACATCTGATGCCGAAGAGCCGCTTTATCAGGTGAGAAAAAGAGCAGGATTAACCAATCGTGGCGATGTGGAAGGGTTGACCCAGGACCAGATGCGCGATAAAATCAGACAGGAACGCCGCATAGAATTGGCCTTCGAGGGACATCGCTGGTTCGACATGATACGTTGGGATAATGGGCAATATGCGCTTAATTTTCTGCATTCCATCGGTAAAATAAATGCTTCACAAAAGCACTTGCTCTTTCCGATTCCACAAAAAGAAATAGACACAAATCCAAATCTGAAACAAAATACAGGATATTAATTTTTAAATACCGACTATCATGAAATTATATAAAATAGTATCATTACTTACACTATTATTTCTTTTCTGGTCGTGCACCGACGAGGATAATACGGAATATAATAAAGGAGACCAGTCATTGGAGATAAGCGCGTCAAAGGAAACTGTAGAACTGGATGCATTAAATCCTTCATCGGAAGCTATAAAATTCATCTGGACATCGGGGACAAACAACGGAACCGGACTGGCAATAGAATATGTTTTTCAGATGGACAAACAGGATGGTAATTTCGAGAACGGGATATCCATAGACATGGGACGCAACGTGTATGAGAAATCGTACAAGAATGAGGAGCTTAATGATCTGCTTATTGATAAATTCGGCATAACCCCAACTTCGGAAACAATATTTCAATACAGAATTATTGCCAAAGTGGCTTCTGAAAACATTGGATCTCAGACTTCTCCTGTTCAGACCATAAATATCAAGACTCATAAGCCTATTACAAAAACATTGTACCTTATAGGAGATGCGACACCGAATGGATGGAGTGCCGACGATGCTACCGCAATGAAGCCAATAACAAACACTCCGAAAGCATTTTCGTGGACAGGAGCGCTTTCTGCCGGAGAATTCAAACTCATCACAACACAAGGGGAATTCTTACCTTCTTATAATAAAGGAGAAAATGACACTAAACTTGTACTCCGTGAATCAGATTCTGATCCGGACGAAAAGTTTGTAATTACAGAAGGAGGCACTTATACGGTCAAAGTGAACCTGATATCAATGGCGATCAGTATTACAAAAGGAGAAGGGCCTGAATTTAGCGAACTATGGTTTGTAGGTAATCCTACCGGTTGGAATTTCAATCCGATGACTGTAGATCTGCTCGATCCGTTTGTATTCCATTACAATGACGATCTATCGGCAGGAGGAGAATTCAAAATAGGAACTGCCGCAGGAAACTGGGATGCTGTATTTTTCCGTCCTGCTATTAATGAACAACCGGAAGGAACTAATCTGGATGTAGATAAATGGGCCGGTGATCCTGACTATAAATGGAAAATCACAGGGGGTGTTTACAAGATTAAACTTGATACCCGGGATATGAAGATAGATATTGCGCCATTCACTCCTTTTGCCATGATTTATTTGGTAGGAGATGCTTCGCCTAACGGCTGGAATATTGGTAGTGCTACACCGATGACCGCGACAGGCAATCCATATGTATTCACTTGGACCGGGACATTAAATGCCGGAGAATTGAAATTCACACTGGATAAGCAGGACGACTGGAACGGTGCCTGGTTCATTGCCGGGGAAGCCGATAAAAATCCGACAGGAGATGCAGAGCAAATAATATATAGTTATCCGGGAGCAGGTGTGGACTATAAATGGAGAATCACACAATCAGGCACATATACAATTGAACTGAATCAATTGAAAGAAACTGTTATAATCAAGAAACAATAATCAAAATACAAGGAGTGTCTTCTCTGGGGACACTCCTGTTTAAAAATATTATCATGAAGAAAATATATGTATATCTAATATTCTGTCTGACAATCTCTTTGTGGAGTTGCGAAGATTATTACGATACGGATAATGATCCCGTAATATATGGCGTGACTTATTTCAAAGCAGATTTGCATACGGATAAAGCGTCTTACAAACCGGGTGAGACAGTCCGCTTTACCCTCAAAGAAAAGCCGTCAGGCAGTGTAAAAGTAAGATATTCCCACTTAGGCAAAGTGATTTCGGAAGAAACCCTGTCATCTGCTACGTGGGACTGGACTACACCCTCCGACGACTACAAAGGATATATGGTAGATATATATGAAGTAACCGATAATGCAGAAAAGATACACCAGAGTATTGCTGTCGATGTATCATCGGACTGGAAGAAGTTCCCTCGCTATGGTTTTCTTTCCTCATATGGCAAACTATCCGAAAATGAAATAGAAAATAACATCGAAGCCCTTAACCGTTATCACATCAACGGCATTCAATTCTACGACTGGATGTATGACCATCAACGTCCATTGGCCGGAACGGTTGACAATCCGTCCCCATCATGGGCAGACCTTATAGGCAGAACTAATTATCTGTCCACTGTCAAAGGATATATCAATGCTGCCCACAATAAAGGGATGAAAGCCATGTTTTACAATCTTGCTTTCGGAGCATTGAGCAATGCGGCGGCAGATGGGGTAAAAGAGGAATGGTATCTTTTCAAAGATCAGAATCATACCGAAAAAGACAATCATCACCTCGACGCTCCTTTCCGCAGTAGCATTTATCTGACAAATCCGGGGAATAAGGAATGGCAGGATTATATTGCAGGAAGGCATGGCGATGTCTATAAAGTTTTCGATTTTGACGGCTATCATATCGACCAATTGGGAAACAGGGGAACAGTCTATGACTATACAGGAAATGCTGTTAAGCTCGAGGAGACTTATAAACCTTTTATCTCGGTGATGAAACAAGCCAATCCGGACAAGCGACTGGTTATGAATGCAGTTTCTCAATACGGGCAGCAAAAGAGTATTGCAAAATCAGAAGTTGATTTCCTATACACAGAAGTCTGGGACGAATCTAAAACTTTTGACCAATTGGCTCAGGTTATACTCGATAATAATAGTTATAGCGGGAATGAAAAGGCGACTGTTCTGGCTGCATATATGAATTATGCACGGTCAAATAACTCCGGTTATATCAATACAGCCGGTATATTGCTTACCAACGCTGTGATATTCTCTTTTGGAGGCTCGCATCTCGAATTAGGAGAACACTATCTGTCGAATGAATATTTCCCGAACTCTAATTTGCAGATGAAATCCGGGACAAAGGAATCCCTTACTCATTATTACGATTTCCTTGTTGCATACCAGAATATCTTACGCGACGGAGGCACTTTTTCTCCAATAAACGTACAATCGGCCGGCGGAAATCTTTCATTCGAAAACTGGCCTGCATCACAAGGCAGTATAGCTGTGGTGGGAAAGAAATTCACAGATAAAGATGTGGTTCATCTGATAAACTTTTCACAGGCTAATTCTATGGAATGGAGGGATACGAACGGCACACAAAAAGAACCGTCGTTAGTCGCCGGTATACAGGTAAAAGTGACCGCATCCAAAGCTGTTTCGAAGGTATGGATTGCCTCTCCCGATATCAATGGAGGAGTTGCGATCAATACTGAATTTTCCCAATCGGGCAATGAGGTTTTGCTAACACTCCCTTCGCTTAAATACTGGGATATGCTGGTACTTGAATATTAATTAATAAGGAAAAGGTAAGAAGGTTATGATAAAGAAGGTTTGGTTATTTCTAATAGGTTTGATATTTTCTTCGGCAACACTATTTGCCGGAGAATGTATCTCCTATACTAAAAACGGGAATCAGGTTATTTTCAATTGTAAAGACGGGTCGAAGATGTCTCTGACAATAAACAGCAGCTCTGTCATTAAAGTCTGGTTCGACCAATCGGGGAAATTTCTAAGAAGCAATGAATCATTTGCTGTAATAAATGAAAATCTCGAGGATATCGGAGAAATTAATGTGAATGACGAACCCGCATGTTATGAAATATTTACGTCGAAGCTGCGTATCAGGGTAAATAAAAATCCGATGCAGTTACAGATATTCGATAAATGGCAGAAACTGGTTTTCAGCGATTTTAAAGAGAGAGGGCACGTTGCCGATTCTAAAGCCGTAAAAGCATACAAGGTTTTGCGTAACGATGAGCAGTTTTTCGGGCTGGGCGAAAAGACAGGCCCCCTGAACCGCCGCGGACGCTCTTATAAGATGTGGAATAGCGACCGTCCCTGCTACAGTGTCACGGAAGACCCTCTGGCAAAGAGCATTCCATTTTTTATGAGTAGTTACCGTTATGGTATATTTTTGGACAATACATACAAGACCGAGTTCAAATTTGGTACTGAATCAGATGAATACTACTCATTTGAAGCACCGGACGGGGCATTTGTTTATTATTTCATATTCGGAAAAGATTATAAAGATATCCAACAGCAATATATCGACCTGACAGGTAAACCCATTATGCCTCCTAAATGGGCTTTGGGTTTCGCTCAGAGCCGGGGGTTATATACCAAAGAGGCTCAGGCATTGGACATAGCCGCTGAATTCCGTAGACGTCAGATCCCTTGTGATATAATTTATCAGGATATAGGCTGGACACAATATTTACAGGATTTTGAGTGGCGCAAAGGAAACTATACAGACCCAAAGGGGATGCTGAAATCATTGAAAGAACAAGGCTTTAAGATGATCGTTTCACAAGACCCTGTTATATCACAGGCGAATGAAATACAATGGAAAGAAGCTGATAAATCAGGCTATTTCGTAAAAGATGTCCGTAATGGAAAATCGTATGATATGCCGTGGCCCTGGGGAGGAAACTGCGGTGTAGTAGATTTCACTATTCCCGGAGTTGCCGATTGGTGGGGCCAATATCAGCAAAAGCCAATAGATGACGGAATAAGCGGATTTTGGACTGATATGGGTGAGCCTGCATGGAGCAATGAAGAAGACATAGACCGCCTGAATATGAAACATCATATAGGCATGCACGATGAGATACATAATGTATATGGTCTGACATGGGATAAGGTTGTAAAAGAGCAGTTTGACAAACGCAATCCGGATAAACGAATCTTCCAGATGACACGTTCGGCCTATGCCGGTTTGCAACGTTACACATTCGGATGGACAAACGATAGCGGTAACGGAAATGATGTACTGGAAGGTTGGGGACAACTTGAGAATCAGGTAGCAGTAGGAATTTCTGCCGGACTGGGGGGAATTCCGTTCTGGACTACAGATATATCAGGTTATTGCGGAGATATTACCGACTATAACGCAATGGGTGAATTATATACGCGTTGGATGCAGTTCGGTATATTCTGCCCGTTGAGCCGCGCTCACCATGAGGGAGACAATGCTGTTGAACCATGGATGTTCGGCGATGTGGTGGAAAAGAATACTAAAGCGGCTATCGAGCTGAAATACCAGCTATTCCCCTATCTGTACACATATTCACGTATAGCTCACGATAGAGGCTTACCGATAACAAGAGGCTTATTTATGGAATATCCGAATGATGCAGAAGCTGTAAAAACAGATAACCAGTTCATCTTTGGAGAAGAAATATTAGTGGCTCCTGTGCTAAAAAAAGGAGAACGGGTAAGACGTGTTTACTTACCTGACGGGGAATGGATCGACTTCAATGATAAAAAGACTATCTATCTGGGTGGGCAAACCGTAGCCTATCGTGCACCGTTGAATACAATCCCTGTATTTGTGAAAAAGGGTTCGATTATCCCGATGATGCCTGTAATGCAGTATATACATGAGAAGAAAGACTACCCCCTGTTTATCCATATTTTCCCTAACTATGAGGATGAAAATGCCAGCTTTGAGCTTTATGAAGATGAGGGTGAAAATCTGGACTATCTGAAAGATATTTATTCAAAGACAGATTTTGTATGTACAACATTGAGTGATGGATATACAACTATTATAGAACCAAAAGATAAAGGTTTCCGGCAATCGGAGAGGCGAAATATCGTTCTCAAATACCATTTAGAGGCAAAACCGAATAGCATATCCGCAGATAACAAGGTTGTCAGAAATGTAGAGGAAGATATAATCCTGGATAAACAGGATACAGATTTTTCTTCAGTAGAATGGTCGTGGAATGAGACAACGAAAGAATGTTGGGTAAAAGTACCGGATAATAGAAAAACTGTAAATATATCAATCAAATAAAATAATAAGAATGAAGAAAATACTTTTGCTAATAAGCATCTGTTTATTAGGAGGATCGGCTTATGCCCAGGATTTAAAATCTCCTGATGGTAATTTCGTGATGAAATTCTATTTGCAGAATGGAGGGATTCCCTGCTATCAGCTTGACTACAAAGGAAAACAAATCATAAAGCCAAGTAAATTGGGTTTGGAACTAATGGGCAACACAACCAAAGTTGAATTTGGTGCGGAAATGGACATAAAGTCCGGGACTAATGACCCTCAGAGCTCGCTTTATGACAATTTCCGTATAGTAGATACAAAAAGCGCCTCTTTCGATGAAACATGGCAGCCTGTGTGGGGAGAAACTAAAGATATCCGGAATTACTATAACGAATTAGCTGTAATATTGAATCAGGAAGGAACAGACCGGCAAATGATTATCCGTTTCCGCTTGTTCGACGATGGTCTGGGATTTCGTTATGAGTTTCCTCAACAAAAGAATCTGATCTATTTTGTTATTAAAGAAGAACGTACCCAGTTTGCCATGACAGGCGACCATACGGCTTATTGGATACCGGGCGATTATGATACACAAGAGTATGATTATACTACTTCCCGTCTTTCAGAAGTCAGAGGCCTAATGAAAAGCGCCATTACACCGAATGCTTCGCAAACACCGTTTTCTCCGACAGGAGTACAGACTTCCCTGATGATGAAAACCGATGACGGCTTATATATCAATCTGCACGAGGCTGCGCTTATCAACTATGCATGTATGCACCTTAATCTGGATGATAAAAATTTTGTTTTCGAATCGTGGCTGACACCGGATGCGAATGGATCGAAAGGACATATGCAGGCTCCATGCAGTACACCTTGGCGCACTATTATAGCGAGTGATGATGCACGGGACATTCTGGCATCGAATATGACTCTGAACCTGAACGAACCGTGTAAGATTGAAGATACATCATGGATCAGACCTGTGAAGTATGTTGGCGTTTGGTGGGAAATGATAACCGGAAAAAGTGAATGGTCTTATACTTACGACCTGCCAAGTGTACAACTTGGGATTACAGATTATTCTAAAGTAAAACCTCATGGCCGTCATGGTGCGACAACCGGGAATGTGAAAAAATATATTGATTTTGCCGCAGAGCATGGCTTTGATGCTGTATTGGTCGAAGGATGGAATACCGGTTGGGAAGACTGGTTTGGAAATTCAAAAGATTATGTTTTTGACTTTCTTACTCCTTATCCCGACTTTGACCTTAAAGCGATTCGCGATTATGCAAAAAGTAAGGGAGTGAAAATGATGATGCATCATGAAACTTCCGGCTCTATCCGTAATTATGAACGCCACCTGGATGCAGCATATAAATTCATGAATGATAATGATTATACTTCAGTTAAATCAGGCTATGTAGGAAATATGATACCGCGTGGTGAGTTTCATTACAGCCAATGGCTAAACAACCATTATCAGCATGCCATAGAAAAAGCGGCAGAACATAAGATCATGGTAAATGCCCATGAAGCCACCCGTCCTACCGGAATTAGCCGTACATGGCCCAACCTTATAGGAAACGAGTCTGCACGGGGCACGGAATATCAGGCTTTTGGAGGCAGCAAACCGAATCATGTGACCGTACTTCCGTTTACCCGCCTGATTGGTGGCCCTATGGATTATACTCCGGGTATCTTCGAAATGGATATCGAAAAAATCAATCCGAACAATAAATCACATGTTAACAGTACATTAGCGAATCAACTGGCATTATATGTAACAATGTATAGTCCCTTGCAAATGGCTGCCGATTTTCCAGAGCACTATGAGAAGTTTATGGATGCTTTCCGGTTTATCAAAGATGTAGCTCTTGACTGGGACAACAGCAAATATCTGGAAGCCGAACCGGGAGAATATATAACGGTCGCCCGTAAAGCCAAAGGAAAAGATAACTGGTTTGTAGGGAATGTAGCCGGGGAAAAAGGATTTACATCTAATATAGGCTTTGATTTTCTGGATGCAAATAAACAATACATAGCTACTATATACTCAGATGCAAAGGATGCTCATTATAAAACTAATCCGCAGGCATACGAAATAAGAAAAGTTATCGTAAATAATAAATCCAGATTAAAGCAGCTTTCAGCTCCGGGCGGGGGATATGCGATTAGTATAATACCGGTTACAGATAAAAATGAGACTAAAGGATTGAAAAAATTATAGGAAATCGTCCTTTATAGATACGGGAAACTTTTTTAATATTCCCCTAATACCGTTTAAATAAATATTTATTAAGGTATTAGGGGGCTTTTGGGGGCTAAATTTTATTCTTCATGAAATAATTAATGAAATCAGGGTTATTCTTATTATTCATAATTAATCCCTTCTAAGGCAAACAGAAATCGAATCTTTTAGAAAAAGTTTATCTATATAGTAAGCTTTTAGCTTGTAGTTCTTTGAAAAAATTAATTAGCAAATGAGTGAAATAGTGTAACCTTTGTTACCTTTTAATAAGTAGTAAGTATTGAGTAATAAGTTGAAAGTTATATGAGATACGAGTAGACAAGACACAAGATACAAGTTGTTGACTGTTAACTGATATTTCTGTTACTTTTGTTACCTTTTAACAGTTACAGGTTGGCAGGCGCCCTATTTTGTTTCACGCAAAGGCGCAAAGTTTTTACATCTTACCAGTTGTTGACTGTAAATAGTGTTACCTTTTAACAAGTAGTGAGCAGTAAGTTTTAAGTAATAAGTGGTAAGTCAAGTTTTTTAAATTACGAACTGATGACTGTTAACTGATGGCTGCTAACTGTTCACTGATATTCCTGTTACTTCTGTTACTTTTTAACTATACATAGTTAACGAATGCAAAATAGACAAGATGAAAATAGTAAAAAAAGTGTCAGATATGTCAGATTTTAACTAAGCATAGTTAATAAACGTAAATACGGCGATGAGTAATAATTAGACTTTGCGCCTTAGCGTCTTTGGGTGAAATTCATTGTTAACTGATGGCTGTTCTCTGAAACGTTGTGAATTTTCATGCGTTTGCCCTAAATCTCTTTAGTGTAACAAATGTGACAGATTACTTGTTATTATCTTAATACCTTCACATTGTCAAATTAAAAACAATAAAGAAGATGAATAATATATTTGAAAAAGGAACGGTTTTAAACTTATCCCAACTCGTCGATTATTCTGACGGAGGAGTTATCAGTAAGCAAGTACTCAAAAGCAATGCAGGAAATATTACCCTGTTCTCTTTCGACAAAGGTCAGGGCTTGAGCGAACACACAGCGCCATTCGATGCAATGGTTCAGGTACTCGATGGTGAAGTAGAAATCAGAATCGGTGGCAATCCCGTATTGCTCAAACAGGGGGAGACCATCATTATGCCTGCCAATATCTCACATGCCTTATTTGCTGTAGAAAGGTTCAAAATGTTATTAACCATGATAAGAGGATAACCATGAGTGAAGTAATAAATAATTCGCAGAAAAGGAAAGAGTTGCTCAAGCATCTGATCCTTCAGTTACATAATAATGAAGCTCCCGAAATTGTCCGGAAACGGTTAATCGAACTATTGCGTTCTGTTCCCTATAATGAAGTAGTAGAAGTAGAACAGGAACTTATATCCGAAGGCTTACCCGAAGAAGAAGTCCTGCGCTTTTGTGATATACACACCGCTGTACTGGACGGGAGTATAGATACATCCGCTGCAAAAGTTGTTCAGCCGGGGCATCCGGTAGATACCTTCAAGCGGGAGAATCGGGCACTGGAAGAATATATCCAAAAGACAAAAGCTTTATTTGACAAAGGGAATAAGTTGAAAGATGAAGAAGTGAAAGAATATCTTTTACAACTCAAAGGTGTCTTCAATAACCTGTCGGATGTAGATAAACATTACAAACGAAAGGAATACCTCCTATTCCCATTCCTGGAAAAAGCGGGCATTACCGGACCTCCGAAAGTAATGTGGGGAAAACATGATGAAACCCGTGAATTGCTAAAGGCTGCCCATGAGGCTCTCCTGGCAAAAGATGTTTCCGCCGGAGAAGTCACTACCCTGATCCTGCTGATTCTTTTACCTGCTATCGACGCCCTCGAAGGTATGATAATGAAGGAAGAAGAAATATTGTTGCCAATGTGTCTCGATACGCTTACAGATAAAGACTGGTACCAGATATACAAGGAAACTCCACAATTCGGGTTCAGTCTGTACGATCCGCAAACGGAATGGGCTCCTGAATCAGTAGAAGTGGGGGAACTCACTTATAAAGAGGGAGATGCTATACACCTCTCTTCGGGCAACTTTACTACAAAAGAACTGGAAACAATATTCAAAACATTGCCTGTCGATGTCACTTTTGTGGATAAAGATGATAAAGTGAAATTCTTCTCACACGGTACAAAAAAAGTCTTTGAACGTAATCGCTCGATAATCGGCCGGGATGTACGCCTTTGTCATCCTCCGGGTAGTGTACATATTGTAGAGCAAATCATCAATGACTTCAAAAGCGGGAAAGAAAATGTAGCAGCATTCTGGATCTCTTCGTTTATGGGACGTTTCGTCTATATTGAATATACAGCACTCCGAGGAAATGACGGCGAATATCTGGGAGTGATGGAGGTTACACAGGATATAACGGATTTAAGGAAACTCGAAGGAGACCAGCGTCTGTTATCTTATGGAACAAAGTAACAATGAAAACGGATATCAACCTTCAGACCAAAGTTGCCAACCTATTGGAATCTTATCCTGAGTTGGAAGATATACTAATGGAATTATCTCCGGTTTTCTCTAAGTTGAAAAATCCTGTATTACGCCGTACCATTGCCAAAGTTACATCATTGCAACAGGCAGCAGGAGTCGCAGGGATTTCCCCGCCTCTGCTAATTCAAAAACTAAGGAAAGCCGCGGGATTATCGGAGATTGCAATGGATGCAGATACAGACAATATTGAAGATACAGCCGTACCTGTTTGGTTCGATGAAAGTAAAATAAGCTTCCGGTTCGATGCCCGCCCTGTAATAGAATCAGGCGAGAGTCCCATGCAGGAAATCCTGAAACTGTCGTCGAAGTTAGAAGGTGAGCAGATACTACAGATAATTACACCATTTAAGCCTATACCGATTATAGATATTCTAAAATCGAAAGGCTTTAAAGTCTGGAGCCGGGAGAATGATCATTTTTTCGTAAAGGAATAATAGTTATTAAATAAGAATTTGCAAGTAGCTTAAAGGCCCCCTTTCCATGATATTTTCCATAGCATATCCGGAATATGCTATGGAAAAACTATAAACCGGATGTAATCACTTCCGAACTCAACCCAAACTAAAAAACCGGAAAAAGAAGAAAATCAAGTCAATCGAAATTGTATTTTTTTCATGGAATTTTATCTATATATAGCAGTCAGCCATTAGTTGACAGCTATTAGTTCTTTGAATTAAAAATCGACCGGGCCAAATATCGGGTAATGAATAGAAAGTCGAAAAATGAATAATATATAGCGAAAACCATTCTTTGTTTTTGTGTTCTTTGCAAGCCTTTTGGCGCAATATTCTTAGATAAAAACAAAATGATACCGATCAGATAAAATGACATTAAAACTGCTATTTTCTCTTTGTGAAAATAGCAAATGAAACGTAATAAATATTCACTCAATTAAATAGCATTATTGGTGCAAAAACAGGAATGTAACCTGACTGTTTCATAAAGTAAAAAACGTTAAGAGACACTCGGGATATGAATAATTAACGTTATATTCGCATAGCCTTAAATTATCTTATAGACTTACACAAAGACCAAACAATAATAGAGAAATAAACGTTGTTATTAAAAAATAATATCATCTAAAAGTGCCATGGAGATATCTGAACTGTATAAAATTTACAAACAATATCCGGAAGTTTCAACAGATACACGCAACAGCCCAAAAGATTCTATTTTTTTTGCACTGAAAGGCGCCAATTTTAATGGAAATGAATATGCCGAAAAAGCAATAGATTCGGGATGTAGTTATGCCATTGTAGATGAACCCAAATATGCTACACGCCCGAATATTATATTAGTAGAAGATTGTCTCGACACATTGCAAAAACTGGCAAACCACCACCGCAAACAACTAAAGACCCCGGTGATAGGTATAACCGGAACAAATGGTAAAACAACCACCAAGGAACTGATTACCTCTGTCTTATCTCAGGAATACAATGTTCTTGCCACTCAGGGCAACCTGAATAATCATATCGGGGTACCTCTCACCCTGCTCCGCATAAAGAAGGAACATGAAATAGCCATTATAGAAATGGGAGCCAGCCATGTAGGAGAGATAAAAGTGCTTTCGGAAATGGCTATGCCCAATTATGGAGTCATTACCAATATCGGCCATGCTCATATAGAGGGCTTCGGTTCATATGAAAATGTAATCAAAGCCAAAGGAGAATTATACGAGTATATCAGAAGTACAAGGGATGGTAAAATCTTTATCGACTATGACAATTCCCTGCTACGGGAAATGTCGGAAGGTATTACGTCAATATATTACGGGTTGGAAGAGGACTTGTTTATATCCGGAAAAGTGTTATCTATAAGACCATTCCTCGAATTTGAATGGAAATTCGGCAGCAGACGCAATAAGGTTAAGACTAATCTTATCGGAGAGTACAATCTATCCAATGCATTAGCAGCGATCACAATAGGCAAATATCTGGGAGTAAAAGCCTCCTTAATATGTAAAGCGATTGAAGAATATCAACCTACGAACAACCGCTCGCAGCTAAAAGAAACGGATAAGAATATGCTCATCATAGATGCATATAATGCAAATCCGACAAGTATGCATGCAGCCCTTGAAAACTTCGATCACATGGACGTAAATCACAAAGTCCTGATTTTGGGTGACATGAAAGAACTAGGCCCGGACACGGATTTAGAACATCAGAAAGTAGCCGACTATGTATCCCACCACAATTTTGACAGGGTTATATTCGTAGGAGATAATTTTAGTCGTATTACAACCGATTATCCCCGTTTCAAGGATCTGGACAGTTTAAAGTATTATCTGAAAGAGAACCCTATCGAAGACAGCTATATACTGCTTAAAGGCTCACGGGGAGTGCAACTGGAAAGGTGTATCGACGTTCTTTAAATTGCAAATATACGTTTCGAAGGACCACTATAAAAAGACAGGATAATCCATTGAACTATCCTGTTTTTTAATAAATGCTATTGCTTTTATTATTTTGTTGCTTCAATAGATTTCTTGCGGAATTCTTTCAAAGCTTTTTCGATTTCAAGAGATACTTTTCTTGCTCTCTGTCCAGCTGCTTTGTTTCCACTCTCAACCTGCGCAGCTGCATCTTTAGCAAAGTCTGCAAAATCCTTGTGTAATTTTTCTACTAAATTTTTCATTTTACTTTTTTTTAAATTTGTACAAAGATAATTTCTTTAACTAAACAAACAAAAATGCCGGATAGTTTATTTAACCACGCATTAATAGTAAAGTTTTAGCGATTTTTCTTCCTTTATACGAAGACAGGACATTCATTATTTATTCAACTTGCTTATAAACACGTATATAATCTATGATCGTCTTCTGCGTAAAAACCGTATCATTTATACCTTCGATTTCTGCCTGATTGGCGATGTTAATAATATTTTATAATGGAACCTGTTTTAAGCTTATTAAAATCATTTCACAGGAATGATTTTTTCTTCTAAAAGGAGCTTTGAAACGAAAAAATCTGAAAGAATAAAATCAAAAACAGGGCTATTCCATACTTCATCTGAGTTTACTCCTCATTTGACGGGGGCGGGGAAAGATGTGCCGCCAGATACTCTTTTGGCGACATTCCATAGAATTCCCTGAATGAGTTAGAAAAATGAGAAAGATTAGAAAACCCTATTGCATAGGCTACTTCCGAAATCGTCAGTTTCTTTCCTGAGAGCAGCGCTGCCGCCTGCCGCAACCGGATACCCTTTATAAAATCGCGGGCCGACTGGTTTGTCAGTTCTTTCAGTTTGCGATGCATATGTACACGGCTCATTCCGACATTCACGGCTAACATCTCCACATTCAGTTCGGGGTTGGAAAGATTTTCATTTATAATCTTCATGATACGTTGCATAAGTATCTCATCCGAAGACTTCAGTTCTATTTTTTGTATTCTATCCTCGGGCTGTTGTTGTCCGCTGAATTTACTCTTCAGCCGCTCCCTGTTTTCAATCAGATTGGCTACTGTACTTTTCAGCAACTCTGTATTGAAAGGTTTGGAAACGTAAGCATCCGCCCCTATATCGAGACCTTCTATTTTATTTTCAGGAGTCGATTTTGCCGTGAGCAGGATGATGGGTATATGATTTATATTTATATTCTGTTTCACTTTACGTGAAAGTGTTATACCATCCATTTCCGGCATCATCACATCACTGATAATCAGATCGGGTTTTTCTGTCAGTATCAGATCAAGAGCTTCTTTTCCATTCTCACTCACTGTAACCCGGTATTCAGACGACAGTTCATCCTTGATATACTCCCGGATTTCATCTTCATCTTCAACCACCAGAATCCTGTATTTTGTCCGGGGTTTTATTCTTTTATCACCGCCTTCAAAGTCTATTTTATTCAGCAGTTCATTTGAAACATATGCAGGAGAAATCCTGTCGGGCGCAACTTTATACTCTTCTCCATTTTCCAGTTCCTTGGCTATCAGATGGTCGCTACCCAAAGGCAGCCGTATTATAAAACGGGTACCCGGCATGCCCGGCCTGTTTTCGGCGAAAATGGTTCCATGATGCAGCTCCACTAAGGACTTAGAGAGATGCAAACCTATACCTGTTCCGAAATTAGAATTTGTAAAATCGTTGCTGATCTGATAGAACCGCTCAAAAATCTGCTCTATTTTATCCTTATCGATACCTATACCATTATCCGTTACCGAGATTTCAAAATATTTACTCAACGCTCCCCTTACATTTTCATCCTGACCAGTAGATAAATCGATGGTTATATTTCCATTATCCGGTGTGTACTTAAAAGCATTCGAGATTATATTCAATAAGACTTTATCAAAGTTATTCAGGTCAATCCATACATTCAGCCTATCGACTTCATGTCTGAAATTGAAATTTATATTTTTTCTTTGGGCCGAATACTCAAACGTCATCATCAGATCGTCGATAAATCCTATAATATCAGTCTCCCTGAAATGCAACTGCATTTGTCCCTTATCCAGCTTACGGATATCCATCAGCTGGTTGATAAGGCGAAGAATCCGCAGGCCATTCCGGTATATCATCACATAGGTCTTTTGCAATTTCTGATCTTTATTCTCCGACAATAACTTTTCCAACGGGTTTATAATTAAGGTCATAGGAGTCCGTATTTCATGCGATATATTAATAAAGAACTGCAACTTAGCTTCATTTATCTGCTCCAGATGCTGCCGCCTCATTTCTTCCTGACGATGACGGATACGCGCATAGATATAATTCGCAATAAACAAAACCAACAAGACACTCAACACTGCATATGCGGCATATGCCCATGGAGACTGATACCACGGAGGTGTAATAATTATTCTTATTGTCTTTACATCCGAATAATTATCATGGTCTTTCGCCCTCAATTTAAAAGTATATGTACCCGGATTCAGGTTTGTATAGGTAACCCGCCCCATGCCGGGATAGGAATTAAGCCAGTCCTGACTGATTTCTTCAATCATATATTGATAAACAATACGCTCGGGATTTGAAAACTCCAGCGCAGAGAATTCTATACTGAATGTATTGTCGTTGTAAGCCAGAGTAAATTGATCCGCATCCATAACGGATGTAGAAACAATCTCGTTACCGCCCGATTTATCCCCCATCTTTACCGCCCGGTTGAATAGAAAGAAGTCTGTAACCAGCACTTTCAGTTCCTTCTTGGCTTCGGTTATGTCCTTAGGATAAAAGCTGGTTACACCATAAATACCTCCAAAATATATTTTGCCGGCAGCATCCTCAAATTTTGCTCCGCGTGTAAACTCATTGCCCTGCAACCCGTCGCCGGTGTAGTAATTGATGAACCGGTTTTCACTGACAATAAATTTACTGATACCAAAATAGGTACTTATCCAGATATTCCGTTCGTTGTCTTCCCGTATGCCGCATATAACATTATTTGGCAATCCGTCTCTGGTCGAATAGCTTTTAACCGATTGCTCTTTCTTATTAAAGATATTCAATCCGTCGGACGTCCCTATCCATATATTACCTGTCTTATCTTCAAAAAGGGTATATGCTACCGTATGCGGTAATATTGTATTTTGATTGAGATAATTCAAAAAGGTGTTCTTTTTCGGGTTATAGCAACTTACTCCTTTATAATGTGCAATCCAAATCAGCCCCTCACTGTCGAACAGGATATCGTTGATCCAGTCATTACTCAGTTCATCTATAGAAAAGTCATCATTCTCACTTTTCCGCGATTCATAATGAGTCATTTTCCCACTTGCCAGATTCAACCTGAAAAAGCCGGAACCATAGGTACCTATCAACAGGTTCTTCTCGCTGTCTTCGGCGATACAGTATATCTTTTCATTTAGTAATTCCGGAATATATTCACAGTTTCCCGTCTTCCGGTTGAGTTTTGCCAGTCCTTTAGTATATGAGCCCACCCACATATTATTATTGGAATCCTCAAAAATGCTCAGTATGATATTTGAAATGGATGAAAATAAAGAGGTCTGCATGAAATGAGCTACCCTTTCCCCTCTATTGTTGATACCGTAAATACCTTCATTATCTGTACCTACCCAGGTTATGCCTTCCTTGTCTTTATAGATAGACATCACCGAACTGGAACCAATCGGATTATTCTTTAACGATTTGAAACCGTAATAATCAAATTTCTTTTCTGTGCCCGGAATAAATATTATCCCTTTCTGAAAAATACCAAGCCAAAGGTTATTATCCCTGTCCTGAAGAATCGAATGAACTTTCCCTTTCGAGAAATCGAATGGGGCAGACGTGATTTTATAATCTTCTACGATGTTTCTTTCTCTGTTGTATAGTTTTAACCCCTGCCCGTCTGTACCTATATATAATATATTTTCTTTAGTCAGCAGCAGGTCTTTAATCAGTAGCTGGGTATTATTGTCCGCCCCAATTGCCTCAAATATCTTTGTCTGTTCATTATATTTGTTAAGCCCTCCGGTTAATGTTCCTACGTATATATTTCCTTGTTTATCTTCTGTTATGGATGAAATGTTATTACTACTTATATTAGCAGGGGCAGTAAATGCTTTTATCTGATTGGTAACAGGATTGTAGAGATTCAGCCCGTTATTTTCAGAACCTATCCAAAGATTCCCTTTCGAATCTTCAAAAATAGAGTTCAGATAATTACTTACCAGCAGATTGGTCAATTGTAAATTCGCATGGAATTCCCGTTCTCCTTTTTTGATGAAAAATATCCCTTGTCCGGAAGTTGCTACCCATATATCTCCATTACGTGCCTCTATCATGCGCGTGATATGGGGAGAAACCAGATTCCCGTCTTTGTACATTTTTATTTCCCTGAATGAATTGGTCGCCCAGTCATACTTCATCAGGCCATTGATACACCCAACCCAGAAATTACCTGAACTATCTTCGAATATAGTCCGTACATAATTATTTTTTAGAGAAGTGGAATCTTCGGACGAATGTTTATAGATATTGAATTTCATTCCGTCGAATTTATTCAATCCGTTTTCCGTTGCAATCCAGACAAATCCTTTTCTATCCTGATATACCTGGTTGATAAGGCTGTTTGACAGATCTTCGTCAGGGGAATAGAATCTACCTATTTGCGAAAATATATAGGAATTTGCGACAAGGGAAAAAATACATATCAGAACAAATGCTTTTATCCTCGTGTTCTTTGTTGTCATGGGTATCCAGATATTAGAAGCAGTATATATGCAAATATAAAAAAATAATAAGGAATATATACTTTTCAAAAGCGAATGTAACGTAGAGAAAAGTATATGTTATACACAAAAAATACATGTTACACACCGAAAACTATATGATACACCCGGTCTGTATTTTAAAAAGAGATATTTATAAGTTTGCATCATACAGAATCTGATCGAATTGAGTAATACAATATCATACCTTAATCTAAATTATTTTACTTATGAAAACTTAGAACTCCCACACTTGAATCAAAAGCAAATAACCTATTAATAATAGTAAATAATGAATCTTAATCATGAGAAATGCAAGAATTTTTAAGTCTTTGAGACTTTTATTTTTATTTTTTCTTATCCCGGCTTTAGCTTTTTCTCAAAACATTTCTGTAAATGGAGTAGTGAAAGATATTGCGGGAGAACCCATTATCGGGGTCAGTGTAGTAGAATCGGGTACTACCAATGGTACTATAACCGATACTGATGGTAAGTTTTCCATTTCAGTATCCCCTCAAGGTAAACTTACTTTTTCGTTTATCGGATTTGTTATGCAGACGATAAACGTTTCTGGCAGGAATCGTATAGATGTAATACTCGAAGAGGACAACAAGATGCTCGAAGAGGTAGTGGTAATAGGGTATGGTACTCAACGGAAAGAAGCTGTAACAGGTTCGGTGGCTTCCATGCAGGGAAATGTAATCCGTCAAATACAGACAGGAAACGTTACTTCTGCCCTTGCAGGACGTGTCGCAGGCGTACAATTGTCGCAGGCAAATTCCAAGCCCGGCGCCGACATGCAAATCCGCATTCGCGGTACTCGCTCACTTACCGGAGACAACGCACCGCTGGTGGTACTGGACGGAATACCCTTTGGCGGAACGATCGGGGACATTAACCCGAACGACATCAAAAGTATCGACATCCTCAAGGACGCTTCGGCTACTGCTATTTATGGTTCGCGCGGAGCGGGCGGTGTGATCATCGTTACCACCTATAAAGGAAATATGGGAACCAAACCCAAAGTAACCTACGATGCATATTATGGTGTGAAAACGCTTTATCACCGCTATCCAATGATGAACGGAGACGAACTGTACCAACTGCGCAAAGATGCAGGAATATACAGAGACACAGAAGGAAACCCGACCATGGGCAGCGATGAAGTGCTGGGAACAAATACTGACTGGCAGGATCTGATGTTCAAAAATGGTATAACCACAAATCACTATGTAAGCATTTCGGGGGGAAACGATTCCGGCAGTTATAATGTAGGTACCGGTTATTACGAAGATCAATCCTTGGTTCCGGGACAAGATTACAGCCGTATCAGCCTGCGCGCCACCATCGACCAGAATATTGGCAAATATCTGCGTTTCGGGCTGACTACCAACAACAACTACAACATTACCAACGGACAGAATCTCGGATTGTATAATACGCTGGCTACTTCGCCTTTGATTAATCCGTATAATACAGATGGAAGTTTGAAGCCTACAATACATTCTTTTATGGATGATTATTGGACTTATACGCGTAATACAATTGAGAATTTGGGCGATTCGTATGCGGACAATCAGCGCGGGTTCGGTTCCTATAACTCGCTATACGGCGAAGTGAAGATTCCGGGAGTAGAAGGCTTGAACTATCGACTTACTTTGGGCCTGGATTATCGCAGCAACCAAAGGGGACAATATAGAGGGGCAAATGTCTTCAGTGCTACGGCAGCGGCATCTAGCGCTTCTTTGGACAAAAATCAATACTACAAATGGGCTATCGAGCATCTGATTACCTATGAAAAAATGTTTGGAAAGAATCACCTGACATTGAACGGCTTATATGCCTCCGAACAAAGCCATTATGACCGCTCATTAATAAGCGCAACCGATCTTCCGTCCGACCAGTTCCAATATTGGAATATAGGGCGTGCTCCATCCGATAAAATTGTATATAACCCCGACAACCAAGACTTTTGGGAACGCGGATTGCAATCGTATATGGCGCGCGTAATGTACGACTACGATTCACGCTATATGTTGCTAGCCTCCATGCGCTGGGACGGTTCGTCCGTATTGGCGGCCGGACACAAATGGATCAGCTACCCGGCCTTCTCCGCTGGTTGGAACATCGCGAAAGAAAGCTTTATGGAAAGTACCTCCGGTTACTTGGATAACCTGAAACTGCGCATCGGTTGGGGGATAACTTCCAACCAATCAATCAACCCCTACACAACACTCGGAAGCCTGGGTACCCGTCCATACAACTTCGGTGACGACAAAACCACCGGTTTCTACGTAGCCACAACTCCTAACCCCGAGTTAGACTGGGAATATACAAGAACATGGAACTTTGGTTTAGATTTCAGCTTCCTGCAAAACCGCCTGTCGGGAACAATCGAATATTACGATGCCAGGACCGACGATATTCTTCAGAGCGTAAATCTGCCTTCTACAGCCGGCGTAGGCAGTTATCTGGCCAACATCGGAAAGATGAGCAACAAGGGCGTTGAAATAAGCCTGAACGGCGTCATTCTCGACAACAAAGACGGATGGTCGTGGGAAGCCGGCGTCAACTTCTATACCAACCGCAACAAAATTACCGAACTTGCCTCCGGACAGAAGAGAGATGAATCAAACTGCTGGTTTGAAGGATATCCGGTGAATTCTATTTTCGATTATAAAAAAATCGGATTGTGGCAAGAAGGCGATCCTTATCTGGATATTTTAGAAAATAACAGTGGGTCCGTAGGTATGATTAAAGTGGAATATACCGGCGACTACAATGCAGACGGAACACCGACTAGAGCTATTGGTGCCGCCGATCGTCAGGTAATCAGCGCGGATCCCGACTGGCAGGGCGGGTTCACAACACGGATCGCTTACAAAAACTGGGATTTGAATATCATTGGTACCTATCAGCACGGCGGTATTCTGGTGAGTACGCTTCACGCCACTAATGGTTATCTGAATATGCTGTCAGGACGCCGCGGAAACGTAAAAGTAGATTACTGGACACCGGAAAATACCGGTGCCAAATATCCGAAACCGGGTGTAGCCATGAGTGGAGACAATCAGAGATACGCCAGCACGCTGGGATATTTTGACGCTTCCTACTTTAAGGTAGGCCAAATTACGCTAGGCTACAATTTTGACCCGAACGCCAACTGGTTTAAAAAGGTCGGACTCAGCAGCGCCCGCTTGTACTTTACGTTGCAGAACGCATTTGTACTGTTCTCTCCGTATAATAAAGAAACAGGCTTGGACCCGGTGACCAATTCTTATGGAAACGAAAATGCAGCAGTAACCGGAAGTCTCCCTTACAGGGCAAACACGATGCTCACGGTAGGAACAAATACGCCGCAAACCCGTAACTTATTGTTTGGTTTGAATGTATCTTTCTAATTATTTAATATCAAATCTTAAGATATGAAAAATATAAATTTCAAAAACATTTTGGGGACTGTTGTCTTAGCTTTATTGACTTTTTCCTGTTCCAATAGTATTTTGGATGAAACACCACGTACCGACTATACCCCCGATTTCTTCAAAACCGAAGAGGGTATACAGGGCGGTCTGACTTCACTGTACGCGCATACGCGCTATTTTTACGGACAATATTATTATATGGTATGTGAATCCGGTACAGATGAATATACATTTGCGCAAAATTCCAATGGCAACAGTATAGACCCCGATCTGACTATCGGTTCTTCATCAAACCTGAATGCTTCTACCAGTCGCGGGGACGCACTTTGGAATGCAGTATATTCCAATATCAATACCGCCAGTGGCATAATCGAAAACGCCGCGGCTGCGGGCAAGTCGGAATCTCTGATTTCGGAAGCACGCTTCTGGCGGGCATTCGACTACTTTATGCTGGTGCAAACCTTTGGCGGAGTGCCATTGGATCTGGGTTCGGGTGTATTGAAATTCAATACTACTCCATCGCGGACATCGGTACGCAACACCGTACCTGAAGTATATACACAAGCCGTTTTCCCCGATCTGAAAACAGCTATTGACAATCTGCCCGATGCCGGCCGTGTTACCGGAGGCGTGACCAAAACAGCAGCTCGCCTGTATTTGGCGAAAGCTTATTTGACTTACGGCTGGTGGCTGCAAAACCCCGGCAATATTCCAACTTATCCTGATAGTCAGCGTACCGACCCGGACGGACACGATGCCGCTTGGTACTTCCAGCAGGCCTATAATATCGCGCTCGACGGGATCAACAACCCCGGTCGTTTCGGCTTGCAACCTACATACTACGATGTAAATCTGGCTCAAAACGACCGCAATAACGAAATTGTATTGTACAGCGACCACATTCAGGATGAATATTACAATGGATCAAGTTTATCGTATGCTACCGGTGGTGCACCGGATAATTTCGCAGGGTGGTTTACTACCTGCAATTATACCCTAGTAAGGAGCTCCGGCGTAACTTCTGTCGACCGTGAAGCAGTCCAGTGGGGAGGCCGTCCTTGGACCGCTTTAGCCCCGCCTTACAAAGTATTTACCAACACCTTTGCCGATAAAACCAACGACAGCCGATATGATGGAACTTTTGTGACTGTATACCCGTGCAACGTGGATAAAGTACCAGGTAGGCAAAATCCTGTCATCAATGCTAACGGTATGCCGGTAAAGAGCGGCGAACCAATTTTCACATTCCTGGATGAAGAAAATCCGAATGTGGTGTATCCAAACGGTGCTGGAAGCAGCAGCATAGGAGGCGGTACATTGCCGGGCCGGGCCGACTGGGTTATTAACCCAAGTGGTATTAGCCGTATTTTTTATCCAGGCCTTTGGAAGCTGGGCCCTTACCGTACCGATAACGCCGGAGGTCTGGGACAACCGAATGGTGGAAGCACTCGTCCGTGGAACATTGCCAAATTCTCTGAACTGTATCTGATCGCAGCCGAAGCCGCCGTGAAGGGAGCAACCGGTTCAATGAGTGCGCGCGACCTGGTTAATGTACTGCGTGCACGAGCCGGAAAATGGAGATACAGCAACAACGGACAATGGAGCATGGGTGGAGACGGTACAAAAATAGCAGACAACAGTGCGGCCATGACGGCAGCGACTCCTGCCAATATCGACATCGATTATATTCTAGCCGAACGCAGCCGCGAATACTACGGTGAAGGCTACCGCTGGTACGACTTGGTACGCACGCAAAAATGGACTGAATACGCCTCTTCATATACCATTTGTGGCTCGGCTGTAGGCGATCACACACAAGTGGAATACAAACGTAACATTCAACCATTCCATTATCTGCGTCCGATTCCGCAGGGACAACTCGATGCCATGACCATGAGCGATACCGAAAAAGCGGCTTACCAGAATCCGGGATATAATAAATAGAGCCACGGGTAAACTGAAACTGTGATAAATAAGGGGCTGTGAATAAAGCAGCCCCATTTTTAAGCGAACCATGAAAAAACTCGATCTAAGTATTCTCTTTTTATTTTTTGTATTGCTCGTCAATGCCCAGTCTGCAAAGAATCCGCTTATCTTTGCCGATGTTCCCGATATGTCGATGGTACGTGTCGGCGACACTTACTATATGAGCAGCACAACGATGCACATGGCACCGGGTGTTCCGATAATGAAATCGAATGATTTGATTAATTGGGAAATAGTAAATTACGCTTATGATACCTTAGCCAATATCAACGCTATGAATCTTACCAACGGCAAAAACGCTTACGGGCGCGGTTCATGGGCAAGCTGTATCCGTTATCACAACGGAAAATTTTATATTACCACTTTTTCACAGACTACCGACAAAACTTATATTTATATCACTGACGATATTGAAAACGGCCCGTGGGAAACACGGACGTTTACACCTTCCCTGCACGATCATACACTTTGGTTTGACGATGACGGTAAGGTTTATATGATTTACGGAAATGGGAAATTATCCATTACTGAACTCGAACCCGATTTTTCGGGAATGAAGCCCGGCACAAACCGTGTTTTGATCGAAAATGCGAGTGCACCGGCAGGCGACGATATCGCTTTGGGGGCAGAAGGTTCGCAACTTTTCAGGCACGGCGGGAAATACTATCTTTTCAATATAACATGGCCTCGCGGCGGGATGCGGACGGAAGTTGTTCACCGGGCAGACAGCCTGAATGGGAAATGGGAGGGCCGTCTGGCTTTTCAAAATTCAGGGATAGCGCAGGGAGGTATTATCGAAACGCCCGGCGGGGAATGGTTTGCTTACCTTTTCCGTGATTACGGAGCCGTAGGGCGAATCCCCTATCTTCTTCCGATGAATTGGGAAGACGGATTCCCCAAAATCAGCATTGGCGATAAGGACTCTGAAAAGTCCGGCTTATCCGGTAATAAAGGATTAATACCCGGGATTGTGAATTCGGACGAATTTGACAGAAAAGAAGGCGACCGGGCCTTACCACTTGTATGGCAGTGGAATCACAATCCGGACAATGCATTATGGAAAGTGGAAAACGGTTATTTGCGCCTAACGACAGGACGCCTCGATAATAACCTCGAATTAGCAAGAAACACACTGACACAGCGCACCATTGGCCCCGTTTGTTCAGGAACGACCAAAATGGATGTTTCAGGAATGAAAGACGGTGACTTTGCCGGTTTGTGCCTTCTGCAAAACCATTACGGGCAAATAGGAATAAAAGTGAACGGTAGCCGGAAATTTATATACATGAACAATGCCTCGTCGGGCAAACCGGTAGAGCAGGAAGAAATCCCCTTCGGGGAAAAAATAGTTTACTTTAAAGTAGATTGTGATTTCAGGGAGAAAGCCGATCTGGCATATTTTTATTACAGCCTTGACGGGGAAAAGTGGCTCTCGGCAGGCAAACCATTGAAGATGAGTTACACATTGGGCCATTTTATGGGCTATCGTTTTGGATTATATAATTACGCAGCAAAAAATACCGGAGGATATGCAGACTTTGATTATTTCAGGATCAGTGGGGAAATCACCGGAAACCGGACTAAAGAAGTGAATGACTCCCCACATTTGGTAAAATATGACAAATAGTGTATGATAAGACAAGATGCATTAATAAACGATAAATATCTGTAATCACTGACAATACAAAAGATAATGAGAAAAAAATTCGTATTCATTTTAATTTTATTTTGTTCTGTTTCTTTTTCTTTCGGGCAAAACAGGGAGAAGATCGACATTAATGATGGTTGGCGTTTCTTTCGTTATGAAAATAATCCCGACAGCTTGATTTATGATGAGCGACCGGCTGTTTTTGACAAAAACGACGTTAAGGATGCCGATACTCGCGCCACTTTGCAAAATCATGGAAACACTTCGAATAAATCATTGAAAATGTATATCTTGCCAACAGCAAACGAATTTATAAAAGACAAAAATAAACATTATGAGCGTCCCGACGGCAATCCGGGCAAAGATTTCGCATTCGTTAAAAACGATTTTAATGATAGTGACTGGCAATATATCGATTTGCCACACGATTGGGCAATTGACAAACCTTTTTACACCGAAGAAAATGCTATTGTCGGTGGTGGAATGGGAAGATTACCGGTTCAGGGTGTCGCTTGGTATCGACGGAAAATCGACATTCCGAAAAGTGATTCAGGCAAGGAGATTTACCTCGACATTGACGGAGCGATGTCTTACGCAATGGTTTGGCTCAATGGGAATCTGGTTGGAGGCTGGCCTTACGGTTACAATTCTTTTCGCCTTAATCTTACACCTTTTGTGAATTTTGAAGGAGATAATCAGTTGGCCATCCGGCTGGATAATCCTACAAATTCTTCACGCTGGTATCCGGGTGCAGGCATCTATCGCAATGTTTGGCTCGTAAAGATAAGCCCTGTTCATGTAGCACATTGGGGAACATTCATCAAGACCGAAAATATTTCGGAGAAATCCGCTACAATAACTATTTCCATTGATATAGACAATAACTCAACAAAAAATCAAGACGTCGAAATCCTGACCGACATTTATCGGTTGGACAATAACTTAAAAATATCAGGAAATAAAGTTGCAACTTTTCCGAAGCAAAATATCGTTATCGAGGCAAGAGAAAAATCGAAAATCAGAAATACCGTAAATATCAAGAATCCTTTGCTTTGGGGGGTATATCCACAACAGGAGCAAAATATGTATCTGGCTGTAAACCGATTATTCATAAACAATAAATTAATTGATACATACGAAACAAGATTCGGCATCCGGGATATTAAGTTCGATGCAAAAGAAGGGCTTTTGATAAATGGTGAAAAGATTCGCATTCAAGGTGTAAATCAGCACCACGATTTGGGTGCTTTAGGCGCAGCGTTCAATCTTCGGGCAGCTGAACGACAGTTGGAAATGTTACGCGAATTAGGATGTAATGCTATTCGTTTGGCCCATAATCCTCCTGCACCGGAATTACTTGAACTAACTGATAGAATGGGGTTTCTGGTAATTGATGAAATTTTCGATTGTTGGGAAAAAGGTAAAAATCCACTTGACTTCCACCTTATTTTCCCCGACTGGTATGAAGCGGACATCCGCGCTTTTATTCGCAGAGATAAAAATCACCCTTCCATTATTGCATGGAGTTTTGGCAATGAAGTGGGCGAACAGTACACAGACGAATCGGGTGCGGCTGTCGCATGGAAATTAGCGGCTCTTGTAAAAGACGAAGATAGTACACGACCAACAACCGCTTCGATGAATTTTGCCAAACCTGATATGCCTTTCCCGCAAACGATGGATATTATTTCCCTTAACTATCAAGGCGAAGGGATACGAGATGCGGCGGCATATTCTCATCTGAAGGGGATAAGAACACCACCGCTTTATCCTGCTTTTCATCAGAAATTTCCCGACAAAATGATTGTCAGTAGTGAAACAGCCTCGGCACTCAGTTCGCGCGGTACATATTTTTTCCCGGTATTCGCAGGAAATAGCGCGCCTGTAAGCGAAGGTTCGGGTGGAAATGATACACTAAGGCAAGTAAGTGCTTATGAACTTTATACCTCTCCTTTTGGTTCGTCAGCCGACAAGGTTTTTGCTATGCAAGACAATCATCCGTTTGTCGCAGGCGAGTTTGTCTGGACAGGTTGGGACCATTTAGGTGAACCAACACCTTATTATTCCTCACGTAGCTCCTATTGCGGAATAATTGATTTGGCAGGTTTTAAAAAAGATAGATTTTATCTCTATCAATCGCGTTGGCGTCCCGAGTTACCGACAGTTCACATTTTACCGCATTGGAATTGGGAAAGCAGGACAGGGCAGATAACGCCTGTTCATATTTTCACCTCGGGCGACGAAGCCGAACTTTTTCTGAACGGAAAATCGCTGGGAAAGAAGAAAAAAGATAAGTTTGAATACCGATTACGTTGGGATAGTGTTGTTTATGAGCCTGGCATATTGAAAGCTGTCGCTTACAAAGACGGTAAGCAATGGGCTATTCATGAAGTGAAAACCACAGGTATACCTGTAAAAATAGCGCTTTCTGCAGACAGAAATGTAATTGATGCCGATGGTAAAGATATTTCGTTTGTTACGGTAAGAATTTTAGACAGCGACGGAAATCTTGTTCCAAACGCTGACAATAAAATATGGTTTGAAATTTCGGGAACCGGAGAAATTGTTGCTACCGACAATGGAAATCCTGCCGATATGATTTCATTCGCGTCAAAAGAGCGTAGTGCTTTTGGGGGGCTTGCACTGGTAATTATACGAGGGAAAAAAGGGAAAGAAGGTGAGATGAAATTAACAGCAAGGAGCGAAAGGCTTGATAGTGGTTCTGTAATTATAAGCAGCCGGTAGGCCGGAAAATAAAACATGAAACAGCACCTTCAGAGTCAGGAAACCGGTATAAACAAAAGCGGCATATTCGCCCCGATGCTTGACAATTTTAGCGCCTTTCATGTAGAACTGTAAATTATAAGTAATGTAATTTAGATATGAGAACAAAAGACTTGTACACCTGTTTGGCAATGTTAATACTAATAATAGCCTTTCCCCGCACCGGAAATAGCCAGACAGCAGATTTTCACTATTTTCAATACAAGGGACAAGATGCCTGTTTCGCACAGGCTATAAACGACACTTTTAACTAAATTATTTACGCATGAAAACAACCTTTTCTTCAAAAGTAGTAGCCTTACTATGTACTGCGATTTTACTATTTGCATGTAGCGAAATAGATGACTTAAATTTAGATTATGAGTTTGCAAAAACGCAAGAGGTTTCAGACCAAGTTAATGAAGAAACATTTGTTTCTTTGGACAAGGCCACAGCGGTTGCTGATTTGTTTTTCAGTAAGCTAACCGAAGGTAATGTTTCAACAAGAAGTGGTTTGAAAGCTCAGAAAGGTAGTGCTTTGGTTGAAACATTAAGAGAAAGTAGCAACCCTTTAATGTATATTATAAATTATCCGGATGGGGGATTTGTTATCATGGGAACTACAAAAAATTATTATCCGGTTTTGGCCTATTCGGACAAAAATTCTTTTGAGATAACACCCGACATGGATGGTATATCCGACTGGTTGGAGGAAACAAAAGAAGCAATCAAAACAAGTGATGCATTAAATGACACGATTAAGACTGCAATGCAAAATCTCTGGAAAAGTTACGAAACAGCAGATATTTCTTCACCTCGGGAAGCACAGGATGCACGGCTCAAAAGTGCCAGCAATGGACAGATAGCTTGTTGGAATCGATGTGATGAGCTCCAAATGCAATATATGGGCGAAGGTTGGAATTTTTTACCATTATCTCAAACTAAACAGATATTTGAAGATGCCGGATTTTTTGGGGTATATGAAGATTTATGTTATGGCGCAGAATTTAATAAATCACCATTTAATTGTTCAGTTGTTGGTTGGAGAAATATATATAAGAACGAACAGGTTGGCCCTTTGTTGTCTACCCAATGGCATCAAAATCCGCCTTTTAATGATTTGTGTGACGGCCACTCCGCCGGTTGTGGCGCCATAGCGGTTGCTCAAGTCATGAAGTATTATCAATATCCTTCAACATTCACACTGAACGGTTATACCTTCAACTGGAACAATATTCCTGTATCTCCAAAATCAGGTTCAGACCAAGCTGCTTTGGTTAGACTTGTTGGTGGTTTTGTGAACGTGCATTATGATTCTTTCGGTTCTTGGGCGACTCCCGGCGATATGGAAAGTGGTATTAGACTTCTCGGCTATAACGTGACTCGCGCCAGTCATAACTACGAATCAGTAGAAAAACAACTTCTTACTTATAAAAGACCTGTTATTATGGGAGGTAATGCTACCAATCTTTCTTTTCTTCCCGGGTCTCTCGAATATATCGGCAATAGCCATTACTGGATTTGCGATGGCGCGCGTAGATTAACAACTAATCAGATAGAATATTTTACAGAGTGGCAACCTAATGGAAACGGAGTTTTCACCCCGGGTTGGAATTCAATCAATTCTCCGGGCTTATTAGGCGGAATAGTTTATCTGTATTTCCATATGAATTGGGGTTGGGGTGGAAAAAACGATGCCTGGTTTGCTTTCAACGATGTAAATTCAGGCAATGGCAATTACCAACATTCAAGGCAAAATTTCTATATTACTAAACCGTAAATATAAATGCTATGAAAACGTTAAAAATATCAGGCTTATTAGTATTTGTGATAATGAATTTTTCTTCCTGTTTTCTCTTTCCCGACCATGAACCAGAAACTGTTACCTATAATTTTGGCTTAAGTTTTCAGGATACTTCCGGAAATGATTTGGTAAAAGGGATTGGATTAGAGTGGTGGTTGGATTCGACTTTTATTTCTGAAGAGCAGGCTCAGTCAGGCATTGTAAAGAATGATTTATACGTACTGGATATTATTGTTTCCGAACCATGTAAAAATTGGGATAATAAAATTTATAATACTCCCGGTAGTGACGTTATCCGTCCCATATTAGGAATGGTGAGATATAATAACGGTTATCGTTATTTGGATAATGATTTTAGTTTATGGGTAAACGATTGTCCCGAAGCGAAAATGCTCACTTACAAGTTGAAATGCCCTTATGTATTTGGTGATGAAGCGGTACATGAATTTGTTACCTATTGGGATATTCCAAAGGTAAAATCATCAGGTCAAACATTTGCTAAATGTTACCGCATAGAGTTTAATGGTAATGAGATAATTCCCCAATTCTCTAAAGAGAGATATACAAGCGGATGTTATATAGCTACTATAATACTAAATGACTGATTTTACATACCTCCCAACTCTTTACGGCATGCATGTTTATACGTGTAGCCGCAGAGCCGGAATAAGAATAGTTGACGAAATCATAATAATCCGACTATATTTATGAGAACAAAAGACTTGTACACCTGTTTGGCAATGTTAATACTGATTATAGCCTTTCCCCGCACCGGAAATAGCCAGACAGCAGATTTTCACTATTTTCAATACAAGGGACAGGATGCCTGTTTCGCACAGGCTATAAACGACCGGAACCAGTATTTCAATCCGGTTCTCAGCGGTTTTTATCCCGATCCGAGTATCTGTCGCAAGGGTTCGGATTACTATCTGGTAACCTCAACGTTTTCATACTATCCGGGTATCCCGATATTTCACAGTACCGACCTGGTAAACTGGGTGCAGATCGGCAATGTGCTGAATCGTCCTTCGCAGTTGCAACTTAAAGCCGGAATCCGGCTCAGTGGAGGAATCTACGCTCCTACAATCCGCTACAATAAATATAATGATACTTTTTATCTCATTACTACCTGTACTGACGGGATCGGCAATTTTATCGTGAAAACCAAGAATCCGAAAGAAAATAACTGGAGTGAACCTGTTCCCCTGCATTTTGGCGGTATCGATCCCGATATTTTTTTCGATGAAGACGGAAAGGCTTATATCGTCCATAACGACGAACCGGACGGGAAACCCGAATGGGACGGGCACAGGTCTATTTGGCTGCGGCAGTTTAGTGTTGAGGGCGACTCTATTTTCGGTGAGAAGAAAATGATTGTAGACGGAGGTACGGATAAAGCCAAACATCCGGTGTGGATAGAAGCGCCGCATTTATACAAAATCAATGGTTATTATTATCTCCTATGTGCCGAAGGAGGTACCAGTGTTCAGCATTCAGAGGTCGTTTTCCGCTCCGAAAGTATTTTTGGTCCTTATATCCCTTGGAAAAACAATCCGATTCTCACCCAGCGCGACTTACCGGAAAACCGTAAGAATCCGGTGACTTCCGCCGGGCATGCCGACCTTATACAAACAGCAGAAGGCGACTGGTACGCTGTTTTTCTTGCCTGCCGCCCATACGAAGGTAATTATTACAATACAGGTAGAGAAACATTTATGCTGCCTGTGACATGGGTTGACGGATATCCGGTGATTTTGAAAGCGAACGAGGAAATTCCTTACATTGTAAACAAGGCGAATCTCCAGCCGAATGCAGAAAGTTATAAAGGTAATTTTACATGGAAAGACGATTTCGACGACGAAAAGCTCGATGACCGCTATTTGATGCTGCGTACTCCACCTGAAGATAAATGGTGGAAAATCGCTAACGGAATGCTTACACTCAGTTCTACCGGAAGCACGATCTATGAACCGAATCAACCGGCTTTTACAGGTATCCGCCAACAGCATTTAACTTTTTCGGCGCAGATAAAAATGGATTATTTACCGGATAATGAAGGAGATATTGCAGGACTGGTTTGTTATCAGCGGGAGAAACATAATTTTGTTTTCGGAAAAACCATTGACGGGAACGGCAAGTATTATCTTGTATTGAAACGTGCTGAAGGGGATGTGACAACCATAGTGCAAACTGAAATTCCAGGCGGTACAGACAAAAAAGCGGTTACCTTGAAGGTAGAAGGCAAAAAAGATAAATATTCGTTCCTCTATTCATTCGATGATGGAGAAAGCTGGAAAACGATAGCAGAAAATGTTGACGCAAAAAATCTCAGTACACAGTCGGCAGGCGGATTTACAGGTACAATAATCGGTTGTTATGTTTATAATGACACGACTCCTGCGCATGATAGAAAATTGCCGGCAAAGGATATTGCGAACCCTTTCGGTGTAGAAAGATTTGTGTTTCCTTCTGCCGGGCAAGAATATCTTTCTCTGGTCGAAAACGGCAAGCCTGTCCAGATAATTTCTGATGTTAACGACTATGCGGGTGTGATCCGCGCGGTCGGCGACCTGAAAGATGATTTCAGGAAAGTTTCCGGGAATCTCCCATCTGTTTCCGGCAAAACGGCGATTATTGTCGGAACGGCAGGAAAATCGGCCATCATCGACAAACTGCTCAGAGACGGCAAGATAGATAAGAACGAACTGGCCGGAAAAAATGAAAAGTATGTGATACAAACTATCGATAATCCGACCGGAGATATACAAAAAGCACTGATTATTGCCGGGAGTGATAAGCGGGGAACAATCTACGGTATTTATGAACTTTCAGCACAAATCGGCGTATCGCCCTGGTATTGGTGGGCGGACGTCCCTGTCGAACACCAGACAAATCTGTATATAAAGCCCGGAAAATATACCGACGGCGAACCGGCCGTAAAATACCGGGGTATTTTCATCAATGACGAAGCGCCCGCATTTCAGGGTTGGTGCATCGAGAAATTCGGCGGTGTCAACTCGAAGATGTATAAACACATGTTCGAATTAATTTTACGCCTTAAAGGGAACTTTCTCTGGCCGGCTATGTGGGGAAATGCGTTTTTCGATGATGACCCTCTCAACGGACAATTGGCGGACGAATATGGCATCGTGATAAGTACATCGCATCACGAACCGATGGGATGCGCCCACTCTGAATGGAAACGTTACGGGCAAGGTGCATGGAACTATAATAAGAACCCGAAGGCCCTACAGAACTTCTGGAAAGGAGGAATGGAACGCATGAAAAACTACGAAACGGTAGTAACCGTAGGCATGCGTGGCGATGGGGATGAACCGATGAGCGAGGAGAGCGATATCGCATTACTGCAAAAAATCGTAAAAGACCAGCGCAAGATAATATCAGAAGTTACAGGTAAAAAGGCAGAGGAAACCCCTCAGGTATGGGCTTTGTATAAAGAGGTTCAGGATTATTATGACAAGGGGATGCGTGTACCTGACGACATTACATTGCTACTTTGTGACGACAATTGGGGCAATGTCCGCAAACTTCCCGACCTTAACGCAAAACTACGCAAAGGAGGATACGGAATGTATTACCATTTCGACTATGTAGGAGGCCCGCGTAATTACAAATGGATAAATGTCAGTCAGGTACAACGCATTTGGGAACAGATGAACCTCACATACCAATACGGAGTGGATAAAATATGGGTGGTGAATGTCGGCGACCTGAAACCGATGGAGTATCCCATCTCTTTTTTCCTCGATATGGCTTGGAATCCCGATAGATTTAATGCGGACAACCTCCTGCTTCATACCGAAGAATGGTGCGCCCGGCAATTCGGGGAAAAATATGCAAAAGAGTCTGCCCGCCTGATAAATCTTTATACGAAATACAACCGCAGGGTTACACCCGAACTACTGAATGAGAATACATATAGTCTCGAAAATTACAATGAATTCGAAACTGTAATGAATGATTATCGCAATCTTACAATAGACGCCATGCTCCTCTATTATCTGATCCCGGACAAATATAAGGATGCCTTCGACCAGTTGGTTTTGTTCCCGGTAAACGCTTGCTCCAATCTGTACGAAATGTACTATGCAGTGGCCCGAAACAGACACTATGCCGCTAAAAGGGATATACGGGCAAACTATTGGGCTGATAAAGCAAAAGAGTGTTTCGCAAAGGATTCTATACTTACAATGCACTATAATAATGACATAGCCGGAGGAAAATGGCCGCATATGATGGACCAGATACGCATCGGTTATACCAGTTGGCAGCAACCTGAAAAGAGTGTGATGCCAAAAGTAGAATACATTGTACAAACAATGATACATAAAGAAAAGATATTCGCCGAAG
Source organism: Dysgonomonas sp. UBA7710 (assembly GCF_002482385.1). GTDB lineage: Bacteria > Bacteroidota > Bacteroidia > Bacteroidales > Dysgonomonadaceae > Dysgonomonas. The sequence goes on along the minus strand of NZ_DLFW01000004.1, from coordinate 27,163 downwards.
CAGACGGCTATGTATCGATCGAAGCCGAAAACCACACAACGGCCAACAACGGGGCTAAAGTGTCATGGATTATTATTCCCGATTTAGGAAAAACCGTATCGGGTGTAACAACTACACCTGTTACCGAAAACCCCGATAAAGACGTTTATCTGGAATATAAAGCCGATCTGAAAACAAAAGGAAAAGCCAGATTGATAGTCCTTACATCCCCGACATTGAATTTCAATGCCAATAAAGGATTACGCTATGCAGTGTCCTTGAATGGCGGGGAGGAACAAATAGTAAATATCAACGGACATTATAAAGGCGAACTGGGACAATGGCAGGCCGAACAGATCATAGAAACTTCTACTATCCATAATATTGATAAAGAAGGTATTCACACGATCCGTATCCGCCCTCTTGAACCGGGTATCGTTTTTCAAAAAATAATGCTGGATACGGGCGGTCTGAAACCGAGTTATTTAGGCGCGCCACAAAGCGATTTAAAATAAAGATATTACAAAAATGAGATCTATTAATACATCATTATACAGGACGATATTCCTATTGATATTAGCAGTATCGGTATCAGCCGTCCAATCCGCAGTAAAACTGCCGCGTCTGATAAGCGACGGGATGATTTTGCAGCGGGATACTTCCCTGCAACTGTGGGGATGGGCCTCTCCGAAAGAATCTGTGACTATAAAATTCATGGATGAAACATACCGGACAAAAGCCGATAAAAAAGGTGACTGGAGAATTGTATTACCTGCACAAACTGCCGGAGGGCCATATACGATAAATATCAATGAAATCACAATAAAAGATGTTCTGATAGGTGATGTATGGCTCTGTTCGGGACAGTCGAACATGGAATTGCCTATACGCCGCACTCTCGATTTGTATGCAGATGAAGTAAAAGAAGCAAGTAACTCTCATATAAGACAATTCAGGGTACCGATGCGATATAATTTCCAGAAGGAAGAATCGGACTTACAGGGTGGAGAGTGGAAATCGGTAACTCCTTCAAATATACTTGATTTCTCCGCTGTCGCTTACTTTTTTGCAAAGGACTTATATGATAAGTACAAAGTCCCTGTAGGAATAATCAATACAGGTATCGGCGGCTCTCCCGCCGAAGCATGGATCAGTACAGCCGGATTGAAGAATTATCCGCATTATCTGCAAGCAGCCCGCATCTGTGCAGATCCGGCTTATATCGACAGCATACGCGAACTGGAATCAGAAAAAAACAGCGAATGGCATACAAGCCTCAGTCTGAAAGACATAGGGATAAACAGATGGAACAAAGACAATACTGATATTTCGGACTGGTCTTCTATATCCCTGCCGGGTTATTGGGCGGATAAAGGGGTGGGACAAATCAATGGTTCCCTATGGCTCCGCAAGGAGTTCGATCCTCCTGCGTCTATGGCCGGCAAAACAGGCATATTACGTTTAGGTTGTATTGTGGGCGCCGACTCAGCATTTGTCAACGGTACATTTGTCGGTACAATTTCCTATCAGTATCCTCCACGCATCTACACTATTCCGGCGGGAGTGCTGCGGGAAGGAAAGAATAACATTGCAGTGCGGGTGATAAGCAATGCCGGAAGAGGTGGCTTTGTGGAGGAAAAGCCTTATAAAATAATTGCGGGCAACACTGAAATAGACCTCACCGGAGACTGGAAATACCGGATAGGCGCGGAAATGCCGCCCGCGGGTTCACAAACTTTCTTCCAATACAAACCGATGGGATTATACAACGGAATGATAGCCCCGCTCACAAACTACAGGATAAAAGGTTTTGTCTGGTATCAGGGCGAAGCAAATACAAACCGGGCGGAAGAATATAAGACATTACTCCCCGATTTGATAAACGACTGGCGGAGCAAATGGGACAATCCTCAACTGCCGTTTATCTACGCACAGCTCCCTAACTTTATGAAAGCCCGCAAACAACCGTCCGAAAGCGGATGGGCAGAACTAAGGGAAGCTCAACGACAGACTTTAACCGTACCACATACAGGGATGGCGGTAACCATCGATGCCGGAGAATGGAACGACATTCACCCGCTAAACAAAAAAACGGTGGGTCACCGCCTCGCACTGGAAGCACAACGGGTAGCATATAGCGAAGATATAGTAAGTTCCGGGCCGGTATATGAAGGAATGACAGTGGAAGGAAACAGTATCGTACTTACTTTTTCGTCTGTCGGCTCAGGATTGTATACCAATCTGGATCTCCAGGGATTTGCAATAGCGGGAGAAGACCGCAAATATGTGTGGGCGAATGCAGTCGTATTGTCCGGCAACAAAGTAAAAGTATGGAGTAATCAGATACAAAATCCCGTATCGGTAAGATATGCATGGGCTGATAATCCCGAAGGAGCGAACCTCAGAAATAAGGAGGGGTTACCGGCATCTCCGTTTACAGCAGCACAGCCGGATATTATTTCCCGTACAGGGGAATTTAACGGAGATTTAAAGAAAACGGTGATAGTTCCTGACACCATTATGACAGATAATAAAGCCGGAATACACGATGGGTTCGATTACGAACTCTGGTATGACAAAGGCAACGTCAGCATGACTCTGAAGGAAGGCGGTACATTCGAGTGTAGCTGGAACAATATCAACAATGTCCTGTTCCGCACAGGCAAGAAGTTCGACTGCACAAAAACGCAGGGAAAATTTGACTGCACGAAAACTCACGATGAAATCGGCGATATTTCCCTGAACTATGGCTGCGATTATCAGCCGATCGGCAATTCATACCTATGCGTTTACGGTTGGTCAGTAGATCCGCTTGTGGAGTTTTATATTGTCGAAGCCTGGGGTAGCTGGCGTCCGCCCGGATCGCTATCGAAAGGGACTGTCGAAATCGACGGCGGCACGTATGATATTTACGAAACTACGCGCGTTGAGCAACCCTCCATCAATGGCGACACTACTTTCCAACAATACTGGAGTGTCCGTACCGATAAGAAAACCAGCGGTACTGTGTCCATCAGTGAGCACTTCAAAGCATGGGAAAAGATGGGTCTGAACCTTGGAAAGATATATGAGGTTGCACTATGTGTCGAAGGCTATCAGAGCAGCGGTACAGCCAATGTGTACAGGCATACGCTGACCGTTGGCGACACCACGATAGGTACCGGCCCGGAAAATAATGAAAAACTATCCGTATCGCCGCCGGATACGGCCAGGGATTTCGCAGAATAAATCTAACAATATCAATATAAAACAAATAATTATGAACGTGAATATAAGTGAGACTAAAGGTTTTTACAAGTTGTCGTGGCTGCAACGAATAGGTTTCGGTAGCGGAGATTTTGCACAAAATCTGGTATTCCAGACGGTGATGCAATATGTTTCCATTTTTTATACTACTGTTGTCGGATTACGTCCGGAAACCGTGGCGGTAATGGTGTTTATACCGCCTGTTATAAATATATTCGGATCTATGGCGTTGGGCGCATTTGTAGATAAACATAATCCCAAATGGGGAAAATACCGTTCTTATCTGATTATTGGCGGCGTTCCGCTCATGGCATTTGCCGTCCTCTGTTTTTGGAACGGTTTTCCCGGATCGACAGTGTATGCTTTTGTCACTTATATAGGGCTATGCCTGCTCTACACGGTGGTCAGCCTGCCTTACGGAGCACTGTTCGCTTCGCTTACCCGTGACGGGGATGAAATGACCAAGCTTACCTCTACCCGCATGGTGCTTGCCAACCTGGGCGGATTTACTGTGGCTTTCGGTATCCCGACAATCGTGCAATCGCTCTCTCCTACCCGGACATACAATACCTCAGGCGATGCCCATGCATGGTTTATCACCATGACTATTCTGGCGTTAATCGGTTTGGTTTTATTGATTTTCTGTTTCACCCAAAGCAAAGAACGTATAGTAATGGAAGCCGATAAAACATCGGAAGTAAAAATCTCCGATCTATGGATGGAATTTATTAGAAACAGCCAGTTGCGCATTGTGGCATTATTTGTTTTTACGGCTTTTGCCTTGATGTCAATCTACAATGCAGCAGGGGCTTATTACATGACATACAATGTACAGGCTTCTGACTACACGGGTTGGTTTCAGGGAATAGGCTTTTTGCCGGCATTCATCTTTATGCCATTGGTCCCAGCCATTAAAAAAGCGATTGGTAAAAAGCAAATGTTTTATGTATTTCTGTCTGTTGCTATTCTCGGAATGGCTTTGCTCTATGTTGTATCGATAGTTCCCGCGCTTCGCTCGCAAATTTGGATTATAATGGTAGCGCAATTTATTAAATCTACAGGTATCATTGTCGCTACAGGCTATATGTGGGCGCTGGTTCCCGAAGTAATCACTTATGGAGAATATACTACAGGCCGGCGTATTTCGGGTACGGTAAATGCTATTATCGGAATTGTTTTTCAACTAGGGATGGCTATCGGCCTCTTTATACCCAATATAGTACTGGGATTCGTCGGTTTTGACAAAGATAACGCCGTATCGCAATCTGCTCTTGCCCAACAGGGAATTTTATGGCTGGTTGCCGTAATACCTGCGATGCTGCTCATTCTGGCGATGTTTATTATTTCAAGATATAAACTGGAAGACAACGTGATTGACAAAATAAATATGGAAATTGAAGAAAAGCATTTAAATAAGAAATAAATAAAATATCGTTTAAATAAAAACAAAAGAAATCATGAAAGTACTGACACCCGTTCTCTCTCTTTGCATTGCGTTCGCTATTGTAAGCTGTTCGCCACACAGGAAAGAGAATGAAGTAAAAGAGCCCTCTCTAAGAGAGGCGGTCAAAGACAAATTCCTGATCGGGACCGCCCTTAATACAAACCAGATCTGGGGAAAAGACACTGCTGCCGTAAAGATTGTAAAGGAGCAGTTCAACTCCATCGTTGCCGAAAACTGTATGAAGAGTATGTACATACAGCCGGTAGAAGGGGAATTTAACTTCAAAGATGCCGATAAATTCGTTGAATTCGGCGAACAGAATAATATGTTTATCACCGGACACACACTAATATGGCATTCTCAGGCGCCGGGCTGGTTCTTTACGGACGATAAGGGAATAGATGTATCGAAAGAAGTGCTCATAGAACGGATGAGAAACCATATAACAACCGTTGTAAGCCGCTACAAAGGACGTATCAAAGGCTGGGATGTAGTGAACGAGGCGATCCTGGATGATGGTTCATGGCGCGACAGCAAATTCTATAAAATCATAGGTGAGGATTTTATACCTCTCGCCTTCGAATTTGCCCATGCAGCCGATCCCGAGGCCGAACTCTATTACAATGATTACAACGAATGGCATGCCGGAAAGCGTGACGCGATTGTCAAACTAGTAAACTCACTAAAAGAAAAAGGCCTTCGGATAGATGGTGTGGGGATGCAAGGACATTTGGGTATAAATCATCCTTCTCTGGATGAATACCGGGCAGCTATCGACGCTTACTCTTCGGCAGGGGTGGAAGTTCTCATTACGGAGCTGGATGTAAGCGCATTGCCTTCTCCCCGTCGGGACATAGGGGCCAATATAGCAGATACCGAAGCCTACCGCCAGGAGATGAATCCCTATACCACCGGCTTACCTGACTCTATATCCTCTGCCTGGAATAAACGGGTGGAAGACCTTTTCACTCTGTTTATAGATAATAGTGATAAAATCGGACGTGTCACATTGTGGGGCGTTACAGATGGAGATTCATGGAAGAACGATTTCCCAATGCCGGGACGAACAGATTATCCATTACTATTCGACCGCCGATACAAGGCAAAACCGATTGTGAAAGAAATAATTAATAAACTAAAAGTGAAAAGTGAAAAGTGAAAAATGGTATAACTTGTAATTCGTCTACTAATAATTTAAAAAATCAACAACAATGAAAAAAGCAAAATATTTATTTCCGCAGGACTATATGGCAGACCCGTCTGCACATGTATTCGAAGGTAAAATCTATATATACCCCTCCCATGACTGGGAAAGCGGCATTCCCGAAAATGATAACGGCGACCATTTCAATATGAAAGATTATCATGTATTCTCACTCGACGAAGTGGACGGGCCTATAACAGATCATGGCGTGGTACTGGCGGCAGAAAATATACCGTGGTCGGGACGCCAGTTGTGGGACAGCGATGTCGCATTCAAAGACGGTAAATATTATCTGTACTTTTCACTGAAAGACCAAAATGATATTTTCCGTCTGGGAGTAGCGATCAGCGACAAGCCATATGGGCCGTTCATTCCTCAGGAAAATCCGATTAAAGGAAGCTATAGCATCGACCCGTGTGTATTTGAAGAGAACGGGGAATATTACATCTACTTCGGCGGCATCTGGGGCGGACAGCTTCAACGATATCGTAATAATAAAGCGTTGGAATCCGCTGCTTTCCCGGCAGATAATGAACCAGCCCTTTGTGGAAAAGTAGCCCGGCTGAGAGATGATATGCTCGAGTTTGCAGAAGAACCCCGCGATGTGGTTATTCTGGACGAAAACGGACGGCCAATAACACAGGGGAATACAGACCGTCGCTTCTTTGAGGCTTCGTGGATGCATAAATACAATGGAAAGTATTATTTCTCATATTCTACAGGCGACACTCATTTCCTTTGCTATGCCATCGGTGACAACCCTTACGGGCCGTTCACTTACAAAGGGGTAATCCTCACTCCCGTTATCGGGTGGACTACTCACCATAGTATCGTAGAATACAAGGGTAAGTGGTATTTATTCCATCACGATTCTGTACCATCGGGAGGTAAGACATGGCTCCGCAGTATGAAAGTCATAGAGCTGGAATATAATCCGGACGGAACCATAAAAACAATTGAAGGATTGAAGAAATGATTTATCTATAGAGTATGGCTAATAGCTTTTGGCCTATAGCCAGCTCTTTGATATTTTGTATTCATATTTAATAATTCAATGTTTAAAAATTAAAAGATTGATAGAAAAAGTAACAGATGAAAAGTAACAAATATGTGTAACCTTTGTTACCTTTTAACAAGTAGTAAGTATTGAGTAATAAGTTGAAAGTTATATGAGATACGAGTAGACAAGACACGAGATACAAGNNTTAACTGATAACTGTTGACTGTTAACTGAAAAAGCTGTTACATGTGTTACTTTTTAACAAATATATAACCTAGCGACTATATAGACATGAAATATACCGTTTATCTATTTTTATTTTTAGTGTTACCTTTGTTACTTTTTGCAGAAGACGGCAGCCGGCTATGGCTGAGATACAAACCTCTTACAGGGATGCAAAAAGAAAAAGGTAACACGTTCAGCTCTATTGTCAAAGATGAAAAATCAGCCACGCTCGATATTGCGTCCCGTGAATTATCTTCAGCCTGGAAAGAGATTGCAGGAAAGGATATATCTTCGGCAACATTACAGGATGGCTCTATTGTCCTAGGAACTACTAACAGTAAAAACGTCAGGTCATTGTTAACGGGAAAAGAATTGAAAGACCTCACCGACGACGGTTTTATAATACGTTCCGTAAAAAAAGGTAACAGGAATTATACTGTAATTACTTCTGCAGAAGAAAGAGGAATATTGTACGGAGTCTTTCATTTTTTACGCCTTGTTCAGACCGATAGCTTCAGTGACAACCTGAATATTGTAGAAAACCCGAAATATAAAGTACGCATATTGAATCATTGGGACAATCTCGACCGTACCATAGAACGTGGCTATGCAGGGTATTCACTATGGAAGTGGGACGAACTGCCCAATACGCTGTCGCCACGATACGACGCTTATGCACGGGCGAATGCTTCGATAGGTATTAACGCCACTGTCTTAAATAACGTGAATGCTACGCCGGAAATACTGACGGGTGCTTATCTGGCAAAAGTAAAAGCATTAGCCGATGTATTCCGTCCCTACGGGCTTAAAGTGTATCTTGCCGTGAATTTTTCATCTCCAAAAGAACTCGGAGGCTTATCTGATTCCGATCCGCTTAATCCGGCAGTAAATAAATGGTGGAACAATAAAGTAAAGGATATTTACAAACTGATACCTGACTTTGGCGGTTTCCTCGTCAAAGCCAATTCCGAAGGGCTTCCCGGCCCGCAGGATTACGGCCGCACCCACGCCGACGGGGCGAATATGCTGGCTGACGCCCTGAAGCCTTATGGCGGTATTGTCATGTGGCGAGCGTTCGTCTACAATCCCAGCAATGAAGATAGAGCAAAACAGGCATATTCGGAGTTTACACCACTGGACGGACAATTCCGGGATAATGTAATAATACAGATCAAAAACGGGCCTGTCGATTTTCAGCCACGCGAACCGTTCAGTCCTCTGTTCGGAGCATTACGCGACACACAGGAAATGGTTGAGTTCCAGATAACACAGGAGTACCTCGGATTCTCCAATCATCTGGTATATCTTTCGCCAATGTTTAAAGAAACGCTCGACAGCGATACCTATTCAGATGGGGAAGGCTCTACCATTGCAAAGATAACAGACGGAACATTACGTTCCGGTAAAGTAACAGCGATATCTGCCGTAGCAAATATAGGAGAAGATACAAACTGGTGCGGGCATCATTTTGCACAGGCCAACTGGTATGCCTTCGGACGTCTGGCATGGAATCACCGATTGACTTCGGAACAAATAGCAGACGAATGGATAAAAATGACCTTTTCAAATAATAAGGACTTTATGAATCCGGTGAAAGACATGATGCTGTCATCGAGAGAAACTACCGTAGACTACATGATGCCGCTGGGGCTGCACCATATATTTGCGTTCGGCCACCACTATGGGCCTGAACCTTGGGGAGATGTACCCGGCGCCCGTCCCGACTGGATGCCTTGGTATTATCATAATGCAGATAGTACAGGACTAGGTTTTGACCGTACAACAAGCGGAAGCAATGCCGTATCACAATACTTCCCGCCATTGAATAATATCTATAATGATATCGCGCTTTGCCCCGAAAATCTCCTGCTATGGTTCCACCATGTGCCATGGGATTACAGGATGAAGAACGGGAAAACGTTGTGGGACGAGCTTTGTTATAAATACGATTCGGGAGTACAGCAGGTAAGAGCTTATCAGAAGTTATGGGACAAGATGGAAGAATATGTTGATGAGCAACGTTTCAGGGAAATACAATCGAAATTGAGGATACAAGCCCGGGATGCTGTATGGTGGAAAGATGCCTGCCTGCTTTATTTCCAGACCTTCTCTAAACGGCAGATACCTTACGATATCGAACGGCCGGTACACGAACTGGAAGACCTGAAGAAGATTAAACTGGATATGAAGCATCATAATTAAAATGAAGAGTGAAGAGTGAAGAGTGAAAAGTAAAGAATTAATCTTGAAACATGAATTAAAAATCGACGGAGTCAAATTTTGAAATCTTGAAATTCAAATTATATGGAAAAGACCTGGAGATGGTTTGGTAAAAAAGATAAGATAACCCTGTCTATGCTCAGACAGATAGGAGTTGAAGGTATTGTAACAGCCCTGCACGATATTCCAAACGGAGAGGTGTGGCAATTGGAAGCAATAAACGATTTGAAGAATTACATTAAGGACGCAGGCCTCCGCTGGTCGGTAGTGGAAAGCCTGCCTGTAAGCGAAGCCATAAAGTACGGAGGAAGTGAATCCGACCAATTGATCGCCAATTATATAGAAAGTCTGGCTAATCTGGGAGAAGCAGGTATAAATACGGTATGCTACAATTTCATGCCCGTTATCGACTGGATACGCACCGATCTTCAATACCCATGGGCGGACGGTACTTCTTCACTGTATTTCAATAAAATACACTTTGCTTACTTCGACTGTTTCATCCTTAACCGGGAGGGAGCTGTAAAAGACTATTCTGCCGGGGAGATGGAGAAAGTATATGCATTGGATAAGACAATTACCAAAGCAGAAAAGGAACAATTGATAGATACCATAATTGTAAAGACACAAGGCTTCATAAACGGGAATATCAAAGAAGGAGACAGAGATCCTGTCGCGATATTTAAGAAGCTGCTATCGCTCTATAAAAACATAGACAGAAATGCATTGAGAGAAAATCTGAAGTATTTTCTTTCACAGTTGATGCCTGTTTGCGAAGAGTATAATATAAACATGTGCGTTCATCCTGACGACCCTCCTTTCCAAATGTTGGGGCTTCCCCGCATTGTAACAGGCATGGAGGATATAGAATGGATTCTCAATGCAGTAGACAATCCCTATAACGGACTTACATTCTGTGCGGGTTCGCTTAGTGCAGGTATACATAACAATGTTCCTGAGTTGGCGCGTAAATTTGCATCACGTACACGTTTCATCCATCTGCGCAGTACAGATGTTTTCCAGAACGGAGACTTTATAGAAGCCCCGCATCTTGAAGGCCGTGGCCATTTGATAGAACTGGTGCGTATCTTCGAAAAAGAAAACCCTGCTCTGCCTATGCGTGTAGATCACGGACGACTGATGCTCGGCGACGGAAATAAAGGCTACAATCCCGGCTATTCATTCTATGGACGTATGTACGCCCTTGCCCAGATGGACGGAGTGATAGCTACAATACAGGATGAGATAAGAAGAGGAATAAACAATGACGATAAATATACGCTGGAATATGAACGAACTTTTTAGTGTTAAAGATAAGATAACAATCGTAACGGGCGGATACGGAGTACTGGGTTCAAGTATTGCAAAATACATGGCTTCGCAAGGAGCTGTCATAATCATATTAGGCCGCTCAGAAGAAAAAGGGAATGCTTTGGCTGACGAAATAAAAGCCACCGGAGGTGAGGCTGTATTTTTGGTTTCGGATGTACTCGACCTTGCCATACTCGAAAGAAGCAGGGAAAGTATTTTATCCATGTATGGAAAAATCGACGTTCTGATAAACGTTGCAGGAGGAAATGTACCCGGTGCTACCCTGACCCCCGAACAACCTTTCTTCGATATGAAAATAGCCGACTGGGAAAAGGTTACCAACCTGAATCTGAATGGGACGGTTTACCCGTCTTATGTATTCGGAGAAGCTATGGCCGGACAGAAAAGCGGGAATATTATCAACATCACATCAATGGCTGCCTATTCTGCCATCACACGCGTACCGGGCTACTCTGTGGCAAAAACAGGCATCAGTAATTTCACACAGTGGCTTGCAACAGAAATGGCTCTAAAATATGGAGATAAGGTGAGAGTCAATGCTATTGCCCCCGGCTTTTTCATTGGAAATCAAAATCGTGCAGTACTCATCAACCCCGATGGTTCACTGACCGAAAGAAGCGAAAAAGTACTGGCTAAAACCCCGATGAAACGCTTTGGAGATATAACGGAACTTAACGGGGCTGTACAGTTTCTGTGTAGTGATGCTGCCAGTTTCATTACCGGAGCAATATTGCCTGTAGACGGGGGCTTCAGTGCATTTAGCGGAGTGTAAACAGCTTTATATTATAAAAAGCATGTTTTATAGGCAATTGCCTCTTTTTGCAGAGAATAAGTATTTGACGGATAAAATATCAGTTATATCGAAAAAGCTATTGTTATAACTGGAAAAAATTCCTACATTTGCTCTATTGATAATATGCGAAATTTAAAATCTAAAACATACTGATAATATGAAATTTGTTGTTTCCAGCACTGCTTTATTAAGTCACTTGCAAGCGATAAGCAAGGTCATCAACTCAAAAAACACGTTGCCTATTCTCGATTGTTTCTTGTTGGAACTGGAAGGTTCTACTCTTACTCTTACTGCAGCCGATGCCGAAACCCGTCTGGTTACTTCCCTCGAAGTAAACGAAGCCGATGGTAACGGAAAGTTTGCCGTAAATGCGAAGAACCTGTTGGACCCGCTGAAAGAACTACCTGAGCAACCTCTTACATTTGAGATAAACAATGACAATCTGGAAACATTCATTTTCTTCCACAACGGTAAGTACAATTTCATTGGACAAAGCGGAGATGATTATCCGCAACCTAAAGAGCTGAAAGACACTGCGGTTAGCCTGACTATTGAGCCACAGGTACTGTTTGCCGGGATCAACCGTACACTGTTTGCCAGTGCCGACGATGAACTTCGCCCTGTGATGAACGGTGTGTTCTTCGATATTACTCCTGAAGATCTGACTTTCGTAGCATCTGACGGTCACAAACTGGTTCGGTGCAAAACATTATCAGCAAAGGGGGCCGAAAGAGCATCTTTCATTCTGCCAAAGAAACCGGCCAACTTACTGAAGGCCATCCTACCGAAAGAAGCTGAAACAGTAGAGATCAAGTTTGACGAAAATAATGCATATATAAAGATGTCGAGCTATACAATGACTTGCCGCTTTATAGAAGGACGTTATCCAAACTATAATTCTGTTATCCCGCAGAATAATACAAACAAGGTTATACTGGACCGGCAGGCTTTCCTGAATGCACTGAAACGCGTATCTGTATTCTCTAATCAGGCAAGTAATCTTATTAAACTTCAGCTGACTGATAGAAATATCATAGTAACAGCTCAGGACATCGACTTCTCTACAGCTGCCGAAGAGACTATCGCCTGCGAATATACAGGTTCTCCTATGAACATCGGATTCAAATCGAGCTTCCTGATTGAAATATTGAATAATATCCCGTCAACTGATATATCACTCGAATTATCCGACCCTTCACGCGCAGGATTGATTATTCCTACCGAGAATGAGGAGAATGAAGACCTTCTGATGTTGCTCATGCCAATGATGCTAAACGACTAAAGACAGAATTTTAAATACAAAATATATAGACTTTATCATTCTTCTGATTCTAAAAAATGGGGAATGATAAAGTTTTTTCTTGAAAGCTTATGGAACTAAACCTCAAAAACCCGCTTGTATTCTTTGACCTCGAAACCACAGGTACCGATACAGTAAAAGACCGGATAGTGGAGATATCGTATCTGAAAGTATACCCTAACGGAAAGCAGGAAGTAAAGACCAAAAGACTCAACCCCGAAATGCCTATACCTCCGGGGGCAACTGCTGTACACGGCATATCGGATGAAGATGTAAAAGACTGTCCGACTTTCAAACAGATTGCAAAATCACTTGCCGACCAAATGGAAGGATGTGACTTGGCAGGATTCAACTCGAGCCGTTTCGATATCCCGCTTTTAGCAGAAGAATTCTTACGCGCCGGAGTGGATATAGACTTCAGCAAACGGAAAATGATAGATGTACAAATCATCTTCCATAAGAAAGAACAACGCACCCTTGAAGCCGCTTACAAATTCTATTGTGACAAGGAACTTACTGATGCGCATTCTGCTGAAGCCGATACATTAGCCACATTCGAAGTACTGAAAGCTCAACTGGACAAATATCCGGATCTGGCAAACGATATGGAAAAACTGGCCGAGGAGTTTTCATTCTTCAACAACAATGTTGACCTGGCGGGACGAATCATTAAAGACGAGAACGGGATAGAAGTCTTCAACTTTGGTAAACATAAAGGAAAACCGGTAGCCGAAGTTTTGAAAAAAGAGCCGAGTTTCTATGCATGGATGATGGACGCAGACTTCCCTCTAAATACCAAACAGGTTCTGACCAAAATAAAGTTGAGAGAGATGCAGAGATAAACACTGCAAAGACAGACAGCGATGGAATGGGGAAAGAATATCGTCAATTCGTTGAAATGGTCGGATACCATTATCAATAAAGAAGGAAAAGAGAAGGTTGCAAAGGAAATCGCAGCTAAAATGAAAGATGGACAGATAATCGGAGTGGGCTCAGGTTCTACCGTTTATCTGGCTCTGATCGCCATTGCCGAAAGAATAAGAAAAGACAACTTACACATCCAGGTCATTCCCTCTTCTCTGGAGATATCCATGACCTGCATCCAATTGGGAATTCCTCAAACTACACTTTTAGACAAAAAGCCTGACTGGACTTTCGACGGGGCAGATGAAGTCGACCCTGAGCGAAACCTCATAAAAGGGCGAGGGGGAGCCATGTTTAAGGAAAAACTATTAATCCGTAACAGCACCGAAACTTATATTATTGTAGATGAATCTAAATTTGTCACACAATTAGGTTCGAAATTCCCGGTTCCTGTCGAAGTATTTCCAACCTCCCTGTTATATGCGGAAAAAGAACTTAGAGCATTAGGCGCCCGCGATATATCACTAAGGATGGCAAAAGGGAAAGACGGGCCTGTTATTACAGAAAACGGAAACTTTATCCTCGATGCATGGTTCGACTCAATAGAAAGTTCTTTGGAACGTGATATTAAGTCAATAACGGGAGTTATTGAGAGCGGATTGTTCATAGGATATGATGTGGAGATAATAAGTATCTAGAATTTTGTCATTATCTTCTGAATATTCATTCTATATTCAGACGGGGTTTGCCCTTTTTTCCTTTTGAATATACGGTTGAAATTAGAGATGTTATTGAAGCCTGACGAATAGCATACTTCTGCTATCGTATGAGTCGTTTCGTATAAGACCTTTGCTGCATGACCTATCCTGATATCATTCAGGTAGTCGATAAAACTCCGGTTGGTCCTTTTCCTGAAAAAGTGGCTGAATGCCGATTCCGACATGCCCACACTTTCCGCAACAGCCGAAAGCGTAATATCCTCCTGAAAATGCTCCTGAATATATGTTATCACTTTATTGATCCTTCGGCTTTTCGATTCCCTGATGGCAAAGTCCATCTTACTACTACCTTCTAACAGGAATTTCTGGTTGGAAGAAACAGATAAAAGATAGAGTATCCTGAAGAATTCCAGAGCGGACTCTACACCCTGCTTATGTGACAGGTTGAGCAAAGTGTCTTTCATTGCCACTTTGGTCTCATCAGAGAATTCAATTCCGTAAAATGAATTGGTGAACAACTCTTTTACCGGGTGAAATATCTTCTTGTTTATAATGGGATATTCCAGCGTCTCCTTATGGAACTGGATAGTCACCACATGAGCATTCCCGTTATCGTCTTCACTTACCCAGCGATGGGGAATATTCGGACCTACCATTACCAGGTCAAGATCCCGGTACTCGGCTACACAATCGCCCACAATTCTCTTCCCCCTGCTGTTCAGCACAAGGTTAATTTCATAATCGGAATGAAAATGAGCTGCATAATCGAACCTTGCATGAGGATGATTCAAGACAATAAATAAGTCCTCATCATTGATTGGCGTAATCTCTCTTTGTATGTATTCCATGGTAGTAGTTTTTTACAAATATAGAGATATAATTCAAAAAAGTATAATCAATTATAAAAATAATATACACATATAAACGATTGATAATCAGAACAAATATTTCATTTTAAGAATTTTCTTTCAAAAAAGTACAATGGTTTGACAGTATTATATTACAATTTATATAAATACTATTCTATGTTTGCGGTAGCTAAGTTTCAAATGTCCTAGGTATATTTAAAAATTACAAAAGCTAACCGATTTAATAAATCTGATTATTTTATGAAAAAGAACAAAATCTTATTAATCTTGTTTTTATTGGTCTTTCCGGTTGCACAAATACTTGCCCAAGAAATAGGGCTAAAAGGTAATGTAACCTCATCGGACGGTGAGAGCCTTATAGGCGTGACAATCACGGTAAAAGGCCAAAATAGAGGAATCACAACCGATATAAATGGTAATTATACCATAACGGTGAAGAAAGGCGATATTCTCGTTTTTTCTTATATTAGTTTCACTACTATCGAACGCACCGTAACAACGAACATCCTCGACGTAGTGATGGAACCTTCTTCCGAAATGCTGGCAGAGGTGGTAACTGTAGGTTACGGAGTACAGAAAAAAGTGGATATGACAGGTTCGGTCTCCACTGTAAAGGGTGATGTATTGCTCAAAGCCCCGACCCCGAACCTGGCAAACGCTTTGACAGGGAAAATGACAGGGGTAATAACTACCCAGCAAACAGGAAAACCCGGCTTGGATGATCCTGCTTTCTTTATCAGGGGAAAAAGTACATTCGGAGACAATGGCACATTATTGCTTGTTGACGGAATAGAGCGCTCTATCAGTAAGCTCGATCCCAATGAAATAGAAAGTATTACAGTACTCAAAGACGCAGCCTCGGCAGCCGTATATGGGGCACGGGCAGCAAACGGAGTTATAATCGTCACTACCAAGCGCGGTAGCGAAGGTAAGACCAAGATTAATTATTCGGGAACATTCGGATTTCAAACCCCTACTGTCATCCCCGAGATGATGAATGCCTACGAATATGCGAAATATCTGAATCTGGCATTGGATAACTTCAACAACAATGCTCCGCGTTTTACCGAATCTGAGATTCAGGCGTACAAAAACGGTACAATGCCTTCAACAGACTGGTGGGAAGAAACGCTGAAAAAAAGGACAGGAATCCAACAGCACAGCCTGACTGTAAACGGAGGTAGTAAAACAACTAAGTTTTTCACATCGTTGGGTTATCTCGATCAGGACGGGCTTTATGATCTGTCAGGATTCAAGAGATATACGGTCCGTTCTAACATAGACACTCAAATAACGAACGATTTCAGTATATCACTCGATTTAGCCGGCCGATATGAAAAAATAAGCCAGTCCGCAGTGGGAGACGGCCTATTCTCAACCATAATCAATTCTAAACCGACAGAAAGCCCTTATGTGCCCGACAGTGTGGAAAAAGGAGGACTCAACTCGAATGGGCAAAATGTTTCTCCAATAGGCCAGGCCGAGAATTCGGGATATAGTAAAACTGAAAATTCCGTATTCCAAAGTACATTACAGGGTGTATATAATGTACCTTTTGTGAAAGGATTGAAAGCAAGAGCCAGTTTTTCTTATGACCGTTGGTTTTCGAAAGCCAAAACATTCACTATGCCATACGAATTTTACCAACATGACAGGATAATAGATACATATACCAAAAGAAAAACCGGTGGAGGCACAAGCCTTTACGAAGGTACAGCTGAAGACGAAAGACTTACGGTACAAGCTGCTCTGACATATGATGCAACATTCAATAAGGCACATAACATTTCTGCACTCTTCCTGTTTGAAGAATCATCATATAAATACAGCGATTTACAGGCATCACGCGTTAACTATATATCAACAGCCATAGATCAGCTATTTGCCGGCCCTGATAAGGACAAAGATAATGGAGGACTTGCCAGAGAGACTGTAAGACAGGGATATGTAGGGCGTCTGAACTACAACTATTTAGGTAAATACCTGTTTCAGTTCAACTTCCGTTACGACGGATCATACAATTTCCCGAAAAGTAAACGCTGGGGTTTCTTCCCTGCTGTTTCAGCCGGATGGAGAATTAGCGAAGAACCTTTTCTGAAAGACAATGCGATATTGCATAATCTGAAACTACGGGCATCATACGGAGAATTCGGTAATGACAGGGTGGCTGCTTATCAATTTATGTCAGGATACAGATTCAACTCTGGTTCTGTAATCGGAGGTTCTTTCCAGTCCGGAATAAATGATACAGGTATCGCCAATCCCAATATTACATGGGAAACAGCAAGCAATACGGATGTTGGTTTGGATTTCAGCTTGTTGAATGGAAAAATATCAGGAGAATTTACCTATTTCTATAAAAAGACCAGAGATATTTTATTACCAAGAAGCGCATCCGTTCCTCAATCGTTTGGGGCAACACTGCCTGACGAAAATATAGGTAAAGTGGACAACTATGGTATCGAATCCATTCTTCGCTATACAGACAAAATCGGTGATTTCAACTTCATGGTGGAAGGTAATATAACATATGCGAAAAGCAAAGTTGTATTTATGGATGAAGCCATAAACAAACTTGAGCATCAGCGACTGACAGGACGTCCGTTCGATCAGAATTACGGATATAAAGCATTGGGGCTGTTCCATAGCCAGGAAGAGATAGACAATTGGGCAATACAGGACGGACGCGGCAACACCTCTCTCAAAGTGGGAGATATAAAATATGAAGACTTCTATAATGACGGTGTGATTGATGGAAAAGACGCGCAGTTTATTGGAAAAAGTGAGATACCGGAAATAATCTTTGGATTGAATATCGGATTATCATATAAGAATTTCGATCTGACAATGAATTTCCAGGGTGCAACAGGATTTGACCAATATCTAAGGTGGGATCCGTTCAATCTTGAATCTAATGCGTTAGCTATATTCAAAGACTCCTGGTCGGAAGATAACCCGAATGCAAAATATCCACGCCTGTATGCAGGAACAGTACAAAATAATCGCGAAAAATCATCATTCTGGTTATACGATGGTACATATTTGAGGCTGAAGAATTTTGAACTGGCTTATACTTTCGACAAAAAAGACTTCCTTAAGAAAATAGGTATACAGAATCTCAGGGTATTTGTTTCCGGAAACAATCTGCTCACATTCTCCAAGATGAAAGATTTCGATCCGGAAGCACCAAATATCGATCCCGACAGGAATGCATATTACTATCCTCAGATGAAAACATACAATTTTGGTTTTAACGTCGAATTTTAATCGAATATGAATATGAAATATATAATATTATCAGTTTTTACAGTGTTTTCTTTATTCTTGGCCAATGCTTGTATGGACTTGGACAAGGAACCTCTCGATATAATTTCGGATGATGCTGTATTCAAAGATGAAGCACTTACAAAGGCATATCTATATAAAATATACGGTTATATGCCGTGTGGCTACGGGCTGTTCGTAGAAGGCGGAGCAAATGTCCTTTCAGGAATGGGAATTACCGATCTGCTCGACGGCAGCACCGACCTCCTGCGTTCACCTGCCGGATGGAACGAAAGCAATGGTGTAATGATTCCGGGAACTATCTCTGCATCTTATAATCCTCTGGAAACATGGGGCAGAAGCTATGAGGTTATTCGAAAAGTCAATAATCTGATCGCCGGATTGACAAATGACAGCCCTCTACCGGAAGATTTCAAGACAAGAATAATGGCAGAAGCCCGCTTCGTAAGGGCATTTATGTACTTCGACCTGGTACGCCGCTATGGGGATGTCCCACTTATCAAGGAATTGCAGCATTTCGATAATCTACAGGAATTGATGGTTCCGCGTACTCCAAAATCGGACATCTATGATTTTATCGACAGTGAACTGGAACAAATAGGAGATATATTGCCTTATGCTAAAGATATCACTGTAGCCGAACAAGGCCGGGCTTCACGTGAAGCTGCATGGGCGCTTAATGGCCGGGTAATGCTCTTTGCTGAAAGATATGCGAGATCTGCATTGTTTTCCAATAAAGTAATAGAAGAAAATCAATTTGTACTCGATCCCGATTATAATGCATTATTTCAATCTCATGGAGGGAACAAGGAAGTTATCTTCGAAGTAATGTTCGACGGGGTTAACAAAGGGCATGCATGTGACAACCTTTACATGCCTCCGAGCATCGACAACGGATGGGGTTCACAAACGAATCCTACTCAGGAACTTGTAGATTCTTATGAAATGCTCGACGGCACACCGTTCGACTGGAATAATCCCGCACATGCGGCCAATCCTTACGAGGGAAGAGACAAACGCTTACAGGCAAGTATCATTGTGGATGGGTCTGTTTTCAAAAACAAAGTAATAAGAACAGGATACCTGATGCCTGATGATGGGCTTGGACTCGTAGAGCGTACTTACTCGGGATACTATATTCGTAAATTCCTGGACGAAACGTTACCATTCGAAAAGTTGAATTTTATAGGAAGTATTACCAGTTGGAAAGAAATCAGGCTGGCAGAGGTGTTGCTCAACTATGCCGAGGCTCAGAATGAAACGAACAATGGCCCTGACGCATCTGTATATGAAGTCATGAGACTCGTTCGCGAACGTGCAGGTCTGCCGGCATTACCATCCGGGCTGAATCAGGCACAAATGAAAGAACGGATAGTGCAAGAACGGAAAGTGGAACTGGCTTTTGAAGGACATCGCTTCTGGGATCTAAGACGTTGGAAATTGGCTGAATCAGTATTGAATAACAAATATTTCCACGGGATGAAAATTACAGAAGACAATAACGGAGTGAAGACGTATGAGAGATTCGAATTGAATATGCTTCCAAAACAAGTATTCCTTTCAAAACATTATTTGATGCCTATTAATCAGGGAGAACTGGAAAAGAACCCTAATTTGGGCAGCAATAATCCCGGATACTAAAAACCGATGAAGATGAGACTGAAAACCATATTTTATATTTTACCTATCCTGCTGACACTTATTATAGTGTCGGCATGGTGCAGGAAACCCGTGACTCAGTTGATCTTACAGGACGTCCATTATGGCAGTGACTCCTTGCAGACAATGGATATTTATCTGACAGAAAACAGGACTGTAGAAACTCCGCTTGTTGTTCTGGTACATGGTGGAGGCTGGATGGCCGGCGATAAGAAAGATGCCGGTTTTATGAAAGATGCTTGTTTTGCCAATGGGATAAATGTAGTGAATATAAATTATCGTCTTGGCACACCGGGTATTCCCGGGATTCACTACAAAGAGATGATGGCAGATATAGACAGTGCCATGTCATATGTTCTGGATCATGCCGGTGAATGGAATATACGCAAGTCGAAGTATATATTTTGGGGAGGTAGTGCCGGAGCTCATCTATCGCTGTTATATGCCTATAATTACGATACCCGGGACATTATTTCCCTCGTGATAACTTTGGGGGCTCCTACCCGCTTCGATGCTGAAAGCATGAAAGGAGCCAAACCCGGCGATATACAGGGGTTACTTCCTCTGATTACAGGAAAACCGTGGAATAACGACCCTGAATTGTTGGACGAAGCGTACAAGGATGCAAGCCCATATTTTGGTAAGAATCTGAAACCATCTTTCCTCATTCATGGAGAAAAAGACGACATTGTACCTAAACAACAATCTATAATGATGAGTGAATTACTCAAACAAAAAAATATTGTGGATACCCTTGTCATTTTGCCCAATGGCGGACATGGCGGAGAGAATACACCACAGGAAGTTTCTGAAAGACTAAACCTGGCAATGTACCAGTGGATTATAAGATATAGTAGATAAGTGTTTTACTTCTAAATATAATAGCTATGAATACAATATTCACCAAAAGTGTAATAATAATTGTTTGCCTGCCCCTTATATTTTTATTTTATTCCTGTTCAGGGGATATGGAAGAATCGTTCGACAATAATGTATTGAATACGAAAACAGCAGTAGTTGCCAACAACTCTGCAGTGGAAATGCTGAATGTGGCTTATGGAGAACATCCTCAACAGGTAATGGATATATATCTTTTAGAAAACAGGACTGTAGAAACCCCGTTAGTGGTTCTGATACATGGTGGAGCATGGGTTGCCGGAGACAAAGCTGATGCCGGTTTTATGAAAGACGCCTGCTATGGCAATGGAATGAACGTTGTCAATATAAATTATCGCCTGGCGGACAGCACAATCAACTACACCCATATAATGGAGGATATAAGCAGCGCTATGGCAATGATACTTAACCATGCAGCAGAATACAATATTCGCACATCCAAAATTGTATTCTGGGGCGGAAGTGCCGGTGGACACCTGGCTTTGCTATATGCTTATAATTACGATATACAAAATGCTGTATCTCTGGTAATGACATTAGGTGCTCCGACAAAACTGGACGACAAACTGAGCCTTATAGGACCAAACCCGGCAGAGATGATAGGACTATTAGCCACCATTACCGGCAAGCCTTATGATTTATTCTGGCCACTAGATCCGGCATATGCTGATGCAAGCCCGTATTATGGAAAAAACTTCAAACCCACACTTCTTATACATGGAGAAAAAGATCCTATAGTCCCTGTAAGACAAGCCAATCTAATGAGAGACAGATTAGTGCAAGCGAATGTAGACAATGTCCTATTTATTCTTCCTAATGGTGGCCATACAGGAGAAAATACAACCCCGGAAGCTTCCGAACAAGCTAACCAGCTAATGTATCAGGCTGTGTTGCATTACAGTAACTAGAAAACATAAAAACTTTGAATATGAATACTATAATAATACAAAGAATAAAGACGAACCTTCATTCAATCCTCTTTTTCATCCTGGGTATATTCTTCCTTGCTTCCTGCACAAATGATATAGCCGACAGGCTTGTGAATTACCCGACGGCATCGGAACCGAATGCAACTTATTATATAGATTCGGAAGGAGGTAATGACTACAATGAAGGTACATCCGAAACTTCGGCATGGAAAACATTCAACAATCTGAACCGCATGTCGTTACAATCGGGTAACAAAGTTCTACTGAAAAGAGGAAGTCTATGGACCGGACAACTATCACCAAAAGGCAGTGGTACATCAGCCAATCCTATTGTCTTGGGATCATATGGTGAAGGAAACAGACCTGTCATCGACGGACAGGGAGAAGTACTTGCTGCAGTTTACCTGAGCAATCAGTCAAACTGGGTGATACAAGGTTTAGAACTGAAAAATTTTGCTTCCGAGCGTGGAGATACTTATCGTTGCGGAATACTTGTCGAAAATAATGGAGGAGGTACTATCAGTAATATTAAAATCCTGAATAACTATGTGCATGAGGTTTCCGGTTCTTTCCGTTATGTAGGCGCATCCCATCCGCATCAGTATGGGGGAATCGCGGTCAATGTAATCGGACAGGCAGGCACAGATAAGTATGATAATGTCCTGATAGAAGGCAACGAAGTGGAAAAAGCCGGACGTACCGGAATTGTAGTATGGGACAATATTTTTGCCGGAGATACTGAAGCCTCTACCAATGTTGTGATACGCAACAATAAGGTAAAAGACATAGACTCCGATGGTATTCTTACATTCGGATGCAATGGCTCCCTTATAGAGTACAATGTGGCTAATGGCTGCGGTTCGTACCGCGAAGACAATCAGTTTAACGGTTCGGCTGCTATCTGGGCTACACGCGGGCGGGATTGCATCATACAATACAACGAGGCTTATAATACAAAAGCCCTCCCGGGCAATGACGACGGAACAGGATTTGACATAGATATGGATGCCATCAATTGTATCGTACAATATAATTACAGCCATGACAATGAAGGCGGGTTCATGCTCTTCGTCGATGCGTCCAATTCGTCGGGTAGCATTGTCCGCTACAATATCAGCCAAAACGATAAGACTCGTATATTTATGATTGCGGGCGGGGTTACGCCTAATACACAGATATACAACAATACAATATACCTGCCTGGCGGCTCCACTACCAAAATAATTGAACACACATGGGACGATGGCGGAGATATAAATGCACCGTGGTTATTCAAAAACAATATCATTTACAATCTGGGATCGGGAGGCTATCAGATTCCGGGAACAGGCGGCGTATTCGAAGGAAACCTGTATTACGGAAACCATCCTGAGAATGAGCCAAACGATGCGGATAAGCTGACAGTCGACCCTCAGTTTGTAAATGTAGGTAGCGGAACTTTAGGTATAGCCTCTCTGGACGGTTATAGATTGCAGGAAACATCTCCTATAATCAATACAGGGGTTAAGATACCAAAGAACGGAGGACAAGACTTCTGGGGTAATGTCGTTTCTTCAGGAGGAAAACCTACTCGTGGCGCTCATGAACCGAATGGTATGGCATCGGGAGAATCCGAATTTACCGATATGCTAAATGACTGGAATTATGCATTCTATTATACAGGAAACTGGAATCTGGATACCAGCAATCCTCATTTCTTCGGGGGAGATGCTTCAAGGGCAGTAAGGACAACATTGGATGATGGTATAATCATATATAATTATCCGAATATCAAAGCTATTACCGTAACTATGTATCTTTGTGTATGGTACCCTACGCTGACTCCGGAAAAGATAGAAATATACGGCTCGTTCACAGGCGGAGATTTAAGTAACTACTCAAAGCTACCTGTATCTTACGACACCGATCCTGCCGTGACCGAAGGCTGGCAAAAAACGATGATTAATCTGAATGGCGCTCTACCTGAAGGTGTGAACTTTATAGGTATCCGTGTAGCGGATAATACGGCTGAAAGCTGGGCAACTCAGATAGGAGAGGTATCGATTACATATGTGGAATAGATTGTGAATATTATTGTCATTCTGAACGAAGTGGAGAATCCCTTCTGAAAATTGAGATATTTCACTTCGTTCAATATAAGAGAATCAAATACAACAAAATAACTTATGCGCAGATTATCAGGAATATTATTATTTGTACTTTTTTCCGTATGTTGCTTTGCACAAGGGGACAATATATATTATATCGATAGCCGGTCGGGAAGTGACAGCCATGACGGATTATCACCCGATAGAGCATGGAAGACATTCAGCATTGCCAATAATAAAGAGTTCAAACCGGGCGACCGTATTCTATTGAAATGCGGGTCCAAATGGTCAGGCTCGCTTGCTCCCAAAGGTTCAGGCTCGGACGAGGCGCCCATCACAATAGCTTCATACGGAGAAGGGGAACGCCCCGTAATAGATGGCGGTGGAATAGTAAAAGCTCCGGTATATCTGCGTAATCAGTCTAATTGGACTATTCAGGGACTTGAAGTGACAAATCCCGCACCCGAAAGAGGTTTTGTGTATAGAGGCGGGATACTTGTAGAAAATGATAATGGCGGTGTACTGCGGAATATAAATATCCTCGACAACTATGTCCACCATGTCACCAGCTCGTTTCGTTATGCCTACGATTTTCATCCGCACCAGTTCGGAGGAATAGCCGTAAACGTCACCGGCTCGAAAGGAACGGATAAATTCCGTAATGTATTAATCGAAGGAAACAAGGTAGAGAATACAGGGCGTACGGGCATTGTAGTGTGGGACCACATATTTGCCAAATACGATGAGGCTAGCACAGGAGTAAGAATTAAGAACAACTCTGTGAAGGATATAGATTCGGACGGGATACTCACTTATGGCTGTGACGGAGCAATTATAGAATACAATGTAGCCGACGGATGTGGCTCTTTCCGCGAAGACGGAGGGTTCAACGGCTCGGCTGCTATCTGGTGTACACGAGGCAGTAATTGCATTATTCAATACAACGAAGCATTTAATACGCATATGCTGGAAGGCAATGCCGATGGTACAGCATTCGATATCGACATAGATGCTATCGACTGTATCGTACAATACAACTATAGTCATGACAATGAGGGGGGATTCATGTTATTTATCGATGCATCCAATTCATCGGGTAGCATTGTCCGCTACAATATCAGTCAGAACGATAAGACGCGTATATTCATGGTTGCAGGCGGAGTACCGCCTAACATGCAGATATATAACAATACGATCTATATTTCCGAAGGACTGGATACCAAGATCATAGAACATACATGGGATGAAGCAGGCAACATAAATGCACCATGGATATTTAAAAATAATATCATTTACAACTACGGTTCGGGTGAATACATGGTTCCGGGTACAGGTGGCATCTTTTCCAATAATATCTATTGGGGCAATCATCCTGCCAGTGAACCTAAGGAACTAAATAAAATCACAAAAGACCCGATGCTGGAAAGTCCGGGGAGTGGCAAACGAGGGCTGGATTCCCTGTCAGGATATAAACCGAAGAAGAAATCACCTGCCATAAACGCAGGTGCCGTGATAGACCATAATGGAGGGCTGGACTTCTTCGGAAACAAAATATCTGTACACGACCGCCCTAATATCGGAGCTAATTAATGATTACAACTATGAAAAGACTTGTAGGAACATTGCTTTTTATCATATTATTCTATAATACTTCTATCAGCCAGACAGTACAGGAATTTGTGAAGGCAGGTAACCCCGATGCTATAGGCTTCGATACAGAACGCCTAAGAAAAATAGATACTTTATTATCGGGATATGTAAACGACGGAATAATGCCGAATGCCTTATCTCTGGTGATTAAAGATGGGGAAATAATACACTTCTCGGCATACGGTTATAATGATGCCGAAAAGAAAGTCACTGTAAAGAAAGACGATATCTTCAGAAATGCATCACAAACAAAGGCTATTACAACCACTGTATTGATGACGCTATTCGAAGAGAACAGGTTTATGCTGGACGATCCTATCGAAAAATACCTGTCTATGTTTGCACATCCCCGTGTTTATGTATCGGGAAGCGCTAAAGAAGGGAATCTGGTTACCCGCCCTGCCAGTCGTAGCATTACCATCCGTCACTTACTTACACATACATCAGGTTACGGATATGATGCTTTCGGAGAAAATATACGCGGAATAAATTATATTGAACCTACTACATCGAAAGAAGTAATGGAACGGTTGGCACGTGTACCGCTCATGCACGATCCGGGAGAAAGATTTACTTATGGTTTCAGTACCGATATAGCTGGATATCTGGCAGAGGTACTCACGGGTAAAAGCCTCGGTACACTAATGAAGGAACGGATATTCGATCCTCTGGGAATGAAGGATACTTATTTTCATCTGCCCAAGGAAAAATACAGCCGTCTGGTAAAATGCTACATGCGCACGAATGACTCTACCCGCTATGTACTGAACCCCGACCCGTTTGAACAAACATTTCCATTTGCCTCAGACCAGCCTTACAATGGTGGCGGCGGCGGACTATGCGGAACTATAGAAGATTATGCAAGATTCTGTCAGATGATATTGAATGGCGGGGTGTTTAACAACCGACGCATACTCGGACGCAGAACGGTAGAATTGATGTGTACAGACCAGTTGGCAGGTATACCTCAAAATCACCCGTTCAGTCTGGGATTCGAAGTGACCGACTTCAACAGGTTCAAACGTTCGATGGTATCGGAAGGTTCGGTCAAATGGGGTGGCGCTTATGGAACGGATTACATAATCGACAGAAAAGAAAATATGATATTACTTCTCTATACCAATATCGTTCCCTGGGTTAACCCCAATGTACAAGACAGATTCCATATAACTGTTTACCAAAGTCTTAAATAGAAACTCAGAGGAAATTTTAAAACAAAATATTAATATATACAATCATGGTATTTTATACTGTGCTCACCCTATACATGTAAAATAATCGACTAAAAATATAAAAAGCTACGACTATGATGTTGAAAAAGTATGATAAAAATCCTGTCCTTATGCCTAATCCGGCAAATGATTGGGAGAGTCTTGTAGTTTGTAATCCCGGAGTATGGTACGAAAACGGAACTTTCTACATGCTCTACAGAGCAGCTGGAAATGACGCCGAACATGTTAT
>NZ_DLFW01000031.1 GCF_002482385.1 Dysgonomonas sp. UBA7710 | reverse complement strand
TCTTTTTGTTTACATAAACGGAACAAGGAGTAGCAATGCTTTCTTCCGTACTTAACAGTGATGCCGCAATAGAAATAAACATCAATATCATGCGGGCCTTTGTTGCTGTACGCCAACTATTGACTAATTCCCCTGTTAATGAAAGCAAGCAATTACAGGATGAAGTAAAAGAACTAAAAGCATATATTGAGGAAGTCTTTGCCGACTATAACGATATGCATGAAGATACACGGATGCAACTCGATCTTATCAATGAAACATTGGCAGAGCTTCAGACCAAACATGTAAACAAACCTCGCAAGCCTGTGGGGTATATCAAGCCGGAAGAATAATCCCTCACGTAAATTTGTTTTGTCTGTGAGTTGCTTATAGAATAAATCCGTTTGTTACCCAGATAAAACTCGGCTTGCATAACCGCGCTTGGGATGCTAATTAGAAGTTGAAATAACTGTTACTTTTTCTCCATCATTTTATCTATACATTACAGATAATAAGTCTGCTATCTGATGGAATATTACAATATAAAAAATAAGAAACAGATGTTACCTTTGTTACCTTTTAACAAGTAGTAAGTTTTAAGAACTGATTCGTTGGTCTCTGCTTTTTAATAAAAACTAATTCTTAATTCTTCATTTTTAATTATTAATTGTTTTCTGTTACTTTTGTTACCTTTCAACGACTGATGTGTTACTATTAAAAGAATAAGATAAGAAATGAAAAAGAAGATTTTATATGCCTTTATTATAATTGTTATTATAATCATAGCAGCCGGTGTATACGGCTATAGTATTATAAATACAGGATTTGGCATAGATAAGACCGTTTATCTCTATATAGATGAAAACAGGGATTATAATGTATTGCTAAAAGAGCTGAAAGATAGTGCGGAAGTAAAAAATATAAGTAATTTCGAGCTGTTGGCATCTGTTATGGATTATAAAGATAATTTAAAGACAGGGCGCTATGCTGTTAAACCGGATATGAATATACTTGATCTTATGCGCCATCTGCGTAGCGGACATCAGACTCCTTTGAATTTGAAATTTAACAATATCCGGACAAAAGAAGATTTTGCTGAACGTATTTCCAATCAGTTGATGTTGGGCAAGGAAGATTTATTGGCAGCATTAAATAATCCGGAAAAATGCAAAGATCTGGGTTTTACTACAGAAACGGTGATTGCCATGTTTATTCCCAATACATATCAATTTTACTGGGATGTTACTCTCGATGAATTTCTTCGGAGGATGAAAACCGAATATAATGATTTTTGGAACAAGAAACGGACAGCACAGGCAGAGGAATCAGGCCTGTCACCTGTCGAAGTATCAATATTGGCTTCTATTGTTGAGGAAGAATGTACTTTTACCGATGAATATCCCGTTGTAGCAGGATTGTATCTTAACAGGCTCCGCTCGGGACAGGCATTGCAGGCAGACCCCACAGTTAAGTTTGCAGTGGGTGATTTCAGCCTGCGCCGTATATTGAACAAGCATCTCGAAGTAGATTCTCCATACAACACATATGTGCATACGGGTCTGCCTCCGGGCCCAATCCGGATACCTTCGATCAAAGGGATTGACAGTGTCCTTGATTATACAAAGAGCGACTATCTGTACATGTGTGCAAAAGAAGATTTCTCGGGACGTCATAATTTTGCTGATACCTATGCCGAACATCAGAGGAATGCAGCGCGGTACAGAAATGCATTAAATACGAGAGGAATATATTAATCCGGAATTAAAAGGCTTTTTCGTCGCCTTTGAAGACATTCGCAATCGTAAGGTAGATAATCTTCAGGTCAAGGAAAAAAGTCCAGTGTTCGAGATACCAGACGTCTCTCTTTACACGTTCTTCCATTTCCTCTACAGTTTTAGTTTCACCTCTGCATCCGGTTACCTGCGCCCAGCCTGTAATGCCAGGCTTCACCAGATGACGGACCATGAATTTATCTATGAGAGAGCTGTAAAGGTCGGTATGTTGTAGCATATGCGGGCGAGGGCCGACAACAGACATATCATTCTTAAATACATTGATAAACTGAGGTAGTTCGTCAATACTTGTTTTTCTCATAAAGGCGCCTACTTTGGTTATACGCGGATCTCCTGCGGTTGCCTGCTTTTTATTAGCTTCTTCATTCAATCGCATCGACCGGAACTTATAACAGTAGAACTCTTCCCCTTTGATCCCTGTCCTTTTTTGTTTAAAGAATACAGGTCCGGGAGAAGACCATTTTATGATGGCTCCGAAAATGATATATACAAAAGGGAAAATAAGGATTAGTACGAGGCCCGAGAAAATAAGGTCGAATGTCCGTTTAATAAATCTATTGGAAAAGTGCTGTAAAGGTTCATATCTAAGACTTAATATAGGGGTAGACTCTATAAAATGTAGAGAAAAACGCCTCCTCATATATTTGTGAAACTCAGGTATAAGATGGAAACGGATCATGTTTTTCTCACACAATCTTACTAAATCATAGATTAATTGATCCTGGTTCCCCAACAAGGTACAGAACATTTCATCCACCTTAGCATTCTGAACATACTCTTCAATATCGGAAATCTTTCCAAGATAATTAGGTAATACATCTTTTTTTGAAGTATCGTTGTCGAAGAAACCTAATATTTTATAGCCGAACTCACTGAAAATAAGAGACTCGTACGTTTTTATAGCGCTGCTTCCCGCTCCTATGATAATCACTTGTCTATAGTTATATCCCTTCTTCCGGTACGATTTTAGCAGGAGACGGAATAATACATGCCATCCCACAAAAATAGTCCCCATGATAAAGAATCCTACAATCCATGGAATGATAGGAATACTTATAATATGAAATATAGAGAATCCTGCAGTAATCAATAATGCATAAAGGGTTATAAAGGCTGATGAGCGTTGGACTATTTTGTCGAGATATACAACGTTCGATGTAATATGAAAACGTATGAATGATGAAGTGAGAAAATAGCATAGGTTGATCAACAGAAATGCAATGATTTTCTCCCTGTAATGTAGGCTTGTAGCTACTACATCTTCTTGGCGGAATACGAAAAACGCCAGTAAAAAGAAGACATTAATAAGGAACAAGTCGCCAAAACGAACTATCCAGTCAATCAGGTAACCATATCCTTCTTTTCTATCCGTACTATCCATAGTTTAAATAAACAGATTGCAAAGATAATATTTAGTTCTCAGATTCCTGCTTATTTACCCCTCTTCTACATATCATAAATATTATTAAAGCCGATATGATGAAACTTGCGGATATAAGCAAAGCATTTTCTTCGAAGCGGAAATCCTCTATCTGACTCGCTTTTGGTGTATCGTAATACATGTGGATGAGTACCACATTTATAGCATTATGTATTATGTGTACAATGACCGGAATCCATATACTTCCCGACCATACAAACAGATAGCCTAATAACGCACCTAATAATACCCGGGGTACAAATCCGTAGAACTGAAAGTGGATAGCACTGAAGATAATCGCTGTAATCCAAATGGCAAGATGCCGGTTTTTCACGATCTTCAGTATTATCTGTTGTAAACAGCCTCTGAAAAAGAACTCTTCGGTCAAACCTGCCAGAACTGCAATCACCAGCAGATTAATCAGGAGAGATGTGATCGTTCTGTCGGCAAATAACAGTTTCAATGTTTTTTCCGCCGATTCCTCATATTCTTTCATCCAGTTGAGGAATTCAGGTAGTATCATCTGCTGGTTATAGTATCCTATACAGTTTATTGCTGGTTGGATAAAAATAATCAAAAGGATTGTGCCAAGTAGGAGTAATGTATCGATATGTGTTCTGGTGTTTAAGTAATTCTTAATACTGCCTTGATACAAAAAGGCATAGACCAGAGAAGGAATCAAAAACAGAAAGATAGTTTGTATTACCTGGGTAATCTGGATGGAGGGAACTGATTGTAACGGATTATCGGCAGGTATCACCAGAAGAATAATCAGGGTGGCCATAATTAGTCCCGAAAAAGAGAGGAAACAGAAGAAGAAAAACTGTGACCAACCTCCCATATTGTATAAAATACCTTTACTATCCATAGCCATTGCTTTTTATTCTTGATTAATGCGGAGCACAGTCACGCCTGTACAGCTCTTTGAAGTCTGACAATACTCCAAAAGTGTTTTTTGCTCAATAATCACCTGCCTGGCTTTGCTTGAAGCATGAATGAAATGTAACTCCTCTTTTTGCCAATAAGCAATCCCTATATGAGAATAATCCAAACCCGCTATTGATGTGGCAAATACGATTATATCCCCGGTTTTTATTTTTTGCTGACTATTATATATCGCAGCTGTCGGGAGTATTTCATAAGCATTTCTCTTAGAAATATTCTTTTCTATTTTATCCAGCTTTTCAATATTTTGTGCGTTGCCCTTGAGGTGCTTATATAATTGAGGATGTGTTGTCATAAAGTTGACATCCTTCTTAACTTTTTCTCCCCCTATTTCTGAACTGATATTTCTCAGCAACCCATGTTTCTCATTTTCATATATCCAATCGCTTGTATAATGCAGGCGGGATGTATAGCCGGCGACCTCTCCGTCCCGGTAACGCATTGTTATGAGTGTTTGCAGATAATTGTCGTAAGAAAAATCTCCGGATTTGATGACTTGCGACAGAGCTATACAATTTTCGACAAAGGTGGTACAATCAAATTCTCTGAGATTAACGACCATTCTCTCTGTGTCCGGTACCTCAAGGGTGGAGGCTACATATGGCTTTCCCAGAAAGTATTTGGCCGTATTGATAAATATTTCTTCGAAGGGCTTATCCTTTTGTTTTTCAAACTGCTTTATATAGGCTTCATAGATGCGCAGATCGGCCGGAGTGGAAACTATATCCCCTCCTTTAGCCATATTGGATAAAGTAAATAATGAGAATATAAGTATAACCAATCTTGCCGGTTTCATAATTAACTTAGTCCTACAATATTGCCATGTATAATATCAATATATTCTGCCTGAGGTACAGCCGGTAAGCCCGGCATGCGCATTATACTTCCGGCAATGGCTACTATAAATTCGGCTCCATTGTTAATGACAATGTCATTAACAGTGAGAGTAAAGCCAGTCGGTGTGCCATAGGCATGTGCATTGTCTGAAAATGAGTACTGGGTCTTAGCAATACAGACAGGGTAATGATTGATTCCCTGCTTTTCAATCAGAGCTAACTTTTTGCGGGCTTTATCTCCAATTCTGACTGATGCCGCCCCATATATTGATTTAGCTATTTTGTTGATTTTCTCTTCTATAGAATCATTATTTTCATATGTAAAGCGAAGAGCTTGGGATGGATTATTCTCAACTTGTCTGACTACTTCTTCTGCAAATCCAGCAGCTCCTTCACCTCCCTTTGTAAAAGAATCGTTCAGCGCAAAGCTTACTCCCAATTGATGGCAGTGATCTCTTATCAGCTCTATTTCTTCTTCAGAATCGAAACCATACCTGTTTAGAGCAACCATAACGCTTTGTCCGAAAGATTTCATGTTTGCAATATGCTTGTCAAGGTTGGCGAATCCTTTTATTAACCCTTCCGTATTTCTCTCCTTGATGCTTTCAATCGGTACATTTCCATGCATTTTCAGAGCCTGTGTAGTGGCTACGATGATGGTGAGTTTGGGTGATATTTGCCCCTTTCTGCATTTGATATTGAAGAATTTCTCAGCACCTAGATCTGCGCCAAATCCGGCTTCGGTGATTACATAGTCGGCATGACTCATAGCCATCTTTGTCGCTATCAATGAATTGCATCCGTGAGCTATATTGGCAAACGGTCCTCCGTGTATGATTGCAGGAGAATGTTCTGTGGTTTGTACCAGATTCGGGTTTATCGCATCCTTTAGCAGTACTGTAATTGCACCGGCTACACCAAGGTCTTTCACCGTGAAGACATTCCCATTAGCAGAATAACCAAGAATAATATTTCCGATACGCCTTTTAAGATCTTCTATATCGGAAGACAGGCAAAGGATTGCCATAATTTCTGATGCGGGGGTAATCTCAAACCCTGTTTCGGCGGGAACTCCATTTTCTGAGCCGTTCAATCCCGAGACAATGTATCTGAGGCTTCTGTCATTTACATCGAGCACCCTTTTCCATACCACCTCTTTGAGATAATTATCCGTACCTCTGTTCCGGTAAAGGTAGTTGTCGAGGAGGGCTGTAATCATATTATGCGCAGATGTTATGGCATGGAAATCTCCGGTAAAGTGGAGATTGATGTCTTCCATCGGGAGTACTTGGGCATAACCACCTCCGGCAGCTCCGCCTTTCATCCCGAAGCATGGTCCGAGTGAAGGCTCCCGGAGTGCTACAATCGTTTTTTTTCCGATCTTGTTCAGCCCTAAAGCTAAACCGATAGATGTGGTGGTTTTTCCTATCCCTGCTTTTGTGGGTGTAATGGCTGTTACAAGGATAAGACTGCTCTTCTTCATTTTCTGGTCGTCAATGAAGGAGACCGGGATTTTTGCTATATGTTTACCATACTGATGCAGTTCTTCAGCATTGATTCCTGCTTTATTTGCCACATCTGAAATCTTGTCAAGTTGGATACTTCCGGCTATTTCAATATCTGTTTTCATTCTTTGTTACTGTGTATTTTCCGTTGGGAGCACAAAGATATAAATTTTTATTATTCAAAGTCGCTTTTAATAACCTTGTAAGAGTGATTGTATAGCTATTCAAAATAAGAACAGGGATCAATAGATAATCCCTGTTCAACTGTTCCTTATTTTCTTGTATCAGTTCTTCTAATTATTGTAGTCTTTTCAGACGGTACAGTAATTGTTGGATTGCTTCCTGATAGTCGTCAATGATTGCCTGAGTGAAAGCTTCAGCGAATAATTCCCTTTGGCTTTCTGTATATTTAAAGAAGTCCTCGGCATGTTTTACAATGTTTGTAGGATTCTTTGTTTCAGGAATTACGATATCCAGATCTCCTTTTACTGCATAGGAAGTTTCTACCAGACGGTCTGTTGTATCTAATAGGTCGCCGATAGCCTGATCGAGTGCGATGTGCGCTGCATAACTGCCTTTACCGGTTATATGCCAGTGGTGAAGTTTCAAACTGCTGTTAAAAGCGAATACTTTACCTAAAAATGTTCCGATTTCTGCATTTACTGATGCAGCTTTCTTTTCTTTTAATGTAGATGTGCTCATAATTATAAAATTTATTTATTTATGTTGTTTCTATATAGACAAAGATAATGGTTGCGATTTTCAAATCCAAGTATTAACAATTGAATGTGTAAATGTTAATATTGATTTTATCTATAATAGATTTTTAGCCTGATCTGTACGATGTACAATAAATAAACAATAAAAGTACCGCTTTTGTTTCAGTGAATCATGATATTTTATAATGAGTTGATACTCATTCGGTTTTTATTATTCCAGATATAGTCTTCTCATTCTCACTACATCTACTTTCAACTCTTTGGTAAGGAAATTCATTATACTGCCATGGTCTCTCTTTATCTGATTTATGCCGGCTTGCAGGAACATACGCTTTACAGTGAATATTGATTCTGCCCGTGGATATTTTGCGATGAAAGCATCGTATTTATCGCTCAGATAAATTTTCGACATCAGATAATCGTCCATAACTGTTGCTTCATCTACTCCCAGGGCAAACAATACCAGTGCCGTAGCCATACCCGCCCTGTCTTTTCCGGCAGAGCAATGGAAGATGAGAGGGGCACTGAGATTATTCTGTACGATAGCAAAAAATATACGGAAGGCTCTTACGCATGCCGGGTTGCTCACCAAGAGGCGATTCATATGCTTCATGTGAGAGTCGATGTTCGTTTTTAGCATATTGGCCTGAATCCCTTCCGAACTGAGATTGCCCGGTGTGATGGCTATAGGATAGGTGAAATGGACAGTAGGAGGTAGTTTGTCGGGTGAGCGGCGGGCTTCGCTTTGTGCCCTGAAGTCTATCACAGATGTGATCGGTATGCTCGAGAGATATTTCAGATCGTCGGCGGTAAGGTTGGATAATTCGTCGGCCCTGAAAAGTTTACCCCATTTTGTATATCGCCCGTCTGTTGTTCTGAAACCGCCCAAATCCCTGAAATTGTACCCTCCTGCCATAGGGAGGTGTCTTTCGGTGAGGAGCAGCCGTTCAGCACCGCAAACCAGTTCAAAATAAATGCGGCTATACGTGCTAACGCTGAGGAAAAAACTTCCGCTTCCATTACCCGTCAATATAGGAGTAGCTCTGTTGATTGTATCCACAGAACTGCCCGCATACAAAGACCAGTTACCTTGGGCTTCGAGCCTTAAGCTTGCCTCCTTTGTATATTTCTCCCGTATTATATAAGCTTTTAGAATGGCTTTATCCATTGTTAACAGAGATGTCCTTTCCCGATAATTATTTACCTCTTCTTTTACCATATTATTAATACATGACAAATATACGGAATTAGTTGATATATTTCCTATCATAGAGTTAAATCAGATTGAAGTGTAAAAAAAAGGTAAATCTTCGCAAAAAGACTGCAGTCTATTGAAAAACACATCAGACTAATGTATCTTTGCTATAAGCACTGCCCTTTACCGGGGGTGAAAACCTTGTATAATATCGTTATCTGACATATGTTTTAAAGAGATACTAAAGTAATAAGAGGTCAGGGGCCTTAACTAAAAGATTGCTTGTGACATGAAATTAAAACTATTTACCTGTGTTGTATTATTATTAGTTACCTTGTACAGCTGTACCTCCAAGCCTACGGTCATAGCCTTATGTGAAAGAGATGCCAAAGGTAATTATATATTAAAATGGGAGCTGTATCCGGAAACGGATAATGTTCCGGCCGAAATATTCGTGTCGGACAATGATAGCGTTTTCCCTTCAACCCCTTCTTTCACTGTAAAGTCAAATGACTATATAGCGATAATAGACAATACTTCCGACTCGGTAGAAAAGCGCAAATACTTCCGGATAAAGATTGGGGGGACTATGTCCAATATCATCACAAACCGCTTTTTCGAAATGGATAGTATCCAGAATTTCAGAGATATAGGCGGATATATAACAAACGACAACCGGACTGTTCGTTGGGGTAAGCTGTTTCGTTCAGGCAGTTTTTTCCGTATGACTACTCATGATAGTATCGAGTTGAGCACTCTGGGAATAAAGACTGTTATCGATTTACGGTCCGAAGATGTGAAAAGACCGTATATAGACCGTTTCAAAAGCGCGAACAATGTGCGCATCCCGATTTCGGAAAAAGGATACAGTTCAATTTCGCAGAAAGTAATGGACGGGAAATTCCTTCGTGGCGATGCTGTTATATATACCCAGGATACTTATAAAGATATGATTGTTAACTTTGCAGATGATTACGCACGGTTTTTCGACTACCTTTGCGACGAAAATAATTATCCGATAGCGTATAATTGTTATTTGGGTAAGGATCAGAGTGGTTTAGCCACTTACTTTCTTCTGCGTGCACTCGATGTCCCTCTGGATGTGATAGAGGAGGATTATATGTGGTCGGGGATAGGAATAGACCGTACAAAGCTGGTAAAAGATGCTGACAGTCTGACCGAATCGCGGCAGGAAGCATTGACTATGCTTACCAAAACAGACCTTGCGTACCTGAAATACGGAATATCATGCATCAGGGAAATGAGTGGTTCGGTAGACGATTATATGCTTAACAAATTGAAGATTACCCCGGAAAAAAAGAAAAAGCTGAAAGCGATATTGCTGCATTGACCGGGAGACAATTTTCAAAGAACTCTGTGTTACTCCTAGTTACTTAGTGTTTAGAAGTTTCCCGTTAATACCTTTTTCTCTTAAAGGCTCCCTAATCCCCGGAAAGGGGCTTTGTACTACTAAAAAAACGGATGGCTATCAGCTGATAGTTATATGCTTGTTTATTCTTTTCCACATTTGCTATCTGTCTGCGACTTCTGTTGCTTATTGTTAATACCCTTTTTGCAGCTATAATATTTTAGGATTACAGAAAAAATCATATTATCTTTGTAACCTCAAAAAAAGAATAACTATTCTCAATAAATTCTCAACAGAAGGAGATTTTTATATGACAGAGCCTTTGAAGCACGAATGCGGTATCGTAATGATACGCTTGCTAAAGCCGCTTGACTACTATCAAAAGAAGTACGGGACATGGCAATACGGACTGAATAAGCTGTATCTGCTGATGGAGAAACAGCACAATCGCGGGCAGGAAGGCGCAGGACTGGCTGTAGTAAAATTAGACTCGCCTCCGGGGAGTGAATTTATATTCAGGGAAAGAGCCACAGGCTCAGGTGCCATATCGGAAATCTTCTCGAATGTCTATAAAAATTACGAAAAAACATCCCGCGAAAAATTAAATGATCCTGCATATGCCAGCCAATACCTGCCATTTGCAGGTGAATTATTTTTAGGGCATTTACGTTACAGTACAACGGGCAAGAGCGGTATCTCATATGTACATCCCTTTCTGCGCCGCAGCAACTGGCGGTCGAGAAATCTCGCATTGGCAGGAAACTTCAACATGACTAATGTCGATGAACTGTTCGCAGCACTGGTGGCTGAAGGACAACACCCGCGTGATTACGCCGACACGTTCGTTCTTCTCGAATCCCTCGGGCATCATCTCGACAGGGAGGTTCAATTCCAATATGATAAATTTGGTAAAGACCGCAAAGTAAAAGGGGAAGACTTGAACGACCTGATAGAAAAAAACCTTGATATACACTTCATGCTCAATAAAGCCAGTGAGAACTGGGACGGAGGATATACCATTGGCGGAATTATCGGATGTGGTGACGGATTTGTATATAGAGATCCTTCCGGCATACGTCCGGCTTTCTACTACCACGATGATGAAATTGTAGTGGTAGCATCTGAACGTCCTGTAATCCAGACTGCCCTCAATCTCGATGTAGCCGAAGTAAAGGAACTTGATCCCGGACAGGCAATCATAATCAAAAAGAGTGGGCAGGTATTATTTTCACAGATACAGGAACCACGGAATGTTTCCCCTTGCTCGTTCGAACGGATTTATTTCTCCCGAGGTTCGGATGCGGATATATACAATGAACGAAAAAATCTCGGAAAACTTCTTCTTCCTCCTATTCTGAAGGCAATAGATAACGATATACAACACACGGTTTTCTCATTCATACCCAATACGGCGGAAGTTGCATTCTTCGGAATGACAGAAGCTCTGAACAAGCATATGAATGATGTAAAGCTAAAGAAAATTACAGAGAAGGGATCATCCATTTCCGAAGAAGAACTGCAAAGGATATTATCTATGCGCGTACGCACCGAAAAGGTCGTTATCAAAGACATCAAGTTACGGACTTTTATCGCACAGGATGGCAGCCGTGATGATCTGGCTGCTCACGTCTATGATATAACATACGATTCGGTTCGTCCATATGAAGATAATCTGGTCGTGATAGATGATAGCATAGTACGGGGAACAACCCTGAAACAAAGTATCATAAAGATACTGGACCGTCTGCATCCCAAAAAGATAGTTATCGTATCCTCATCCCCGCAAATCCGTTACCCCGACTGCTATGGAATAGATATGTCGCGCATGAGCGAGTTTGCCGCATTCAGGGCCGCTATCGAATTACTAAAAGAGAGGGGAATGCAATCGGTTATAGATGATGTATACCGTAAATCACTTGCACAAAAGAATAAACCGAAAGAAGAGATCGCGAATTACGTAAAAGAAATCTATGCGCCGTTCTCTAACGAAGAAATATCGGCTAAAATGGCCGAAATGCTCACGCCAAAAGGGACACAGGCGAAAATAGAAATTGTGTTCCAAACAATTGAAGATCTCCATAAAGCCAGCCCTGATCATAAAGGGGATTGGTATTTTTCAGGGAATTACCCCACTCCGGGAGGTAACAGGATGGTAAATACTGCATTCCTGAACTATATAGAAGGAATAGACAAAAGGTCGTATTGATTTTGTTTGTGAGGAGTTATTTCGCCCGTAGGGCGAAATAACCAGATTATAAAAATCGTTTTTATTTATACAGGAACAAATAATTTATATATCTTTGTTTCAACTAGACAGCTTAATATAAACTACATTATCTTAACCAAAGTATTTTTATGAGACAAATTATCAAAATTACCTTAGCTTCAATTTTTTTGATTGCAGGCTTCTCTGCTAATGCCCAGGAGAAAAAATTCTTATTCGGGGCCAAAGCCGGGTTTGTTTTTTCAGATCTTAGTGAGTATTCTTATAAAACCAAAATGAAGCATTCCTTTACCGGAGGGCTTACATTCGACTATTTTCTCAATCGTGACCTGTACCTTTCTTCCGCTATCGAATTTTCCAATAAGGGAACTAAATTCGATCTTCTGAATAAAGATGAAAAAGAAAGTACAAGTATAAACTTTAAGGAATCAACTGTATCTGCCAACTATCTCCAGGTGCCTATACATGTAGGATATAAATTTGACTTATCGGAAAAGACAAGACTTATGGTACAGGCAGGCCCCTATGTAGCCTACGGCATTAGCGGGCAAACTGAGCTTGGGGACGAAGTTGTTTTAAGAACGCCGGAAGGAACTACCACAATGAGCCTGAATGATTATATGAAAATGATTGATGGCTGGAGAAGGGGAGAAGAGACTTTCAGTGATACACATTTCCGTGAATTTGACTGGGGTATTGGTATTGGCCTGGGTGTGGAATATGAGCATGTGAATATCTCCTTTAGGTATGACTTTGGATTATATGATATATCACGGGAAGCCGAGAAAGTAAAAAACCGGAATGCTTATGTCACTTTAGGATATAAGTTCTGATTATTCTTTGGTATAATAATAAAGCCCGGCATAATCCGGGCTTTATTATTTTTATTTCAGTAAGAATTGCTTAAAACCGGCAAATTCTTTATTCATACCGATACTTCGTTTCTTCCCTTTCATAAAAGCCTGTAACTTTTCAGGGACAGTCACTTGCCTGCCTGTAATGCTTTCTACTGTTTCAAGAAATTTGGCCGGGTGAGCTGTTTCAAGAAAAATACCCGTTTCATTTGGCCGTAATTCGTCTGTCAACGCCTGATAGCCACATGCACCATGAGGATCGAGTAAATACCCTGTTTCACCATAAGTATCTTTTACTATCTTCTTTATATTAGCATCATTGTACCATTCTCCCGAGATATCTTTCTTTATCTCATTCAATGACTTTCCATAAAGGTCGAGGACACGGACAAAATTACTGGGATTCCCTACATCCATCGCATTAGCGATTGTTTGTACAGACGGACGGGGATTATACTCTCCGGTTTGCAAATACTTATAGAAAATATCGTTGCTGTTATTTGCTGCAATAAAACGTTTTACAGGCAATCCCATACGTTTAGCTATCAGTCCGGCGGTAATATTCCCAAAGTTGCCGCTAGGCACCGAAAATACTATATTCCCGGCTTTTCCCTGTTTGGCAAGTTGGGCATAAGCATGGAAATAATAGAATGCCTGAGGAAGGAACCGGGCTACATTTATGGAATTAGCAGAAGTCAGATTCAGCTTCCGGTTCAGTTCTTCATCGAGAAAGGCTGCCTTAACCAGCGCCTGACAGTCATCGAATGTCCCGTCTATTTCTATCGCTGTTATATTCTGCCCCAGTGTAGTGAACTGGCATTCCTGTATCTGGCTTACCTTTCCTTTCGGATAGAGAACATATACATGGACACCTTCCACACCCAGAAAACCATTGGCAACAGCACTGCCCGTATCTCCCGATGTGGCCACCAGTACTTTCACATCTTTCTGTCCTTGCTTCTTAATGAAATAGCCGAGCAGACGGGCCATGAAACGCCCTCCGACATCTTTAAAAGCAAGAGTAGGACCATGAAAAAGCTCAAGGCTGTATATATTATCTTTTACATGTACTACGGGAGTATCGAAGTTAAGGGTATCATAAACAATACTCTTGAGCGTATCCGGCTCTATATCTTCCCCAAAGAAAGCATCGGCAACCGTATATGCTATCTCCTGAAAACTCATATTGCCTATATTTTCAAAAAAAGGTTGGGGCAATTCTTTTATCGTTTCGGGCATATAAAGCCCGTTATCAGGAGCCAGCCCTTTGACTACCGCTTCTTGTAAGCTGACCTGCGGCGCATTCTTATTCGTACTGTAATACTTCATTTTACATTAATTTGAGAGACAAAAATAATAAAATGAAAGAGAAGAGACAAACGAATAAACATTATATTCGAATCTCACTCATTTGATTGACAAATCTTTCAGGCTGTTATTCAGTAAAAAGTACGGTTGAACCTATCAATCCTTTTATTTTATAAAATATCGGGATGTAATATCTCTATTTTTACTATTTTTGTTGCGTTATAATGAAAAAAGAAACACCTTGAAATTACCTAATATTGTTGTCCGTATCCTCGCCGGAGCTGTATTCATCGGCTTATTACTCGGCG
Source organism: Dysgonomonas sp. UBA7710 (assembly GCF_002482385.1). Classification (GTDB taxonomy): domain Bacteria; phylum Bacteroidota; class Bacteroidia; order Bacteroidales; family Dysgonomonadaceae; genus Dysgonomonas. The sequence goes on along the minus strand of NZ_DLFW01000031.1, from coordinate 80,976 downwards.
GAATACTCATAAATGAGTATACTTTTGTTGTCATATTCTCATTACTCACTGTGTTATGTCTGTATGAGTTTTACGGATTGATAGAAACAAGCGCCAAAGTTCGCGTTATCCGGCCATGGAATATATTAGGAGGATTTTTCCTTTTTTTAGGAGGATTTTACTATTGTGTTTATTCAGCATCTGCACATGCTTTTGTTCCGTATATGATTTACCTGATAGTCCTTTTCATCAGTGAATTGTATATGAAACGTGAGAATCCTATTCAGTCCTTATCCTATTCACTGTTAGGTCAGGTTTACATTGCAGGTCCCTTGGCTCTGACAAACTATCTTGTATTCGCCTATGAACCCGGAAGTTACCATTGTGTATATATCCTGGCCCTGCTGATAACGATATGGGTAAACGATACTTTCGCCTATCTTACAGGTATGGCTTTTGGAAAGCATCGCTTATTTGAGCGTATATCCCCGAAAAAATCATGGGAAGGATTCATTGGCGGAGCAATAGTTGCCATAGTCTCTTCTCTTATTTTTGCGCACTCTTTCACCAATCTCTCCACTATTAGATGGCTTGGCTTCGCTGCCGTGGTAGTAGTATTCGGTACTTGGGGTGATCTTTTCGAGTCATTAATAAAACGTACGCTGGGAGTAAAAGATTCGGGTAATATGATACCCGGGCACGGCGGCATTCTTGACCGTTTCGACAGCACAATACTGGCTATACCGGCTGTGTGTATTTTTTTGTTATGTATCGGTATCTGTTAATAAGCTCTTTCCACTATATACTCTACGGCAGCTTCCAAAGCCTCGCGGACCTCTGTGTCTGAAACTGTTTCGATTATTTCCTCCGCACGATTTTTATATTCTTCCATCTTGCGGTAAGCATATTCTATACCTCCATGCTCTTTGGCATAGCTGATAAGTTTATGTATATTTTCGTCAGTATAGTTGTATGAGAAAATGACAGACAATAATTCCTTCTTTTCATCCTCCGGCGCATTTCTTATAGCATATAACAAAGGGAGTGTAACTTTTCCTTCACGGATATCGTTCCCTGTAGGTTTGCCAATAGCATCGGTAAAGTAATCGAATATATCATCCCGCAATTGGAAGCAAACCCCGAGATACTCTCCCAATTTGGTGAATCTTTCTACTTCTTTCTCCGACGCATCCACCGACATTGCCCCTATACGCATACATACCGACATCAGGGATGCTGTCTTTTTTCTGATTACCTGAAAATATTCATCTTCATCCAGAATCAGTTCTTTGACCAGCGAGAGCTGGTTCAATTCGCCTTCGGCAAGGTCACGCCCCAAATCTGAAACGTGGGATATGATTTCGATATTTCCGGTCAGTACACTTTTTATCAAGGCTGTGGATAGAAAATAGTCGCCTGCAAGTACGGCCATTTTATTATCATAAATAGCATTCAGCGAAGCCATTCCTCTCCTTATTTTGGATTCATCAACAACATCGTCATGTATCAGGGAAGCTGTATGCAGAAGTTCTACCGTTATGGCGGAGTTATAAGTCGTATTGTTTATTTCTCCACAGGCCTTTGCCGCTAATAGTAACAGAATGGGACGTATCCGCTTTCCATCCGATTTCATTATATAATCTATAATCTCCTGAATCCTTACATTATTACAAAAGACAGAATCTTTGTAATAGGTATTGAATTTTTTCAGTTCTTCCGTTACTGGTTTTGCTATTAGAAGCTTTTTATCCATACTAAGTTTTGTTGAGATGCAAATTTAGGAATAATTCGGGTTATAGCATTATATATTTATAACTTTGAACACCATCGGGATATTTTTTAAGGAATAACAAGAAGCCATTTTACGTTATTGTGTTTTTCCTGTTAAATATCAGGAGAAACTGGCCCGGCTATTTCGCTGTCAATGTAATAACAGGCACGATCATTTCTTCCATCGAAATACCCCCGTGCTGGAATGTACCGGTATAGTAAGATACATAATGGTTGTAATTATTGGGGTATGCGAAGAAGTCATCCCCTGTGGCAAAGATGTATTTTGTACTTATATTGGGAGACGGTAACCCTGCTTTCTCCGGAGAATGGATGTCATAAACCTTTTTGCGGTCATATTCCAGATTGCGCCCGAATTTATAGCGGATATTGGAGTTTACGGTTTTATCTCCTATGACCTTCACCGGATTTTTCACACGTATAGTGCCATGGTCGGTAGTAAGTACAATCTTATAGCCCATCTCCCTCGCTTTTCGCAAAATATCCATCGTACTGGAATGCTTAAACCACGAACGGGTCAGAGAACGGTATGCCGCTTCGTCCGAAGCCAGTTCGCGTATCATCTTCGACTCGGTACGTGCATGGGATAACATATCTACAAAATTGATGACAATGACATTAAGTGGCTTGTTGTTCATCGAATTCATATTCTGGACAAGTTTTTCACCGGATGAAGAAGATAACAGCTTATTATAAGAGAAAGTATGTTTCCCACCGTATTTTTCCAATTGCTTCTGTAAAAATATCTCTTCATTCAGATTCTTGCCCTCGTCTTCATCCTCTTCCACCCACAGGTCGGGATAAGACTTCACAATCTGTGACGGCATCAGTCCGGAGAAAATAGCATTACGCGCATACTGCGTAGCTGTGGGCAGGATGCTGAAATATTCCTCCTCCGAAATATTGAAATCGCCTGCCAGCAGATCTTTTACTTCCCACCACTGATCGAGGCGGAAGTTATCTATCAGAATAAAGAATACTTTTTCTCCTCTGTCCAGTAACGGAAGTATTTTTTTGGGGAAAAGTTCGGGGCTGATAAGCGGCTTGTCTTTTGCATCTGATATCCACGATTCATAATTCTTTTTTATGTATCTGCTAAAGCTATTGTTGGCTTCCTGCTTTTGTACACGTAAAAGGTCTGCCAGGGGGCTTTGCGAAGCATCCAGCTCTATTTCCCAATATACCAGCTTCTTGTAGATATCTATCCAGCCGTTGTAATCAGGAGAATCATTGATGCGTGTACTTATTTGAGAAAACTCGTCCCGATATCCTTCAAGCGTTATTTCGGAAACGATATCGTCTTTATGCAGATTCTTTTTCAGGGATAGGAGTATTTGGTTCGGATTCACAGGCTTTATCAGATAATCAGCTATTTTCCTGCCTATGGCGTGTGTCATTATCCCTTCGTCCTCGCTCTTGGTAATCATGATAACGGGAATATTAGGGTCTATCTCTTTGATAAGGCTCAGAGTCTCCATACCTGCCAGTCCCGGCATGTTTTCATCGAGGAATATGATGTCAAATGATTCGTTCTTTACGCAGTCCAGTGCATCCTGGCCGCTGTTCACAGGTGTTACTTCATATCCTTTTTCCTCAAGGAAAAGAATATGAGCGCGCAGCACATCTATTTCGTCATCGGCCCAGAGTATCCGTTTTTTTCTCATTCAAATCCTATAGTTACAAGGCAAGCCACATTTTTATAAAGTGGCTTGCTATATCGTTCTGCACTTTAGCTAATAATCAAAAGTACAAACAGAAGTTCAATCCTTAAAACGGGGATGGTTAAAATTTATTATTTCAGTACCTGGTTAATTGCGTTCAACAAGTACTCTTTAGGATCGGAACTGTATTCCCAGAACATAACCCCCGCCATTCCGTTAGTTTTCACGTACTCGCATTTTGCATTTACCGACTCTTCATCGTCATAGGTCACAAACTCACCCTTATAAAAATTGAACAGGTAAGGAGCCTGCGCCGCTTCGTCCCAATATCTGTAATATTCGTTCCGGTTTACCAGGCTGTCTTTGATAAATGTGTATCCTTTCCCCTGTATTTGTTCCGTTATCGGGTCTCCCACTCCTTTCGACGCATCTTTCTTCGTTTTATAGATTCGCCCGTAGAAAGCGATACCCATTACCAGTTTTTCCATCGGTACGCCTGCTGTATGGAAGGCTTTTACGGCTATATCGGCACTATTTGATTCGCTGTACTTATCCGAAGCTAAAAGGTTGGTGTGGTGAATAGCCTTTTCTTTAGACTGATAATCATAAGTCATTATATTTACAAAGTCGAGGTATTCCTGGGCTTTACCCATCTCCGTATTATCTATGAATTTCTGGGAACCACCGACGGCTGTTGTGAGCAGGTATTTCTTGTCCGATGCCTTTTCGAGTTCATCCAGCTCGGCCCTGATGGCAGCAAACATCAATGTATAGTTCTGCTTATCTTCGGGGCGGAACACATTGCCTGTGTCCCCTTCCATGGCAGGATATTCCCAATCTATATCTACTCCGTCGAGACTATATTTATTCATTATGCCGACAGCCGATTTGGCAAATGTCTTTTGTCCTTCGGGAGTCAATACGGCGTCCGAGAAATTCCTGCTCCATGCCCATCCTCCGATCGATATAAGGATTTTGAGATCGGGATTCTGCTGTTTTAACTCATTCAGTTTCCTGAAATTGACCGTGTCGGTAGCTTCGTTTGTCAGGAAAGCTTTTCCTGCCTGTACGTCTACAAAGGCATAGTTGATATGAGTAATCTTATCGGGGGATATTTTACTCACATCCGTCAGTCCGTTATAACCGCTTACATATGCAATTATTACAGGTTTGGATTTATCTTCCCCGCTTTTTTTATTACAAGATGTCAGTACGACTAAGAGTAATAAAATGGAAATAACAATGTTCTTTTTCATAATTATTCAATTAGAAATTAATAAAGAATTTCTGTCTAAATATTCCAACTGCTTTTTCATATTATTTACCGGTATCCAATGCAGTTTCTATCTGCGCTAATAAATCCTGCAAATGGCTGCGCTTAATCCCTGATGACGAGGCCGCCGCACTGCGTATACTCTGGCGCAGGTCTATTAATTGTGTACGGGCAATACCTGTGGCGTCCGAAGCCCTTGTCTGAGCCTGCGGATTTGTATTCTTAGGGTCTACAATGCTGATAAGGGCATTAACATAGTTCTTTTGCAGGTTTCGGCGATAGATGTCGATAGCTTTCCCGTTTGTAAGCTCGGACCATATACTCTTTTTCAGGTCGCTGAACATATTTATTGCCGTATAAGCGCCTGAACCGTTATATGCTTCGTCACGCAACATTTTGTCTATTGTATATTTACTTATCAGACGGTCCAATGTTCTTTTCTGAACACTTCCGATCGAGTTTACGGGATCTATACTTGCTTTTGTTATCAATGTTTTATCGATCAACCACTCGGGGGTAGCAAATAACTGTCGGTCGAGAAACTGCATTGCTTCTTTTTGTATGCTTGCCGGAACAAACTCCTCTGAATTACCGGATTGCTCCACTACCACAGGAGTACGATAGATACCTGCTATATTTTTAGCAACATGTCCCATGTAACGGCCATATTGTGTTACAACTTCTCCATATATGGAAGTTGCCATTGCATAGTCTTTATTCGGTTCTTTAGTCCAGTCCAGTATTTGTGGTACAATGCGCTGGAGGTTCTTTATACCGTAAGTACTTGCCAGCATGGCATTGTCGCCGAGGTCTTCATTTTGGTTGCGGGGATCGTCAGGATCGGTCTCTGTTCCGAAAGTAAAGCGTTTGTCGCTTTGGAGTTTTTCCATTATTGTCTTGTTCGAAAACGGAATTTCATCTTCCGCGGTCGCGTATTCAGGCAAATATCTGTAACCCCATTCTATCGACCAGTCGTCATATATTCCGATACGGGGGAACAGGCCTTTTTCCGAAATATTATCTTCCGGCTGGGCGACATAATTGAATCGTGCATAGTCCATTATCGAAGGTGTATGGCCATTCGCTTCCACCCACTCTTTGTTTCGGAGGTTTTCGACAGGCACGGTTGCCGAAGATCCGAAATTGTGTCTCAGCCCTAATGTATGCCCCACCTCATGCGATGACACAAAGCGGATAAGCTCACCCATCAGTTCGTCTTCGAATTTCAGTTTCTGGGCGCGTTTATCCACATTTCCGGCTTGTATCATATACCAGTTGCGCAACAGGAGCATCACATTGTGATACCAGTTGATATGTGTTTCTATTATTTCACCGCTGCGGGGATCATGTACATGCGGGCCGCTGGCATTCGGTATATCGGAAGGCTTGTAAACGATTGCCGAGTGACGCGCATCTTCGAGGCTCCATGTGGAATCTTTAGGTGCTTCCAGTCCTATGATCGCATTCTTGAATCCTGCTTTCTCAAAAGCTTTCTGCCAGTCGTTGACACCTTGTATCAGGTATGGCACCCACTTTTTCGGTGTGGCAGGGTCTATATAAAAGATGATCGGTTTTTTCGGTTCCACCAGTTCTCCGTTCACGTATTTCTGCAATTCCCCCTCTTTCGGTTCCAGTCTCCAGCGGGTAATCTTCGATTTATAATCTATCCCCTGCGAATTGGAATCGAAGTCGGTATACCTTACTGCAAAATAAGCTACGCGGGGATCGAACAAGCGTGGTTTCATCGGCTCTTTTGGAAGCAAAACGAGAGAACTGTTCAGCTCGTATGTTATCGGGTCGCTAGGGAAATACTGTGCAGCCTGAGGCGGATATCCTTGTGGTGGTACCTGGGCGTATGTCTTAACCGTCTTGATTTCGACGTTAATGGGGTATGCCTTGATAGTGTCTATATAACTTCTGTCGGCAAAATGGTTTCCGATACCCCTGTACTTCTTCATGTTGGTGTCGAAGAAGAAAACATTATTGTCTCCATTCAGGAAGTCGGTAATATCTATGACGGCAGCAGATGTTTTGTTTACAGAATCTTTGTTCAGAGCTTGTATGGCGAAAGTGCCCATGATGGGTTGTATATTCGAGTTCTTTACGGACTGGTACATACCCAGTGTATCGTTCGCCTGTTCGAGATATGAAATGCTACGGATAAAAACTTTGTTGTTCGGGCCTTTCTCGAAGCGGATAACATTCTCTCCTATCTGGTCGCCGGGATAGCCAACCATCGATTTGTACCTGTTGACAGGAGCTTTGGATATCCTGTTCACCACCAGTATATCCCGTTCCATGATAGAATCGGGTAATTCAAAATAGAATTTATCTTTTACTTTATGTACTTTAAAGAAACCTGTATTGGTCTTTGCTTCTTTTGTTATCACTTCCCCGTATGGCTTTAGTGTTCCGGGAGGTGTAGCCGGCTTGGCGGCAGGCGCGGCAGCTTCTTTTTTTTCCTCTTTCTTCTTCCTTTTAAAGGGATTCTTTATTTGCGCATTACCTCCTACTATTCCCATCGTAAGAAATAGTATTAGAATCAGGCTCTTCTTGTACATAGTTTTGGTAATTAATTGTAAATAAAATTAGTTAATATGCAAAACTAAAGAAATTAATATATTAATTCCCGTTTTTTTATAAATAATGTCAATCAATAACTGAAACTCTTAGTGTTATATGAAAACATTCTCTTTTCTCAACTACACTTCATTTCGCTTGAAAGTTTATTTTGGCATTGATAAATATCCGATGCCACTTAATCGTATTCTTCTTTATATAATTTATCTATATAATCAGAACCGACAGCCTTTAGCTGTTAGTTCATAGGGCTCTTTGAAGTATTGGGATAAGTAGTAAGTTTTAAGTAATATGAGATACGAGTAGACAAGACACNNACACGAGATACAAGATACGAGTTATTAACTGATAACTGTTGACTGTTGACTGAAACATCTGTTACCTTTGTTACCTTTTTTGAACTGAAATTGCTAACACCAGCTATTCGCTACTAACAGATATGTATTTGATGGAAAAATAAGGGATTTATACTTTAACCGTATCTTCTTTTTTGTTACATTTGCCACTTGTTACTCATTTTTACTCCTTTAGATGTTAGTAAAGGTTTTTGGCGCAGCTGTACAAGGCATACTCGCGACATTGATTACGATAGAAGTAAATTGTTCGAAAGGCATAAAATTTATGCTTGTCGGATTGCCTGACGCATCAGTAAAGGAAAGCCATGAACGTATAGTCTCGGCGCTACAAATAAACGGCTATAAATTCCCCCGGCAGCAGATCGTTATCAATATGTCCCCCGCCGATATAAGGAAAGAAGGTACTGCATACGATTTACCTTTAGCAGTAGGGATACTGGCTGCTTCCGAAGGCTTAAAACCGGATAAGCTCGAAAGCTATATGATTATGGGAGAATTGTCGCTTGATGGTAGCATACTTCCCATAAAAGGAGCGCTTCCCATAGCAATAAAAGCCAGGGAACTCGGCTTTAAAGGTTTGGTTTTACCCCGCAGAAATGCACGGGAAGCGGCAGTAGTCGATAATCTGGATGTGTACGGCGTGGATAATATAAGCGAGGTAGTCGGCTTCTTTAATGAAGATATGGAACTGGAAAAAACGATAATAGATACCCGCGCCGAATTTTATAGTGCACAACAGATCTTTGAATTTGATTTTGCGGATGTAAAAGGACAGGAAAATGTGAAGCGGGCGTTGGAAGTCGCGGCTTCGGGCGGACATAATCTGATTATGATAGGCCCTCCGGGAGCAGGAAAATCGATGATGGCGAAGCGAATGCCGTCCATTCTTCCTCCCTTTATTTTACAGGAAGCATTGGAAACAACCAAAATACATAGTGTTGCAGGTAAGATAGGGAATGAAACATCTTTGATGGCTCAACGCCCGTTTCGTAGTCCGCATCATACCATCTCCGATGTGGCACTGGTTGGCGGTGGTACTTATCCCCAACCCGGAGAGATCAGTTTAGCGCATAACGGGGTTCTTTTTCTTGACGAGTTGCCCGAATTTAGCCGTAGTGTACTAGAGGTTATGCGGCAGCCTCTCGAAGACAGGAAAATATCTATTTCGAGGTCGAAGTTTTCGGTTGAATATCCGGCCAGTTTTATGTTGGTGTCCTCGATGAATCCATGTCCTTGCGGATACTATAACCATCCTGAAAAGGAATGTGTTTGTCCCGGCGGTGCTGTTCAGAAATATCTGAACAAGATATCGGGGCCGCTTCTCGACCGTATAGATATACACATCGAGATAGTTCCCGTACCATTTGAGAAAATATCGGATAAAACACCCGCTGAAGCAAGTGAATCTATAAGAGAACGTGTTATAAAAGCAAGGGAAATACAAGAACAACGCTTTAGGGATGAAGATGGGATATACTGCAATGCGCAGATGACTCCCAAACTTCTTGCCAGATATGCTTCTCCAGACGATACAGGCTTGCAGTTATTAAAAACCGCTATGGACAGATTCAATCTGTCGGCCAGGGCCTATGACAGGATATTGAAAGTATCGCGTACAATTGCGGATTTGGATAGCTCCGAAAAAATACAGCCTAAACATTTGGCAGAAGCCATAAACTATCGTAATTTAGACCGGGCAACCTGGGCAGACAAATAATAAATTAATATAAAGATAAAGAACAAACCATGACTTTTACCGATTTGAGTAATTCTATTTTTGAGAAATCAATTAATGATTATCATAAAACGGACAATGTAGATAGTCCTATCAGTAATCCTTATACTGAGAAATCGATAGAATATTTTTTGTATCTTAAAAACTGGATTGATACGGTTCAGTGGCATCTGGAAGATATTATCCGCGATCCGGACATTAATCCGGCAGAAGCCCTGTTAATAAAGCGCCGTATCGATAAATCGAATCAGGACAGAACAGATCTGGTAGAGCTGATAGACAGTTATTTTCTGGATAAGTATAAAGATATAAGCCCTTTGTCCGATGCCCGTATTAATACCGAAAGCCCTGCATGGGCGATAGACCGCTTGTCTATACTTGCTCTTAAGATATATCATATGCAACAGGAAGTGGACAGGAAGAACACAACCGCAGATCATCACGAGCAAGCATCGAAGAAGCTTCAGGTTTTACTTACGCAGCGTAAAGACCTTTCCACTGCCATAGAAGAATTATTAGAGGATATAGAAACAGGAAAGAAATATATGAAAGTATACAAGCAGATGAAGATGTATAACGATCCAAGTCTTAATCCTGTTTTATATGCTAAAACACAATAACCGGATAGAAGCTTACAAAAAGTACGATTATGTCTAAAGTTCTGGTAATACGGATATCTTCCTTCGGAGATGTAGCTATGCTCGTTCCGGTTGTATATTCTGTTGCAGCGAGATATCCACAGGATCGTTTTTCGGTAATGACCCGGAAAGCATTTGCCCCATTGTTCGAGAATCTGGGATTTAATATCAATGTTATTCCTCTCGATATTAAACAGAGGCACCGGGGATTAATAGGTTATTTCAGGGTGATGAGGCGGTTGTCTGCTATGAGGTTTTCTCATGTGGCTGATGTACACGACGTTTTGCGATCGAAAGGTATACGCCATTCCATGTTCCTGATGGGGCGCAAAGTTGCGCATATCGATAAAGGTAAGAATGAGAAAAAATATGCGATAGCTCATAAACAGCTGGAGCCACCGCTTAAACATACAATGCAGCGTTATCAGGAAGTTTTTGACAGATTGGGTTTTCCTGCACCAATGGTGTTCAATAATTTCTTCGATTTCGTTCCCCGGAATTTTTCGGATCTTAAAGCCGTTGTTAAAGAGAAGAATGGTAAATGGGTAGGTATAGCCCCTTTTTCTAAGCATAAAGGTAAAATATATCCTTTAGAGAAAATGTCGAATATAATTGATATATTATCTAAGAAAGAGGGAATTACTGTATTTTTATTTGGTTCGGGTAAGGAGGAGCAAAAGGTATTGTCCCACTGGGCGTCCAAGTATCCGAATACGGTCAACCTGACGGGAAAACTCAACTTGCAGAAAGAAATGCTTCTTATCTCATATCTGGACGTCATGCTGTCGATGGATTCGGCTAATATGCATTTAGCTTCATTGGTGCAGGTACCTGTGGTGTCTGTGTGGGGAGCAACCCATCCGGCAATGGGCTTTTATGGATTCGGACAGGATATAGCTAATGCAGTTCAGGTTGATTTGGATTGCAGGCCATGTTCGGTTTTTGGGGAACTGCCTTGTCAGAGAGAGGATGAGGAGTACGCTTGTATGGAGAGAATTACCGAGGAATCCGTCGTTTCAAGAATTTATAAGGTACTAGATAAGATAAACCCATGAAAATTGCAATCCTTTCACCATTTTATCCTTACAGGGGAGGTTTAGCTCAACTTAATGCCCGGTTATATACAGAGCTTTCCGGACAGAATGAGGTGAAAGCATTCACGTTTACGACTCTTTATCCCGATTTTCTTTTTCCCGGTAAGACCCAGTATGTCGCTGAAGGCGATACTGCTACAGTAATAGAGAGTGATCGCGTATTAAATAGTATAAATCCTTTTACATATATACGGACAGCCAGACATATTAATAAGTATGCTCCCGATCTGCTTATTATACCATACTGGATGTCTTTCCTTGCACCTGCCTATGGCTCGGTATGCCTTTTCCTTAATAAAAGGACTAAAATAGTGGCTCTCGTTCACAATGCGATTCCGCATGAGAAAAGGTTTGTGGATAAGTCTTTTGCCCGTTTTTTCTTCAACAGATGCGATGCATTTATTGTTATGAGTGAACCTGTCCGGCAGGATTTACTCTCCCTGAAGAAAGATGCACGGATACTACTACAGCCACATCCTATATATGACCAGTATGCCGAACGCACGGATAAAGCCTCCGCATGTAAGGTGCTGGGGATCAGAGATGATAAGAAGAATCTCCTTTTCTTCGGGCTGATACGGGATTATAAGGGATTGGATATTCTTATCGGGGCGATGGGAATGCTGGATGACTCCTACCAATTAATCATAGCCGGGGAGAGTTATGGCAGTTTTGACAAATATACAGAACTGATTAATCAATCCCCACTAAAGGAGAATATCATTGTATTTGAGCAATATATCCCCGATGATATGGTCTCAACCTTATTCTCTGCCGCAGATGTACTGGTCCTGCCATATAAGTCCGCTACTCAAAGCGGAGTAGTAGCCTTGGCCTATCAGATGGAACTACCTATGGTAGCTACGAACGTAGGGGCATTAGGCACTACTGTTAAGGATTCAAATACAGGTTTGGTAGTACCGGAGCCTGCTTCCGGCGATATAGCAAAAGGTATAAAAGAGTTTTTTGATTCGGATGTACAATCCTATAGGGATAATCTTAAAAGAGAGAAGAAACGATTGTCGTGGGATAATTTCACCCGCTCAATCGAGTCTTTCTTCTTTATTTTGTAATATATCATTGGGATCACTTCATCCTGAATAATCCGTACTTGAGCATACAGATAAAGGCTCTTACCCCGTCTTTCCAGCCTATCTTCTTACCTTCTTCGTAAGTACGGCCGTAATAGGAGATACCTACTTCATAGATTCTTACATTGGGAAACCTGGCCACCTTGGCTGTCACTTCCGGCTCAAATCCGAAGCGTCTCTCCTGCAAAGGAATAGACTTGATAATGTCGGAGCGGAACAGCTTATAGCATGTCTCCATATCCGAAAGATTGAGGTTAGTAAACATATTGGAGACAAATGTCAATATCTGATTACCGATAGAATGCCAAAAGAAGAGTATGCGATGAGGTCTCCCTCCCATAAACCTTGAGCCGAATACAACATCTGCAAATCCGTCTACCACAGGCTTCAATAAGATATTGTACTCCTCCGGATCGTATTCGAGGTCGGCATCCTGTATTATCAGGTACTCTCCTGTAGCTTCTTTAATGCCCCTGTGCAGAGCGGCTCCTTTCCCCATATTCACGGGTTGTTCGAAGAGCTTCATATCTGCTTGCGGATGCTCGGTTATATAGGCTTTTACCACCTCTACCGTATCATCTTTTGAACAGTCGTTAACAATGATAATCTCTTTTTCGAAATTGCCGATCAGGTTTACTGCCAAGACTTTATTCAGTATCAGGTGTATTGTTCTGGCTTCGTTGTATGCGGGAATTACAATTGAAAGTTTCATGTTGTTATATTTATGCCTTCGTAAAAGTCTTTATTCCAGGATACTATCAAAATACGCTATGGTCTTTATAAGTCCTTCTCTCAACTGTACTTTAGGTTCCCAGTTCAACTTTTCTTTAGCCAAGGTAATGTCGGGTCTCCTTTGTTTCGGATCATCACCCGGCAGAGGCTTAAATACTAATTTGGACTTGGAACCTGTCAGCTCCAATATCAGGGTAGCCAGTTCAATCATGGTAAATTCATACGGATTACCTGTATTTACAGGGCCCACAAACGAATCATCAGTAGCCATCATTCTTATCATAGCTTCCACCATATCATCTACATACTGGAAACTGCGTGTTTGTGTCCCGTCCCCGTATATGGTGATATCTTCCCCTTTCAAAGCCTGTACTATAAAGTTGGAAACCACACGTCCGTCTTCCGGATTCATATGAGGGCCATATGTATTGAATATGCGGACGATCTTAATCTTTACCCCGTTTTGGCGGTGATAATCCATAAATAATGTCTCGGCACAGCGTTTTCCTTCATCATAACAAGAACGTATCCCGATAGGGTTCACATTCCCCCAATATGACTCGGGCTGGGGATGTACATGAGGATCTCCATATACTTCACTTGTCGAAGCCTGAAGTATTTTTGCTTTCAGGCGTTTTGCCAGTCCAAGCATATTGATGGCTCCCATGACGGAAGTCTTGATGGTCTTGATGGCGTTGTACTGATAATGAACAGGAGAGGCAGGGCATGCAAGGTTGTATATTTGATCTACATCCACATGAAACGGATGAACAATATCATGCCTGATTAATTCGAAGTAGGGATTATTGAGTAAGTGGACGACATTCTCTTTAGAGCCCGTAAAATAATTGTCTAAGCATAATACTTCATTGCCTTCGTTCAGAAGCCTTCCGCATAGATGTGATCCGATAAATCCGGCTCCCCCTGTTACAAGTATTTTTTTACGAGTCATTTTTCTTAGTCTATCTTATTGTTTGTAAGTTCGTTTCGGGATACAAAGGAATGAAAAAATACAATGCGTCTGAAATTCTTTAACATTTTATTTACCTGAAACTATTTTCTTTATATCATTTAGTTTATTTAAGGCTTCCATCGGCGTAAGGTTATTGACATCCAGCGACTTTATCTCATCTCTTACCTGGCTAAGCACAGGGTCGTCCAATTGAAAGAAACTAAGCTGGTAACCCTCCCTGTTTTCTTTAATATCATTTATTGGCTTCGATATTCCCTGTTTACGGTTATCAGCCTCCAATTGTTTCAGTATATTATTCGCCCGTTTCACAATACTTTGAGGCATGCCGGCCATCTTGGCTACATGAATCCCGAAGCTGTGTTCGCTGCCTCCCGGAATAAGTTTGCGCAGGAATATCACCTTGTTATCCACTTCCTTGACCGAAACATTAAAGTTCTTAATCCGTTTGAAGGATTTTTCCATCTCATTCAGTTCATGGTAGTGGGTGGCAAACAGGGTCTTTGCTTTTGCCTTCGGATGCTCGTGAATGTATTCCACAATAGCCCATGCGATGGATATACCGTCATAAGTACTCGTTCCCCGGCCTAATTCGTCGAACAAGACGAGACTCCGCGGAGAGAGGTTATTCAATATATCAGACGCTTCATTCATTTCCACCATAAAGGTTGATTCGCCCAGTGAAATATTATCCGATGCTCCTACGCGGGTAAATATCTTGTCTACCAGCCCTATCTGCGCAGATTCGGCAGGAACGAAACTACCGGCTTGCGCCATCAGTGTAATCAAAGCCGTTTGGCGGAGCAGGGCCGATTTACCGGCCATATTCGGTCCGGTTATGATAATGATCTGTTGCGAATTGCTATCCAGAAAGACGTCGTTTGTTATATAGGATTCGCCTAATGGCAACTGCTTTTCAATGACCGGATGGCGGCCGTTCTTTATCTTCAATGCATCCGTATCGTTTATTTCGGGACGGATATACTTGTTCTCCTTGGCTACTTTGGCGAATGATAGCAGGCAGTCGGTCTGCGCGATCAGGTTCGCGTTTACCTGTATAGTCGGGATGTATTCTACAAGGCTGAGTACAAGGTCGTTAAATAGGGATGTTTCGAGGGACAGGATTTTCTCTTCCGCACCCAGAATCTTCTCTTCATAATCTTTCAGTTCCTGTGTGATATAACGTTCTGCATTTACCAGTGTCTGCTTACGTATCCATTCGGCCGGAACTTTATCCTTGTGCGCGTTCCGGACTTCGATATAATAACCGAATACACTGTTGAAACTTATCTTGAGAGAGGAGATACCGGTAGCTTCAGTCTCCCGTTGTTGTATTTTCAGCAGGTAGTCTTTTCCGGAGAAAGCAATATCCCGTAACTCGTCGAGGTCGGCGTTTACCCCTTTATTTATAACGTTCCCACGATTCAGCATTGAGGGTGGATCGGGATATATCTCTTTCTCTATGCGGTCTCGGATAATAGGGCAGGGGTTGAGTTTTTCCCCTATCTCTCTCAGGCTCGGCTCACTTGATGCCAGAAATGCCTCACGTATCGGTTCTATGGCTTTTAATGCCACTTTCAACTGGACTACTTCACGCGGGGTAATTCTGTTTACGGCTACTTTGGATATAATGCGTTCCAGGTCTCCGATTAATGAAAGTTGTTCTTCCAGCAGGCCTTTTAATTCCAGATCCTTGAAGAAGTATTCAACTACGGATAGCCGGCTGTTTATAGGCTTTGCTTCTTTCAGCGGGAATACCATCCAGCGGCGAAGCATACGGGCGCCCATTGGCGATGTTGTCCTGTCCAGAATGTCGAGAAGGCTTTTTCCTCCTTCGTTCATGGTGGAAATGAGTTCGAGGCTGCGGACTGTGAATTTATCCAGACGGACGTACTTATCTTCCTCTATGCGGGAAAGCGAAGTGATATGCCCTATCTGTGTATGCTGGGTGACATCGAGATAATGAAGGATTGTTCCTGCCGCGATTACCCCGTTTGTCAGATGTTCCACACCGAATCCTTTCAGGTTCTTTGTTTCAAAGTGCTTCAATAACCTGTCTCTGGCAGTATCTTCCGTAAATACCCAGTCATCGAGTTCGAAGATAAAGAAACGTGTCCCGAAATATTCTTCAAATAGCTTTTTCTTACTTCTTTCCACCAGAACTTCTTTCGGTGAAAAGTTGGTGAGTAGTTTATCTACATATTCTTTAGTCCCTTCCGCTACAAGATATTCACCTGTGGAAATATCGAGCAGTGAAATACCACAGCTGCTTTTCGCAAAATGTACTGCACATAGAAAATTGTTTTCTTTGTGGTTGAGGATATTGTCATTAATGGATACTCCGGGAGTGACAAGTTCCGTAATTCCCCGTTTTACAATTGTTTTGGTCAGCTTGGGGTCTTCCAGCTGGTCGCAGATAGCGACGCGCTTACCTGCCCGCACCAGTTTCGGCAGATAAGTATCCAGTGCATGGTGAGGGAATCCGGCCAGTTCGACAAACTGGGCTGCGCCATTGGCCCGCCGGGTAAGTGTTATCCCCAGTATCTCGGCGGCATCGATGGCGTCTTGTGAAAAAGTCTCGTAAAAGTCACCCACACGAAACAGCAATATAGCATCAGGATGTTTACTCTTGATTTCCAGATATTGTTTCATCAACGGGGTTTCGGCTACTTTCTTCGACACAGTTATTATGTTTATTTAGATGTATTCTTTATAGTTAAATTACAAGTAAGCAAAGATAGAAAAAAAGTGACATAGATAATAATTAATAATAAGAATGAAAAATTAATAATTTGTTTGCTTGTTGCTTCTGCATAAAATTTGACAATTAGAAATCGCCGAAGCGAAGGCGAGGCAAATCTGACACTTTTTACACTATTTCCGGGCTGTTACTTTTCTTCAAAGAACTCTGTGCTCTCATTCTATTTTTTATGAATAAAGAAACTATCGCAAAGAGGCTAAGCCATAAAAAAGTAACAAAGGTAACAGAAATATCAGTTAACAATCAGAACTCCTTTATACTTAATTATTCAATACTTATTACTTGTTAAAAGGTAATACCCATTCGTTTGTATAACTTTCTCCGGATACAGTATAGATAAAGTTTCAGGGATTTATTAATAATTCGTATTAATAGCATAGCTCAACCGTTTTCATCTAAAGCTATATCCGGAAAAACACAAAAAGAGATTAGAGTGAACTTTCACCCCAATCTCTTTTCAATTACTTTTTTTAAAGAATTCTTTTACAGTTCCTTACGATTAATATTCGTCTTCATTGAAAAAGAAATCTTCCTTGCTGGGATAATCCGGCCAGATATCTTCGATAGTATCAAAGATTTCATCTTCGTCCTCGATCTCCTGTAAGTTTTCTATCACTTCTAGGGGGGCGCCTGAACGTTGAGCATAGTCTATTAACTCTTCCTTCGTTGCAGGCCATGGCGCATCTTCTAATTTCGATGCAAGTTCTAAAGTCCAGTACATAGTATCTTATTTATTTATTTGCCAGTTTGGTTATATTTTTCGCAAAAATAGAACTTTATTTCTTATATCAAACTCTGATTCCAAAATATTTCTTTTCCTTTCTTGTTACTTTCCTTCCTGGCTAGTAAGAAAAAGTAATCTGAAAGCCGGTTTACAAACATTAGCACGTGCTCATCCACCGGAAATTCTTCCTTCACCCGGTATATACAACGCTCAGTTCTCCGGCAGATTGTCCGGCATATATGTGCCCTTGATGCGGACTCACTTCCTCCCGGTAATACAAATTGGCGAAGAGGAGGTAGTTCACTGTCCATCCTGTCCATTTCGTTTTCCAGCAGCGCAATATCTTTTTCTGTAATGATACTTGCTGCCTTAGGGGGAATGGCCTCGGTTTCAGTGGCGAGATATGAACCTACTGTAAACAATTTGTGCTGGATATATGATAATGTTTCCAAATCGTGCTCATCGTCTATCTCTTCTGTCAGAAATCCCACAAAGGAATTCAGTTCATCGGCAGTTCCATAGGCTTCGAGCCTTACATGGGATTTAACTACCCGTTTCCCTCCGACAAGGGAAGTTGTTCCCTTATCTCCGGTTTTTGTATATACCAAGCTTTTTTTCATTTATCAATGATCTGTTTAGATAGTAAATACGAATGCTGTATCTGTTTTATTGCCTTGCCAAACAAATAAATCTCTAATAGTTACTTAAAAACTTATCTGATAATTCCATCTGTACAACTGTTTGTCGAAAAATAAGATTCCGGTATTAAACAGATCGAGTACAGCTGTCCGCGACTCTGTATTTAAAATACTTCTCCATAACATCTGATAGCGTTTGTTTGTTCGGATACCTTTCACAATAATGAATGTTTTTTCGTGTGACAGCTCCAGCAAGTACCTGTTTATATCCGCCGGCAGATGATTATAATTGTTAAGGTCGATCAATATACAGTCCTGTTTATCTGCTAAAACGGGTAATGCCGCTTCTGTATGCAGATTTATCTTTCTTGCCCAGTTATGGTACAATTTCCGGGCCAGCGCTGCTTTTTGTTCCGATATCTCGACACATGTACATTCTATATTGGAAGACGGCGCAGTCAGGCAGAGTGTGTTGACTCCAAAGCCGGAACCGATTTCCAGAACCCGTTTTACCTCGAAATGATTTGCCAGTTTAAACATCAGCTTATTCTGTTTATTTAGCTTGAAATGCTTTTCTGTCAGGCTGTCGAGTGCGAATTTTATATCGTCATAAGCGTGATAGGGTGCTTTTTCTTCTATTACCTTTGTCACCAGATTGAACACAAAGGGGGAGTGTATGCCATGTCCCCGGTGATGGCGTACTTTATATAATAATTTCAATCCTGTCCTTGAAAGTTTGTATATGCGCGGCATATCAGAATAGCTTAACGTAGTAGGTCAACTTAACGGAAATAACCCTGTTGGCAGAGCGGTTGAAAAAATCGGATTTACTGTTTTTGTAAATATCCCCAAGGCCGAATGTATATCGTCCTTCTAATGCAAAATGGCCGATACCCGACCTGAATTCGAGCCCCATACCCCCCATAAGGGCGTAATCTATCTTTCTTTCGGGCTTACGGTAATACTGATATGTCATAAAGGAAGTACCCAACTCGCCGCCTGACAGTGCGTCGGATAGGGCCTGGTTCATCTTTTCGCTGTCGCTGATAAGGAAGCTGAGCTTGGGTCCCAGATTGAAGAAGACGCGTACCTTATTTCCAAAGTAGATATGGGTAAGTATAGGCAGTTCGAGATAATTTAATTGATGGGAATGCTGGTATGGGGATGGTTCTCCCGATTCGCTCGGCTCGAAGTATTGCTCCCATCCTTGTTGAGAATAGTTTAGTTCGGCTATAAGCCCCAGATTCTTTTCGGAAATATAGCGTATAGCAAGTCCTCCGGAATACTGCTGGAGGTTTTTGGTACTTATAGTCCCCCCGTAATTGAGCGCCCTGTTGGGGTCGAAACTGACAGATGAAAGTGTAGGACCGAATCCGACACCTATGTTCCACTCAGGTTCGAACTTTTTATCCTGTCCGTTTGCAACAACGGTAAAGAGTGACGATAACAATAATAGGATAAAGAATCTGTTTGTCATTTTTATCTGCTGATATCTGTTTTTTCAATGCCTGACCCTGCTTTATACCGGATAAGGTATAACCCGTTGTTGATGAATCCTCCCCTGTCGTTTACGCGTTGGAAGTGCGCAGCTGATTGCAGGGTAGGGACTTTTAGGTTAGATATGTTGTTCTCAAAGTCGCTGCCGTATCTGTTGAGAGCTGTCAGGAAGTAAAGTCCTGCGTCGTATCCCAGATATCCGTATTTGGGATATGAATTTATAAGGTTTTTATTGTACCATTTTTTGTATTCGCTTACAAAGTCTTTGACGTCATTTTGTTGCTCATCGAGGAAGAATATACTATAAATATAAGAGTCGTATTTATGCAACCCGCTCGTATGTTGTGAATATGTCTGCCACTCAGGATAGCCGAAGAGGGTTACTGCTTCTGCAGTAAGTGAATTCATTGCAGCCAGTATTTTACGCAGCGTGATTTCTGACGAGGAAGTAGGAATCAGTATGTTCTTTCTCGTACCTTCCATCACATTCCCTATATCTGTAATCAGATTGTCGGAGCTTACGGTAGACTTGAACGGGATATTTGATTTCGATAACTCCTTTTTCAGATTGTTTGTAAAGTCCGATTTATCATTGTCAGAGCCCGCTTCGGATACGAAAATTATATTGTAGTCCCTGAACTTGTCCTTGAATGCGGATGATATTTCAGTGTACAGGCTGGAGTGGGATGTAGTCATCTGAAATAATGTCGGTGTATTTTCGATGTCATTTGTCGAACCGAAAGGTATCACGTATTTAATCCCGGTTTTCTTAGAGAATTTGGTCAATACATCTATCTGCTGCTTCGATACGCCTCCGATCACAAGATGGAGATTCTTCATTTCGTTTGTACCCAAAAGGCTTTCGAGTTTCTTTGTGTTTTTTTCCGCGCCAATGTCGAATGCATATATTTCTGCATTCAGGCCCTTGTCCTTCATCTCTTTAACGGCTAGCAGGAAACCTTCGTAATATTCTGCCAGTTTTTCTTTCTGAATACTGCCATTCCTGTCAAGGAACGGAAGCAATACTCCTACGCGTACTGTTTCTCCTTTTGTAGCATAAGGAGTCTCTACGCGTACAGCTTTTTGTTCATTGACGGTCATCCTTGGCTCCTGTATCTGTCTTTTGGGGATAATCAGTGTCATTCCCTCTTTCAATCCGCCGTCTTTCAGTGAAGGGTTTGAATTAAGGAGAGCTTCTACGGATATGCCCTGGTTTTTACCGATACTGTATAATGTTTCGCCTTTCTGTACTTTGTATTCCATATTCGGGCTTGCATATCCTCCGTTTGTTGCAGTTGCGGATATGGCTGTGGTTTCGCCTGTAAACATCGGTACACGGATGGTTTTACCCTTGCTGAATGTTTTTTCGTCCAGTCCCGGATTTGCATTTTTGAGGTCGTCCACGGATATATGATACATCCGCGATACGGAATAGAGCGTTTCTTTCGCCTCGATCAGGTGGCTGCTGTAATTTGTCACTTTCCTCACTCTCTCTATTTTCAGCTTATCTCCCGCCTTTATTCCCTTTTCGGCCTTCGGATTCAGTTTGTAAATAGATTGCACGGTGGTGTTATACGCAGCGGCTATGGAGTATGCGGTTTCTCCTTTCACTACAGTATGTGTGATAACAGCATCCGGCGCTTGCGCAGTAGCTGTGACACCCACTATATTCGAATCGTTATATCCTTCAGCAGACAAGTTCAATGCAGATGCAGCTAACAGAATCAATGATAGGAATAGTATATTCTTAAATTTAGATTTCATGCTGATTGTTGTTAAGTAAAGGCACAAAAATACAAAAAAATGGCTTCGTATTCAGATATAACGTTTTTTATTAGTCTTTGTTATCTATATTTTTCCCATAATCCGGAATATACGATTTCCCGGCAGTTGTCAATAAACTGCGACATATTCTCATCACTAAGATTATCTGTAGAAATGGGCTCATGGACGATTAGTTCAAGTTTACATGGATTGATGAGGTATGTGTTTATTTTCATCAGGTCATATGGCCCGTTTACTGTAACCGGTACAACAGGTAACCCCATTTCTTTTGCAATAACGAATGCTCCGCGTTTGAACCTTCCCATTTTGCCGGTATCCGTTCTCGCTCCTTCGGGGAATATTACCATCGAAGAGCCTTCGCCAAGCTGCTCTTCGGCTTTGATAATAGTTTCTTTCCTCGATTTCAGGTTGGAGTGGTCTACAAATACATGGCCTGCAATTTCCGAAGCCTTGCCTACAAATGGTATTTTGCGTAACTCCTGTTTCTGTACCCATTTTATATTCTGGTTCAGGTACCCGTATATAAGGAAAATATCGAAAGCTCCCTGATGATTGGGTATAAATACATATGATTGAGCTGGGTCGAGTTTCCCGTGACGGACCACCTTAATCCGGCATAAGGCCAGCCGGCAGGCCAGTTTACTCCAAAGACGAGGCGGATAATAACCCCAAAATGTCCGGTCACCTATAAGACAGCCAATCATAACTGTGACAGCCGTAATAATAGTCGCCAATACAAAAATAGGGGCGAAGATGAACAACTGGTACAGAAAGAGAATAACTTTCTTCATAATCATGATATTCTGGTTCAATATGCAAAAATACATTTTTTAATTAAGAGTGCATTTAAGTTTTTCCTACGAAGTTGTTCCGGATATAGAAAGATTCTCAAAAATATTTATCTGACCTGAGTATACCGGAAATTATACATACTCTTGGTTCCTGTGATTATTAATACGAATCAGTGGTTGAGTTTTAACGTTGGATTATTATTGACTACACTTCGTTGCGTCTGAATGTTCATTTTGGCATTGCCCAAAACGAACCAAAAGGCTAGCGCTCCTTTCCTCGGCGACCTGTCAACGGTTTGCCGGCTGAAAGTGACAAACGGGCTATCGCCCAGTCTCTTTCTTCGCCGACTGCACCGGACAGGTACCCGCCTGCGTCACTAATGCGCATCCGCTGGCGCCTTAGTAAGCCAAGCCCTTTGATGAATAAATACGCGTCAGCAGGCGCCGTATGCTTCACGGACGGGCACCCGTCAGGAGAGAAAGGCTAAAAAACGAAAACGTGTTTGAGCTTATCTGACGATTCGGATTATACAAACCTTAGAGCGAGTTTTTTCGTTTAGCCGTCTCTTCTGTTAACGGGTCGGCCTTTGAAGCGGGGTGCTAAAGCACTTTTGGTTCCTTTTGGGGCATTGGCCAAAAGGAACACAAGGAATTTTAATTCCGCGTAGAAAAAATGCATAGAATAATTGAACGTCTTTTACTACAATAATCATTTCAACTACTGATTGGTATTAATAATTTAACTACTGGTTTGCATGAATGTTAATAGACGCGAATTAAAAATGTAACTACATAATTCTTATTACCTTTGGAATTCCGAAAGATACAGAACGATGGATTTCAAATTAACCTCTTACTATAACCCCACCGGAGATCAGCCTGCTGCAATTGCTGCTCTGTCGGAGGGTATTATACAAAATATACCTTCACAAACATTGCTCGGAGTGACAGGCTCAGGTAAAACCTTTACGGTTGCTAATGTTATTCAGAATGTAAGTAAGCCTACTTTGGTACTTAGCCATAACAAGACTTTGGCAGCCCAGTTATACAGTGAGTTTAAGACTTTTTTTCCTGACAACGCGGTTGAATATTTTGTCTCTTATTATGATTATTATCAGCCCGAGGCGTATATTCCTTCCACAAATACATATATAGAAAAAGACCTTTCCATAAATGAAGAGATAGAGAAACTCCGGCTGGCAACGACTACATCCTTACTGTCGGGACGGCGCGATGTAATCGTGGTATCTTCCGTTTCCTGCCTTTACGGTATGGGAAACCCGGAGGATTTTGAAAATTCGACCATCTCTATACATGTCGGTCAGAAGCTTGTGCGCGATGTGTTTCTGCGTGGGCTGGTCAGCGCTCTGTATTCCCGTAATGAGATTGAGCCTAAGGCCGGGAATTTCAGGGTAAAAGGGGATACAGTCGATGTATTTCTCGCCTATGGCGACCCTATTGTAAGGGTCGTATTTTGGGGGGATGAAATAGAGAGTATAGAGTGCCTCGACCCGTTGAGCGGTGTTAAGATAGATCAGTATGACGATTTTCGTATTTATCCTGCCAATCTTTTCGTGACTACCAAAGACCGGATGGTGAGGGCTATTGCCGAAATAGAGATAGACCTTGGACGTCAGGTCGATTTCCTGCAGTCTATAGGTAAACAACTGGAGGCAAAACGGCTTTATGAACGCGTGACATATGATCTGGAAATGATCCGTGAAGTAGGACATTGCTCAGGTATAGAAAATTATTCACGTTATTTCGACAATCGTAAACCGGGTACGCGTCCGTTCTGCCTTTTGGACTTCTTCCCTGAGGATTTTATGCTTGTAATAGATGAAAGTCATGTAACCATTCCTCAAATACGGGCGATGTACGGTGGCGACCACTCACGCAAAGAGAATCTGGTGGAATATGGCTTCCGCTTGCCTGCAGCATTGGATAACAGGCCCCTGAAATTTGAAGAATTCGAATCGCTTGTACCTCAAACGATATATGTAAGTGCGACTCCGGCTGATTACGAACTGATGAAATCGGAAGGAATTGTCGTTGAACAGCTGATACGGCCGACAGGCTTGCTGGACCCTCCTATTGACGTCCGTCCGAGTCTGAATCAGATAGACGACCTGATGGAAGAAATACAAACACGGGTGGATAAGAACGAACGTACACTTGTCACCACCTTGACTAAAAGAATGGCAGAAGAGTTAACCGCCTATCTCTCAAATAATGGAATGAAGTGCAGCTATATCCATTCCGATGTGGATACACTGGATCGTGTGCAGATAATGGATGACTTACGCAGCGGGGAGTTCGATGTATTGGTCGGAGTAAATCTGTTGCGTGAAGGACTCGACTTACCCGAAGTCTCACTTGTCGCTGTCCTGGATGCCGATAAGGAAGGATTTTTGCGTTCCCACCGCTCTCTGACTCAAACGGTCGGGCGTGCCGCCCGTAATGTAAACGGGAAAGTAATCTTCTATGCGGATAAAATTACGGAGAGCATGGAGAAGACCATAAATGAAACCAACCGCCGCCGCGAGATACAGATGGCCTACAATAAGGAACATGGTATTACTCCGCAGCAAATACGCAAGGCGCGTACGTCGGTCTTCAGCCTGCGTAAAGAGGAACAATTCTCGGTGAAATCATACACTCAGGATTCATCTATAGCTATAGCATCGGAAGACAAAATACAATATATGACGAAAGATGAGCTCAAAAAGGCGATTGAAAAAGCACGTAAGCAGATGTCGGCTGCCGCTAAGAAACTCGAGTTTTTGGAAGCTGCCCAGTTCAGGGATCAGGTGATTAGGCTGGAAGATGAGTTGAAGGCGAAAAAATAATATCCAAAAAAGCTAACAATCATTTTCAGAATAATCTTACTCCTTGATTCGCATTCTTTACTCTTCTTCAAGAAATCTGCATTTGCATTTAAAGCAAGTGCAATCCGGTCCAATATTTCTTATTTATTTTTATCCTCGGAATCTTGTTGATATAGACCTTTAAATTCTCCGGCAAACCGGATATTTCTACCCTGATGTGTCGTATTCTTCTTTTCAACCACTTCACTCATAAGTTTTCTCTTTTATCGAGAATATCTGAAATTAACTTATTTTATCAGAAAAGCATGATTTTTTATCTGTTTTTTTGAAATTACATTTTATAAAGCTAAAAATCGGATTATATTTTAATATTGTTGTGTATATAAAACATTGAACTTATTTTTGAAGGACTAAAACTACATTTATGGAAACGATAACCGACTTTACAGAAATTCAAAACGGCTTATTGAACGTTTATGAGCCTTGCCATATTCCGACAGATAGATATAATGGTATGCTTCTCAGCGACTTTATTAAAAAATTCAGGTGGTTTAATATAAAATATCCATATAAAGAAGACAGGAAGCGGTTTCTGATAGAACTCCGCGAAGAGGATTGTATAATTACATGTAAAATGAAAGATAATATCTGTGTCGGTGCATATATTACTGAAAACAATTAATTAATTTATATATAACAAGCTCCGGGTGGAGTTTCTTTAATATTTCTCATTAAAAAAAATGCCATATTCTATAATTTTGTGGGGATTCTTTGGGTTTTATATACTTTGTTGGTTATTTATAATTTATTCGTTGTACAATGCCTCAAGTGATATAGAATTATAATAAACACTATTCTCTCACCAATGATGTATGTAAGTTTAAGCAATCGATTGTAAATAAGTAAGTAGATCGTTGTCTTGTCAGGATGCCCCCGGAATATTAAAGGGGGCATTTTTTTTATGGTGTTTTCAATGGCTTTTTACCTGATTGACAAAGCGGAAATATAGTTGTGTTGTCTTTGTGCGTGATTATAAATATTTTTTTCGAAAAAGTATATTTTTTAATTTATCCGAATGTAAATTGTATTTTTGTAAAAAAGAATCTCCCTTTTATCAATCCATGGTTATGAAATATCTGCTTTATCAATTTAGTAATAGAAAAAATATCAGGGATTTCAGGAAGTTTTATTTGTTGGCAGCTCTCCTTCTAACTAATATTTTCCTGACCTATGCATCATATACATTACATAGAGCCGATAAACTCGATTTGTCGAATAATGCGATTCTTTGCATGTATCAGGACAAAGATGGTTATATGTGGTTTGGTACATACGATGGATTGAATCTGTATAACGGGAAAAATACCTTTGTTTACAGGTCTGAATTCGATAATGAGTTCTCCTTGTGCAGCAATATTATTCATAATATCACACAAGCAGACGAAGGCAGCCTGTGGATATCTACATTCCTGGGACTTAATAAGTTTTCGCTGAAAGAAAGAAAAGTTATAGAATCATATCCCGAATTGCCGGAAGCCAAGCTTCTGGCGGCGGATAAGAAAGGAAATACATGGGTTATAAGTAAAAAGAACTATATATCCCACTATAACCGGGAGGATAAGAATTTTACAGATATTCATTTGCCGGGGGCTGACATGGCTAACGTGAAGGCGCTGTTTGTCGGTGGTGATGACGAACTCTATATGGTTACTGCCGATGGAAAACTGAAGAATATAGAAATCGCCGGCGCATCGAAAAAAAATGATATCAGATTGCAGATTAATGAATCATTACTCCACGATAAAAGTATAATAAATGCTTACTATGAAGATAACAAGATTTATTATGTAAGCGCCGACAGGAAACTCTATCTGTACGATCTCTCAGATAATAAGAGGATACTGATTACGGATTTATCATCGCTGATAGGAAAATACGGAGGGATATCCCGGGTGATTTCTTTCAAATCCGATTTGTTTGTCTCCTTCAATGATAATGGGCTGATAAGGTTGGATGTAGAGAATGAATATAAACCTGAAACCGTATATCTCGGGATAAGGGTATTCTGTTTGCTGAAAGATAAGAAGCAGGATGTGCTCTGGATTGGTACTGATGGGAGAGGGGTACAAATGTATTATCAGGGACACGATCTGTTCGGAAACATTATATTCGATAACTTTTTTTCAGGAACTCAAAAGCCTGTCAGGTCCATTTATGCAGATGAATCACAGAACCTTTGGGTGGGAACGAAAGGTGATGGCATAATGCGGATCAAGAATTATGATGAACATAACCAGCGTGAAGTATCCCAGTCCCAGTTTGTAAATTATACAACTGCCAACGGGCTATCGAGCAATCTTGTATTTTGTTTTTTGAGAAGTAAATATCGGGATATACTCTGGATAGGAACCGAAGGACCGGGTTTCTCCTATTACTCATATAAGGATAACACGATAAAATCTTTATTGGAGGAGAATGGGAGTGCAATCGGGAAAGTTCATTCGATTTGTGAAGTGAATGATTCTACTCTATGGATGGCGACGGCCGGTAATGGTTTGCTCGAAGTTATCATAAAAGATGAAAATTCCCGCCTTTCGGTTAAATCAGTGAATGAATACATTCTGAAAAAAGGAGATAAAACCTGCGTTGAATTCCATTCCATGTTTTATGACGGAGCATCTACTCTATTCATCGGAAGCCGGGGAGGCTATGGCGTGGCGCGTTATAATATAAGAAGTAAGCAGTATGATTTCATCCAGATGAAAAATGCTGAGAATACTGCTATCGGAGATGTATTATGTGTTTATCAGAGCAAAGATTCTACCTTTTATATAGGAGCCAGTTCAGGAATGACCCGGATACAGTTTCTAAAGGATGGCAATACGCTAATTAAGCAGTTTGACCGGAGGAATGGCATGATTAATGATATGATTCATGGAATACTCGAAGATGCCGATGGGTGTATCTGGTTGAGCTCAAACAAAGGCCTGATAAAATACAATCCGCACAACGACTTTTTTCATAATTACTCATATCCCGATCTCAAGGTGACAGAGTTTTCCGACGATGCCTATTGGAAATGTCCGCAAACCGGACGGCTTTTCTTCGGCGGAATAAACGGGCTTACATGGGTAGAGCCTAAAGAAGTCAATCTGCAAAGCAATTATAAACCCGACCTCTACTTCTTCGACTTGCAGATAGCAGGTGAAAGCCGCTCTCTATATGATTACACAAACAAAAAAGACGGATATCTGGAGATAGGGTCCAATATTTCTTCATTTACCATTTCTTTTGTTGCAACGGATTATATAAACGGCGAAAATTATGAATACTCTTACCTGCTGGAAAACTATAATACAGCATGGACTGAACTTCAGAAAACAAATGAAGTTACATTCACTAATCTGCCACATGGTGAATATGTACTGAAGGTCAAGTATAAAAATGATGTGTTTGACTCGGAAGAGAAGTACTATTCATTGAAAATAAGGAAGCTGCCGCCATGGTATCTGACCGGCTGGGCTTATCTGGCATATGTAGTGGTGTTTGTCCTCATCTGCTCTTATATTATATACCTTATCCGTAAACGAATAATGGATAAGCAAATACAGATTGCACAGAAGATAAATGAGGAACAGAAAGAAAAGCTACTGGAGGCAAAACTAAATTTCTTTACTAATGTTACTCATGAATTCTGTACTCCTCTGACAGTGATAAAAGGGGTAACGGACTATATTGAGAAGTCGGCCGAAGTGGATAAGAATATCCGTAAATATACAGGTATATTACGAGACAATGTGGCTAACCTGAGTGGACTGATACAGGAGATTCTCGATTTCAGGAAGATGGAAGAGGGTAAGTTCGACTTTAGTTATATCGAAGAGGCTTCGGTTTCAGATTTGGTGAGAAAGCAAATGGAGTGGTTCATTCCTATTGCAGAAGAAAACAGCATAATATTTGAAGTCTCAATGCCTGACGATTTATATTGGAATACGAATATATTCGGCTTCAACCGGGTCTTGGTAAATCTGGTTTCTAATGCCTTTAAATATACTACGGAGGAGGGTGAGGTGAAAATATCCGCAGAAATAAATGAAGAGGAACTTACCCTCCGTGTATACAATACAGGACAGGGTATAGAAGAGTCAAACATATCGTCCAT
This sequence comes from Dysgonomonas sp. UBA7710, assembly GCF_002482385.1. GTDB lineage: Bacteria > Bacteroidota > Bacteroidia > Bacteroidales > Dysgonomonadaceae > Dysgonomonas. The sequence goes on along the minus strand of NZ_DLFW01000031.1, from coordinate 51,890 downwards.
ATTCGATCGCTACGGCGTACTTGAAAATACGGAGGTGGATAACTCCTATCCACTAATGACATCACGGCACGGACTGGGGCTATCCATCTGCCATGATATAGTAGAGTCTCTTGGTGGAAATATCTCGGTCAGGAGTGAAGTCGGTAAATTTGCCGAATTTATGGTCGTATTGCCGGCTCTTCAGGTAACAGATAAAGAGCAACCGGCAGATAATGAGGATAGTTACCCTGTAGATACAGATTCGTTGATACAACCCCCGGGTGAAAAGCAGACTATACTGATTGTTGATGATAATAAGGATATAGTGTGGCTCATCTCAGATATTTTATCCGACAACTATTATATCAGAAGTGCCTATAATGTTCCCGAAGCCCTCAAAATAATAGAATCGGAAACTCCTTCTCTTATTATTACTGATATTATGATGCCGGGAATGAATGGTCTGGAATTCATAAACAACCTGAAGAATGATAAATTTACAAAACATATACCGCTCGTAATTGTATCGGCTAAAATCAGTGAGAAAGAACAGGCCGAGGGCCTCGATATAGGAGCAGACGCTTATCTGACCAAACCTTTTTCGCCTCTTGTGCTTCGTTCGGTTATAAACCGTTTATTGGTGGTGAAAGATGAATTGAAGGACTACTTCTATTCACCCGAAAGTGCGTATAAGTATTCAGACGGGCAATTGATTCATCAGGAAGATAAAGCTTTCATGGATTCTGTCATCGATATTATATCGGATAATATGGAAGAAGAGAACCTGCGGCCCGAATTCATCGCTGAAAAATTGAATATGAGCACCCGTAGCCTTTATCGTAAATTCAAGAAAATAACAACACTCTCCCCTAACGATTTCATTAAAGATTATAGGTTTACACAAGTTGCCAAGCTGCTTATTACAACGAACCTCACCATTCAGGAAATCATGTATAAAGTAGGGATTAACAATAAGTCATACTTCTACCGCGAATTCCTGAAAAAGTACAATATGACCCCCAAAGAATACCGGCTGCGCAAGTGATCTGACGTGATTCCCGGAGAAATCTTGGGTTAGTATCTTAATATACCAAATAAGTATCCCAATCCGCCATTGGCGGATTGGGATACTTATTTGCGCAAAGAGGATAATTTAAAACGTTTTTATATTAATTAACATTGCAAATGATTGTTTCTGATACCCACAAGTAAAGAACAATGGAGATATTTCTTTAAAAGGATATATATTTTCTATAAAGCTAACAGTATATATGTTCAAAGTATTACAAAATACGGCAATAATTAACAGCATTTTTTCTTCTGGAAATTTGGTGTTTAGCTGTATTTTGCTAGAGAGAGAGAGAGAGACGTAATTTACTAAAAAATAGTTTAATCTTAGCAGAACAGGGATTTAAAAAATCTATTTGTTCCGCATTTTTATACGTTAAAAAATCATTGACCTTATTTCAGAAAGTTAAAAACCTTCTGGAATAAGGTTTTTTTGTGTGCGAAATTTTCTGAATAACCTTCTGATGCCCATTGTATTCATGCATGGCAAACATATTTGATTATTAACCCTTTAAAATCTTTATTTATGAAGAACCAGCTAATCCTTTATTTATGATGTTCAGGCACTGAGGTATTTATTATCTCCTAAGTAAAGTGTGTATTTATTCCCAGTTAACTTAATAAAAATTATATTATGAGAAAATTTGTAGATAAAATTTCAACATGCTACTACAAAAGCTATGGTAGACGGATACTTTTTTTACTACTCATGTTTATACTTGTTCAATATTCATTTGCTTCAGGAGCTGCAAATGATATAAAAGACACTAATAATATTACACAAAATAGTACAACAGTAAAAGGTACTGTTAAAGACCAAAGCGGAGACCCGCTGATTGGTGTAAGTGTTGTAGTGAAAGGAACTACAACCGGTGCGATTACAGATGTAGACGGGGGATTTTCTGTAAGGATTCCCGATGGAAATCATACTCTTGTATTTTCTCTTGTAGGATTTCATACTCAAGAGATTGCTTTAAGAGGAAAAACAAGCTTAGATATAGTGATGGTTGAAAATGCTAAGGTACTCGACGATGTCGTTGTTGTCGGTTATGGAACAATGAAGCGATCTGATGTTGCAACTGCTATTTCAACTATTAAACCGGAAGACTTTAATAACGGAGGTGCAGCTAATCGTGATGTTATGAGTTTGCTGGAAGGAAGAGTAGCAGGCTTGTCTGTAACTCGTACGGGAGGTAGCTCTCCTACATCCGGAGTTGCTGTTCAGATGAGAGGTGTTGTTTCTATTAACGGAGATAAGAGCCCGCTGATTATCATAGATGGAGTTCCCGGAGGAAATCTTAATCTATTACAACCGGGCGATATCGAATCTATGGATATTTTAAAAGACGGTTCTGCTGCTGCAATATATGGCTCTCGGGCAAATGCGGGAGTTATCATTATTACGACTAAGAAAGGAACAAAGGGAACACCTCGATTCGAATATTCTACCTATTTCAGCAGGTATTATAAATTTAATACCCCTGAATTTATGAATGCAGATGAGTTTAAATCTGCAATGTCATCTTTAGGTAATGACCCTTCGAGCTATGATAGAGGAGGCAATACGAATATGTATGACGAGATAATTGATAAAAATAATTTATCTCAGAATCATAACTTCTCAGTGACCGGAGGTTCGGAATCTACATCCTACAGAGCTTCTGTATTCTATGGAAATCTGAGTGGTATAGGCAAAGCTAACACAAGAGAGCAATGGGGCGGGCGTTTCTCGGTAACATCGATAGGACTTAATGATAAGCTGACATTCCAATCCAATATTTCCCTTATTCAGGAAAATATGAACAGATTGGGAAATGAAGGTTGGGAGTCAGCCCTGAAAGCTAATCCTACAAATCCGATGTACAATGAGGATGGAACATTCTATGAAGACCTTACTTCTGATGAAAATAAGTATGCACGATTATTCGAACAAAAGAACAGAAGATATGAAATTACGTCGGGACTTGATGCAAAACTGATATTTGAACCGATAAAAGACCTTAAATTTTCTATGTTCGGTAGCTTGACGCGCAATAGCTATGATGATAATGTATATTATGAACAAAATTCCAGAACATCTCTTAACAGTTATGAAGGTGGTGGATATGCAAGTAAATATCATTATGTAAGAAATAAAAGCGCCGTAGAGCCTACAGCAGAATATTCCAAGTTATTCCTAGATAAGCATAATGTATCCATTGTCGGTGGTTATAGCCATCAATATACAGTATGGGAAGAGTTTTCAGCAAACAATTCAGGCTTCCTTAATGATGCAACAGGAGAAAACGACCTTGGCGCCGGTAGCTATCTGAAGACCGGAAAAGCAGGAATGGCTAGTAATAAAGAATCTGAGACATTAATTGCATTCTTTGGACGTGTCAATTATATCTTTGACAATAAGTATATTCTTCAGGCATCGCTTCGTCGCGAAGGTTCTTCAAAATTTGGAAAGAACAATAAATGGGGTAATTTCCCTTCCATATCTGCGGCGTGGAATGTTTCCAATGAGAGTTTTATGGAATCGGTTTCTGCTCTATCAAATCTGAAACTGAGAATTGGCTATGGAGAAACCGGGAACTCCGGGATCGGACCATACCAATCAATCTCAACACTTGGTACCGGCAACCCTTACCTGACAGACGATGGAACATGGCAGCAAACTTATGGGCCAAATAAGAATCCGAATCCGAATCTTAAATGGGAAACCAAAAAGGAATGGAATATAGGTATCGACTTCGGCGTAGCCGGCAATCGTATTAAAGGAGCAATTGACCTATACAAGAGAGAGGCGGATGACTTATTACTTCAGAATGTATTGGCTCCTCAGCCTTCTAATATTCATGGAAGTTACACAACCAATATCGGGTCCTTATCAAGTGATGGTATTGAACTTACATTAAATGCTACGGCTATATCGACTAAGGATTTGAATTGGAATGTCGCCTTTACGGGATCAAAAATATTTACCAATAAGCTGAAGAAATTCTCTGCAAATTCTGCAGACTACTATTCTACCGGGGGTATCGGTGGCTATGGAGCGTTAGGTGATGCTGTACGTTTATATGAGGGAGATGAAATAGGTAATTTCTGGGGCAAGCGTTTTGCAGGATTTGATGCCGATGGCGATTGGCTATTCTACAATAAAGACGGAGAGGCTGTAAGTGCCAATAAAATAACAGATGCGGACAAAACTGTGATTGGTAACGGTGCTCCAAAATGGAGACTCGGTTTGGTGAATACTGTTTTTTATAAAAACTTTGATTTTACTGTCGGATTCATCGGCAAATTCGGTTTTGATATCCTCAACCGTCAGAAAATGGCATACGAAAATGTAGAAACTTTGAGGAGTGGTTATAATGTTTTGAAAACAGTCTTTACTGATGGTGTAGATGCGTCCTATCAATATTCTGATTATTATTTGGAAAATGGTAATTATGTAAAATTAGATAATCTGACAGTAGGATATACATTACCGAAGATTCCTTATATTTCTTCAGCTCGTGTGTATGTTACGGCCCGCGATTTGTTCTATATTACAAGTTACTCGGGAGAATCTCCTGAATTAGACGATACCGGATTATCTCCAAGTATGGCTCCTTATGTAAGTTCTCCGGTAACAAGAAGTTTTTCTATTGGTTGTAATATCCAATTCTGATTATAAATCATTTGAAAAAATAATAATATGAAAAAGATAGTAAATTATATATCAATGGCATTTATATCCTCTCTCGTTCTTATTTCCTGTACAAATCTGGACGAGACAGTATATCATGACCATACAACAACAAATTTCTATACAAGTAAAGAAGAAGTAATATCAGCTGTGCTGCGTCCTTATACGCATAGTGGTGCTACATTCGTCTGTCAGTCCCGCGAAAATGTATGGAGGTTGAACGAACTCTCTGCAGACCAATTAGCCTGGCCTCAAAAGGGAATACATGGTTATGATAATGCAAAATGGATACAGTTACATTATCATACATGGGCTACTACTCACGATCAGGTGAAGGGTTGCTGGAATCTTATATTTATGGGACTTGGTTTTTGTAATTCAGGAATAGAAAATCTTGAAGCCCGGGAAGCGTCATCTATGGGTATTACTGAAGCTGAGCGTCTGGCATATATTGCTGAATTGAAAGCTAACAGAGCATACTATTACCTGAATGCAATGAATATATGGGGAAATGTTCCTATTGTGACATCGGTTGGTGAAGTTCAGTATCCTCCAACAAACTCAAGACAAGAAGTATTTAATTTTGTTGAGTCGGAACTTCTAAGTGTTATAAATGATATTCCACTAATGTCGAATAAGAATTCAGGTCGTTTGACGAAGGCAGCAGCTTATGCTCTCCTAGCCGATTTATATCTCAATGCAGAAGTCTATACAGGTACTCCCCGGTGGGATGATTGTATCACGTACTGTAATAAGATTATTGCAGGAGAAGGAGGATCGCAACTGGGAACAATGAAATTGGACGAAGATATCCTTACTACATATTCAACGACTAATACAACATCTTCGTATGAAAATATTTTCGTAATGTCATATGATTACCAGTTGACTACAACCCGTTGTGGATGGTCCGGCGATTTTTATCATTTCCGTCAAAGATATATAAACGGAGGAAACCGTGATGGTAATAATGGTGTTGTAGTTATTCCTACAGCTTATGATGCTTTCGATGACAGAGACCTTCGTAAGAAAGAATGGATGCTTATCGGCCCTCAATATCAATACGGTACTAGTATCCCTCAAAACGGTACTGTTGAATATGCTAATGAACCTTTAGTATTTGTGAATGAGATAAGAAAGAAAAAGGCTGGTGGAACAGAGTCTAGTATGACAACCGGAGAGGAAAATAGTGGTGCCAGATTCCACAAATACCGTGAAGATATCTTTGGTTCAACTTACTTCTGTAGTAATGACTGGGTATTATACCGATTAACAGAGATTTATTACATGAAAGCAGAGGCATTGATGCGTAAAAACGGAGGAACTGCAACTCAGGAAGCAGTTGACCTTATAAATGAGACAAGGGAAAGAGCCTTTACTGCAGCGGATTGGCCAGCAATGAAATATACAACTACTACTCTTACTATGGATGAACTTCTGGCTGAAAGAGGACGTGAATTTATATTCGAAGGAAAGAGAAGAACTGATCTTATTCGCTTTGGAAAATTCCTTACGGGAAGTTGGTGGGATCATACTCCTACAAATAGCTCTCATCTATTGTTATTCCCGATTCCTTACGACCAGATGATGGTAAATCCTGGTTTGGTACAAAATCCTGGTTATACAAATTAACTTTAGATAGATATCATCAGCAGCTTTTCTGGAGAAGAGAGTTGCTGATGATTCTTTTTTTTGACTCAAATCCTCAATACTATTGTTGAAATCATAATACACAGAAAATAACGATGTAATTCTTATATAAGTTCTTCAGGATACCTTTATTGCCGAACAGGATAATTAACCTTTTTCCTATAATAATTATACTTGCATCAAATCTAAACCCTATAACGAAAACATAATGAAAAGAATTTTATTTCTGGCTTTTGCGCTATCATTTCTGACCTGTCAGAGTCAGGAAGTTAAAACAGATTATCCGCAACTAACAGACAACAACCTCACCACCTACTATATAGGTAAAACGGGTACTAACAAAATGACATTTCAGGTCTCGTACAACTCTCCTGTACTGAGCTACAAAATATATTCTTCGGGTGATAATCCCGCCCACGACCCGGCTAACTGGGTACTGAAAGGTTCCAATGACGGAAAGAAATGGACCATTGTTGACGAACGGAAAGATCAGAAATTCTGCTCCCGTTTTCAGGAAATATTATGCGTCGCGCAAAAACCGGCTGCATATAAACAATATATGCTCGAAGCCGGCACAGCGGATAAAAAAGAGAATCTGGTTATAGCGGATGTATTGTTATCAGACAGAAATATGCTGGCAGGATGGGAAGATTTCAACTATCCGAATATAGATTTTGAGGTAAAATCTCCCGACACGGAAGGCGCGAAAGTATATAATCAATTGGTGCAGAATCCCGATGAATATATAAAATACCATGCCCGTAAAGTCGCTGAAATCTTATACTATACTGACAAGGACAGCATAAACGATGTAAGAAACATCAGATATACACTGGAAGATCAACCGGGTGTATCGGCAAAGGGAGGCAGTACCCCTAACATCAATATTTTCTACAGCACACAGCATATCGAAAAGTCAGCGAAAGAATCCCTTTTCAAGCTTGATTTCGAAACACGCGGGGTGCTTTACCACGAACTTACACATGGTTACCAGTATGAGCCTAAAGGAATTGGTAACTATGGAAACAATAAAACATTCTGGGCATGTATAGAAGGAATAGCCGATGCCGTAAGGGCTGAGGCCGGTTTATTTGATATGAGTACACGCAAGCCGGGCGGTAATTGGATGGATGGTTACCGCACCACCGGCTTTTTTATCCAATGGCTTACAACGAAAGATCCGGATGCTATCCGTAAGTTCCACCTTACTGTGGAAAAAATGGATGTATGGAGCTTCGACGGAGCTATAAAATTGGTTTTCGGCCCCGAAGCCAGTATCGAAGGAATATGGAACGAATATCAGGAATTTCTGAAGAAACAATAATTCAATAATATACAAATGAAGTTAAGCACACTCACTCTTTCTTGCTTACTTATGAGCGGTATAGTATCCGCGCAGGACAAAGTATCTTTTGTCAATCCGATGATAGGTACGGTAAAAATGGGACATACATTCCCGGGAGCATGCGTGCCCCATGGGATTGTCCAGTTAAGCCCCGATACGGATACTATCCCTCATAGTATAAATGGCGTATATCAAAAAGATACTTATAAGTATTGTGCAGGTTACCAGCACGACGACAAAACAATTGTAGGATTCAGCCATACGCATCTTAGTGGAACAGGGCATTCCGATCTCGGGGATATTCTCATTGTACCCGTAACAGGTGAACTGAAGTTTAATCCCGGCGTAGCCGATAAACCCCGTTCAGGTTACCGTTCAAGCTATTCGCATGATACGGAGGTTTCCCATCCGGGTTATTACGAAGTCGTATTGGACGATTATAAGGTAAAAGCGCAATTGACAGCTACCGAAAGAGTAGGAGTGCATAAATATACTTATCCCGAAAACGAAGAACAAAAGATATTGCTCGACCTTGTTCATGGCATCTATAATTACGATGGAAAGGTATTATGGGCAAGCCTCAGAGTTGAGAACGACACCCTGATTACAGGCTATCGCATCACCAACGGTTGGTCGAGGGAAAATTATACCTACTTCGCCATATCTTTGTCGAAGCCGATAAAAAACTATGGCTATGTAGATCGTGAGAAACCGAAATATACAGGTTTCTGGAGGAAATTTAATCTGTATAAGAATTTCCCTGAAATAGCAGGCCGTAAGATTGTAGCCCATTTTGAATTCGGTTCGGATAATTCACCTCTTATAATGAAAGTCGCCCTTTCGGCAGTAAGCACAGAGGGAGCTCTCAAGAACCTGAAAGCGGAAGCAGCGACAAAGTCATTCGATAAAATTGTCGCCGAAGCCTCGGCTAAATGGGAAAAAGAACTGGATGTGATAGATATAAACGGTGATGCCGACAAGAAGACAATGTTCTATACTTCCCTTTACCATACCATGATAAATCCGTCGGTTTATCAGGATGTGGACGGACAATATCGCGGTATAGACCATAATATACATCAGGCGAAAGGATTTACCAACTACACTATTTTCTCCGTATGGGATACTTACAGGGCGCTTCATCCGCTATTCAATATTATCAACAGGGAAAGAAGCGTAGATATAGTAAACTCAATGATAGCCCATTATGAACAGAGTGTACACAAGGCATTGCCTGTATGGTCGCATATGGGAAATGAAAACTGGTGTATGATAGGTTATCATTCCGTATCGGTACTGGCCGATGCTATCGATAAAGGACTGAATATTGATAAGCAAAAAGCACTGGAAGCCATGATAAGTAGTTCGAATGTCGATTATTACGATGGAACGGGCGAATATAAAAAATTAGGCTATGTGCCTTTCGATAAAAACGGTAGCGGTTCGTCTATTACACTCGAATATTCATATGACGACTGGACGATTTACAATACAGCTCTGAAAGTGGATAATCAGGCGGCTACAGATACTTATAAAAAGAGGGCCTTGAACTATCATAATGTTTTTGATCCTGAGCTGGAATTTGTTCGTGCCCGATACAGCGACGGACGCTGGAAGACTCCGTTCAATCTGCTGAGTACACACGGGGAGGGCTTTATCGAAGGAAACTCCTGGAATTACTCATTCTATGTGCCGCACGATGTAAAGGGACTTATTAAACAGATGGGAGGAGATAAACAATTCGTACAACGCCTCGATTCTCTTTTCACCATGCATTTACCCGATGAATTCTTTGCCGATACGGAAGACGTTACCCGCGAAGGGGTGATGGGTAACTATGTACACGGCAATGAACCCAGTCACCACATAGCATACTTATATGCATGGACCTCACAACCATGGAGAACTCAGTATTGGGTACGCGAAATTATGAACCGTATGTACCGTAATTCCATTGACGGACTTTGCGGAAATGACGATTGCGGACAGATGTCGGCATGGTATATCTTCTCGGCTATGGGATTCTATCCTGTTTGTCCGGGTTCGAATGAATATGTATTCGGCGCTCCGTATTTTCCTTACATGAAAGTGAAGGTGGGTGACGGAAAGTATCTGGAAATAAAAGCAGATAAGGTGAGTGACAAGATGCGTTATGTAAAATCGGTTAAGCTGAACGGAAAGCCTTATACAAAGGCATATATCACATATGACGACATAAAGAACGGGGCGGAACTGACATTCGAAATGGCTGCTGCCCCTAATAAGAAAAGGACATTCAGCGAAGAAGAGAAACCTTATTCATTGTCAAAATAGACAATAAAAAAACGTATTATTATGAGGAAAATATATTCTTTAATCCTCCTGTTATTCTTGTCGTTATCTGTTATGGCTCAGGCAGGAAAATCTTTGGTACAACTTCAGCAGGAGTTTGTAGACCTGAGATTCGGGATGTTTATCCATTTCAATATACCGACATTCATGGAGGACGATTGGGCTGATCCCGATGCGTCTCCGGCTATATTCAATCCTGCGAAACTCGATTGTAGTCAATGGGCTAAGACAGCCAAAGAGGCCAACATGACATACGGGTGCCTGACTACCAAGCATCATAGTGGATTTTGCATATGGGATACGAAAACTACCGATTACAATGTGATGAACAGCCCTTTCAGGAGGGATGTGGTAAAAGAATATGCAGATGCTTTCAGGGCACAGGGCTTGAATGTAATGCTTTATTATTCTATTCTCGATACACATCATAAACTCCGTCCGGGATGGATTACGCCAAAGCATATAGATATGATAAAAGCCCAATTGACCGAGCTATTGACTAACTATGGAGAGATAAAGGCGCTGATTATCGACGGATGGGACGCTCCCTGGTCGCGTATTTCATATGATGAAGTTCCGTTTGGGGATATTTATTCCCTGATAAAGTCTTTACAGCCGAACTGCCTTGTTATGGATTTGAATGCTGCTAAATATCCGGCAGAAGTTTTGTATTATACGGATATTAAGTCGTATGAGCAGGGTGCGGGGCAACATATTTCAAAAGAGAGTAATAAACTTCCTGCATTATCCTGCCTGCCCATCAATTCGGCTTGGTTCTGGAAACCCGATTTCCCTGCAACTCCGGTAAAATCGCCTGAAATGCTCGTCAATGACAATATCATTCCTATGAATGAGGTTTATTGTAATTTTATCCTGAACGCGGCCCCTAACCGTGACGGGCTGATAGACGCCAACGCGGCCGATGCTTTCAGGAAGATAGGAAAACTATGGAAAAATAAAGGACCTGTCGCTAAACTGCCGGCTTATCCTGCCCCCGTTATTTCTAAGAATATTGCAAAGAATAAGAAGACAAATGCCAGTTGGAGCAATGATATGAATATTATGGATTTTGCCAATGACGACAATTTCCGTTCGGCATGGGAATCCAACAAGGCCATAAAAAAGCCTTGGCTCGAAATCATTCTGGATAACACAGAACAGGAGTTCAATTTGATTACCATTGCTCAAAGAGGAGAAAGTAATTTCAGCAAATACCGGATCGAGTATTTCCACAATAATAAATGGCTACCTCTTTTATCCGGTGAAAACAATGATATAATAAAAGTACATAGATTTAATAAAGTTTGGGCCGATAAAGTCCGCATACAAATAGATGAATTTAGTAAACCTCCCGTTATTACCGAATTTGGAGTATATAATGAGCGATAAGAAGTAACAGAAAATATTAATAATATATTCGAATGATAACCTATGTTAGTTATTGTGCATACCAGAGTAATAAATAGGTCTGCGACCTTAACTACACGCTAAAAAAGATAATATGAAAAGTAAATTGCCCTTAGGGCTCCTTCTCTCGGCCTTATTGCTGGTTTCGTCATGTAAAGAAAAATCTCAGGTTACAGGAGAACCGGCGGATCTATCCCTCAATGCCTATGTAAATCCTTTTGTAGGTACATCCGGATTCGGAAATGTCTATCCCGGTTCGCAGATACCTTTCGGGGGAATACAGATAAGTCCCGATACGGATAAAGATTATTACGATGCCGCTTCCGGTTATAAGTACAATCATATGACTATCATGGGGTTCAGTCTCACCCATCTTAGCGGAACGGGGATTCCCGATCTTGGAGACTTCCTTTTTATTCCCGGTACGGGAGAAAAGAAATTTACGCCGGGTACACACGAAAATCCCGATGAGGGCTACCGTTCACGATACAGCCATGAAAGAGAATGGGCTTCTCCAAACTACTACGGAGTTGATTTGCTGGACTATAATGTGAAGGCTGAGATGACCTCCGGTATGCGCTCGGGGATATTCAAGTTTACTTTCCCTAAGACAGACAGTGCCTTTGTTATGGTGGATATGGATCATGTACAATGGTTCAAAACAGCATGGTCGCAACTCCGTATAGAGAACGATTCTACTATCTGCGGTTTCAAACTTGTGAATGGATGGGGCCCTGAGCGCTATGTCTACTTTGTAGCCAGATTCTCCAAACCATTTGCCCGTTCGGGTATTATGCAGGACGGCAAGCCTGTTATCTATGATACAAAGCGTTTCCGGAGCGATCGTGTTGCCTATGGGAATAAAATCATAGGATGGCTCGATTTTGATGCAAAAGACGGAGCCGGGATAGAAGTGAAGGTTGCCATATCATCTACAGGAACCTCAGGCGCATATACAAATCTGAAAGAACTCGATAATCAAAATTTCGAAAATCTCAAGAAACAAGGTGAAATATTATGGGCAAAGGAACTTGGTAAATTCAAGGCCAAAGGCACAAAAGAGCAGCTCGAAACATTCTATACTTCGGTTTATCATGCGTCTCTGCATCCTTTTGTTTATCAGGACGCGGACAATAATTACAGGGGACATGACTCAAATATACATCAGGCCGATAAATTCACCAATTATACAGTATTCTCTCTATGGGATACTTATCGTGCCCATCATCCGCTACTCAATCTCATAAACCCTGAACGTAATGCCGATATGGTAAATTCCATGCTGGCGCATTACGACCAGAGTGTGGAGCATATGCTGCCTATCTGGTCTTTCTATGGAAATGAAACATGGTGTATGATAGGCTATCATGCGGTGTCCGCTATTGCTGATGCCATTGTAAAAGATGTGAAAGGGTTCGACTACGAACGGGCTTATCAGGCGATGAAAAGGACTGCGATGAATCCTAACTACGATTGCCTGCCTGAATATACCGCGTTGGGCTGGGTGCCATTCGATAAGGAACGGGAATCTGTATCCAAGACACTGGAATATGCTTATGATGATTACTGTGTAGCTATGGCCGCAAAAAAATTGGGTAAAGAAGAAGACTACAAATACTTCCTGAACCGTTCGCTAGCTTATCAGAACCTGATAGATCCCGAATCCGGATTTATGCGGGGACGCGACTCTCATGGAGAATGGCGTACACCTTTCGATGCAGTCGCTTATACCGGGCCGGGCTCGGTACACGGTTGGGGTGATATTACCGAAGGATTCACATATCAGTACACATGGTATGTGCCTCAGGATGTACAAGGATATATCAATGAAATGGGAGGGAATGAGGTATTTGCCCAGCGTCTCGATTCTATGTTCACAATGGAGTTGCCGGATGATATCCCGGGGGCGCACGATATACAGGGACGGATTGGGGCATACTGGCATGGCAACGAGCCTTGCCACCAGATACTATATCTTTACAATTATGTGAAACAGCCATGGAAAGGACAGGAAAAGATACGTTACGTACTGGATACCTTCTACGGAAACAAACCTGATGCGTTAAGCGGGAATGATGATTGCGGACAGATGTCGGCATGGTATATCTTCAACTGTATGGGCTTCTATCCCACTTGTCCGTCGAGCAATATCTATGCTATCGGTTCTCCGGGACTTGAAGCTGTAGAGATGACTCTCGGTAATGGAAAGAAAATATCCATGACTACAGAGAATTACAGCAAACAGAATGTCTATATCCAGTCTATGACCCTCAACGGAAAGGAGTATAACAAGACTTATATAACCTATGACGACATAAAGAACGGGGCTGATATAAAGTTCGTTTTGGGAAGCAATCCGAACAAAGACTGGGGCACATCCGACGAATCTGTTGCGCCGTCTATATCAAAGCCAAATCAAACATTGCGTTATCAAAAGAGTAATTAAATAATAAACAGGTGAGAGAAGTGGCTGTCTCAAAAGTATTTTTCACTATCTATTTACATACGCTACGCTCCTGTGACCGTTGGTTGTCATGTTGAACGGAGTGAAACATCTCGTTTCTTAGGGTCGAGATTCTTTACTCCGTTCAGAAACAACGTTCGGCAGAGCGAAGCAGAGCCAATGACAATAGGAAGTAATACTTTGCTAGCACAATATTACTTTTGAGACAGCCACTTCTTTATTAAATTATGATGGCCGGTCAGCATCTATAATCACTTTAAATAACGGTGGCCAGTGATTTGACGCGATTTGAATATAAAAAATGCAAAAAAATGACTGGAATAATATTATTCTGACTACTTTAGTAAACTAATTATTTAATAAGTAAATATAATTGAGATAAACCAGATGAACACATTATTATTTCTAGGCAACCTTGGAACCGGAGAGATTATTATCATTGCCATCGTTGTTTTATTATTATTCGGAGGAAAGAAAATTCCTGAACTTATGAAAGGTATCGGAAAAGGCGTCAAGAACTTCAAAGACGGGGTAAACGGCCTTGAAGATGATATAAAAGGTACTACAGAGAAGATAGACAACAAATAAGTTTGTTCTGTCATGTTAAGGATATATGAAACTCGGGCTTTACAGTCTGGGTTTCTGTTTTTTATAAATTAATCAGGCGGAGGAAAACAGGTATCTTCATTTGCCCGGATTATTATTCGATTATGAGAATTTTGGAGATCAGAGAGTTTACGCAGGAAGGATTTAAGGCTGTACAAAAACTTACCGGGACATTAATCTCTTCCGGTACGATTCATTTGACAGAGTCATATTATAGGGAGTTATTGGCTTCAGATAACAGTCATCTGTTCTTTATTACCGATGGTGGGAATATTGCCGGAATGCTTACTGTGGGCGTATATAAAAGCCCGACAGGGGCAAAGGCATGGATCGAGGATGTTGTAGTTGACGATTCATACCGCGGGCAGGGCTTAGGCAGATTACTTGTAGAACATGCGATAAGCTTTGCAAGATCGTTAGGTGTTGATTCGTTGATGCTGACCTCTAATCCTTCACGTATAGCGGCTAATAAGCTTTATCAGTCTTTGAATTTCACACAGAAGGAAACAAATGTGTACCGTATGACGTTTGAACAATAATATCGATTAGTAATGCGCGCTAATATTTAAAGGCCGGGTGTTACTTTATCTATATAATTTTATCTATATATTGCTTTTAGCCGATAGCTCTTTGAAAGATCTGGAAGGATTTAAAAATTTAATGTTTAAGAATTTAAAGATTGGGAAAAAGTAAAAAAGCAGGAAAAGTTGTCAAGTTTACATACGCTACGCTCCTGTGACCGTTGGTTGTCAGATTTTAACAAGTAGTAAGCAGTGAGTAAAAAGTTACGGGTTGGCTGGCACCCTGTTTTGTTTCACGCAAAGACGCAAAGACGCAAAGTTTTTACATTTTACGGGTTGTTAATTGCTAATTGTTGACTGTTTACTGTTTACTGAAAAGTTGTCAACTTTGTCAGATTTTAACAAAACAGTTGCGAGTCATAACCTGTAACTAAAAAATGAATATTATTACATACAAATACAATTATGGATATATGTCTGGATTTTGACGGTACATGCGTATCGCACGAATTTCCCAAAATAGGGAAAGATATAGGAGCAGTGCCTGTTCTGAAAGAACTGACGGAAAAAGGTCACAAACTAATCCTTTTTTCGATGCGGAGCGACCGTAAGAAAAAAAAGAAAGTAGACGGACAGGAAGTCGTGGTAGAAGAAAATGTACTGACCGAAGCTGTACAATGGTTTGCCGATAATAATATCCCGTTATATGGCATACAGAAAAATCCTACACAGCGATTCTGGACTTCTTCGCCAAAAGCTTACGGACATCTCTATATAGACGATGCCAATCTGGGCTGTCCGCTGATTACGGATGATCCCGAGGCCGGCAGGCCCTACGTGGATTGGATGAAAGTACGGGAAATGCTTATAGAAAAAGGAATCCTATAAAAAGGTAACAGCATGAAGAAGATATTGATGGGGCACAACTTCGTAAGAGAAGGATTTGCTTCCCTCGAAGGAAAATATGAAGTTATATATCCCGAAAAACAATTGTTTACGAGGATAGAAATACTGGAACGGATAGCAGATGCGGATGCTTTTGTTCCTAATTTCTCATTTCAGACCGATGAAGAAATGATAGATGCGGGGAAAAAACTGCGGCTGATAGCTAATTATGGCGTGGGATACAACAATATAGATACCGCTTACGCAGCAACAAAAGGTATTACGGTGACCAACACTCCGCAATCGGTGCTGGAACCGACCGCGGAGTTATGCTTTGCCCTGATGATGGCAACTGCCCGCAAGGTAGCCTATTACAATCATAAGCTGCATAATGGAGTGCGTCTCGACTGGAGTCTGTATGGCGATCTGGGCATGCCTGTCTATGGGCAGACGCTCGGCATATACGGTATGGGACGTATCGGGCAGGCGATAGCCCGCCGTGCGGTGGCTTCGGGAATGAAAATTATCTATCACAACAGGCATGCCTTGCCTAAAGAGGTGGAAGAGAAATACGGCGCGGTGTATGTAGATTTCGATACATTGCTCAAAGAATCCGACATTGTATCGCTGAATGCGCCTGCAACAACCGAAACGTACCACCTGATAGGAGAACGGGAATTGAATAAGATGAAGAGTTCAGCTATTCTTATCAATACCGCCCGCGGGCAGCTGGTAGATGCTCAGTCTCTGGCTAAGGCCTTACAGGCCGGGACAATATATGCTGCCGGGCTGGATGTGTACGAAAACGAACCGAAAATTCCACAGGAACTTATCGGGTTGGATAATGTCGTGCTTTCCCCTCATGCCGGAACAAAGACATATGCCGCCCGCCTGGATATGGAACAGGAAGTGGCAAAGAATATAATCAACTTTTTTGAAGGAGGGGAGATAGATAAAGTGAACTGATTACAGTTCGTTTTTCTTCAGTTTATCCAGTAATCCTTCACAGGCGTCTTCCAGTAAATCGAGGACTAGTTCGAAACCGTCAGCACCCGAATAATAAGGGTCGGGGATATGGTCGTGACCGAATCGGTTCGAAAAATCTACCATTCGGTACACTTTCTTCTCCGATTCCAAATCAGGAGCAAGGCGCATAATGTTATGGTAATTGCTGTCGTCCATAGCCAGTATGACATCAAACCGGTCAAAATCCCGGCTTGTAAACCTGCGTGACAGCGAATCGAACTTATAGCCCCTGCGTGCGCCATGCTGTCTCATCCGGTGGTCGGGCAGGTCGCCATCGTGATAGCCTGATGTCCCTGCCGAATCGATAGATATTTTATCTTCGAGTCGCTGCTCCCTGACCATCCTTTTGAGAATGCCTTCGGCGGCGGGAGAGCGGCAGATATTTCCGAGACAGACAAAGAGTATTTTATATTCTTTCATAAGAGTATTTTAATTTGAGAATGGCAAAGATACAAAATCCTTATTTTAGAGCCTGTCTAAATTTTGCTCGTTCCAATTTTTAGGACTATTTTCAGGCATTTTTTTAAAGCATATTACTGTTTATATTATATAGATGAGTAGAATAATTAGATATTTAAAAGAGCCGTATCCGGTCAGTGAAAAGCCGTGGCAGACTATTGTCGTGGCATTTATTGCTGTCTTTCTGCTACTCGCTCTGTTCCAGCCTTTCCAGCTACAAGGTGAATTTAATAAATGGTTGATAATAGGAGGGTATTCTCTGGTGACGGCAGTATGTACTTCAATCGTAACTTATGTGTTTCCTGCGATATTCAAAAAATTCTATAACCCTGCCTGTTGGACTACATGGAGGAATACACTCAATAAACTGATTATAATCCTAACTATTAGTATCGGTAATTTTTTGTTTGATATTTCTATCAGACATAGAGATCCGGAGATACTCCTATCCGTTTTTACCTTCTATGTGGTTGCTACATTTATGGTCGGGTTGGTTCCTACTATTGTCATATCATTCTTTATACAGAATAATGCACTGAAACGGAATCTGCGTGAGGCAAAAGAGAGTAACAACAGGCTGCTCGAACGTTTGGCTGCGAATCAGCAGGCTTTGCCAGCTAACTCCGGCATAATTACATTGAGTGGCACTACAAAAGACTCCGTTAGTTTCAATCCTGAGACACTCCTTTACATCGAGTCATCGGGGAACTATACTACATTTTATTATCAGGAAAACGATATTGTAAGACAAAAACAACTCAGGGCTACCATCAGTCAGATAGAGACAGACCTGCAATCTTATCCTGACATCGTACGCTGCCACCGGGCTTTCATGGTGAACATAGCACAAGTCGTTTCAGTCACAGGAAATTCGCTAGGATTCCAGCTAAAACTGAGATATACAAAGGACGAAGTTCCCGTATCGCGTACCTACACAAGACTCATCCGTACCCGTATCGCGGGATAATAAGCTTATATTTTATTATAACTGGCTTATGATGGGCAGACATAGCTGTTTGTCACATTTATTGCTGTCTGTCACAGAACTTTTGAAACTGTTTCTATACGGTCTATATTTGCCTCAAATCAAGAAACAATTATTATATGAATAGGATTGCTTTTACTTTAGGCTTTGTCTCAGGATTATTGTTGGCTCTATTAATCTATTAAAATATAATGTATGAAATTCAAACATTTTGTTCCTTTACTTATCGGACTTTTACTTGGATTCTCTTTAGGCTGGTGGGGATTTCGCATCATTTTCCCCTGGATTGGCGGCTGGATTACGATAGGTTCGTTGATTGCGTCTAGGCTAGAGGGGAAGAATAAAGATCTGGGGCGTCGTATCACTATTTTAATGATTTCACCGGTGTTTCTTCTCTTTTTGGGAGTCATGCAACGGGAGAATCTGCAATTGGAAGAGAATGTGTTTTATATATTATTATTTATTTCCACCGGACTATTTATCCGGGTACTGGTGCATTATGCCATTGCCAAGATTATCGGCCCGTTGATCTGGGGACGAGGTTTCTGTGGCTGGGCCTGCTGGACAGCTGCTATCCTGGAATGGTTGCCGATAAAAGAAAACCGTAAGATTCCGGTCAAATATACCCGTATGCGTTATCTGGTATTTATTGCTTCTATATTGATACCTGTAGCTTTTATTCTGCTGGGTTACGACTGGCAGACAAATCATATAAATGAAGATGGAGGTATTGTGCAAGGTGGAAAGCCCGGGGCTCTGATCTGGTTCCTTGCAGGTAATGGTCTTTACTATCTTGTTGCTGTGATCCTTGCCTTTAAATTCAGGAAGAAACGTGCCTTTTGCAAAATCGTCTGTCCGGTGTCACTGGTTATGAAAGCGCAGACAAGCATCGCTTTGATAAAGGTAAGTCCTTCCGGAAACGAATGCACCTCTTGCGGTTCCTGCAACCGTAATTGTCCGATGGACGTGGATGTAGTAAATTATATCTCGAAAGGGAAGAAAATAAGCTCAAGCGAATGTATCTTGTGCCGGAAATGTGCGGATATATGTCCGCAGGGCGCCATCAGATAAATTCGCTGCCTCTCATGCCTATTTTGTAAGGGAGTCATATACAGCCTTCGATATTTCTGCTATCATCCGCATATTCGTGGCATCGTCTTCCATCGAATCTGCGATAAAAACGGCAAGTGAATAATAACGGCCATCGGGCAACCGGATGATTGCAATATCATTTTCCGCGGCATTCAGCCCCTCGGCATTACGGAAAGATGAGCCGGTCTTATGAGCGACAATCGTTCCCGGAGGCAGCAGCCCTTTGATCTTCTTCGGTCCGGTTGCAGTATCCACCATGGCATTCCACAGAAAGTCGTAGAAATGTTGAGGCAGTATATTGCCTGTCCTGAATTTTTCCAATACCCGTGCAGCTGTAAGAGGAGTACTCCAGTTGGTATATTGTACTTCCCACGGGCCATGCATTTCTTCTTCGGTGGCGGCAATGGCAAAATCGGAAAATCCGAGGTTTCTTATATACCGGTCTACTGCGGAGGTACCACCCACAAAGCGAAACAGGATATCACATCCGTTGTTATCGCTTAGGGAAACTGTATATTTTAAGATTTCTCTAACTGGTAATTCGATGTTTCCATCGGGATAATCGTCTCTCAGAGGGCTATGGGTACCGGGTAAGAGTTCAGCTTTACGAATGAATATTTTATGATCGAGCGACAGGTTGTTCTTATTGAGATAGTCGAGGACAGCCAGAGCCAAATGAAATTTGTAAGTGCTCTGTGTCGGATAATGGAAATCGTTATTGACCGTCAATGTGTCTTTTCCATCGACTATCAATGCAACTCCGACAGTAGCCCGTTTGCCTCCGATAATTTTTGCTATATCATTTCTTAGCACATCATTTTGTGAGAAAGCATAAGTTGCGATTGCAAATACGCTTATAAGCAGGAATAGGTGTTTCATATATCAGTCTATTAGCCTTAGCTGTTCTTTCAAACGGTGTATTTCTTCCTGCATGTCATCTATCTTGTCCAGCAGGTTCCGGATAACGTCTATACCCGCCACGTTGATTGATAGGTCGTAATACCACCGCACATACTGGTCGAGGTATTTTAGCTGGGAGATATGTATATAGCGCTCGTTCCCGACAATACTGACTTGTATAAGCCCTTCGTTTTCGAGTTGTACGATAAAGTCGGGCTCCACCTGATTCTGTATGCAATACTCCTGTATGATGATTAATTCTGATGTCATAACGTTGATACTTTAGGGTTAAGACTTCGCTAGCTTTTCGAACAATTCCTTTTGTTCATGATTCAGATTGACCGGTATCTCTATCGAGTATGTTATAATAAGGTCTCCAAACTGTCCGTCTTTCTTGTAAACGGGAAATCCTTTGCCTTTCAATCTTACTTTTGTTCCATTCTGAGTCCCTGCCGCTACTTTCAGTTTTACTTTTCCGGTGAAGGTGTCTACTGTCTCTTCTCCGCCAAGAACAGCTGTGTACAGATTCAGGTTGGCATTGGTATATAAATCGTTTCCTACCCGTTTAAATTTAGGATCTTCTTCTATAACAAATGTAATATACAGGTCGCCGTTCGGCCCGCCGTTTTTACCCGCTGCTCCTTGTCCTGCAAGTTTTATTACCTGTCCGTCGGACACTCCGGCAGGAATGGTTATGCGCAGGTTCTTACCATTCAAAGTGAGTGTGCGCTTATGGGTTTCAGATGCATCGCGCAGGCTTAAATGCAGTTCCGAGGTATAGTCTTGTCCTCTGTACCCTCTGCTTTGACGGCTGCTACCCGACGAAGATCTTCGTCCTCCAAACAGCGATTCGAAGAAATCGGAAAATCCCCCTTCATCCTCTCCTCCGAAACTATACGAACCTCCCCCGAAACCGCCAAAGCTGCCATAGTCGGCAAAACCACCATTTTGTGATTGCTGCTGACGGGCTTTTTCGTATTCTTCGGCGTGCTTCCAGTTTTCGCCGTATTCATCATATTTCTTCCGCTTTTCGGGATCGGAAAGCACTTCGTTAGCTTCGTTTATCTGCTGGAACTTCTTTTTTGCTTCTTCATCATTTGGGTTGATATCAGGATGATACTTTCTGGCCAGTTTGCGGTACGATTTTTTGATATCGTCCGCACTGGCTGTCTTGGATACGCCCAATATGCTATAATAATCTATGAATGCCATATGTGATTAATTTCAAGATTTAAAAATTTCATTATTCAAAGATTGGAAAAAAACAATCCTTGACTCTTCATTTTACCTCTTAGTCTCTCTGTAAGTCCCGCTTGGGGATCAGGGAGCTGTTTTTTTCCTTACTTTCAATTCATTGTATATTCTAAGGCAAGCCCATGCATCAATGGCAGCATACATTTTCTGTGCATCGGATAGTACATCCGCTTCCCAATTTGACAGGCGCTGACCTTTCGATATTCTTTTTTCAAAAAGTATGCCATAAATACGTTGCAGGCCATTATCTTCAATGCCATAACTTTTCACAAAAGACTGGAGTTCAATGAAATTAGACGGAACGAAGGCCGCATTCCGCTTATGTATGGCTGAAAAATCGTCTTTCAGGGAGAGCCCTATTTTTTTTATTGCCGGATCGATAAGTATATCTGCCAGACAATCGGGCAGTCCGATTATGTTCAGCCGAAAAAGGAAACAGGTGTCATCAGTTGATAACTGCATCAATGCAATCTGATGGGATACACCTTTACGAAAAGCAGGACGGGTTTCAGTATCGAACCCGATAGCCGTTTGTTTTTTGAGATAAGCAGCGGCTTTCTCAGCCTCACTTTCACTTTGTACAACAATTATCCGCCCTTCGAATTTTTCCATTGGCATTACGGATAATTCTTCTTTTGAAATTGTTCTTACCATAATTCTTCACTATCAGTCTGTTCAAGGTCTTCGTCTCCGAGTATATCCGGTTCAGTCGGGTATTTTATCGAATGCAATGCCCGTAACACGTTCACAAGCTTTTGTCCCCAGTATGATTTGAAGTTTTCCATACATACATAGAGGGCGTCATTCATATTTTCGGTAATACCCCGTTCGAATATGGTGATAAAGTTTTTTGTATCCTGATAGATGTCCGCAAGGTCCTCACTTATACTCGCCGATATAGGCGTTTCACTATATTTCATATCCTGAAGAAATACTTCGAGGTATGTATCGTTATTTACATATACATTGTATAATTTGGAAGTGATAAAATTGTATATGTCTTCCGTAACTGTTATCTCCGGTTCTTCATCATTTACCGTATCTGTTTCCGGTACAAGGGTTGCTTTCAGATATAGCAGGGGGAGAATCTTTGTCAGTTTGTCGGTCAGTTCTGTTTCCGTGATTTCATCGAAATTTTCCAGAAAAGCACAATACTGCACGGCTACAGTCACGAATTCAATCGCATCTTTCGAGTATACTATTTCTTTTAGTTGGTCTGTCATTGTTGTTCTTTATTTTCTCCGGTATATTTTGACACGCGGATTTTTCTCTGTTTTTTATAGATAACAAATTTAGGCGATTATTTGTTAACTAACGAAAGGAAAAGATATTTTAAATGTTTATCTTTTCCCAATGTACTTCTTGTAATCTATTCCGGCTTTCTTCGCCTGTGAATGCTGCATCCGGCGAGGTATCGTATACGATTTCCCGTCTTTAATAAAATTCGTCCCTGTTTGTTTGAACCAAAAAGAGATATCGTTTTCTACACAGAGGTCGTGTATTTCCATTATCCAGTCGAAATCGCATACCCGCGTGTCCTTTCCCGATTCTCCTCCGGCAGTGATATGCTCCACCCATGAACCTATATCATAAGGCTTCAGGTCTACCCTTTCTAACAGGGGTTCACAGATAATTATTTTGTGCTTAATCGGGGCTTTCTTGTAGATAGGTAAACGGTAATCGACCCTGTCCTGATTTTCCACCGTGCAGGCTATAGTCACATTGTCGTATCCGTCTCCCCAATCGTCGGGCAAGCCTATCTGTAATCTGTCGATTCGTTTGGTTATCATCAAAAAGCTGAGATCGCTGCGCTCACGCATCATATTCCATGCCTCGGGCCGCCATTCGTCCGCGTCGGCATGGAAGAAGTCGGAATTGAAGCAGGTAAAGACATCTTCGCCGGGAGGAACTTTATATTCTCCGTTTCGTTTTTTCTTTACCGGCTTGTCGAAGTCCTTAGTCTGCTTAACTATGGTGCTGTCTACACCACGCCTGGCATCGCCACGGTACATGTAGCAATTGAGACAACCTGCGCTTATTTTGTGGCAACCATGCCACGGATTCCAAAGTGACGACATCAGAAACGAAAATTTTTATCTATATACTGAGAGAGTTTTATAAAACGTAAATATACAATGTTTGGATAGAATAATGAAAAAGATAAATGTATTATTAAATGAGATGGGAGCAGGCAAGATATGCGATACAAGTTGTTTACTGTTAACCGAATTGAAGTGTAGATTGCCGGAACCAAAGCTAGGGAATAAAGATTTCTGATATTGTTTGGCATATTCATATAATTATGCATGGTAAGAAAAGCACAATCAGTTTTTCACTTTATAGCAAAAGTTTATATCTTTGTGCTCCCATATAACATTGATAATAAATAACAACAATAATATGTTTGAAAGTCTAAGTAATAGATTAGAACGTTCGTTTAAGATCCTGAAAGGTGAGGGTAAGATCACCGAGATAAACGTTGCCGAAACGCTGAAAGATGTACGCCGCGCATTACTTGATGCCGACGTAAACTACAAAACAGCCAAGCAGTTTACCGAAACCGTTAAGGAAAAGGCATTAGGACAGAATGTGCTTACGGCCGTGAAGCCTGAACAGTTGATGGTGAAAATCGTTCATGACGAACTGGCTGCCCTGATGGGAGGTACGGCAACCGATATCAATCTGAAAGGTTCCCCGGCTGTTATACTTATGTCGGGTCTTCAGGGTTCGGGTAAGACTACTTTCTCGGGTAAGCTGGCTAAATTGCTGAAATCGAAGAAAGGCAAAAATCCTTTGCTTGTGGCCGGAGACGTTTATCGTCCTGCTGCTATCGAGCAGTTGAAAATACTGGGTACGCAGATAGAAGTTCCTGTATATTCGGAAGATGATAATAAAAATCCGGTGCAGATAGCTCAGAATGCGATCAGGTTTGCCAAGCAAAACGGGAATGACCTTGTAATTATAGATACCGCCGGACGTCTGGCTATAGATGAGGAGATGATGAAGGAGATAACAGCCGTAAAAGACGCTGTGAGACCTGACGAAATCCTCTTTGTAGTAGACTCCATGACAGGGCAGGATGCTGTAAATACCGCCAAGGAATTTAACGACAGGCTCAACTTCGACGGAGTTGTATTAACCAAGCTGGATGGTGATACCCGTGGTGGTGCTGCGCTGTCTATCCGTTCGGTAGTGGATAAGCCGATTAAATTCGTGGGTACAGGCGAGAAGATGGATGCACTCGATGTATTCCATCCTGAACGTATGGCCGACCGTATCCTCGGTATGGGTGACATCGTTTCACTCGTGGAAAGGGCACAGGAACAATATGATGAAGAAGAAGCGCGCCGCCTGCAAAAGAAGATTGCAAAGAACCAGTTCGACTTCAACGACTTTATCGGACAGATACAACAGATAAAGAAGATGGGTAACCTCAAAGACCTTGCTTCCATGATTCCGGGAGTGGGTAAAGCAATCAAGGATCTGGACATTGATGATGATGCCTTCAAAAGTATCGAGGCTATCATCTACTCCATGACACCGAAAGAAAGGTCTCAGCCTGAAATCCTGAACGGAAGCCGTCGCCAGCGTATTGCCAAAGGTAGCGGTACATCTATACAAGAGGTGAATAAGCTGATTAAGCAGTTCGACGAAACCCGTAAGATGATGAAGATGATGACACAGATGAAGGGAGGCAAGATGCCTAAGATGAGGAGATAATGCTCTTACAAATAAGATAATCCAACCCGGCCTGTGATATCACAGGCCGGGTTTTTGTTGTATATACACTATCGTTTAGCTTTTCCTTCCAGCTTGATGTCTTTTTCCATAGCCTGTGTTTGTACAGCTCTGTAGATGACGTCGTCGAACGAATTTTCTACTTTGTCTTTATCCATTTTCGACAGTTCGGCTTCTATATGCTGCTGGCGTTGTTTGCTCAGGTTTTTTATTTCCTGTTCCAGTTGCTTGCGTTTCTCTATCAGGGCATTTACATAGGCCTGGCGCTCTGAGGCAGACATCTTCTTCATTTGGTCGGGTAAATCTGCAGCAGGGATTTCTGTAAGAGCCTTGCCGGACATTACTTCATTGACCAGCTCTTCCGAGCCATAGTAAGCGTCTTTATTCGCCGCCGACAGGTTATATTCTGCCCGTCTCGCATTAATGGCCGCATCACCCTTACTTACTTTTGCGCTCTGTATCTGCTTTACTTCTGTCAACTCAGATGATTTGCCGTAATAGAGCCGGGTCTTATCCAGTTCATATTGCAGGGAGTTGATGCGGTCATCATAAGGAGTCCTTACCTCTATATTATTTACGCTCATATCCGTCTGCACATATTCTCCTTTTGTCTTACCGGCGATCTCTTTCCATATGCGGGCGGCAGTAGGTTCATTCCCCATGAGGATGGTATTGATTACAATCCCTTTCTTTATCGCTTCCGAGCAGGTTTCAGGATAATGTATGTCGTTTCTGTAGTCCATATGCGGAGGATAATCACCGACAAGAAATATCGCTCTGTAAGTATTAGGCAAGTTGTCCCATTGCATCTTATTCACACCTTCATACAGTGCCTGATTCACACTTTCGGGTCCGTCTCCGCCTCCCGATGCATCCATAGCCATCAATTGCTCGTAAAGATTGTCCATATCAGTGCCTAAAGGAATAATTCTGGTTATAAAATCATCTCCCCTGTCACGATAAAAGAGCATACCCACTTCGATATCGGGAACCGGTTCGCTTTGGGAAAGGCTGCTTGTTATGGACCATATTTTTTCCTTCGCTGCCCCGATCAATCCCGACATACTGCCAGTGGCATCGAGTAGAAATACTATCTGCATTTTGGGCCTGGCTATCCGGTCTGCTTTCTCTTGAAGCTCACTTGCCGGTAATGCAGGTGTGATAGGATGCCCCGGGCTTTTGAAGAGGGCTACACATGTGCAATAGATGAATATACTTACAGGAAGCATCGATAATAGAATGTAAAGTCGCTTTTTCATATGCTTTAGTATTAAGTTAGTTATTACCAGTTATATCTAAAGCAAATATAGACTACATTAATAATGCAAACAGGGCAAAACGGGTGAACAGGCTTTCTTAATTGGTGAAAAAGGATTATGACTATTCTACAGAAGAAAAAGCAAGCCTGCGAAGTCATACTTTGCAGGCCTGTGTATCTGTTCGATCAACGAATCTTATTTGGAAGAGATAAGAGACGCGCGGAGTGAATTGTTCGAATTAACTCCGATAAACTTAGAGGCGGCACTCAGCTCAGCTGTATCATCATCAGCTGCGGCCTGATCGGCAGTTTCCATTTCAGCGAATTTGTTTAATGCAGATACTAGAGCACTGGCAGATACATTCTTCTTTGTCAATAGATTGTATGCATATTCATCTGCTTTCTTGTTTTGGTCGTCAGTATAAGGAATCTGTATAAGTTCGTTGATTACCGTCCCCATTTTATCTCCTGAGAAAGAAAGCAGTTTTTCCAATTGTGCAGAACCTGCTTTAGTTGCATTATCCTCAGATGCGACTTTTAATAGTGAATCGCGAACATCCTTGTTTGCAATATGTCCTATCTGAGTAGATATAACAGCCAGAAGCTCTTCATCAGACAGCATATCCATCATACCTGTATAGATACGGATACTTCCGTCAGAAGTAGCCAGAATGTTTACTTCAGGGTTTTCATATACTTTATAGTTAAGGCTTAGGCCGTCTACAGAAATATAGTCTGTAGCTACCAGTCCTGCCAGTCTTTTGTAATAGTCTGAGTCCTCTCCGGCAATAGTATTGTTGCTATCCATAAACTCTACCATTTTCACGGATACCTTATTGGCTACCATATCAGAAGCCATATCTCCGGCAACATCGCCTACAGCTTTTGTTACAGACTTACTAGCATTTTTTAAGGCTTTTCCGAATTGGGCATTTGCAGGAAGTGATAGAGCGCACATAACAGCAACAAATACTGTTGCTAAAAATAATTTTTTAGTCATAGTTCTAAATGTTTGTTAATAAATAGATTCGATTTATGTAGTTTTATTAATAAAAAATATTACAGGTGTATTCTATAAAGTTATTCTCCTTCGCACTCGATCTCTTTCAGAAGGCAAATATATTATATTATTCCCGAACTAAAGAACTATAACTTAAAAAATGGAACTTTTAATATTCCCATTGTCCTTTCTCCGGTATAGATAAATTTGTGGAGAAAAGATAATATTATTTAATTAAAAATATTTATTTATTTAGAAGCCAGATACATAGAACATGTACCCATTGTGTATGTTTTATAAGATGCTTCCGAGAATCCGTTCTTTAGAAGCGTGTTGGTCATATCTTTACCCTGAATAAAGGCTTGTATGGATTTTGGAAGGTAAGAGTATGCTGTTTTATCTTTGGAAATGATCCGGCCTATTGTGGGGATAAACAGATTGGTATATAGCCAGTAACCCTGCTTCATCGGAAAATGCGCGGGAACAGTCAACTCCAATATCATCAGTTGCCCTCCCGGTTTTAGTACCCGTAATATTTCTTTGAGCCCCTTGTCAAGATCCTCAAAGTTGCGTACTCCGAATGCGACCATGGCAGCGTCAAAAGAATTATCGGGAAAAGACAGCGCCATGCAATCCTCTTTGGCGAAGCTGATTTTATCTGATAGGCCTGCTTTAGCTACTTTTCTCCGGCCAACCTCCATCATTCCTTCGGATATGTCTATGCCCAGTATAGATTGCGGCTTCAGTATATCATAGGCCTGGATGGCCAGATCACCTGTTCCTGTGGCAATATCGAGTATCGTCTGGGGATTCAGCTTTTTTAGCATAGATAATCCTTTCTTACGCCAACTGATATCGATTCCCATCGACATAGTACGGTTCAATGTATCATAGTTTTCAGCAATAGAGTCGAACATGCGTTCTACTTGAGCCCCTTTAGTTTCGGAGCCGGAATAAGGAACTATTTTTTCGGCGTCGTAGGTCATTTCCGTTGAGGGTTGTTGGATTTATACGTTTTTAAGATAATAGAATATATCTTCATCGTAAATATCGATGATTTTTGTTCTGTTACCTTCCGCGATCATCTGGAAAGGGTCTGTAGAATTATCTACCAGAAGCCAGTAATCGGCAATAGGGATAAACATAGAGAAAAGGTTTCTCATTCCGGCATAATAGCGCCTTATGACTACATCATCGTCTACATGATGTCCGCCGAAGCGAACGCGTTGTTCGACACGTCTGATAGCCAGTTCGGGCGATTCGAGCCAGAAATAAATCAGGGTAACAAAATAGCCTTCCTTCTGCGCCCTGCGTATGAAGTTAGCATATGATTTAGTCGCCAGCGTGGTCTCTATTGCAAAATCTTCCTGCATACGCAACATTTCGTTCATGCGCATAATCATAAGGCGGCCTGCATCGATAGCTACCGTCTCGGGCTGAAAAGGGGAGAGGCCTTTGGCTATTTCATCGGCATTGATAAACTCCTTGCAGTCGAGTAGTTCGGGAAACATGGCATACGACGCGGTTGTTTTTCCCGCGCCGTTACAGCCTGATATGATATAGAGATTTGGCATTTAAACTAAATAATAGATAAATTTAATTATATACTTTCGGACCACAACTTGTTTTTGTTGTTTTGCTTACCCGAATAATAAAAAGGCCTGCGGCCTTAATCTCTCTTTTTTAAATATTCGTTTATATTCTTTTCAAGGCGTATAGCGACATCGGCAGCTTCCGCCTTTACAAATTTTTCACCTACTATCTTTTCATATAGTTCGATGTAGCGTTCCGAGACGGAGTTGCAGTATTCTTCGGTCATTTCAGGCACCTTCTGCCCGTCTTTTCCCTGGAATCCGTTATCCATTAACCATTTGCGTACAAATTCTTTCGACAGTTGGCGTTGTTCTTCCCCTTTGTCGAACAGTTCCTGATAAGTGTCCGCATAGAAATAGCGGGAAGAGTCCGGTGTATGGATTTCGTCGATCAGATAAATCTTGCCGTCTTTTTTCCCGAACTCGTATTTTGTATCTACAAGTATCAGGTTCTTCTGAGCTGCCATTTCGGTTCCACGTTGGAACAGCGCATAAGTATATTTTTCCAGTTGCTCGTATTCTTCTTTGCTTACCAGTCCCTGAGCGATAATTTCCTCTTTCGAAATATTCTCATCGTGTCCTACATCTTCTTTTGTAGTAGGAGTGATGATAGGAGTAGGAAATTTTTCATTTTCTTTCATTCCTTCCGGTAGCGGCACTCCGCAAAGCGTCCTTGCACCGGCTTTGTATTCGCGCCATGCGCTACCGGTGAGATATCCGCGGATAACCATTTCCACCTTATATTGTTCGCATCTCAGACCAACGGTTACCATAGGGTCCGGGGTATCCAGCTTCCAGTTAGGGACAATGTCGGCAGTAGCATCCAGAAACTTGGCTGCAATTTGGTTCAGGACTTGTCCTTTGTAGGGAATACCCTGTGGTAATACAACATCGAATGCTGAAATACGGTCGGTAGCGATCATCACCAGTAAATCGTTACCTATTGAATATACGTCCCTCACTTTACCATGATAAACGTTTGTCTGACCCGCAAAATTAAAATCTGTTCTTACTAAAGTATTCTTCATTTGTTTAAAAATCTAATTTGTTCAGTCTTATAACAAAAAAGTACGCTCAAAGTTACGCCAAAGTTGCTTAAAAAGCAATAAAGATGTTAATTAATAGCATGCTCCTCCAAGTTGCTGATAGCTGTGGAAGTAAAACTAAAACTTGACAAATCTGACAACTTTTGCACAATTTTTTATCTGGCGTTTTATTTAAGTATTGTGAAACATTTAAATATGTCATTAATTTTTTTCTGATTACTTACTTTTTCATTCTGAAATTCCAGTATGCCGGCTGCTTCTTATATAGATAAATCAGATTGGGAGTATTGCAACTTAATTGATAATCTTTTTGTGTTTTTATACAGAGCTATGCTAATAAGAAAGAGTGTGTGTCAAAAGTATTTTTTACTTTCTATTTACATACGCTACGCTCCTGTGACCGTTGGTTGTCATGTTGAACGGAGTGAATTGAATTGAAAATCGGCGGAGCCAAAATCGCCGAAGCGAAGGCGAGGCAAATATCTCGTTTCTCAGGGTCGAGATTCTTCGTTACACTCAGGATGACAAAGAGGGTAGCACATTGATAGTGCTGTTCCCCTTTTGACACACCCTCTTTTTCTAATAAATCTATATTCTTTCACCTTTTACGGTTTTTGCTTTTATCTCTTCCCGCTTTTCCCTTTTATCCTCTCTTTCGTATGCATCCACAATGCTCTGAACGAGTTTGTGACGGACAATATCGGTCTTGTTAAACTCGATATAGCCTATCCCTTTCACATCTTTCAGTATGCGCAGGGCATGTTTTAGCCCCGACTGCTGGGA
Organism: Dysgonomonas sp. UBA7710; assembly: GCF_002482385.1. Taxonomy (GTDB): domain Bacteria; phylum Bacteroidota; class Bacteroidia; order Bacteroidales; family Dysgonomonadaceae; genus Dysgonomonas. Next base: position 20,828 of record NZ_DLFW01000031.1, on the reverse strand, counting down.
CGGCGGAAGGTCTATCTGGGTAATATCGCCCGTGATAATCATTTTGGCGTTCATACCCAAACGGGTGAGGAACATCTTTATCTGGTGCGTGGTCGTATTCTGGGCTTCGTCGAGGATAATGATGGCATCACTGAGCGTTCGACCGCGCATAAAGGCCAAAGGGGCTATCTGTATCGTCTTGTTTTCTATATAGTCCTTTAGCTTGGCAGGGGCTATCATGTCTTCGAGCGCGTCATACAAAGGTTGCAGATACGGGTCTATCTTATCTTTCATATCTCCGGGCAGAAAACCGAGCTTCTCTCCGGCTTCCACTGCCGGACGGCTGAGGATTATCTTTTTCACCTCTTTGTTTTTAAGGGCTTTTACCGCCAGAGCGATAGCTGTATAGGTCTTCCCCGAACCCGCGGGTCCGATACCAAACACCATATCGTTTTTGTAAAAGCTGTTTACAAAATTCTGCTGGTTGGGAGTACGGGCAAAGATAGGTTTGCCGTTCAGCCCGTAGATAATGAGGTTGTCCTGCTTGATTGTATTAGGAGATTTTCCTTTTACAATGTCTATTATATCTTCTTCTGTGAGTTTATTCCGCTCATTCGCATATTTTTCAAGTTCCCTTATCTTTTCTTCAAAGAGAGGGACATCTTCCGCATTACCGATCGCTTTTATGGCATTGCCACGCGCTACGATACGCAGCTTTGGAAAAAGGGTTTTTAATAATTGTATATTGGCGTTATTTATCCCGAAAAAGACAACAGGGTCTATATGTTCTAAAATAATTATTTGTTCTATCATTCAATTCTGTATCAAGAATGTACCATGTGATTTATTATGTTTTGTCGGGTAGTGGTATGTAATGGTATGCAAAGATAAGGATATTCGATAATATATTTCGTTATTCATCTATAATTATTCTTTCAGCCAACAATATGCAAAGGATGGATATTGATGGCTGAAATATTTTAGAGTTATATTCAGGAACTACTTGCTCATCTCTCTCGATTTATCTCCCAGATATCCCCCATGGTGGCGTTTGGCATAATCGGCGGGTGAGAAGCTGATCCTTTTCATTGTACCCACTACAAGTATATCGCCTATTACGGTCATTACTGTGGTCGAAGTGGTCGGGGTCAGTCCAAGATTGCAGACTTCATCGGGCCGGCCGGTAAGGATGCAGACATCGGCTTTCTGGGCCAGTAAGCTATCCGGATCACTGGTGATGACAATAAACTTTATCCCCGGAATAAGATTTTTTGCAAGAGATATAAGTTCGATAATCTCCCGTGTCTTTCCTGAATTGGAGATAGCCAGAACGATATCGTTTTCCTGCAATATCCCCAAGTCGCCATGCTGGGCCTCACTCGGATGCAGGAAGACGGACGGCGTCCCTGTAGAGCTGAATGTAGTTGCAATATTTTGTGCTATTTGCCCGGCTTTTCCCATGCCGCTGGTTACCAGTTTGCCTTTCTTCTTGTTTACCTGTTCTACAATAAGGTCTATGGCTTTTGTATAAGCGTCACTTACCGGAATATTCAGTATGGCACTCGCTTCGGTGCTCAACAGGGAACGGATATCTTCAGTACTCATGCATTTAATTTTTTGCTACGTCAAAGATATAACATTTATCTCATTTTATACAAAAAGGTTTCGGTCATGGAATCCGAAGGTATTGCATTAACGAATATAATTCAAACGGCTTCTAAAATTCTTATTTGCGGCTAAACAAAGTCTCCATAAATTCCTTCCCTTTTATCAACCCGTATGCGCCCTTTGGCGATTCGAACTCATCATATACCTGTATATCATCCGCTTCCCCGTTCGAACGATAGATAAGGAACGGTATAGGCTTGTTTGTATGAGTCTTTATAGCACATGGGGTAGGGTGGTCGGGCAGGATGGCGATAGTAACCGGCTCATCCCAGCCTTTAGTCGCTTCGTATATAGGCTTTACAACCCGGTCGTCAAGAAATTCGATTGTCCTTGTCTTTAGTTCATAGTCGCCTTCATGCCCGGCTTCATCGCTGGCTTCGATGTGAAGATATACGAAATCATCGTTTTTCAACGCTTCTATGGCTGCCTGCGCTTTTCCTTCATAATTGGTATTCCACAATCCGGTGGCCCCTTCTACATGGATGAGTTTCAAACCTGCATATACACCGATACCCATAATAAGGTCTACCGCGGAAATTACCGATCCGCTTTTTATTCCGAATAATTCCTGTAATGTCTGCATCTGCGGACGGTATCCCGGAGACCATGGCCAGATGCTGTTTGCCGGGTCTTTACCTGCGGCGATCCTTTTTTTGTTTACGGGATGGTCTTTCAATAACTCCTGTGACTTTAAGATCAGCTGATTCAGATAATCGGCGGTTTCTTTTGCGTCAGGTGTTTCCGGCTTTATCAGAACGTCTTTGAACGGAGTCCCTGTAACATCGTGGGGGGCTGTGCAATCGAGGTTTTTATTTCCTCCTTCAAGTTTCAGCAGATGGCGGTATGATACGCCCGGATAGAAACTTGCTTTGCCGTCATTCAGTTCTTTATCCAGAAAATGAATAAGTTCTGCCGCTTCTTCATTCGAGATATGCCCTGCCGAATGGTTCTTGATTTTACCGTCTTCGATGCAAATCAGGTTGCAGCGCATAGCCATTTCTCCCGGCAGAATATCCACTCCCATACTGGCGGCTTCGAGTGATCCCCTTCCTTCAAAAACTTTCGGCACGTCATACCCGAGTACCGACAGGTTGGCTATTTCACTGCCCGGTTTGAATCCGGGAGGGATAGTGTCCAGTTCACCGCTTTTGCCTTTAGCGGCAAGCATGTCTATATATGGCTTCTTGGCCACTTGTAACGGCGTTTTATTTCCTAATGCGGCGATAGGCTCATCGGCCGCGCCATCGGCGAGGATTATAATTGTTTTCATTTGTATTCTATTCTACTTACAATAAAATACAAAATTGACGATAATTTATCAAAAAAACAATTATTGTTGCATTTAGCTTACAATGGTTAGCGATTGTTGTATATTATTCTTGTAACTGCAAGGATGTTAAAATCTGACAACCAACGGTCACAGGAGCGTAGCGTATGTAAATCTGACACTTTTGTCAGTTAACAGTTAGCAGTTAGCATTCGTGACGTGTTAGCACTTATTACTTAAAACTCATCACTTATAACTACCCGCAGGGCCTTATTTTTCTTCTTTTTGTGTTCCGCTTTTCTTTTTTGGGAAGAAGTCAGCACTTTCATCTCCCTTTCCATATATTCGTTTTTCGGGGGATATTCCGTGATTGCCGCGGCACAGGTCTCCAATATTTCTTCTACCGGTTTTTGTGCCATACCATTATCTGTTTCTTCTGTTTTTTCCAAAGTCCCGGCTTCGTCCTTCATTGTGCATTCTTTCGTGACTTTCTCCTCCCCTTTGGGGAGGCCGGGAAGTGCTGTTTTCTTATCCTGTCTGTCCAGCAACATCTTGATTGTTCTCAGGTCGGGAGGGCATTCTTTCTTCGTAACTGTCTTTTGCTTAAAGACAATTTCGCCCGTATATTCATCGGGGACATAAATATCCTTTTCTACCGTTGTGTAAAAACCTTCGAGTTTCTTTTTCAGCGAAGCCTGTACCATCGTCATCATTTCAGCTTCGCGGCGTGCCACCGTCTGTTCTATTTCCTGCCGAAAATCGTCCTTCGTATCCATCCAGTAATAAAAGGTCTGCCGGCTGATACCTGTTGCCTTACATACCTGGGATATAGTAAAAAACTCGTCTTCAATCAGGCTTATAATCTTTTCTGTTAATTCTGTTCCATACTTTGCCATAGTCGTTTATTGGTATAGATAAACGAGATTTTTATTTATGCAGAATTTTAACAGTTACTGGATGTGAAATAATTTCCCCGCTGATGAACTGTTGCAAGAACGAGGGACGGCAAGATTAAACATTATACCGTAAAAATTCAAAAATTCTACAAAATTGACCGGTATTATTGTACATAATATAAATGAGAATAAACGGATAAAATACTGTTTCCAATCATATTCTTTTGGTGAACTGTATAGTTTTATAGCTAGTGACTCAGATTATTAAATAATGATACATATCCTTAATAACAAAAAACGGGAAAAAACGTTTTTTATATTTCTGACTGCTCTTATCTTGCTATCTGCGGCAATGATAACACTTTATATTCCTTTCGCTCCCGGTCATGATTTCTATTTCCATTGCGGGCGGTTGCAGGCACTGATTGACAATCTGGGAAACCCATTTCTTATTTATCTGGACTATGATGCAGCAAACGGCTACGGATATTTTACAAAAGCTTTTTATCCGGATGTCATGCTGATTCCTTTTGCCATATTGGGTAAATTTATTCCCTTGATATATGTTTACCTCATTATGCTGTTTTCTATTACTGTCCTGTGCGGTATTTCATCCTATTTGTTTGTAAACTATCTCTTTAAGAATTCTTTTGCTGCCGCGGCTTCATCATTGTTATATACATTCAGTGTCTATCGCTTAAATTGTTTATATGAACGGGCAGCATTGGGTGAAAGTATATCTCTAATGCTTATTCCGTTTGTTCTTTTAGGGCTTTGTCTTATAATTAAGGGTAATTACAAAAAATGGTATATCTTAGCCATAGCATATAGCCTCCTGATTTTCACACACCTGATTTCATCGGTGTTGATATTTGTAACGGTAATCATTTTGCTTACCGTCAATTACAGGAGCTTGATAAGAGAGCCGAAACGTCTCGGCTATTTAGTACTGGCAGGAATCGTAACCATAGCTATTACAAGTTATTATCTGTTTCCCATGCTGGAACAAATGGCGTCCGATACATTTTACGTTGAGGATAAGAGCCAGCGTCTTGTCGCAATAACAGATATGACATTTAATATCTCCTATACAATGCAAAGTGTGATTAGCTATCCGGACGATATTTATACTAAACTGAATGTCTGGTACTTTTTCCCGCCAATAGGGATATTGCTTATTATGCCTGTTTTGTTACGTTTTTTTGTTCGTAATAAATCCGGACAATTGAAATATGCCGATATTAGTGTAATCATAGGCTTGATTTGTATCACGCCAAGTTTTGATATATTTCCATGGGATGTTTTTCCGTTCCGCCTGCTGGATTTTATCCAGTTCCCGTGGAGGTTGTTTGGTTTTTCCAGCCTTTTCTTTGCTATAGCCTCGGGATATTATTTGTCGCAGATACTTAAAACAACAAAAAAGCAGCTGATAGGGAGCATTATTGTGTTTGCAGTCTTTGTATTCACATACACAATTATTGATAATGATGCTTATTCGTATAGCGAGAGGAGAGGTTATAAATATACAGTAGGCAAAGATACGCCATTGCGGGAACAGTTACAGATGCACTCGAAGAAAGATTCGTTGCTTGTATATTGGCGCGTTGCGGGAAGAGAATATTTTCCCACAAAGCTATCCAGCTTTGATTATATTTGGTCAAGGGGTGATACTGTGAAAAGTAAAAATGCCACGACATCTATATCCGGATTCCGCAAAAATAAAGGGATAACGAGTCTTGACATAGATGTATATATTCCTGACAGCCTGGAACTTCCCCTGGTATATTACAAGGGATACGCGGCTGAAATAGATGGTAAAAGGCTTCCTGTAAACGAAAGCTCCAAAGGACTGGTACAAATTCCGGTGTATAAACAAGGGCATGTGAAAGTTTGGTACAACGGTACAATTATCCAGCGTATAAGCTATTGTGTGTCAATTATCAGCATCGTCATATTGTGCCTTTATATTTTCCGCGATTTTTTCCGGAAGAAATTTCGCATATTATAAGAGCCTGAATCTTTCCCTCTGACGCGATTTTACGAATCATATCCTGCCTGAGCAGGGTTAATCCGTTTGTTCTGACATTGATTCTACCTTTTGGGAAGAGTAAGGGAGAGACCCTTATCTTATATTCGCGATACTGATAATATCCGAAAACACTCCGGCAGCCGTGACGCTTGCTCCTGCACCATATCCTTTTATTATCATAGGGTATTCGTTGTATCGTTCGGTGGTTATCTGTATGATGTTATTACTACCTTCGAGATCGTAGAAAGGATGATTTTGCCCCACTTCCTGTAAGCCTACTTCACATTTTCCATTCTCGTATTTGGCAACAAAACGGAGATGCTTATGCTCGCTTTCCAGTTTCTTACGTCTTTCTTCAAATTCAGAATCCAGTTGACGGATATTTGCCCAGAATTCTTCAATTGTGCCATTGAAGTATTCCTGCGGAACAAACAGGTTTTTCTCTACATCGGCCTGCTCTACCTGATATCCGGCCTCACGTGTAAGGATAACCAGTTTGCGGACTACATCCATCCCGCTGAGGTCGATACGCGGGTCCGGCTCCGAATATCCGCTTTCCTTAGCCAGATAGATGGCTTTGCTGAAAGGAATATCTTTGCTTATGGTATTAAATATAAAATTGAGCGTACCCGAAAGTACAGCTTCTATTTTTACGATTTTATCTCCTGAATTGATAAGGGAGTTCATTGTATTGATGATAGGAAGCCCGGCGCCCACATTTGTTTCGAACAGGAACTTTATATTGCGTTCGCGTGCTGTATTCTTCAGCTTTATATAGTTGTCGTACGCAGACGATGCCGCTACCTTGTTGGCTGTGACCACCGAAATGTTTTGTGACATCAGGTCTCCATATATCTGTGATACAGGCTCACTGGCGGTACAGTCTACAAATACGGCATTAAATATATTCATATTTATAATCCCGTCGCGCAGTATTTCGGGCGAACTTGGTATACCTTTTTCGTCCAGCTCGGTTTTATAATTATCAAGGTTTATACCTTCGCGGCAGAACAGGGCTTTGCGTCCTCTGGCTATACCTACAACATTTAACTTGAGTGCATACTGTTCCATCAGCTTCGGTTGTTGCTGGCGGATTTGCTCTATCAGGTTTCCTCCCACTGTACCGATGCCGACAATGAAAAGGTTCAATGCCTTATATTCCGACAGGAAGAACGAATCGTGAATAGAGTTCAGGGCTTTACGCAGGTACTTATTCTTGATGACGAATGAAATATTTACCTCCGAAGCTCCCTGCGCACAGGCAATGACGCTGATGCCGCTCTTACCGAGTGTCTCGAATAATTTTCCGGCAATACCCGGAGTGTATTTCATATTCTCACCGACGATAGCGACTGTGGCAAGTTCGGTTTCAAGTAATACCCGGTTGATACTGCCTAATGAGATCTCTTTTTCGAATTCTTCTTCAAGCACCCGTACGGCAAGCGTTGCGTCCGCTGAACGGACACCTATGGAAGTGCTGTTTTCGGACGAAGCCTGTGAAACCAGGAATACACTGATGCCATTCTTAGCCAATGCACGGAATATACGGAAATTGACTCCGATAATACCTACCATACCCAACCCCTGTACCGTAATCAGGCAGGAGTCAGAGATGGAAGAGATTCCTTTTATCATGGCTTTGCTCTTTCTGGTTTCACCGTTATGTGAAATATATGTACCCGGAGCATCAGGTTTGAATGTATTCTTTATGCGGATAGGTATATTTTTGTGATATACCGGGAATATTGTAGGCGGATAAATCACTTTTGCCCCGAAGTTACAAAGTTCGGTGGCTTCGGTGAATGTAAGGCTTTCAATTACATGCGCATTGTTTATTACTTTCGGGTCGGCTGACATAAAGCCGTCGACATCGGACCATATTTCCAGAATATTGGCATCTAATGCCGAGGCGAATATGGCTGCGGTATAGTCCGATCCTCCCCGTCCGAGATTGGTAATTTCCCCGGTTGTTTTACAGGTGGATATAAATCCGGCAACCAATACTTTTTTCGATGAATTTTCAAAGGCATTCCGTATCAGCTTATTTGACAATTCCATATCAGGCGTATGTTTCCCAAACGCGCAATCGGTCTTGATAAGCTGTGTTACATCGAGCATCTCATAATCTGAGAATGCATAACTAATGATAAGAGTAGACAGGCGTTCTCCATAGCTGACTATCTTATCTGATGTTTTTGGAGAAAGGTCGTTGATAAGAAATACTCCTTTGAAGATATTGCTTAATTCATCCAGGAGTTTGTTGACTTCAACCGCCAGTTTTTCGCGTTGAGATTCGGATATATCAAGTTTGCAGACAACCGTTACATGTTGTTCCACTATTTCCCTGAATTCCCGTTCGTATGAATAATCTCCGGCTGCGGCCAGCTGGGAGGTCGTTAATAATTTGTCCGTTATACTTTTGAAAGCTGAAACTACTACGACTATGGGTTCGTTAACCCCGCTTATTATTTTCTTTACATTGGCTATGTTCGCGGCGGAACCTACGGATGTGCCGCCAAATTTCATTACTTTCATTTAGTATATTGTTGGTTTTGCGTTTATTGCTTTATTTGATATTTAAACTTTTGATGTCTTTATTTATCTAAAAGTATTTTAGCCCGTTTCTTACTCTGTTCAATAAAAGGAACTTTCTTGGCTACCCAATCGGTATGTGCTATAGACTTCGTTGTTTTAACGCGTGCAACTCCCGTAATCTGTGCTATAGCTTCTGCCAATAAAGGTTCGGATGAATCTCCGAGTTCAGAGAATCCACCCTTCCAAGTGTCTAATATAGGGATTCTGGTTTCTTGTCTGACTCCATTATCATCTTCATAATAGGCATCAACCATTTCATATCCCTCTTCCCACTCTGAAACCTCATAGTCCGGAGTTAGGCCATAGATATAATTTCCTTCACCATTTGCATCGGTTATGCGGGAGACAATCGGTTGTAATTGCCATTTGATACGATCACTTTCCGCTTTTATAGTAATTGAACCTTTGTCTTTCCCTACAGTTGTTTTCCCTACATGGTATACAGTCATATATGGTCTTAAACTGTGGATAAGTAATTCACTGGCCGAAGCTGAGTTTTCAGTGGCAATAATATATACACGGCTTATATTTAACCGGGGAATTTCGATGTTTGTATTATATACTTTATCAAGGAAATATTCATTAAATCCATTTGAACCATATTTTGCAACCAGTGAATCTGAGAAATATTTATTGTATGTTTCTTTTGCGAATATTTTACTGGTGGTTCTGTCTTTGTACAAGGCGCTTGCCAAATCCATTGCAGAGGTAAGGTATCCACCTAAATTATAACGCAGATCAAGTACAAACTCTGTGATTCCCTGATTATTCAAGGTCTGCATACTCTCTATAAGTTCTATGTCATAATCGTAGTTGCTGCCATCTTCATCCGTACCTCTTTCGAATGCGTTATACATCAGATATCCGATACTGGTTCCCAAACTTTTGATAACTTTACTTATAAATACCGGAGATGTTTTAGTTGCAGAGGCTTGGATTGTTTCCAGTGTTTGCTTTATTCCGTCTTTATTATAAACAGATAATTTAAACGAAGTTCTCCCTTCAAAAATTACAGAATAATTTTCATATGTCAGAGGCGTTTCATCTATTTTATATATTATCTGTCCTCTTTTCAAACCTTTAGCTTCTGCATCACTTCCTTTATTTACGGATATTATAAAGAGACCTATAGATGAATTTTGGTCGGTTTTCGTGGGAAAATAAGAGTATGGGATATAGTCGAATCCAAGGCTCGTGTCTGCATAAAGACTTTTAGTCTTTTTAGACACATCCTCTTCTATCCAGGAAAATCTGTCCCCGTTCACATCTTTATATTTATAAAGAATATTATAAAAGAATTTATCAGGATTCTGCGTATAATTGGGAGATGCCGGTAGTTCATCATTCCAAAGGTAAACCCGTTCCATCCTGTCATATATCCATTTATTCGTATATTCTTCATCAGTCAGGTTAGAATCGGAATTTGAGTCCTCATTGTCCTTACACGCAGTAAAAGATAATGCTATGATTAATATAATAAATGTCAGTTTTGCTTTCATAAATATTAACTATTTGGTGCGTATTATAATAAATTGCCTGCAAAACTCTATATTTTATAGACGTTTGCAAATATATGGATTATATATCCTTTTACAAAATTAATTCCCCTTTGCCCTGTCGCATTATTTCCGGTTCATCGCCCGTACAATCCACAATTGTAGACGCTTCTATACCACCATATCCTCCGTCGATAACAATATCTACCAAGTCCTGATATCTTTCATAAATCAGTTCCGGATCTGTAGTGTATTCTATCACTTCATCATCATCTTTAACGGATGTTGTCATTATAGGATTGCCTAAAGTATGAACGAGTTCGCGTATAATATTATTGTCGGGAATACGAATACCTACGGTCTTTTTGTTCTTGTATATTTTAGGAAGGGATGAAGTCGTATTCAGAATAAATGTAAAAGGGCCGGGCAGGTTCTTCTTCATCAGCTTGAATGTATTGTTGTCCACTCTGGCATATTCGCTGATGTTGCTCAGGTCGTAGCAGATAATCGACAGGTTGCTTTTCTCGGGATTAATGTCTTTCATCCTGCATATTTTTTCCACTGCCCGTACATTGAGTGCATCGCAGCCAATGGCATAGACTGTGTCGGTAGGATAAACAATGAGCCCGCCGTCCTGCAAAACTTTTACAATCTTATCTATCTCTTTCGGATTAGGATTTTCTTCGTATAACTTTACAAGCATAGTATAAATTCAGACAATAGTATTTTTCCCAATAATCAATCACTGTTTATTTAATACAATCAAGCTCTGTGTCAGGGGTCAATTGTATTATTGTCAAAGATATGGCAATAATCTTTAATCTTTCTTCACAAATCGAAAAAACTTAAAGAATTAACATAGACTTAATACCTTTTGGCTGTAAAGGATAATTACTGTTTCGCGGATTAATCTTTCTTACAACGGACCGAGAAATGATTGTTTCTTGAGCTGGGAGACCAGTCTATGGAACTGGTACTATTGTCTACTCTTCGCTTCCAGGAATTTGCTCCATTGTAGGAACTGCTGGCCCACCAGTGGTTGCTTACACCATAACCGGTTACTCTGTTTTGATTTGCAAATCCCACCAGATAACCTGCAAATCCTCCCTGGTCGGAAGGCTTACTGGTTCCCAGGTACGCGCCGGCCGCTTCTGTAGAGTTTTTCATTACATTACCTACGTTTGCATCAGTCGCTGTTGTCTGGGAGCTGTACAGATCGGGACGGAGCTTGAGGGCTTCCGTCAGCATGTACCATTCTGTGTCGGTTGGTAAATGCCATCCGGAAGGACATACACCCTGACGCCTGACTTCGGTAGATGCTCCGGCCGTGCCATATTTTTCGTCATTTGCTTCGTAAGTAGGCGGATTGTCAACGTTGCCTTGGCCGTTTGTGGTATTGCCTTTCTGCGAAGAGGCGGCAGCCCAGTTATATAATTTGCCATTCTCGCGGATGCGGGCGGCGGTTGCACCTGTGTTGCTGGGGGTATAGTATTGCATAGCGACATAAGTATCCGCAGGACTATTGGTTAAGCCTTGCGTATAGCGTAGATTTTGTGTCATCCATATTCCCGCGTCGATTATGACGACTTCGACAGGGGTACAGCTATATGGACTACCTGCCTTAACTGAATGAAAACGTGCCGTATGGTATGTTTCGCCGTCTCTCGAGTCGACCAGCTCGGCTTCAGGACCTGCCAGAGATGGAGGAATGGTATTTGTGGGGTATGAAACCAGTGGTTGCCATTTACTTCCTGTCCACACATGTACTCCCGGGCATAGTCGGTCGGCTTCACTTGTTTCTATTTTCTTTGTGTTATATACAACTGTTCCTATATAGTCAGAATTGCTTGTGGTTCCGCTGGCAATGGTGAGTGTATTGTTCGCCGCCAGTTCCACACGGGGAAGCATCAGCCCTTTGTTGCTGGTACCATTCGGATTTTCCTTCAGGTCTAATAATGCCCCTTTCGACGGTTCCTCGGTAGAACCGATTGTTACTTGGGAGAATGCTCCTATAGGAGATAATACAAGTATTGCGATGGATATGTGAAGTAATGAAAAACAGATTTTCATATTGACTGGTATTATGATTATAAACAAATCTGGGGAAAAGTTAGTTCTCGATTAATCAAGAAATCGTAATATATAGCTTTGGTTTTGTCTGATTGTAGCAAATGATTGCCAGTGTATTTTTGATAAGATGGTGGTTAATGTAAAGAACGGCTCATAAATAATGTTTTATGAGCCGCTGGTCAGGTATTATTTGTTTACTTCTTTTCTATATAGTCTTCAACAATTGCCTGAGTAAGCCCCATGTTAGAGAATCCTCCGTCGTGGAACAGGTTTTGCATAGTTACCATACGTGTAAGGTCTGAGAACATCACGATACAGTAATCGGCGCAGGATTCCGCGCTGGCATTACCCAGTGGCGACATCTTCTCTGCGAAATCGAAGAATGCGTCCAGTCCGCCGATCCCTTGTCCGGCGGTAGTCATTGTAGGCGATTGGGAAATCGTATTTACACGTACTTTCTTGTCGCGGCCATAAATGTATCCGAAGCTGCGGCCAAACGACTCAAGCAGGGATTTGGCATCAGCCATATCATTGTAACCGGTGAATGTGCGTTGAGCAGCAATGTGGGTAAGTGCAAGAATAGAACCTCCTTCAGCAATGGCATCCAGCTTTTTAGCTACCTGCATCATTTTGTGGAAAGAGATTGCCGAGATATCGAGAGTCTTATCCAGAAATCCGTAATCAAGGTCGTCATATGCTCTGCCTTTGCGCAGATTGAGTGACATACCGATAGAGTGGAGTACGAAATCGATTTTTCCTCCGAGAGCTTCCATCGATTGTACGAATACTTGTTCAAGGTCTTCTACACTTGTGGCATCGGCAGCGATAACTTTTGCATTCAGTTTTTCTGACAGGGCTTTGGTTTCGCCCATTCTTACGGCTACCGGAGTATTTGATAGTGTAATGATTGCTCCTTGTTCCACGGCTTTTTCGGCCACTTTCCATGCAATTGATTTTTCGTTCAATGCACCGAAAACGATTCCTCTTTTACCTTTTAATAAATTGTTACTCATTTTTATCGTTATTTGATGATTATTAGCTACTTATAAAAAATGTGATAGCTGTTTATTAATCTTTATCGCACAAAAATAGTAAAAATGTGCAATAGTTGATGCTAATAGATATAAAATTTACAGGATGTGCTCTCAACTTGCCGGAACCTCGGATTTCTTCTTGTCTGTAAGAATTACCAGTAATACGGCACCTATAATAATCAATAACCCGAACAGGCCGTTCCATCCGAATGGTTCGCCAAAATGGAATATCCCCACAGCTGTAGCGACTACGGGCTCTAACGATCCGAGTATGGACGTAATGGTAGACCCTGCGTGCTTTACGGCTGCAACAAGCGCGAGATTGGATATAACTGTCGCAAATAATGCCAGACCGAGAAGATTGAAAATGGACGGTATATCCGGTACCAGTTCAATACCTGTGGTAGAATAGGAAAAGACCGCAAATATAAATCCGCCGAAAAGCATCACATAGAAAGTGATGGTTTCGGGCTCCAGTCTCTTTATTTCAGGGCTGTTGAGCCATACGATATAAATGGAATAGGTGAAGACGGTCATCAGTACAGCCAGTAATCCTGTTGTACTGATAAATCCGGAATCGCTCCAGCATAACAGAGCCACACCTGTCAGGGACAGGATAGCTGCGAATAAAAGATTGCGGGACAATTTCTCCCGATAGAATATAATCATCATACAGGAGACCGACACAGGATAGAGAAAGTGTATGGTGGTGGCAACTCCGCTCGAAATATAATTGTAAGAATAGAGCAGGCCCATAGCTGTCAGCGTATATAATAGGCCCAGGCAGAGAAGCTGCGCCGCAGCCTTTGGTGATATCCGGAGGTTCTTTTTTCTGATAAGGCATACCGTTCCTATGAGTAATACCGAAATCAGGCATCTGTAGAAAAGTATGGATGGCGCATGCATCCCCGTTTTTAGTAGCGGAATGGAGAAGAATGCAATGAGTCCGAATGTTCCCGATGAGGTGAGTGCGAGTATGATGCCTTTTGTCTTGTTCATGTTATCTTTCTTTAACGGGTGCAAATCTAATAAATATTTTTCGGAAGCCTGCTACTTTGATATGTGAGGATAGGAAAGGCAAAAAATAAAAACCCTTTACTTTCATTTGTAAGTAAAGGGTTTGATATATTGTTTAATGTGGGTGTTTATTATTCAGACTGTCCTTCCGGGGTTATCATATCCGTATTATCTCCACTTTTCTTAATCTCTATTTCCACATTTTTAGGCGGCTCTTCAGTCTCCTTTAATATTTCTTCCGAACGGGAAACCCACTGGCGCTCACCAAATATCTTTTTCAGGTCTTCGGCAAATATGACTTCCTCCGTTACCAGCAGATTAGCCAGTTTTTCATGACCGTCGGAATGTTTGCGAAGCAGATCCTTAGCTCGCTCATATTGTTCGTTTATCATTGCCTGCACTTCCTTATCTATCAGCAGGGCAGTTTCCTCGCTATAAGGCTTGGTAAAACCATAAGCTTCTCCCGATGAGTCATAGTAACTTATATTCGGCAACTTCTCGCTCATTCCCAGATATGAAATCATGGCATATGCCTGCTTGGTTACCCTTTCCAGGTCATTAGCGGCGCCGGACGATATATGACCGACAAACACCTCTTCCGCGGCCCGGCCTCCAAGTAATGCGCACATTTCGTCCAGCATTTGCTCTTTGGTCGTAATTTGCCTTTCTTCGGGCAGGTACCATGCAGCCCCGAGGGCTTTACCCCGCGGAACAATAGTAACTTTGACCAAAGGATTGGCATATTGCAGGAACCAACTTAATGTGGCATGTCCGGCCTCGTGTATGGCAATGGTCTTTCTCTCATCGAGAGTTGTCACTTTATTCTTCTTTTCCAGACCTCCCACAATACGGTCTACTGCATTGGTGAAGTCGTCTTTCTGAACAACTTTCTTCCCTTTGCGGGCGGCAATCAGTGCAGCTTCATTACATACATTGGCAATGTCCGCTCCTGAGAATCCCGGTGTCTGACGGGCAAGGAATTCCACGTCCACTGTATCGTCGATTTTTACGGGGCGAAGATGTACTTTAAATATTTCCTTACGGTCGTTCACATCCGGCAAATCGACAGTTATCTGGCGGTCGAAACGTCCTGCACGAAGTAACGCTTTATCCAGAATATCGGCACGGTTGGTTGCAGCAAGAATAATGATACCGCTGTTTGTACCGAAACCGTCCATTTCCGTTAACAACTGATTCAATGTGTTTTCACGTTCATCGTTCGAACCCATATTTAGGTTGCGTCCACGGGCGCGTCCGATAGCATCTATCTCGTCGATAAAGATGATACACGGCGATTTTTCTTTAGCCTGCTTGAACAAATCCCTTACGCGGGATGCTCCCACACCGACGAACATTTCCACAAAGTCGGAACCCGACAGGGAAAAGAACGGAACATTCGCCTCTCCTGCAACGGCTTTTGCCAACAATGTCTTACCTGTTCCCGGAGGGCCTACAAGCAATGCACCTTTTGGTATTTTACCCCCTATTTCGGTATATCGGGAAGGGTTTTTAAGAAATTCCACAATTTCTTCTATTTCTTCTTTGGCTTCCGACAGTCCGGCTACATCTTTGAATGTAACACGCAGATCGGAACCTTTGTCATATAGCTGGGCTTTTGACTTGCCCACGCTGAATACTCCGCCGCCACCGCCGGAACCACCGCCTGACATACGGCGCATCATATAGATGAAGAGTCCGAATATCAATACGATAGGCAGGAAGCTCAGGAGTATATCCCATGCGCTGGTCGTATTCGGTTCATAGCTGACATCGATGCTGTAGTTATGTTCTGCCCTTACCTTGTCGTAAAAGTCAGAAAATTTATCGGCCGAAGGTATTTTTACCAAAATAGAAGGTTTATCCCCGGCCTTATCGGCATCTGCCTTAAATACATGATTGACCGAGTCTTTGCGGACAGTGGCCTTTAGTGTATTGCTTTTATTGTCGACTACAATTTTGCTTATGCTGTTATCTTTCACATAACCCTGAAATTCGGACCATGCTATCTCTTTCTGAATTCCGCCTGTATTCTCGGAGAAAAAGTACATTCCGATAATAGCGGCAAATACAATCAGGTACACCCAATAGAGATTAAACGGCATCTTAGGGCCTTTCATTCCCGGCGTTTTCGGCTTGTTATTTTCTCCTTTATTATAATTATCCATATATTATTCTGAAAGTAATATCTTTTTAATTGGTTTTTGGTTTTACGGAATACAACAATCAATAAAGGCTATTTGTTGTCAGTCGATATCGGGGATATTTTCCAACTTGGCATCGGCCCATAAATGCTCAATGTTATAAAATTCACGCAATTCCGGTAAGAACACGTGTACAATAACCGTACCATAATCTATTCCTACCCACCGGCCTTCTCGTAATCCGTCGATAGAAATGGGACGTTCTTTCTTCTTTTTTTTCAGTGAATCCACGATTTCATCCGATATAGCACCTACTTGTGTAGGAGTATTTCCTTCGCATATAACAAAGTATTGGCAGATAGTTCCTGGTAGTTCTGTCATATCCACTATGACAATATTCTTTGCTTTTTTATCCTGACATGCAGCTACGATGCTGTTTGCTAAACTTTTACCTTCTTTCATTCGTAATTTTAAAGTGTTTGAATCTGTTTTAACCTACAAATATAAGGGGTTTTTTGAACAAATCGATTATATATTATAGAAGAACAAAGATTTAAATAAAGAAAGATGAAGAGGTAAGATAAAATCAGCTTACTTTTGTATTATGAAAATGTTTGATCTGATAACAATAGTAGGCCCTACTGCATCCGGCAAAACAAATTTTGCCTGTCATCTGGCTCATTCTCTCAATACCGAAATCATCAGCGGAGATTCCCGGCAGGTGTATAAGTCCATGGATATCGGTACCGGTAAGGATCTGGCCGATTATATAGTGGACGGAAAAAATATACCGTATCATCTGATAGATATCCGTGAAGCAGGAGATAAGTATAATATTTTTGAATATCAGTCAGATTTTTATCAGGCTTATACTGATATCAGTAACAGAGGTAAACTCCCCATTTTGTGTGGAGGGTCAGGTCTCTATATAGAATCTGTCCTGAAAGGGTATTCGCTTGTAAATGTTCCTGAGAATAAAGAATTGAGAAAAAAATATGAAAAACACAGCCTGCAGGAACTTACCGATATATTGGCAACGTTTAAAAATCTCCATAACACCACTGATGTAGATACTGCCCAACGTGCTATCCGTGCTATAGAGATAGAAGAGTATAAACAAGAACACCCTTTGGAGCAAAATGAATTTCCTCCGTTAAACAGCCTTGTTGTCGGGGTAGATATTGACCGGGAGCTTCGCCGCGAAAAAATATCGAAGCGTCTGAAAGCCCGCCTCGATGAAGGGATGATAGAAGAGGTGCAAAATATATTGGATGAAGGAGTTGCGCCTGATGACCTCATTTATTACGGACTGGAATACAAATATGTCACTCTCTATCTGTTAGGGAAACTATCTTATCAGGAAATGTTCTCACAACTCGAAATCGCTATCCATCAGTTTGCCAAACGACAGATGACCTGGTTTAGGGGGATGGAAAAGAGAGGGATTCATATTCACTGGATAAATGCATCACTCCCCATGAACGAAAAGATAGGAAAGGTGCTGGGGCTCTTTCAATAAAAAATAAACAGGAAAACACGATTATATTCCTCAAACTCGATATAACTATTTTCGTTATATCGAGTGCGAAAGTATGATATCAGCTATTGCCTTTTGGGTTAATGCAGGGTTAAATCATAAAATTGGATATATATTCTTGTTTCTTGAATAGGATTTCAGTATTCATGTAAATTATATAAAATAGATTTACAGTGAATTAAACAGCCTTTTATTTAAGCATCATGAAAAAAATATTTTTATCTCTATCCCGGTATTCTTATTTTCTTTCTTCCGTCCTTCCGGAGAGGGGAAATGAACAGAAACACATTTCCGGTATTACCTCCGGAAACCATCAGAAAAATCCATATGCCGATTAGATGAAACTCGTTATAAACTCTCTTCTGATGCAGGTTATACCCCTAAGAAATAAATAATAACTAATTATAAAAAACCAATTTAATGAAAAAATTACTATTTTTTTGTCTCGGCATAAGTGTTTTGCTGAGTTGCAAAACTGAGAAAGTACATGATTATGAAATCGTCAAAAATGATCTGAGGGCTCCGGCCTATCCTCTGATAACGATAGACCCTTATACTGCGGGCTGGTCGTTTACGGATAATCTCTATGATGGAAATGTAAAGCACTGGACGGGGAGTGATTTTCCCTTTATCGGTGTAGTCAAAGTGGATAATAAGGTCTATCGCTTTATGGGAATAGAAGAAACTCCGATGCAAACAGTTGTTCCAAACTCGGAACAAGGGGGTTGGACAGGAAAATACATTACCTCTAAGCCCGCTGGGAACTGGTTCAATAAAGACTTTAACGATGCCGGATGGAAAGAGGCTCCTGCAGCTTTTGGCTCCATTCCGCAGGAAATTACAGCTAAGACAGAGTGGAATACCGAGTATATATGGGTAAGACGTGTTATCAATCTGGATGAAGACTTATCCGGAAAGAAAGTGTATCTTGAGTATTCCCATGACGATGATGCGATTATCTATATCAACGGTATCGAAGTTGTCAATACAGGAAATGCCGCTAAGAAAAATATTCTGGCTCCATTATCAGAAGAGGTGATTGCTACACTGAAAAAAGGAGAGAATATTATTGCCGGTTACTGTCACGATCGCGGAGGATTGGCCCTGCTTGATTTTGGATTGGTAATGGAAAAAGATCATAAGAGATTATTCGAAACCACAGCTGTTCAGAAATCCGTAGATGTACAGGCTACACAGACCCATTATACATTTACATGTGGTGAAGTAGATCTGAAACTGACTTTCACCGCACCTTTATTTATGGAAGACCTGACTCTTCTGTCGCGCCCTGTAAATTATATTACATACAATGTTTCATCTAATGACGGCAAAGCACATGATGTAAGCCTGTACTTCGAAGCGTCACCTGTTTGGGCGCTGGACAAACCGTTGCAGCAATCGGTAAGCGAAGGATTCGAAGACGGGAACCTTATATTCCTTAAAACCGGAAGTCTCGATCAGAAAATATTGGGAAAATCGGGTGATAACGTGCGCATCGACTGGGGGTATTTCTATTTGGCCGCCGAAAAAGGAAATACAACCTCAAGTATAGGAGACGCTGAAGAATTGAGAGCGAACTTTATAGAAGGTGTCAAAAAAGAATCTACTGAAAAAAGGGAGAATACAGGTGATAAGTTGGCTCTGACCCGTTCACTGGGTTCTGTAAATAATACTGTTGCCGGGAAAATAATGATCGGTTATGATGATATATACTCTATCCAGTACTTCGGAGAAAATCTGAGACCATATTGGAATAAAGATGGCGACCAGACTATCATAGGCATTTTCCATAAAGCAAATCAGGAGTATGATAAGTTGATTGAAAAAGCATATCTGTTTGATAAGGAGTTAATAACGAAAACAGCACAGGCCGGAGGTAAAGAATACGCAGAACTCTGCGCTCTTGCTTATCGTCAGGCTATCACGGCGCATAAGCTGGTAGAAGCCCCGAACGGTGATCTGCTCTTTTTATCGAAAGAAAATTTCAGTAATGGTTCCATTGGTACGGTAGACGTGACATATCCGTCGGCTCCTTTATTCCTGTACTACAATCCTGAACTGGCAAAAGGTCTGCTAAACCACATCTTCTATTACAGCGAAAGCAACAAATGGGTAAAACCTTTTCCTGCTCACGATGTAGGCACTTATCCTCTTGCCAACGGACAAACATATGGCGGCGATATGCCGGTAGAGGAAGCCGGAAATATGCTGGTTCTTACTGCTGCGATCGCGCACATAGAAGGAAATGCCCAATATGCTGAAAAACACTGGGATGTATTGACTACATGGACTGATTATCTCGCTGAAAACGGACTTGACCCCGACAACCAATTATGTACAGATGACTTTGCCGGACATTTTGCACATAATGTTAATCTTTCTATAAAAGCTATAATGGGTGTTGCATCGTATGGTTATCTGGCCGATAAATTAGGTAAAAAAGATGTGGCAGAGAAATATACTTCCAAAGCAAAAGAAATGGCGAAGGAATGGGAGAAAATGGCAGATGACGGGGATCATTATCGTTTAACATTTGACAAGCCTGGAACATGGAGTCAGAAGTATAATCTGGTCTGGGATAAAATATTGGGGCTGGGTATCTTCCCTGCGGAGGTTGCACAAAAAGAAATTGCTTATTATCTTCGCAAACAAAATAAATACGGGTTGCCTTTAGATAACCGTGAAACCTATACCAAAACAGATTGGATCATATGGA
Organism: Dysgonomonas sp. UBA7710; assembly: GCF_002482385.1. Lineage (GTDB taxonomy): Bacteria > Bacteroidota > Bacteroidia > Bacteroidales > Dysgonomonadaceae > Dysgonomonas. The sequence goes on along the minus strand of NZ_DLFW01000031.1, from coordinate 383 downwards.
CAGCTACTCTTACTCAAGATCAGGAAACGTTCCAGAAGTTTATCAGTCCGCTATACTTATTTGTGAATGAGACCCCCGACAGGGTACCCATGTCAGACTGGGTATTTACTGATCGGCCGAATCAGCGCGGGTTTCAGGCAAGATCAGTAGTGGGAGGATATTATATAAAAATGTTAGATCGTTAATTAAAAACACAAAAAAATGAGGAGAATAGGATTATTATTCTTAAGCATTGTCGGTTTGCTGGGCGCGGCAAAAGCACAGCAAGCAGAATTAGTTGACTATGTCAGTCCCCTGGTAGGTACCCAGTCTAAATTTTCTCTATCCACGGGCAACACCTATCCGGCCATTGCCATGCCATGGGGAATGAACTTCTGGATGCC
>NZ_DLFW01000034.1 GCF_002482385.1 Dysgonomonas sp. UBA7710 | reverse complement strand
GATAAACGGTATTCGATTCTAGTACCACACTTTCATGACTGATAGCCGCAGATGTTATGGGTATGGCTGCTGTAAATGAATTAGCAATAAGATTCATCCCCGAATAATTTACATTAAGTGTCCGGGTAACACCCACAGTTGCATCACCGACATTGAGTATACCAGGAAAACGATATATATGAGTCGGCTCAGCGTTGGTATTATTTGTGATTTCATAACCTTTGAATGCTTTTAAGCTTAGATCCGGAGTATATGGAGCCGGACGCCATTTATTGCTATAAATATAAGGCTCAACCCACTCGTTTATAGTTTCAACTTTCGGATCCAAGTAAGGAAAATCTGAGGATTGTACCGGAATACCAAAATATTGCCATTGTTTTTTATAAAATCCGCAAGTCGCGCATTCATAAGCTTTATTATAAAATTCGACAATGGCATTTACTGTTGTATTATTGGGAGGATTCGTGAATATTAACGTTCCCGTAGCCTTATCTGGATCTGATTTTATAACGATAGTACCCTTATTGGAATTGTCGTCTTTTACAGTACCATTGATAGTTAGCTGATTTTGAGTAGTGATAACTAAATCTACATTCGAATTATTAATCAGATCACCTATAATACGGTCTTTGTCTAGATATAGATCTCTTTGAGCCGGATTATTACTATTATTAACAGCAGTCGCAAATTCAATGTCTTCTCCAGTATCAGGCACTTTCTTAGCTGTCCAGTTATTGGCTATTGCCCAATTGGTACTTTCGGTTCCATGCCAATAGTTACTGCAATATTGGTCTACAATAATTATAAACTCCCAGTAACAAGTTATATACATTCCTGGAGGAATAGCATAATAAATAGAAGATTCACCGAAAGTTCCCACAGGGAAACCTGTCGCTGAAGTATATTGTATAGCATCGTCTGCGGGAGTTACAATACCAGTTGAGACATCTTTATTTACTTTACTGTAAAATTTTGAGCCTTTGGGGAAATTGGGTGAAACATCTGTAAAGGGAATAGTTCCCCCAGCAGACAACCCACAATATTTAAACTTTCTGCGAGTATAATAATCAGGATCTTCACCCTCTGGAACCGTACAACTTGTAGCTAAGTAATCTGTTGCATCTATATTGAAGTTTACAGGTTCATATACAGGCTGTCCATCGCAGGATCCATCTTTTATAAATCCAGTAATAAATTTATTATTTGTAAATGATACTCCGGAGGTCACTCCTGTTCCAGTAGTAGTCCCATCTACAGAAACCGTTATACAAGATGCGTTGTTGAGAATAAAGCAATCATTCGTAACTTTCAATCGATAGGTTAACTTAGCTAATACTTCGTCTTTATCTACAGGCAAAGGAATATTACCTATATTCCATATAATGGAGCCGGTTCCTCCGAGAGCCGGATCATAGGTTACTGTCCCCGACATAGAAGGATTACCTTGCCAAAAATATTCAGCGTAAGAACTCATATAAGTGGTTGTGAATGGAACAGGTATAATAATCTTACCATCCTTTACTGCTTCTGTCCCCAAGTTCTTAAGAAATACAGTATATTCAATCTCATCGTTAGGATATACGGTTGTCGATGATTCTCCCGGGACGTATGGAATATCATTTACAGAGATCACATTATTCTCACTTTGTACTTCCGGTATATAAGCATCCACTGCCATAGCAATACAGAAAATAATATATGTATCTTGTGTAGAGTTATACTGAAAACGTGTGGAAGTCTGATTATTAGTCATCAAAGATTTATCATCATTATTGAGTGTAAACATAGAAATGTCTAATCCCGTGTTGTTTTTTAAATTGGGATTACGAGCATTTCCTCCTGTATATATTGATGAATTAAAGAAGTTATTTGTTGTATTGTCTCCATGGGAGAGATTGACCCAATTACTATTGGCTGCATTTCTTATCTTAAACTGGTCTCCAGAAATACCAACATCTCCTTCTCCAGCCATTAACCCTAATTTTACATCCACTGGACCCTGCTGAACAGTATTAAAACCGGAAACTGGTAGTTCATATGTATAATTCCCTCCTGCGACATAAGCATGACCGTCAAAAAGAGTTACATCGCGCCATTTCATCTTGGAGTTTTCATAGACGACGATCAATCCCCAACCACCATAAAATCCGGTTCCACCTCCGTTACCTTCCTGTAAAGCAATATCAGCTACAAAATATTCACCTAATCCATTTGCCTTAACATAATCAGTTACCTCTGCATAAGCTGAATACATGTACCCGTCGTCTGCGGTTGGATAATAGATATCGTTGGAGTTCGCAGTGATAGTTTGATAAGTATCCCCGGCTTTTTTCAGTTTTACCTGTCGCTTATTCAATAATTTTGCACCTGATGTTACACTTGCTCGGTAATTGTCATTAATACTGTTATTTGTTCTCCTTTTTCTCAATGAATTGAGAAAAATAGTCTGGCTCCCAGAACTTATGCCGTAAGGAGTATTAAAGGTAAAGGAATAGTTGTTATTAGACGTACTTGTCAAATCTCCAGAGAGTGCAGTTTCTGTTCCGTTACCGATCTGAACTGTTACTGAACCTTGATCGGAGTTTCCCGAGTTCCAGGAACGAAAGCGAAAAACAACCTTATTTTCTCCCCCAGAAGGAGTGAAAGTGTAGGTCGCAATACGGCCATCTGATGTGCCTGAGCCCTGAGATTGATCGGTGGCAGCGATAGACAAGGTATAGCCGTTGAAACTATCAGTATTATATCGATTATCAGTTGAACCTCCGATTGTAAATGCATTAGGGCTTGTACCATTATGTGCCCTGCCCGTCCAGTAGAGTCCTGCATATATAATATTAGAACAATTCGGATCTGCCACACCACCTTCTGTAGAAAAAGTAAGGGTGGCTGAAGATGAGTTTAAAGTATTAGGGTCACCATCTACATCTACATAGTCCATATTAGCATTATTACTGCCATTATCACTATAATTTCGTAACGTGAGATTCGTATTGCCTATCATTGTAAAGTCTCCCTTGATATTATATACTTTTGTATCAGGACTGTAAGTTGATGTTCGCTGAGTGAATGGGATTCTCACCTGTGCCCCTATATCCTGGAAGGAAGAAGTTATCCCTATAAATAGAAATAATAGAATCCATTTCCAGCCCACTCTATTTTTATGATGATATAGTTTTTTCATATTCTTCATTTTTTCGTTTACTGAGGAATACATAATTGGTAGAAGACTTGTATATATTCTTCTGTTTCTACAGTATTATTAATCACTGCTTCCGAAACTTTAACGTTCAGACATTCCTCGTTTTCATTATCGTCGCAGACAGGATATTCATAAACAAAAAGGATATATTCTAATGAGGTGAAAGCTTCTAAGCGGGAACAGTCTATTTCCATCCGTTCATCATCAGTGGATTGCAAACGTATCTGAATAAGCTCCACTGAAGAGAACTCCTTTCTTTTACTATAAAGAGAGGATATGTCATTTGCATCCACATATAACACTAAAGGGGCGGAGTTGCCATACATCGCACACTTTCCATCTGTAAGATAAGCATCTGGCTTTAGCCCTGTAATTAATGATCTCAATTTAATATCTGTAGTGCTTTTAAGTGGCTCTGCGGCATTTATTGTATTATGAATACTTGAGAGAAGGTCTGTAAAAAGAAAACAAGTAAGAACTAAAAATATTCTTAACCTGCATGTACTGTATGTACTTTTAAGTATCATGTCTATATCAAATTTCATATTCGTTTTGTTTATCACATTTATTGTGAATATTTAATTCTATAACTTCCGTCTAAATCTCCACATCGTACACATACCAGTTATTGCGCTCTATTTTTGCCGGCAGTTGCAATTTGTAGGTCTCGTCTCCAAATTCAGGTGGGGGTAGGAATCCCCCGTCAAAATAAGGCAAACTGAGCTCTATGCTTGTTCCTGCATTATCCCGTTCGTTGAGGTAAGTTATCAGGGTCAGGTTTGTTACTTTTCCATTGCCATCAAGCGTATAGGATGTTATAGCATCGTTCCAGTTTATCCAAGCGAGTGAGCTGACCAGATTATCGGTTTTCAATATCTGTTTCAGGACATAGGTATTCTTATCGAAATCGATAAGCCTATATTTATATCGTGTAGTGCCTTCCCCAGACAATGGTTTTTCCTGATGCTTTGCTGTCAAGCTTATGTTGAGTTGTACTTTGGCCACAGCCCGAATCAGAGGAATACTGCTAAGCTGGTAATTCGAATTAAAATCGTGTGTCTTATTGCCCGACATCAAGATAGGAGTCGTTAGTGTCGTAGACCAAGGCGTGCTGTTTGACTGTAAAACCGATTGTAACCCTGTTACGGTAGAGACTCCATCAAGTGATGTTTTTATTCCGGTACAGTTGGCTACAACATATACATCTCTGCTACCAGCTTCTGCCTGTGTAAGGTTGAGTAATACTTTGTTATCTGTATTGTTCCATGAACCGCCGGAAAAACTAGCCGATGGTATGTAATAAGATTTAAATGTCTGTGCCCCTGATGTAGGAAATAAAAACACATACAGGTTATCAATTGTCTGTTCAGTGGCAGAGCCATTGTCAGTAGCTGCTTTCAGACTCCCTTTAACGAAACTGTTTATTTGAAAAGAGAGTATTATTTTTTCATTATCCGTACTGCCTGCCACAGGGTTGTCATCACCTGAACAACCGGTGAACAGCAGACTTAAGAAGCCTATTATGTATATATATATTTTCATATTCTTTTATTTACTGAATGTCTTCACCAGAATCCCATTGTAATATACTTCCAGATAATTCCCGGATTGAGGAATATTTGTCAGTGTATAATCCTCTTTGTCAGTAGGGCTTGTCTTTATAAATTCTTTAGTCAATGCAGCGTCTGAGAAAGTACATCCGTTTATAGCTTTCAGCGTAACATGATGCGGATCACAAACTTCTATCGTATTACTGATCATTACATTCCCGTCATTGTCAACGTTCACATTATACCCGTAACCCATGTAAGTTGCACTTTTTTTAACTGTCCATGGATCGATGGTATAAATGATTTCTATCGTTTGCAATTTTTTGATAACATAGTAGTAATGCCTGTTTCTGTAGATGTTATAGTCGGGCTTATCCGTATTTTGACCGGTGGCAAAGGCCAGATAATCCGTGTCGGTGATGGTGCGGTCGTCTGTAATGACAGGTATGTCGTAGAATTTTCCGTCAAGGGTTTCAATCCTGAAGTAGTTGACCGGTTTATGATCTGATACTGACCAGACAGGATTTGTATTCATCATCATGGCTTCCGGCATATAGTACAGATATGAATTACCCACTTTTTTTAACAGCTTATCTTCATAATACCCTATAGTTGCAGGATACATATCAGGTATGAGCCCGAACTGACGATATGCATTTTTATAATAAATGTTCTTGACACCGGAACCTATAGATGCCCCCTCTATTACGACTTCGAGTTTGGCGACAGCACGGATTAACTTCACCCGGTTTTCTTCTGTCCCGTTCACAACAGGTCGGAAAGGCTTCGGCTGGTAGATGTTTCCGCCTACACTTACTGTTTGGTTCAGATATGTTCTGGACATCGGAAAGCCCTTACTTTCTGCGGCTGAAAGATACAGGTCTGTTTCCATATCGCGGAAAGCAGACATGTAACTGTCCATCAATGACTTTGTGGCTATCATCTTCAATGCTGCCATCGGCATATTGGCCACAAAATAAAAATCACGTTGTCCTGTGGTCAACTTTAAGGTAAAGGTTTTTTCCTTATCTGTAAAGGGTATTGCTTCATCGAAATATTCAGAGATCTTTTCTCCGGTCGATGAATCGAAGACCAGCAAGGCCAGATCGTGTACGCGATCTTCATAATCTGCTGCATCTTCATTGATTGTTTCCGTATCGGCTGCCTGCGCCCTGTTTACAGATAAGTATACCTCCTGTCCTTTGGTTGTCTTGTCTGTTTCATCCTGATTTTCATAGATAAAAGAGTCACAAGCCACAAGCAGAACCGGCAGACAGAGTAAGAGTATATATCGTATTTTTAATATCATAATCGTTTGGATTATTCAAGCCCGGCAGGCTTAAATTTATAAATCAGTGCTATAGCTATGAACAAGCCAGTTGTTCACATAAATGGTGCAACTGAAGTGAGTCCAGCACTCGGCACAATAATCCTTGATCAGGAATTTGATTGTAAAGTCATTTTCACAGTCGAGGTTTACACCCTTGTCTACAGCTCTTAACAGGATGCTGGCAATCAGGTCACCGTCAAAGACGGTTTCTTCCTTATCGTTTCCTGTATAGGTAATATTCAGTTTGTTGCTGTAACCGGTAGTAAGGTCCAGCATGGCATAATTCCATTCACCTGTATTTCCTTCCAGTTTGGTCTCTATAGACGGATAGGTCAGTACCGGAGTATTCATAGGCATCGTACCGTTTATACGTACCGTACCGTTAGCCGATGAAACGGCTACATTCAATTTTGTCGGGTCATATGTTTTCATCGTAACATTATCGAACTCGACGATTATCTTGACCCTGTTGGTCAGTTCCCTTAGATTTACTGCTGTATGTTTATATAACGAGCCGTATTCTTCCGGATTGGGTAAAAAAACGACCGGGCTTTCACCATGCCATATACGTTCTGTAGAAGTAAGAGTGGTCGCTATATTATTTGTTGAGTTAATAGTCATCATCACATCCTCTTTGGTGGTTATTCCAGGAGTGAATGTATTTTTTTTGAATTTATCATTTATCCCTGTCCATGCTATAAATGAATAATTTCCGTCAGATACGGGAACAAGCATTTCATAGTCACGATCCAAGGTTACATCCTGTTGTTGTACTGTAGTTGAAAGTTTGCCTTCCTGATCGAATGCAAATACGGTTAGTGAGGATACGCTCCCTATAAACAGGGAATCGTCTACACATGGGGTCTTGGAGTAGAATTTTACATAAACACCCTGAGGGCAATCTTTCAGGTCATCGTAGATAAGGGAATCGCAACCCCAGAAAAGAGCCCCTGTCGCGAACAATACCATTATTATCCAGATTCGTAAATTCTTCATCCCTTGTACTTTTTATTAATTTAATGTTTGATTTGAATAATCGGTAGGGAAATACCGCTCCCTACCGAAGTTATTGTTTTTTATTTTTGAAGATTAAATCCCCGGAGATACAGAATACGAGTGAAGCGTCCAAGGAAGAACTTTCACATCCACGCTCATCCATGTTTCAGGAGTAGTTAATGGATCAGTCGGTTTAATCGGATTCTCAGGCTCATTATATCCAGGTACACTTGGTTTAGGATCCGGATTTAGAGGTAGATTCGTACCCGGGTTAGATGGATCTTCAGGGCCTTTCGGATTATTCGGATCTTCAGGGAATAACGGGTTCCAGTTTGTTCCCAGATTTCTGAATCCTGTAATGTGGATATGGTATACGTTATTTCTTATAACCGGAGAATTATACCATGCCGGAACAGCATCAGGATTTACCCATGCATAATATAATACTTTACCTTTTACATATCTAGCTACAGTCTGATCTTCAACACCACCTTTCGCTGTATTTTGGGCGTTTTCGGCAGTAGTATAGAACTTACCGTTTTCACCCACGAAGAAGTCGTTATTTGGAGTATACGTTTCACCGTCTGCAAATGCCGCAGCCGCAGGTGTGAATTTAGCACGGATAAGCACATAGGCTGTATTTCCTTTTTTATAGCTGGAAGTAGCACCTGCAGCATAAGCGTGTGTGTTTGGCAGGATAAATTTACCTGACAGTTCGGCATTCAACTCTGCGGTTACTTGTCCGTAAGGATCGGTTGCATAGTCAGTCATTGTTTTAACGGCAGTTCCTCCGAACTGGTTAGCAGAGTCATAGTTTTCAAACAAACCCGAATAATCGTATTTAGAAGAGCTACCTGTAATATCGGTCCCCCAAAAGTCAGCATCTGAAGTGGGAACCCATGAATAGCTAGGTGTAACCCAATCTGCTTTCCGTTGGATATACAAAGAACTTTCACCTTGTGCCAGTACCCAGTTGATATCGGATATCACACCTAGGGGTGAACCTCCCGCTGAAGGCACGGTGTAGCTCAAAGCCTGAGTCGAAACCATAACCCGGGCGACAGCTCTTTCCACTTCCAGGCTAACACGGTTTTTAGGTGAGGTTGTAGCCAACGTTTCGGTATCTGTTACATTGGCTTCCACATTTATTGTTTTAGGCTCAACATTGGTCATGACGATTGTTTCATCTGTCGTTCCATTTTTGACTGCTAGTTTATCCGCAGAAGTATTGGTAAATGTTTGGGCACCCGAGTTAGCCAGATACAACGCCGCCTGGGTGTAAGCATTTTCAAACTCAGCCACCGGCGTTTTAGCCAACGCATTTACTACTTCTGTTGTTCCGTTTACCAGAACATATACTTTCTTGGCTCCGGCTGTAGTCTTAATTGCAGCATTTTGTGTCTTAGGAACCAGTGTTATGTCACTACCGTTTATGATTTTTTCATAATCTTTTCCTGAGCCACTGGCACCGACTTCAAGTGATTTTGAGGTAACCGATGATCCGTCTATGAGATAAACAGCTACAGTTTTTATATCGTCTTTTCCAGCCCATTCCCCGATATTGTTGTAATCTTCAGGCAGAGCTTTTGTTGCCCTCAACCCTGAATTCTGGGACATCTTCAAGGTAACACTCACATTCGTATTACCTTCTTTTTCTCCGCCCGATGATATATCATCGTCATTGCTACAGGCTGTCAATCCCAAACTTAATGCGATTGCAGCAGTTAAAAATAATTTGGTTACTTTCATTTTTTTATCGATTAAAAATTAAAAATCTATTTTTGTTTGTTTTGTGAATAATGCGGTTTATCAGTATTGTATATTATTTTTATTTGAGGATTCTATTAATAATTTCCAGATTGGCACTTGCATCTTTATCTCCGTTATCTGCTGATTTATTGAAATACCCTAAAGCTTTTTCCATATCACCTTTTAATATATAAGCCACACCAAGATTATTCCACACAGTCGGTTTCTCTTCTATTCTTTTTAGCCGTTCAATGGCTGTGTCATAATTTTTGCTTTCAATATCTGCGGCTGCGGAATTAATAATAGCAATTTCGCTCTCAGGGTATAATCTGACTGCGATATCAAAGACGTCACGAAACTCTTTGCTGTTCGATGGGTAACTTTCTGCCACCAGGTACATTTCGTTTAGGCTGAGAAGTTTTGGATTTTTCTTTATCACTTCTCTGGCTTCTTCCACATTAAAGGCACGTACCACGTAGGCTACTGTATATTCTGTACGTCTCAATAGAGGATAATAATTATTAAGCAGTGTTTTATAGGTATCTCCGTTTGAAAGTTTCAACAGTTCAATATTCCGCACATCGGGATTCTGAACCTTGTCAATTATATTCAGAATATTTTGTTTGTCTGCCAGGAATGAAACAGAAATTGCTTTACGCAGACCTTCCCAGTCTTCTCCTTTGCCTTCAACCGTAAATTTGTCGCGCGAGACACCAAATTTGGAGACCAGGTAATGAGCAAAGGAATTAGCCCTGTTTTGCGCCAGTATGCGATTATGTTCAAAACTGCCTTCGGGAGAGGCATATCCAGCAATGGTGAATTCGGTTATTTCAAGATCTTGGTTATCTCTTATATCCCCAATAATCCTGTCTACTTCATCAAATTGAA